>JADQBG010000014.1 GCA_016278725.1 Actinomycetota bacterium
ACGGAGCCACACCGATCTCCAGGGTCCGGGGACAATAACGTGTGTGGGCGGTACACCTAGGCCCGCCGCCCGCTGGGCCTCGAACGGCTTCTCGGCGGTGGCTAATCGCCGACCCTAGGGCCCGCCGGCTTCTCCGCGGCTAGTCGCTCAGATCCTGGCGGCGCAGGACCACGGTGGCCGCCCCGAGGGTGATCACCGTATAGACCGCGATCAGCGCGGCGGCCGGCGCCGGGTTGAGGGGAGCCACCGTCATCTCGCTCTCCATGCGAAGCACGCCTTGAGCCAGCATGTTGGGCAGGTAGGGCAGCACCTGGGTGGCGCCATCGCCCAGCAGGTTGGCCAGTTGGACGAACAGGTTCTCCACCAGGAGGGTGATCGCCAGCCCTCCGCCGATCGCCACCAGCATGGAGCGGCCGATCACGGCAAGCAACAGAGCGAGCGCCGCGTAGGGGAGCACGCCGTAGACGCCGGCGGCCACGGTCAAGAAGACCTCTCCCCAGTCGATGCCGACTTCGCCGTCGACCAGCAGGGCGGAGGCGGGCACGGTGACCAGCGCGGCCGCCACGAAGAAGAGCAGGATGGGACCGAGCATGGACAGGAACTTGGTCCAGAGGAAGGTGCTGCGCGCGACTCCCTTGCTCAGCCAAAGGTGAAGGCTCCGCCAGCCGTACTCCTGAGCCATGAGTGCGCCGGCCAGGACCACGGCGAGCATGCCACCCATGGTCGAGGTGCCCGTGGTTTGCAGGATGTCCAGGAGCTGTCCGCCCACCGTCTCGGGAGAATCCCCTCCCATTTCGGGCGTGACGTTGCGGAGGACCGTGATGAGCAGGGCGAATGCCGCCAACAGGCCGACCTCCACCCAGAGGACGCTGCTCCGAAAGACCTTTGACTGCTGCGCTTTGAGCACGTTGGCGAACATGCCGGCTCCTTTCTCTCCTGGCTCTGCGCGGCGCCTGCCGCGGGGTTTGGCGTTGGTTTTTCCCGCTATTCGGTCAAGGTGAGGAACACGCTCTCGAGATCCGCCTTCGAGGTGATGACTTCGCTGGGAACCAGGTCACGCGCCACCAGGTGGACGATGACGTCCTCGCTCCGGGCGCCCTCCACCTCGACCCAGTGCCCATTGGGCCGGATCTCGCCGATCGAGGGGAGAGTGGCCAGGGCGTCGGCGGTCTTACGCGTGTCGCGAACCCGCAGGCGCACGACTTCCGAGCCGCCCAGGAGATCTTCCACCCGTCCGGTCGCCACGGCCCTTCCTTTGGCCAGAACAGTGACTCGGTCGCAGACCTGCTCGATCTCGTGCAGGAGGTGGCTGCTCAAGAACACGGTGATGCCCTGGTCGGCCAAACGCCGCAGGAGTTCCCGGATCTCACGCATGCCCGCGGGGTCCAGGCCATTGGTGGGCTCGTCGAGGATGAGCAGTTCGGGGCGGTGCAGCAGCGCGGCTCCCAGTCCCAGCCGTTGGCGCATGCCCAGGGAATAGCCCTTGACCTTGCGGTCGGCGGCGCCGGTCAGATCGACCAGTTCCAGGATCTCGTGGATGCGTTCTCCGCCCACGTCCTTGTGGAGCGCGGCCAGTAGTTCGAGGTTCTTGCGCCCGCTGAGGTGGGGCACCATGCCGGGAACTCCCACCAGCGAGCCGACCTCGGCGAGCGCCTCGGTCTTGGTGGGCGTCACTATGCGGCCGAGCACCGTGACCTGACCCGCGCTGGGGTGCAGCAGACCGAGCACCATGGAGATGGTCGTGGTTTTGCCCGAGCCGTTGGGGCCGAGGAAACCGTACACCTCCCCGCGCCGCACCTCGAGATCCAGGCTCTCGACGGCCTTTACCGCGCCGAAGTGCTTGCTCAGCCCCTCGGTCTGCAACACGACATCGCTCATGGCCAACCTCCTACGGGATGCTCCCCTTGTCTTTCGCCTCCATTCTTCCAGGGCCAAGTGCGGCCGGCACCCGGCTGCGGACCAGACTGGATGGTGCCAAAGGGGACGGGTTGGTACTGGCCGGATGGGGGGGATGCGCGGAGTTGTCACCCTTCCGCGATGGTGACATGCGCGGTCGGGTCGGCGAGGGCGAGTCGGCGCGAATCGGCGTGGCTCGGCGAGGCCGAGCCGGCCCCAGGGTGACGGCGGGGGCGAATCCGCCGGGGGCGATGCTAAACTAAGGCCCTCCTCGGGGAGCGGCATCCGGCCTGGTGGTCGGCTCGGTCTTCAAAACCGCTGTTGGGCGGTGGTCCCGTCCAGGGTGGGTTCGACTCCCACGCCGCTCCGCCACTTGCCTTTTGCAGGGGTTTTTCCCTAGCCCTGGGGGCGGCGTGCCATCCGCTCCGCGTAGCAGTGACGGCATCCCGCGTTGATCTACATCAAAGTGGCATCCGAGCGAGTCGGCCACTCAACGGTGGGAATACTATCAGTCATCTATCATTTGTTATCTATTTGATAGATCAGGGTCTGGACCGTGGTACTATCAATTGCACACGGTTTGATAGGAGCGACAGAAGTGGTCAAGAAGCCCGAGCCCGCACCGCCTGTTGAACCCTCAGATAACATCCTGGAGGCGCTCTTCCGTCGGGATGAGGACAGTGAGCTCGAAGGCATTCTGCAGAGGGTGAACAGGGACTACCTGTACTGGGATAAGCTCAAGCACCTAAAGCCCCCCACAGGGCTCACGGCTGAGGAGCTCTGGGGTCTGACGAAGTTGAGCCGTTCCCTCAACCGTCGCCAGACGCCAATCGTGGACATCCATGGTCATCACTTCTGGTACTCCCTGACGGACGAGCTTCAGCGCGCCCTGATGGTCATCGACCAGGAAGCGGGGGGCAGAATCGGCGCCTCGGTTCCCGGAATCACGCGCGACGTCCAGCGAACCTTTCTCGTCAATCGGCTGATGGAGGAGGCAATAGCGTCGAGCCAAATCGAGGGTGCCGCAACCACACGTCGGGATGCGAAAGAAATGCTTAGGACGGGGCGGCCTCCTCGTACGCGAGGCGAGCGCATGATCCTCAACAACTTCAGAACGATTACGCGGATCAAAGAGCTGCGTGACCAAGAGCTCACGCCGAATCTTCTTCTAGAGCTGCAGTCTTCCTTGACAGAGGGGACGCTGGATGACCCCGATGAGATCGGTCGATTCCGGGAGGATCGGGACAAAGATGTAGTCGTGAGCGATGGGCTGACCGGAGAAGTCGCGCATGTTCCGCCAGCCGCCTCCGAAATCCCTGCCCAGTTGGAGGCTCTCTGCCGTTTCTCTAACGAGGAGACTGAGCAGTTCATACACCCAGTCCTGAAAGCCGTCCTTCTCCATTTCTGGCTCGCTTACTTGCACCCCTTCTGTGATGGCAACGGCCGGACGGCCAGGGCCCTCTTCTATCTTCACGCTGTCCGGAAAGGTTATTGGCTTTTCGAGTACGTTTCTATATCGCGAGCCATACTGGAGCGGCGGGCGCAGTACGACCGCGCTTTTCTGTACACGGAACTCGACGATGCGGATGTTACTTACTTCGTCACGTTCCACCTTCAAGCGGTCGAGGGTGCCCTCCGTGATTTCTGGGTCTACGTTGAACGAAAAGCCGAGGAAGACCGGCGACTGGCGCAGCAGGTGTCACACGACGGAGAGCTTAATCATCGGCAGCGCGCCGTGCTCTCGAGGGCCCTGAAGGACTCCGCAGTAAAGTTCACCATCGCCTCGCATCGGGCGTCCCACAATATCGCCTACGGTACGGCTAGGGCCGACCTGATCGGTCTAGCCGACCGCGGATACCTATCGCAGCGACGGCAGGGGAAGACGTTTGTCTTCTATCCGGCTTCTGACCTAAGGGACCGCGTCGCTGGCGGTGACTGACTCGTCAACTATCAGCTTGTTATCAGTGATTGTCAAATTGATAGTTAGGGCCAGCCCGCCCACTCCGGAGGGTCCCGGGACGACTTCGTGGGGATGGATATGGCCCGCAAGTTCCTCCAGATGGGCTACACGCGTTCGCGCCGCTACGCGAACCACCGGAGCGGCCGGAAGTACGCTGAGGACGGGGTGGAGATCTTGCCTCGGGAAGAAGACGCGCAGAAGGCCGAATCAGCCCAGTTCTTCAAAGAGAAATGGGTGTTGGTCCGGGAGGACGAGGGCTACCTGCGCCTGAAGCGGGAGCACGCCCGGTATCGTTCCTCTTCCTCTTGAAGCTATGTCGAGGTGCCTAGAGCGATGAGCATGGACCCTTCGCGGCGGCCGCTGACGGTCGAGGTCGACGACTTGATGCAGACGGGGTACCAGTACGTATTGACCGAGGCGCCCGGGCAGAACTTCTCACCCGAATTTGGTCCCGAGCTCACGCCCGCAGAGATGCTGGAGCTGGGAGTCTTCGGGGGGAAGTACATGACCGACTGCCGCGATGAGTTTCCCGCGGAGTGGTTCGAGCGCGCTCGCCTCTGCCCCGATCGCCACGTCCCCGAATACAATTTCTTCGGCGTCAACGCCTCTCAGCCGCTCGCCGTCTGGCGGGCCAAGGGCTGGATCCACCCCGACGACCCGCGCGGCTGGTTCCAATGGTACTGCCGCTACCTCCTGGGCCGCCGCGGCCCCGATGACGATCGGCAGATCCGGCGGTGGAAGGGGATCCGGCGCCACGCGGCCCAACTGCAAAAGCATTGCGCGGCCGGCGACCTGACCTGCCGCCCCAAGCAGCGCCAGGTGCTGCTGAACTGGGCGTACGATTCTCGGCGGATGTAGCCCCCCCTCACTTTGCGCTTCCTATTGCCGCCGCACGCGGTCGGTCATATGCTCTGGTGTACGTTCCTTCGGTTGCTCTCGATGAGCGAGTCCGCGGTTGGGGCGTGGAGTAGAAAGAGGGGGAAAGGAGTCAGGATGGTGGCAACCCGATTGCCCAGGAGGCTCATGGCGCTGGCCGCAGCCTTCCTGGCACTGACATTCATGCTTGTGCTGGTCGGCCCCGCCTGGGCGTCTGGCAGCACAGCGCAAACCAACGTGCCCTTTGACATCTCGCCGCTTCTCAAGGATAGACCCGCACCGGTTCAGGCTTATCCCAACGGCGAGCCCGGCGCCGCGGCTCTGGCCGCGCAGCCGACACACGACGGGCGGGCACCCGACCTCGTGCTCACGCTCTTCGACTTCGACCCCGCGCACGGAGGTTCGTATGAGGTGCCCTTCTGGAAGGAGGCTTCTGGACTGCACTCCGACATCTACGTCGCCTGGAACGACCTGCAGCCGCCGCCGGAATCGTCACAGCAATCGCACGAGATAACGCCGGCACAGATCCAGTACATGGCGGACGAGTTCGACCAACGAATCTGGGAGTCGGACGTCTTCCACTTCGGCAACTACGAGCCGCGCGCCCCGGAAAAGGGGATGGACGGCTCGCGCGCCGGGATCTTCGTGTACAACATCCGGGACGAGGCCTACTGGGGCGATTACCGCTTCTACACGGCCGGTTACTTCTGGTCGAGCCTGAACGACTATCTGAACATCAACGCGATCTTCATCGACTCCTTCGACTGGGCGAACCGCACCGGACCCGATAGCGCGCGGCCCTATCTCTACGAGGGCACCATCGCGCACGAGTTCGAGCACTTGATTCACCATGACGTCGATCCCGACGAGGACTCCTTCATCGACGAGGGCATGGCCGACCTGGCGGAGCAGTTCATCTACGGCACGATCACCACAGACTCCCACATCGGTAACTACCTGGTTTACCATCGCGACTCGCTGACGGATTGGGACGGAGAACTCTACGACTACGGCAACGGGGTGCTCTGGCAGGACTACCTGTGGGAGGCGGCCGGGGGCGACGTGCTGAACAAACCGCTCGACCAGCGCTTGGCCAAGAAGACCGCGGGCAAGAAGAAGGCTGCCGAGCAGTTCTACGACAAGTTCGCGGACGACCCGGCCAAGTTCACCGATCCCGGCGACCGCTTTGTTTGGAACCTCATTCACGACCAGGAAAACGGCTTGGCTTCGGTGGCCAACTGGGTGGTCGGAGGACGTGACCGGGTCGAGGAGCTGCACCACGACTACACCCTGGCCAACCTACTCGATGGCAAGGTGACGGAACAGGCGTGGAACTACCGAAACCTCGCTTTAGGTGGCCCCGACTCTGATGGTTACACCATCGACGACGGCATCGACTACTACAACGCCAAAGTCGGCGGCAACATGCCCCCGACCCGGAAAAACGTCTGGCGACGCACTACCACGGAAGCCTGGGGCGCTTATTACCGGACGTACTCCGGTTCCCAACCGGGCTTCACCCTCAGTTTCACCGGCCCGGCCGGCTCGGGGGTCGCGCCTTTCACCGGAACCTACGAGTGGTACAGCGGGCTGGGCAACGCCCTGCAGCGCACCCTCGAGCGCCGTTTGGACGACGTGCCTGCGAACGGCGTGCTCGAGTTCATGACCTGGTTCGACATCGAGCAGGACTGGGACTACGGCTACGTCGAGGCTTCCGCCAATGGCTCCCCTTGGACGAAGCTGGAGCAGCTGAGCTCCCTGCCAGCCGGCCTCAGCAACACCTTTGGCTCCAGCGCCTGGGACGGGGAGGGCGGTCTCACCGGCTCCTCCGGTGGCTGGCAGATGGCCCGCTTCGACCTCTCCGGCTTTAGCGGGACCGTCGATGTACGCTTCCGCTACGCCACCGACGAGGCCGTCAACGGTCTCGGCTGGTACGTGGACGATCTCGCCGTTCCCGGGAGCAGCAACGTCTTCCCCCTCGATTCGGTGGAATCCCAGCTGGGCTGGGTTACGAACGGCTGGGTGTTCACCACCGGTCTGCAAAACAACGACTGGACGGCGGACGTCTACCTCTCTTACGCCAAGGCTCGTCAGAGTTGGTACCAGGTAAGCCCCGTGGTTGGCACCGCCGGCGAGGGTACTGTTGGGCAGGCCTGGGTGGATGCCCAATACCTGAAGGACGGCCGCGCCTATGGCGTGATCTCCAATCGTCCGGATGGCGCCTTCGACGCCGTCGGGCGGCTCGAACTGCAGAAGTAAACAAGCACGCGGGAATCATCGGCGGAGAGGGCCGAACTTCGAACGGAGTTCGGCCCTCTCCCTATCAGCCGGTTGCGGCTATATTCCATCTCGCGGCGGCGGGATCGCCGCGTCAAGCGCCGGCCGAGCCCGAGCGTGGTGCTTTCTGGGGTAGGGACGCGGCCTCGCGGTTCGACCGGGCGAACTTGATGCCCGAAGCGACTGCGAACGCCAGAGCCGCCCAGAGCATCCACACCGCCGGCCGAACCACGCTTTCCGCGCCGAGCATCTGCCCAAGCAGGAATAGCGCAAGCCCCACGCTGAGCAGCACCATCTTGATCTTGCCGAAGACGTTGGCCCTGACCACCCTGCCGCCGCGGGCCCAGTGGGCGGCGCCGGCCGCCATGAAGACGAGCTCGAGGCCGATCGAGGCAACTATCACCTTTATCACCAGGTAGTCGGAACCAAGAGCCAGGAGGGCGCCTGCCACCAGCAGCTTGTCGGCCAGCGGGTCGATGAAGGTGCCCAACTCGGTCACCTGGTCGCGGGTGCGCGCCATCGCCCCGTCCATGAAGTCGGTGCTGGCACCGAGCACGAAGACCCCGAGGGCTGCTTCCGTCGAGCCGGCCCGGAAGAGCAGGTAGACCGCAGGCACCAGTAAGAAACGTAGGAACGTCAGGTGATTCGGCCGCACCGCGCCGGGCACCGCCCAGAGGAGAGACCGGTCGATCGCGCGGTCGAACAAGAGCTGGATCCTGGGTTGCTCGGCGCTCACTGCTCTCTCACGGGTTTTCCGCCGTCTGTTTCGCTGTTCCTTGCCTATCTAAGAATGCCATAAGCCGCGCCCCGTGAGTCGGCGGCGTCAACGACTTCCCGCATCCGATGGCGACGGTCTCACGGAGACAGACCTTCGCCGCCTGTACCTTCTGCTAGGTGGTCGAAGAGGAAAGCATCATGGTGAGAGCGGCACTCGGGGGCGGGCGCCTTTGGCCGTCGTGGCGCGTCCGGCCGCGCGAACGGCTCTCTTCGCGGCAACGATCAGCGATAGGTCGCGGGCAAGGCCGTCTGCGACGGTCGCACAGAATGTATCGCCAGCTCCGGTGGTATCCACAGGACGGACGGGAAGTGCCGGGAGATGCTGGTATTTGCCGTGGTTAATGACTAGCGCGCCGTCCGCACCCAGGGTCACTATGACGTTGTCGACCCCGAGTATCGAGGCAAGCTCTGCAATTTCGGCGTGGGCCGAGGGGCAGGTGGTGCCTGTCAGCGTCCCCAGTTCGCTCGTGTTAGGAATGAGGACGTCGACCCGGGATAAAAGGTCCTCGGGGAGTGGCCGTGCCGGCGCCGGATTAAGCACCCGGACACCGACTGCCAGCTCAAGCGCAGCTTTTACCGCTTCGAGAGGGACTTCGAGTTGAACCAGGAGCACTCTGGCCTGGACCAACTGATCCGTGGCCGCGGCCACGTCCTCCCGTGTGACGAGCGCATTGGCCCCGGGCGACACCACGATGAAGTTCTCGGCGTGCGGATCGACGCAGATGAACGCCGCACCGCTGGGGCCTGGGCTGTCGCGCAGATACGATACGTCGACGCCCTCGCTGCGCAGGTCGGCCCGGATCGAGCGTCCGTCAGCGTCGCTTCCCACCCGACCGACGAAGGCCACCGATCGCCCGAAGCGGGCGGCGACGACTGCCTGGTTTGCTCCCTTGCCGCCCTGGCCTGCCGCGACGGGACCGCCGGTAACGGTCTCCCCGGGCTCGGGAAAATGCGCGACGACAACGGTGCGGTCGATGTTCGCGCTGCCGACAACTACGATCTCGGCCATGCTGCCTACCTCGTTTCCAGAACCTCGCGCTTGGAGTATAGGGCCTCGAGCAGCTGCTCAAAGCTCTGCTCGAACGCCGCGACCCCTTGATTCTCCAGGGTGACTGCGACGTCGGGCATGTCGACCCCGACCTCGGCCAGCGCGACCCAGACGCGCCCCTCCTCGTCCACGTTCGCGTCGACGCTCCGGGCCAGCGTACAGTGGTCGCTGAAGGCCTCACAGGTTTCTTCGGGCAGAGTGGTGACGGTGTGCGGACAGCGCGGGAGGGTTAGCTGCGGCATGGGATCTCCTAGAGCAGGGCGTGGGCGCGGGCGACCACGGCGTCGACATTGATCCCGAGCTGTTCTAGGACCAGGCCCCCCGGGGCGCTGGTGCCGAACCGGTCGATGCCGATTGCGGCATCGGCGTATTCCTTCCAGCCGAAGGTGCTCGCTGCCTCGACCGAGAGTACCGGGACCCCCGGGGGCAGCAGTTGTCGCCGGTATCCTTCGTCCTGGGCTGCGAATCTGTCCCAACTGGGCAGGCTGACGACTCGGGCCGGCACGCCCTCCGCGGCCAGGCGCTCGGCCGCCTCTACACAGAGCGCGACCTCGCTGCCGGTGGCCAGGAGCACGAGGGCCGGAGCGCCATCGGGTTCGCGCACGATTCCGGCGCCGCGCGTGACAGCCGAGCCGTCGGTGACGGTCGGTACTTCCTGCCGGGTTAGGACCAGCACGGTCGGCCCGTCGTGTTCGACGACAACCCGCCAAGCGGACACGGTCTCGTTGGCGTCCGCGGGCCGGATCACCTGCAGGTCGGGCACCGCGCGCAGGGTGGCCAGATGCTCGATCGGTTGGTGCGTGGGTCCGTCCTCGCCGACGCCCACGGAGTCGTGGGTGTAGACGAATACCGCTTTTGCGCGCGAGAGTGCGGCCAGGCGGACGGGCGGGCGCATGTAATCCAGAAAGACGAAGAACGTCCCGCCAACGGGCAGCACCCCTCCGTGGCGGGCCATGCCCACCAGCGCCGCTCCCATGGCGTGCTCGCGGATGCCGAAGTAGATCTGGCGGGCCTCCGGAGCGGTCGCGGCGTGCCGCGGCTCCTCACTCAGCCTCGTCCCCGTGTTGCCGGTCAGGTCGGCGGAGCCCGCAAGCAAGCCGGGCAGCCCCTCGGCCGACGCGTTGAGAGCGTCGTTGATCGCCGAGCGGGTTGCGACGCTGCGGCCCTGGTCGTAGGTCGGCAGATTATCGGCCCACCCCGCGACGCCCCCGCCCGACCAAGCTCCGAGCCAGCGCGGGTCCGCGCGCACGTCCTCGGTGCGCGCTTCCCACTTGGCGTAGGCCGCCGCGCCGCGGGCGCCGGCGTGCCGACGGTACGATTCGACCAGATCCTCGGGCGCCCAGAAGGGCTCGTCCGGGATTCCCATCGCTTCCTTGGTGCGGCTGACGTCGACCCCGTCGAAGGCCAGCCCGTGGGCTTCGTGGTCGTCGGTGTGATCCGGCGAAGGCACGCCGATGTGGGAGCGCAGCACGATCAACGACGGGCGGTCCTCGATCCCCTTGGCCGCCCGCAAGGCCTGTTCGAGTGCTTCGGTGTCGTCGGCAATCTCGCCCACTTCGTGGACGTCCCAGCCATAGCCCGTGAAGCGAGAGACGACGTCGTCAGTGCACGACAGCGAAGTCTCGCCGTCGATGGTGATGTGGTTGTCATCAAAGACGCAAATCAGCCGCCCCAGGCCCAAATGCCCGGCGAGCGATGCCGCCTCGTGGCTGACCCCTTCCATCAGGCAGCCGTCGCCAGCGATGACCCAGGTATGGTGGTCCACGGCCCCGGGGCCAAAGGTTGCGCGCAGGTGCCGTTCCGCGATGGCCATTCCGACGGCGTTGCCCAGTCCCTGCCCGAGCGGTCCGGTGGTCACCTCGACGCCGAGGGTGTGGCCGGCCTCAGGATGGCCTGGGGTGGCCGATCCCCATTGACGGAAGGCCCGCAGGTCGTCGAGTTCCAGACCGTAGCCGGTCAGGTAGAGCATCGCGTATTGCAGAATCGAGGCGTGCCCATTGGATAGGATGAAGCGGTCGCGATCCGGCCAATCGGGGTGCGCCGGGTCGTACTTCATCACCCGGCTGAACAGCACGTGCGCCAAGGGGGCGAGGGCCATCGCCGTCCCCTGATGACCGCTCGCCGCAGCGAGAGGCGCGTCCATCGCGAGGCCACGCACCATGGATATGGCCAGTGCCTGTTCAGCGGGGGAGAGCTCGGTGTCAAGAGTGATTGCTGTCATGCGGGCCTCGCGGGGGATCGTTGGCAGGTGAAGATGAGGGTGGCTTCGGGCCCGAGGATCGGACCCGGAGCCACTGCGGGGAGGGGGTACGGTTAGGGAATCAAAGAGACTTTGATCGATTTCTTTCCTTCGTCTACCAACGCCAGGCCCTCTTGGAACTGCTCCAGGGGCAGCTGATGGCTGATGATCTCGTCCATCGGCAAGGTGCCGGACTCGAGCATGCGGATGGCCGCGGGCCAGCAGTGTGGACCGAGGTGGGCGCCCAGAACGTCGAGTTCCTTGTCGTCACTGATGATGGACCAGTCGACGGTGACGTCCGATCCAAAGACGCTGTATTCGACAAAGGTTCCCAGCTTACGGAGCAGGTTGATTCCCTGCGGGACCGCCGATGGGTGGCCGGTGCCCTCGATATACACGTCAGCCCCGTAGCCGTCGGTGAGGTCCTTGATAATCTGGACGGCGTCCTCCTCGGCGACGTTGATCGTCCGGGTGGCGCCGCACTTCTTCGCCAGTTCGAGCTTACGCGGTTCCATGTCGAGGGCGATTACCTCGGCGGGATTCTTGGCGGCGGCTCCGGCCACCATCCCGAGGCCGATCGGACCGCATCCGGCGACCACCACAACGTCCTCGAATTTGATGTTGGCCCGTTCGACGGCGTGCAGCGCGCACGAAAGCGGTTCGGCAAAGGCCGCGTGGGCCGCAGGCAAATCCTTGGAGATCTTATAGACGAGCGCGTTCTCGGGGAAGACGGTGTACTCGGCCATGCCTCCGGGGCTGTTGCGCTTGAACCCGAACATGTCGTGCACCTGGCACATGTGGTACTCGCCCCGCACGCAGTAGCGGCACTCCCCGCAGGGCAGGATCTGCTCCGCTACCACGCGGTCACCCACGGTGACGCCCCAGCGCTCGGCCGCCTCGTCGTCGATCTGAACGATCTCGCCCGTGAATTCGTGCCCGGGAATTACCTCTGTCTCGGTCCAGGCTGGGCGGTCTTCGTCCCCCCAGAACTTGGCGGCGCCGTGGTAGGCCTTGAGGTCCGACCCGCAGATACCGCTGGCCTCCACTTTGACCAGTGCCTCGCCGGGCCCAGGAGTAGGTACGGGGACTTCTTCGAGCCGGTAGTCGCCGGGTCCGTGCGAGACCACCGCCTTCATCGTCTTGGGCAGATCGGCATTCGTGTCCCGTGTCACCTCGACCCCTCCTGTTCTCGCTGTTGCGGTCCTCGCGCCCGAAAAAGCTCCACAGGGCGAAAGACCAGAAACTGCTCCTGCGTCAATGACAATAACATACGGCTGTGAAAATGCCAGTGAAAGTATCATGGGTATCTCCATTTGGGCGCAGGAATTTCGTTCCTCTACGGAGGAGGCCATCCCTCATCCAGGGAAAGACAACTCGAATAGAGGGCACAGCGTCCCGCGTTTAGCAGGATATTAGCCAAGAGCGGGGGTCCGGTCCGAGGACACTGAAGTTGGGCAGCGCACATGTGAATATCTTGTTATATTGGGTGACATGCAGCACTTGTCGTTGCGGCGCGGCGGTTCTGGCTTTGGTGAAGAAGTAACGCGTGATTCGTAGTCTGGGAGGCTTCTGATGCCTGAGAAGCTGGTTTGGGTCGGTACAAGTTGGAAGATGAATAAGACAATCGACGAGGCTCGGGCCTACGTCAGGACCCTCCTGCCGCACCTGCCGATGCCGGGCGTTCAGGCGTTCGTTCTGCCCTCCCACACCTCCCTGGCCGCGGTTCGCGACACCCTTCCTGCCGATACGCCTCTGCTACTAGGCGCGCAGAACGCCCACTGGGCAGATGAAGGCGCGGGGACGGGGGAGGTCTCCATGCGAATGGTGAAGGATGCCGGAGCCCTTCTGGTCGAGATGGGGCATTCGGAGCGCCGCCGCGACTTCGGCGAGAACGACGACACGGTAGGGCTGAAGGCGCGCGCCGCCCTCGACCACGGCTTGATCCCCCTGATCTGTATCGGAGAGCCTGCCGAGGTACGGACGGCCCAGATGCAGGAAGAATACGTGCTGGACCAGCTGCGGGAGGCGCTCCGCCTTTTGTCCCCGACTGAAGCCCGTCGGGTCATCGTGGCCTACGAGCCCATCTGGGCAATCGGTACCGGAGGGAGGCCGGCGACCACGGAGCAGATCGCCCCGGTCATGCAGGCAATCGCCGCGGCGCTGACCGAAGTCTCCGACGGCTGCGCCCGGGGCACGTTGCTTTACGGCGGCGGCGTTGCGGCAAGCAACGCCGCCGAGTTGCTCCGCACCCCGAACGTCGACGGCCTGTTCGTCGGCCGGGCCGCTTGGACGGCCCAAGGTCTGCTCGAACTGCTCCGGATCGGATCGGCCCACGCGGAAGCCTCTGCCGCCCATTGACGTTATAACGGTGTTGTTTTGACGTACTTTGTATCGTTTGCGGGGCGAATAATGTGATTTCGGTTGCGATGCTATCAGACAGCATGATATAAATCGCATATAGCGAGCCAGATGTCCGTCGCCGGTACAGGAGGGGGTCTGTTCTTATGGCAAACCCGTTGCGACGCGTGAAGTATCCAAAGATCCTGCTGGGGGTCGTCTTTGGGGTGGCTCTGGTGGCGGGGATGATCGCGGACACCACGTTCGTGGACACGACCTCCGCCACGGAGATTCGGGGGTCAGACTTCGACCCCGAGGAATACACGGCCCAGGCCTTTCCGGAGATCCGGGACCTGATCATCGAGCAGGCGGTGCCGCTATCTGAGCTTGCCGCGGCCATCGCCAACGACCCGGCGGCAGCAGGGGCCGAGTACGGGCAGGACATGGGTGCCGGCCGGTTCACCTACCCCGTTTCGGTGACGGGGACGGTCGATGAGGTCGACAGTGACTATATCTACCTCTCGGTCGACGAACTTCCGGACGCAGACGTGCGGATGCCGATTGGATCGGCGTTGAGCGGCAACCCCGTTCGCGACGCCACCGGGACCATCGCATTCGGCGACTTCCCCGACCAGAACGCCTACCAGTCGGTGGCGAACTACTTCCGCCGCATTATGCTGGCCGAAGTGATCGAAGTGCTCGATCCGCCTTCGCTGGTCGGGAAGACGCTCGAGATCTACGCCGGTTGGGTTACCGGCGGACCGGCGGATACCTATCTGCTCATGCCGGTCTCGATCGAGGTCGTGTCGTGAGTTCGGCGGGGACCGCAGTCGAAGTTGCGCCGGGCGCTGTCTCCGACGCAACCGCCACTCCGCCCGGCGACCGGATCGTTCTGCGCGCCGTCGACATGACCAAGATCTACGGCGTGACCGAAGCCCTCAAGGGCGTCAACTTCGAAGTGCGTCCGGGCAAGGTCACAGTGTTGTTCGGCGAGAACGGGGCGGGCAAGTCCACCCTGATGAAGATCATGGCCGGTATCGAGCCGCCGACGCGCGGTTACCTGGAACTCGACGGTGAGGTGGTCGAGTTCGGCTCGACCAAGGAGGCCGAAGAGCGCGGCATTGCGATCATCCACCAAGAGCTCAACCTCTGCCCCAACCTGTCGGCTTCCGACAACCTCTTTCTAGGGCGGGAACTGCGTACCCGCCGCCGGGACATCGACTACGCGCGGCAGCGCGAGGTCACCAGGCAGATGATGGCCCGCCTCGAGGAGGACATTGACCCGTCCACCCCGATCGCGCAACTGCGTCTCGGGCAGCAGCAAATCGTGGAGGTTGCCCGCGCTCTTCACGCGGAGGCGCGGATCCTGATCATGGACGAGCCGACTTCGGCGTTGAGTGCGACAGAGGTCGAAGTGCTGTTCAGGGTCATCCGGGATCTGAAGGCGCAGGACGTCGCGGTCATCTACATCTCCCACCACCTCGAAGAGGCCTTGGAGATCGCGGACTACGCGGTGGTGCTGCGAGATGGAGAACTCGTCGACACGGCGCTGGCAGAGAACGTGGACCTAGCTTGGGTTGTCGAGAAGATGACCGGCCGGTCCGAGGATTACGGCTTGACGGATGCCAAGCGTAGGTTCGGGGAGCCCTTGCTGACGCTCGACCACGTTGATGTCGTCGATGTGGACAACGGCCGCGTTGCGGTCAGTGACTTCTCGCTCCAGGTGCGGGCCGGCGAGATCGTCTGTCTTTACGGTCTGATGGGAGCCGGACGTACTGAATTGCTCGAGGCTATCGCCGGGCGGGGCGTGGTTACGCACGGCCACATCCGGCTGGCTGGAGAGGACGTGGCCGGAACCAGCATCCGGGATCGTATCGCGCAGGGCTTGGGCCTGGTACCCGAAGACAGGCAGCGCGATGGCTTGGTCCGGCTGATGACGGTGGGCAAGAACCTGTCCCTGGCGAGCATCGGCGCCCTGGCTAGGCGCTGGCTGATCTCGCGCGGTTCGGAAAACGAGCAGATCCAGAAACAGATCTCCGACGTGCGGATCAAGACCGTAGGCGCCAACATCTCGATCACCTCCTTGAGCGGGGGGAATCAGCAAAAGGTCGCCATCGGGAAGATGCTGATGACCGACCCCAAGGTGTTGCTCCTCGACGAACCGGCGCGAGGTATCGACGTGGGCGCCAAGGGCGAGATCTTCTCCCTTCTCTTCGAGCAGGCCGAACGCGGCCTCGCCGTGCTGTACGCGACATCCGAGCTAAATGAGGCCCTGCAGTTTTCCCACCGGATCGTCGTGATGTCCAAGGGCCGGATCGCCGGCCAGTTCGACCCGATGACCGGTATTCAGCTGACGGGCGCCGCGGGGGAGGACGGCGTGAACTACCTGTTCCAGCGGGGGAGAGGCACGGTGGCTATCATCAGTGCTCATCCTTCTAACCCCTACTGGCAGGCCGAGATCGACACGGCCCGGGCGACGGCCACAGCCCTCGGCTACGAAACGACTACCGATGCCCACGAGAACGTCCCTGAGGTTCAGAAGCGGTTGATGGATGAGGCGATCGGCGCGGGGGCGGTGGCAATCATTCTCGACCCGGCGGGCGCGGACGAGAGCATCGAAGTGGTCAGGAAGGCCACGGCCGCGGGGATCCCGGTCTTCCTGGTGAACGCCGAGATCAGCGAACAGGGCATCGCCAAGTCCCAAATTGTCTCCAACAACGCCCAAGGGGCCGCCCTGGGTGCCCAGGCGTGGGCGGACGCGATGGGGGCCGCGGGCAAATACGTCGAGTTGTTCGGCAATCCCACGGACCGCAACGCGCAGTTGCGCTCGGACGCCTATGCCGAAGTGCTGTCGCAGTTACCCGGCCTAACCAAGGTCGGCCAAGAGACGGCGAACTGGGACCGCGCGCAGGGCAAGGACAAGATGGAGAGCCTGCTCAGCGCTCATCCCGACATAACGGGAGTGATTGCGGGCAACGACGAGATGGCGCTGGGCGCGATTCAGGCGCTGAAGGACGCCGGACGCCTGGACGGAGTGCTGGTGCTCGGGTTCGACGGCAACCAAGAGGCGGTCAATGCGGTCCACAAGGGGGAGATGGTCGCTACCGTCTTGCAGCCGATCGTCGAGGGGACGCAACACGCCCTGCAGCAGATGCACCGCTATCTGCTGACGGGCGAGACCGGCGCACCCGAGAAGCAGTCCCTGGACTGCACGCTGATCACCGGGAAGAACGCCCATAAGTTCAAGAATTTCTCCCTCCGCGTGACCAGGGAAGACATCATGGCTGCCTCCGGCGAGCAAGTCGAAGACGCGGTGGCCGGTAACGAGAAGGGAGTTGAGCTGTGAGTTCTGCGGCGGACACAGAGTCGGGCGGGCGCCTCGGGAACATCAACTGGAACGCCCTCTTGGTGGAGGGTCGTGCCCTGGTGGCGTTGGCCCTCATCATCATCGTGTTCTCGGTGTTGTCGGACAAGTTCCTCGAACCCGATAACTTCATCATCATGTCGCGCCACGTCGCGGTTAACGCAATCGTGTCCATCGGCATGCTGATGACCATCCTCCATGGCGGCATCGACCTCTCGGTCGGTTCGATCGTGGGGCTTACCGGGATCGTGGCCGGCTACCTGCTCAACGGCTTCGACCTCCCGTTGAGCGAGATGGTCGCCTACCCGGCGGTGTGGGTCGTGGTCCTCAGCGCGCTGGCCGTTGGCTCGTTCGTCGGCCTGCTCAACGGGCTGCTGGTATCGAGGCTGCATATTGCCCCGTTCATCGCCACGCTGGGCATGCTTTACGCCGCCCGAGGGTTTGCGCTTCTCATCTCGAACGGGCTGACCTTCACCAGCCTTAACGGCAGCGCGGCGCTCGGCAACAGCGGCTTCCTGACCGTCTTCCGTGCCCGGGCGCTGGGAATTCCGGCTCCCGTTTGGGTCATGATCGTCTTCGCGATCATCTTCTCGGTCCTGCTTAACAGAACGCCCTTCGGGCGCTGGCTGTACGCCGTCGGCGGCAACGAGCGCGCCGCCGAACTCTCCGGCGTGCCCGTCGCCAGGGTGAAGACCTGGGTCTACGTGTTGTCGGGCTTCTGCGCCGCGACCGTCGGGCTGCTGCTGGCCGCCGATCTGACGGCTGCGACTCCCCGTTCGGGCGAGTTGTATGAACTCAATGCTATTGGCGCGGTGGTCATCGGGGGCGCCGCGCTCTCCGGAGGGCGCGGGACGATCCGCGGGACACTGATCGGTGCCTTCGTCATCGGCTTCCTCGTCGACGGTCTGGTGCTCGTCGGCGTGTCGGTCTTCTGGCAGCAAGTAATCAAGGGCGTTGTGATCATTCTGGCTGTCGCCCTCGACCAAGTACAGCAGATGATTGCCAGGAAACGCGCTGCGGACAGGGCAGCCAGGCCGCCGTCTGGGCCGGCCGCGCCCACCCCGGTCAAGGAGGTGGTTGGAACTTAAACCAGGGCCGTTGAGCGGTCACGTCGAGCAGTGTGTCCCGAAGGAAGTCTGGAACCCTGGACAAGGAGGAGAGGCAGAATGTCCCGTACTAAGTATTTCGCCGCAATTCTCGCGGTAATGGTGGCGCTGATGTTGGCGCTCGTCGGCTGTGGCTCCGATGACACGACCGACACCACGAGCGCCGAGCCGGCCGCCACGGACACGACCGAAGCCACTGACGCCACGAGCGAGACGACCGCGGACAGCGAGATGTCAGATGCGGAAGTCCTCGCCCAGCAGGGCAGCGGCACGGTCGCCATCATCACCGTCGATCCATCCAACCCCTACTGGAAGGCCGAGATCGACACGGCTCAGGCAACCGCCGAGGCCCTCGGCTACGACACCACGATCGATGCGCACAACAATGATCCTGACCTGCAGAACCAGTTCATCGATGGGGCCATCAGCAAGGGCGCCGTGGCCATCATTCTGGACCCCGCGGGCGCTGATGAGAGCGTCGGTGCCGTGCAAAAGGCGACGGACGCTGGGATCCCCGTCTTCCTGGTGAACGCCGAGATCAGCGAACAGGGCATCGCCAAGTCCCAGATCGTTTCCAACAACGCGCAGGGTGCCACCCTGGGAGCCCAGGAGTGGGCCGACGCGATGGGTGGCGCGGGCACATACGTCGAGCTGTTCGGCAACCCGACCGACAACAACGCCCGTGTCCGCTCCGACGCCTACGCCGAGGTGCTCTCGCAGTTCCCCGACCTGATCGAGGTTGGCGAGGAGACCGCGAACTGGGACCGGACCCAGGGTAAGGACAAGATGGAGATCCTGCTCAGCGCCCATCCGGACATCACCGGCGTGATCTCGGGCAATGACGAGATGGCGCTCGGCGCTATCCAGGCGCTCAAGGACGCCGGCCGCCTCGACGACGTGCTCGTGCTCGGCTTCGACGGCAATCAGGACGCGGTCAATGCGGTCAAGGCGGGCGAGATGGTCGCCACGGTGCTGCAGCCCATCGTCCGCGGCAGCGAGCTGGCAGTGCAGCAGATGCACCGGTACCTCTTGACCGGCAGCACCGGCGCTCCCGAGAAGCAGGCCATCGACTGCATCTTGATCACTCCAGAGAACGCCGACAACTTCAATAACTTCGTGCAGGTGCAGTAAGGGAATAACCGGAAATGGGGGCGGCTCATGAGGAGCCGCCCCCACTACCGTCCCCTAATGGAAGGCGATCCAACAATGGCCGTACAGCGTTCAGGCACCGCTGCAGCCTCCTCGGACGGGTCCGGCGGTTCGACCGAGAGTTCAAAGCAACGACGCCAGCGTCTGATCAAAGAGCGGGTGATAGAGGAGGGCTCCTGCTCGCCGCAGCGCCTGGCAGAACTCTACGACGTCAGCTTGATGACCATCCACCGCGACCTCGACGAACTGGAGGCGCGCGGCCTGGTGCGCAAGTTGCACGGCGAAGTCACCGCCCAGCCTTCGGGCGTCTTCGAGTCGCTGGTCTCTTATCGCATGACTAAGAACATCGACAGGAAGGCTGCGATAGCCACGCGCGCGCTGCAACACGTCGAACCCGGCATGTCGCTGATCTTTGACGACTCGACCACCGCTCTGCAAATGATCGACGGACTCGCCAACCTCACGCCTCTGCATGTGGCGACACCCTTCCTCCCGGCCCTGCACAAGCTGGCGGACATCGCCGCCGAGCGCGATCTCATGATCCTGGGCTTCGGCGGGAACTACGACCTAAGGCACGAGTCTTTCGTGGGGATGAGGTGCATCGAGCAGATCGAAGCCATCCACGCGGATGCCGTGTTCATGTCTCTGTCGGCCGTTTCTAACCTGTACACCTATCATCAAGAAGATGGAATCGTGGCTCTGAAGCGGGCCATGCTGCGTGCTGCCGACAAGAGCTATCTGCTGATCGACAGCAGCAAGATCGGCCGCGCGGCGTTGCACCGCGCGCTGCCACTCAAGACATTTGACCTCGTCATCACCGATGCGGGTGCCGGCCCCGATGTTCTAGCCGAATGGAAGGCGAACGACATCGCCTTTGAGGTGGCGTCGTGACGACGTCCGGGGACGGGTTCGCTCGCGCCAACAGCAGTACGGGAGGTCCAGCATGACCCATCTGTACAACAACCCGGCCGACTTCAAGAACGAGGTGCTGGACGGCTTCGGGCAGGCCTACGAGCGCTACGTCCGAAGGGTTCCCGGCGCTTCGGGGTTCACGCGGCGCACCGGCCCGCTGGAAGGCAAGGTAAGCCTGGTCATCGGGGGAGGGTCCGGCCACTATCCCTCCTACACTGGCGTGACCGGGATCGGTTTTGCCGACGGCTGCGTCCTGGGCGACGTGTTCACCTCCCCGTCGACCGAGCAGGTCTACCGCATCGCCAAGGCCGCCTCAGGCGGGGCGGGCGTCGTGCTTTCTTTCGGCAATTATGCGGGAGACCGTCTGAATTTCGGGGCTGCCGCAGAGCGGCTTAAGGCTGAAGGGATCGACACCCGGATCGTCTATGTCACGGACGACATAGCGTCCGCTCCGCCGGAACGGGCCGATGAGCGCCGCGGCATCGCCGGTACAGTCGTGGTCTACAAGGTGGGAGGCGCGGCCGCGGAGGCAGGCGAGGACCTCGACTCGGTCGAGCGAGTGATGCGCAAGGCAAACGACGCCACCTTTACCTACGGCGTGGCCTTCAACGGCTGCACCTTCCCCGGCCAGTCCGAGCCGCTGTTTACGGTGGCCCCCCAGCAGATGGAGATGGGTCTGGGAATTCACGGCGAGCCGGGGGTCAAGACCGAGCCCTGGATGCCCGCCGACGCCTTGGCCGACCTGCTCGTCGACGCCCTGCTCGCCGAACGCCCCACAGACTCCGGCCCCCGCGCCGCGGTTGTCGTCAATGGGCTTGGAGCCACCAAATACGAGGAGCTCTTCCTGCTTTACCGCCGGATCGCCGAGCGGTTGGAAGAGGCAGGAATCGAGCCCGTCCTCCCGGAGGTAGGTGAGCTGGTCACCAGTCTCGACATGGCCGGCTGCTCGCTGACCCTTACTTGGCTCGATGACGAACTCGAGCGGTACTGGGTGGCACCGGCCGACACTCCGCACTTCCGACGGGGCAAGGCGGAGCCCTCGTCTGAGTTCAAACCGCTGGAGACAGACGTCCAAGTCGCCTCCGATGCTGCCGCCGCGGCCGAAGCCAGCGAAGAGTCCAAAGCCGCGGCCGAGGTGGCCCGGCGGGCGCTCCACGCGATGAATGAGACGGTGAAGAAGCACCAGGACATGCTGGGCCAGATCGATGCGGTCGCCGGTGACGGTGACCACGGCGTGGGCATGGTCCGCGGCATGGGCGGCGCTGTCGCCGCCGCGGACGCCACCGCCGGCGGAGTCGGCACGGTCCTGCGGGCCTCGGGCGATGCATTTGGGGACAAAGCCGGAGGGACTAGCGGCATGCTCTGGGGGCTCCTGCTGACCTCGGTCGGAGACGTACTGGGCAACGAGGACGCGGTGACGGCCGAGAAGGTGGCCGAAGCGGTCGAGCACGGCGCGCAGGCCCTCAAGCGGGTTGGCAAAGCCAACCTCGGTGACAAGACCATGCTGGATTCACTGTTCCCGTTCGTCGACGAACTCAAGGCCCGAGTGGCGGCCGGAGACGGCCTGGCGGAGGCCTGGACGGCGGCGGCCGGGGTGGCCAAGGAGGCGGCCGAGGCGACCAAGGACCTCGTGCCCAAGATAGGCCGCGCTCGCCCGCTGGCCGACCGGAGTGTCGGGACTCCCGATGCCGGTGCCATCTCCATGGGGCTGGTTCTGGAAGCCGTCGGAGGCGTGCTGCCCGACAGCCGCGACAGCAAGGACTGAAGAACCTGCACCAGAAGGGAATAGGAATTCTCCCATGAGCAAAACGTATCGGGTTATCGTCGGCTGCGATGAAGCCGGCTTCGACCACAAGAGCGCCATCCTCGCCGATCTCCAGAAGGACCCTCGGGTCGAGTCGGTCGAGGACTACGGTGTCTACTCGACCGACGACGACCAGGCCTACCCGAACGTCGCCATCGCGGTTGCGGAGGCGATCAGAGACGGAAAGGCCGACCGTGGGTTGCTCTTCTGTGGAACAGGAATCGGGGTGGCCATCTCGGCCAACAAGGTTCCTGGAATCCGGGCGACCGTCGCGCATGATGGCTACAGCGTCGAACGGTCAGTGTTGTCAAACAACTGCCAGATTCTGACCATGGGGGGGCGTGTCATCGGACGCGAGTTGGCCCGACGCCTGGCCAAGGAGTGGCTCGACTACGAGTTCGATCCAGCGACTAAGTCCCGGGAGAAGGTCGCACTGATCACCGCCTACGAGGAGCGCTGACCTCACCCAAACCGATCAGGCCAAGGCCCCAACAACCACTCCTGCACCCCTGAGGCTGCGACTGAAGGGGTCGCCTTCCCTAGTCGGACCTACATTTGAGGCAGCGGCTCGAATAGGGCAATGGGGATGCCGTCCGGATCAATGAACATACCCCAGAAGCCCACGCCCGGGATCTCGGTCTTTGGAACGACCACCTGGGCGCCGGCCGCCTCGGCCTTGGCCAAAGTGGTATCCAGATCGTCTACTCCAAAGTAGGAATTCAGGGCGTTGCCCGGTGCGTCGGGCGGTCGTTGCATGATCCCGCCGCCCCGGCCCTCTTCGCCCACGTCCACGATCGTGTAGCCGGGAAACGCCTCATCATCGAATCCCCAATCGAACACGTTTCCGTAGAAGCGCTTCGCCTTCTGGACGTCATCGACGACGAGGTCCCAGTGTACGATCCAGTTGCCCATTTCGCGCCTCCATTCGAACCAAGACTCAACGGCGAGATACCCCAGCTGGTTCTTGCCTACTCGATAGAACGCCTTAGCGGAGACCGCTGAGCGCCCCGAGAGGAAACTCAACCCCCTGGGTCCCTGGTTCGATGCGGCATGATTAGTGTGCCGGACATAGCCAAAATCAGTTGGGGATTTGTCCCTATTATTCTTAACAATAACGATTAATTCTACCCTTCTGTGATTCGATCATGTCTTGTTGCATTGTTCGATAACTTGGACTAGATTGGGTTTCGGGCCGACGCTGCTCGGCATACTTTATGTCATTGAAGCTGGTTCACTCTGAGCCGAACGGGATCACTCAATCCCGGTAGGAGGGAGTCTCACCGCTCTCCCAGGTCCTCAGACTTGGATAAGCCGCCAGCCCATGGTTGCTCGGCGGCGACCCGACCGATCGCGAAAGGAGGTGAACGGGCCGGCTATCTCTCGTAGGGGGGTCCTTGAGAAGGGGGCGACTACTAGGAGGTAGCATGCAGCATCGATTACGATTGTTGGTCCTCCTCACGCTGGTCGGCCTGATCAGCCTGGGAGTGGCGGGCAGCGCTTTGGCGGCCCCCACTACCAACGCCTTTGGCCAGACCTTTGCCGGTCAGCAAAAGTGCGTCACCTGCCACTCGATGACGATCTTCGGCGAGGGCCTGGATGTCGCACCCGCGTATCTAGAATCGCGTCACGGCGCGTTCATGGCGGACGTGATCGCGAATCCCGAACTGCTCATCCCGGGCATCAGTTCGGGCCTCTGGCCGTCTCCGCTCGGTGACGGTTCCGGCGGCCTCCAGTTCAACCCCGCAGACGTATGGCTACAGGTCGGCGCGCCCGGCCGGGCCAAGGAGTACATCTCCAAGTATAAAGGCGGCGCCGCCACCAACAGCCTGGATCAGTACATCCCCGCCATCACTCCGGCGGATGACTACCCGATCTTCGATCCCATGGGCTTCAGCGAAGAGCACATGGAGTGGGAAGGCGAAGGCGAAGCGGTGGGCGTGGCGGCCTACTTCCAGCGTTGCGGCGGCTGCCACAACCTGGGCGTCACCCGTCCGGCCGACGCCGAGATGACTCTGCCGAACGGTGTGGTCATCGGCCCGGAGACCGCGACCGGGTGGGCCGGTCTCGGCATTCAGTGCGAGAACTGCCACGGCACGGGTTCCACCGACAACGCTCACGAGAGCACCGGCGTGGGCATCGTGGGGATGCCGCGCATCCTCTCTTCGGAAGTCTGCGGCCAGTGCCACGTCAACGCGGCGACCACCGAGAAGCGCCTGGGTTCGGGCAATGGCTTCAGCAATCCGAACGCCTACACCACGGACCAGACCCTGGCCGAGTTCATCACCGTCTACGGTTATGAGACCGAGGGCAAGGTCTATCCGTCCGGCCACAACGAGGGCATGCACCACAGCTACTACAACGAGTGGCTGCTGTCCGGCCACGCGGACTCGCGCTCGGCGCTCAAGGACGAGGAAGGCAATGCCATCGCTCACGCCAGCGGTGAGTGCATGAGCTGCCACTCCGCCGAGGGCTACATGAAGGTCAACGGCTACGATTCCAGCTTCTTCGAGACGTATGAGCCCTCGGTCGAAGGCGACACCCTCGACATCGAGTGCGCCGTTTGCCACACGGTTCACAGCCCCACGGGAGAGGCCCTGGGCCTGCGCGTGGAGCGCGACGAAGTGTGCTCGCAGTGCCATAACGGCGACATCGAAGAAGGCGGCAAGCTGGATCCGGCCGCCGGCGTGCATCACCCGCAGAAGGAAATGCTGGAAGGCTACGGCCTGATCGGCGTCGCGGACGCGGAACCCTTCATGGGTTACGCCACCTGCGTCGACTGCCATATGCCGAAGACCCACGCCGAGCGGGTTAGCCACCGAATGACCCCCATGCTTCCCGGCGATGCCGAGGAGTGGGGCGTTCAGGAGGAAGGCGACTCCTGCACTTCCTGCCACAGCCTGACCCGCGACAGCCTGCAGAATCAGATCGACAGCTGGGCAGGGAAGATCGACGCCGGCCTCGCTGATGCGAACGCGGCTATCACCGCGGCCGAAGACGGTCTGGCCGAGAGTGACGCATTTGGCGCGGCGCTGATCGCGGCCGCCAAGGGCAACGTTCAGTTCGTCGACGGCGACATGAGCAAGGGCGTCCACAACCCGCCGTACGCGGTCGCCGGTCTGAAGAAGGCCGAGGAGTTCGCCGGTTTGGTGGGTTCGGCACTCGACCTCTCGCTGCCGGCAACGGCCAACCCCGGAGACCTGGTGATGGCCAGCGGCAAGCTGATGGACGGCTCTGAGGCCGCCCTTGCCGGTCAAGCCATCCTGATCAAGGTCGGCGGCGAGACCGTGGCCCAGGCGAAGACGGATGCCGACGGTGCCTTCTCGGTCTACTTCGCCGCCCTCACGAGCGGCGATTACGTTGCGGCTTGGGCGCCGGTTCCCGGCGGCGAGCTGGCTTCCGCCCCCGTCACCATGAACGTCGAAGGCGTGCCGATGGCCCACTTCGGCGACGTGCCCATGAACCATCAGTTCTTCGCGCATGTCGAAGGTCTGTACGGTGCGGGCATCGTCGACGGTATGGACAACGGCCTGTTCGGCGTCGATCAGCTCGTCAAGCGGGCCCAGATCGCCAAGATGGTCGTGGGCGCCATGGGCATGCACGACGATGCCTGGACCAACTGGGGTACCCCCAGCTTCGAGGACGTACCGATGCCGGCCGCTCAGAACGAAGCCGACCGCTATCCCTTCGACTACGTCGAGGAAGCGAAGATGAACGGCGTCGTCAAGGGTGTGACCGCAGACATGTTCGAGCCCTGGGCGAACATCACCCGGGTGCAACTCGCGCTGATGGTTGCCCGCGCCAGCGGAGCCGACCTGACCGCGGCCCCCGCCTCGCCCTTTACCGACGTCACCGGCCTGAGCGAAGAAGCTCAGCAGGCGATCAACTGGTGCAAGGCGAACGGCATCATCGACGGCAAGACCGCGACCATGTTCGACCCCTACGGGTCGGCGACGCGCGGCCACGCCGCCAAGATGATCTGGAACCTGATGCAGATGTAGAGCAGCAGCCAGACGGCTGCTCTGGAGAGCGCTAAGGAAAGCCCTCCCGGTGAGGAGGTCCCTTTCGAGGGGCCTCCTCTCTTGTTTGGAAGCTACATCCCGCCGCCGCCTACGCCGACGCGCACCGCCTGCGCCCCCGCCGCCGACTAGATCCCATCGGAGTCAAACGGCGCGCTCGCGCACCACCTTGGCCACGTCCAGCCGCTGGACGACTCGAAGGATGGGCCACTGCGACAAGAGAGCAACCAGCAGGATGCCCGCCGCGGAGAAGACGAAGGTCAGGGGACGCACGTGCAGATCGAAGCGGAAGAGGTCACTGCTGTAACTGCCCATGAAGTACCAGGCCGCCAGGTAGCCCAGGGCCAGGCCGGGCACGATGGCCAGCAGCGTCAGCAGGAGGTTCTCTGCGGTGATCAGGCCGGTGATCGTGCGCCGGCCGACGCCCGCGGCCTTCAACGTGGCTATCTCGGTGGCTCGTTCCGAGATATTGGCCGACATGGTGTTGAAGATCAGGGCAAAGGCCATCACTCCGCCGAAGGCGAGCATCACCCCGACGAAGACGTAGAAGAGGCCCATGAAGGACTGGATGGTCTCCACCAGCGCCCGCGAATCGACGAAGGCGGCCACGCTCGGGAGCGCGGTGAGGCGAGAGCGCATCGCTGAACGGTCCGCCCCCTCCGCGTAGCGCACCGCCGCCGAATTGGCCAGGGCCGGAGGAGAGCTGCCCGCCCTGTCGGCGAGATAGGCCAGGTTGGCGTAGGCCAGGGTGCCCAGCGGTTCCTCGACGAAGCCGGCGATGGTTCCGGCGAAGCTGAGCCCGGCCTCGGGGAGGCGCACGTTCACCTGGTCTCCCGCGGCGAAGCCGAACTGATCGCGAAGCGCCACCCCGACGTAGAGGCCCTGTTCGGGCAGTTGCGCCTTCCCCCCGCCGCTGAGCAGGAAGTCGTGCATCTGTGTATCGCGCTCGAAGGCTATGAGGCTGGTGGCGTAGCGCTGTTCCGCCGTCTCCAGCACCACCGGAGTCTCCAGCACGGGTTCCACCCGCTCGACCCCCTGAACGCCCCGAATCTGCTCCAGGGGCAGGGCGCCCGGGGCCGAAGTGGGGGTTTGGCCCGGAGCGGGGGCTTCTGCCGATGCGGGTGATCCCGCCGAAGCCTGCGCGAAGTAGAGCTGGGCATCCTGCTGCTGAATTTCCTCGAACTGCCGCTCGAGCAGCAATTGGGTGGTGTCGAGCATCCCCCAGGAGACCAGGATGAGCACCAGCGCCAGCATTACTCCGAGCATGGTGGATAAGCTGCGGCGCTTGTTCCGGCCGATGCCGCGGAGCACCAGCTTTGCCCAGGCGGGAAGCCGGCTGAGAGGCGGAAGCAGACGCTCGAGCAGGCTGGCCCCACCCTGCGAACCGGCCGCCGTGCCGCGCATGGCGGTTCCCGGGGGCATGCGCGTCGCCCGGAAGGCAGGAGCCAGCGCGGACAAGCTCCCCGCGAGCAGGCCGAAGACCGGTCCCAGGATCAGCGTCAGCGGGTGAAAGTCGATGACGGTCACCGGCACGGCGATGGAGTCCGTGTAGAAGCTCGCGATCAGCCGGCCCGCCAGAATGCCCACGGCGATCCCCGGAATCGATCCCAGTACCCCCACCACGAGGCCGTAGATCAGGTAGTGGCGGAAGAGCCGCCGCCGGCTGAAGCCGCTCGCCCGTAGGAGCCCGATGATGCCCTGCTGCGAGTAGACCAGTCGGGTGAGGAGTACGTAGGTGGCCATTCCTGCCACCCCCAGGAAGAGCAGGGGGAACATGAAGGAGAGTTCGCTAAAGCCCTGCACGTCCTCCTGCAGCGCGGCGTTGGAGGCCTGCTCGGCCCGAGTGAAGGCCGCCCCCGCCTGTTGCTCTCGGGCAAGGCCGGTGAGCCTGACGTCGAGGGCCTCGCGGTCGGCCCCGGGCGCGTAGAAGAAGAGCACCTGTTGGGTCACCTCGGAAGGAGGCAGGCCGGAGAGGAACTGCTCGGGAGCGAAAGCGACGCCGAAGTCATCGGCGGAGGTGAGGATCTCCTGGCGGTCCTGCGCCGGCCATAGATATTCCGGACTGGCCACCACTCCCGCCACCTCTAGCTCCCGCCAGCCGTCCCCGGCAAGTACCTCCAGCCGGTCCCCCGGGGCCAGACCGAAGTGGTCGGCCATGTGCTGCTCCAAGAGAACTTCCGGCGGCGCTCCCGCGTCCAGATAACGTCCCTCTAGCACCATCACCTGGTTGACCGCGGGTTGTTCCCCGGCGGGCAGGCCGACGAGCCGCCCCAGTAACTTGTGCCCGCCCGCAATCCGCATGGGGATATCGGCGACCGGACGCACCGTGCTCGCGGCCACTCCCGCCAACTCGGCTCCGCGCTGCGCGATTTGCTCGGGATTCTGGGCTTCGATGGTGAAGTCGGCGAAGTGCAGGGTGTCGTAGAGGGACTCGTACGAGGCCTTCAGGTCGAGGAAAGCGTCGTAGGAGGCGCCAAAGAGGACCACGCCCAGGAAGATGGTGATGACTACGGCACCGAGCTGACCCTTACGCTCCCACAGGTCCCGCCGCAGCTTCCGGTTCAGCACGCCCATCGGGCGCTACCAGCTGACCTGATCGGCCGAGGCGGGGCGTTCGTTGCGGTCGTCCTGTGAAATCCGGCCGGAGCGCATCCGCAGCACGCGCGTCGCGATCTTCGCGATGGCCTCGTTGTGCGTGACCAGCAGCAGGGTGCGTCCCTCCTCCCGATTCAGCCGCTGCAGCAGGTCGAGGATCTGCCGGCCCGTGGTCAGGTCGAGCGAACCGGTGGGCTCGTCGCAGAGGAGCAGGGGAGGGTGCTTGGCCAACGCGCGGGCAATTGCCACCCGCTGCTGCTCTCCCCCGGATAGAGCGCCGGGAAAGTGGTCCAGCCGCTCCCCGAGGCCCACGCTCTCCAGGGACCGGCGGGCGGTTCCCTCGCCGTCGCCGTCGACCAGTTCGGCGATCAGCTGGACGTTCTCCAGCGCGGTCAGGGTGGGGATCAGGTTGAAGAACTGAAAGACGAAACCGACGCTCTCTCGGCGAAAGCGGGTGCGGCCGCCGTCGTCGAGCGTGCTGAGCTCTTGCCCGGTCACCGTCACCCGGCCGGAACTGGGGGGTTCGATGGCGCCGATCAGGTTGAGCAGCGTGGTCTTGCCCGAGCCGCTGGGCCCAAGGACCACCACCAGTTCTCCCCGCTCGATCACGAGGTCGGTCGGCTTCAGCGCCTCCACCGCGGAGCGGCCCTCGCCGTAGGTCTTGGCTGCCTGTTCGAGGTGCACAATAGCGGAATCCTCCGCATTCGCGGTCGCGGTCGCGGAAACGTTAGCGGCGCTGTTATCGGGGCGGGTGGTTGCCTCCATCTCTTTCAAGCATATCTCCTTGCCTCGGCGGGCCAAAAGGAGCGGCCATACGCTATTCCCGCAAGCGCGGAGCGTCAGTCACCGTCGTGGGCTCTCCGCAGCTCCGCGATGTCGATCTTCTTCATCTGGAGCATGGCGTCCATCACTCGGCCGGCGCGCTCGCGATCCGGGTCGGAGAGCAGTTCCCCCAACTGCTTGGGCACGATCTGCCACGAGAGCCCGAACTTGTCCTTCAACCAACCGCACGCCTCCGCCTCAGGGACGGCCGACAGCTTCTGCCAGAAGTGATCGACCTCTTCCTGGTCGGCGCATTCAACGTAAAAGGAGACGGCTTCGGTGAACTTGAACATCGGGCCGCCGTCCAGCGCCATGAATCGCTGACCCGCCAGTTCGAATATCGCGGTCAGGACCTTGCCGCCCATACCCGGCTCCGGGCCAATCTGCTTGTCCTCGGGGTAGCGTTCTACCGAGACTATTTTGGAGTCTTTCTTGGAATTGGGGGCCGAGTTGAAGACCGAGATGTAGAACTCGATCGCCTCGTCGGCCTCCTTGTCGAACCACAGGCTGGGAACGATTTTCTGCATCTTGATTACCTCTTGGATTACAAGCCCGAAGGCGGTACCTCTCCCCCTGACATCCCCATCGGAGGGGAGAGGTATATCTCTGCGGGGGCGAAATCGACACCGGCGGATACCTGGAAGGCCGTCTGCAAGGCCACTCCGATCGAGATGAAGACCAGAAAGGCGAGCATCACCCAGGCGAGCAGATAGCCGCGGGGATTGCGGCGCAACGCCTGCAGTAGGAGCACGAAGGCGATGAAGCTCGCCGAGACGAGGGCAACGTAGACGAGGAAGAGCTCGCTGTATGCGGTGCCGGTTGCGAGGCTGACGTAGACGTAGCTTTGGGCGCCGTTCCGGAGCACAGGTTCTGCCTGGTCAGCCGCCCAAACTCAAGGAGCGGCAGCAACGGGGATGGGTAACCAAGTGCAGGCATCGCTGGGTGCAGGCATCGGCTCGCGCGGAGACGGGAACCAAAGTAGCGCCGTCATCCGTCATACTCCCTGTAGTGGTGATTTCGCTCCCGCGCCCGAGACTTTTGTCATTCCCGGTGCGAAGGGTTCTGCGTATGTCGGAGGTGCATCTGATGAACGTTTCCCACAGTCGACGGCCCCGGGGCCTCGCGATCGCGATGACTCTCATGCTCGCGGCTGCTTTCGGCCTCTGGGGTTGCGGCGGCGCGGCGGATGTCCCTGCGGGCGACACCACCTCGTCGACCTCCCCGGGCGGCACCACCTCGTCAACTTCCCCGGGTGGCACCTCGGGTGGCGATGGCCAGGCGATCGACTTCCCCACCGGCGAGGACGAACTGGTGCTGCGGGTGGAGCAGGGGGGCGGATTCCTCCCGATAGAGGTCGCCCTGACCGAGCTGCCTCTCTTTGCCCTATACGGAGACGGGCGCATTTTCCAGCCGGCGCCCACGATCGCCATCTTTCCGCCGCCTGCTCTGCGCGGCTACCAGGTGGCACAGATCGACCGTCAAGCAATCGAGCGGATTCTGCGGGGGGCGCGGGAGGCGGGGCTTCTGGAGCAGCGGGACTACGGCACTCCTCCGGTCGCAGACGCGCCCAACACCACCTTCGTCTTTCATCTAGGCGGAGAAGAGATGCGGACGAGCATCTACGCTTTGGGCTTCGAGCCCCCTCCGGGGGACGGGGCCCAGGACGTCCTGACGCCGGACCAGCGGCAGGCCCGAGAGGACGCTCAGCAGTACCTGCAGAGTCTGACGAATCTTTCCGCCCAGGAAGGCGAGGAGCTGACCTGGGAGAGCTACGAGCCGTCTGGGGTCGCCGCCTATGTTCGCGAGGCCGATCCGGCTTCGTACGAGGGAGCGGAAGTCCAGCCCAACCGGCTCGAGTGGCCACTGGGGGATCTCGCGTCAGTGGGCGAAGAAACAGCTCCGGACCTCCGCCGTCTGGTGGTTTCCGGCGAGGATCTGGCCCAACTACGCCCCCTTCTCGAGGAGGCGAGCGCCATCACCCTCTGGCAGAGCGGCGACAAGTTCTATCAGTTGGCCTTCCGTCCGCTGCTGCCCGGCGAGAACGAGTAGGGTCACACCGGTTTTCGTCGTCTCTCCCGGATCAGCGGCGTCGGCCGGCTCCGGCTCCGCCGCCTGCGCCTCCGCCGAGGATGAGGCCTATGCCCAAGAGGAAGCCGAAGTTGTACCAGTTGCCGTTGTTGTGGACTTCGTAGAAGTGCACGTCTTCCACGAAGAGCGAAACGACGAAGGTGACGGGCGAAATGACGCCGTGCCACAATCCCAGCCAGAAGCCGGCGATTTCGCCCTCCGGGTTGGGTTCATGGGCCAGGTCGTTGGGGCCGGCTGCGCAGGCCGTGAGGCCCACTACGAGCACCACCAGCAGGACGGATAGGGCTATCTTCGACCTTCGCTTTCTCCGGCTCACCTGACCTCGTTTCCTCGGGAAGCCTCGTGCTCCCTTGCTACCAGCCCATGGTTCCGGGCTCTCCCTTGAAGGGCCCGACGACCGCGTTCGTGATCCACCCGCCGTAGAAGCCACCTGGCTGCGGAGAGACCTGCTCGCCGCTTAGGTAGCAGGCGTCCATACGCCCGGGGTAGAAGGCCACGTGATCCCGGAGCAACTCATATCCTGGTGCGGGCGAGGGATAGTGCCAAGCGGCCGCTTCGGCCACCCGCCCTCCCACCGAGACATCGAAGTACTGCGCGATCCCCTTGTACTCGCACGATGTGCGGGTCGAGGTCGGTACGAGTGTTCCCGGGACTATGTCCGTCAGGGGAATGTAGTAGACGGGCGGGTGGCTGGTCTCCAGCACTCGGATAGCCCTGTGGCTGTCGGCGATCATGCGCCCGCCGTACACCACCTGGACGTGGCGGTCCGAACGCTCCACCCGAGGGGGACGGGGATAGTCCCAGACCGATTCCTGGTTCGGGTCCGGGTGCACTCGCTTCTTCATCGGCTACCTCATCGAATCCCTAATGCCTCCCAGTCTTCCCGGGAAACCGTGTCGCTGATCAAGGTCAGGCCGTCTATAGTCCTGGCCGCCTCTCCATCGAGATGCAGTTCGACCTCTTCGACCAGCGGCAACTCGGTCAGTGTGTAAACCAGTTGGCCGAGCGCCAGGGATGGATCCTGCCCGTTCTGCGCCGGAGCCAAGCCACCAGCGAGGTCCACGCCTGCAACTCCGCCTTCGACTTCGATACTCCGCACCGCAGTCCCGGCCGTCAGAGCACTGCTGTAGCCGGCATATTGCTCCATCGCGGTGGGCCCAGCGAGGAGCATGTCAATGGCGGTCTCGCAGCACAGATCGGCCAGCTTCACCGGCCGCGTGACCGACGCCAGCTCGCCTCCCCGGCAGAAGTACACCGGATAGGCCACTTCGTTGACGTCGCCGGGTGCCGGCCAGACGCGCGCGTGGAGGACTTCATCCCCCGGAGCGGGCCAGATCAGGCTCGCCTGCGGGACCGTTTGGGGGACCGTGTCGCCGGGGGCCGGCCAAACCAACGTGGTCTGCTGGACCGTGTCGCCGGGGGCCGGCCAGACCAACGGCGTTGTGGCCAGCGCGACGTCGGCTCCACCGCCCGGCAGGATCAGAATCCCGGCTACGGCGACCAGCAAGGCGGCGACCGCGAGGGCTACCGCCGGCCGGAGTGAACGTTGGATGAATTGACCGCGATCTGGTGTCGTAATTGCCTTCATGCCGGCCACCCTCCTCCATAAAATAAGCGCCCTACGGACTCGGCCGATGCTCCGGCACGCTCCCGTGGGCGCTTAGGTTTCCCCGGTCCCTCCTCAGCTCTTCGAGGGCAAGGGTTTGGTGCTTGACTATCTTTAGGATAGCTAAGTAGAGCCCAATTCGCAACCGCCATCCTCGACCGAAAACACCTGGAAAATGGGGATATGGCCAACTCCGCGGTTACGAGCGAAACCCCGGTCTGGCGGGCGCGGCTCCCGCTGCCCAAACTCGAGATCGCGCCGGTGCTGGATGCTGCTACACTGGGAGCACGACTCGCGGAAGGTTTGGTTGGCCCGCGTCTCTGCGGCGCTGCGAGGGACCCGAACCCGATACTGGGCTCGGCCGCTAGAGGCGTAGATCTTCTCATCCCTCCCTCGGTTGGAGCCTCAAGCCAACGCCAGGGAGAGTGTGATGAAGGACTTTCGCGAGTTCTTGCTACGCGGGAATATCGTCGATCTGGCTGTGGCGGTGGTTATTGGGGTGGCCTTCGGCGCTTTGATCAACTCTCTGGTCGTGGATTTGATCACCCCACTGATTGCCGCCATCGGCGGGCAGCAGGACTTCTCGGCGCTCACCTTCACCGTGAACGGTTCCATCTTCCGCTACGGCATGTTCCTCAACGCGGTGTTCGCCTTCGTGCTGATCGCGGCGGTCATCTTCTTCCTGGTGGTCAAGCCGGTGAACGCGCTGATGAATCGTTACCGCCCGGAGCCCGCGGTCGACGAACCGACCAAGGAATGCCCCGAGTGTCTGAGCGCGATCCCCGAGGCCGCCAAGCGCTGTGCCTTCTGCACCACCGAATTGGTTTAGGGAGCGCCGCGGGCGAAAGAATCGGCCACCGCGTAGCCCCTGAGCCTCTTCTGAAGGGGGCCATCGCCGACGGCGCCGGCGGTACCGAGTGCCTCCTCCAGGTCCTCTCGCACGGCTGCTCCGTGACGGGGATCTGGACGAGGCCGCTCCGAAACGCGCTCTCCAACCGCGCTCGTGCTCCTTCCTGGTTAGCGTCCAGCTCTTCGCGACCTCCCCTTGGCCGCTAAGCCCCCCCATGCGGTCAGGCGGAAGACTGTTCCCCCGGTGGGAGCGCAGGGGTTAGCATTAAAGTACCGTTGTGTCACACACCGTCATCTTTTCCGCAAAGAGAAGGGAGTTGTGATGCAGCGCGCATCAACACAAGCAGCGTCGTCGAATCGAGTCGCCACGGCGAGAAGTCATGGGTCCGATGGGCGGGAAGCCGAAGGCGGAGGCGGCGGTCTCCTCCGTGCGTTGCGCTCACATCCATGGCTTTTCGGCTTGGCGCTCCTGGCCGTCGGATCTGCTCTTGTAGGCTCCGCGGTCTGGCGGGCGGTGGCCGATGAAGTGGGCAGCGGACCCAACGTCTTCATGCTGTCCAATGGTTCTAGCGATCCCGGCCATATCCACTACAGCTATCGAAACTTCGCGGGCCTGGTTCGCGAGGAAACCGCCCTCGAGCAAGGTCAGACCCTCGAACTGACCTACGAGGCCGAGGTCACCAAGGGCAGCCTGGCCATGGAGGTCGTGAGCCCGGCCGGGGCCGAGGTATGGCGAGTCAATCTGCCCAAGGGCCGGCAGACTGACGGCAGCGTGTCGGCCGAGGTCGCAGTGCCCGAAACCGGTTCCTACCAGGTAGTGGTCACTGGTCTCGATGCGGGCGGCAGCTTCGACCTCTCCTGGAAGGTGCGGTGAGAGCGTAGACACGCTGGGGGCGGGGGCCAAAGGGGCCCCCGCCGCGGATCGTCGAGCGTGTGGCCTTAACCAGATCCCGGCTAGCTGATCCGGGCGCGGCTAGAGCTGTTCCGCCGAGAAAGTGTCTCCCTGGCCGATGTCGCCGGTGTCGAAACCCCTCTTGAACCAGCGCACGCGCTGCTCCGAGGTGCCGTGGGTGAAGGAGTCGGGCACCGCGTAGCCTTGCGCCTCCTTCTGAAGGGTGTCGTCGCCGATGGCGCTCGCGGCGTTCAAGGCCTCTTCAAGGTCTCCCGGCTCGAGAATGTCCCAGTTCTGCTCGGCTCGGTTGGCCCACACCCCGGCGAGAAAGTCGGCCTGCAGTTCGAGGCGGACCGAGAGGTCGTTTGCCTCGTCGGTGGAAGAGCGTTGCTGTGCGGCTCGGACCTGGTCGCTGATGCCCAGGAGGTTTTGCACGTGGTGGCCGACCTCGTGGGCGATCACGTAGGCCTGGGCAAAATCCCCGGGGGCGTCGTGGCGATTCGCCAGCTGGTCGTAGAAGGAAAGATCGAGGTACACGGTGCCGTCCGCCGGGCAGTAGAAAGGACCGACCGCCGAACTCGCCGCGCCGCATGCCGAGGAAACCGCGCCGGAGAAGAGCACCAGCTGCGGTTCCCGGTAGGGTTCGCCCACCTCTTCCTCGAAGATCTGGGCCCATACCTCTTCGGTATCGGCCAGGACCACGGAGACGAACTGCTCGAGTTCCGACTGCTGCGCGCTGGTCGTATCGGTGTCCTGTCCGTCACCGCCCCCGACGCTATCGAGGATGACTCCGGGGTCGCCCCCGAAGAGCGCGAACAGGAGGACCAGGATGAGGGTGCCCGCGCCGCCGCCGATGGCGAGCCCTCCTCGGCCCATGCCGCCGCGGCTTACGTTTTCACTGCCTCTGCGGCCCCGCCACTTCACCCGCTGCCTCCCCGCGTTTCGGTCGGGTTCCTCGGCTGCTCGTGTCCCCGCGGTCTATTCCCCGGAGATCTGTGGGCTAGGCACTCGCCCCAGGAATCGGCTCACGATTCGGCCGGGGATCTTCCGTTTCTGCTTGACCTAGTTCGTCCACCCGTGCTACCTCTAGAAAGAGTAACCGTCAGGTGCCTCGCGAAGCGTCCGGCAATCCGGATGGGCAAAGACCCTTTCGCCGAGCGAGGAGAATAGGAAATCGGGTGAAAATCCCGAGCGGTCCCGCCGCTGTGAACGGGGAGCAAACCCGCAACTAGGCCACTGTTTCACCGCTGATCTGAGGATCGGCAAGGGGAATGGGAAGGCGCGGGCAAGCCTTGATCCGTGAGCCAGCAGACCTGCCTGAATGGTGGTAGGCCCCCCGCGTGAAGGGGGCCCTGCTGGGGGATGATGGAAAAGTCTCCGGCCGATCGAGGCTGGGGGCTTTTTTTGTTCCCCGACCTCGATTACGTCATCGGAATCGGACGTGAAGGGGGCGGACAGTGGCAACTGAGCAAAGCGCAGTGGGACGGGGACGCGGACAGGCCGGAGTCGGGGCCGAAATGGGCGGCGTCGGTGCCGGGGGTGGCACGCTTGCCTGGGGAGGGAAGACGGCGCCCTTCTGGCGCACGGACACCAGGGCGCTGGTGGGCGCGGTTGTTCTGGGGGTGGCATTCGTGCTCGTGCAGCAGGTGGCCCACCGCATCGACGCGGTGCTCTGGCCGACCCTGATCATCATCGGTGGCATCACCTGGGCCACCTTCACCGGGCTGATCACCCTCATCTACCGCCAGCCCGGCGGAATCATCATGGGCGAGACCCAGGCTCTGGTCGCGGTGGCCACCGGCCTGTCGCCTCTGGCGCTCTTCTTCATCCCGGCGAACGGGTTCGGCTCGCTGGCCTACGGCGCCGTGGCCTGGCGGCTTTCCATGGAGCGGTGGAGCCATCACTTCCTGGCCCAACTGGCCTGTAACGTGGTTGGGAATGCCTGTGTGGCGGTCGGCCTTTACGTGGTGCTCGGCCTGCCCACCCCGGTGGTGCTCGTGTCCTCGGCGGTCACCGCGGCAGCGGGCACCGTGGGCAGCACCATACTCACCCGGCGTATCTACACCGCCGTTCGCCGCAGCGGTCTGGCTTAGCCGGGGCTTGTCGATGGAGCTGCAGACGAAGACGACGAAAGCGGGAGGCGCCGGCCAGGACTGGCGCCCCCTGCTCCACCAACTCGAAGGCGACGGCGAGGTGGTCCGCATCGCGACTCCGATCGCCCGCGAGTACGAGATCAGCGCGCTGATGATGGACTTGGAGAAGGCCAGGCGTTACCCCCTGGTGATATTCGAGAACGTGGGCGGTGGGGACGTCCCCGTGGTCACCAATGCGCTTGCACCCCGGGAACGGCTGGCGCGCGCTCTTGACGCCCCGTCCCACGCGCTCAGCGAAGAGTTCGCGAAGCGCATACAGAACCGGCCGGGGACCAGGCGGTTGAAGGAGGCCGCCTTCGAGGCGGTGAGCTACGTGGGCTCGGAGGCCGACCTCGGCCGTCTCCCTATCCTCACGCACTTTCCCATAGATGCCGGGCCGTACATCACCGGCGGATTGGTCGTGGCAAGAGATCCGCAGAGCGGCGCCGAGACCCTCGGTTTTCACCGCATGCAGCTCAAAGGCCGCGACAAGCTGGGCATCAGCCTGCACTCGCGGCAGCGTCTTTGGGAATACCTGCGCCGGGCCGAGGCCCGCGGTCAGAACCTGGAAGCTTCCGTGGTGATCGGGGTGCATCCGGCGATCGCGTTGGGTTCCATGGCGCTGATCCCCTACGAGGAAGGCAAGTTCAGCGCCATCGGTGGCCTCTTCGACGAGCCGCTCGAGGTGGCTCAGTGCCGCACGGTCGATCTCGAGGTGCCCGCTTGGTCGGAGATCGTGATCGAGGGCGAGATCTTGGCGGGCGTGCGGGAGGCGGAAGGACCATTCGCCGAGTTCACCAACTACGCCTGCTATCGCAGCACCGAGAACGTGTTCCGGGTGAAGGCGATACAGCACCGCGAAAAGCCCCTCTATCACGGGCTGACTCCCGGAATGAGTTCGGAGCACATCACCATCGTCGGCGTGCAGCGGGAGGGCGACGTGCTTGCCGCGCTCAATCGGACCCTGCCCAACGTGCGGGCGGTGCATGCGCCGTTCTCGGCCTGCGGTTTGTTTCACGTGTATGTGTCGCTGGACAAGGTGGCCGAGGGCCAGGCGCAGCAGGCCATTTTCGCCGCCTTTGCCGTCGACCACAACATCAAGCTGGTGGTGGTGGTCGATGCCGATGTCGATGTCTACGACGAGCGCGAGGTGCTCTGGGCTCTGGCCACGCGGCTGCAGGCGGATCGCGGGGTCACCATCGTCCCGCAGCATCTGGGCATGGGCTGCACTCTGGACCCCTCGACGGACGAACTCAGCCGGACGGCCAAGATGGGCATCGACGCCACCCGGCCCTTGAGCGGCTTTGCTCCCACCATCACCATCGACGATGGCGTCCGCGAAGCGGTTCGGCGGTTCTGGCCGGACCTCGGGCTCAAGCACTGAGGTGCACGCCCTGAACGGCATCGGCCTGCATCTGGCCGTGGATACCGGCGGGACTTTCACCGACGTGGTCGCGGCTCGAGCGGGGCACCAGGTACTGGTTTCGAAGGTGCCCACGGATGCGGAGAACCCGGCGAGAAGCTTCATGGTCGCGATCGAGTCGGTGGCCGAGCGTTTGGGCCTGACTTTAGCCGGCCTTCTCGAGCGCACCGGCCGCATAAGCCACGGGACCACGCTGGGGGTCAATGCGCTTCTGCAGGACGGCTTAGCGCGCACGGCTCTCCTTACCACCGAGGGCTTTCGCGACGCTCTGGAGATCAGACGTTCCCGGCTCGAGAACCAGTGGGATCTCCGTTTCCGGCCTCCCGAACCGTTGGTCCCCCGTTATCTGCGCCTGGGCATCCGCGAACGGATTGACTGGTCGGGGCGGGTGCTCACTCCGCTCGACGAGGAACAGGTACGGGAGGTGGCGGCGGTACTGCGCGGGCATCGGGTCGAGGCAGTGGCCTTGTGTTTTCTGTTCTCCTACCTCAATCCTGCGCACGAGCAGGCGGCGGCCGCCGTTTTGCGGCGCGAGCTTCCCGAGGTCTACGTCAGCGCTTCGTCCGAGGTCGCCCCCCGGATGGGTGAGTACGAGCGCACCTCCACGGTCGTGCTGAACGCAGCCCTGGGCCCGTTGTTTGATGACTACCTGACCGAACTCGGGCAGGCCCTGGGCCGCCATGGTTGGAGGGACCCGGTTCACCTGGTTCTCAACAGCGGAGTGCTGAACGACGCCGTCGGCGCGCTTCGCGCGCCGGTCAAAACTCTGTTCTCCGGCCCGGCCGGCGGCTCGCGAGGTGCCGAAACCGTGGCTCGGCAGCGAAGCGTGGACGGTTTGATCGTCGCCGACATGGGCGGGACCAGCTTCGACACCCACCTGGTGCTCGAAGGCCGCACACCCCTGGTCGCCGAGTCGGCTGTGGCCGGACATCCGCTGGCTTTGCCTATGGTCGACATCCACTCGATCGCTGCGGGCGGGGGCAGCGTGCTCTCGGTGGACGAAGCGGGAGCCGTGAGGGTGGGGCCGCGGTCGGCCGGCGCTCTCCCCGGTCCTGCCTGCTACGGCCGGGGTGGCGTGGAACCGACGCTCACCGACGCCGCTCTTGTCCTTGGGTTGCTGGACCCGGCGGGACTGCTCGGCGGACGCATGCCTCTTGATGCGGACTTGGCGTGGCAGGCGTTAGACCGAGCCCTCGCTGGGCCCCTAGGGCTCGAGGTGCCCGCGGCCGCGTTCGTCGCTTACCGGGTGGCGGCTGCCCGGATGGCGGACGCGATCAGGTTGATAACCGTCCAGAGAGGGATCGATCCGGGAGAATGCGTTCTGCTTGGTGCAGGGGGCGCCTTCCCACTATTCGCCACGGCGGTGGCCGAGGACCTGGCCATCGAGAAGGTTCTGCTCCCGGCCGTGGGCCCAACCTGGTGCGCCTGGGGAATGGTCGCTACGCCCTGCGGCCACGAGGCCGTCCAACCCTATCTGATGTCGGGCGAGCGCTGGGATCAGCTTGGCTTTGAGACGGCTCTGGCCAAGGCGTCGGCCGCGGGACACGGGGAACTGGCGCGGCTCGGAGTGGGCCCCGGGCAGCTCGATACCGCATTGGTCCTGGAGATGCGCTACGCCGATCAGCACCACGCCATCGACGTGCGGCCCCCGGCCCAGCTGGGACCGGGGCAGCCTCCGGCCGCGCTCGCCCGCGAGTTCCATGCCCGTCACGAAACCCTGTTTGGTTACTGCGAATCCAGCCGGCCCTGGCAGCTCCTTGGCCTACGGCTCAGCCTGCGCGAAAAGCTCGCGGAGCTGCCCACCGGGGGGGAGGACCATGGAGATGGAGATGGAGATGGAGATGGAGCCGGCGTCGGACTGGGAGCGGGAGCCGGGCCGGGGACGTCGGCGGAAGCGGAGGGCTTGGCCCCTGCCGGGCTCAGACAGGTCGTCCTGGACGAGGGTGGCGCGGTTTCGGTCCCGGTCTGGGGTCAAGACTCGATCGGAGAGATGCCGGGACCCTGTCTGGTGAAGTTCAACTACACCACGGCGGTGGTGTCCAGAGGTTACGTGGCCCGGCTCGCCTCGGACGGCATCCTCGAGCTGCGAAGAAAGGAGGAGGCATGACGCCTCCTTACCAGGCGGAGGCCGTCCGTCGATCCCAGGATGAAGTCGGCGAGGCTGCCGGCGTGATGCGCAGAAGCGTGCTGGCCGGCCGGCTGGATGCGATCTCCCGGGAGATGGGTTTGGTGCTCGAGCGATCCGCTCGGTCTCCCATCTTTGCGGAGGCCTGCGATTTCTCCTGCGGTGTGTGTGACGCGCACGGCGAACTCGTCTCTCAGCTCAGCGGCATCCCCATCCTTGCGGCGGCGGGCTCGGCCAGCGTGAAGGCGGTGATCGGGAGATATGGCGGGGGCATCGAGGAGGGGGATGCCTTCATTGTCAACGACCCCTACGCCGGCGGGAACCACCTGCCGGACATCGGGATCGTGACGCCGGTGTTCGCGCAGGGCGAACTGCTTTTCTTCTGTGTGAGCCGCGCGCACCACGGCGATGTGGGCGGCTCTTCCCCCGGCAGCTACAACCCCCGGGCAACGGAGGTGTTCCAAGAGGGTGTGCGCATCCCGCCCACCCGAATCGCTCGAGCGGGGGAGGCGTTGGACGACGTTCTCGAGCTAATCGCCTACAACACGCGCAACCCCGCGATGCTGCGCAGCGATCTGCTCGCCCAAATGGGGGCGAACCGGGTGGGGGCCCGCCGGCTGCTGGGGCTTGTCGAGAGAGAGTCCGCCTCGATCGTCCGAGAAGCCGTGGCCGACCTGCTGGACCGGGCCGAAGCGCTGACCCGGCGGCGCATCGCCGCCATTCCCGACGGGGTTTACCGCGCGACCGAAGAGGTTGACGACGATGGCTTTCAAGCGGAGCGCATCCGGATCAGGGCCACGGTAGAGGTGCGGGGCGACCAGTTGCTGGTGGATTTCGAGGGCACCGATGCTCAGGTGCGAGGCTTTCTCAACTGCGCCTTGGCCACCACGCGGACGGCGGCGGCCATCGCTGTCCTTTGGGTTCTGGGAGCGGACATTCCCCGGAACGGGGGGGGCGTTTAGGGCGGTAGAGGTCAACGCTCCCCTCGGCACTTTGGTAAATCCCCGGCCCCCCGCCCCGGTTACGCTCAGCACGCTTACCCCCGCGGGCGAGATCATCGCCGCGGTTTTCAAGGCTTTGTCCGCCACTGCGCCGGCCGCCCTTCCCGCCGGCTTCAGCCGTTTCTGCGGCCCCTCCTTCTTTGGCGTGGACCCGCGAAACCAAGAGTTCTACGTGGGCTTCGCCTTCTGCGCCCTCGGCGGCGGTGGGGCGATGAAGGGAATAGACGGAGCCCCCTACATGTCTCCCATCTCGAATCACGGCGGGGTGCGCACGCCCAACATAGAGGCCAACGAAGTGCAGTACCCCCACCTCACCTTGCGGCACGAGATGGAGCCCGACACCGCCGGTCCCGGGCGCTGGCGAGGTGGCCCCGGGGTGCGCTACGAGTTCCGGGTCTACGACCCTGAGCCCGGGATCGTCATGTTCGGAGACGGGATGAAGGTGGCACCCTACGGCGTTGGGGCCGGGCATGAGGGCAGCCTCAACCAGGCCTATCTCACAACGGCAGAAGGCGAAGTATTGGCGCTAAGGAGCAAAGCTGCGGCGCGAGCACTGACCCCCGGCGACCGCGTCACCCTTGTCTCTTCCGGGGGCGGAGGCTTCGGCCCGCCGGTTGAGCGAAGCCGGGAGCGGGTCAGGTGCGACGTGCGGGACGGCCTGGTTTCACTCGAGGCGGCGGCGTCGCTTTACGGATTCCGCTCCGATGATTTGCCGGCGGAGCCCGAATGAGTACCCTACTCGAGGTTAGCCTGGAGAGCGTGACCTACGAAGGGTGCTCGCTGCCGGCTTTGAGCGATGTGGAGTTCTCCGTCGAGCAGGGCGAGTTCGTTGTCGTCGCCGGACCGGTGGGCGCGGGCAAGTCGACCCTCTGCCACTGTCTGGCGGGAGCGATCCCCAGTTACTACGCGGCTGCCATCGAGGGGAAGATTCGCGTGGCCGGCAGGGATCTGGGCGGCGCTACTCCTGCCGAACTCGCGGGGACCATCGGTTACCTGGCGCAGGAATCCCAAACCCAGATCGTGGAAGGCAGCGTCGCTGAGGACGTGGCGTTCGGTCCCTGCAATCTGGGTCTGCCCGGGGAGGAGGTCCGTCGGCGGGTCGATTCCTGTCTCGAATGGGTGGGGCTGACCGGCTTTGACAGGCGCGATCCTCGGACCCTATCGGGAGGGGAAGCGCAGCGGTCGGTCCTAGCCGGGGTGATCGCCCTGCACCCGCGCCTGCTGATCCTCGATGAACCGCTGGCCGAGCTGGATTCGTCCGGTCGACGGTTGGTGATGCAGGGCCTGCGGGAGCTCTCTCGTCGCGGGACCTCGGTGCTGCTCGCCACCACACGTCCCGATCAGGTACGGCTCTTTGCCGACCGGATTGTGTCCTTGGCCCCGGCTTGGGAGCAACCAAACGCGAACCGCTCCGGCGGGGGAAGTGTGGGGCAGGCGACGGCGGGGGCGGGCACGCAGACCGAGTTCGCTGGGTTGGCGCCTCGTCCAGCGGCCGCTGTACCCGGCGAGTCCGGCGTGCGCTTCGACCGCTGCACTCACATCTATCCGGGCGGCCGGACCGGCTGCACCGACGTCGATCTACTTGTCGAGGCCGGCGGCACGGTCGGTTTGCTGGGCGCCAACGGCTCCGGTAAGACCACTCTCGGCAAGCACGTGAACGGGCTCCTGCGGGCCACCGCGGGAAAAGTGCTGGTCGACGGCATGGACCCGGGGGGCAGAGCGCGCGGCTTGGTTCGCGCGCGCACCGGCTTTGTTTTCCAGAATCCGGATTATCAGTTGTTCGGGGACAGCGTGGAAGAAGAACTGGCCTTTGGTTTGCGCGTTCGTGGCATGGCTCGGGAGCAGGTCGAGCATCGCGTGGACGAGGCCTTGTCCCGCTTTGGTCTCGAGGCATGGCGTGGCACCCATCCCCACCGCCTGAGCCGGGGCCAGCGACAATTGCTGGCGGTGGCGGGTGTACTGGCGGCGCGCCCATCGGTGTTGGCGGCTGACGAGCCCACCTCGGGGCTGGACGCCGAAACGGCGCTCCGCGTGTTCAGAGAGCTCAGTAGGGTGGCCGCCCGCGGAGGCGCCGTGCTGTTGATGACCCACGACGCCGAACTTGCCTCCACCGTGGTTGATCGGTTCGCTGTGATGGAAGAAGGCCTCCTTCACCCGATTGGTCTGCCGAGCCGGCAGCAGGTGGCGGGATGAGCGCTCAGGCAGATTCCCGCCAACGGAGAGTGGACCCGCGCCTGGGCGCCACTTGGCTTCTGCTGGTTGCCGTCTGCGCTCTGACCGTGGAATCCGGCTTCCTGGTGGCGGGCGGTCTTGTGCTCCTGGCAGCGCTCTCGTCGGTCTTGGGGTTGAACCTCCGGCTCGTGGGCAACGGCCTATTGGCTACGGCTATGGTCGGTCTGCAGATCTTCGTCATGCGGGCGGTTTTTGGAGAGGACGGTGTTCTGGCGGCCGGGCCGGGGACGGCATTGGAGGTGGGGGTGTTGGCTCCAATTTTGAGCGGCTCCGCGGAGACGGCGGGCCGTCTGGGAGCGTTTCTCATGGCCGCCATGCAGTTCCACCAATTCACGCGTCCCTCCGACCTCACGCAGCTCTTGACCCGCTTTGGCATCCCCCATCGCTGGGCGGCGCTCCCCGCCATCGCCCTCCGCTTCCTGCCGCTGATGCAGACGGAATTGACCGCAGTCTGGCAGAGCCAGGCATCGCGAGGACTGCCCACCGAGCGCACACGCGACAAGCTGAAGGCGCTCCTCCCCGTCGGGCTGCCCTTCGTGTACCGTTCGATGCGGCGTGCCAACGAACTCGCGCTTGCCATGGAGCTTCGCGGTTTTGGCGTCTTGTCCCGCCCCACTTTTCTGTCGCAGCTACGGATGCAACCCGCGGAGCGGGCGGCTTCCAGCGGTCTGTTGGCGGCAACACTTGCTGTGCTGCTGTTCTGAGTCCCCCTCGGGGCCTAACCGCCCGCGGTCGGGGTATGCTAAACAGGCCTCGCCCCCGCCAAAGGAGACCGAGTATGTCCGCGCCGCGACCGGACGAACTCCCGCTTTTCCCGCTCGGCCTGGTCCTGCTTCCCGGGGAGCTTCTTCCTCTGCACATCTTCGAGGAACGCTACAAGCGGCTGATTCGGCACTGCCGCGATACGGGAGAGTCCTTCGGAATCGTGTGGCGCCAACAAGATGAGTTGGCGGAATTCGCCTGCACGGCCAGGCTGCGGACGGTGCTCCGCGAATACGAGGACGGACGGCTGGACGTGGTCGTCCGTGGGGAAGAACGCGTCCGCATCCTCGCGGCGATCGTCCCCGAGGATATCGAGTTCGAGTCCCTCCGCGCCGAGGTCGAGATCCTGCTGGAGGAAGGCCCCGAGCCCGCCGAGGAACTGAAGGCGGAAGTCGAGACGCTATTCCGGGAGATCGTTAGGTTGGGCGAGGCGGCCGGAGAGCCGGAGCTGTCCGAGGAATACCCTCTCTCCTACGCAATTGCCCACCAGTTGGAGATGGAGCCGGCGCTCAAGCTGCGTTTGCTCTCCCTTGGCGGAGAGGCCGAGCGGCTGGACCTTCTCGTCGACGTGCTTCGCACGGTCATGGAAAGGCTCGAGCTTCTCAAGGAGCGTGAAGATGCGATCCGGGGAAACGGCCACGCGCGCTGAGTCAAGCGCCTGAGTGGGCCCTCCAAGAGTCACCCCACCGCACAAGCGAGCGCGGCGGGGAGGGGGCCGGCGGCCGGCGGCTACTTTTTGCGGCGGTACCCCGTCTGTATCAGGTAGATTCCGAGAAAGGCCACGACCACCCCACCCACCAGGGAAAGCGAGTCCTCGCGAAACAGACCCAGGTAGAGTCCGACCACGAGCAGCAGCATTCCCCCGAGGATCAGGGAAAAAGGGGACGTCAGCGGACTGCCCGGTCGGTTCTGCGGCAAGGGGAGCTCCTTTCGGGGGCTTTGACTGAGCTATTCTAACCGGGGAGGAAGGGGCGAGTACAGTCCGCCGCTTCTCATGCGGTTCTCACGTGCGGCGCGCATTGAATCGGCAGATTCTTGGTATTCTTACGTTGTTATTGCACAGCGGCTCAGGCGGCCTTCACCGAGCCTCTCGAGGTCCATATCGCGTACGGTCCGGCTTCCGCTGTCCAAACCAGTGCCTATTGGAGGGCAACGATGGCATCGAAACTGTACGTGGGAAACCTCTCCTACGACACAACCGACGAGTCCCTGGAGCGCGCTTTCGCCCAGCATGGCGAAGTTGTCTCCGCCCGGGTGGTCACCGACCGGGATACCGGTCGCTCGCGAGGCTTCGGCTTTGTTGAGATGAACACCGACGAGGAAGCCAAAGCGGCCAAGGACGGTCTCGACGGCCAAGAGGTCGACGGTCGGCAGATTCGGGTCGATGAGGCCCGTGAGTCTGGCGGCGGCGGTGGCGGCGGCGGCCGTCGCGGCGGCGGCGGCGGTTATGGCGGCGGC
>JADQBG010000003.1 GCA_016278725.1 Actinomycetota bacterium
CCGTGGCGCTTGGGCGTGGGCATGGGGGGGCGTGGGCGCGTGGGGCATCCTTGAGTCCTTGGTCTGATTCGCCCTCATGAGAGTCTGGGACATCAGTCCCGGATACCTGAACCGCCAGAGCCTGCTGGGGGAGCACCGCGAGGTCCACGCTCTGCTGGTGATCCTGTCGGAAGGCCGGGCCGGCTACGCCAATCACCCGGAGACCCGCCGGTGGCGGGGACACCTTCCCGCGCTGATGGCGCGCCATACCTGGCTGGCCGAGGAGATGGGCCTTCGCGGTTATCGGGAGCGGAGTCCGGTGCCGCAGTTGGCGGCTACCGCCGGGGCGATCCCCGAGTCGGCCTCCGGTCCGGCGGGTTTCCCTTCATACGTGACCCCGCCGGGGGAGCAGTTTGCCCTTCTGCGGGGCAAGTACGAAGAGCGCGAGGCCGGCCGCATTCCTCTGCCCTTAAATGCGCAGCAGCTCTGGGCGCAGCATAAGTACTCGGTGATGGCCCGGGACGTGCAGCTATATCGCGAGGTGGGCAGAAGCCTGGCCCGTTCGGATTCTCCACCGGACACGGTCTTTGCCGAAATGGCCGCGCTTCTCGTGGCAACCCTGCGTAAGCCGGCGACGCCGGGCGGGGTCAAGAACACCTTGGAGCATCTCTGGGGCTACGTTGCCGACGATGCGCCGCCCGAACTGCGCGAGCGCCGGGCGGCTCTACTTCGGGACGACCCCCGCCGGCTGATCGCCTCGATCTGGGCCGAAGCCTTGCGCCAGGAGATCGTCTACCTGCTGAGCTCGACCGTGTTCAGCGACCTGTTCCTTCCGGGAGAGAGGTCGTTAGCCTAGAGTCGCACCCGGAGGGCCTGGCACCGTGCTCTCACCAGTCGAGCAGCCGGCGATTGCCCTCCAGACTGCGGGCCTCGGTCAGGTCCTGAACCACTTCCAGCACCCCGCGATAGGCGCCCTCGTCATCGCGGATGGCGAAGTACCGGATGTAGATGAACCGGCCCTCGAGCTGAATCCAGAACTCGGCCACGTTCTTGGTGCCGGCCTTGAATTCCTGGACGATCTGGCGGACGACGTGGACCGATTTGGGCGGATGGCAGTTCTCCACGTTACGGCCGATGACCGCGGGGCTGCGCGGGAAGACGCGCTCGCCCTCTGAGTAGTAGCGGACTTCGTCGTTTTCGTCCACGTAGGTGAGGTCGAAGGGCAGGTTGCGCAGCAGCAGGTCGATGCGCTCGGCCGGGATCGCCCCGGTGGTCAGAGGAAGCAGAGCGCCTTCGCCTCCCTGAGCGCGCGAGGCCGGCGGGGCCGACGTCGCGGCGGGGGCTTCTCCGCGTGGCTGGATCCAGGCATAGCCTATGTGCTCTTCGCCGGCCCTCACCTGCGCCCACTCTTCGTCGCTGAGTTGCTCCAGGCCGACGGGGAAGAGGATCTTCTCCTCCTTGTAGGCCATGTCCTCGATCATGGTCAGGAGCTCGGGCAGTTCGGCGCGGACCCTGTCGGCGTCGTTGGCGGCGAGCGCCTCTCTCACCTGCTTCAGTCGTGCGCGGATGTCGTCGTGAATGGCCCACATGACCTGGGTTGGGCCGGAGACTCCGTGCCGTTCGAGCAGCGGGAAGAGCTGATTCTCCTTGCGAAGGTAGTGGGTGTCCACCTCGCGCAGCCGCTCGAGGTCGGCGCTGAGGTCCCGCAGGGTCTGATCGTTCGAACCTTCGCCGGCAGCCAGGGCGTCCAAGTAGCAGCGCAGAGAGGAGGTCAGTTCGGCCACCACCTCGTTTTCGCGGACGAAGGTATCGAGCGGATGTCCGTGCGGGAGCGCCTCGCCTTCAGGCAAGTTCTCCAATGATTCTTTGAAGACGCTGACGTGGATGTCGCACATGCCCTGAATCTCCTGAGCGGGCATGCCTTCGGCTATTAGGGCCTGCTCCATGGCCGCGATCTCACCGGGCTCGACCTCCTGGATCAACTCGGCAAAGCGTGCCTTGATCTGCTCGCGGTCTCTCCCCGCGTGCAGATCGCGGATGATCTCCTTGAGGATTTCCTGCCTGCGGGTTTCGCCCACGGGGGCTCCGGCTCCGGCCAACGCGGCGGCCCCGGCGGACGCTCCGCCCGCCATGTCGGCGAAGACGCCCTCGGCCACCGGCGAATGGGGCGCGGCCTTCTGTTCTGTCCCGCCCAGTTCGTGTCTCTCCACCTCGGCCTTTACGTCGGATACCAGTTTGGAGACGGGAATGTCGGCCATCTCGGCGGCGGCTTCCAGGCTGGCCACGCGGGTCAGGGTGGCGCGCAGCACGGGGTTCTTCAGCTTCTGGAATTCGGTGTCGTAGGCCGCCAGGAAGTCGAGGAGGTAGGGATACTCCTCGAGCAGGCCATGGATCTTGGTGTCAGCGGTGATCTCCATCTGAGGGTTCCTTCCATCCTTCAGGTCCGGCGGGATTTCGCGCGTGCCGAATACCCGTCGGAGCTCCACGGTACTCAACAGGCCCCCGACCGGGGGCCGGATCTACCCTCATATGCAGTCGAATGGAATGGGCTTGGCAGAAGCCGCAAGGGGGAGACCGGCCGCGGCGGGGAGGGGCTCGGGAGCCGCGGAGGCGGAGGGAGGTCCTCCCTGGGTCTGGCTACGGAGGCGCTCGAAAAGCGGTCGCAGAAAGCTGCAATAGGGCGAGGGGGCAGCGTACCCGGCGGCGCGGCCGCCCGCGGCCGCCGCGTAGTGGGCCTGCACCCAACAGTCGCCCCCGCAGGAATCGGCCACCGGACAGGAGGCGCAGGTCTCCCGGTCCGCCGTGTGGCTCTCGCGGAGAAGGCGCAGCACGGCGGAGCCCTTCCAGATCTCCGAAAGCGGGGCTTCGCGCACATGCCCCGCTGCGAACATCGGATCTCCGCAGGTTATGGGACAGGCATGCACCTGGCCGCCGGCATCGACCGCGAGCAGCGAGCATCCGGCGCTGCAAAGGTCGCGGCCCTCTTTGAGCCGGCTCTTCCAGGCTCTGAGATTGTCGATCACGATCCCGGCGTCGGCGGCCGCCTCGATGGCGGCGTCGAGGGCGGGCAGGAGTTGATTCGGCTCCGGTATCAGAGCGGGAGATGCGGTCAGCCCGCCGCGTTCATGCGGCAGGATCAGGTGAAGGCGCCGGATCTGTGCTCGGCCGAGGTCCCGGATCAGGCGGGGCAGGCCGGAAAGAACCGGGGCGAGCAAGACCGTGTTTACCCCGACCTCCATGCCGGCGTCCTGCATGAGACTCAGTGTCTCGAGGCCGTCACGATAGCTGCCCTTGCCGCGGATCTCATCGTTGGTCTCTTCGGACCCATCCAGGCTGAGCAGGCCAAGCATCCTGCCCTCGGAGGCGCCGGCCAGGAGATCCACCTGTTCGGGCTCGAGACTGCGGCCAAAGAACAGCCGCATGCGGGCTTCGGGTACCCGGGCCACCCTCCTCACGAGCGAGATGAGGTCCGTGCGGAGGAAGGGGTCCCCCCCGATGAAGGTGTAGGTCGTCGCACCCAGTTCCGCAGCCTGCCCGATAGCGGACTCCCACTCCCGCCTACTCAACTCGGGCGTCCGCCTGCTTCCGCCAAGACGGGCGTAGCAGTGGGGGCAGCCCCGCCCACAGCGGTCGGTCAGGTGCAGGTAGACCTCTTTCAAGGAGGCACTCTCATCAGCACGCGGCCCCGCCGGTGAACTGCCGCGGAGGCGCTCAAAGACGTGCAGGTCTCGCTGGTCGTCGACATCGACCCAGCCGGGAAGCAGGTGAACCTCCAGCCCTGCGGCCGCCAGCCCCTCGAGCAGATGGCGGCGTGCCAAAGGCCCGCCCATGGGGGTCGATTCGAGGATCGCCCTCAGCCCGAGGCCATGGCGTCTGACGGTCTCGGCCGTCAGGCCCAGCAGGTAGAAGCCGCCGTCGAATGCGGGGCCAACCACCACTCGGAGACTGTCCTCCCGAGCGGCACGGGTGAGTTCGCTCACCGCCTCGTAGAGAAACTCTGCAGGCAGGTGGGGCGTGTCGCCCGCGAGGGCGACGGCCGAGGAGTACCCGTCCGCGATCAACCCGGTGAGCACTCCGTTTAGCCGTTGACCCAGGTCCCGGCCCTGCTGCAGCAGGAGTTTCGTGCCCGCCGGCGGCCGCCAGGCCGGGGCCGGCTGCGGGAGGGCTTCGCTCAACGCCAGGTACACGTCCTCGCCGGTGATCCCCGCGGTCTCGAGGAGGTCATGGAGCAGAGCCTGGTGGATTTCGGCTGCCCGCCCGTCTCCCACGGACCGCGCCAGGCGCCGCTTCGAGAGTCCTGCGACCGGGGGCCGGGACATGACGGCGACGGCACAGGTGGTCTCGGGCCGCCGTTCCGGGGCCCTCGTTTCGGCTGCGGCGGTCATTCGTCCCTCCGGCGCCTCCAATCGCCCCCCCTCCTGCGGTGCTCTTCGTTGAGTTTCTCTGTGGCATCGCCTCGTGCAGTATCGCATCGTGCACGCGCGGGTAGAAACTGTTACATGTACTGCGACTCTCTTCGGTCTGAAAACGGTTCGCCCGATGCTTGACGTCTTCTATCAGGGTTGGACCGGAATCCTGCGCGTGGTGGCGGTGACCGTGATCGCGTATGCGGGGCTGATCTTCTTCCTGAGGATCACCGGCAAGCGTATGAAGGCGCCGGAGGGCCGGACGTGAAAAGCGGCGAAGGCTTCCCCTTTGATCCCCCCATCGTTCCCATGGAAGCGGCGGTGAAGGACGAGCTACCCTCGCCGCCGGGTTGGGCGTACGAGCCCAAGTGGGACGGGTTCAGGGTGGTGGCCTGGTCCGGGTCGCCGCCCCGGTTGGACAGCCGCAATGCCAAGCCCCTGCTACGCTACTTCCCCGAGCTGCAGCCCTCGCTGGAGGGCCTGCCGGAGGACACGGTCGTGGACGGGGAGGTGGTGGTCGTTCTTGAGGGCATGCAGAACTTCGACGCGCTCCAGAACCGCGTGCATCCGGCGGCCAGCCGCGTGGAGAAGCTTTCGCGGGAAACGCCGGCGCAACTCGTGGCTTTCGACCTGCTCGCCTTTCGCGGCCGAGACCTGCGCGCCTCGCCTTTCAGCGAGCGCCGGGCGGCCCTCGAAGCACTGGGGCCGGACCTGCCCGCGGGCTGGAGCCTCACTCCCTCCACGCAGGACCTCGAGGTGGGCAAGCGCTGGTTCCATGAATTCGAATCGGCCGGCTGCGACGGCATCGTCGCAAAGCGATTGAACGGCCGCTACGCCGAGGGCAAACGCGACATGGTCAAGGTGAAGCATCGGCGAAGTGTCGACGTGGTCGTGGGCGGTTACCGGCTGCACAAGCTGGGTGACCGGGTGGGCTCGTTGCTGCTCGGACTCTACGATTCCCGGGGACAGCTGCACTTCATCGGTCACACTTCGGGCCTGAAGGAGGCTGAGGCGATCTCTTTGCTGACGGAACTCGAGGACCTCCGGACCGAGGAGTCCTTCGGACGCGAAGCCCGCCGGCCCGGAGGGGAGAGCCGTTGGGCTTCGGGCAAGGATCTCTCCTGGATCCCGGTAGCGCCGGAATTGGTGGCGCAGATCAGCTACGATCAGCTGACCGGCGAACGCTTTCGGCACGCCACCAGGCTGGAGCGCTGGCGGCCCGACAAGGACCCTCGAGATTGCACCATGGATCAGCTGGAGCGGCCCGAAGGACCCGAGTTCAGCGAGGTGGTCCTGGGCGAGTAGGGGGCGGGTAGGGACGGGTAGTCGCCTCTTCGGGCTACCGCTTTCGGCGTTTGGAGGGCTGCACCCGCGGCGGCTCTCCGGGTTGCTTGGGAAAGTGCGGCGGCCAGGGGGCATCCTCTTTGCCCGACTGGGCCTGCTCTTCATACAGCTCGAGGAGTCCGTCGAGCCTTCCCGCTGCTTGGTTCATGCCCTCGGTCAGGTCACCCACGTCGGCGTAGCGCTCGGCGAACCCCTGCATGGGGAAGTCCGCGGGCTCCACTGCGGGAACTTCTTCCCAGCGCAGCGGTGCAGAGACCAGGCCCGTCTGGCGGACGCTGTAGGCGCTGGCCACCGTGCGGTCCCGAGCGTTCTGGTTGTAGTCGACGAACACCCCGTGGCGCTCTTCCTTCCACCACGCGCTCGTGGCCAGACCGGGATGCTTACGTTCGACTTCGCGCGCCAGCGCCAGGGCGGCGCGGCGCACCTCAGGGAACTCCCACGCGGGCTCGATCCGCACCAGCAGGTGAATTCCTCGAGAACCCGAGGTCTTCGGCCAGGCTACCAACCCTCTTTCGGCCAGCACTTCCCGGCAGGCAAGGGCGGTCTCCCGGACCTCCGCGAAGCCCACCCCCTCCGAAGGATCCAGGTCCACCCGCAATTCGTCGGGGCGATCCAGGTCCGTCACCCTTACCGGCCAGGGATTGAAGTCGATGCAGTTCAACTGGACCATCCAGAGCAGATCAGCTTCGTGACGGGGGACCAGCAGGTCGGCGGAGCGGCCCGAGGGAAACCGGATGGTGGCAAACTCGCGGGCCGGTTCCCGCGCCTGCCCGCCGTCGGCGGTCTTGGCACTGCGGCCCGGTTTGGGTGCCCGTTTCTGAAAGAACGGCTCGGCTTCGGCTCCGCGCGGCCAGCGCTTGAGTACGGTGGGCCTCCCCTCGACGCCGCGCAGGGCACCTTCGGCGCAGGCCAAATAGTGGCGGGCCAGGTCGGCCTTGGTCCACCCCTGCCGAGGAAACATCAGCTTGTTGGGATGGGTCAGGCGGACGTTCCCGCCCTCCACCTCGAAGATCATCTCGTCTTTGCCGGCCACTTAGTTCTCGATCCCGGTTGGGGCCAATGACCGGTGGAGAAGGTACCCTGGTACCGGCCGGGAATACGCAGACAGGGTTGTCGCGCCGTCGAGTCGGGGCATGCGCGGCTCTGCGCCGCGCGGCCGGAGACTGAGGGCCGCGCGCAGGGCACGCGCCGCGGGCGCGGCGCGTGCGGATGGAACCATGCGACATGATGCGGAGGAGTCAAGCCCGGGTGCACAGACTCAAGCAGATCTGGCATGTCATATGGGAGGCATTCTCCGACTGGCAGGAGGACGGCGCCTCGCGGCTTGCCGCCGCCCTCGCCTATTACGCCGTTTTCTCGCTGGCGCCGACCGTAATCATCGCGGTTTCCGTCGCCGGCTACATCTTGGGCCAGGGCCGGGCCGAGCAGGAGTTGCTTAGCCAGGTGGAGACCTGGCTCCAGAGCGAAGAGGCCGTCCGCCAGGTGCAACGCATTCTCGACAACGCCAGCCAGGCCGGGAGCACCGGCACGATCCTGGGAATCGGCGGCCTGATCTTCGGGGCCACGGTCTTCTTTGCCAGCCTGCAGGACGCCCTGAATATCATCTGGGAGGTAAAGCCCAAGGGCCACGGTCCCATCCTTGGCTTCCTCAAGAAACGGGCGATCTCTTTTCTGATGATCATCGGACTGGGCGTGCTGGTGATAGCTTCTCTGGTATCGAGCACGGTGCTGACCGCCCTGGGCGGGTACTTCGAGGAAATCATCCCCTTGCCCGCCGGTTGGCTGCAACTGGCCAACCTGGTGGTCTCCTTCGTGCTCATCACGGTGTTGTTCGGAGCGGTCTACAAGATCTTGCCCGACGCCCGGATCGCCTGGAGCGACATTTGGATTGGGGCGGGGGTCACCTCGTTCCTATTCGTCGTCGGCGCTTTTGGCTTGAGTGTCTACTTCGCCTTCAGCACCGTGGGCTCGGCCTACGGGGCGGCCGGTACTCTTATCGTGATAATCGTCTGGATCTACTGGTCGTCTCAGATCATTCTGTTTGGGGCGGAGGTCACGCAGGTCTACGCCAACCGCTTTGGCCGGAGCATCGTGCCCGAGGAGGGCGCCGAGTACCGGCCTGGAGCCCACCGGTCCCGGCAGGTCAGACGCACCCCGAGCTTGGCAAAGGTGGACACTCCCGAAGAGCAGCGCGAAGCGGTGAAGCGCGAAGCCCGGCGGCAAGAACGCGTGAGGGTGGGGCGCACCAGCAGGGCGGCCCGCTCGAGGGGGCCCCGAACCGGATCCGTTCTTTTGGCCATGGCCGCAGGGGGCTTGTTAACCGACTTGACCCGCCGCGCCATCGGTCGACTTCGCAGATAGGCGGCGCTACGCGGGGCGGCGTGGCAGTGCAGGAAGAAACGGGGGCCGGGGAGTGGCGGGCGCGCCGGCGGCCTAGGGGAGCGAGGAGCTGCTGCCCTCCGAATAGCTCTTGGCCACCTGAAGGTGGAGATGGCTTCCGGAATCATGAGTGTACTCAGCCAGGCGATCTCCCAGATCGCCCTGGGCTTCCCGCACCTTGCCGAGTTGGGTCTTGCCGGCGGTGACGGTCTGGCCGATGGTGACCGCCGGCTCGTCGATCAGCAGGAGCGATACGGTCAGATCTCCCAAGCCCTCGGGGCGGATGTCGATCTGGACGTCTTCGTACTTGCCGTAGAGCTGATAGGTCCTCACTCCGGTGATCTGGCCGGAGACCGGGCTGACCACCACGGCTCCGGGGGATGCCCCGATTTCCACTGCGCCGGTTTCCAACCCCGAGCGGCCGCGGTCGCCCACCTGGTAGTAGCGGATGGAGGATTCTCCGGAGAACACCCGCTCGAGGCCTCGCGAGACGACGCCCGCGTTGACGCGGCTTCCCAACGGGGTGAGCGGGACGGATTTTTCATCTGAGGTCGGAGAGTAAGCGATGATGGTGGCCTCCCCGGCGCTTACCGGGAGAACCAGGTTGCGGTCCTGGACCTTGGCGAAGACGGGATGAGTCTCTCCGGCGGTGGCCACCGGGCCGGAGGAAGGACCGTCTTCGACCAGCAACTCCCCCGCGTTGACCTGAGAAGTAGAGCCCTCCGCGAGGGACATCACCAAATAGGCCGAGACAGAAAGCAGGAAAAGGGTTACCAGAGTGAGAAAGCGTAAACGGCGCCGTCGAATCTCGACGGCTCGCTGCTCCCGACGAAGTCGTTGGCGCAAGTGTACTGAGGAGCCTTCTGCCATTGGCCGTAGAGTAGCACTTCGGAGCGTCGAAGGCCACGCGCAGAGGGGCCCCGAAAAGGGGTGGAGGAGTATCATGACCGCTAAGCCAAAGCCCTCGGACGCGCCGCGGGCCCCAGATTCCTAGGAGAGAGCGTGCAGATCACCATCCCGCGTTGGGTGCAGTTGATTCTGATCCCGCTGGCGGTTTTGGCCGCCTTCTATCTGCTGCGCACGCTGAGTACGCCCGTCTTCGTCTTCCTGATGGCGTCCCTCCTGTCTCTGTTGCTCAACCCGCTGGTCCAATCGCTCTGCGCCCTGCGCATCCCCCGGATTCTCGCGGTTCCCATCGTCTATCTGAGCTTTGCCACGATCGTGGTGCTCTTGGCCATCCTAGCCGGTCCCCCCCTTGCGGCTCAGCTGAGGGCTCTTGTGGAAAACCTGCCGGAGTGGGCCTCCCAGGTGGAGTCCTGGCTGGCGGATCTGCAGGCCTACCTGGCCCAGCGAAATGTCGATGTCAATCTGACCACTTCGGTCGACCGCTTGGTGGTTTGGGTCGAGGACGCGGCGCTGTCCACCGCGGGCACGGTATTCAACGTGACCTTCAACGTGATCAGCTCTGTGGCCACTTTTCTCCTGATCGTCATTATCAGTTTCTACATGCTCTTCGACGGACGCCGCATCTTCAACTGGCTCAAGCGCATCCTGCCCGGCGATGACGAGACCATGTCCGCGTACCTCTTCGGTCTGCAAGAATCCTTCGTCCGTTATGTCAAAGGCCAGTTCCTTCTGGCCCTCGCGGTGGGACTCGCGGGAGGCATCGCCATGTGGAGCTTGGGCTGGGAGGCGATCGACGTATGGCCGGAGGGAAGCCGGTACGCCCTGCTCTTCGGGGTCTGGGCGGGCTTGACCGAAGTGATCCCCTTCATCGGCCCCTGGCTGGGCGCAACACCTCCCGTGCTCTTGGCCCTGTTTCACTCGCCGGGCACGGCCCTGTGGGTTGCCTTCATCTTCTTTGCCATTCAGCAACTCGAGAACCACATCCTCGTGCCCAATATCATGGGCACCACGGTGGGGGTCCACCCTCTGGTCGTCATATTCGCCATTCTGGCGGGAGCTCAGGTCGGAGGCATCGTGGGCATGCTGGCCGTGCTGCCCTTGCTCGCTATGGGCAAGCACACGATCAACTTCTTTGATTTTCGCCTTTCCCGTGCGCCTTGGATCGCCGACGACGGCCTACCCTTGAGGCTGGAGAGGCATTCTCCCCGCGAGCCGGAGGCGGTTCTCCCTCCGATGACCGCCGAGCGGGAGCAGGGCGGCGCGCCGGCTCAGGAGCGAGGCATCAGCCCGGCTCAGGAGCAGGGGGATCTGCCGCAGAGGCCGTCGGAAGCGCGCGGGCATCAGCGCCGCGCCGATCCCGTCGAGCGACGGAGTTCCTGAGCAACCCCCATTCCTGGTAGAATCCGCGCCTGCACGTTCGAGGAGGAGCAGATAGATACTCTGCGGGATTTCTTTGGGTTTCGCCTTCGTCGAGCCTTCGAGCCCCTGATCCTAGGCCTTCAGAAACTCAACATCACCCCCAATCAGATCACGGTGACCGGAGCGCTGCTCAACCTGGCGGCGGCTGCGCTGGTCGTCGGCGACCGCTTGGTGCTGGCCGGGGTGGTCTTCGTGGTGGGCAGCCTGCTGGACATGCTCGATGGCACCCTGGCTCGGTTGGCCCAGAAAGTATCGCCGTTCGGGGCTTTCCTCGACTCGACACTGGACCGGGCTTCGGAGGGGATCGTCCTGGCGGCTGTTGCCTACCGCTTGGCGGAGCAGGGCCGCGCGGTGGACGCCGCCCTGGTGGTGGTGGCACTGCTAGGTTCGCTTCTGGTGAGTTACACTCGTGCACGCGCCGAGGCGCTGGGACTCGAGTGTAAGGTAGGCTTTATGAGCCGCCCGGAGAGGGTCGTGCTTCTCGCGGTCGGCTTGTTCTTCGACCTCTTGCCCTACGTGGTCTACCTGCTCGTGGTGCTCACGACGGTGACTGTGGGGCAGAGAGTAGCGCATACGTACCGGCAACTCAGACCCGCCGAAGACGCGGCGGGAGAGTAAGAAGATTATCGCTTAGGAGGCTTCTGGTGAGTGGAAAGGTGAGGGTCGCGATCATCGGTGTGGGCAACTGCGCCTCTTCGTTGGTCCAGGGAGTGGAGTTCTACAAGAACGCGGCCGACGATGAATTCGTGCCCGGACTTATGCACGTGAATCTCGGGGGCTATCACATCTCCGATATCGAGTTCTCCGCGGCCTTCGACGTGGATCGGGAAAAGGTCGGCAAGGACCTCTCCCAGGCGATATTCAGCGGCATGAACAACACGGTGAAGTTCGCCGACGTCCCCAAGATGGGCGTCAAGGTGCACCGGGGAATGACGCACGACGGTCTGGGCAAGTACCTCTCTGAGGTGATCACCAAAGCCCCTGGCCCCACGGATGACGTGGCCGGGATCTTGCGCGAAACCAAGACCGACGTGGTGATCAACTATCTGCCCGTGGGCAGCGAGGCGGCCACCAAGTGGTATGTGGAGCAGATCCTCGACGCGGGTTGTGCCTTGGTCAACTGCATTCCCGTGTTCATCGGGCGCGAGGAGTACTGGCAGCAGCGCTTCGAGGAGAAGGGCCTCCCGGTCATCGGCGACGACATCAAGTCGCAGGTGGGAGCCACGATCGTCCACCGGGTGCTCACCCGCCTGATGCGCGAGCGCGGCGTGCGGCTCGAGCGGACCAGCCAGCTGAACGTTGGCGGCAACACCGACTTCCTGAACATGCTGGAGCGCGAACGGCTGGAGAGCAAGAAGATCTCCAAGACCAACGCGGTCACCTCTCAGTTGGACTACGATCTGGGTGCCAAGAACGTCCACATCGGCCCTTCGGACTACGTCGAGTGGCTGGACGACCGTAAGTGGGCCTACATCCGCATGGAAGGCCGCACTTTTGGCGACGTGCCCCTCAACGTGGAACTCAAGCTGGAAGTGGTGGACTCCCCGAACTCGGCCGGCATCGTCATCGACGCCGTTCGCTGCGCCAAACTGGCGCTCGACCGCGGCGAGTCGGGGGTGCTCTACGGCCCCTCCGCCTACTTCAAGAAGTCGCCGCCCATTCAGGTGCACGACGACATCGCCCGAGAGATGACCGAGGCCTTCATCCGCGGCGAAGCCCTTCCGGGATATCCTTACGTTTCGGGGAAGGGCGGGGATTCCGCCGGGTCGGCGGCGCCGAGCGAGGCCCCGATCGCGGCCGAGGAGCGGGCCCATCCGAACGGGGCCGGCGTCGCGGCCGGCGAGCACGAAGACTAGTTCCTTCTGTGGCGCCGGGGCGGAGAGAATCTCGCGGCTCCGGTGAGGCATGACGCGGAAGCAGTATAGGATCGCGCTGGTTACGCCCCTTGCCTGGAACGTTCCCAGCGCGATCAACTTTCACGTGGCCGAGCTGGCGCGGGAGCTTCTGCGGCTGGGGCATCGCCCGACGGTCATCGTTTCCTCCGACGATCCCGACGAGCTGCGGCGGATGCGGGCCCTCTGCCGGCGCCGCTGCCGGGCCGCGCTGAAGCTTCTCCCCGAGTGGATCGCTTCCGCCGACCGGCCGTCGGAGATGGAGGGGACGCCGCCCGGACCCATTCCGGACCCCCTGCTCCTGCCGACGCCGCGCACCGGGCCCATCGAGCCCGGCGAGGGCATTCCCGTACTGCCCTTGGGGCGCAGTTTTCATCTGCGCATCAACGGCTCGGTGGCCAACGTGGGCCTGCCGGTGGATCTGCGCTCCCGCCTCGAGCGCGTGCTGATAGGCGCTGGGTTTGACCTGGTGCACGTCCACGAGCCGGTCGCTCCCTCCCTTAGCTTCACCGCCGTCCGCGAGTCGCGCAGCCCGGTGATCGCGACTTTTCACATGTCGCCCGTGGGCATGGCCGGGCTGGAACTGGAGCGCGGACTGCTCGAACGTTTCTACCGGCGTCTGGACGCCCGGATCGTGACCTCTCAGGCGGGGGGCCGCGCGCTGGCGGAGCGCTTTTCGGGGGGGTACGAGGTGATCCCGCCGGGAACCCGTCTCGGGGCCATAGAGGCGGCCCGCCCGGCTCCGGCGGAGGAGGGCAGCCTGCTCTACGTCTACCGAGGCGATGATCATCGGGGCCTCAGGGCTTTTCTTCGGGCGATTGCGGACGAACGGCCCCCCCGGCTAGAACGGCTGGTGGTGGCGGTGCATCGTCCATCGGCCCTGGAGTGGCCGCCGCGTTCGGCGCCCCGGCGGCTTGCCGTGCCCGTGACCTGGCACGAGTTCGAAGACATGACCGCGTTGGAGCCGCTCTACCGGCAGGCAGCGGCGGTTGTCCTGCCCTATCTTGGCGGGGAGTGGCTGCAGCAGACCGGTCTGGAAGCGATCGCGACGGGGTGCCCGGTCGCCGCCCCCGATTTCCCGCTTTCCGCCGAGATCCTGGAAGAAGCTCGGGGACGCCTTTTCAGCCCTCGCAGCGAGCGGAGTCTCGCCCGGGCCCTGGAAGCGCTGCTCGGGCCCGAGTCCGCGGAGGGCGAGGCCGCTTCGGCGGGGCCGAAGCTCGGCGCTCCGTACGGCGCACATTCGCTCGAGACCGTTACTCGCCGAACCCTCGAGCTCTACGAGAAGGCGCTTCACCGGGCCAAGGAGGAGGACGAGGGCCGCGCTTATCCCATCAAGACGGTCAAGTTCAGCCGAGCCGGAGTGCGCGACGACGGTCTGATCTATGCCGACCTGCACATTCACACCAACCATTCCAAGGACTCCACCAGTTCGGTTGCCGAGGTTCTCGAGGCGGCGTTCGAAGTGGGCCTCGGGGCTGTGGCCATCGCCGACCACGACACCATCTCCGGGGGACTCGAGGCCCGCGAGTTGGCTGGGGAGGATCTCGACGTCATCGTCGCCTCGGAGATCAAGACCGCGGTCGGGGAGGTAATCGGCCTGTTCCTCGAGGAAGAGGTGCCCGGCGGACTCTCCTTCGAGGAGACGCTGGGCCTGATCAAGGAGCAGGGGGGCCTGGTCTACATTCCCCATCCCTTCGACGGACTCCGTTCCACGCCGTCTTATGAATCCATGGTCGACAACCTCTACCGGATAGACATCGTCGAGACCTACAACGCGCGGGTGGCGCTCTCCTCGTTCAATCTGAACGCCGAACGTTTCGCCAGCAAGTACAATCTGGTGGCCGGGGCCGGCAGCGACGCTCACGTGCTTCCCGGCATTGGCACCGCGATGCTGAGAATGCGGCCGTTCAAAGGCCCCGAAGAGTTCATGACGGCACTGCGGGAGGCCGACATCGTCACGCACCGCAAGAACCTGCTCTACCTGCAATCACTGAAGTTTTTGCAGACCACGCTGGACCACGTGCTCCCCAGCGGGGCGGACACCGGACGGTGAAGGATTACCCGGCGTCACCGCCAATATGTCACGTGCCCGCGCCCCATGAACCAGACTTCGGGATGGATGTGAGCAGCATCAGAGACGGAAGAGCAGAATGACCGGCAGACCCGGCGAACAGCGCAAGCAGGCGCCCGCCCCCGCCCCCTCCGATCTTCGCAGCAGACTGGAAGAGCGGGCGATCGCGGAGAGCAACGAACTCAACCGCCGCATCGTGCACTGCCGCTCCTGCCGCCGCAGCGAGTACCTGCCCACCGTGGGCTCCGGGCATCCGCTGGCGGACATCGTCATGATCAAGTACCGCCCCCGCTACCTCGAGGTCAGCGAGGGAGTCTCCTTCTTCGGCCGGACGGGAAGCGCCGTGCTCAAGAGTGTCGAACGGCTGGGGATCGACCCCCTGCTCCTCTATGGCACAAACGTGATCAAATGCGGCGGGTTGGAGGACGTGGAGGGCGAGCACGAGTGCGCCACGTTCCTGCTCGAGGAACTGCGCATCCTGCAGCCCAAGATGATAGTGGTCATGGGGCGTCCGGTGCTCGACGTTCTGAACGCCCACCGGGTGGCCGGCACCCGGGAGTTGAGCTGGGAACCGGGCAAACTTCAGGAGTACAGCCCCTTCTGTCAGGCGCTGGTCACTCCCGACGTGGACACTTCTCTCGACGATGCGGACGCAAAGGCAGAGTTCTGGAAGGCCTTCCGCGTGCTGGGCGACTGGTACCGGGACCAGCCTCCATACTGATCGGGTCTCCGGCTCGGCTTTTCCGCGTGGCGCTGGGGATGAAGCGGGCAGGAGGCGGGCTGGGATCAGCGCCTGTGATCGCCGCCGCCGCCCTGGCGCTGGTGGCCGCGTATCCGCTTTCCGCCTGGTTTCCCGAACCCACCGACGCCCGCGTCGCTTCGCTCCTCGGATTCCTTTTGGCGATGGTTCCGGCGGCGCTGTTCATGGCCGGTATCTTGCGGGCCCCGCTCCCGCCCCGCCTCCTGGGCCTGATCGTGGTCCTTGGTCTGGCGTTGGGATTCCTGGCGGCTTACTTGGAGATGCCTGCCCTTGCCGCCCCCTTCAAGATCGCGGCGGCGGCGGCTGCCGGCCGCCTCTTGGGCGTCCACGTGCCCGGCCCCCGCTGGCTCGCCTTCATGGCCGGACTTGTGCTGCTGATCGACGCCTGGAGTGTGTTCTTCGGCCCGACCAAAGCCATCGTCGAAGCCACCCCCTCCCTGCTGGAATACCTGCTGGTGGTTTTTCCCTCGGCCGGCGGAAGTGTGGGGGCGGCGCTCGGGGTCACCGATTTCGTGTTTCTGGCTTTCTTCACCGTGGGCTCGGCGATTACCGGTCTTCGCCACCGCTTGGGCTTCACTTTGATGGCCGCGAGCTTCCCCGTGTCATTGGGACTGGCCATGGGACTCGAGCGGGGCCTTCCCGCCCTGCCTCTACTCGGCCTCGCCTTCCTGCTGGCAAACGCGGATCTTCTGGCTTCGCGCGGCGGCACCCGGCGGAAGCCGCCCTCGGCGCCCACGCCGGCCACAGGGCCCACCGCGCCTACAGGGCCCATCCCGCCTGCGGGGTCCACGACGCCCGCGGTGCCAACGGACTCTAAGAAGTAGGCTCCAACAGGCCCACCGCCTCGATGTGCGGCGTGTGGGGAAACATGTCCACCGGGGTGACTCGAACCAACCGGTAGCCGTGCTCGGCGAAGTCCTTGAGATTGTCGGCCATCGTCGCGGGATTGCAGGATACGTAGACGATCCGGGCCGGGCGCGCCGCCGCGGCCCTCATGATGACCTTCTTGGCGAGTCCCCCACGGGGCGGGTCGAGCACCACGACGTCCGGTTTTTCCAGTCCGGGCGGGAGGGCGGCGCGGCCCTCCAAGACCTCTTTCAGCACCACGCGCGCGTTGCCCTCGAGAAAGGTGGCGTTGCCGATGCCGTTGAGGCGGGCGTTGTCCCGGGCGTCTTCGACCGCGGGGCCGACCACCTCGATGCCGAGCACGGCGCGGGCCCGGCGGGCGAGATAGAGGGCGATGGAGCCGATCCCCGAGTAGAGATCCCACACCACCTCATGGCCGGTGAGACCGGCTTCCTCGGCCGCCCGGGCGTAGAGGGTTTCGGCCATCTCGGTGTTCGTCTGGAAGAAGGCGTCGATCGATACCTTGAAGCGCAGCCCGCCCAACTCCTCGAAAAGAAAGGAGCGGCCGTGGAGCACCCGGTGGGGAAGGGCGGTTGCCACCTCGGCCTGACCGGCGTTGGAGGCGTGGAGGATGCCGACCATTTTCGGAAACTCGGGCAGGAGGGCTTCCGGCAGACCCGGGGGCAGCTCGCCGGGAGCGGTCGCCAGGCTGATCAGCAACTCGTTCGTGGCCCGCCCCTCCCGGACGGTCAGATGGCGGAAGTACCCGGTCTGGGAGCGGGGATCCCAGCCCGGACGCCCGGTCTTTCTGATCCATTGCTCGACCCGCGTGCGCACCGTCTCCGCCTCGGGGGAGATCAGGTGACATTCGGTCATCGGGAGCACTTGGTCCCATCTTCCCGGGGGATGAAAGCCCACCAGCGGTCCCTCGGGCCCCGGGCCGATGGAGAACTCCACCTTGTTGCGGTAGCGCCAGGGTTCCTCCATGCCGATAACGGGCCGAACCTCGAAGTCGGTCAGTCCGCCCAAGCGCTCGAGCGACTCCCGCACCTGCCTCTCCTTGTACTTCAGCTGCGTCGGATAGGCCAGGCTCTGCCAGCGGCAGCCGCCGCAGGAGCCGTAGTGGCGGCAAGCCGCGCCTATGCGGTCCGGCGAAGGCCGGAGAATGGATTCCAGGCGCGCCTCGGCATAGCGGCGCTTCGCTTTGGTGACCACCGCGCGCACCCGGTCGCCGGGGACACCGCCGGCAACGAAAACCACGAGGCCGTCCACGCGGCTTACCCCCTGTCCGCCGAACGCCAGGTTGTCTATTTCCAGTTCGAGTTGGGTGCCGCGATGCGGGCGTTCCACCGGTTCTCCTCGCCTGAGATGACTTCTTTCTGCCCTTGAGCAGCGTGTTACTATACGCCGCCTTGCCCGCCTTCAGACGACATCTGCCCGAGTTCCTGCTGATCGGCGTGACCATGGTTTGGGGCGCGACCTTCGTCTTGGTGAAGGACGCCGTGTCCGTCTACCCCACCCTGCCCTTCCTGGCCATCCGCTTCAGCATCGCCGCGTTTCTGATGGCGGCGCTGATCCCTCTGGTCCGCCGCGTCCCCTGGCGGTCGGCGCGGGCCACGGAGCCGGCGTCTTTCGGGGCGGCCTTGCCCCCGACGCTGGCCGAGGAGATGGAGACCGAGGTTCGGCCCAGGCGCCGCCGCGGCCTGCTGTTCGCCGGAACCCTGATGGGCATCTTTCTGTCGGCGGGCTATGTGTTCCAGACGCTGGGGCTGGAGGTAACCACCGCCTCCAACGCGGGCTTCATCACCGGGATGTTCGTGGTGCTGGTGCCCCTGCTCGAGCTGTTGCTGTGGCGGCGTTGGGTGGGAGGGCGGGCGCTCATCGGCGCCACCATCGCCTTCGCCGGTTTGGTGCTCCTTTCCGGAGGCGCGGGCGCCGGCGAGCTGCGCGGTGATCTGCTCGTATTTCTCTGCGCCCTGGGCTTCGCCGCTCACATCCTGGCGACCGCGCGCTACGCGGCCAACCACGATCCTCTGATTCTGAACGCCCTGCAGTTGGGCATGGTCGCCCTGGTGACCACGGCGCTCACCTTGGCCGCCTGGGGCACGGGCTCCCTGACCGACCTGGGCTGGCCCCGGGACGGCCAGGTCTGGTGGGCCCTCGGCATCACGGCGGTGTTCGCCTCCACCTTGGCTTTTCTGATCCAGACCTTCGCCCAACGCTACGCCCCCCCGACCCGCACGGCTCTGATCCTGACTCTCGAGCCGGTCTTCGCCGGAGCGTTTGGCTTTGCGCTTGCCGGCGAGCGGCTGAGTTTGGCCGGCTGGGTGGGGGCCATTTTGATAATGACCGGGATCCTGCTCGCGGAGTTCCGCCGCGAGGGCGGCAGGAAGCAGACGGCCCGAGAGGTGAGTCCCGGGCCTGTTCCCATCCGCGATCCCTAGACCATCCGCGATCCCTGGACCATCCGCGATCCCTAGGTCATCGCGGTCCCTAGAACGGCGAGGGGCCGGCCGCCTGCTCGGCCGTGCGGAAGGTCAAGCCTTCGGGGCTGGAGTCGACCAACACTCGGGACCCGTCCCGGAATTCGCCCTTGAGCAGGCCCAGCGCCACCTGGTCCTGAATCTCTTTCTGAATGAGCCGCTTGAGCGGGCGCGCTCCATAGGCGGGATCGTAACCCCGTTCGGCCAGATAGGCCCGCGCGCCATCGCTGAGCTCCAGGGCGATCTCCCTCTCGGCCAGCCTTCCGCGCAACAGCTCCAACTGGATATCGACGATCCGCTTGATGTCGGCCCGGCTCAGCCGGTGAAACAGCACGATCTCGTCCACCCGGTTGAGGAACTCCGGCTTGAACTCCACCCGCATGATGTCCATCACCCGGTCGTGCATCTGCTGCTCGGTCAGATCGGGGTCCAAGATGTACTGGCTGCCGATGTTCGAGGTCATGATGATCACCGCGTTCTTGAAGTCCACGGTGCGGCCCTGCCCGTCGGTCAGCCGGCCGTCGTCCAGTATTTGCAGGAGCACGTTGAAGACATCGCTGTGCGCTTTCTCGATCTCGTCCAGGAGCAGGACGCTGTAGGGCCGCCGGCGGACGGCCTCGGTCAGGTAGCCGCCCTCCTCGTAGCCCACGTAGCCCGGGGGCGCCCCGATCAGCCGGGCCACGGAGTGCTTCTCCATGAATTCGGACATGTCGATGCGCACCATGGCCCGCTCGTCGTCGAACAGGTACTCGGCCAGCGCCCGCGCCAGTTCGGTCTTGCCCACGCCCGTGGGCCCCAGGAAGATGAAGCTGCCGATGGGACGGTTGGGATCCTGCAGACCGGCGCGGGCGCGGCGGATGGCGTTGGAAACGGCCTCGACCGCTTCCTCCTGGCCGATCACGCGCTGGTGCAGCCTTTCCTCCATGTGGACCAGCTTGGCGACCTCGCTTTCGAGCAGGCGGCTGACCGGGATCCCGGTCCACTTGCCCACGACCTCGGCGATGTCCTCGTCATCGACCTCTTCTTTCAGCATCCGCTGTTCGCGCTGCAGGTCCTCGAGGCGCTCGTTGTTGGTGGCGAGCTCCCGCTCGAGTTCGGGAATGCGCCCGTAGCGCAGCTCGGCCGCTCGTTCCAGGTCGGTTTCCCGCTCGGCGCGCTCGGCCTCCGCGCGGGTCTGCTCGATCTCCTCTTTGAGCCCGCGGATCTCCTGGATGGCCTCCTTCTCGGCCTGCCAGTGGGCCTTCATGGCGTCGGCCTTCTCCCGCAGCTCGGCAAGTTCCGCCTCGATGGCTTCCCGCCGGTCCACCGAGGCCGGATCGGTCTCCTTCTTCAGGGCCTGCCGCTCGATCTCCAACTGCTTCATCCGCCGCTCGACCTCATCGATCTCCGTCGGCATCGAGTCGATTTCTATGCGCAACCGGCTGGCGGCCTCGTCCACCAGGTCGATGGCCTTGTCCGGCAGGAAGCGGTCGGTGATGTAGCGGTCGGAGAGCAGCGCCGCCGCCAGGAGCGCCCCGTCCTGGATGCGGACGCCGTGGTGAACCTCGTAGCGCTCCTTCAGCCCGCGGAGAATGGCGACCGTGTCTTGAACCGAAGGCTCTCCCACCACCACCGGCTGGAATCGCCGCTCGAGGGCGGCGTCCTTCTCCACGTGCTTGCGGTACTCGTCCAAGGTGGTGGCCCCCACCATGCGCAGCTCGCCGCGCGCCAGCATCGGTTTGAGCATGTTGGAGGCATCCATGGCTCCCTCGGCCGCGCCGGCACCGATCACCGTGTGCATCTCGTCGATAAAGGTGATGATCTGCCCTTCGGAGTCGGCGATCTCCTTTAGCACCGCCTTCAAGCGCTCTTCGAACTCGCCGCGGTATTTGGCCCCCGCCACCATCGCGCCCATGTCCAGGGCGATGAGCCGCTTGTCCTTGAGCCCCTCGGGAACGTCTCCGGAAACGATGCGCTGGGCCAGGCCTTCGACGATGGCGGTCTTGCCCACGCCGGGTTCGCCGATCAGCACCGGGTTGTTCTTCGTGCGCCGGCTGAGCACCTGGATGACCCGCCGGATTTCGTCGTCGCGCCCGATCACTGGGTCCAACCGGCCTCGGCGGGCCTGTTCGGTCAGGTCACGGCCAAACCGCTCGAGAGACTGGTACTTGTCTTCGGCATTGGGATCTTCGGCGCGGTGGCTGCCGCGGAGGTCGCGCAGCACCTGACTGATCGCGTCCTTGGTCACTCCGTGATCGCGCAGGGTGTTTCCCGTCCAATCGTTCTCGTCGGTCAGGGCCATCAGCACGTGCTCGCTGGAAACATAAGCGTCTCCCATGCCCTGGGCGTCGCTCTGCGCCCGGTCGAGCGCCTGCCGAAGTCTGGGGCTGAAGGAAGGTTGGGCGCCGCCGGAAACGTGGGAGAGGCGCTCCAGTTGCTGCGCGGCCTGAGCCCGGAGGCCCGAATGGTTGACTCCGATCCGCTCCAGGATCGGGACGGTGAGGCCACCTTCCTGGTCGAGCAGCGCGGCCAGCAGGTGCTCGGTCTCTATCTGGGGGTTCGCAGCGCTTTGAGCCAATTGCTGCGCGCGGCCCAGCGCCTCCTGAGCCTTTATGGTGAATTTCTCCAGCTGCATCTCTCACTCCCGATCTGAGGGCTTCGTCCTGATATCGCTCGGTTCGGACTCAATAAAGTTTATAGCAACCGACTCAGATATACAACAGGAAGCGATGCCCGGTGAGGCCCGTCGGGGGCGGCCGGCGTTTGCTCCCGGACGGCCGGAGAGCTCTCGCGTTCGACCTTAGGGCGCGGCCGGGGGCTCGGTTATCGGAGGTGCCAAAGTCGTGGGAGGCTGGGTGATCGGCGGCGCCAGGGTCGACGGCGGCTGGGTGATGGGAGGGGCAAGGGTGGTTCCCGGGCCCAGCGTCGTGGAGGTGGAACTGGGCGGCCGTTCGTCCACGGGAATCTTCTTGCGCGCGTAAGTGGTCTCGACGTCTCGGTACTTGACGGGCGAGTCCGGCTCCGCGAAATCGGTGACCGGGTAGTCTTTCATGATGCGGCCCATGAATTTGCCCCAGATGATGGCGGGGAAACTGCCGCCCGTCACCCGGCGCCCGTGGACGTTCCTCATTTCGATCTGGGCCTCGGGGTGTCCCATCCAGACCGACGTCGAGATCTGTGGAGTGTAACCGCTGAACCAGGCGTCGCGGAAGTTCTGCGCGGTGCCGGTCTTGCCGGCCGCGGGCCGGCCGATCTGGGCGTTGGTCCCGGTGCCCGCCTGGATGTTCTTGATCAGGATTTGCGTGACAGCGTAGGCCACGCCCTCGGAGATCGCCTGGGTGGCTTTGCGCTTGGACTCGTAGATCACGCGGTTGTTGGAGTCCTTCACCTCGAGAATGATTCGTGGTTCTACGTGCTCGCCCTGGTTGGCCAGAGTGCCGTACGCCGACGCCATTTCGAGCGGGGAGACCCCGTGGGTGAGGCCTCCCAGGATTATGGCCGGGTTGGGCGAGAGCGGCGAGGTGATGCCCATTCGCTTGGCGGTGTCCACGATCCGCTGCGGAGTCACGTCCATGGCCAACTGGGCGTAGACCGAGTTGTCGCTTCGAAGGGTCGCCTGCACCAGGGTGGAGGCACCGTAGTAGTTGTGCGAGAAGGTCTGCACCTTCCAGGGCTTGCTGCCGGGGATGTCGAACTCCACGGGGCGTGAATCGTAGATGGTGGTGGCGGGGTTCATGCCCATCTCGATGGCGGCGGTGAGGCCGAAGGTCTTGAAAGCCGAACCCGGCTGCCGCTTGGCCTGAGCGGCCAGGTTGAACTTGGAGTTGTCGTAGTCGCTGCTGCCGACCATCGCGCGGATCAGGCCGCTGTCCGGGTCGACCGCCACCAGGGCCGCCGAAGGGTCTCCGGGCTGGTCCAGGGTGTCCTTGATGGCCCATTCACCGTGGCGCTGGTAGGCGGGATTGATGCTGGTGCCCACGCTGAGGCCCCCCTCGAACACCCGGTCGACGCCGAACATCTCGATCAGCTGCTTCTTGACGTAGTCCACGACGTAGGGCTCGCGCACCTCTTCATATATGGAGGAAGGCGCCAGCTCGAGCGGGGCCGCAACGGCGCGTTGATACTCCTCGATGGTGATGTATTCGTTGAACCACATCCGCTGCAGAACCGTGTTGCGCCGTTCCTTGGCCGCATCCGGATTGATCCTCGGGTTGTAACGGCTGGGGGCCTGGGGCAGACCCGCGAGCATAGCCGCCTCCTCCAAGCTGAGATCGGCGGGATACTTGTTGAAGTAGGTGCGCGAGGCCGCCTGAATGCCGTAGGCGTTCGAGCCGAAATACACCGTGTTGAGATAGAGGTCCAGGATCTCGTCCTTGGACATCAACTCCTCCATCTGCAGGGCCAGCGCCATCTCGTCGAGCTTTCGCTCGAGGGATTGGTCGGTGCGGTCAAGATAGAGCGTGCCGACCAACTGCATGGTCAGAGTGGAGAAGCCCTCGTTGATGCCTTCGGCCTGCACGTTGGCGATGAAAGCCCTGACCGCCGCTTCGGCGTCGACCCCCTGGTGCTCGTAGAAGCGTTCATCCTCTATGGCCACGATCGCATTCTTGGCAACCGCCGGGATGCGCTCGCCGCCGATGATCTCCCGGTTCTCCACGCCGTGCAGGTAGGCGAGCAGGGTGCCGTCGGCCGCGTATATCCGGGTGGTCTGGGGCAACTCGACCCTCCGCTGGTCCTCCAGCTGAGGAATGTCCTTGCTGACGGCCGACGCCACCTGCAGGCCCACGGTGACGGTGCCCACGGCCAGGAGCGCGAGAAAGAACGGGGCAAAAGCGAGCGCAACCAGAATCGCGCGGTTCAGGCCCCGCTTGGTCTTCGCCCGTCGCCTGCGGCGGGCGTGAAGAGTCGAATAGCGATGTGCCATGGCCCAGACATTGTAGCGGACCGGCGTCGCTGTCGTTAACCTTGGCGCCCGGGCGGGTATCTACACTTTGCATAATGAACTTTGATAATGCTGCCATCAAGGCGCGCTGCGGGGAGTTGACAGTCCGCGACTCACATTTTATAATGAGTTCAGCTGAACGAACTACTTGAATCCGGCGGCGAGGAACGAAGGGAACAGTGGAAACGCTATGGGCAGGATAATCGGCATCGACCTGGGAACCACCAACTCGGCAATGGGGGTACTCGAGGGCGGAGAGCCCACGATCATCCCGAACGCCGAGGGTGGGCGGATCACACCATCCGTGGTCGCCTTCTCGAAGACCGGAGAGCGGCTGGTCGGGACTGTGGCCAAGCGGCAGGCGGTCACCAATCCCCAGAACACCATCTTCTCCATCAAGCGCTTCATGGGGCGCAAGTACTCGCAGGTATCCGAAGAGATGAAGATCGTGCCCTATGAGGTCGAACAAGGTCCCAATCAGGACGTGCGGGTCGACATTCAGGGCAAACAGTACAGCCCGCCCGAAATCTCCGCGATGATCCTGCAGAAACTGAAGCGCGACGCCGAGGCCTATCTGGGCGAAGAGGTGACGGACGCGGTGATCACCGTGCCCGCTTACTTCGACGACGCCCAACGTCAGGCCACAAAAGACGCGGGCCGCATCGCCGGCCTGAACGTGCGCCGGATCATCAATGAACCCACCGCGGCCTCGCTGGCCTACGGCATGGATAAGGAAACCGACCAGACCATCCTGGTTTTCGACCTGGGCGGGGGTACCTTCGACGTTTCCATCCTGGAACTCGGCGAAGGTGTCTTCGAAGTCAAGGCGACCAACGGCGATACGCATCTGGGCGGCGACAACTTCGACAAGGCGATCGTCGACTGGATCGTGGCCGAGTTCAAGCGCGACAAGGGCATCGACCTGGCCAAGGACAAAGCGGCTCTGCAGCGCCTCTACGAGGCGGCGGAGAAGGCCAAGGTGGAACTCTCCTCGGCGATGGAGACCAGCATCAACCTGCCCTTCATCACCATGGACGAGAGCGGACCGCTCCACCTGGAGATGACCCTGACCCGGGCCAAACTCGAGGAACTGACGCGCGAGCTGATCGGGCGCACGGTGGGCCCGACCAAGCAGGCCATGCAGGACGCGGGCCTCTCGGCGGGCGACATCGACCAGGTGATCCTGGTGGGCGGGATGACCCGCATGCCCGCTGTGCAGGAAAAGGTGCGCGAGGTTGCCGGGAAGGAACCCCACAAGGGGATCAATCCGGACGAAGTCGTAGCCCTGGGCGCGGCCATCCAAGGCGGCGTGCTCGCGGGTGACGTCAAGGACGTGCTGCTTCTCGACGTGACTCCGCTCTCTCTGGGCATCGAGACCAAAGGTGGCGTGTTCACCCGCCTAATCGAGCGCAACACCACGATCCCCACGCGCAAGAGCGAGATCTTCTCGACCGCGGATGACAATCAGACCTCGGTGGAGATCCACGTGCTGCAAGGCGAGCGGGAGATGGCCGCCTACAACAAGACGCTGGGCAAGTTCCAGCTGATGGGCATCCCGCCGGCACCCCGGGGGATCCCCCAGATCGAAGTGGCCTTCGACATCGACGCCAACGGCATCGTGCACGTTTCGGCTAAGGACATGGCCACCGGCAACGAGCAGAAGATCCAGATCCAGAGCTCGAGCGGTCTTAACGAATCCGAGATCGACCAGATGGTCAAAGACGCCGAATCGCACTCCGACGAGGACAGGCGCCGCCGCGAGGTGGTCGAAACCCGCAACCAGGCGGAGAACCTGGTCTACTCGACGCGCAAGTCCCTCAAGGACATTGGCGACAAGGTGGATGAGGAGACCCGGAACTCGATCGACGCCGCCGCCAACGACTTGGAAGAGGCAATGAAGACGGATGACGTCGAGGCCATCAAGGCCAAGATGGCTACCCTGCAGGAGGCAGCCTACAAGCTGAGCGAGGCCGCGTATCAGACCGCTGCCGGGCAGCAGGGGCCGGCCGGTGGACCGTCGGCCGACGGCGGAGCCGGCGGCGCCGAGGAAGAGGTGGTCGAGGAAGCCGACTACGAGGTCATCGACGAGGAGTAGGCCGAGCACTTGGGCCCGGTATCGGGTCCAGGGCGGAAACGTAGCAGAAAGGAGAAAACGAGATGGCAATCGTGCGCTGGGATCCTTATCGTGACATGCTGGCGCTGCAGGATGAGGTGAACCGCTCGCTGCGCCGGTTTGCCGGAGGAAGCGAGGTGCAGCGCGAGAGTTGGATGCCTTCGATCGACGTCCTCGAGACCAAGGAGGCGATCAAGCTCAAGGCGGAGTTGGCGGGCATGGACCCGGACGACATCAGCCTCGAGGTCGAGGACAACGTCCTCACTCTGAGTGGGGAGCGCCGCTTCGAGGAAGAGGTCGACGAGGATAAGTACTACCGCATCGAGCGGCGGTACGGCTCGTTCACCCGCTCGATGTCGCTGCCCCAGGGCATCGACAGCGAGAAGATCGACGCTCACTACGAGAACGGCATTCTCGAGATCACCATCCCGAAGGCCGAGCAGGCGAGACCCAAGAAGATCTCGGTAGGGCGCGGCGATTCCGGATCGCGGACCGTGGAGACCGAGACTCACGGGGATTCGACGGGCTCGTCCGGCGGCGGAGAGTAGTCTGAGCGACGGGCTGCCGCCGCGCCCCAGGGGCCGGCGGCAGCCCTATTTGTAAGGAAGAGGAACTCACCAGATGACCGAAGAACGCAAGAGGCGAATTCCCATAAACGGAAACCCCGCGGACGAGGCCAAAAACTCAGAGTCCGGTGGGGAGCCGGACCAGGCACGCGAGCCGATGCCCGACGACCGCGAGTTCGAGACCCTTCACACGGGCCCCCACGTCGAAACCGGGCCGGGCCCGGGTAGCGCCCGGCCCGCCGGTGCTCCCGGCCCCGACGCGGAGATGGAGCCGGAACTCGACGTCGATCGGCTGAAGGCGGAGCGCGACAAGTATCTGGACAATCTGTTGCGGCTCAAGGCCGAGTTCGAGAATTTCCGCAAGCGCTCGCGCCGCGAGCTGGCAGAGTCGGAGTCGCGGGCGAAGGGTTCGCTGCTCACCGAGTTTCTGCCCATCCTGGACAATCTGGAGCGGGCTCTCGCCGCGGCCGAGGAGCACGAGGAAGCCAAGCTGGTCGATGGCGTGCGCATGACCTACGAGCATTTCGCGCGGCTGCTCGAGCACGAGGGCGTCGAGCGGATGGATCCGGCGGGACAACCCTTCGACCCCGAGCATCAGGAAGCGGTGTTCGCCCAGGCGTCGGAGCAAGAAGAGGGCACCGTCATCCAGGTTCTGGAGCGAGGTTACCTGCTGGGCGAGCGCGTTCTGCGGCCGGCCAAGGTAGTGGTTTCCGCGGGCGAGGGAGGCTAAGACCGTGCCCGTTGCCGGCAAAGACTACTATCAGGTATTGGGGGTCGACCGGAAGGCGGACCAGAAAGAGATCCGCAAGGCCTACCGCAAACTGGCGCGGGAGAACCATCCGGATGCCAACCCCAACGACCCCAAGGCGGAGGACCGCTTCAAGGAGATCTCCCAGGCTTACGAGGTGCTCTCCGACGCGGAAAAGCGCAAGCAGTACGATCAGGGGCCGAGCGCGTTCTTTGGCGAGGGCTTCGGACCGGGCTACGGGCAGGGCGGGGGCCGGGCCTACGGCGGCGGATTCGGCCAGGGAGGCCAGGCCTTCAGCGGGGATTTCGCCGATCTTTTCAGCAGCCTTTTCGGGGGGCGCGCCGGAGCCGGCGCCCGCACGCGACGCCAACCCAGAGAGTCCCGAGGACAGGACGTCACGGCGACGGTTACGCTCTCTTTCGAGGACGCCCTCAAGGGGGTTACCACCCGCATTCAGGTTCCCCGCAACGTGGCCTGCCCCACCTGCAACGGCTCGGGGGCGGCCCCGGGGACGCAGCCCCAGATCTGTCCCGTCTGTCAGGGCCGCGGAGTGGTCAGCCAGAGCCAGGGGGTGTTCGCGCTTTCTCAACCCTGCCCCCGCTGCGGGGGTGACGGCATGGTAATCGAGACTCCCTGCCCCACCTGCAGCGGCAGCGGCACCGTGAGCAAGATGAAGACCTACAAGGTGCCGATCCCGGCCGGGGTCAAGGACGGCACCAAGATCAGACTCAAAGGCAAGGGCGAAGCCTCCGCCGGCGGAGGGCCTCCCGGAGATCTCTACGTGGTGACGCGAGTGGAAGACAGCGATCTTTATCAACGCAGGGGACAGGACTTGACCATCGAAGTGCCGGTCAGCCTGACCGAGGCCTCGCTGGGAGCTCGGGTTGAGGTGCCCACTCCGGACGGCAAGGTCTCGCTCAAGGTGCCCGCGGGAATCAAGGACGGCACCCTGCTGCGCATCGGCGGCAAAGGCGCGCCTCTGCTGGGCGAAAAGGGACGGGGCGACCTGCTGGCCCGTATCCGGGTCGAGACCCCGCGCGATCTGACCGAGGATCAGCGGGAGCTCCTCGAACGTTTTGCGGAACTGCGCCACGACAACCCCCGCTCCGGAAGGGCCGGGTGGGGGTAATGGCCGTCGGCGACCGTGACCGCGCGCTTTTCATGATCTCGATCGCTGCGGAGCTGGCCGAGCTCCACCCGCAGACCCTGCGGATGTACGAACGGCGGGGGCTGATCCGGCCGCAGCGCTCCAACAAGAGAACGCGGCTCTACTCGATGGCCGACGTCGAGCGGCTCCGGCGCATCCAGGAGCTGACGTCGGAATTGGGGCTCAATCTGGCGGGAGTCGAACGGGTGCTGGAGCTCGAGGACCAACTCGAACGCACCCAACTGAAGGTACGGGAGCTGGAGGAAGCTCTGGTCGAGCTGAGTCTGCGGGCCGAGGAGGAGGCGGAACGTATCCATCGCTCCTACCGGCGCGAACTGGTGCCCGCTCCCCGCATGGAGGTGGTGCACATCTCTCGTCGGCGCCGCCCCTGATCACCCCGACAATCATTCCGGAGGACCCGGCAGACGCGAGACTGCTCGAGCTGCTACCCTTTTCACCATGGCTGAACCAGCACTAGACCGAGAAGACCTGCCTTACAACGAGACCTACTGCGCCAATCACCCCAAGCGGCAAACCGGCGTGCGTTGCAGCTCCTGCGGCAAGCCGATCTGTCCGGATTGCATGGTCTTTTCCCCCGTGGGCGTGAAGTGCCGCGACTGCGCCCGGTTGCCGAAATCGGCCCGGATCACCTTCGGCGCGGATAAGGCGGCCCGCGCGATTGGGGCGGCGTTGGCGGCGGGCACCCTGGCGGGCTTCGTCTACTACTTCGTCCTCGCCGCCGCGGGGTTCTTCTTCTTTGTCATTTTCGCGGCGGCGGCCATCGGTTACGTCGTCGGCGAGGCCGTCCTTCGGGCGAGCCGTTACTATCACGGCACCGAGACCGCGGTCATCGCCGTGGTGGGCACGATCTGGGCCTTCGTCTTTCCGCCGCTGCTGGACATTTTCATGCGTTTCGGGGTCAGCTGGGATGGTTTCGTCTTCGGTCTCACCGGCAGAGGGGTGATGAACTGGATCATTATGTTCGTCGCCGGGTACTTCGCGTGGCAGCGGAACCGCTAAGGGAAGGCGCACAAGTGGAACGCAGCAGGTTGAAGTCCTTTCTGTGGGGGAGCGTCTTCGGATGGCTGCTCGGCCTGCTCGTCATCCCGCGGCGGGGAACCCGGCTATCACTCGATCCGGCGCCGGCGCACCTGCGTGATGCGGACGGCTTCACCACCGCTCCGTGCTACGTTCCGGACGATCGCTTCACCTGATGCCCGGCCCGCGCGTCGGAGACTCCGGCGGTTCCACTCTCTTTCGCTGGGAGATCCTCATCCCCACCCAGCGCTACGTCTTCACGGTGGATTCCGGCCGGCTGGAGGAGTACAACCGCCAGGGCGAGCTCTCCTTCCACCGCTTCAGCCGCTATCAGGGTCTCAAGGCCGATCATCCGGTGCACGGCATGATCGCCTGGCCGAACACGGTTCTGCTCAGCGGGCCGGTGACCGTGGTCGTCGATCCGGGCCTGGTCATGCAGGGAGAGCCTCTGCCGGCCGCGCTCGCCGAGCGGGGCCTCTCCCCGGGTGACGTGGACCTGGTGGTCAATACTCATGCGCACATGGACCACGTGCAGGCCAACGTCTACTTCCCGGATATCCCGATCGTGGTCCACGAGGCCGAGTTCGGCGGAAGCCCGGCGCGCGCCCGCACCGGCTTTGGCGAGCGCGCCCGGCTGCTCAGCGGTGATGAGGGCGAGATCGCTCCCGGCCTGCGCTTTCTGCGCACTCCCGGGCACAGCGAGGGTTCCATCTGCCTGGTGGCGGAGACCGATCGCGGCCGCCTGGTGATCGCCGGCGACACGGTGGGGCCGCTCCCCTCTTACTTCGCTTCGATGGAGCTGCCCGCAGGCTTCCCGGGGGCGGACCGGTTGCTCCAGTCGTGGCGGCGCATCCGGGAACTCGATCCGGCTGTGCTCATTCCCGGGCACAATCCCCCGATGAGGGCAGGGATATCGGGCTGAGATTTGGCACTCGAGGGGTAGGAGTGCCAAAGAGGCTTCCCGCTCTGCTCCACCCGGGAGCCGTTTTTCGCTATACTTGATGCTGGTTTTGTTAGGCGAGGAGGTATTTGCGTGCCGACCTACGAGTACCGGTGCAATTCGTGCAGCCATCAGTTCGAGCGCTTTCAGCGGATGTCAGACGACCCCGTCAAGGAGTGCGAGGCCTGCGGCGGCGAGGTGCAGCGTCTGCTTTTTCCCGTGGCTATTCACTTCAAAGGCTCGGGCTTCTACACTACGGATTACGCCAAGAAGAAGTCTCTCAAAGGCGGCCTTTCGGAGGGTAACGGCGGCGGGTCGAACGGCTCTTCCGACGAGAAGGCCTCGAGCGACAAAAGCCCCTCCGGCGAAAAGGCTGCGGGCGCGGACAAGAGCACGGACAAGAGCGCGGAGAGCAAAAAGGTCGGCGCCGACAAGAAGTAGGGCCGCCTGGCCGTCACTCTAGGAAACGGGGAGCGTCATCGACGAGGCTGTGGGCAGGGACGGAGCGCAAGGGCAAGCCGCCGCCGACGGGCCGGCGGCGCCCCGAGTCGAGACCGAAACCACGTCGCCCTGGGGCTCGCCTTTGGGCCGCTGGCTCCGCGGACTGGTCCACGACGCCGCTTCCGAGTTGCCGTCTCTGTCCGAGACCATCGCCGCGGTGCGCAACGAACTCGAACACTCCTCCACGCTGGGAGTTCTCTTCGTCCGCCTCGAGCACTGGGGGCACCTGTCGCGCATGTACTCCTGGCGCGAACTCGAGGAGATCTACCGGGGAGCTTCGCAGGTTGCGCTGGGTTCCCTGGGCTCCGGCATCAGGGCAATGGACCTGCCCGCCGACGTCGGCCTGCAGGGAGAAGGCTTTGCCGTGGTGCTTTCGGCGCCGCGCGAAGAGCTCGACCTGTCGTTTCCGATGGTCGATTCCGTGGCCGAGCGGCTGGAGGCGGCCATCAATGAACACCTGGCCCGCTCGCTGGTACCGCGGGTGCACGAACGCCTGAGCATCACGGTCGGCGCCGCCGTGCTGCAGTCCCCCCGCGGTGAACAAACTCTCGAGGATTTGATCGTCTCCGCTCTGGTCGAGGCCGACGAATCCGCTAGGCAGAAACAATGGCGGCATCGCGAGCAATTGGGAGAGCGGCTGGAGGAGTTCCTCGAGGAAGGCGGCCTGACCCCCCTGTTCCGCCCCTTGGTCCACCTGCGCCAGGGGAAGGTGGTGGGCTACCAGGTGGGGTTGCGCGGCCCGGCTTCCACCAGTCTGCGCTACGACGACGTGCTCTTTGACGTGGCCCGGCGGACCGGGTTGGAGCACCGCGTGCTCGACTCTTACCATGAGGCCGTCCTCAGCCACGAGCACCTGGCCGACCGGGGTGATGGCTTCTTGCTGATCAGCGCCGGCAGCAGCGAATTGATCGAGAGCGCCGTGCGCATCAACTCCCTGCTCTACGGCGCACCCGGCAGGAACCTCTCCGCCCGGGACATCGTCTTCCTGGTGGACACGGGCCAGGTCCTTCGCCACTTCCCCATCAGCCTGGCTTCGTTCCGGTCCGTGTCGGAACTCGGGTTCCGGCTCGCCCTGGATCTGCAGTCGGACTGCCCGCTTCCCCTGGACTACCTGCGCGAACTCGAGCCCGACTTTCTGCGGCTAAGCGGCCGGTCGATCCGCGGGGTTCACCGGGAGCAGGACGAGTTCGATCTGCTCTACCTGATCGGGCGCTTCGCGGTGCGGCGGGGGATCGAGGTCATCGCCTCCGATTGCGACGACCGCCAAGACGCTCTGGTTCTGCGCAAGGCGGGAGTCGCCATCGCCTCTGGAGAGCTCTTCGCTCCTGCTTCGACCAGACCGGTCAAGCCAGAAGTCTCGCCGGCCTGACGCGGAGGCGGTTCTGGTTCCGGATTCCTACTGCATCCTGCTGACCAACGATGACGGAATTGGTTCGCCCGGGTTGCTCGCTCTGCGCGAGGCCTTGCTTCGTCTGGGAGAGGTCAGCGTCATTGCTCCCGACGGAAACCGCTCGGGTATGGCCCGCAGCATCACCATGCGCTCTCCGCTGACGGTCGAGGAGGTGACCCTGCCCGACGGGGGTGTGGGATATGCGACCGACGGCACGCCGGTCGACTGCGTTCGTCTGGGAGTGCTGGGCTTCCTGGACCGCCCCCCGGACCTGATCGTCTCGGGCATAAATCTCGGGGGGAACCTGGGAGACGACATCACCTATTCGGGCACGGTGGCCGCCGCCTTTGAGGGAATCATGCTCGACATCCCCGCGATCGCCGTCTCGGCCGAGGATTTCCACGCGGACTACGACCTCAGCGTCCCCGCGCAGTTCGTCGCCCAGCTGGTCGAGGAGATGCTGGACCACGGGCCGCCGCCGGGGACGCTGCTCAACGTCAACTGTCCCGACCGCTCCTGGGACGACCTGCCGGGAGTGCGGGTCACCACTCTGGGCAAACGGATCTACGGGGACAAGGTGGAGCTGCACGACACCGAGGGCGGGCAGCACCGCTATCTGATCTACGGGGACGATCTCAGCTACCACGAAGAAGAAGGCACTGATTTCGAGGCGGTAAGCGACGGATTCATCTCGATCACTCCCCTTCACTTCAGCCTGACCGCCTACGACGTGATCGAGCAGATCGCGCAGTGGGACCTGGCGCCGCGGCCGCCGCGGATCGCGCCGGACCGGCCGCCGGCGGCGCACCGGGTGCAACTCTCCCCGCTTAGGCCCCGCCCCCGGGCAGTGGTTTTCGATCTGGACGGAACTCTCTTCGACTCGGTGGAGCTGATCGTGGCCTCCTTCGCGCATGCGGTGAAGGACGTGCTGGCGATCGACTTGCCGCGCGAGGAGTTGATCCGCAATGTGGGACGCCCCTTGCTCGAACAGATGAGATTGCTCGACGAGCTCCGCGCCGAAGAGTTGGTGCGCTCATACCGCGAGTACAACCACCGGGAGCACGACCGCATGACCCGGCTCTATCCGCAGATGGCGGACCTGCTCGAACGGCTGAGAGAGGCGGAGATCCCGCTCGGTCTCGTGACCAGCAAATCGCGGGCGACCACGGAAATGGCCTTCCGGCTCACCGGGATCGAATCCTTCTTTGCCGCCACCGTCTGCGCCGAGGACACCGAGCGCAACAAGCCCGCCCCCGAGCCGCTGCTCCATGCGGCGGCCGCTCTGGGCATCGTGGCCCCGGAGGGGGTTTACGTGGGCGACAGCCCTTACGACATTCAGGCGGCCCAAGCGGCGGGCATGCGTTCGGTGGGAGTCACCTGGGGCGTATTCCCCGCCGACTCCTTGGAGCAGGAGTTACCCGACCGACTGGTAGGCACCCCGGAGGAACTTGCCCGGGTTATGGGAGTGAGGCTGTGAGCGCGCCTCCTCCGGCGGACCGGGCCGAGGAGTTGCGCGAGGCGATCCGCCATCACGACTATCTGTACTACTCGCTGGATCGTCCGGAGATCTCGGACGCCGAATACGACCGGCTCTTTCGGGAGCTTAGGGCCCTAGAGGAGGAGCACCCCGAACTGGTAACCCCCGATTCCCCCACGCAGCGGGTGGGGGTCGAGCCGCTGGAGGGTTTCGGGCAGATCCGGCATCTGGAGCCCATGCTTTCCCTGGCGAATGCCAAGGACGAGACGGAACTGCGCGCCTGGCACGCCCGGGTGCTCAGACTGAGCGAGCAGGCGGGGTTCGCCCCGGAAGAGCTGCGTTTTGTGGCCGAGCCCAAGATCGACGGGTTGGCCGTATCGCTGCGCTACGAGGACGGCCGCTTGGCGAGCGGAGCCACCCGGGGCAACGGCGTGATCGGCGAGGACGTGACCCAGAACCTGCGCACGGTCGGCGCCATTCCCCTGCGCATCACCGCGGTGCACGGCGCGGTGCCGGCGCTGCTCGAGGTGCGGGGTGAGGTCTATCTGCCCCTGTCCGCCTTTGAGCGGCTGAACGAGCAGCGCGTGGCCGCGGGCGAGCCCACCTTTGCCAATCCGCGCAACGCGGCCGCGGGTTCCCTTCGCCAACTCGACCCGCAGGTCACCGCCTCGCGGCCGCTCACCATCTGGAATTACGGGGTGGGGTTCGTCGAAGGCGAGACGTTCGAAAGCCACAGTCAGGTGCTCGCCTGGTTGGCTGAGCATCACTTCCGCGTGAGCCCAGACGTGGAGTCGGCGTCGGACGTGGAAGAACTCATCGCCGTCTGCCGCCGCTGGGAAGCCCGCCGGGGCGATCTGGAGTACGACATCGACGGCGTGGTGCTCAAGGTGGACGATCGCCGGTTGCAGGCTGCGCTCGGGTCGGTGGGCCGGGACCCCCGCTGGGCGGTTGCCTACAAGTTCGCGCCCAGCACCGCGCAGACCCGGCTGCGCCGGATCGGGATCAACGTCGGCCGTACCGGAGTACTGAATCCGTATGCGGTGCTGGACCCGGTGCAGGTGGGGGGCGTCACCGTGGGCCTCGCCACTCTGCACAACGAGGAGGACATCAACCGCAAGGACCTGCGCGAAGGGGACATGGTGGTGGTCCAGCGGGCGGGAGACGTGATTCCGCAGGTGGTCTCCCCGCTCACCGAACTGCGCACGGGGCAGGAGCAGCCCTTTCGCATGCCCGAGCACTGCCCGTCCTGCGGCACTCCGGTGGTGCGCACTCCCGGGGAAGTGGCGGTTCGCTGTCCCAACCCGGACTGCCCCCAGAAACTCATGCAGTTGGTCGAGCACTTCGTCGGACGCCCGGCCATGGACATCGAGGGGGTGGGCGAGAAGTTGGTGCACCGGCTCTTTGCGCTGGGCCTGGTGCGGGACCCGGCCGACCTCTACGACCTGGGCTACGAGGACCTGATCGAGCTCGAGGGTTTCCAGGAACGCTCCGTGCGCAATATCCTCGCCGCCATCGAGGCATCGAAGGAACGGCCGTTCGGAGCGGTGCTCTTCGCGCTCGGGATCCCACACGTGGGCGGGCAGACCGCGGAGATTCTGATCGAACGTTTTCCCTCCATGGCGGCGCTGCGGGAGGCGGACGCCGAGGAGATCGCCGAGATCCCTCAGATCGGAAGCGTCATCGCGCAGAGCGTTGCCGACTGGTTCGCGGATTCGCGCAATCAGCGGTTGGTCGAGCGGCTGGAGGGGGCGGGGGTCCGCATGCGCGCCGAGGCGGAGGAAGACCGGGCTGCGAAACCCCTGGCCGGCCAAAATTTCGTCATCACCGGCACCCTGCCTTCGCTTTCCCGGGAGGAGGCCACGCGGCTGATCGAGCGGGCGGGGGGTAAGGTCACCGGCTCGGTGAGCGGGAAGACCGACTACCTCGTGGCCGGCGAGAATCCCGGGTCCAAACTGGAGAAGGCGCGCTCGCTGGGCACGGCGGTTCTGGACCAGCGGGCCCTCGGGAAGCTGCTCGAGGGGTAGGCGAATCGGAGAACGGCCCTGGCCCCGGGGGGCCGCCCTCGGCCTAGGGTTTCTTCTCCGCGAGGCGCAGCTCTTCGCCCACTTTTTCGACCTCCAGCAGGGTCATTACCCGGGGGCGGCCGGCCGGGTCGCAACTCATCGGGACGAACAACGGAGAGACTCGGGAGAGCCGGTCGCCGAGTTCGGCCTCGGCGTTGATCCAGTCCTTGACGAGAGCTTCCGGGTCGGCCCCCTCAATCGTCGCCAGACCGGCAATCGGTCCCTCCACCGTGCCGAAGAAGAGCTCTACATCTGCCGCTCCCAGTCCATCGACCAGCAGCCAGGTGGGAAGCATGCTGCCCGCTTTGGCGATGGCCTTCGCCCCACCGTCGCCGGCCTCGGTGCCGAGGCGGACGCTGAAGGCGCGATCGCGGAGCGAGGAAAGCTGTTGCTCCTCCACGGCCACGATCCTTTGATCCACGGGAATGAGTTGTATGAGAGCGTTCAAAAGGGTTGATTTGCCCGTGCCGCGCACACCTGTGAAGACGATGGTCCGCTTCATGGCAAGGCAACCGTTTAGGTAGCGGGCCTGCCAGGAGGACAGCGTGTTGTATTCGACCAGGCTGCGGAGCGGCACGTTCAAGGGGCCGCTGCGCTGAGTGGGGTCCGAGGCCGCGTACATAACCGAGGTATGGCTGTCGAGGTCCGGTCCGGACCGCAGGTGATAGGCGGCGTAGCCGTGCACGGTATTCAGCAGCAGGTGGTTGAGGAGCTTCAGGTACTCGCGCTCGATGGGGTTGACGCGCCGGTCGGCGAGCAGCTCGTCGCCGAGGTTGCGTATCGCCAATTCGTACTGCTGTAGCAGTCGGTCCAATCCCGCCAACGATGCCTCCTCCCTGAGCCTACCGGGCCATCTTAGCTGAGGCGCGCGGTTTAGACGTCCCCATTTTGCGGCCGCCGCCATTCTGAGGGATATTCGGGCCTGAGTTGGCGGGTGCGGGATGCCGTCTGCTACGATGCTGTCGTGGATCAGGAACAGATCAAGCGCCAAATCGAGGAAGAGGCCCGCGAGGGCCGGCTTACCTGCGAGCAGGCCAGGGCTCTTGCGGAGCGCCTGGAGGTGCCCTACTCCGAGGTGGGGCGCGCCTGCGACGAACTGAACGTCAAGATCAAGGCCTGCCAGCTCGGCTGCTTCTGATTCGCACATAGGCGCGGACCTCGGTCCGGCGCCGCACTAGTCTCCGAGCCTAGCTTTCCTACAGGCGGTTCGCCCCGCCCAAGGAACTCAGGCCGGTAGGGTACGGCTGGAAACGGCTGTGTCTCCCAGTGTGGAAAGGAGACCCTCTCGAGCGAGTCGCGGGGACCCGTGCCTTTTTGGAGGTGCGGGTTTTTCTATGGCTCCTCATTACTCCACTCTGCGGGCACCGTCTCCCTCCTCCTTTCTCCGCCGGCAGTGGGGTTGAGACTCGCAAGCAATCGAACAGAGGGAGGAAGTTGTGCAAAGGATCCGACTGCGTTGGCTCGCGCTGCTCATGGTGCTGGTGGCCCTGATGATGTTGGTGGCTCTCACCGGCTGCGGCGACGACGGAGACGACACCGAGGCCACCGACTCGACCGCGATGACCGAGGACACGGCCTCTACGGACATGACCGACGACACCGAGGCGACGGAGGACACGGTGGCCTCGGCGGGCGCCGGCGACATCATCCTCGCCTCGACCACCTCGACCCAGGACTCGGGTCTCTTCGACGAGTTGATCCCCGCCTTCGAAGCCGCCTATCCCGCTTACACGGTCAAGGTGGTCGCCGTGGGTACCGGTGAGGCTCTGGAACTCGGACGTAACAAGGACGCCGACGTTCTCTTGGTGCACGCTCCCGCCTCGGAAGAGGAATTCGTCGCCGAGGGCTACGGCACCGAACGGCGTGAGGTGATGTACAACGACTTCATCATCGTGGGACCGGCCGACGATCCCGCCGGGATCTCCGGAATGGAGGACGCCGCGGCCGCCCTTGCCCAAATCGCCGAAGCGCAAGCCGATTTCATCTCCCGCGGCGACGATTCCGGTACGCACAAGAAGGAACTGAGCCTGTGGGAAGCGGCCGGGATCCAGCCCAGCGGGGACTGGTATCAGGAAGTCGGCCAGGGCATGGGCGAAGCGCTGCGCATCGCCTCTGAGTCGCAGGCCTACACCATGGCCGACCGAGCCACCTACCTGAACCTGATGGACACTCTGCAACTGGACATCCTGGTCGAGGGCGATGATGCCCTGTTCAACCAGTACGGGGTCATTCCGGTGACCGACGCTACGAACCCCGAGGGCGCCCAGGCCTTCGCCGATTGGATCACTTCCACCGAGGGTCAGGACCTGATCGCCCAGTACGGGGTGGAGCGTTTCGGCCAGCCTTTATTCACCCCCAACGCGGGGCAGGAGACCGCGAGCTAGAGCAAACCGGCCCGGAGCGATCGGGCACGACGCGCTAGTATTTGCGGGCGGGAAGCCAAATGGCTCCCCGCCCTCTCTCTCATTTGGGAAGGATCACTTATCTTGAAGCCGCTGGAGATGGTGACTTGGAGTTGATATGGGAATCGAGCAGGGAGGCCTTTCGCGTCCTCTTCGAGATGGACCCCAAGACCCTCGGGGTCATCCTGCTATCCCTGCGGGTTTCCGGGCTGGCGGTGCTCATAGGGCTCGTGATCGGAGTCCCGGCGGGGATCGCCCTTGGTCTGCACCGCTTTCGGGGGCGTCAGGTCATCATGGCCATCGTCAACACGGGCCTCGGGTTGCCGCCGGTCGTGGTCGGGCTCTTCGTCTACATGATGCTCTCTCGGCGCGGGCCGCTCGGCGGCCTCGAATGGCTGTTCACGGTTCCCGCCATGATCACGGCTCAGGTGATCTTGGCCACCCCGTACATCACCGCCATCACCACGTCCGCCGTGGCTTCCATCCCCCGGGAATTTCGGTTGCAGGCGCTGGGCCTGGGGGCCTCCCGCCGGCAGGCGCTCTGGATCGTGATCAAGGAGGCCCGCCTCTCCATCATGACGGCGGTGATCGCCGGCTTCGGCGCGGTGATCAGCGAGGTGGGCGCAGTGATGATGGTGGGAGGGAACATCGCAACGACCGAGGGCAACCGCACGCAGGTGCTGACCACCGCGATCATGCTCGAGGTCCGCAAGGGGAACTTTGCCTTGGCCATGGCCTTCGGCATGATCCTCATGCTCCTGGCTTTCATCATGGTGCTGCTCCTGACCCGGATGCAGGAAGGCTCCGGCGGGCGCTGGGTGCAGTCGTGAGGCGGCGGGCGGAAACGGGAGCCGCCGAGGGCTCGAGCCGCGATGGAGCAGGCGGATGAGGCTGGAAGGCGCGGAACTGCGGAAAGCCTATGAAGGCCGGCGGGTGGTCGACGTCGAGCGGGTGACGATCGAGAGCGGCCAAACCCTGGCGCTTCTCGGTCCAAACGGCGCGGGCAAGAGCACCCTTCTGCGGATCCTCGCGCTGCTGGAGCCACCCGATTCGGGCATGATCAGCGTCGACGGCCGGGAGGCCTCGGTAAAGGACCTGAGTGCCCGCCGGCGATTGGCCGTGGTCTTTCAGCGGCCGCTCTTATTCCAAGGGGACGTGCGGAGCAACGTGGCATACGGGCTCAAGCTCCGTCGCGAAGCGCGCAAGAGCATTCCCGCCAAGGTCGCCGACGCCCTGGAGCTCGTGGGACTCACTCAGTTTGCGCAGGCGGACGTGCGCAAACTCTCCGGTGGCGAACTGCAGCGGGTTGCCCTGGCCCGCGCTCTGGTGCTGGATCCGGAGATCCTCTTTCTGGATGAGCCCACGAGCAACCTGGATCCCAGCCTTCGCCGGAGTTTTCGCCGCGAACTGCGCGACCTGATCGGACGGTTGGAAACCACGGTGGTGCTGGTTACTCACGATCAGGGCGAGGCGCTGCTGCTCGCGGACCGGGTGGCGGTCATGCGGGACGGGCGGATCGTCCAGGTCGGCGAGCCCGAGAACGTATTTGCCCGGCCCAACAGCGCCTTTGTCGCGGAGTTCATGGGCGTGGACAATCTCTGGTCGGGCGAGGTGGTGCAGGCCGACGAGGGAGAGGTCACGCTTCGCTCGGATCTCGGGGTCCAGGTCGAGGCGCTCTCTGCCTGCGTCCCCGGTGCCGCCGTCACCATCGCCATCCGCTCGGAGGACGTGGTGCTTGGTATTCCCTCCTCCACCTCCCCCCCGGCCACGAGCGCGCGCAACCGTTGGAGGGGAATGGTGGACTCGGTCGAGGCGACGGGGCCGGTGGTGCGGGCCACCATCCGCCTGCAAGCCAACGCCGGGGGCGCTCATCGGGGAGCCGCGATGCTCACCGCTCTGGTCACCCGCTCGTCGGCCCGAGACCTCGGGCTGATCCCCGGATTGGCGGTGGACGCCTCGGTGAAGGCCACCGCCATTCACGTCATTCCCGCGCCGGAAGGCAGCGAGTTGGCTGTTCCGGACGGAGAAAGCGCATCGACGATGCAGGCGGAGGCGGCGACTTATTCGGCCCTCGCAGGTTAGCCTCGCCATTCAGGCCGGCGGAGCCTCCCGGCGCATGGGCGTCGACAAGGCGTTGGTCGACCTTGCCGGTCAGCCCCTGATCGCCCGGGTGATAGCCCGGGTCGCCCCCAGCTTCGGTCATGCCTTCATCGTCAGCAACAAACCCGCGCAACTGCGCCATCTGGGTCTGCCCGTGCTGACCGACGCCGTCGCCGAGCGTGGATCGGTGGTCGGCATCTACACCTCGCTGCTGGCCACTCCCACGGAGCATGTCCTCTGTCTTGCCTGCGACATGCCGTTCGTCGATCCTTTGCTGCTGCGCTGTCTGGCCCAGGCTGCCCCCGGCTACGAGGCGGTGGTTGCCTGCCACGGCGATTACCGCGAGCCCATGGCCGCCGTCTACGCGCGTTCCGCGGTGCCCGTGGTCGAGGACTTCATGGCCGCGGGGGGCCGCCGTCTGGACCAACTCTTCGAACGGTTGCGGGTGCGCTTCGTGGACGTGGCCGACGGCCGCTTTGGCGATCCGGGGATCATCTTCATGAACGTGAACACCCCCGAGGAACTCGTCCGAGCCGAGGAGCTCGTCCGGGCCGGGGAGCTCGTCAGAGCCCAGGAGCCGTGGAGAGCGGGCACGCGCGCGGCCGCCGAGCCGGGCGCCGGGCCGGGCGGTCCGGCGGAATCCGGCCGCCGCGTATGCGATCTCGCCCCCCGAGTGCGCGAGTTCTTCGCCCGGGCACCGGTCCCCACGGTGTCCTTCGTGGGCAAGAAGAAGTCGGCCAAGACCAGCGTCCTTCTGGGCGTCATCGCCGAACTCGCGCGGCTGGGATACCGGGTGGGGGTGGTCAAGCACGATCGGCACGGTTTCGAGGTCGACCTGCCCGGAACCGACTCCTACCGTCTGCGGCACGCGGGAGCGGTGGTCACCGGGGTCAGCTCGGCGGAGAAGTACGTCTGGATCAATGAAGTCGCCGCGGAACGCTCGCTGCTCGAGATCGCCGGCCGCATGGGAGAGACCGTGGATATCTTGATCACCGAAGGTTTCAAGGAGGAAGCTGCGCCCAAGATCGAGGTGTCCCGCAAAGCCCGAAGCTCGGAGTTGGTATCCTCTGAGGACGAACTCCTGGCCATCGTCAGCGATCAGGAGTTTCCTGGATTCGCGGTTCCCCGCTTCGGCCTCGACGACCATGTGCTCGTCGCCCGGCTGGTGGAGGAGCGCATATTGCGGGCCTGCAACGCTAAGGAAGGGGTGTCTGAGTGAGGGACGTAGTCGCCCCCTCTCACCGCCACGTCGACTACCTGAGGCTATCGGTCACGGACCGGTGCAACTTCCGCTGCGTGTATTGCATGCCCGAGCAGGGGGTGCCCTTCAAGCCCCACGAACAGATCCTCTCCTACGAGGACATGGTCTTCTTCGTGGGCGCGGTGAGCGGCCTGGGGATCGGCAAGGTGCGGCTCACCGGCGGCGAGCCCTTGGTGCGCAAGAACCTGCCTTACCTGGTCCGCCGGGTGGCGGCGCTGCCGGGCATCGAGGACGTTTCCCTGACCACGAACGGCACTCTGCTCCCCCGCTTCGCGGCTGAGCTTGCGGATGCCGGGCTTTCCCGGGTCAACCTCAGCCTGGATTCGCTCGATCCCGAGCGCTACCAACGGCTTACCCGGGGCGGGAGGCTGGAGCAGGCCCTCGCCGGCATCGAAGCGGCTTTCGAGCACGGGCTGACCCCGGTCAAGGTGAACGCGGTCATGCTGCCCGAACTGATGCAGGAACTCGATGCTTTCGTGGAGCTCACCCGCGAGCGCCCGCTCCACGTGCGCTTCATCGAGTGGATGGAAGTGGGCGGCTGCGGCCCGCGCGAGGAGGGCGAGCGCCTTAGCCGGACGGAGTTGCTCGCCGCCCTTTCGGAGCGGGGAGCGCTGGTGCCGGTGGCTTCTCCGGGAGGTTTTGGCCCGGCGCGCTACTTCCGGCTCGAGGGTCATGCCGGCACGCTTGGCGTGATCAGTTCGGTGTCGGATCATTTCTGCGGCGACTGCAACCGCCTGCGCCTGACCGCCGATGCGCGCCTCAAGAGCTGTCTCTTCTCGGACGAGGAGACCGATGTGTCGGCGGCGATTCGCGCGCGTGACCGGGAGGGGCTGCTGGCGCTCGTGAACCGCGTCTTGGCAAGCAAGACCTACTCGCGCCCCCGGGCTGGGGCCGCGGGCCGGGGGATGTCTCAGATCGGTGGATGACGAGGAGGCCGGGCCCTTGAGCGAAGCGAAACTCAGTCACGTCGATGAGCGCGGCGAAGCGCGCATGGTCGACGTCGGTGGCAAGGCGGTGACCCGGCGGGTGGCGCGGGCCGGTGGCCGCGTGACTGTGGCCCCCAATACCATGCGCCTGCTGCGCGAACAGGCGCTGCCCAAGGGCGACGTGCTGGCAGTGGCCAGGATCGCCGGCATCATGGCCGCCAAGCGGACCAGTGAACTGATCCCTCTCTGCCACCCGCTGCCGCTCAGCCAGGTGAAGATCGGCTTCCGGGTGCTGCCCGAGGAGAGCGCGATCGAGATCGAGTGCACGGCGCGCACCGAAGGACGGACCGGGGTGGAGATGGAGGCCCTGACCGGGGTCTCGGTGGCGGCCCTCACCATCTACGACATGGCCAAGGCGGTGGACCGCGAAATGGTTATCGGGGACATCCGGCTCTTGCAGAAGACCGGCGGCAAGGAGGATTACGTGCGGATCGAGGCTGAATCCGGGGAAATCGAGGCGCAGACTGAAGAGCGGACGGCCGAGGCCGACGCGAGGGTGCTTTCGGTCAACGTGAGCCCGGGCAAGGGCGAACGCAAGAAGCCCGTGGAGCGGGTCACCCTGCGCGAAGAGCACGGGATCGAAGCGGACGGTCATGCCGGGCCCTGGCACCGCCAGGTGAGCCTCCTGGCCCAGGAATCCATCGACAAGATGGTGGCCAAGGGCCTGGACGTGGGCCCGGGCGACTTCGCCGAGAACCTGACCACCGCGGGCATCGATCTGCTGTCGCTGCCCGTGGGGAGCCGCATCGAGGTGGGGCCGGCTCTGCTGGAGATCACCCAGTTGGGCAAGGTCTGCCACGACCGCTGCGCCATCTACTATCAGGCGGGGGATTGCGTCATGCCGCGGGAAGGTGTATTCGCCCGGGTGATCCGCGGCGGCGAGGTTTCCGCGGGCGATGCCATCGTGGTGGTCTCGCGCGCGGCGGCCGAGCATACCCGGACCGAGGCCGAGTGAGCATGCGCGCCGCCGTGGTCACCGTCAGCGACAAAGGCCACGCCGGTCTGCGCGAAGACGCCTCCGGACCGGTGCTGGCCGAGCTGCTCCAGGGCATCGGCGCCGAGGTGGTGGCCACGCGGTTGGTTCCGGACGAGCAGGATCAGATCTCTGCCGTCTTGGTGGAACTCTCCGACGAGACTCGGGTCGACCTGGTGCTGACCACCGGGGGAACCGGGCTTGCCCCGCGAGACCGCACCCCCGAGGCCACCGAGGCCGTCATCGACCGCCGCGTGCCCGGGTTCGGCGAGGCCATGCGGGCAGCGTCTTTGGCGATCACCCCCCACGCGATGCTCAGCCGGGCGATGAGCGGCACCCGCGGCCGCACGCTGATCATCAATATGCCTGGCAGTCCGAAGGCCTGCCGGGAGACCTTCGCCGTGGTGGCCGGAGCCCTACCGCACGCGGTGGAAACCCTGCGCGGAGAGGCCCACGAGTGCGCCGCTCCCCCTCCTCGGCAGGAGTCCGCCGGACCCTCCTCCGAGACCCCATGACCGCTCGAACCGCGGTAGATTGCTGGTATAATCCCGCTCCGGCGGCCGAGTCACGGCCGGAGCGGCCCCTACTCCCTCGGTAAGGACTCGTGCAGGAAATCGAACAGACCCTCTTCGGTCTAGTCACCTTTGTCTACCTGGTCGTGGTGGTCCTATACGTCCTCGGCCTGGCCTACCGTCGTGCCGACTTGGAGCGCTTCGGTTTCCTGACCCTGACCGCGGGCTTCGCCCTTCACACCGTGGCCCTGATAATTCTCTGGATCAGCACGGGCTGGCCGCCGCTGGCCGACCTGCACCAGTCCATGGTTTTTCTCTCCTGGTCGATCGTGCTGATCTATCTGATCGTGGACCGGGTCTACCGGATCCCCGCTTCGGCCCTGATCATGATCCCGGTTGCCTTTTTCACGGTGGGCATGGGCCAGGTGCTCTACGAAGGCGACCGCGCCCTCCCCGAGGAACTCGACAGCGGTTGGCTCGTGGTGCACGTCGGGGTCAGCCTGCTGGCTTATGCCGCTTTCGCCCTGGCTTTTGCCACCGCGTTCTTCTACGTGGTGCAGGAGGACCTGCTCAAGCGGCGGTATAGGCAGGTCAGGCAATTGGTGCTGACTCTGGCCGGTGCGCTGGGACTGGGCACCGGGCTCTACGTGGGCTACCTGATCGCCGACCCCACCCTGTTCGAGGACGCCGCCGGCAACCGGGTCTATGCGTACTCCGGCGCCGACGTCACCGTCATCCTGGTCGGCGCGGCCATCGGCCTGGCCGCGGCCCTGGCCGTGGGCTGGATCGCAGCCCGAGGGGCCTCCCGCCCGAGCTTCGCCAACCGCCTTCCGGCGCTCAATCTCTTGGACAATCTGAGCTCGAAGAGCGTGGTGGCCGGGCTTGCCCTGCTGGCCGTGGGTATCCTCACCGGGGCAATCGGCGCCCACCAGCAATGGGGCGCCTTCTGGCGCTGGGAGCCCAAAGAGACCTGGGCGCTCGCCGCGTGGCTTTTCTACGCCGGATACGTGGCCCTGCGCGAGTTCGCCAACTGGCGCGGCAGGAACACCGCTGTTTTAGCGATAGCCGGTCTTTTCATCGTTTTCTTCGCATTTTTGGGCGTGAACCTCTTCCTTCCGGGGCGCCATGACTTCAACTAGCCCCCTGGAAAGCACGGTCCCGCTGTATCTGGCCGGGCTGCGGCTGGAGGGTAAACGCTGCCTGATAGTGGGCGGGGGCGCCGTGGCCGCGCGCAAACTGCGGCCGCTCCTCGAGGCGGGTGCGCGGGTCACCGTGGTCGCGCCTGCTCTTGGCCGGCAACTCAGAGAATCAGAGCCCGTCCACCCGGCCTCAGACGCCGCCGACGCCGCCGACCGGGGGGGCCGGCACCGCGGAGGCTGGCGGTGGATCGCGCGCGCCTTCCGTGCGGAGGACGTCCAAGGGCAGATGCTGGTCTTTGCCGCAACCGACGACGCCGCGCTGAACGAGCAGATCGGCCGGACCGCGGCGGCGGCGGGGGCCCTGGCCAACCTGGCCACCTCTCCCGAGGCATCGGACTTTCACGTTCCCTCGGCGTTTCGCCGCGGCTCTCTTCAGGTTGGCGTGCTCACCGGAGGCAGGGCTCCGGCCCTGGCCGCGAGCCTTCGCCGGGAGCTCGAAGCGCGGGTGGGCGAAGAGTGGGAGGAGGTCGTCGAGGTCCTCGGCGAGTTCCGGGATTCTCTGACCGAGCAGAACGCGGACCAGGAGTCGCGTCAGGAACTGAACCGCGAACTCGCCCATATGGATATCGCCGGTTTGCTCGCCAAGGGCGGAGTCGACGCGGTTCGCTCCGCGGTGCAGGACCGGCTGCGGCAAGGCGAGACGAGGCCTGAGCCATGCGCCTAGCCGTCCTCGGAGTCAACCACAAGACCGCGTGTCTTAGCCTGCGGGAGCAGGTGGCATTGAACACCGAGGCCAGCCACAGGTTGGTGCGCACGCTCGTCGATTGCGCACAGGTGTCCGAGGCGGTGGCGCTCAGCACCTGCAACCGCACCGAGATCTACCTGGCCGGCACGGAACTGCCGCTGCGCACGGTGGCCAAGGATTGCCTCTGCTCGAGCACCGGCGTCTGCCGCACGGACCTGGACGACAGCGTCTATTACTACGAGAACATCGATGCCGTGGAGCACGTCTTCAGCGTCGCAGGCTCGCTCGACTCCATGGTCTTGGGCGAAGCCCAGATCCTCGCGCAACTAAAAGAGGCGTACTCGGTGGCCCAGGAAGCCGGTACCACCGGGCCGATGCTCAACCGTCTGCTGCGCCGCTCGTTCGAGGTGGGCAAGCGGGTGCGTTCCGAGACCAAGATCTCCGAGGCCTCACTTTCGATCGCCTCGGTGTCGGTGGACCTGGCCCGCAACGTCTTTGGGGACCTGGCTGATCGTCCCGTGCTGGTCATTGGCGCCGGCGAGATGGCGGAGCTCGTGGTCACTCACCTGAAGGGCCACGGCGTGAATCGCATCCTGGTCTCCAACCGCACATATGAGCGGGCGGTTGCGCTTGCCGAGAAGTTCGGCGGCGAGGCGGTGAGATTCCAAGAGGAGCAAGAAGAGTCCGCAAGGGGCCAGAAGCAGATAGGCTCCCACCCCCACAACCTGGCCTTGGCTCAGCACCTGAGCCTGGCCGACATCGTCATCTCCTCCACCGGCTCCCCGGATCCCATCATTGGCCGGAGTCTGCTTGAAGGAGTGATGCGCCGGCGCAAGAACCGGCCCATCTTCCTGATCGACATCGCGGTTCCTCGCGACATCGACCCCGAGGTGAACCGGGTCAGTAACGCCTATCTCTACGACATCGACGACCTGCAGGAGGTCGTGGCTTCGAATCTGGGTGAGCGCGAGCGCGAGGCGATCAGGGCGCGCGAGATCATCGCCGAGGAGGTGGGTTCCTTCGAGGAATGGGCGCGCAGCCTGACCGTGCTGCCCACACTGGTTGCCTTCCGGGAGTGGGCCTCGGCGATCAAAGACGAGGAACTGACCAAGTACCTGGGACGGATGCCCGATCTCTCCGAAGAGGACCGGGAGAAGGTGCAGGCGCTGGCGCACTCCATCATCAACAAGATTCTTCATCCCCCCACCATGGCGGTGAAAGAGAAAGCTGCGGCGGACGAGGGCCACCTCTATGCGGAGGCTCTACGCACGCTTTTCCAGCTGAACGGCGCCGGCCGGAGCCAGGGGGGAGCCGCAGAGAAAGACCGGGCCTCGAGCGGGTTTGGGTCCGAGGACAAGACAAACTCAAACTCGAGGAGCTAGTCATCAGCGCGAAGACCGTCGTCATCGGCTCACGCAAGAGCACGCTGGCCCTGACCCAGTCCCGCTTGGTTCGCCAGATGCTGTTGGATCTCGATCCCAGCCTGGACGTGCGAATCGAGAAGATCGTCACTTCCGGCGACCGTATCCTGGACTCTCCGCTTTCTCAGATCGGGGATCGGGGACTCTTCGTCAAGGAGATCGAGGAGGCCCTGTTACGAGGCGATATCGATCTCGCGGTCCACAGCGCCAAAGACGTGCCCACGGCGCTGCCGGAGGGTCTGGGGCTCTTGGCCTTTCCGCCCCGGGAGGATCCGGCGGACGTCTTCGTCGGAGGCCTCGGCTCGGTGGATGAGCTCGGGCCCGGCAGGGTGATCGGCACGAGCAGTCTCCGCCGGCGCTCCCAGCTTCTGGCGAACTATCCCGAGCTCGAAGTGGTCGACATCCGGGGCAACGTGGAGACTCGCATCCGTAAGATAGAAGAGGAGAAGTTGGACGGCACCATCCTCGCCAGGGCCGGTCTCGAAAGGCTGGGCCGGCTGGGCGAAGCGGCCTTCGAGTTCCCGCTCGAGGTGATGGTGAGCGCCGTGGGGCAGGGATCGCTCGCGCTGGAAGGCCGCGTCGGCGACGAGAAGCTCGCCCCCTACGTCGAGCGGCTGGACCATGGGGCCACCCGCCAGGCGGTGCTCGCGGAACGTGCGCTGATGCGCACCCTCGAAGGAGGCTGCCAGGTCCCCATAGGCGCCCGCGGCGTCGTGCAGGACGGTGAGCTTCTCCTGGTTGCCTACGTGGGCAGCCTTGACGGGGAACGCCACCTGCGCCGGGAGGCGCGCGGTCCGGCCGGGCGGCCGGAGGAACTGGGGACCCGGATGGCGGAGGAGTTGCTCGAAGCGGGCGCCGACGTCATCCTGGAGGAGATCCGCAGCGCCTGCGCCGCCCCGGACAGCCCGGACGCCTGCGAACCTCCGCCCCCGGCGGCAGGGTAACGGTCTGATGGACGATACTCCGCGAAATCACACTGTTGCCTGGCGCGATCCCCGGGTGTTCCTGGTGGGCGCCGGTCCGGGCGACCCGGGCCTGATCACGGTACGCGGCCTGCGGCTGCTCGAGCGGGCCGAAGTGGTCCTCTACGACCGCTTGGTGGACCCCATCCTGTTGGACGCAGCCCCTCCCAGCGCAGAGATGATCTACGTGGGCAAGCGCACGGCCGCGCACACCGTGCCGCAGGACGACATCAACCGCCTGCTGCTTGAGCACGGCCGCCGGGGAAAGCGGGTGGTGCGGCTCAAAGGGGGCGACCCCTTCATCTTCGGCCGCGGCGGGGAGGAGGCGATGACCCTGCACGAGGCCGGCATACCCTTCGAAGTGGTGCCGGGCATCTCCGCGGGCTACTCGGTTCCCGCCTACGCCGGCATTCCCGTGACCTATCGCGGCCTGACTTCACATGTCACCTTCGTCACCGGCCACGAAGACCCGACCAAGGACAGCGCGGCCCTCGATTGGGACAAGCTGGCATCCGGGGTGGGAACCCTGGTCATCTTCATGGGCGTGAAGAACCTGCCGCAGGTGGTGCAGAAGCTCAAGGAACGGGGGCGGCCGGGAGACACTCCCGTCGCCCTCATCCAGCAGGGCACCCTGCCCCGTCAGCGCACCGTGGTCGGTTGCCTGGACGACATCGTCGACAAGGTGCGGGAATCGGGGCTGCGGCCGCCCGCGATCACCGTCATCGGCGATGTCGTCGCTCTGCGGGAGCAACTGGCCTGGGCCGAGCAGCGGCCGCTCTTTGGCCGCCGCGTGGTGGTCACCCGGGCGCAGGCGCAGGCGCAGGACCAAATCGAGCGGCTCCGTGACCTGGGAGCCGAGGTGATCGCCTTTCCCACCATCCGCATCGAACCGGTGATGCGCTCCCGCGAGATCAGCGCCATGCTGGAAGGGCTTGGCCGCTACGAGTACGTGGTCTTCACCAGCGCGAATGCCGTCGCCTGCTTCTTCGAGAGACTGGGCGAGGCGGGCCTGGACGTCCGCCGGCTGCACCGGGCCACGGTGGTGGCCGTCGGCCCCAAGACGGCTGCCGCCTGCCGCGCCGGGGGCCTGCAGCCGGACCTCATCCCCGAGGCCTTCATCGGAGAGGGCATTCTCGAGGTGCTGAAGGACCGGGAGCTCGAGGGTGCCCGGGTGCTCATCCCCCGGGCCCGTAAGGCCCGTGACCTTCTCCCCCGGACTCTCAGTGCCGCCGGGGCGGTGGTCGAAGTGGTGCCCCTCTACGACACCCTGCCCACGGAGCCCGAGGCCAAGGTCATCGAGCGGGTGCTCGAGGCGGACTTCGTCAGCTTCACCTCGAGCTCGACGGTGACTAATTTCGCCGACCTCTTCCGCGAGCAGGGACTGGAGGACCGGTTGGGCGAGATCAAGGCCGCCTCCATCGGCCCGATGACGTCCGAGACCGTGCGCAAGGCGGGTATGCAGTTGATTGTCGAGGCCGGGGAGCACACGATCGAGGGGCTGGTGGAGGCTCTGGCGGCAGAGGCCGGCGGCTCGCCCAGATAATCGAGTCCCAAATCCGCTGGAAGACCAACCGAGGGGTCCGCGGGAGTCGTTGCTATACTCTCTCGGTTGCGCCCAGAGCGCTCCGAGAGAACCCGGTTTCGCCCTAGTTCCGGAGGTGTCCGCAGCACATGTACTTTCCCCAGTACCGGCCGCGCCGTATGCGGCAGAGTGAGACCCTCCGAGGTCTGGTCCGCGAAAACCGCCTGCACCCCGACAGCTTCGTCTACCCCATGTTCGCCATCCACGGCGAGGATGTGCGCAATCCGGTCGCCTCTATGCCGGGCGTGTTTCAGCTCTCGATCAACCACCTGGTGGAGGAAGCGCGAGAGGTGGCGGAGCTGGGTGTCAAGAGCGTAATCCTCTTTGGAATCCCGGAGCAGAAGGACGAGGCCGCCTCCGGCGCCTACGACCCCGAGGGCATAGTGCAGATGGCCACGCGGGCCCTCAAGCAGGAACTGCCCGAGCTCACGGTGATGGCCGACGTCTGCCTTTGCGAATACATGAGCCACGGTCACTGCGGCGTGGTTCAGGGCGATAAGGTGCTCAACGACGTCTCGCTGGAACTTCTGGCGAACGCGGCCGTCAGCCTGGCCCACGCCGGGATCGACGTGGTCGCGCCCTCGGACATGATGGACGGCCGGGTGGGCGCCATCCGTTCGGCGCTCGATCAGGAGGGGCACACCGAGCTGCCGATCATGTCCTACAGCACCAAATACGCCTCGGCTTTCTACGGCCCCTTCAGGGACGCCGCCGAATCGCCCCCGGCTTTCGGCGACCGCCGCTCGTATCAGATGGACCCGGCCAACTCGGACGAGGGAGTGCGGGAAGCCCTGATCGACATCGAGGAGGGGGCCGACGTCGTCATGGTCAAGCCCGCTCTGCCCTACCTGGACCTGATCTACCGGCTGAAGACGGAAACCCACTATCCCGTCGCCGCGTACAACGTCAGCGGCGAGTACGCCATGGTCAAAGCCGCCGCCGAGAAGGGCTGGATCGACGAGAAGGCCGTGGTCCTCGAGACACTGCTTGGCATCAAGCGCGCGGGGGCGGACATCATCATCACGTATCACGCCAAGGACGCGGCCCGCTGGTTGGCCGAGGAGAGCAGTACCTGATGGAAGAAACGGAAAAGACGGAACAGACCGAGGAGATCCAGTACCTGCCCAAGCTGATCGCTTGGGAGGTCACCCGCTCTTGCAACCTGTCCTGCAGGCACTGCCGGGCTTCGGCAGAGAAGGGTCCCTACCCCGGCGAGCTGACCACCGCCCAGGGCAAGGCGCTGGTGGACGACGTCGCTGCTTTCGCCAACCCCGTGCTCATCATGACCGGCGGTGACCCGCTGATGCGCGAGGACATCTGGGAACTGGCCGAGTACGCGATTCATCAGGCCGGGCTGCGCGTGGTGATGTCTCCAAACGGCACCTTGGTGACCCCGGAAGCCGCGCGCAAGATGAAGGAGGTGGGAATCCCCCGGATCTCCATCTCGATCGACTTCCCCACCGCCCAGATGCACGATGAATTTCGCGGCGTTCCCGGGGCCTACGAAGGAGCGGTACGCGGGGTGAAGACCGCGCTCGAGGCCGGCGTCCAGGTGCAGATCAACTCCACCATCACCAAGCTGAACGTGGACTACCTGGACGACCTGCTCAACCTCTCCAAGGAACTGGGGGCGGTGGCCTTTCACCCCTTCCTGCTGGTTCCCACCGGCCGGGGCAAGCAACTGGGACCGGAGGAGCTCCCCCCGGAGGACTACGAACGCACGCTCAACTGGGTGTACGAGCGGCAGAAGACTTCGGACATCTTCTTCAAACCCACCGACGCGCCGCATTATCACCGCATCATGCGCCAGCGGGCCAAAGAGGACGGCACCGACCTCTCCGAACTCAAGATGCATCCCCATTCGCACGCCATGATGGCCGGCGGGGTGGGCAAGTCCCGCGGACACGGCGACATGGACTCGCACTCGAAGGGTTGTCTTGCCGGAACCGGCTTTTGCTTCATCAGCCACACCGGCAAGGTGCAGCCGTGCGGCTACTTCGATGTGGTGGCGGGCGACGTCAAACAGCAGCAGTTCAGCGAGATCTGGCGCACGTCCGAGCTCTTCCGGGATCTGCGGGACGTCTCCAAGCTCAAGGGCAAGTGCGGCATCTGTGAGTACCGCCGGGTGTGCGGCGGCTGCCGGGCGCGGGCCTACGAGATAACCGGGGACTACCTGGCCGAGGAGCCCTACTGCGTGTATGAGCCCGTCCGTCAGGGTTGCTGAGGTCCCTTCCGCAATACCGGTTTCCGAGACACGGTTTATTGGTCTGGCGATCGAGGGCGGATGACGTTACAGTCTAATTATCGGGAGTCACCGTCGACGGTGGCCGGTTCTGCGTGGAGTGGGATAGCTTCGCGCCGTGAGGGTAAGGAAGGAGGGTGTTTTCGCTGCCGAACTCTGAGGATGGAAGTCGCCGCATGACCCTCCGTGCCGTCTGCCGCGTCGTGGTTTTTGCGCTGCTCATAGCGGCTCTGCTCACTCCTCTGCTTGCCGTACCGGCTCTGGCCGCTCCCGGCAGCACCACTCCGACCACGGTCACAGCTCTCGCCGGCAACGGCAGCGCCGTGGCAGGCGACCCGGCCAATCCCGATACCACCGTGATTACCGCCCCGCTCTTCGCGGATTCCGCCGACCAGCAGAAAGCCTTGGCAGAAGCCAAGCGCAAAGCCGAGGAGGCTCAGCGCCAGGCCCAGCAGATCGCCGAGCTTGCCGGGAGTGTCCCCGGAGGCTCCCAGGCAGACGAAGCGCAGCGCCGCGCCGCCGAAGTCCAGAAGCGGGTGGACGAGATGGAGGCGCTCTCCCGGGAGATCACGGCCAAGCAGCAGCAGGTCATCCGGGTCGCAGCCGAGATTCAGGTGATGGACGACGAACTGGCGGGCGTCGTCGAGGAGTACAACCGCCGCATGATCGAACTCGAAGAAGTCAAGGCCGAGGCCGATAGCCTGCGGCGCGAGCTCTCTTTGGCCGAGACGCAACTGGAGACTCTCGAGTCGATTCTGGAAGAGCGGGTGATCGGCGCGTATAAGAGCGATTCCTCGCCCCTTGAACTCCTCCTCGATACCACCGATGTCCAGGATCTGATCAAGCGCATGAGTTTCCTGATCACCGTCGTCCAGGACGACCAAGAGCGGGTGAGCGAGGCTTCTTCCCTGCGTTCGCGCGTCGACCGGCTTCTGGACGAGCTGTCGCGGAAGATCTACGACGTGACCGTCGCCTCGGAACGGCTCGAGGAGCAGCGCCGCGTGATCGAGGGCAAGATGGCCGAACGCCAGGCCTACCTGGATACGCTGAATGCGGAGATCCGCGGGTTGGTGGATCAGCAACTGGACGTCGCCCGCAACGTCATGCCGGCCGACTTCAACCTGGCCGCGTTTCTCACGAGCGACGGTAACGCGGTGGTCAAGACGGCCCTCAAGTATCTGGGAGTGCCCTATGTCTGGGGGGGCGAGACCCCGTCCGGCTTCGATTGCTCGGGCCTGACCCTCTACGTCTTCCGCCAGCACGGTGTCTACCTGCCGCATTACTCGGGTTACCAGGCGATGATGGGCTACGGCGTTCCTCTGAATGCACCCGAAGCCGGGGACCTGGTCTTCTTCGGCCGGCCGGTACATCACGTCGGTATCTACATGGGGAATGACATGTACGTGCACGCCCCGCGCACCGGAGATGTGGTCAAGATCAGCCGGCTCTCGGCTCGGAACGACCTGAGCCACGTCCGCCGCTTCACCTTCGCTCCGGCCGCGGGCTCGTTGGCCGGGGGCACGGCGGAGCCGGGCACCGCGGTCCCGGCCCAGACGCAGGCTCCCTAGCCGCTTTCCGCTCTGGCGCTTGGCTAGGCCGCGCCTTGGCAGCGCCTCTTTGCCCGTCCGTCTTCCGGAGGGCGCGTGCTAACATCCTTGGGTGAACTCCGGCCGAGTCTACGTCGTCGACACCAACGCCCTCCTCAACGATCCGGAAGTGCTCTACTTCTTTTCTGGATCGGAAGTGGTGGTGCCCGCGGCCGTGCTCAAGGAACTGGATCACCTCAAGCGGCGCGGCAAAGATCGGCGCATCCGCTATCACGGACGCAAGGCCACCCGGCTGCTCTTCGAGGCCTCGCAGCAGGGCCGCCTGGTGGATGGGGTTCCTCTCGGCAATGGCTCGATTCTTCGGGTCGAGTCCGAGGGTGATTTTGAGGATGCTCCCGTGGAACTCGATCTGGAGCGCACGGACGACCTGATTCTCGCTCACGCCTGGGCGATCAACCGGCGTCCCTTGGTACGAGCCACCCTGGTCACCAACGACCTGAATATGCTGCTGCGTGCCGAGGCGCTGGGGATCGAGGCCTACCGGTTCGAGGGAAAGCTCGACCGGCTGCACCAACAGGAGAGGGGGCTTCTCGAAAGGGCCCGCGAGCGCCGGTGGACGCTGCTCTTCGCATTTCTGGCGCTTCTCTTCTTTTCTTCGACGGCCTATCTGTACGTAACCCGGCCTGCCCAGGTCAACGTGGCCACCCTACCCCAGGTGGACAACGCCTCCCTACTCCAGAGCCTTGGCGTTGCCCCGTCGATACTGGAGGATTACTACAGCGGCCGGATTCGCGAAGACGAAGAGGATCTGGCCGCACACATCAACCTGGGGAACCTGCTCTTTGATCAGGGAGAGTTCCTCAAGGCGGTGGAGCATTATCGCAGGGCGCTGCAGTTGGAACCGGACAACCCGAGCGTGCTGACCGACACGGGGATCGCCCTAATGGAGTTGGGTCACTATCAGGAAGCCGTTATCACCCTGACCAGGGCCGTGGGTCTCGCCCCCAGCGACAGCCTGATCAGCTACAACTTGGGGGTGGCATACGCGCTGGGAGGCAATGGCCAAGAGGCGATCAGAAGTCTGGATCGAGCGGTCAGATTGGCGGAAGCACAAGAGTTCGCCCGCTTCTCCCTGGATGAGGCGAAACGGATGATCGAGGATCTGCGGACCGGCAACAACAACGCGGTCCCCCGGGACTCCTTGACGTAGCTCGCGGCGGGGTCTACTCGACTACGCTCAGGATCAGCCGCTCTTTTCCGGGCGCTGCGGAGTCCACCATGAGCCTGGCCTCGAGCGGTTCGGCTCCGAAGACGGCGGCATCGGCGACGGTTCCCTGGCTTCCGGAAAGCCGCCATCCACGCTCTTCCAAGAACGTCGCGAATTCCCGTCGTCCCTCCGCTTCGTCCAGCGCGGAACCTCCGCCCACCTCCACCGTGCCCACCGCGACCAAACGGGCGGCCTCCTCAGCCGTGAGCGCATCTCCTGCGCGCAGGGAGGGCAGTCCCCCTGACTGCCAGGCGTATCCGCGGTCGGCAAGCCAATTGACCATCGCGGCGAGTTCCGCGGCCATCTCGCGCAGCGGTTCCTCTTGGGCGGGCGGCACGGCGTCTATTCCTGCGACCTTGACGTTATCTACGTAGGTGACGTCGCGCGTGAACCACCAGAGCATCGCCAACGCCAAGAGCAGGGCGGCGAACACCCGGAAGTAGACCGTCCAGCGCCGGGGGAGACGAAGCCCAAAGATGCGCCAGGCCGAGGTATCGAGCCGAGGGTCGTCGTTGGCGCCGGTATCGCCGTTCTTGGGTTGGAACGGATCCGCGAGTTCGTCCCGCCCGGGTGGACGCGACTGGGCCACCGCTTGACTCAACGGGCTCCCGGGGGCTTGAGCAGATATCCACCGGAGATCGCCATGATGAAGCCAAGAACGGTGAAAATGAGAAACTGGATCAGGTCGAACTCGAGGAACTGAAAGACGGCCAGGGTCCACAGGGTCACCCCGCCCACCAGAAAGAGCAGTCCGACGAAGTTCGGAAAGTCGAATTTCGATCCCAACTGGGCTCCCCCTGCTTGATCCTTGGGCCTTGACGGCTTGATCTGGACACCTTCTAGACGGGTGCTATAGTAGCAGACTGCAGGGGCTTGTGAAATCTCTTGCGTTGGCCTTTGAAGTGGCAGGCTCCTTGTAAAGTTCCAGCAAATCTGCCACAACTGGGAGCAAGACATGAGCCTCTGGTGGTCCAGGAAGACCCCTTCGCCGGGGTGGGCCATTGAGGCCTCGGGATGTTCGCCCATCCCGTTGCTTACATAGAAGGAGCTGTTGTTGCCTGATGGTGGGAGGAGACGGTTCCGCTTCCGCATCTATGATGTGGGTGGGCGGGCCGTTCGAATACGTCTACGCTACCTGATCCTCGTGGGTTTCGGCCTGGCGACGGTTGCCGCAGCCTTCCTTTTCGTGCCCTTTTACGTGACCAGCACGCCTCAGTTCTGTTCGAATTGTCACATCATGGACCCCTTCATCTCCTCGTGGGAGGAGTCCACCCACTCCAAGTTCGGCTGCGCCGAATGTCACGTGCGCCCAGGAATCCTGAACCACGTGGTCAACCAGGTGCGGGTAACCCAAAACATCTACGCCAACCTGGTTGGGGGCGCGGAGATGCCGGCGACCATCGAATCGGCCAGCAACGAGAACTGCCTGCAGGCGGGTTGTCACAGCCTAAACCGCACTGCCTCCACGTCCGGAGATCTGCTCATACCGCACTACGATCACGTCACCCTGCGCGGCCTGCAGTGCAAACACTGCCACTTCAACGTGGTCCACACTCCGGAGGGCGGTACCCCGGTGCCGCCGATGGGGGTCTGCGCCATGTGCCACGACGGAACTCAGGCTCCGAACGAGTGCGACACCTGCCACCAGGAACCCCCGACCGCAGAAGAGGCGCACGCAGATCTCGCTTTGGAGCAGCACGCGGAGTTCGCGCGAGGACGGGAGCAGGAGTGCTTCGACTGCCACCACGCCGACCAGTCCTTCTGTTCCAAATCCGGTTGCCACGAGCCGGGCGAGTTCCAGTCCCTGACCGAGCGCGCGAGGATCGAAGAGAGGTTTAGCGAGTAATGCGTTGGCCGCGTTTTCTCCGAATCTATGACGAGAGCGGGCGCCCCGTGCGGTTGCGGGTGCCTTATCTGATCTTTATCGCGGCCGCCATCGTGATTATCGTGATCGCCGCCGTCTACCTGCCGGTGGCGATGACCTCCACGCCGAGCTTCTGCGGAAACTGCCACCTGATGCAAGAGCCGGTGGAGCTGTGGGAAAACTCGACTCACGCCAACGTCAACTGCATCCAATGCCACATCGATCCCGGCTTTATCAACACGCTCGAGCATAAGCTGATGTCCTATAAGGAGATCTACGGGCAATTCCTCGGCGACGGAGAGATGCCCGACGAGATCCAACTGCCCTCGAACGAGGCCTGTCTGCAGTGTCACTCTCTCGACCGGAACGTTTCGCCCGGCGGGGACATCAAGATTCCGCACCGAGACCACGTGGAGTTGCGCGATCTGCTCTGCGCCGACTGCCACTTCAACGTGGTTCACACCCGCCGGGCCATCTCGGGCGGCAATCCGCCCATGGACGTTTGCTACATGTGCCACGACGGCGAACAGGCGCCCAACGAATGCGAGACCTGCCACACTACCCCGCGCGAGGATTTTGTCGAACAGGGTCATCCGGTGGATGCCTTGGAAAACCACGGCGCCCTTGCCCGTGAGCGCGTCGAGGACTGCTACCGATGCCACTCCCAGGAGTCCGGCTTCTGCGAGGATTGCCACAGTCAGCCGCCGGCCACGCACGCACGCGAGGATTGGCGCTACACCCATCGCATCGAGGTCAATCGGGACGGGCGCAGCTCTTGCCAGGGTTGCCACGAAGAAGATTTCTGCCAGAAGTGCCACAGTGTCCAGCACCCGCCCAACTGGGTGAACCAGCACGGGGACTTTGCTCAGGGCGGCGGCGAGGCATGTCTCGTCTGCCACGCACCGGGATTTTGCAACGACTGCCATGATAGCGAAGGAGTCGGCATGCAAATAGGTCAGGCTCAGTAGAGCAAAGTCGGCCGATGAAGGAGGAGATCTTGAAGACGGTGGCCGGAGCTGCCGGGGGGTTAGCGAAAGAATTCACGTGTCTTCGTCGGTGGGCGGGGCTCGGGGGTCTCGCTGTCATCCTGCTCGTGCTCCTCTCGGGGGAGGGGGCCTGGGCGCAGGAGAGCGGGCAGCCGGCCGCGCCGGACAAAAACGGCTGCTTGGTCTGCCACGGGCAGGAATACTTGGGATCAGTAGAGGTGGACGGAACAGCGCAGGATCTCTTCGTCCGCCCCGAGGCCTACCAGGACTCGGCTCACGGGCTGCTGCCTTGCACTTCGTGCCACATCGGCTTCACCCACGAGAATCCGCATCAGATGGTGACGAACGCGGAGTTCTTCGCCGAGACGGCGCGCGAGGCGTGCCGTAATTGCCATGCCGACCAGTTCGAGATGTATCAGCAGAGCTATCACGGCAAACTGAGCCAGGGAGGTGTCGCCGGTGGGGTCCAGGCCCCCGGATGCACCGACTGCCACGGCATGCACCAGGTGCAGCGTGTCGACACTCTGGAATATCGTCAGGACATTCAGCAGATCTGCGGGCAATGTCACGGCGGCCGCGAGGACACCTTCCTCGATACCTACCACGGCAAGGCCATCACCCTCGGGCGAGAGGCTTCGTCCACCTGCGTGGATTGCCACGGTTCGCACTTCATCCTGCCCACCGACAACCCGATGTCCACGCTTTCTGAGGCCAACGACCTCGAGACTTGCCAGAAATGCCATCCCGACGCCGACGAGGGCTTCACCACCTTCTTGGTTCATATTCAGCCCACCTCCACCGATGCCCCTTTGATCGTCTTCGCGGTGGCGGTCTTCTACATTTCGATGATCGTGGTGGTCTTCGCCTTCGGGGGGATTCACACGCTCCTGTACATCTACCGGGGGCTCAAGAACGGTCTCTACTTCCGTAAAGGAGGTCACCACTGATGGCGGCCGGCACCGACGCGCGCGAAGGGGTGCGCCTCGTCTACAGAAGGTTCAGCGCCTTTCACCGGTTCAACCACTACCTGGTGATGATCAGCTTCTTCGGTTTGGTCCTCACTGGGATTCCGCTCAAGTTCAAGGACAGCGTCTGGGCCGAGTTCTTCATGGACCTGATCGGCGGTGTCGAAGGGGCGGGATTCGTCCACCGCGTGATGGCGGTGTTCAATTTCACGTATTTCTTCCTGGAAATGGGCTATATGGCTTGGTACGTGGCCGCCCGCAAGGGCCCCCTTTTCGGCCCTGACTCCATCGTCCCGGGCAAGAAGGACTGGCAGGACATCAAGGGCATGTTTCGCTGGTTCCTGGGCAAAGGGCCCAAGCCGCGGTTCAACCGCTTCACCTATTGGGAGAAGTTCGACTTTTGGTCTCTCATGGCCGGCACCGTCCTGATCGGTGGAACCGGTCTCATGATGTGGTTCCCTGAGTTCACCGCTTCCCTCCTCCCGGGAGTGTCGCTCAACGTGGCCCTGGTGCTTCATTCCAACGAGGCCTTCCTGGCCACCGGGGTGATCTTCATCTTCGTCCACTTCTTCTCGGCGCACGGACGCCCCGAGTCCTTTCCCGCCGACGAGGTGATCTTCAGCGGCAGCCTGCCTCTCGATCACTACATCGCGGACCGGCCCGCCGAATACGAAAACCGTCTGCGGGCGGGGACGCTCGATCAGGTGGTGCGTCCCGCGCCGACCGGACCCATGACCCGCGTGAATTCGTGGCTCATGGCCATATTCAGCGTGGTTGCGCTGTTCGCCGCCACCTACACCATGTTGCTGGTGGTGTGGCCGCTTCTGTTCTAGCTTGGCAATCCGTTTTTGGAAGGTGAGTAGGATCTTGCAGTCGAATACGGGGGAGAAGATGAATCTGACGGGGGTGGGCTTGCCGCGGCCCCGGCGCCGCGTCTCGAGGGTCGCGGCTTCGGCCGCGTTCTCGGCTATCTTGATGCTTGGGCTTTTTGTCGGCGTGGCCTCGGCCCAAGATGTCGAGGGCTGCCTGATCTGCCACGGCGACCCGAATTTCACCGATCCCACGCCACCGGAAAACCTGGAGGAGGGGGAGGACCTCTCTCTCTATGTCGATGCCGAGAAGTTCCTAGGCTCCGTGCACGACGAGCTGAAGTGCTCCGATTGCCACAAGGGCTTCCTCCTGACCATTCCCAACCATCAAATCGACGTGGACAAGGATTTCCGGCAGGTGGCAATCGAAGCCTGCGAAGGCTGCCACCAGGAGGCCTTCCAGCAATACCAGACCTCGGAGCACGCTCAGCGCTTCTACGAGGATCAGGCGGGGCCGATCTGTATCAGTTGCCACGGCTCGCACGCCATTCGCCGGGTGAACCTGGGCGAGGAGTCGGCGGACTTCAAGATGAGCATGGCCCGTGACTCCTGCGGGCAGTGCCACGAGGACAAGTTCGAACAGGCCAGCCACGAGTTCCACTTCAAGGCGCTCTCACTCGGCTATGAGCGGGCGGCCACCTGCTTCGACTGCCACGGCTTTCACGACAATCTGGCCCTGACCTCCGGCGAACCGGAGACGGTCGAGGCCTGCCGCCAGTGCCACCCCGGCGCGAACAAGGGCTTCACCTACTTCCAGATGCACCTGCAGGAGGGCTTCCAGGACGCCTGGTGGGGCGTGCGTGCCGTCTATTACCTCTTCAGCACGTTGCTGGTCGTGGTGCTCGTAACCGGCATCGCCTACACCACCGTGCACTTCCAGAAAGAAACCCGGACCATGCTCGGGGTATTCGGCCGTGGCGCGGGACGCCTCTTCGGCTTCATCCGTCACCTCGAGGAAGAGTCGGTGAAAGAGCGCGAAGGGCGGCCGAACGGCCCGGAGGATCACTCCAACGATAAGCCCGAGAACGACCACAGGGGGATGCTGTAATGGCCGAGGCGACCTACCCGGCTGTGGGCGAGGAGCGGCCGGAGGGAGCGGCGGTTGCCGAGACGAATGTCGAGGGCCGGGACTACTATGTCCGTTTCTCGCCCTACCACCGGCTGAGCCACTTCGTCATGATGACCACCTTCATCGGCTGCGCCCTCACCGGCCCGCCGCTGAAGTACAGCTATGACTTCTGGGCTCAGGCGATGATGGGCTTCTGGGGCGGGGTGCAGAACGCCGGCCTGATCCACCGCGTGATGGCGGGTTTCATGGTCGCCGACTTCGTCGTCCATGTGCTCTACCTCGGCTACCACATCGGGGTCAAGAAGGCCAAGATCTTCGGGCCGGACTCGATCTTCTTCTGGAAGAAGGATCTGTCCGACGCCTTGGGCATGGTCAAGTGGTTCTTCGATCGCGGCCCCCGGCCCAGGTTCGAGCGCTTCACCTTCTGGGAGAAGTTCGACTACTGGGCGGTTTTCTGGGGGATCGCGATGATCGGCACTTCGGGCTTCGCGCTCTGGTTCCCCACGGTGACCAGCACGCTGGTGTCCGGCATCTTCCTCAACGTGGCGCGGATCATCCACGGTGACGAGGCCATCCTGGCCATCGGCTGGATCCTCTTCGTCCACCTGTACAACTCCCACCTGCGCATGAACGTCTTTCCGATGGACCCGGTCATCTTCACCGGGCGTATGCCTGTCGAGCACGTCAAGCACGACAAGGCCGCCTGGTACGACCGACTGGTCCGGGAAGGAAAGATCAAGCCGGAGTGATGGGGAGCATGCCGCAAAAAGACAGCTTCGCGCCCCCGGAGGGGCATTCGCAGATCGAGTGGGGGCGAGCACCAGCTCTGCTCTTCCTCGCGGTCCTGGCCGTTGCAGTGGTCCTGCTGGCCGGCTGTGGAGAGAGTGAACCCTCGAGCGCCGAGACCTTTGGGCAGCGGTTGCTCGAAGCGGAGCAGCAGCCGGAGGTGTCGGCCGAACCGGCCAGCTTCATCAGCCTATGCGCCAACTGCCATGACCGTCTCGACCGGGAACTCGACTGGCGGCGGGAGCGAAAACTGGTGTTCAGCCATCCCGCCCACTTCGCCCAGGGCATCCGCTGCGAGGCGTGCCACAAGGAGTTTCCGCACAAACCCGGACGAACGTTGCACGTAGACGTCGAGACCTGCTTCGTGTGCCACGGGACCCTTCACGGGCAGGACGGGGAGTTGGCTTCGACCGACTGCGAGACCTGCCACACTCCCGATATTGCCCCGGTGACCGACGACCACAGCCTGTCCAACTGGCTTCTGGCCGAAGGGCCGGAACGAGCCGGCCACGCGCAGAAGGCGCTCCAGCAGCGCCTGTACTGCAAGATGTGCCACCAGGAGACCTTCTGCCAGGACTGTCATCAGGTGGAAATGCCGCATCCGGAGGACTGGGAGGTCGCGCATATGCCGGCCGCCCAGGAAAACGAGGGAGCATGTGACAAGTGCCATACGCCGGAGTACTGCAATGCCTGCCACCACGCCGACTTCGAAAAGCTACCGGACTGGCGCCGGCAGCACCGCACGGTGGTCGGTGACGTGGGAACCGACGCTTGCTTTGAATGTCATAACCCTGCTTTCTGCGCGGACTGCCACGTTCGGGTGGGTCAAGACAGGGGTGTTCTCGGGGGGCCGGGAAACGGGGGCTAAGTGAAAGAGGAGGACCCCATGAAGACCCCCTGGCGTCACCGCGGGACGGAGATCCTGCCGGGAGTCCTTCTCCTGGCGGCGTTAATTGCCGTTGCGGTCTTCGCGCTGGGCTGCGGGGAAGAAGCCGCGGCGCCGGGCAGCGCCGCCGAGCAGCCCGAGGCCGCCCCGGCAGTACCGGTCAGGAGTGAGCAATGTCTGTCCTGCCACACCGACTTTGCCGAGCGCATTTCGAATGAGAACCAACGGGTCTTCTCTCACGAACTCCATCTGGAGCAGGAGATCGACTGCAGCGCCTGCCACTCGGATGTGGGACACGATGGGGCTCCGATTCACCGTCCGAGTGACTGTCAGAATTGCCACGGAATCACCATGCCGCACCCCGGTGGTTTCGTAAATGACCACGGCGCGCAGGTGCTCGAAGAAGGCACCGACGTCTGCACCCGTTGCCACGATATCCATCTGCACTGTCAGGCATGTCACGGCATCGAGATGCCGCACCCCGCCGAATGGGACCAGAAGCACGGCGAGTTGGCGGTGCCGGAGTTGGAGTCCTGCAGGCAGTGTCATCAGCCCGACTTCTGCCTGCAGTGCCATCCGGTGGAGATGCCGCACCCCGCTGATTGGATAAAGACCCACGGCCTTCCCGTGGTGGACCAGGGATCCGCGACGTGCACCAAGTGCCATGAGCCCGAGCTTTGCGTCAGCTGTCACGGTATGCCCATGCCCCACCCAGACGATTGGGGTACCGGTCACCCGGCTGTGGCCGCGGAGAAGCGGGCCGAATGCCTGCTTTGCCACACCGAGCAGGACTGCGCCGATTGTCACGACATCCATCAGACTCACGGGAAGGATGGTGTGTGATGCGCCCATCGATCGGTTCCCGTAAGAAACGCTTCGGCCTGCTCCTGGTCGTGGGGCTGCTCCTGGTCTTGGGGGGTACCGTGCTCTGGGACTCGCCGGACTCCATGGCGCAGGGGGAATCGGAACCCGAGCGTACCCGCACGGACCTTCGCAGACTCCCGACGACCAGTGAGCAAACCGACGTGAACGCTGCCCCGAGAGAGTCCGGGGGCGAGCCCTTCCGCACCTGCGAGGCTTGTCACCCCGACTTCTTGCAGAAGCCTCCTCCGTCAGCGGATCTGATCTTCTCCCACCAAACCCATTTGGACGAAGACGTGGAATGCGCCACCTGCCATAACCCTCCCCTGGGTCATTTTGGCAAGCCGGCTGCTTTGATGAGCACCTGTCTCTCCTGCCACGAGGGACAGACCGCACCCAACGAATGCGAGAACTGCCACCGCAAGTTGGAAGAGATCGCGCCCAATCTGGACGAACCCATCGTGCACCTCAACCCCGATGCTTCCACGCGGCAGAGTTGCGACAACTGCCACGACGTGGAGGTTTGGTGCGAACGCTGCCACGGCGTGGAGATGCCTCACCCCGACACCTGGAAGAGCGCCCACGGAGCGGTGGCCTTGGCGGGGGCACAGGTGTGCGAGAAGTGTCATCAATCCAAAGACCCCGCCTACTGCGTGGAATGCCACGGGGTGGCAATGCCTCATCCGGCCTATTGGTATTCGGGCCATGGAGACATTGCCTCGGACAATCGGGACACCTGCAATCAGTGTCATCCGGAGGCGCCTCAATACTGCAACGACTGTCACCACGCGGGCTTCTCGCCCACCGAGGATTGGCTGCCGGAACAGCATGGTCAGATCGTGGACGAGCGCGGGGAGTCCACCTGCCTTGTTTGCCACGAGGAGGCATTCTGCGCCGAGTGCCACACCGCAGGACGGTTTGTTAAGGGATGATCCTGGAGAGGAGGGCTTAGCCGGCCTCTCGAGAACCAATACGTCATTCACATTTCGCGGGACAGAGTGAAGGAGGTGAACGCATGATTAGACTGCGAAATCAGAGCCTGCTGCTCGCATCTGCCCTGGTCCTTCTACTGGCTGCGCTGGTGTTCTTCGCCGGTTGCCAGGAAGCCGACGACGAACCGGAGGCCACCGACACCGAGGCGACGGAAACCACCGACACCGGAGCAACCGCAGGGACCGAGGACACCGAGGGCGAGGTAACCGACACCACCACGGCCGAAGCCGATTCGACGGGAACGACCGAGACCGGCGAAACGGCCGGTGAGTCTCTGGCCCCGGTCTCCGAGTCGTTTCAGACCTGCGCCGATTGCCACTCGGACTTCAATCAGTTCCTGGCCGACAGTAAAGTGCTCACCCCGAACTTCAGTCACGCTCTACACCTGAATCAGGGGTTCGAGTGCGAGTCATGCCACGTGGTGCCGACGCACGAGCCCGACAGGATCAACCAACCGCCGATGCTCAAGTGTTTCTCCTGCCACGGTCAGGAGGCCGACGCCAGCGCCCCGGGCGAGTGTAGCGTCTGTCACCCGGCGGACTTCCCGCTGGTTCCGGCCAACCACACCGAGCCCAACTGGTTGCCGCCGGCAACTCCGGCTGCACTGGTCGCCACGGTAGACTCGCAGCATTCCGGCGTGGCCAGCCAGGACCGGGCTTATTGCGAGATGTGCCACGCTCAGCAGTTCTGCCAGGATTGCCATAACACCGAGATGCCGCATCCCGCCGACTGGACTCAGGTCCATTCGACGCAGGTGCGCGACGCGGGCAGTCCGGAGCAGTGTCTGCGCTGTCACCCGCAGGAGTTGCTCTGCAACACCTGCCACCACCCCGGCTTCGAAGCGGGGGGCGGTACCTGGAGGCAACAGCACCCGCCGATAGTGCGTAATGCCGGCGCGGAGCCCTGCTTCCAGTGTCACAATCCTTTGACCTGCGCGCGCTGTCACGTGACGGGCGAGTATCAGTCTTTCGACTGACGGTGAAGTAAGGAGAAAGGGATCGACTGGGGCGGCGCCGCGAGGCGCCGCCCCACTTCTTTGCGGTTAACCCTGGCGCGCTTTCTGCTGCTTCATCTGGTACAGGCTGGCATCGGCCTGCTGCAGCAGTTCTTCCGTCTCCAGACCGTCCAAGGGACACGAGGCGGAGCCTTGGCTCACCTGGAGCGCTATCAAGGTATGGTCGGTCTTCAACTTGGTCTTGCGCAGCGAGACCGAAATGCGGTCGCCGACCAAGCGGACCACGTCCACCTCGGTTTCGGGCATGAGGATCATGAACTCGTCGCCGCCGAAGCGGAAAGAAAGATCTACGTCGCGCACGTTGGAACGGATGACTGCGGCCACATGGGACAGGGCGGCGTCACCGACGGCATGGCCGTAGGTGTCGTTGATCCATTTGAGGTTGTCCGCATCGAGCATCAACAGGGAGAAGGGGTGGCGATAGCGTTTGTACATCTCGACCTGGCGTTCCAGTTGCTGCACCAGGTATCGCCGGTTGAAGAGCCCGGTCAGGGGATCCGTGTGCGCCAGCCGGTCGAGTTCGGTGATCGAGCGTTCGTGGTAGCTCTCGGTGGCCGAGGCGGCGATGCCCTGCAAACAGGTGCGCAGTCGTAGCACCAGGGAGAGCAGTTCGTGGTCCTCGCGCCGGAGGGCCTGGGCCAGCAGGGACCAGATGGACTCCTCGAGCGCCAGGGTGTGGCGAACCAGCGCCTGCATCCCCTCCTTGCCCGAACCCACCGAGGCCCCCAGAATGGCGGCGCGATCGTAGTAGCGGCCTCCCGGGGCGAACTCCTGCATGGCCTCCTCGTCCTCGAGGGCTCTGGCGATGCCTTCCACGAGTTCCACCGAGGCGCTGATGCTTTCCTGCGTGGGGAAGCTCTCCAGGGTGGAAAGGTCGTTGATGTCGCTGATGATCCGGCCAAGCCAGCTCTTGGTCAGCTGGAGCTTGTTGTCGTCGAGGAGCCGCCGGGTCTTACCGAAGAGCGGGTGCAGGGGAGGCTGATCGCTCTCCCTCAGCAACTCGTCCATCTGCCCGAAATCTTCTACCAAGACGAAACTCTTTCTTCCAGGAGTACGATTAGTCCTACTATAATCTAACCGGCCGCCGGAGTAAACTTCCCCGTTACTGTTCGGCCGCCCGTTCGTTCGGGGCCGCCCTCAAGCCTCTCTCCGTTATTGCCGATTGCCTGACATTAGAAGCTCCAAGGCGGAAAGAGAGGCCATGTCGGCGTCCGGCTCCTTGGCCACCATTGGGGTGGCGGAACTCCTGCAGATCGGTGCCCTTTTTCGAAAGAGGGGTTCACTGGTGTGCACTTTCAAAGACGACCGCTCGCTTACGGTGTACCTGCAGGACGGACACTTGAGCGGCCTCACCGACACCGGGTCGGTGTGGCAACTCGGCGACCTGTTGGAGTGCATGGGACTGCTCAGCGAGGCGGAGAAGTTCCGGCTGCTGGCCGAAGCCCGGCTTCACGGTAAGCGCCTCGGTCAGTTGCTGCTGGAGGAGGAAGTCCTTTCCCGCACCGAGATGGAAGACCTGCTGCGGCGGCTGATCATGCAGTCGCTCCTCTACGCGGTCGAGAATGAAGCCGATGGCTGGTTCGAGTTTGAGTTGGGCGCGGTGTCCGAGACCTCGGTCATGTTCCCGATCAACGATTTCCTGATCGAAATAACCTCGGCCGTCGATGAACTGGAGCGTTTGCGCTCGGTGCTCGGGCCCGGAGGTGGCTGCGTCGCCTTGAGTTCGGCAGCGGACCTGACGGACCACGTGCACGCGCTGCCCTATCGTCTGGTCCAGGTGCTGGCTCACGTCGACGGCGAGAAGACTCCGATGGAAGTGGCGGCGTCTTCGCCTTTCTCCCCGTCGGAAACGCTGAGGCTCCTGTCGCAGTTGGGACGGCTGGGGTTGGTGGTGTGGGCGGCGGCGGCCTGCGAGCCGGAGGCCGAGGTGGTCTTCTTTCTCAAGCCCTCCCCCGAAAAACCGCCGGCGCGTCGCGCAAAGGATAGGTCTTCGCCCGTGAGCCCTCTGATAGAATTGCGCCGGCGGCTGCCTTAGTGTCGTCCGCCACTCTGTCCTGCCTCGTCTTGGGGGTCACTTGAGGGTCGGATTCGACGCGCGCGCGATTGACACCAGCGGTATCGGCAGGTACACGAGAGATCTGCTGCTCGGGCTCGCCGAGTTGGACGTCGACCTCGTCATCTTCTGCCAGGACGGCAACAAGGAACTGGTGCCCGAAGGGCGCCGCTTCAACCTGGTCTCCTCCAATGCCGAGCCGGGCTCCTGGCTTGCGGGCTCCGCCTTCGCCCGCACTGTGAAGAGCTCAGCCGTGGATCTATTGCATATCCCGGGACATCTCACCGTCGTCCCGGAAGACGTTCCCACGGTGGTCACCATCCACGACGTGATCCCGTTGATCTACCCGAGGAGCATCCGCAGCCCGGTCGGCCGCATCCGTTATCGGCGCCTCTTGGAGCAGGCCCTGACGCGCGCGCGCCTGGTCATCACCGTCTCGCGCATCTCTCAGTCGTGCCTGAGCGCGTACGCCGCCATCGACCCGAGCAAGGTCAGGGTGATCTACAACGGGATCTCCGAGCACTTCTACCCGGTGGAGGACACGGAGACCCTGGCGGACGTCAGGCGCAGCTACGGCCTGCCGGAGGTGTTCGCTCTCTGGCTGGGAGGATTCCGGCCGGAGAAGAATCTCGAATTCTTGGTGCAGGCGTGGGTGCGGGTGCTGGAGCAACACCCCGAATTGCAGCTGGTTCTCGCGGGCGCACAGACCGACGAGTATCTGAAGATTCGGCGCGAGGTCGGGAGGCGCGGGCTGGAGCAGTCGGTGCACTTCCCCGGCTTCATCCGGGAGTCAGATCTCGCCGCGCTTTATTCCGCAGCCAAGCTCTTTGTCTTCCCGTCACTCTATGAGGGCTTTGGCATGCCGCCGGTGGAGGCGATGGCATGCGGCACCCCGTCCGTCGTCTCGAACTCCTCCTCGCTGCCCGAGGTGACCGGCCACGCCGCCATGATGTTCAACCCCACCGAGCACGAGCAGCTGGTGTGGTGCGTGGACCGCCTGCTGAGGGACGACGATCTCTATGAAACGTTGCGCCGCGAGGGCCTCAAGCAGGCGGAGGGCTTCAGTTGGGGCAAGGCCGCGCGCGAGACCCTGAGGGTCTACCAGCAGGCGCTGGCGTAACCCCGCCCTAGTCCACGTTCAGCGATAGGATCAGAAGCAGGTCATGACTCTTGGCCCGCTGGATCATCTCGTAATCCACGACGTCGCCTTCGCCGGCGATGACTTCTCCCGACGGTGACTCGATTCGGCGCAGCACCTTTTTGCCCACGAGAAAGTGGCGTTGTTGTGAGGCCAGATTGTCTTCGTCCGCGGCGGCCGGGCTGATCTCGGCGGTTGCGGTTTCTTCGGGGGGATCCTTTTCGGCCGCGCCATCCGGTTCGGGCGCGAGAGAGTCCGGGGCAGTCTCCCCCGGCGCGACGGCCTGCTCCGGTGCGATGTCCTGCTCCGGTGCTTGGCTTTTCTCGGGGACCTGCGTCTGCTCCGCTTCCTCGGCGACCGGGGGTTCGGGTTCGACTTCGGCGGTTTCGGCCGGGGATTCCTCGGCGACCGACGGGGGCCCGGACGCCCGGAGTTGCGTTGGGGACTCGTCCGCGTCGGCCTGTGGCGGGGCGGGCGCCACAGGCTCAGGCCGGCCGAGGCCTGTCACCCGGTCGGTCCGGGCTTCGCTCCGCGTCAGCGCCTCGCCATTCGGCATGAAATGCTGGTCGTAGTCGTTGGTCAGCACCACGATATCCCGCCCGAGACGGTGGACGACCGATATGGGCAGAACCACCGTGTCCCGAGGATAGACGGCCTCTTCCAATGGAAGGAATTCAAAGCCCACCAGGTCGCCGCTCCGCCCATCGACGAAGAAGTCACCCACCGCCCCGACGTTGTTGCCCGCCAGGGTGATGGCCACCACCCCCGAAAGCGTGATCTCCCTCTCGGTCAGGTCTTCCAGTTCCTGGTCCTCTGAGAGCCGGGCGACCGCGGAAGCGGCCTCCACGATGATGGCGTCTTCGCCGATAGCCTGGGCCTTCGCGAACGGGAGCACCCTGGCCTCGTACAGGCTTAGATCGACGAGGAACCCGGCGACGCGCAGGGACTGTTCGTCGATGATCAGCCCGTCGACCTCGCCGGCGATGGAGGCATCTTCTTTGCTCACTATCGGCAGTCCGAGCAGATCGGTGTCGAGTCGGGCCATGGGATCGTCCTCCTGTTGCGCTGTGGGCTGGTGCAGGGCGGCGCTAGGCTCCATCGCTCAGATCCTGCAGCGTGCGTTCGAGTTCCTCCATCAGCAATTGGTTGTCCGTATAGGCGGTGGCCTGTGAGTATGCGGCCGCCGCCTGGGTCGGCATCTGTTGTTTGCGGAATGCGTTGCCTATCTCCACGAATAAAGTCAGTTTGGCCTTCCGATCGTCGGTAAGCCCCGTGGCCCGGAGGAATTGATCAGCGGCCTGGGCAAGGAGGTTTCTTTCGAGCAGCCGGAAGCCGAGGGTCACGCGAAAAGCGAAGTCCCGCATCCCGTCCCCCGTGCCCCGCGCGCCGCTGGAGCCGTCGTCGGGCGTGCCGGCCGCGCGGGCGATGGACGCGGCGTCGGGCAACGAAGGCTCGCCCGCGCTCAATCCGGATGGCCTCGTCGGCACGGTCTGCGCGGGCGGCACGGTCTGCGCATTTTGGGCGGTCTGGGCGGGGGAAGCGAACTCCAGGGTGGGCTCATCGTCCCCGGCAGTTGCGGGCGCAGCCGGCTTTCCCCCCAGTTCGTCCGCGATATCCGTAGTCAGAGGGCGATCGAGGAAGTCGCCGCCGCCTTCTTCGACGACGGTTTCTTGCCGGCCCTCCCTTCCCACGAGGAAAGAAAGGACGATGAGCGCCAGGCCGGCGACCACGAAGATAGCTGCCACGGCAAGCACCACGGGATTGCTCATCAGGACTTCCCGAGCAGATTCAGGTTGGCGATGGAACTCAACCCAGACATCTCCTAGAGATCGTCGGGGCCTCCGACCGCCATGGTCCTGTACTTGGAGGAGACCATTACCAGATCGGTGCCAATGCTCACCACCGCGGAGATGGGGACCACGTGGGTCTCCTCGCCGGCTTCGGCATCGATAACGATCTCGATCCCTGCCAGGGAGCCGTCACCGGGATTGACGAAGTAGTCGCCGACCATGCCGACGACGTCTCCGCCGTCGGTCAGTATCAGTAACTCGTCCAATTGGATGGAGCGCTGAGCGACGGCTTCCAGTTCCGGTTCTTGGGATAGGGGCCGGACGGCCTCGGCCGACTCGACCAGGACGGCATCTTCGCCTAGGGCGGTGATCCGGTCGAACGGCAGAACGCTCGCCTCGTATAAGCCCATGTCGATGATCAGGCCGGCAACCCGTTTGGTGGTTTCGTCCACGATCAGTCCGTCCACTTCGCCGAGAAGCGAAGCGTCGTCGAGTCCGATGACCTCGAGCCCTAAGAAGTCCTTGTCGCTGCGAGCCATGTCGGGCGGGTCCTCCTGATTTTTTACCAAGTGAGCGGGCGATTGCCCGAGCGCCATGTTAGCAGATCGCACTTCTGCCCTGTGCGATAATTCCGTGTCGCTCAAGCGCTTACCCAGAGGTGGAGGAAAGGGATTCCCAGCATAATCTCCAGCCGTCGTCTCTTATTGCTCGCCGGCGCCCTGTTCATCGCCGGCGGGGCCGCGATCATGGTCTCGCTGCTGCTTCCCAACGAAGGAAGCAGCGGTCCGCCGGCGACCACCCCGCCACCGCCCTCCACGACGACCACCGCGGTCGAACTGCCCGGCGCCGAGGAAATCCGCACCGGAGACCTCACCGCGGCTCGCGCGCAGATCAGGGCATATCTGGAGCAGCATCCTCTGGACGAACAGGCCCACTTCCTGCTCGCGCACACGTACGAGCGGGAGGGCGATTTCGCTGCCGCGCTCGCGGCCTATCGGGCTCTTCTCGAGGTCCAGCCGAACAGTTTCGAGGCCCACTACCGGATTGGCCTTCTACAAGAGCGCCAAGAACAACTGGATGAGGCCGCCGCTTCGTACGACGAATCGCTGGCCCTGAATTCGGATTTCACGCCGGCGCGGCTTGGGTTGGCAGAGGTGCTGGCCCAGTTGGGCCGGACCGAGGAGGCGGCTGAACTGTATTTCGAGGTGATCGACCGGCGGCCGATGGGGGTCCACATGGACGAGGTCAGGGTTGAGTTGGCCCGGCTGCTCATCGACTTAGGCCAGACGGATAACGCGGTCATTCAGTTGGAACGCGCGCTCAGCGAGAATCCGCAAAACCAGACTGCTCCGGAACTGCTCGAGCAGGCCCGAGCCGCGGCGGCGACCACGACCACTGAAGCGGAAGCCGCCCCTGGCGCGACGACGACCACCACTATCGGCGCGGGCGCGCCTCCCGGATCGACGACGACGACGGTGGGGGAGGGCTAGTGCTTGCTCGAAGTCCTTTCCCCCTTTGCTATCGGTGCCGGCCGACCGCCATCAACCGCTTGGTGGTCGGCCACTGCGTGGTCGCGCTGGCGGCGCTTATGGTCTTGCTTATAACCGCGGCGCCCGCCTTCGCCCTGGCCGACCCCGCCGGCCCGCGGGTGCAATCGGGGGCGCAGAGCGGGGAGGGCCGGGAGGCGCAGCCCCAGGCGCAGCAGCGCACCGGCCCCTTGCCGAAGACCACGCTCTCGGTCTCGCCGGTTTCCCCGGACGGCGACGAAGACTGGTACCGCACGGTGCCCCGGATCACGCTGGTGCCGGAGTATCCCGGGCGCGCTTTTCCGACCATCTTCTATGCGTGGGAAGACGAATCGGAGGAGGTCTATGCCGGTTCTTTCACCGCGCCCGCCGGGACGAACACGCTGAAATTCCATTCCGAGGCGGGCGGGCTGGCGGAGGAAGAACGCTCCTGGGTCTTCCGCGTCGACACCAATCTGTTGGCTCCCGAGCTCACCGACCCTCCGGTCCCGGAAGACCCCAATCTGCCCTACCTGGTGACCGGGGCGGTCCCGGTGAGCGCCACGGCTGCCGACGACGTGTCCGGCATACGCCACGTGGCCTTCTTCTACTTCCCGTGGAATGAAAGCACTCAGGAATGGTCGCTTAGTGGCCGGCAGATCGGCATCAATCAACCCGTGCCTCTCAGCGGCGGGTCCTACGGTGAAAGCTGGCAGACCGTTTCGGTCCCCGATGGGAGATATCGCGTGCAGGCGCAGACGCGCGATTACGCCGGGAACACCGCGTGGTCCGAACCCTCCTTCGTCGTGGTGGACAACACCCCTCCCGACGTGTCCTTCTCGCGTCCCGCTTTTGATCAGGCCGTCGCCGGTACCTGCGTGGTTGTCGGAGCGATGCTCGAAGAGAATCTCCTCTCCTGGAAGCTCGAGATAGCCCGGGAGTCGGGAGACAATTGGGCGGTGCTCGCCGCGGGCACGGCGCCGGGCACCGGGGAGCTGCATTCCTTCGACACGCGCATCTACCCCGACGGCAAGTACCGCCTGCGTTTGACCGTGACCGACCTGGTCGGGCTGACCCGCTCTGCGGAGACCACCATCCGGATAGCGAATCAGCCGGATTCGAGTTCTCCCCGTTCCCCGCGTTCTCCGCAGTCGTCCTAGGAGGCCGTTCCGCCCCCGTGCTGCCCCGAATATCGGCCATTTAGAGCCGCCTGGCCACTTTGATTCGGTTTTCACAAATATGGTAGATTCGCCTCTGCGGCGCGCTCAGAGCCGTCACTTGCCATGGTTACGCGATACATGGGGGAAGCCTTGAAAGACCAGCGGAGCTCCGAGCTCTACCGCGAAGCCCGGCGACTCATGCCCGGCGGGGTGAACAGTCCGGTTCGGGCGATGCTCTCGGTAGGCCGGGAGCCTTTGTTCATAGAGCGGGCCGACGGGTCCCGTATGTGGGACGCGGACGGCAACGAATTCATCGATTTCGTGGGTTCCTGGGGCCCCATGATCCTGGGCCATCGCCATCCTCGAGTGGTCGAGGCGCTGGAGCGGGCCCTGGAAAAAGGCACCAGTTTCGGGGCTCCCTCGGCGCTCGAGATAGAGCTCGCCCGGCGTGTGGTCGACGCGGTTCCCTCGGTGGAGATGGTGCGCATGACCAGCTCGGGGACCGAAGCCACCATGAGCGCCCTCCGCGTCGCCCGCGGTTACACGGGGCGCGAAAAGATCGTCAAGTTCATCGGGGGATATCACGGACACGCGGACTTTCTGCTCGTGCACGCCGGGTCGGGGGTCGCGACCTTCGGCCTGCCGGACAGCCCCGGAGTCACCAAGGGAACCGCCGGTGACACCATCAGTCTGCCCTACAACGACCTGGAAGCCGTGCGCCGGGCATTCGCCGACTCGGGTGAACAGATCGCCGCGGTGATTGTCGAGCCGGTGGCCGGGAACATGGGTTGTGTCCCTCCGGCGGCGGGTTTTCTCGAGGGGCTGCGCGACATCACCGCCGCCCAGGGCAGCGTGCTGATCTTCGATGAAGTGATGACCGGCTTCCGGCTCGCCTACGGAGGCGCGCAGGAGCGCTTCGGCATCGCGCCGGACATGACCACCCTAGGGAAGATCATCGGCGGCGGCCTGCCGGTGGGGGCCTTCGGGGGCCGGGGCGAGATCATGGAGCGGGTGGCGCCCGCGGGTGACATCTACCAGGCCGGAACGCTCTCCGGTAATCCCCTGGCCATGGCTGCGGGCATCGCCACCCTGGATGCGCTCGACCAACCGGGCAACTTTGAGTATTTGGAGAAGCGCGGAGCCCAGCTCGAAGAGGGTCTGCGCCAGGTGTCCGCAGAGACCGGGATTCCGGCGACCGTCCAGCGGGTGGGGGCCATGCTGACCGCCTTCTTCACCGATCATCCGGTGACCGATTTCGACAGCGCCAAGGCAAGCGACACCCAGCGGTTCGCCGGCTTCTTCCGGGGCATGCTGGAGCGGGGAATCTATCTGGCTCCCAGTCAGTTCGAGGCGGCCTTCTTGTCCCTGGCCCACTCCGAGGAGGACGTGGACAGGACAATTGAGGCGGCCCGGGCGGTGTTGGGAGAGTTGTCATAGACGGCTGCGGTTTGACCTTTACTGGGGGAGGTAGCGTTGGCGCCAGGTCCGATCGATAAGTCTCAGGTTCCGCAGGCCACCGTGCCGCGGCTGGCCCGCTATCTGCGGGTGTTGCACCGGCTGGAGAGGGAGGGCGTGCCCAAGGTCTCGTCCAAGGAGCTCGCCGAACGCCTGGACGCGAATGCCGCCCAGATCCGCAAGGACTTCAGCTACTTCGGAGAATTCGGTGTGCGCGGCGTCGGCTATGAGGTCGAGTACCTGATCGACCAGCTCTCCCGCTGTCTGGGCGTGAGCGAAAAGTGGAAGGTGATCATCCTCGGAGCCGGCAAGCTGGGGAGCGCGCTCGCCCGCTATCGCGGCTTTCAGGAGGAGGGCTTCGAGCTGGTCGGCGTGTTCGACAGCTCGCAACGAGTGGCGGGCAGCGACATCGATGGAGTGACCGTGCGGCCGGAGCGCGAACTCCCGGAATTCTTGCAGGAAAATCCCGTGGACATCGCCATTCTGACGGTTCCCGGAGAGGTGGCCCAGTTGGTGGCCGACAAGGTCATAGCCGGAGGCGTCAGAGGCATAGTCAATTTCGCCCCCGCCCGTCTCGCCTCGGTGGACGGCGTCTTCATCCGCCAGGTGGATCTCTCCACCGAACTCATGGTGGTCTCCTTCTACCTCTCCAAGGAGTGCAGCCCCCGCTGAACGACCTGCGTGACTTCATGGAGCTCCTCCGCAGGCGGAAGGAGCTGGCCGAGATCAGTACCCCGGTCGATCCCCAATTGGAGATCACCGAGATAGCGGACCGGGTCGTCAAGGCCGAAGGACCCGCGCTTCTGTTCACGGATGTCAAAGGCAGCGACATGCCCGTGCTGATCGGGCAGTTCGGCACGCACGGGCGCATGCTGGCGGCGCTGCGGGCGGATAGCTATGAGTCTCTCTCCGGCCGGGTGCGCGAACTGGTGGCCATGGACGTGCCCGGCGGGCTCGTCGAGAAGCTGAAGGCCCTGGCCCGATTGCGGGACATCGCCGGCTACGGGCCCAAGATGGTCAAGGACGGCGCGTGCCAGGAAGTCATCTACCGCGGCGACGAGGTGGACCTCGGTCGCCTCCCGGTGCTCACCACCTGGCCGCTGGACGGGGGGCCGTTCATCACGCTGCCCGTTGTCTTCACCCGCGACCCCCGCAGCGGGCGGCGCAATGCCGGGATGTACCGGCTGCAGGTCTACGACCGGAACACGACGGGCATGCATTGGCATCTGCACAAGGACGCCGCCGAGAACTACCGCCAGGCCGGCGGGCGCCTGGAAATCGCCGTCGCCATCGGCACCGATCCCGCCGTCACCTACTCCGCCACCGCGCCGCTGCCCAAGATGTTGGACGAGATGATGTTCGCCGGCTTCCTCCGGGGGCAGGCGGTGGAGATGGTTCCCTGTGTGAGCGTGGACCTCGAGGTCCCGGCGCACGCGGAGATCGTGCTCGAGGGCTACGTCGACGTCGGGGAGCGCCGCACCGAGGGGCCGTTTGGCGATCACACCGGCTACTACTCCCTGGCCGACGAGTACCCGGTTTTTCACGTGACCGCCCTGACCCATCGCAAAGATGCGGTCTACTCGACCACCATCGTGGGCGTTCCCCCCATGGAAGACACCTACCTGGGCAAGGCCACCGAGCGGCTCTTCCTCCCCCTGCTCCAGCTGACCATGCCCGAAGTGGTGGATATGGACCTGCCTGATGAAGGCGGATTTCACAATTGCGCTATCCTTTCTATCCGGAAGTCCTATCCTCTGCACGCGCGCAAGGTGATGCACGCGGTTTGGGGCATGGGGCAGATGCAGTTCACCAAGAACGTGATCGTGGTGGACGCGGACGTTAACGTGCACGACTACGCCGAGGTGGCCTGGCGGGTGTTGAACAACGTGGATCCCAAGCGAGATACGATGATCACCGAGGGACCCCTCGATGCCCTCGATCACTCTTCCCCCCACCCCCATTGGGGGGCGAAGATGGGAATCGACGGGACCAAGAAGTGGCCCGAGGAGGGCCACCCGCGCGAGTGGCCTCCGGATATCGTCATGGACCCCGAGGTCAAGAGGCGTGTCGACGGGTTCTGGAGCGAACTGGGACTGGAGAAATGGGGACTCGGCGACCTGGGCGGCGCTGAGGGTGGCGACTCGGCGGCACAGCCGAGCCTGGCCCGGCGTGCCGGAGGGCGGCTGCTGCGCCGGCGCGGGCGTCCGGGCGAGGACGGTCGTTAGGATGGCCAATTCCAGCCGGCTGAGTCACCGGGGCAGCGTGGTCGAGAGCGGCCTCGGGGTGCTGTCCTATCTGGGGCTCTACATCAACCTGGTCAAGTTCGAGCACACCATTTTCGCCCTGCCCTTCGCCTACGTGGGCGCTTTCCTGGCCGAGGGGGCCATCCCCGGTTTCTGGCGGATGTTCTGGATCACGGTTGCCATGGTGGGGGCCCGCAGCCTGGCGATGGCGCTCAATCGTCTGCTGGACGCGGAGATCGACGCCATGAACCCCCGCACCGCCGTGCGCGAGTTGCCGGCGGGGAGACTCTCGCGGGTGGAAGGCTGGGTTTTCTCGCTGGTCAGCCTGGCCGTGCTCATCGCTGCGACCTTCAACCTGCCCGAGGTCACCCGCTATCTCTGGCCCCTGGTCGTACTTCCCTTCCTGATCTACCCCTTGACCAAGCGCTGGACCTGGCTCTGTCACCTGTTCCTGGGGGCCACCATCGGCCTGGGACCGGTGGGCGCCTGGGTCGCGGTCACGGGCGAAGTCACCTGGGAGCCCTTCCTTTTGGGCGGGGCGGTGGCCTTGTGGATCGCGGGATTCGACATCATCTACTCTTTCATGGATGTGTCCTTCGACCGCTCGCACGGAATCCACTCGGTGCCGGCGGACCTCGGTTATAAGGCGGGCATTTGGCTCCCCCGCGTACTTCACACCGGCTCGATCGGTCTGCTGGTCCTCACCGGTCTGGTCACCGGGGTGGGCTGGCTCTTTTTCGCGGGCGTTCTGGTCAGTGCGGGTCTCTTGGCTTACGAGAACTGGCTGATGCGAGAGGCCGACCTGGCGAAGACGGGCATAGCCTTCATGACCATGAACAGCCTTATCAGCGTCGTCTTTTTCGTGTTCGCCACGGGCGCGGTCTTGTTGCAGGGTTAGGGGGCCTCTGGTGAAGCCTCCACTGCTCAAGCGCGTAGACGCGGCTCCTGACCCCGGCAAGGTCCGGGCGATGTTCGACACCATCGCCGGTTCCTACGATCTGCTCAACACCCTGATGAGTGCCGGTCTTCACCATCGCTGGCGCGAACTGGGAGTGCTCTTGGCCGGGGTGGGGCCCGGCGATACGGCGCTCGACGTGGCCACGGGCACGGGCGACTTTGCCTTCGCTCTGCGGCGGGTCGTGGGGCCCCAGGGGAGAGTGGTGGGCCTCGACTTCTCCGAAGAGATGCTCGCCGTCGCACGGGAGAAGAGCGGGCGCAATCAGCACTGGGTGGATTTCGTCCAGGGCAACGCGCTCGACCTGCCCTTCGCCGACGATACCTTCGACGCCTCGACCGTTGGCTTTGGCATCCGAAACGTGCCGGACATCGAGCGGGCTTTTGCCGAGATGAGCCGGGTGGTGCGTCCGGGAGGCCGGGTCGTCTGTCTGGAAATCACGCAGCCGCAGATCATCGGCTTCAAGCAGTTCTTCGGGCTGTGGTTCGATCTGGGCGCGCCGGTGCTGGGCCGGCTGGCCGGGAGCAACGGCTCGGCCTATGAGTATCTTCCCGCCTCGGTGCGCCGCTTCCCCGATCCCGAAACCCTGCGGGAGATCATGCGTTCCGCGGGCATGCAGAATCCACGCTACGAGATCCTGGCCGGGGGGATCATCGCCCTTCATCACGCCTCGGTCTAGACTTTGAGGAGCAAATGAGTACTACCGAACCCGAGAACAAGAACCCGCGCGCCTCCGGCGCGAAAGGCACGAAAGGTGCGAACGGCGCGAACGGCCCCGGCGCCCGCCTGAGCGCATCGCTCGATCTGGTCGAAGAGAAGGTGCGCGCCCGCGAGCGGCTCGGCCGCGACGACGGCCTGGCTCTCTTGAGCAGCCCGGATCTGCTCCGAGTGGGCCGCTTGGCCGACCTGGTCCGCAGGCGCAAGGCGGCCGAGACCGGAGCGGGCGAAGCCGTCTACTTCATCAACAATCGGCACATCAATCACACCAACATCTGCAAGAACATGTGCCGTTTTTGCGCTTTTTCCCGGGAGGCGGGCGCAGAGGGAGCCTACGCCCTGACCCTCGAGGAGATCCTCGGCAAGGCTCGGGAAGCGGCGGCGCTGGGGGCGACCGAACTGCATATCGTCGGCGGCGAGCACCCGCAGATGAGCTATGCCGAGGTGCGGGAGATGATGCTCCGCCTGCACGAGACCGTGCCGGACATCACCCTGACCGCCTTCACCGCCTCGGAGATCGTCCACTTCGCCCAGGATGCGGGGATGAGCGAGGAAGAGGTGCTCCTGGACCTGAAGGACGTGGGGCTGGGCAGCCTTCCCGGCGGCGGCGCGGAGATCTTCTCTCCGCGGGTGCGCGGGCTGGTCTGCGAGCGCAAGATTTCCGGGGAGCGCTGGCTCGAGGTGCACAAGACGGCCCACCGCGCCGGCCTGCCCACCAACGCCACCATGCTCTACGGGCATGTCGAGAGCCTGGAGGAGCGGGTCGACCACCTGCTCGCGCTGCGCGAGGCTCAGGACGAAACCGGCGGCTTCCTGGCCTTCATCCCGCTGGCCTTCCACCCGCAGAACACCGAACTCTCTCATCTGCCGGGGTCCACCGGAGTCGAGGATTTGAAGGTTCTGGCGGCGGCCCGGCTGTTGCTCGACAACTTCCCGCACATCAAGGCGTACTGGGTGATGATCGGTCTCAAACTGGCGCAGGTCAGCCTCTTCTTCGGAGTGGATGACGTGGACGGCACCATCGTCGAGGAGACCATCACCCGAGCGGCGGGATCCCAGGCGGGGCAGGCGGTGGCCCGCGCCGAACTGGAACGGATAATCGCGGACGCCGGGCGGGTTCCGGTCGAACGCGACACCTTCTACCTTCCCGTGGCCGGACAGGCGCCCGCGGAGCCCTCGGGCGCCGCTTCTGCCCCCCAGGGCGGGCGCCGGGGAGTCTCGGCTTGAGCGTACGCGTCGGTCATATCGAGTTCCTCAACTGCTATCCCCTCTACCACGGGCTACGGAGGCGGGCCGAGGCCGGAGTGGCCGAGGCCGCCGACTTCGAGCTGATCTCCGGGGTGCCCACCGATCTGAACCGAATGCTGGTTTCGGGCACCATCGACTTCGGCCCGATCAGTTCCATCGCCTACGCCCGAAACCATCGCCATTTGGCGCTCTCCCCCCGCCTCTCCATCTCTTCCCGAGGAGCGGTCGACAGCATCCAGCTGGTGACGCGGGCGCCGATCGAGGACATCTCTGCGGTGGCGCTGACCCCCAAGAGCGCGACTTCGGTGGCCCTGCTCAAGACGATTCTCAAGCTGCGGTACGGCAGCGACGTCGAGTACGTGGAGCTCCGGGTGCCTCCCGAGCAGGCGCTGGACGAGGTGGGCGCGGTCCTGCTGATCGGGGACGAGGGACTGGAAGCGATGTACTTCCCCTTCTCGAACGCGCGGCGTTACGACCTGGGGCAGGTTTGGCAGGACTGGACGGGCCTCCCCATGGTCTATGCGGTCTGGGCCGCCCGGCGCGAGTTCGTCCACGACCATACGCGGGCCCTCTTCTCGGTGGAAAAGGAGCTGGTGAGCTCCATGGGCGTGGGCCGCGAGCGGGCGGACGAGGTGGTGGACGCCGCCGCGGGGCTCTCCCGTTTTGGCAGGGACTGCCTGGAACGCTACTTCCGCGTGCTCCACTACGGCTTCGAACCCGAATATCAGACGGGCCTGCGGCGTTACTACGAGCTTGCGCACGAGGCGGGCGAGCTGTTCGAACTCGCCGAGTTGCGCTTCCTGGACGAGTTCGGGGGACCCGAAGAAGCGGGGCAGGTGCCGGCGTGACGCCCACTGCCGAATTCCTCTCCGGGGTCGCCGCCAGAGTCCGTGCCGGCGAGCGGCTCTCCGATGAGGAGGCGGCGGCCCTGCTGCGCTCGCGCGACCTCCTGCGTCTGGGCGAGTTGGCCTCGGAGCGTCGCGCCCAAATGGTTCCCGGGGACCGCGTCACCTTCGTGGTCGACCGCAACATCAACTACTCCAACGTTTGCATCACCCAGTGCGACTTCTGCGCTTTCTACTGCGCTCCCGGCCAGGAGGGAGCCTATGTGCTCAGCCGGGAGGAGATCTTCGAGAAGATAGAGGAAACTCTCGAATTGGGCGGCACCGCCGTGATGATGCAGGGAGGTCATCACCCCGATCTGGGTGTGGAGTACTACGAGGAGCTCTTCCGGGCGATCAAGGACCGTTTCCCGATCACCGTCCACTCGCTGTCGCCGCCCGAGATCCTTCACATTGCCAAGGTCAGCGGCCTGGACACCACCACGGTGCTCGAGCGTCTGCATGCGGCCGGCCTTGATTCGCTTCCCGGCGGCGGCGCCGAAATCCTGGTGGACTCCGTGCGCGAACGCATCGCTCCCCGCAAGGCCCGGACCGAACCGTGGCTGCGGGTCATGCGCGAGGCGCATGGGATCGGGATGAAGAGCACCGCCACCATGATGTTCGGCAGCCTGGAGAGCCTGGAGGATCGGGTCGAGCACATGCGCCGCATCCGCGAGGTGCAGGACGAAACCGGAGGCTTTCGCGCCTTCATTCCCTGGACCTTTCAGCCGGGCAACACCGAACTGGAGGGAGAAACCGAATCGGCCACAGCGGTCGACTACCTGACCACTCTGGCGGTATCGCGGCTATACCTGGACAACGTCCCCAACATCCAGGCCTCCTGGGTTACTCAGGGACTCAAGGTGGGTCAGGTGGCGCTGCACTTCGGCGCTAACGACCTGGGCAGCACCATGATCGAGGAAAACGTGGTGGCCGCGGCCGGAGTGACCTTCAGCGTCTCCGCAGACGACCTCAAGCACGCCATCCGCCAGGCCGGGTTCGTGCCCGCGCAACGGCGGACCGACTACGGTCTGGTTGAGGTCTTCTGAACCAGCAGGGGTGAACCGGCCGCGTCGGGGGCCATCCGGCTGGTTGGGCGCAGCGGCTTGGCGCTGGGGCGGTCAGTGGTCAGACCAGTTTCTTTCGCACAGTAAAACTCCCTGCAAAAAGGGCAATTATGCGGGAGGTCGGCCGAGGCTTCCGGCTTGTGGCGAGCAAGTTGGCAATGTATACTGCCCGGGTGCCCGCCTTGTGGAGGCGTGCACATTCTCTTTTTTCGAGCAACGGCCCTGGCGCCAGCCCTGTTCCGTAGCCCCGCCAACCTCAGGAGGTCGGCTTGATCAGATACAACCCTGAGCAGGCCCGCGAGTACCGCGAGAAGCTAATCGAAGAGGTGCAGGCCGACGTGGCCGAGTGCTACCAGTGCGGCAACTGCTCCGCCGGCTGTCCGGCCAACTTCACCTTCGATTACCCGCCGAACCAGTTGATGCGCATGCTCCAGGTGGGGCTGGTCGATGAACTGCTTCACTCGAAGAGCGTGCAGAACTGCATTCAGTGCCTCACCTGCTCGGCCCGCTGCCCCCGCACCATCGACGTGGCCGGCATCATCGAGGATCTCAAGACCATCGCCGCCGCGCGCGGCATCGCCGTGCCCGAGCATGTGGAGACCTTCAACCACGCCTTCCTCAAGAACATTGCCCGCTTCGGACAGCTGAACGAGGCGCTCTTCCTGGTGCGCTTCAATTTGGAATCGGGGCAGCCGTTCAACGACGCCAGCCTGGGCACGCCGATGCTGACTCGGGGCAAGCTGGATCCCATCCCCCGGCGGGCGGCGGGGGCCGGCGAAGTCGGACGCATCTACGAAAAAGCGATGGAGAAGGCCAGATGGCAGGCGTAGCCTATTACCCGGGGTGCTCACTCCGGCACTCCGCGATCGAGTTCGACCGCTCCACCCGCATCGTGCTCGAGTCGCTGGGGATCGACTACGAGATCGTCAAGGATTGGACCTGCTGCGGGGCGTCTCCCGCGCACATGACCAACCACCTGCTGGCGCAGGCGCTGGCGACGCGCAACCTACGTCAGGCTGCCAAGATCGGCGAGGAACTGCTGGCTCCCTGTCCGGCCTGCTACCAACGGGAGAAGAACGCCGAGGTCGAGGTCCACGCCGACGCCGACTTTCGCGCCGAGGTCAACGAGATCATGGACGAGCCCTACACGGGAGAGGTCCGGGTGTGGAGCCTGCCTGAATTTCTCAAAGAGAAGGTGGGGCTGGCCGTCCTGGCGAAGCTACCCACCACCGATCTCTCCCAACTGAAGGTGGTGCCCTACTACGGTTGCCTTTTGGCCCGGCCCACCGAACTCACCGGCGAGTGCGACACCGAGCAGCCCATGATCATGGACCAGCTGCTGGCTGCCGCCGGCGCGGACGTGGTCTGGTGGAACTACAAGACCGAGTGCTGCGGCGCCAGTGTGGGCGTGCCCAACAAGAGCATTCAGCAGCGGCTCTCGGAGAAGATCCTCTCCCAGGCGGAGGAGGCCGGGGCCGACGCCATCGTGGCCGCCTGTCCTCTCTGCCACCAGAATCTGGACATGCGCCAGCACCAGCTAAACGACGCCATGGGCACCAGCCACCACATGCCGGTGCTCTACCTTACCCAGGTTATCGGCCTGGGCCTGGGCTTCACTCCCAAAGAGATGATGCTGGACAAGCACCTGATCGACCCCACCCCGGTGGTGGAACGGGCGATCGCCAAGGCCGCGGAAGTGCGGGCCGAAGCCGAGCGCAAGGCGCAGGAGGCGGCGGAGAAGGCGCGCAAGAAGGCCGAGCGCAAGAAGAAGGAAGCGGAGGCCAAGCCGGCCGGCGACGCGGATGAGAACGTGGAGGAGCGCGAATGAGGATCGGAGTCTTCGTCTGCCACTGCGGCACCAACATAGCGGCAACCGTCGATTCCGAGGGCATCGCGGCCCGCGCCGGGGAACTCAAGGGCGTCGTCCACACCGAGGACATCATCTACACCTGCTCGGAACCCGGTCAGCACGCCATCCAGCAGGCGATCCGGGAGAAGAACCTGGACCGCGTGGTGGTGGCCGCCTGCTCTCCGCACATGCACGAGGTCACTTTCCGGCGAACCGTAGAAGGGGCGGGGCTCAACCCCTACCTCTTCGAGATGGCCAACATCCGCGAGCACTGCTCTTGGATCCACCCCGACAAGCCCGAGGGCAGCGAGAAGGCCTACGACCTGATCAAGATGGCGGTCGCCAAGGTGCGCGACCTGGAACCGCTCTACGCCAACGAGGTCGAGGTGAACAAGGACGTGCTGGTGATCGGCGGCGGGGTGGCCGGCATCCAGACGGCGCTCGATCTGGCCGAGGCCGGCCTCAAGGTGACCGTGGTGGAGAAGGAGACCACCATCGGCGGCACCATGGCGCAGCTGGACAAGACCTTCCCCACCATCGACTGCTCGGCCTGCATTCTCACTCCCCGAATGGTGGACTGTTCTCAGCACGAGAACATCGAGATCATGGCCTACTCCGAGATCGACCGGGTGCAGGGTTACGTGGGCAATTTCACCGTCGACATCCGCAAGAAGGCGTCGATGGTCGACTGGGACAAGTGCATCGGCTGTGAGCTCTGCCAGCAGAAGTGCCCGGCCAAGGCTCCGGACGCTTTCAACGAGGGGATCGCCACTACCAAGGCCATCTACATCCCCTTCCCCCAGGCGGTGCCCAAAAAGGCGGCGATCCAAGTGGACTACTGCCGCTGGTTCCAGGAGGGCAAGTGCCGGGTCTGCGAGCGGGTCTGTCCGGCCGACGCCATAGACTATGAGCAGCAGGACGAGTTCGTGCAGAAGGAGTTCGGGGCCATCGTGGTGGCCACCGGCCAGGACGTCTTCCCCTGGGAGGACTACTACCACGAGTACGGCTCGGGGCGGATTCCCGACGTGATCTCCGGCCTGCAGTACGAGCGCATGTTGAACGCGTCGGGTCCCACTCACGGCCACGTGCTGCGTCCCTCCACCATGGGCCAGAAGGACGTGGAGCCGGAGGAGCCCAAGACCGTGGTCTTCATCCAGTGCATCGGCTCGCGGGACGAGTCGGTGGGCCGGCCTTACTGCTCGAACGTCTGCTGCATGTACACGGCCAAGCAGGCGATCCTGACCAAGGATCACGTGGGCATGGAGACCGAGGTCTACGTCTTCTACATCGACATCCGGGCCTTCGGCAAGGGCTACGAGGAGTTCGTCAAGCGGGCCCAGACCGAGTTCGCGGTCAAATACGTGCGCGGCCGCGTGTCCAAGCTCTACGAGGAGCGGGGCAAGGTCAAGGTGCGGGGTATGGACACCCTGCTGGGCAAGCAGGTGGAGATAGACGCCGACCTCGTGGTGTTGGCCTCGGGCATAACGGCGGCCGACGGTGCCTCCGAACTGGCCCAGCGCCTCAACATCAGCTACGACCAATACGGCTTCTTCAAAGAGTCTCACCCCAAGCTGCGGCCGCTCGAGACCAACACCGCCGGTATCTTCCTAGCGGGAGCCTGCCAGGCGCCCAAGGACATCCCCACCACCGTGGCGCAGGCTTCGGGCACCGCGGCCAAGGTGCTGGGACTGCTGGCCAAGGACAAGTTGAAGACCTCGCCCATGATCGCGCGGGTCGACCAGAACCGGTGCGTCTCCTGCTGGAAGTGCATCGAGGTCTGCCCCTTCAGCGCTCCCGAGAAGGAGGAGCTCCGCGACGGCAGCTACAAGAGCCATATCATCGAGACCGTCTGCCAGGGCTGCGGCATCTGCGTGGCCACCTGCCCGGTGAACTGCATCGACCTCAAGGGCTTTGGCACTCAGTCGGTTCTCGATCAGATCGAAGAAGTCCTCCTAACCTAGAAAGGCGGTGACGATGGCACAGGCAACGGAAACAGCGACCGGCACCACCGCCTCCTGGGACGGGGAGGGACGCGTCAAGGTGGTCGGCATCCTCTGCAACTGGTGCAGCTACGCGGGCGCCGATGGGGCGGGTACGGCCCGGTTGCGCCAGCCCTTCGACTTCCGCATCGTGCGGGTTCCCTGCACGGGACGCATCGACCCTCTGCATATCCTGAAGGCCTTCGAGAAGGGGGCGGACGGCGTGCTGGTCAGCGGCTGCCACCCCGGCGACTGCCACTACGCCGAGGGCAACTACTACGCCCGGCGGAAGTTGGAGCTGCTCGAACGCATGCTGCCGCAACTGGGCTTCGAGCCCGAGCGCTTCAAGTACACCTGGGTCTCGGCGTCGGAAGCCCAGCGCTGGCAACAGGTCGTCACCGAGTTCATCAAGGGCGTGGAGAAGCTCGGCCCTCGCGAGGGGAGGGCCCTGTGAGCCCTGCCAACGGCAACTACGAAGAGGTGGAGCAGCGCATCCGCGAACTGGCGCGCACGGCGCTCGAGGAAGGCCGGGTGGATTACTTCATCGGTTGGACCGCGGGCTACAACGAGTCCGAGGTCATTCCCGGATTTGTGCGCAGCGCCGACCGGGTCGACGCGCTGGTTTGGAACCCGCTGGCGGCCTACAACCTGACCGCCTTCCTCAAGCGCAAGATGCCCGATCCGCCCCAGGCCAAGATCGGGCTGGCGGTCAAGGGCTGCGACAGCCGCACCCTGGTCTCGCTGCTGCAAGAAGAGCTGGTCGACCGCGAACGCCTGTATGTGGTGGGCGTGCCCTGCGAGGGCATCGTCAACCGCCGCGCGGTCTCGAAAGTCTTTGCCAACGAGGTGGTCAAGATCGAGGTCGAGGACGACACGATCAGCGTCACCAATCAGGACGGCGAGACCAAGCAGCTCGCGCGCGAGGAGTACCTGCTGGATCACTGCCGCAGCTGCAAATACCCCAATCCGCGATACTTCGACGATCTGGCCGGCGAGGCCGTGACCGAACCCGAGGATCAGGCCCCCATGTGGCGGGAGATCGAGGAGTTCGAGGCCCTGCCCGAGGCGGAGAAGGACCGGCTGATGGCCGAGGCCTTCGAGAAGTGCATCCGCTGCTACGCCTGCATCAACGCCTGTCCGGTCTGCTACTGCTGGGACAACTGCGTCTGCCGAGCGCGCCAGCCCAAACTGGTCAGCCAGAAGGTGAACGCGCAGGAGAACCTGATGTTCCAGATGGTGCACATGTTCCACGTGGCCGGGCGCTGCCCCAGCTGCGGCAACTGCGACCGGGCCTGTCCGGTGGAGATCCCGCTCTATCTGCTCCACCGCAAGATGAACAAAGAACTCAAGGAGATGCTGGACTTCGAGCCGGGCATCGACCTCGAGCAGAAGCCGGTCTTCCAGACCTTTGACGTAAACGATCCCTTCGGCCAACACTAGAAAGGAGGGCGGCGTGAAGTTCCTACCCCAGGATCAACTCGAGGCCTTCCTGGCGCACCTGGCGGAGTCGGCCATCGTCGTGGCCCCGCAGCGGGACCAGGACGGGGTGCTTTTCTTCCAGCCGTGGGAGGCGGGCGCCGAGGTCGAATTCGAGCAACTGCTCACCCGGCAGTCGCCCAAGGACTACGTATTCCGCCAGACCGAGACCTACCTCAAGTTCGGCTACCAGATGAAGGGCAAGGCGGCGGCCGAAGAGGAAGAGGTCGGCGGCAAGAAGTCCAAGGATGAGCCGGCGGCCGAAGAGGCACCCCCGGCCGAAGGCGAGGAGCCGGCCCACGAGGTGCTCCAGGTGGAGACCGTGGAGGATGCACCCGAGCAGGTGATCTTCGGTCTGCGCCCCTGCGACGCCCGCGGCTACTACCAGATGGATCAGGTCTTCGGCGGCTACGGCGGTTTTTACTACGATCCCTACTACATGGCCAAACGCGAGGCCACCACGCTGGTGGCGCTGACCTGCGCCCAACCTTGGTCCACCTGCTTTTGCACGGCGGTATACGGCAGCCCCAGCGGCACCGACGGGGTGGACCTGCTGCTGACCGGGATCGAAGGCGGCTTCACCGCCGAAGCCCTGACCGAGCGCGGCGAGAATCTGCTGGGCTTCGGCGGCTTCGCCGACGTCGGCACCGGCCAGGCCGACGCGGCGCAAACCGTGAAGGACGAGGCGTTCGCCGCCATCGACCCGCCTTTCGAGATCGAGGGCGTGCCTCAGGGCCTGCGGGACAATTTCGAGGATCCCGCTTGGCACGACCTGCAGATGCGCTGCATCTCCTGCGGCACCTGCACCTACGTCTGTCCCAACTGCTACTGCTTCAACATCACCGACGAGATGGTGGAGAAGTCGGGGGAACGGGTGCGCACCTGGGACAACTGCTTCAATCCGGGCTACACGCTCGAGACCTCGGGTCACAACCCCCGCGAGCAGAAGTTTGCCCGCTTCCGCAACCGCTTCAGCCACAAGTTCTGGTATTACCCCGAGAAGTACGACAGCCTGCTGTGCTCGGGCTGCGGCCGCTGCATCCGCTACTGCCCCACCAAGATCGACTTGCGCGAGGTGATTCGCACCCTGGGCCGGCCACACGCGGCAGAGGCGGCGCCGGCAGAGGACAGCGAGGCGGCCGGTGTCCACGCCCAGACTGGGGAGGACCTCTAGATGGCCAAGAACGATAAGCGCAAAGCGGCCTCCTCCCCCGCCCAGGCCGCGGACTTTCCGGGAAGAGAAGCGGCCGCTCGAGGGAACGGCGAAGCACGCAAGGCCCCGGCGGCCCGCAATCCGGTCAAGACCGGCGGCGTCCAGAGCGACGGCCGCCGCCGCATGACCATCGACGACATCCGCCCCGGCGCGACCATCGCCGCCGCGCGTAACGCCGCCGGCAACCCGTACCTGCCCGAGCCGGCCACGGTGGTGGAGATCGTCCCGGAGACGCACAACATCAAGTCGTTTCGAGTCCGCTTCGACGACGAAGCCGTGATGGAGAACTTCAGCTTCGCTCCCGGCCAGGTGGGCCAGTTGGGGATTTTCGGGGTGGGGGAATCCACCTTCGCCATCAATTCGAGCCCCTCCACCAAGGAATACCTGCAGTTCTCGGTGATGCGCACCGGGGAGGTGACCACCGCCCTTCATAACCTGAGCGTTGGCGACAAGGTCGGAGTGCGCGCGCCCATGGGGTGCGGCTTCCCCGTCGACGAGTGGAAGGGCAAGAAGATCCTCTACGTGATGGGCGGGATTGGCTCGGCCGCGCTGCGGGCCACCATCCACTACACGCTCGAGCACCGGGACGACTACGAGGACGTCACCATCATCTACGGCGCCCGTTCTCCGGAGGATCTGACCTACAAGTACGACATCGATGATTGGGTCGAGCGCAAGGACGTGAACGCGGTCATCACCATCGACCGCGAGGTGCCCGGCTGGGACAAGCGCGTGGGCTTCGTGCCCGCCGTGCTGGAAGAGGAGCAGCCGCGGCCCAAGGACACCATCGCCATCACCTGCGGCCCGCCGATCATGATCAAGTTCGTCCTGCAGAGCCTGGAGAAACTCCAGTTTACGGATGACCAGATCTATACGACACTCGAGAAGCGGATGAAGTGCGGCATCGGCATTTGCGGCCGCTGCAACATGGGCCCGCGCTACGTCTGCGTCGACGGTCCGGTCTTCTCCATGACCGAACTGCGGGAACTGCCCGACGAGATGTAGGGCTCGGCGAGACGTAGCGCCGGGCTTGGGCGACGCGCGTCGGGGGCGACTGAAGCCACCGCGGGTCCTTGGCCTATCGCCCCGCGTAGGTCTGCTCGAGCACCCGTTCTACGAGCACCCGCTCGAGTTCTTCCGGTTGCTCGGTGACGACGTTGTGCCCGCTCTTCTCGAACCAGTGGAACTCCTTGTGGGGAGCTTCCAGGCCCTCGTAGTACTCCTCGGTCAGCGTCTGGAAGGCGTTCAGATCGTGGCGGCCGGCCAGGAAGTAGACGGGGATCTCGAGGTCGGTGACATCCTCGCGGAAGTCGACCTCGTAGAGCTGGGGATAGACCTCGTTGAAGGTCGAGTAGAGTGCCCAGACCTGTCCGAGGGTGTCGATGAAGCCGTACTCCGGGGCGAGGGGATTGTCGATCGCCATGTTATGCCCCCGGACGTCCCAGGGGGCCGTGGCCTCGGTGGTCTCCATGGACATGGGCATGAACTGCATGGTCGGATCGTCGTAGTAGGGCGGTTGGCCGTTCTTCTCGAGGACGGCGGCCGTCGCGGTGTCACCCGTATCCCGGGCGTGGTCGAGCGCCGCTTCGTACATCATCAGATCGTTCTCCACAAAAGCCACCATCTGGTCCGCGCCGATGTAGGCGTGGAAGAGCTCGGGATGCTCATCGACCAGCCAGAGGCCGAGGGCGCTGCCCCAGGAATCGCCCAGCACGTAGATCTTCTCCTCGTCGAAGCGCTCTCGCAGCTGGTTGGTCAGTTCGAGGGCGTGCTCTCGATAGACCTCGGGGGTGAGGTCGTCGGTGTCCATGGCGTTCCAGGACTTGCCCGCGCCGGGCTGATCCCAGTTGACGACGACGAAGTGTTTCTCGAGGGCGTGGCCGGTGTCTTCGTATCGGGTCTTGACCAGCTCGCTGCCGCCCGGGCCTCCCGCCAGAAAGAGGAGCACGGGATTGTCCGGGCTCTGGCCGCGGATGGTGAGGTATTGGGTCGTGCCGCCGAGTTCGATCTTCTCCAGGGAGGCGATGCTGCCGGCGATTTCGTCGTCGGCGGCATCTCGGACCGGGGGCGCGTAGGTCAGCTGGTCGTTGACGAGGGCCGCCAGGGTGAATCCTGCCAGGAGGAAGACGGCAGTGAAGGCCACCCGGTTGGCCCGGGCGTACCAGCGGGGACGGGATGCGCGCATCCGCGGAACTGCCGCCGCGACGCCGGTGACGACCAGCAGTCCAAGAGCGGCGAGGGTAGTGAGGAGAAACCCGAGCAGAAGCAAGACGATGACGCCCAACTCCACATAGACGGTAGCGCCGGCGGGCATGAGCAGCGGCCGGAGTGCCAGGTAGAGTAGACCCAGGAGTGCTCCGGCAGTGGCCACCGCTGCATGCGGCCGCCGCAGCCAGGAGACCAGGCGTTGCCTCGAGGAGTCCTTTGCGCTTGTCTGAGTCGCTTCTCGGGGCGTATCCATGGTGTCCTCCCTAGAATGGGTCGTTCACTAGCCCGTATGCTACGGAAAGGAGGCGCGGTCGGATTCAGTCAGGCGGGGGGTTCGCGCACCGGCAAAGGGTGGGGATCGCACCTGGCCGGGTGAAGGGGCGGGCCCGCCCTCGTAGACAGTGAGCAACGAGTGGAGGACCTACGACGTGACGCTCCCGGACAAACAGTCTGCGCAGATCGCCGGTTCGACGATCGAGTACGCCCACGGGGGCAGCGGGACTCCCTCGATCGTGCTACTCAACGGGGCGGGCACGCCGATCGAGGGATGGGACAGAGTCTGGAACCGCCTCGCGGAGCTGAGCAGCGTCTTCGCCCACAATCGGTTCGGGGTGGGCGGGAGCGGGAAGCCGCCCGAGCCGCAAACCGGGCAAGCGGTCGTCGCAGGCCTGCGGGAGTTGCTTGCCGTTGCGCACGTCCCGCCGCCGTACGTGCTCGTCGGACACTCGCTTGGAGGTCTGTTCGTCAACCTCTTCGCGCGCCTCCACCCGGAGGAGGCGGCCGCTGTCGTGTTTGTGGAGGCCACCTCCCCCATGGACGCCTTCCTCTTGGAGGATTACGGCTCTGCGACCCATCGGTTTCTTCAAAGAACCGTGGATCTCTTGCCCGGGCCGGGAGAGCAGTCCGCCGTGGCGCACCTGGCGGATACCGCAAAAAGCGTCACCGAGGCGGCAGGGTTCCCGGCCGTTCCCCTGGTGGTAGTCAGTGGGGGGAAGCATTCGCCGATGATGCCGCGGGCTTTTCGGAATGTGTGGGCCTATCGCCAGTCGCAACTGGCAGCCCTCTCACCGCAAGGAAGGCACGTCGTCGCCCGGCGAAGCGGGCACTTTCCCCAAGTCACCGAGCCGGACGTCGTGGTCGAGGCGGTGCGGCGCGTCTTGCAGGACGCTGGGTGCTATCCCCCTCGAGAAGCGGAGGCGAAATGAACGGTGGGCCCGTGTCCCTAGCCGGTCAGGTCGCTCTTTCTATCCAGGAACTCCTGGCGGTCGATCTCGCCGCGCGAGTAGCGTTCCTCTAGGACCTCAAGGGGGGTCGCGCTGCGCTCGGAAGGCGGCTGGTTGCGGGTTGCTTCGTGACCGTGGTTCTGGTTGCTCAGCGAGCGCACGACCAGGACGACCCCGACGATGATGACCACCAAGAACAGCACCATGAAGAAAAAGCCGACCCAGCCAAAACCCGATCCGAAGCCGTTGTCCCAGTGCCATCCGCCCATCATCGTCTGCCTCCTATTGGGAGAGTTGCTGTAAGTAGTCAACGAGCGCGTCGACCTCGTCGGCGGAAACGTCCCAACGGGGCATGACGCGTTCGAGTTCCTCGCCCCCGGGAGTCTCGCCCTCACGAAGCGCCGTAGCGAAGCTATCGCGGTCGTAGGGCTCGTGGGGGTGGGCTTCGGCGGCGCTGGAACTCCCCGTCCCCGCGCCCTCTTCCTCGGGTTCGGTCAAGGTGCTCCAGCGGATGTCGGGCGCGTCGATATCGAACATCATCATCTGGATCTCACGCCCTTGACCGTCCTCGCCGTGACAGTCGGCGCAGGCGACGACCCCCATCATGCCGCCGAAGCCTCCCGAACGGGCAATGAGGCGCCCGTCGGCACCCCGGCCGGTCAGGAAGACCTGCTCGCCGAGGGAGTCGAAGTCGCCTTCGCGCACGTTGCCGTCGCCGTCGAAGAACGACCGAGAACCGAAAGAGCCATCGGAACCGGCCAGCCCGATGAGGACGAAAACCCCGAGGAAGCCGAGGACGAGTAAGCCGATGCCCCACCACAGCGCTGGACTTGTCTTGCCTTGGGCCATGGGGAGAGCTTACCCGCCGTCATTGCGGCGAAACAGGAGGGCAAGGCGAGTTGGTGTGGCACTCTTCCTCCGCCTTTCAAGACCCCCGCCTTTCGCAGGCCGGCGCACCCCGCAGCTGTTCTAGCGCTCGAGGTCGGCGCGGCGCTCACGGTACTCCGCTGCGTCTATCTCACCGCGGGCGTACCGCTCATCGAGCAGGGTCCTGGCGTCCGGCCGGCCCGCCGCGGAAGGGTGGGATTGCTGGGTGCGATCGTCCCGATCGCGCTGTGACTGGACGAACCACCAGATGAGGCCGATGATGAGCAACGGCCAGAGAAGCATGCCACCAAACATCATGCTGTCGATACCTCCTTCTACGCTCGGCGCCGTGGGGCTCCGGCGGGCTATTTGCTAAGGAACTGCTGTTTGCTTAGTTTACCCCCCCTACACAAAGCTAAAGTAAAGGTGGGGCTCGACAACGGGATCGAGGCACCGGCATAGCCCGCGGCCCCCGTCTTACACACCGAGTAGCCCAGATCAAATCTGTGACGCCGTCGAGGCGCTCGAGCATGGGAGGAAACCGTGAAGGTACTGGTACCAGTCACGAGATCATGCGGCCACCGTCCAATACTCGAACGCAAACTCGCCGAGATGGGCATCGAGCACGAGGTCAAGTACGTGGAGGATCACCCGGGTCTCCAGGAACGGTTCGGCGTCACGACCAGCCCCAACTTGATCGTCGACGACACCCTCATCTTCGCTGGATGGCCGGAGGCCGCCGAGCTGAAGGCGTCGCTGGAAAGCCTCGAGGCTCGAGCAAGAACTGAGCGCCGAGAGGAAGGGCCGCGCAAGGCCTGAGGGGTAGGTCTAGAGACGTGGTGCTCGATCTCGCCTGCGGAACCGGGCTCAACTTCCCAGCGCTCGAGCGGGCGGTCGGCCCGGCCGGCCGGATTATCGGGATCGACCTCTCGGCCGACGTGTTCCAGGAGATCGCCGCATGTACATGTTAGCTACCGAATCACCATTCTGTGGTAGGAGCCCATTATGGGCCCGTTGCGGATAGCCAACTTTCTTTCGCCGCTCCTGGAGCCGGTGTACCGATTCGTCGCCGAGGAGATGGGCCGGGAGCTCGACGTACCGGTGGAGTTCGCAAACGGCCGGTCCTTTTCGCAGTTCGCTGCGGGCGAGGTCGACGCGGGCTTCATCTGAGGCCTGCCCTACGTGCTCCTGCGGCGGGAGGATCCTCCGCCGGTGGAGCTGCTGGCCGCTCCCGTGCTGGAGGGCGAACGCTATCAAAACCGCCCGATCTACTTCTCCGACGTGATCGTCCGCCGGGATAGCGACATCGAGGGCTTTGAGGCGCTGCGCGGCCGCTCTTGGGCCTACAACGATCCGCTATCTCACTCGGGCTACAACCTCACCCGTTACGAGTTGATCCGGCGCGGCGAGACCGGGGGCTTCTTCGGCCGGGTGGTCGAAGCCGGGTCCCATGCGAACTCTCTGCGTTTGGTGGCGGCGGGCACGGTCGACGCCGCCGCCATTGATTCGCAGATCCTCGCGGTAGAGTTTCGCGATTCGCCGGAACTGGCGGGAGCGCTACGGGTAATCGACGTGTTCGGTCCGTCGACTATCCAACCGATGGTGGCGGCTTCGCGTCTGCCTCAGGAGATCAAGGAGCGCATGCGCTCCCTGCTCCTGGATTTGCCTCGCGACGAACGCTCGCGGCCGGCGCTTGGCTATGGTTTCGTGCGCCGCTTCGCCCCGATGATCGATCCGGATTACGACGACATCCGGCGCATGCTCGCGGCGGCCGAGTACAGCGGGTTCATGACCTTGCGTTAAGGCGCGCGTCTTGGTTCATCGCCATGGTTCATCGCCATGACGATGCCTCCTCGTATGGGATCACGAATTTGATCGCGGTCAGCCTCTCCGAGATTTCGGCGGCGTCCACGTCCGCCAGGCCCTGTGTCCGGCCGGCGGCGCGCACGTCGCTCGCCTCCACGTCCGCGCCCATTTTGGGATAGACCACCCAAAGGACCGAATCGCCCTGCATGAGGCGCGATACGGTGCGGACCGCCGCCAGATTGTCGCGCCCCTGCACACCCAACAGCACCAGGTCGCTTCCCCGGCGGGGCCCCAAAGAGACATCGGCGGAAGCCTCGGCGAGTTCCTCCAGCAGGTCGGCCTCGGGCAGATCCAGCACGTCCACGCGGCTGTGCTTCTCGACCCCAAGCCTGTTCATGCGACCGACCATCTGGAGGACATCTTCCCGCGTGGACAAGATTTATCGCCTTTCAACTGATTGGGCGCTGCCCCACCCGGGTGGGCTGTAGTACAGTTCACCACTCGGGTAGTTAATACGCAGGGGGGATTCCTCAGTTGTCCAAGATCGTGGTGGCCGGTGGCGGTTGGGCGGGAGTGGCTGCGGCCTATGCCGCCAGGCTCGCCGGCGCCGAAGTCCAACTGCTCGAGCGGACCGACATGCTGCTCGGAACCGGCCTCGTGGGGGGGATCCTGCGCAACAACGGGCGCTTCACCGCCACCGAAGAGCACATCGCTCTGGGCATGGACGGGCTCTGGGCGGTGATCGACGCCAACCTGCGCCACCGTGACGTCGACTTTCCCGGCCACGAGCACGCCGACCTCTACGACGTCACCACGATCGAGCCGGCGGTGAAGGGCTTTCTCGAGGAGCAGGGAGTGGAGCTTCAGACCCGCACCCGAGTGAGCCAAGCGGCGCACGACGGCGCGCGGCTCACGGCGGTGGCGGCCGCCGACCGGTGGTTCGAGGCGGACGCCTTTGTCGACGCCACCGGGTCCTTCGGGCCGCAGGGCAACTGCACCAGGCACGGCAACGGTTGCGCTATGTGCATCCTTCGCTGCCCCAGTTTCGGCGGCCGGGTGAGCCTGGCGCAGGAAGCCGGGATCGCCGAACTGCGGGCCACGCGCATGGACGGCACCGTCGGCGTCATGAGCGGTTCGTGCAAGCTACACTCGGATTCGGTTTCGCCGGAATTGCGGACCCAACTGGCCGATACCGGAGTCGCCGTGGTTCCCCTGCCCCCCGAGCTTCAGGCGGGCAAGACCGAGATGTTGGGGGCCAAAGCCTGCCAGCAGTACGCTTTGCCCGAGTTCGCCGAAAACCTGGTCTTGCTCGACACCGGCCATGTCAAGTTGATGACCCCCTTCTTCCCCCTGGATCAGTTGCGGCGCGTGCCCGGGCTGGAGAATGCCCGCTACGAGGACCCATACGCGGGGGGAATCGGAAACTCCATCCGCTATCTGGCCATGACTCCGCACCGGGCCGACCTGCGCTCCGAGACCATTACCAACCTGTTCGTGGGCGGCGAGAAGACCGGCCCCTTCGTGGGCCACACCGAGGCGATGGTCAGCGGCTCGGTTGCCGGACTGAATGCCGTGCTCGAGGCCGAGGGCCGCGAACCCGTGATCCTGCCGCAGAGCCTCGCCGTCGGAGATGCGCTGGCGGCCGTGGGCGAGGTTATGCGGGCGGGTCTTCTCAGCCGTAAACTCACCTTCTCCGGCTCCTGGTACTTCGAGCGCATGAAGGATAAGGGGCTCTACAGCACCGATCGGGACGAGATTGGCCGGCGCGTGCTGGAGGCGGGACTGAGCGGGGTCTTCAAGAAGGCAGCAAGGGCCGACGGCGTTTCCGCCGCCTAACCCTGAGACAAACACGAACCTATCGGAGGACGGGACGAGGATGAGACGAATTGGGGTTTTGGGTTTGGCGGCGCTCTTGGTGCTGCTGGGGCTGGCGGTTATCACCGGCTGCGGCGACGACGGACCGGCGGTGGACACCACCGAGGGCACGGAGGTCACCGAGGCGGGGTCCGAAGAGGCCCAGGCCGGGGAAGGCGACAACGGCTTCCAGCCGCTGGATCCGCGGGTGGAGGTCAACGTGGCCTTTGACGATGCTCCCGGCACGGCGGGCATCATCCTGGCCGACAAGTTTGGCTTCTTCGACGAGGTCGGCATCGATATCAAATACACCAAATTCAACACCGGCGCCGACATGTATACCTCGCTGGCCGCCGACCAGGTGGACGTGGGGCGGGGCATCATCACGGCCTCTCTGTTCAACGGCGCCGCGCGGGACATCGGCGTGCGTGTGGTCGCGGACAGCGGGACCAACGTCGAAGGCGCGGGCAACTACTTCGGCCTCGTGCTGCGCAAGGAGATCGCCGACGAGATTCAGGACTACAGCGACCTCGAAGGCCGCAAGATCCTGATCGTCTCCCGAGGGAGCATCAACGAACTCTTCCTCGAGCTTGCCTTGGCCAAGGGGGGTCTGACCATCGACGACGTCGATGCGACGGTCATCGATTCTTTTTCCGACCTCAACATAGCCCTGGCCAACGGGGCTGCCGATGCAGCTGTTCAGATCGAGCCCCTGATCACGCGCGGCGAGCAAGAGAACATCCTGGTTGCCTTTGGGGACGCGTCGGAATACGCGCCCGACGAGCAGGTGGCGGCACTCCTCTACGCCCCGGCCTTTGCCGAGAAGACCGAAGTGGCTCGGGCTTTCATGATCGCCTATCTGCAGGGCGTGCGCATGTACAACGACGCCATCGTCATGGGCGACAAGAACCGGGAAGAGGTCGTGCGGGTGCTCAGCGAGAACACCTTCGTTGACGACCCTGAACTCTGGACCATCATGCGTCCCACCGGACTCAACCCGAACGGCGAGGTCAACGCCGAAGCGGTTTCTCGCGATCAGCGCTTCTACGTGGATAAGGGGCTGGTCGAAGAACCGGCGCCCATCGAGGAAGTGGTCGACAACTCCTTCGCGGAGTTCGCCGTCGATTACCTGGGGCCGTACGAGCCGCCCGAGGGTCAGTAGGGCCGAGGGTCAGTAGGAAAAGTGAGCAGCACAGCGGAGGACTACCGCGTGGCGACGGATCAGAACACGGCGGTTACGGAAGAGACGGTTCCGCGGGCGCGGCGGGAGCGGCGCCGCCTGCCGCTTTCCCCGGACAGGCTCAGGAGCCTCCTCGGTCTCATGTCCCCGTTGGCCCTCTTGCTGCTCTGGGAAGCGGGTGTTCACCTGGGACTCGTGGACTACCGCTTCTTCCCGGCGCCGACAGCCATCCTGGCCGAGACCTGGGACATGCTGCGTTCCGGCGAGTTGGTCAGGGACATGGGCTGGAGTCTGTCGCGCATCTTCGTCGGCTTCTTCGGCGGCGGTTTCCTCGGCCTGGTCGTCGGCCTCTCCATGGGCCTGTTCAGACCGGTGCGGTTGTTGCTGCGGCCGATCGTGTCCGCCATCTATCCGATCCCGAAGCTGGCGCTCTATCCCCTGATCCTGTTGGTATTCGGCATTTCCGAGACGGCGATGTACTTCACCATCGGGCTCGGGACCTTCTTCATGGTGCTGATCAACACCCAGGCCGGGGTGCTCAACCTGGACAAGATCTACCTGGACGTGGCCAAGAACTACGGTGCCAGCCGCAAAGACTACTACCTGAAGATCGCCCTTCCTGGAGCCCTGCCCCTGATCTTCACCGGTATCGAGTTGGGCATGGGCATGGCGCTCCTACTCATCGTGGCCGCCGAGATGGTGGGAGCGGATGCCGGGATCGGCCAGAACATATGGACGGCCCGGGATACCTTCCAGATCGAGCAGATGTTCGTTTCTTTCTTCCTGATCGCCCTGCTTGGCTACCTGTTCGCCGAACTGCTCGCCGCGATCGAGCGCCGGGTCATTCCCTGGAAGCGAGAAGGATGATGGCCGACTTCAAGATCGTCCTCGAGCGGCTGACCTGCGCGTGCGGAGGGCGAGTTTCTGTGCATCGTGGGGCCGAGCGGGTGCGGGAAGACCACGCTGCTGCGCATCCTGGCGGGGCTGGAAACGGCCACCTCCGGCCAGATGCGGATCGCCCAGCGCAACCCCGACAAACCGCTGAACTCGATGGTGTTCCAGGACCAGTCGATCTTTCCCTGGATGAGCGTGCGCAAGAACATCTCCTTCGGTCTGGAATGCCGAGGCGTGGATCGCAAGACCACGCGTGCCGTCGCCGACCGCTATATCGAGATGGTGGGCCTGGGCAAGTTCGCCGACGCTTATCCCTTCCAGTTGTCGGGGGGAATGAAGCAGCGGGTGAGCGTGGCCCGCGCCTTTGCCAACGATCCCGAGATCCTGCTGATGGACGAGCCCTTCGCCGCACTCGACGAGCAGAACAAGCTGCTGCTCCAGGAAGAGTTGCTGCGCATCTGGGAGGGCTCGAACAAGACGGTGGTCTTCATCACCCACTCGATCGACGAAGCTCTGGTGCTGGCCGACCGGGTCATCGTGATGACCGCTCACCCCGGCACCTTCAAGGAGGAGGTCGAGATCGACCTGCCCCGGCCTCGCCGTATTGCCGAGTTGCGGCAGGATCCTCACTTCAACCAACTCTTCGCCCAGGTCTGGGAAATCCTCAAGGACGAGGTGGCCAAGGCCAAGGAGCGGGAGGGCTACTCCTTCCACCGCCGCGAGCGCAGCGCGCTGGACGACGAATCGCACATGGTGATGTAAGCCCGCCCCGAACCCGGTCGGGCGCCAACCTGGAGAAACTGGGCCGCCCGCAGCCCGAAGCGCGGGCCTGCGGGGCCGCCCTGCGGAAGGCGGTCTGATCGGGTAGAATCGCCGCTCATGGCGGACAATGTCATCCTACTTCTGGTTAGTCTCGCGGTCATCCTCGCCGGCTGCGAGCTTTTTGTTAACGGCGTCGAGTGGTTCGGGCGACACCTCGAACTCGGCGAAGGTGCCGTGGGCAGCGTCCTTGCGGCGGTCGGCACCGCTCTGCCCGAGACCCTGATCCCCATCATCGCGATATTCTTCGGGACCGGCGAGAGCGGTCACGATATCGGCATCGGCGCCATACTGGGCGCGCCCTTCATGCTCGTGACCCTGGCCATGTTCGTCAACGGCGTGGCCATCGTCGTCTTTGCCGCGCGGGGCAGACGGACTCGAGAGGTCCGGATCAACCGCACCATCCTTTCCCGCGACCTGGCCTACTTCCTGGGCACGTACAGCGTTGCGGTCCTCGTCGGCATCGTCGACCCCGGGTCCGCCATAAAAGCGCTGGTGGCCCTCCTGCTGCTGGTCGGGTACGGGCTCTACGTCTACCGCACCATGCGCGCCGAAGGCGATCTGGAAGGCGAGACCCGCTCCCTCTACTTTCACTACACCGCCGGGGCCCCGGACTTCCGGCGGATCTTGCTGCAACTGCTGGTCGCCCTCAGCGCGATCGTCTTCGGAGCCGAGCTCTTCGTGGGCGAGCTCACCGTCCTGGCGGAAGGGCTGGGGGTCCCCGCCCTGGTGATCTCCTTGTTGCTGACCCCGATTGCCACCGAACTGCCGGAGAAGTTCAACAGCGTCTTCTGGATGCGGGAGCGCAAGGACACCCTTGCCATGGGCAACATCACCGGGGCGATGGTGTTCCAGAGCGCCATTCCCGTGTCCGTGGGGCTGCTCTTCACCGAGTGGAATCTGGACAATTCCGCCCTGTTGGCAGCAGGCCTGGCGCTGCTATCGGGTTCGATTCTCTGGTTGCGCATTCGGGCGACCGGGACTCTGGGGGTGAACTCGCTCCTGTTCGGCGGGTTCCTCTACGCCGTCTTCCTGACGATCACTCTGATCGGTGTCCTCTAGCATGCCGAGTGTCCCGCCGGCCGCGGCCGGCCGTGGAGGGCCGCGGGGCGGTCGGCCGCGGGGCGGTCGGCTCTAGTGGAAATCTTCGGCTACGAGATCCCCTTCGACTTCATCATCCGCATCCTGTCCGAGTGGGGCTACCTGATCGTCTTCGCGCTGGCCTTCCTCGAGACCTCGGCCTTCATCGGCCTATTGGTTCCGGGAGAGACCACAGTGCTTCTGGCCGGAGGGGCCGCTTCTGAGGGTTACCTGGATCCGTGGACGCTCGGCGGAGTGGTGATAGGGGCGGCGCTTTTGGGCGATACCACCGGTTATCTGCTGGGCCGCCACTTTGGCCGCGGTTTCCTGCTGCGGCACCAGCGCTTGTTCCGGCTGAGCCGGGAGCGGCTCGAACAGGCCGACCGCTACTTCGCGCGGCACGGGGGCAAGACCATCTTCGTGGGCCGGTGGGTGGGATTCCTGCGCTCTCTGGCCCCCTTCCTCGCCGGCTCAGCCCACATGCCCTACTCTCGGTTTCTCGCGTATGACGTGCTGGGGGCCGCCAGTTGGGGAGCCACCCTGACCCTGCTTGGCTACCTCGCCGGGCGGAGCTACCGTCTGGTGGAGCAATGGCTGGGGCGCATCAGTCTCTTTCTGGTCCTGTTCATTTTCGCGGCCGGCCTGTTTTGGCTGCTCGGCCGCTACCTCTGGCGGCGCCGCGATCTGCTGGGTGCGCTGGCGGGATCGGTCACAGACGAAGCCCTGGGTCACCCCTTGAGCCGGCGCATATACTCGAGATTCGGGGATCAGATCGACTGGCTTGTCCGCCGCTTCTCGCCGCGGGAGGCCTACGGTCTCACCCTCACTCTGGGCCTCGCTGCGTCCGCGCTTCTCGCTTGGAGTTTCGGCGTGCTGACCGATGCCGTTCTCAGCCGCGGACCCTTCGATCTCCCCGACCGAAGGGTGGCCAGCCTTCTGCACGAGCACGCCGTGCCTGAGTTGACTTCGGTGATGGACCTGCTGACCCGGCTGGGGAGCGGTTGGTTGCTGATCCCCGCCTCGGTGGTCTTGGGCCTCCTGCTGGTTTACCGCGGGCGGCGCTACGAGGCCCTCATCTTTTTCACCGCGGCCCCGGGCGCCGCCCTGCTCGCTCAAGCCCTCAAACTGTTGATTCACCGCGAGCGCCCCGACTTCATCGAGCCGCTGGTGCCGGCGGCGGGTTATGCATTTCCCAGCGGGCACGCCACCACCGCCATGGCCTTCTATCTGGTGTTGGCGGTGCTGCTCTCCAGTTGGGTGCGCCGCTGGGAGACCCGGGTCTACGTGCTGCTCGGGGCGCTTGCCATGATCGTGCTGGTGGGCTTCAGCCGGATGTATCTCGGCGTCCACTACCTCACCGACGTGCTCGCGGGCTACGCTGTCGGGGCATTTTGGGCAACGCTCGCCATCACGGCCGCCACCGTGCTCGAGCGGGCCCGGGGAGTAGGCGATGAGGACGAGCAATACCCCCCCGGGCATGTTACGATGCCGCCTGAACGCCCTCGCCAAGCTGGGCGAGAGCCCGCGAACCCGACTCAAAGAGAGGGAGACGTCTTGGCCGATCTACGCGATCCTCAGCAGATGAGCGAGTCCGAGATCCAGGAAGAGCTCTCGAGTCTCGAGGAAGAACTGGAGGAGTTGGCCCACGAGCGGCAACTTACTCTGGGCGGCACGGGGGTGCACCTCGGGGGCAAGGAGGCCGAGCGGCTGCGCGCCGAGTTCGAGCGGGACGAACGCCGGGTGCTCAACCGGATCGAGGAGCTGCGCAGCGCGCTTTAGTCAGCGAGGCCGCACCTCGACGCCCAGCCTTTCGAGCTCCTCGAGCACCACTTCGGCGATCACCGGTAGCCGCACCTCGAGCGCGGGGGTGAGGCCCACTCGGGGCGTGCTGATGTCCTGGGGCTCCACTCCCACGATCACCATGCGAGCCTCGTAACCCAGTAACTGGGCGTACTGCCAGGCATCCACAATGCTGATGTCGTGCGCCGAAACCCTGAGTTCGGCCCCCAGCGGGAGTTGCTCCGGGGTGAAGCGGTACACATCTCCCGGGTTGCCTCCGCCGCGGACCGTGTCAACGACCACGATGTCCTCGAACTCGCGGAAGTGGCCGACCATGGCCAGGCCGGGCGTGCCCGCGTCACGTAGGTATACCTCTTCGGGGAAGTCCCACCTATCGAGCAAGAAATGCACCGTTGCCGGGCCCACGCCCTCGTCGGAGAGCAGGAGGTTCCCCACCCCGAAGACGGCGACGCGGGGGGAAGGCGAATCCCCGGAGCTCACGGTCGCGCCTGCCCGCACCCCGCCGCTCCTATCGGAGTCACGGGCCCATTCGTCACTTCGGGCCTCAGGGGTTGTTCCCGCGCTCCCGCGCCTTGCGCTCCCGGCGCAGGCGGCGGCGGTCCATGCCGCGGATCAGCAGGATGCCCAGCTCGTAGAGGGCGTAGAGCGGCGCCATCATCAAGAGCATGCTGAAAGGATCGCCCCCCGGGGTCAGCAGCATGCCGAGTATGGCGATGCCGAAGAGGGCGTACTTGCGGATGCGTCCCAGGATGACCGAGTTGACCAGGCCGGCCGAAGACAGCAGCAGCATCAGCGCGGGCATCTCGAAAACCACGCCAAAGGCCAGCAGGAACATGGTCACGAAGCTGATGTACTCGCTGGCCCGCAGTTGCTGTTGGAAGATATCGCCCCCGTAGCCGACCAGGAAGGTCAGGGCGACGGGCAGCACCACGAAGTAGCCGAAGGTGACTCCGGCCAGGAAGAGAATGGTGGTGAAGAGCACATACGGCACGATCGACCTGCGCTCGTTCTCGTACAGCGCGGGCATCAGGAAGGCCCAGAACTGCCAGGCAAGGACCGGCAGCGAGAGCAGGAAGCCGGCCACGATCGAGGTCTTGAACGCGGTCATGAAGGGCTCTGAGGGGCTGAGGGTGACCAGATCGGCTTCTACTGGAGCCCGGTTCAGCGGTTGCTTGATGATCTCGAAGACCGTCTCCTGAAAGACGAAGGCGAGGATCACGCCGATCACCAAGGCGGCGAGCGCGATGATCAGGCGCTTGCGGAGCTCGGTCAGATGCTCGATCACGCTCATGCGTTGCTCTTCGGCCTGCACCAGTCCTCCGGTTCGGGCTTGGACGGCGGCTATGGGCGGTCCCAACTCGCAGGCTAGTATAAGCCAGCGGGCACCCACATGCCTGAGGAACGGTCTTCAACCAGCCGGCTGTTTTCTTTAGACGGTCCCCGTGGGCGGCAAAAGGCCTAAATTGCAGGATAAAGGGCTGTTTTCTAGCATGTGAAGTCTGTTGCATCCTCGGAAACGGTTTGCTATTGTGACGCGTCGTGAGATTGCTCACAAGAAACCCCAGCACCTGATCACGTAGGGGGATCAATGGTAAACCCAACCGTCGATCTACTGATTCAGTTCGGGCTCATGGCCTTCATCGGGGCGGCCGTCGCCTTCGCCCTGATCGCCATGTCTCACATGATGTCGCCCACGAGCAAGAACCCGAATAAGGCCATCTCGTACGAGTGCGGAGTCCTGCCCTGCGCCGAAGCCCGGGTGCCCTACAACGTCCACTTCTACCTGGTGGCCGTTCTCTTCGTGCTCTTTGACCTCGAGGCCGTCTTCCTCTATCCGTGGGCCGTGGCCTTCCGGACCCTGGGAGTGGTGGGCCTGGTCGAGATGTTCATCTTCATCGGCATCCTCCTGGTCGGATATTTCTACGCCTGGAAGAAGGGAGTCCTCGATTGGGAATGACAAGCCCCCGGGACCCGCGACATCCCCACATCAACGGCGAAATGGTCCGGGAGGCCTCCGAACGCGAGTTGCGGTTGCTTGCCGAAGGCAACCTCAACCGGACGGAGGAGCACGTCCCCGGCGTCGCCATTCCCGCTCAACTCGAGAAACTGCTCGGCTTCGGCCGCAGCTTTTCCTGGTGGCCTCTGCTTTTCGGCCTTGCCTGTTGCGCCATCGAGATGATGGCGACCGCGGGCCCGCGCTATGACATGTCCCGCTTCGGCATGGAGGCCATGCGCGCCTCCCCCCGGCAGGCGGACGGCATGATCGTGGCCGGATGGTGCTCGGTCAAGATGGCCCCTCGCGTGGTTCGCCTCTACGAGCAGATCCCCGACCCCAAGTGGGTGCTGGCCATGGGGTCCTGCGCTATCTCGGGCAATGTCTGGGACACCTATCACGTCGTGCAGGGCATCGACAGCCTGATCCCGGTTGACGTCTACGTTCCCGGTTGCCCGCCGCGCCCCGAGGCCCTCTGGCAGGGCCTGGAGATGCTGCGCGACAAGGTCAAGCAGAGCGACCACGCCTACGACAGAGTACCGGTCATCCCCGCCCGCGCCGCGATCGGTGAGTAGCGCGTTGGGCGAGGAGGGCTCGTTGGAGAGGGGAGGCATGGATTCCACACGTGAGCAGATAAGCGATGCGCTCAAATCTGTCTTCGGCAAGATCGAGGAGAAATTCGGGGCCCGGTTGCTGGGCAGCAGCGTCTTTCGCGGGGAATTGACCTTTCTGGCCGCCGCCGAGGATTTGATCGAGGTGGCCACCTACTGCAAGGAAGGCCTGGGGTTCGACCGGCTGGAGTTTCTGACCGGAAACCACTACCCCGAGCGGATCGAGCAGCCATTCGAGGTCGCCGTTCACCTGACCTCGATGGCCACCAACGACCGGCTCCGCCTCAAGGTGCCGCTCAAAGAGGGCCAGAAGCTTCCCACCCTGAGCTCCCTGTGGCCCTCGGCCAACTGGTGCGAGCGCGAGACCTGGGAGATGTACGGGATCGAGTTCGAGGGGCACCCAAACCTGATTCGTCTCCTGACGGACGCCGACTTCGAGGGTCATCCCTTGCGCAAGGACTTCCCGGTGCGGGGCCTGGTGGGCGGACGAATCAGAACCGACCTGAAAGGAAAGATCTGATGGCCGGGCACGAGTCGCATCCCACGGCCCCTCCCAAGCCGCGGGCTACGCCGGAGGAGATGCGCGAGCGCAAGCGGCTTTCCCGCCAGCGGGTCTCCGACGACAGCGAGTTCATCACCGTATCGATGGGCCCTCAACACCCCTCCACCCACGGGGTGTATCAGGCGGTCGTCGACCTCGACGGCGAGATCGTGGTCAACACGCGGCCCAGCATCGGCAACCTGCACCGCGGCGTGGAGAAGCTCGCCGAGGTCAAGAGCTACCATCGCTTCCTGCCGCTGACCGACCGGCTGGACTACATCTCCTCCTTCGCCATGAACCACGCGTACGCGGAGGCCGTGGAGAAGCTGATGGATATCGAGGTTCCCCGGCGGGCGCGGTACATAAGGACCATTGGGGACGAGCTCTGCCGGCTGTCCAACCACCTTCTCTGGTTGGGTGTCCACGTCATGGACTTCGGCGCCCAGACCTTCTTCCTGATCTGTTTCCGTGACCGGGAGTACGTCCTGGATCTCTGGGAGATGCTCTGCGGCGCCCGGCTGACCCACAGCTACGCCCGGATCGGCGGGGTGGCGGCGGACCTGCCCGACGGATGGGTCGAGAAGTGCCGGGCGGCCATGGAGTTCATGCCGCGGCGGCTGGCGGAGTACCAGCGTCTGGTCGAGAAGAACCGGATCTTCCTCAAGCGCACCCAGGGCATCGGGATCTTCACCCAGGAGGACTGCGTGGCCTGGCGGGTCACCGGCCCCAGCCTGAGGGCAACCGGCATGGAGCGCGACCTGCGCAAGACCGAGCCCTACGCCGCCTACGACGAGGTGGACTTCGACGTGGCGGTCGAGTACGACGCCGACGTCTACTCCCGCTACCTGGTGCGGATGAAGGAGATGTACGAGTCCTGCAAGATCATCCTGCAGTGCCTCGATCAGCTCCCCGAAGGCGACTACATCAACCAGGATGCGGCCTCGCAGACCTTCCCCCGCAAGAAGCGGGTCATGCGCGATTCTGCGGCGATGGTTCAGGACTTCATGCAGACCTTCCGCGGACCGAAGGTGCCCAAGGGGGAGGTGTACAAGGCCATCGAGGTGCCGAAGGGCGAGATGGGCGTCTACATCGTGTCCGACGGCACTTCCATTCCTCAGCGGCTGCACCTGGTCACGCCCACCTTCTATCACTGCCAAGCCACGCCCGCATTGTTCGAGGGCGAGATGATCTCCGACGTGGTCGGCATCTTCGGGAGTGTAGACATCGTACTGGGGGACAGCGACCGATGACGGAATTCATCATCCTGATAATCAAGCTGATCCTCATCATCGCCGTTTCGGTGGGGATGGTTCCCTTTCTCATCTACTTCGAGCGCAAGTTCGCCGGGTTCTTCCAGAGCCGCATGGGCCCCACCTACGCCGGACCCTGGGGCAGTCTGCAGTCGTTCGGCGACATGGCGAAGCTCATGTCCAAAGAAGACCTGGTTCCCGCCGCGGCGGACGGCCCGGTGTTCCGCATCGCTCCCTACATCCTCTTCGTTCCCGCCTTCGTCAGCATGACTCTGATCCCCTTCGGTCCCATGGACGTGGACATCTTCGGTTACAACGTGGACCTGGTGGTTTCCAGCTTTGACGCCGGGGTCATCCTGTTCCTGGCCCTGGGATCGCTGGCGGTCTACGGCCCGGTCTTCGGAGGCTGGGCTTCCAACAACAACTGGGCGCTCCTCGGCGCACTGCGTTCGGGCGCGCAGATGGTCAGCTATGAGATCTCCATGGGCCTTGCGGTGGTCGGGGTGATCGTCATGGCCAACACCCTGAACTTCGTCGACATCGTGGACGCTCAGGCCGGCGGCTTCTGGAATTGGTTCTTCATCCCGCAGCTGGTGGGCTTCGTCATCTTCTTCGTGGCCTCGATCGCCGAACTCAACCGCGATCCCTTCAACCTGGCCGAAGCGGAGCAGGAGCTCGTCGCCGGCTACATGACCGAGTACTCGGGAATGCGCTGGGGGATCTTCATGTTCGGCGAGTACGTCAACATGGTGGTGATGTCCGCCGTCATCTCCACGATCTTCATGGGCGGCTGGAGAGCGCCGTTCGAGTTTCTCGACGTCATCCCGGGGTTCATTTGGCTCGTGGGCAAGATGCTCTTCTTCATCTTCCTCTACATGTGGATACGCTGGACGTTGCCCCGTTACCGCTACAACCAGCTCATGGATATCGGCTGGAAGATCTTCCTGCCGCTGGCGATTGCCAACCTGGCCGTTACGGCCCTGATCATCTCCGTGGTGTAGCCCTATGGGATTGAAAGACATACTAAAGAGCTCGACCTTCTACGAGATCCTGCAGGGGATGTCGGTAACCGGCTCCTACTTCGTGGGCGAGAAGGTCACGGTTGAATACCCCAAGGAGCAGATCCCTCCATTTGAGCGGTTTCGCGGGGTGCAGTGCCTGATCAGCGACCCGGAAACCGGCGAGCTCAACTGTGACGCCTGCCACATCTGCGCCACTATCTGCCCTTCGAACTGCATCTTTATCGAGAGCTCCGAGGGGCCGGACGGGACCAAGCAACTCGACTCCTTCGTCATCGATCTGACCCGCTGCATCTTCTGCGGGTTCTGCGAAGAGGCCTGCCCTCGGGCGGCCATCGCCATGACGAGCGCGTTCGAGTTCTGCACTTACAACAAGAACGACCTGATCCTGACCAAGGATTGGCTCGTGGAGAACCAGAAGAACCTCCACAAAGAGCTAAGAAAGCGCTAGGGGGGGGAATGGTCGAAAAGGTTCTCTTCATAGTATTCGCGGCTCTCGCGGTGGGCAGCGGGGTCGGGGTCATCACGCGCTCCAACATCGTGCACGCCCTGATACTGCTGATCTTCAGCTTCGTGAACGTCGCGGCCATCTACCTGCTGACCAGCGCCTTCTTCATCGCGGTGGTGCAGATACTGGTTTATGCCGGCGCCATTCTGGTGCTCTTCACCTTCGTGGTGATGTTTCTCAACTTGAGGCAGTACCAGAGCATGGAGCAACTCCACCCGGTGCAGAAGTGGGTGGCCCTGATCATGACGCCCTTGGTGCTGGCCGAGTTCGTGGTGGTCGCGCTCGCCGCCACCTGGACCGCCGTGGGGGGTCCCTTCGACCGCGAGACGGTGGCTGCCGGTGGCGGCAACGTCGCCCTGCTGGGCGAGCGGCTCTTCAATGATGCCCTGCTCCCCTTCGAGATCGCTTCGCTGATCCTTCTGGTCGCCATGGTGGGGGCCGTCGTCCTTGCCGCCAAGGAAGGCCGGGAGTTCATGGAGACCCGGGCCTGGGCGGACACGGACGAAGAACGAATTCCCGAATTCGTGGAAGAGGAGGTATAGCGTGGATATCCCTATCGAGTGGTATCTCGTCTTGTCCGCGTTCCTTTTCGTCATCGGGGCGGCGGGAGTGCTCACCCGGCGGAACATGTTCATCGTTCTCCTCTCGATCGAACTGATGATGAACGCGGTCAATATCAACCTGATCGGGTTTAGCCGCCTGCACGACAACTTCATTGGTCAGCACTTCGTGCTCTTCACCATGACGGTGGCGGCCGCGGAAGCCGCCGTGGGTCTGGCCATCGTGACGTCGCTCTTCCGAAACCGGCAAACCACGATGGTCGACCTGTTCGACCTGCTCAAGGGCTAGGGGGCGGCGTGGAACACGAATTCGCTTCGTATATGAACTGGATCGTGCCGCTGATCCCGGCCCTGCCGCTCACGGCCTTCCTGGTCACCATCTTCTTCGGAAAGTGGTTCATCAAGGAGCAGGCCCATTGGCTGCCGATCCTGGCCATGGCCGCCGCCTTCGTGCTTTCGCTCTTGGTTTGGTGGGAGGTGCGCCAGGCGGAAGAGGGCTTCTACGTGGAACTCTTCACCTGGATCCCCGTGGGCGATCTTCAGGTGCCGCTGGCCTTCTACGCCGACCGGTTGAGCACGGCCATGATCATGATGGTCACCGGCGTGGCCACGCTGATCTTCATCTACTCCAAGGGGTACATGCACGGCGACCCCGGTTACTACCGGTTCTTCAGTTACCTGAGCCTGTTTGCCTTCAGCATGCTGGTGCTGGTGCTGGGCGCCAACTACGTGATGCTGTTTTTCGGTTGGGAAGCGGTGGGTCTTTGCTCCTACTACCTAATCGGCTTTTACTACCACAAGACCTCGGCCGCCGCGGCGGGCAAGAAGGCCTTCATCACCAACCGCGTCGGCGACTTCGGTTTCAGCCTGGGGATCTTTCTGCTCTTCGTCACCTTCGGCACCCTGACCTACACCGAGGTCTTCGAAGCCGTCGAAGTGGAGGGCGCGGGCACGGCCACCATGACCGCCATCGCCCTGCTGCTCTTCATGGGGGCCATGGGTAAGTCCGCTCAATTCCCGCTGCACGTATGGCTGCCGGACGCCATGGAGGGCCCCACCCCGGTCTCGGCCCTGATCCACGCGGCCACCATGGTCACCGCCGGCGTCTACATGGTCGCCCGCAGTTCGGTGATCTTCGCGAGCTCCGAGACGGCGATGCTCGTGGTCGCCGGTATCGGCGCCTTCACCGCCATCTTCGCCGCCTCGATCGGCATAGCTCAGACGGATATCAAGCGGGTGATGGCCTACTCCACGGTCTCGCAGTTGGGCTACATGTTCATGGCCCTGGGAGTGGGCGCCTGGATTCCCGCCATCTTCCATCTGATCACCCACGCCTTCTTCAAGGCCCTTCTCTTCCTCGGCTCGGGCTCGGTGATTCACGCCCTCTCCGGGGAACAGGACATGCGCCGGATGGGAGGCCTGCGGTCCCGGATCCCCTACACCTACTGGACCCTGTTGTCCGGCGCCATCGCGCTGTCGGGCATCTTCCCCTTCGCGGGTTTCTGGTCCAAGGACGAGATCCTGGGCATCACCTTCAAGGACGGGGCTTACATAATCTGGGCCGTTGGTCTAGTGGCCGCCTTCATCACCGCCTTCTACACCTTCCGGCTGATCTTCATGACCTTCTGGAACGAGTCGCGCATGGAGCCCGAGGTGGAGAAGCACGTGCATGAGTCTCCCTGGTCCATGACGGTGCCCCTGATGGTGTTGGGAGGACTCTCCCTGGTGGGTGGCTTCCTGGGCTTCCCGCCGGAGGCCGGAGTCTTCCATCACTTCCTGGAGCCGGTGTTCGAGCCGGCCAACGAGATCCTGGGCATCCACCACGAGGCGTTCGGCGCCATCGACCTGACCTTGATGATCGTCTCGGTCGCGGTCGCCGTGTCCGGGGTGATCTTGGCCTACTTCTTCTACGTGCGTCAGCGCGACCTGCCCGAGAAGGCGGGTGCCGCCGCTCAGCCTCTCTACAAGGCGATCTACAACAAGTGGTACATCGATGAGATCTACGACGCCACGGTCGTGCGCCTGGTGATCGACGGTTCCCGCTTCCTGTGGCGCTCCTTCGACGCCGCCGTCATCGACGGCATCGTGAATGGTGTGGGCAAGCTGTGGGAAGTTTCTGGGGCGGCGGTTCGCCCCGCCCAGACCGGGAAGGTCCAGAACTATGCCGGGATGATGTTCGCGGGAGTCTTCGTGCTCCTCAGCGCGGTCATCATCGCGTACGGCCTCTAAGGGGAGGAGCACCATGGAATTCACCTTTGCTGAGCAATTGGGGTTCCGGGGCCTCACCCTTCTCACCTTCCTGCCGGTGATCGGGGCCCTGGTCATGCTGCTCTTCATGCGGGGCAAGGCGAATGCCTACAAGGCGACCGCTCTGGTCACCTCTCTGGCGACCTTCGCCCTCAGCATCTACCTGGCCATAGTGTTCAACACGGACACCGCGGCCTTTCAGTTCCAGGAGAACTTCGTCTGGATAGACAGCTTCGGGATCAACTACCACATGGGCGTCGACGGCATCTCCATGCTGCTGGTGATGCTGACCAGCTTCCTCTCGGTGATCGCCATTCTGGGCTCCTGGAACTATGTCAAAGACCGGGAGCTCGCCTTCTTCATCAGCCTGCTGGTCTTGGAGACCGGGATGATCGGGGTCTTCACCTCGATGGACCTCTTCCTCTTCTACGTCTTCTGGGAGATCCAGCTGATCCCGATGTACTTCGTCATCGGCATCTGGGGAGGGGAGAGGCGCGTCTACGCGGCCATCAAGTTCTTCCTCTACACCTTTGCCGGCTCCGTGCTGATGCTGGTCGCCATCCTGGCGGTGGTCTGGTGGTACAGCACCGACGCGGGCGTGACCACCTTCGACATCCTCACGCTGCAGGACGGTCTCAGCGGCTTGCCCAGTAACTGGGCGATCTGGTCGTTCATCGCCTTCTTCATCGCCTTTGCGATCAAGGTGCCGATGTTCCCGGTGCATACCTGGCTGCCCGACGCGCACGTCGAGGCGCCAACCGCCGGCTCGGTCATCCTGGCCGGAGTCCTGCTGAAGATGGGCGCCTACGGCATGATCCGCTTCAACATCGGCTTCTTCCCCGAGGTGGCCGTCGACGCGATTCCCTATGTGCTCGTCCTTTCGGTGATCGCCATCGTCTACGGGGCCTGGGTGTCGATCATCCAGCCCGACATGAAGAAGCTCGTGGCCTATTCTTCGGTCAGCCACATGGGCTTCGTCACCGCGGGCCTGTTCGTCTTCAACCTGCAGGGTGTCGAGGGTTCGATCCTCTACATGATCAACCACGGCATCCTTACGGGCGCACTATTCCAAATGGTGGGCTTCTTCTACGAGCGAACGCACACGCGCTTGATCCGCGACTACGGAGGCATGGCCCGGCCCATGCCGGTGGCCGCCGCATTCTTTAGCCTGTTCGTCATGGGTAGCGTCGGGCTGCCCGGGCTGAACGGCTTCATCAGCGAGTTCCTGGTGCTGCTGGGCGTCTTCCGCTACGAGAAGGTCTTTGCGGTGTTTGCCGCCCTTGGCCTGATCGGAAGCGCGGCTTACCTGCTCTGGATGTACCAACGGACCATGTTCCAGGAGTTGACCAACCAGAAGTGGTTGGCGCTCAAGGACATCAACGCCAGGGAGATCCTTACCCTGGTGCCGCTGGCCGCCAGCGCGCTGTTCATCGGCATCTACCCGGCCCCGATCCTCCGGTTCCTGGAAGCCCCCAGCGAGAACCTCATCGCGCAGGTGGAACCGTTCCTGGCCCAGAAGCAGTCGATCATCGAACTGGCAAGTTCGTTCCTCGGAGGGTTCTAGATGCCGACGCCTGACGTCACTCCCATCATCCCTGAGCTCATCCTGGCGGTGGCGGCCTGCCTGGTGCTGGTAGTCGAACCCTTCCTCAAGCTCGACAAGACCGCCGTCGTGGCGGTTGCGCTCACCGGGCTGCTGGCCTACGGGGCCGCGGCCTTCGCGCTGCTCGGCCAGGACATGGCGGGCTTCAACGACATGATCGTGATCAACGACTACGCCATCTTCTTCAAGGTGCTGTTCGCCGCGGCCGGAGTGATGACGGTGCTGATGTCGCCTCGTTACCTGGAGGCTCACGACCGTCACCTGGGCGAGTACTATGCCCTGCTGCTTTTCGCCATCCTGGGCATGAGCGTACTGGCGGCCGCCCGCGATCTGATGGCCTTCTACGTGGGTCTCGAGTTGATGGCGGTCTCCAGTTACCTGTTGGCGGGCTTCTTCCGCTACCGGCTGCGTTCCAACGAAGCCGCCCTCAAGTACTTCCTGACCGGCTGTTTCGCCTCGGCCATCACCCTCTACGGCATCTCCATGGTCTACGGGTTCACCGGCGCCACCAACTACGCCGAAGTCGGTACCGCCCTCGCGGGCGGGGAGAACACGCTGGGCGTGGCTTTCGCCACCGCGCTGGTGTTCGCGGGCATGGGTTTCAAGGTCTCGGTGGCCCCCTTCCACATGTGGACGCCGGACGTCTACGAAGGCGCCCCCACCCCGATCGCCGGGTTCTTCTCGGTCGGGCCCAAGGCCGCGGGATTCGCCGCCATTCTGATGATGTTCCTGGCGGTTTTCGAGGCCTCGGTCGACACCTGGACCGTCATCTTCATTGCCTTCTCGATCTTCACGATGTTGGTCGGCAACCTCTTTGCTCTGGTTCAGCGCAACCTCAAACGGATGCTGGCCTACTCCTCGATCGCGCACGTGGGATACCTGCTGGCGGGGATGGGGGCCATCGGCCAGAGCGGCGACCTGCTCGCGGGCGAGGCCATCCTCCTCTACCTGGCGGCCTACACCTTCATGAACCTGGGGGCCTTCGGCGTGCTGGCGTACCTCAAGACCCAGCAGCCCGTGACCTTCGACTACACCCTGGACGACATGGCGGGCCTGGCGCGCCGGTCGCCCTGGGCGGCGATTCTGATGTCGCTCTTCATGTTCTCGCTGACCGGGATTCCGGGAACGGCGGGCTTCATCGGCAAGTTCTACCTGTTCAACGCGGTGGTCCGCGCCGACCTGGTGTGGCTGGCGGCCATTGCCGTCATCTTCAGCGCCGTCTCCGCCTACTACTATCTGCGGGTGATGGTCTACATGTTCTTCCGCGAATCCGAAGAGGAGTTCGTGGGAGGAGAGGCGATCAGCGGTCCCCTTGCGGCCTCGCTGGCACTGGCCGCGGCGGGCGTGCTCTTCATCGGACTGGTGCCCGCACGGCTGGTGGATGCTTCGGCGACCGCCTTCCAGAACTTCCTGGGGTTGTAAGCGGACTGCCGGGCGCCTCGTGGGTGGCTCGGCACCTGCCGACTTACTCTTTTTGACGAAGGGGGCCCTCGGGCCCCTTTCTCATTGGCCGAGCCTCGCCCCGAGGGCGCGGGCCCGCTGGGCTTCGGCAGCGCGGGCCCCGGAGAGCCGCGCGCTGAGCGCCCGCGGCAGAGACTCAGCCCAGAAGAGGATCACCACCACCCCCAGCGCCAGGAGCAGTTTGCGCTCGAGGGGCATGGGCAGCCAGTGAAAGCGCACCCTCTGCTCGACGATTTCTGCCAGCGGCAGGCGGGAGGGCACCCGCGCCAGCCATCCGGCGTCCCCCGAGGCCATGAGGGACTGCGCGGGGTCCTCCAGAGAGGTGTACTGCTTGCCTTCGTAGTCCACCCAGACGTGGTCGAAGGAGTAGTTGAGGGTGTAGGGGATGCCCTTGGCCTCGAAAATGCTGGCCGCCACCAAGGCCTGCGCCTGACAGTCTCCGGCGCCATCTTCGATGGCCTCGGCCACGCTGGGGAAGTACCAGGGCATTCCATAGATGGGCCACGCGGACTCGTATCGGATGTATTCGCGGGAAAAGGCGTCGATCAGCACCGGGTCGTCGGGCAGCCGGGCGGCCAACGTTTCGGCCGCCGCCGGGTCGATCGGAGGGTGCGCGAGCCTATCCAGCGACTGCCAGAGCGGGACGGGGTTGGGGTAGAGAACCAGGCCGATCCAGACGAGCATGGCCGCCAGTGCAGGTATCCTCCGCCGCAAGGGGGAGCGCCGGGCCATGGATGCGAGGTGCTTCATCAGGGGATGGATTATAGCCCTGGGTCAGACCAAAACGGCCGAAGCCGGGCAGGTGTTAGGAAATCGTAACCGCCAGGCTGGTGCTGCCTCCGCGCCGGGGGTCTCCGCCCCCGTCGAAGCGGCCGGAGGGAGAAGGCCAGAAGGCGGCCGCCTGCACGCCGCCGAAATACAGGTCGCACTCCGGCCAGCGGTTGACCTCGTAACCGGCGTTCACCAGGGCCTGTACCGCCGAGTCCGGCACCCCCGGCTCGATCTGCACGGTGTTCCCGGTGAGGTGAACCCGCGGCGCCTCCACCGCTTGCTGAAGTCCCATGCTCCGGTCCAGCACGTTGCTCAGGGTTTGCACGATGGCGGAGCGCAGTCTCTCCGAACCCGCCGACCCCAGAGCGAGAATCATCTCCGGGCCGCCGGCTCCTTCGGCGCTCCTCGGGAGTCCTGATCCTGCCGAGACCTCGGCCAGCGTGGGCGCCATCATCGAAGTCAGCCGTTCGCCCGGAGCCAGCGAGAAGTGGCCTCCCGGGTTGAGATCCTCTTCGCCCATCATGTTGTTCATGATGATGCCGGTTCCCGGGACCACCACTCCGGATCCCGAACCGCAGGAGGAGGTGACCGAAACGGCGAGGCCATCGGCATCGATCGCCGAGATATGGGTGGTGTTGCCCAGGAACTTCTCGGCGAACCCGGGGTCGCGAACCGCCTGGTCGAAGCCGCCGGCGCGCGCCCGGTCGGTCTGGGCAAACGCTTCCACCAGGGCGAGGGTCCCGGCCGACGGGTCGAGTTCCGCCAAGTGACGGTCGGAGAGGGTCTTGAGGGTGTAGGCGATCAGGGTGCCCCCCGAACTGGGCGGCGGGTTGGTCCAGATGCGCTGCCCCCGGTAGGAGACCTCGACCGGACGGCGGTCGATCACCGTGTAGGTCTCGAGGTCCTCCCGCGTGATCAGCCCCCCCGACTCCTCCATAAAGTCGGCGATGCGCTCGGCGAGAGCGCCGCTGTGGAAAGCGGCCTCCCCCTCGCGGGCGAGCACCTCGAGCGTGTCGGCCAGTTCGGGAATGCGCAGCCGCTCACCGGCCCTGAGCAGCTGGCCTTCGGGGGCGAAGATGCGCTGCATCTCGGGAGGGTCGTGCAGGATGCCGGCGAGGATGTCGTGCAGGTATTCTTGCTGGGGAACCAGGAGGGCGCCGTCACGGGTAAGCCGGATTGCGGGCTCGAGCACCGCAGCCAGGGGGACGCGGCCATACCTGCGGTGAAGCGTGAGCAGTCCGGGCACGACCCCGGGAACCGCGCAGGAGGACGGTCCGATGTTGAAGCGCTGGGTGGTCGCCCGGAAGGGCACGTAGAAGGCCACCAGATGGGAGCGGTTCTCGCGGTCGCCGGGGGTGCGTCCCTTCCCGGGCGCGGCGACGAAGAAGTCCAGGAGGTGGGGCGCCGACCCGGGCTCGCGCACCAAGGCAAAACCGCCGGCGCCCATTCCGGTGAGCGAGGCCTCGGCCACCATGGCCGCGAAGGAGGCGGCGACGGCGGCGTCGGCCGCGTTGCCTCCCAGCTCCATGACCTCCGCTCCCGCGGCCGCGGTGTCAGGGTGGCCGCCCGCCACCATGCCCACCGCGCGTCTTCCCACTAGCCCTCGCCCTCGCCCCCGCCGGAGCGCAGCAGCCGCCCGAGGTGCTCGGCGAGAATTCTCAGATCCTGCAGGGGAAGGTTGCGCGCGCCCGAGCGCTCGTACAGCACTTTGACCTCGGCCGGGAACTCAGCCGGGAACTCCTCGTCTTCGACGTGCAGAATGAAGACCACCGGCACTTTGGGGAAGGGGTGCAGCGCGAAGGCGGCATCGGCCAGCGTCAGCGGGTCGCCCCCCAAGCCGGCGCCGGCCTCGAGAAAGGCCTCGGGATCGTTCCTGTACACCTCGGCCAGCGGCCGCTCGACCTCGCGGGAGATGGTGTCCGCATAGAACATGCCGTCGGGAATCTCCCGGTAGGAGACCCAGTCTTCTCCGGGCTCCTCCCCGCCCACCAGACTGAGGTAGTGCAGGGCCATGAGCCGGAAGGGGAAGCTCGCGAGGTGGGGGTTCCCGGACCGGAACTCGAGCCCGGGCCAAACCAGGCTGAGCGTGGAATTCAGCGAGGGAAGGATCAGAGTTCCTGCCGGCGCCGCCGGGCCGGCGGGCTCGGGGAGATCCGGCCGCGCCGCCTCCGGTCTATGCGCCGCCGCGTCGGGGCGATCCGGCGCCCCCGCCTGCCAGCGCCCGCCGGCCCTGGCCGCCAGCGTGGCCGGGTCCAGGGCGCGCACTTGTTTCACCATGGCCAGATATGCTTCGGCGTGCTTGTCTTCGTTCGTGGTCATCGGTGGCGAAGCGGCTCCCGCGGCGGTGGCCCGGACTGGCCCCCTACTATAGCGCAGGGCTCCCGGCTAGAATGGGGGCAGGCAACCCCGGGCCGCCTCAGCGGGACCCGGTCAAAACGGAGCCTCATCGCGCGGCCGCCGCCGCGCAAAACGAACGTCGCGCAGGTAACGGTGGAGGAACGATGATTTTTGAAGCGGAGTGGGTCGTACCGATTTCGCAGCAGCCGATCCGGCAGGGGGCGGTCCGCGTCATCGACGGCCAGATCACCGAAGTCGGCCTCGCGTCCGAACTCCGCCGCGATCATCCCGACGAGGAGACGCGTAATTTTGAGGCTGCCGTCCTGCTCCCGGGCTTCGTCAACGCCCACGTCCATCTGGAGTACTCGGTCTTTCGCGGTCTCTTCGACGACTGCTCGTTCGGCGATTGGATGCTGCGTTTCATGCCGGCCAAGCGGACGCTGGGGGAGAAGGAGTATCTGACCTCTGCCCTGGTGGGCGCCGCGGAGTGCGTTTCTTCGGGCATCACCACGGTGGGGGACACCGTGTCCGACGGCCGGGCGATGGTCAATGCGGCCAAGACCTTCGGTCTGCGGGGCTACGCGTTCCAGGAAGCCTTCGGAATGGACGACACCCTGATCCGGGATTGCCTCAATGGGCTGGAGGAAAAGCTCTGGCGGTTGCGGGCCATGGCTCCTCCCTTGGTCAAGGTGGGCATTTCCCCGCACGCTCCTTACACCGTTTCCGGCCAGCTATTCCGTGCCCTTTCGGCCTATGCCCTGAAAAATGGGCTCAAGGTGATGACCCACATGGCTGAGTCCGTGGAGGAAGTCACCTTCGTACGCAATGGATCGGGCGTGCTGGCGCACGACTTCCGCGAATTGGCCGGCTGGGACGATCTGATGTGGATGCCCACCGGCACGAGCGTGGTCAAGTATTTGGAGCAATGGGACGCCCTCGATCCCGACGTCATCGGCGTGCATCTGGTCCAGGTCTCCCCCTCGGACATCGACGTGCTGGCCAAGTACGATGTCGCTGTGGCCCACTGTCCTAAATCCAACGCCAAACTGGGCTGCGGAATCGCGCCGGTGGGCGACTTCCTCGAGCGCGGCCTGCGGGTGGGGATCGGTACGGACAGCTTGGCCTCGAACAACATCCTCGATATGTTCGACGAGATGCGCATGGTGATCTTCCTCCAGCGCGCCGATCAGCGCCGGACCACCTGCATCGGGGCCGAGCAGGTGCTGCAGATGGCCACCCTGGGGGGGGCCCAGGTTCTCGGGTTGGCGGACGAGGTGGGCAGCCTCGAGGCCGGCAAGCGCGCCGATCTGGTCGCGGTCGACATGAAGCACAGCCACTTCTCGCCCATCGACGACCCCGCCTCGGCGGTCGTCTATGGGGCCAACCAGGAAGATGTCTTCTTCACCATGATCGATGGCCGGGTGGTCTACGACAACAAGCAGTTCCTCACGGCCGACGCGGACGAGATCCGAAGCGAGGCCACCGCCATCAGGAGCAAGCTCCGCGGTTAATGGTGGAGGTAACGGCCTCCATGAGGCATAATTGGACGGCTACGTAAGGCGGGCCGGTTTTTCCCGGTTTCGCACTCTCCTTTACGTAACCCGATTTTCCGAGGAGTAGTTTCAATTGCTGTTAAATAGACGCCGCATCGATAAGTGGGCCCGCTGGGTCGCCATCGGCCTGGCCGCGGTCTTCGCGCTGAGCTTTGTCTTCATGGGAGTAGGCACCGGAGTCGACATGAACTGGTCGGCCCTGTGGTCCGATGGACCTTCGACCGGCCATAGCGGACCCGCAACCGGGGACGTGCAGACGCCCGAGGAGCTCATCAAGGGGTATGAGGCCGAGCTGGCGGCGAACCCCGACAACTTCGAGGCTCTGGTTGGCATCGCCACCCAGTATGAGGCCTTGGATCAGCCGGATCTTGCGGCCGAGTACCTGCAGAAGGCGATCTCGCTGCGCCCGGAGGACGGTCCCCTGCACCAGCGCCTGGCGGCCATCTACATGCACCCGGCCACGGCCAACTACGAGGAGGCCGTACCCGTCCTCAATCAGTTGACCTCGCTGGAGCCCGAAAACGCGCAGGCTTTCCTGCTGCTGGGGGTGGCCCAGCGGGAACTGGGCAATACCGATGCGGCCGTACTTGCCTGGAACAAGTACCTGGAACTCGAACCGGAAGGCGCCTCCGCGGATGACGTGCGCGCGCAGATGGAGACGCTGACGCAGGCTGCCGGCTCCGCCGCTGCGCCTGCCGCAGGATCCGCCTCGCCGGAAACCACGGTTCCCTAGGCTTTGGTCGTGAACGTGCGCCTCACTAAAGAGAGTGGTAAGGTCATTTGGGCATGGACTTCTCGATAGACAAATCGTCGGCCGGCGACTCCTACGTGATTCGGGTGGATGGTGAACTCGACATGTACACGGCGCCCCAACTCAAGTCCGCCCTGCAGGAAGCCATCGACCAGGGGCAAAAGCAACTGGTGATCGACCTCACCCGGGTCGGTTTTCTGGATTCCACCAGTCTCGGGGTCTTGGTCGGCGGGCTTCGGCGGGTGCGCTCCGAAGAAGGCGAGATGTCCCTGGTGGTGGATCATCCCCAACTGGACAAGATGTTCCGCATCACCGGATTCGACGGGGTCTTCCGGATCCACCGAACCGTCGATGAAGCGCTCGGCAACGGTTCCAAGGAGTAAAATCGGCGGACCCGGCATATAGACGGCAGAGTTCGAGGGGCCGGCCTTTTGAGCCGGCCTTTTTCGTCTGTGCAACAAAGGGCTGATTGCAGACGTCAGAACCCATAGGTATCGTTACCCTCCGAAAACAACCTCAGGAGCAGCACCTACGTGCGCCTCATAATTAGCGAAAAGAACAATGCCGCTTCCAAGATCGCCGATATCTTGGCGGCCGGCAAAGTAACCAAGGAAGCCTTCTACAAGGTCCCCTACTACTTGTTCACGGACAAGCAGGGGCGGGAGTCGGTCACCGTGGGGCTCAAGGGCCACGTGCTTGCGGTGGATTTCCCCCCGGAGTACGCGGACTGGCGCAAGGTCGAACCCTCGGATCTGATCGACGCTCCTCTGATCAAAGAGGCCTCGGCCAAGTCGGTGGTGCGTGCGGTGAAGAAACTGGCCGCGGACGCCACCTCGGTGGTGATCGCAACCGACTACGACCGCGAAGGCGAGCTGATCGGTCTCGAGGCTCTCCATATCGTCGAAGAGGTCAACGAGTCACTCCTGCGCGGGTCTCGGCGCGCGCGTTTCTCGGCCCTGACGAAGGAAGAGATCACCCGGGCTTTCGACAAACCTGAGCACCTCTCGGAGCCGCTGGCCATGGCCGGCGAGGCTCGGCAGGACATCGACCTGATCTGGGGGGCCACCCTCACCCGTTTCGTCTCCCTGGCCACCTCGCGCCTGGGCAGCCAGTTCCTGAGCGTGGGCCGGGTGCAAACCCCGACGCTCGCGCTGATCGTCGACCGGGAGAAGGAGCGCCGCGCGTTCGAGCCCCAACCCTACTGGGTGGTTCACGTGGACCTCGAAGCCGACGGTCGCAACTTCTCCGCGAACCATAAGACCGAGCGCTTCTGGGACGAGGCCGAGGCGAACACGGCCTTCGAGAAGCTCGCCGGGCCGGCCAAGGTGACCGGAGTCAAACGCACCCAGAAGAAGGTGACGCGGCCGGCTCCCTTCAACACCACGGCCTACACCAGCGCGGCGACCTCGCTGGGCTTTTCGGCCGCGGCGGCGATGAATATCGCCGAGAGCCTGTACATGGACGGGCTGATCAGCTACCCCCGCACCGACAACACGGTCTACCCCAACTCGTTGGATATGCGCGAGACCCTGCAGGAGCTCGCCGGGAGCGCTTTTGCCCGCGAGGCGGCGGAACTGCTGAGCCGCAAAGAACTGACACCGTCACGCGGCAAGAAGCGCACCACGGACCATCCTCCGATCTATCCGACCGGCTCCGCCCGCAAGGGGCAACTGGGAGATCGGGAGTGGCGGATCTACGAACTGGTGGTGCGCCGCTTTTTTGCCACCCTGGCCGACGACGCCGTTTCCGAATCCAACCGCATCGATCTGGACATCGACGCCGAGCCCTTCTTCCTGCGGGGTTCGCGGGTGCTCGAGCCGGGCTGGCTGGCCTACTATCCGTACAGCCGGCAGAAGGACACGGAGCTGCCGCCTCTCAAAGAGGGTGACATCGCTCGGCTGGTGGAGAAGTACCTGGATTCCAAGGAGACCCAGCCGCCCGGGCGATATGGCCAAGGGACGCTGATCGAGCTCATGGAGCAGCACAATCTGGGCACCAAGGCGACCCGCCACAACATCATCCAGAACCTCTACGACCGCGGTTACATCCACGGCAATCCGGTGGAGCCCACGGAAACGGGGGTCAAGATGGCCGAGGCGCTCGAGGAATACGCTCCTCATATCGCTTCCTCCGAGATGACCGCACAGCTGGAGTCGGACATGGACGCCATCGCCGACCGGTCGCGCACCAAGGATGAGGTGGTGCACATCTCGCGGGAGCTGTTGCGGCAGGCCTACGGTTCCCTGCAGGCAAACCGCGAGCAACTCGCCAAGAAGATATTCGAAGGAATCACCGACGATCGCATTCTGGGCGACTGCCCCAAGTGCGCCGCCGAAGGCCGGCGAAATACCGAACAGGACCGGCCCAACCGCCTGCGGATCATCCGTTCCAAGGCGAGCAAGAAGCGCTTCGTGGGCTGCGAGGGCTACCCTGACTGTGACCAAACCTACCCGCTGCCCCAGAGGGGCGACGTCATCGCTCTGGGCGAGACCTGCCCCGAGTGCGGCAGCCCGAAGATCAAGGTGTTGGGCGGCAAGAGGCCCTGGGTGCTGTGCCTGGATCCTGACTGCTCGACCAAGGATGAATACAAAGCCAAACGGGCGGCCAAGGCCGCGGCAGCAGAGAGTAACGGGACGAGCAAAGCCAAGAAGGCGACCACCCGCAAAACCACGGCGCGCAAGACCACGGCCGGCAAGACCACGGCCGGCAAGACCACGGCAAGCGCTTCGAGTAAGAAGAAGCCTTCGTCCTAGGATCGTTTTTCTCAGGAGGTAAAGGATGAACCACATCAATTCGCATCCGTCCACCGAACGCTTCCGCCCGCGGATGGCGCATATCAACGGCGTCGCCCGCCGCATGCTCGTGGTGCTGGCGCTGGCGGTGCTGATGCTCCCCCTGCTGGCGGCGAGCGCCCTGGCACAGGAGCAAGTGGTCACCCTGGGGGCCAACCTGGACCAGGCGCAGCGGCAGGAGATGCTGGAACTCTTCGGAGTGACGGCGGACGAGGTGCCGGTGCTGGAAGTGACCAACGAGGAGGAGCGGGATTACCTCGAGGGTCTCGTGCCCGACGAGCAGATCGGTTCCCGAGCCATTTCGAGCGTCTATGTGGAGATTCTGGATGAGGGCGACGGCATCGACGTCCAGACGCAGAACATCACCTTCGTGACCGAGCAGACCTACGCGAACGCCCTGGTAACCGCCGGCGTGACCAACGCGGACGTGTTTGCCGCCGCGCCCTTCCCGGTTTCGGGCACCGCGGCGCTGACGGGGGTGTTCAAAGCCTACGAGGAAGCCACAGGAGAACAGATCCCCGAAGAGGCCGCGCAGACGGCCACGGCCGAGCTCGTGGAAACCGCCGAGACCGGTGAGGAGATTGGTGACAAGGAAGGCGTCGCCGAACTCATGAAGCGGGCCAAGGAAGAGGTGATCCGGCGCGGACTGGACGATCCCGCGGCCGTGCGCGAGGTGGTCATCAACATCTCGAACGAGCTCAATCTCGACCTGACCGACACTCAGATCGACCGCCTGGTGCAGATCCTGATCCGCATTCAGGGCCTTGACATCAACGTGGATCAGCTCCAGGACCAACTGCGCAATTTTGGCGAGCGGATAGGGATCTCCGGCGAGGAGGCGGACGGGCTGTGGGAGCAGATCACCACCTTCTTCAAGGATCTGTGGAACTCGATCTTCGGCTAGAGCCGTGACCGAGCATGAAGGACGAGGTCCGGGCCGGGGCGGGCCCGGACCTGAAGAAGAGCTTCCGGTGTGCCGCGGCGGTTCGTTGCGCCCGGCCTGGGACGAAGGCGTGGTGCAGAAGGATCCGTCGCTGTTTGCCGACGTCCCCACCTCGCCCGAGGATATCGAGCTCGACGACCGCTTGATGGCGGGCCTGGGGCACGGTTGCCGGGGGCTCTTCATCACCTTCGAGGGACTGGACGGCACCGGGAAGAGCACCCAGATGGAGCTCTTGGCCGAACGCCTGCGTGCGGCGGGGCACTCTTTGGTCACCACTCGGGAACCCGGGGGCACCGCGCTGGGGGAAGCCGTGCGCGAGGCGCTGCTCGCCAAGGGTGAGGGCGAGCACGAGATGGATCCAAAGGCCGAGGCCTTCCTCTACACCGCCGCGCGGGTGCAGCTGGTCGAGGAGGTAATCCGCCCGGCGCTGGAAGCGGGCGAGATCGTGCTCTGCGACCGCTACATCGATTCCTCGCTGGCCTACCAGGGCTATGGCCGCGAACTCGGCTACGAGAACATCATCAGCATGAATATGTGGGCGGTGGACGGGTTGCTCCCCGATCTCACCCTGGTCATGCTGGCCCCGGAAGCGGTTCGGCGGCGCCGCCTGAGCGGCGCCGAAGCCGACCGTTTGGAATCCTCCGGGGACGACTTCTTCCGGAGGGTGGAAGACGGCTATCGCCGGCTGGTGGCGGACCACCCCTACCGCATCCGCGCGGTCGACGCGGGCGGCGACGTGCACGAGGTGGGCGACCGAGTGCTCGAGGTCCTGCGCGAGGAACTCGACCTCGATCTGGCCCCGCAGTCCCGCTGATGCCGGCCACGAACCACGTGCGGGCCGGTTAGCCCATGGCGATCTGCGCCGATGCCCTCTTTGGCGAGCTCGTGGGTCAGCGGCGGGCGCGCGCCATCCTCGAACGCGCCCTCGAGACCGGGCCCTCGCACGCCTATCTGTTCAGCGGCCCGCCCGGTGTGGGCAAGACCGAGGCGGCACTCGCCTTCGCGGCGGCTCTATGCTGCAACGAGGGCGGTTGCGGCGTGTGCCCGGTATGCCGCCGGGTCCGCGAGGGCATTCATCCGGACGTCGACCTGGTCTCGCCCGAAGGCACTTTCATCACCGTCGCCCAGATCCGTGAGATCAACCACGATACCTCTCTGCGCCCTTTCGAGTCCCGCTCGCGGGTGACCATCATCACCGAAGCCGAGGCCATGAACACAGAGGCGGCCAACGCTTTTCTCAAGACCCTGGAAGAGCCCCCGCCTCACGCATACTTCTTGCTCGTGACCAGCGCCCTCGAGCGCCTGCTGCCCACGATCGTCTCCCGCTGCCAGCGCGTAGCCTTCCAACAGGCGCCGGCACCGGAGCTGGAGGCCTATCTTCGTGGCTGCTGCGCGGTAACCGATCTCGAGGCCAAATCCTTCGCCCGCGCCTCCGAAGGCAGCCCGGCCTACGCCCGGCGTCTGGCCGAGTCCGCCCCGGCCCGCGAGCACCGCGCTCAACTGATCAACTGGGCCCGCCGGGTGCCCGAGGCCTCCTTCTACGACCTGGGCGTCGCGGCCGACGAGATCCTGGCTTCGCTCGAGCACCTGGGCGAGGAACGAGCCGCCGAGCTGGAGGCGGCGCGCGAACGGCAACGGGATTGGGCGGGCGACGCGCGAACGCGCAACCGCATCGAGAAACTCTATGATCAGCGGATCAAAAGGGAGCGCCGGCGCGCCCAGGCCGACGGGCTGGCCGAGGTGCTGCGCGTGTTTGCCGGCTGGTATCGCGACCTGGCCACGGTGGCGGTGGGGGCGGAGCAGGCGGCGCTCAATCAGGATTATCTCTACGAGCTCAGAGACGGGGCGTTTGTGGGGATGGTCCCCGGTTACCTGGGGGCGGTGGACGCGGTCAAAAGGGCCCAGGAGCGTTTTCGCTATAATGTGGACGCGAAGTGCACTCTCGAGGACATGCTCCTCGCCATCAAGGAGGCCCTCCTTCCGTGACCGACGTCGTCGGCGTAGTTTTTGAACCTGGCGGAAAAGTCTACTACTTCGATCCCGGCAACATGTCGCTGGGCAAGGGGGAGCAGGTGGTCGTCCAGACCGCCCAGGGCAACGAGATGGGACAGGTAGTCCAGGCGCCCCACGAAGTATCCCCGGAGGAAATCCAGGCGCCGCTCAAACGCGTGGTGCGCCCGGCCGATAGCGAAGACCTGCGGATCGTGGCCGAGAACGAACGCCTGAAGGAATCCTTCCTGCAAACCTGCCGCGAGCTGATCGAGAAGCACGGCCTCGATATGAAGCTGGTCGACGCGGAAGTGGCTTTTGAAGGCGGTAAAGTCACCTTTCATTTCTACGCCGACGAACGGGTCGACTTCCGGGCGCTGGTGGCCGAGCTGGCGCGGACGCTCAAGCGCCGAATAGAACTGCGGCAGATCGGAGCGCGGGAAGAGGCCAGGTTGATCGGGGGCATGGGACCCTGCGGCCGTAAGCTCTGCTGCTGCTCCTTCGGCGTCAGTCAGGACCCGGTCTCGATCCGGATGGCCAAAGAACAGCAACTCCCGCTGAATCCCACCAAGATCTCCGGCCTCTGCGGCCGCCTGATGTGCTGCCTCAAATACGAGCAGGATCAGTACGTGGAGTTCCGCAAGACCGCCCCTCGCTGCGGCACGCGGGTCGAGACCTCGGCGGGGATGGGGACCATCGTCGCGCACAAGGTGCCCAAGGCCGCGGTGGCGGTGCGCTTCGAGGACGGCGAGACGATGGACTTCCCGGTGGTCACCTGCAACTGCGGGGACAAGCCCTGTCTGGTGGTCGAACGCTGCCAGGCGGAGGAGGGTCCGTATCCCGCTGTGGACGAGGAGGATTCGGGCGAGGAAGCACCCGCGGGCGCCTGCGACCAACCTCTGTGGCAGCAGGACCCCGAGGCCCGGCGGGAAGATTTGGGCAATCTCGAGGACGGCCCGGCCGACGGCGTCACCGACACCGAAGACGAAGAGCATGGCAGGCTGGCCTCTGCCGAAGCCAAAACCCAGGGGCGAGGAGCCAAAGGCCCCGAGGGCCAAGGTAATGGGCAAGAGCGGGAAAGCCAGGCGCAAGATCCGGGCAAGCAGGGCGGGACCGCCCAGGACGAGGGCCGCAATCGCCGCGGCCGCGGCGGCCGTTCACGCCGCCGCCGTAAGCCGCGCCCGCCTCGCTCTCAGGACTAATCCTTCGTCTCTCGGGGGATGGGCCGTGACACGCGAATGAAAGCGCTGGCCAAGACAGCCCCCGGCATCGGTCTCCAGTTGGTCGACGTCGACCCGCCTGCCTACGGCACCCACGACGTGCTCATCCGCATCTTGAAGACCGCCATCTGCGGTACCGACGTGCACATCTGGGATTGGGATGACTGGGCGCAGAGGACCATCCGCGTTCCCAGCGTGGTCGGACACGAGTTCGTCGGGGTGATCGAACGGTTGGGTGAGGAGGTGCAGGGCCTCCACCTCGGTCAGGTGGTCAGCGGCGAAGGCCACATCGTCTGCGGGCACTGCCGCAACTGCCGCGCCGGACGGCGGCACCTCTGCCCCAACACCTCTAGCGTCGGCGTCACCCGCGCCGGCGCCTTTGCCCAGTGGTTGTCGCTCCCGGCCTCCAACGTCTGGCCTCTCGCCGAGGCCATCCCACTCGAGGTCGCGGCGATCTTCGATCCTTTGGGAAATGCGGTGCACGCGGCGCTGTCCTTCGACCTGGTGGGCGAGGACGTGCTTATCGCCGGTGCCGGACCGATCGGCTGCATGGCGGTCGCCATCGCGCGCCACGTGGGTGCGAGGCATGTCGTGGTCACCGATCTGAATCACTACCGGCTCGAGCTTGCCAAGACGATGGGGGCTTCCCTAACGCAGGACCCGCGGACCGAGCACCTGGGGGAGGCCATGGCTCAGCTGGGGATGCAAGAGGGCTTTGACGTCGGCCTGGAGATGTCGGGCAGTCCCGAGGCTTTCGAAGGTATGGTGAGCGTCATGGCCGGCGGCGGACGTATCGCCCTCCTGGGCCTGCTCGGAGGCCGTCACGCCATCGATTGGGAGTCGGTGATCTTTGGGGGCCTGACGCTGAAAGGGATCTACGGCCGCGAGATGTACGAGACCTGGTACAAGATGAGCGCCCTGGTTCTCAGCGGCCTCGATGTCACCCCGGTGATCACCCACCGCTTCCCCTACACGGAATTCGAGGCGGCGTTCGAGGTGATGCGCTCCGGGCGCTCGGGCAAAGTGATTCTCGAGTGGTCCGAGCTCTAGTTCGGCGTTACGGCTACGGCAGAGGAGACGACCGTGTATCCAAGCGGCCTGCAACAGGAACTCTTTTCCGCCCTCGAGCAGATGAAGGCGGAGGGACTCTACAAGGAGGAGTGGCCCATCGACGGTCCCCAGGGGGCTTGGGTCACGCTCGAAGACGGCCGCCGGGTCCTCAATCTCTGCGCCAACAACTACTTGGGCCTGGCGGATGATCCCCGGCTCTTGCGGCCGGCCGGCGAGGCCCTCGAGCGCTGGGGCTACGGCGTCGCCTCGGTCCGCTTCATCTGCGGCACCCAGACCCAGCACGTCGAGCTGGAAGAGGCCGTGGCGCGCTTCCTTTCCGCGGAGGCGGCCATCCTCTACTCCTCCTGCTTCGACGCCAACGGCGGCCTGTTCGAGACTCTGCTCGGTCCCGAGGATGCCGTCATCAGCGACGAGCTCAACCACGCCAGCATCATCGATGGAGTGCGTCTCTGTAAAGCCAAGCGTTTGCGTTACCGCAACGGCGACCTGGACGAGCTCGAGGCTCGGCTGAAGGAGTCCGCCTCCGCCCGCCACCGCCTGATCACCACGGACGGGGTCTTCTCCATGGACGGGGTGATCGCTCCCCTCGAAGGCATCTGCGACCTGGCGGAGCGCCACGACGCGCTGGTGATGGTGGACGATTCCCACGGGGTGGGGGTGCTCGGCAAGACGGGGCGCGGCACCCCGGAACACTGCGGAGTTAGCGACCGGATCGACATTTGGACCGGCACCTTCGGCAAGGCGCTGGGTGGGGCGAGCGGCGGTTACACGGCGGCCCACAGGGAGATCGTCGAGCTGCTCCGCCAGCGTTCGCGTCCCTATCTCTTCTCGAACTCCCTGGCCCCGATGATCGTATCCGCCTCCCTGCGGGCGCTTGCCCTGCTCGAGCAGTCTACCGAGTTGGTGGACAAGCTGCGAGGGAATGCGGACTACTTCCGGCGGGGACTAGTCGGCCTGGGCTTCGAGGTGGGCGGGGGCGATCACCCCATCCTGCCGGTGATGCTGGGCGACGCGCGGCTCGCCCAGGAGATGGCGGCCGACCTGCTCGAGCGCGGGGTCTACGTCAAGGGCTTCTTCTATCCCGTGGTACCGAAAGGCCAGGCCCGGATACGGGTCCAGATCTCGGCCGCCCACAGCCGGGACGACCTCGACTTCGCGCTCCAGGCCTTCGGTGAGGCCGCCGCCCGCTTCTAGTAGGTCTCGCGGGCAAGTCGCGAGTGGCTCTCCCCCGCAGCCTCCCCGCGGGCGCAGCACTCCAGCGTGGGCGCAGCACTCCCCCGCGGCCGCCTTGCCAACCCACGGGGTAGCCACTAAACTACTTCGGCGCCCAGGACCGGCGGTCGCTCCGCTCGGTCCTGACCGGCGCGCTACTCTCGCCGACGTAGCTCAGCTGGTAGAGCAGCTCACTCGTAATGAGCAGGTCAGGGGTTCGAGTCCCCTCGTCGGCTTCTTTCAACCATCGGGACCTCACCGCTACCCCGATTGATGGGCGAATCCGCAGGCTCTAGCATATTCTCGGCTTACTCCTCTGGCAGTCGACCCACGTCGGACGCAAGCAAACCGCTGTCAACGCCGGCCGAAATCTGAACACTATTCGCCCGGTGCCAGGTGTTCATTATTCAGGCGGCGTTGACAAACCGCGACAACCGAGCGCTACGCCAACCTCGCCAACGACCTCCCTAACAGGCCGCCGCCGTCGTATCGGGATGGATTGTCGGGGTGCGCGCGGGAGACGAATTGAGGTGAGTGTTGTCTCTTGCGGCCCCGTTCTTTGAGCACTTTGCATTTGCGTCCACCCAAGGTTGCCCGGGAGCACGTGGTGCGGACAGTCACTGAGAATAGCCGGACTCTGAGGTTTACCAGCCAGGGGTTCGAGAAGGAGTAGGCGCACGCGCGATGGGTCAGTCTGCGTCGGAAGTGACAGGTGGGCAGGACCTGCATTCTCTGGCCAACATGCCCGGCTGGCGCATTACGCCGCGCTTGACAAACTAGACGTAACTAGACGAAGAAAGATAAGATGCGTTTAGTCTGTAAAGGGGGATGACCTTGGATCCGCGCAAGAACCCGTTTGCACCGGGCGCAGGCACGAAACCTCCGGCCCTCGTCGGGCGTGATGACCAGATCGAGTCATTCGACGTCCTGCTCGAGCGTCTCGAGAACGGCTACGCTGAGCAGTCGATGATTATCACGGGGCTCAGAGGTGTCGGCAAGACCGTTCTGCTCGAAGTTTTCAGGGAGAAAGCCGAGGCGCGGGAGTGGGCCACGGTGGAGTGGGAGGTGGAGAAGAACTCCCCATTCAGCTCGAAGATGGCCTCTCAGGTCCGACGCGCGCTCCTGCAGCTCGCGCCAAAAGCTCGGTGGACGAATCGTCTGGCCAGGGCAGCTTCGATCCTCAAGTCGTTCACGTTGACGTTCAATCCCGATGGCGCGATGACAGCCGGTCTCGACATCGACGCACTCGTTGGTGTGGGGGACAGCGGTACGCTCTCGGAGGATCTGACAGATCTGTTCGTCGCGACGGGTGAGGCCGCACGGGAGCAGCAAACGGGGGTCATCTTCCTTCTTGATGAAATCCAGTATCTGCGGCCGGCTGAACTCGAAGCTCTGATCGCCGCTCTTCACAGGTGTGCCCGAAGGTCTCTGCCGATCACCCTCGTGGGCGCCGGTCTCCCGCAGATACCCCGCCTTGCTGGAGAGGCGAAGTCGTACAGCGAGAGGCTCTTCCGCTTTCCCGTCATCGGAGAACTGGACGCCAAGACGGATGCTCGGGATGCTCTCGTCCTGCCCGCGCGTGATCTCGGGGTCGAGTTTGAGAGCGACGCAATTGACCTCATAGTCGACTACACGCAAGGGTACCCGTACTTCCTGCAGGAGTACGGCAAGATCGTATGGGACGAGTCACCGACATCTCCGATCTCCCGCATTGACACCCGGTCGGTCCTGCCTCTTGTGGAGGCGAAACTGGACGAGAGCTTCTTCCGGGTTCGGGCTGAGCGGACCACCGAACTGGAGCTTCGGTATCTCTTCGCCATGGCCGAACTTGGTCCCCAAGCCCATCGGGCAAGCGAGGTCGCCCGTGGGATCGATCGAACGACCGAGCAGGCGGGGCCCGTCCGCTCGAGGTTGATCGACAAGGGCCTTCTGTACACCCCCGGACACGGATACGCGGCGTTCACGGTCCCTCAGTTCGACAGATACCTGCTCCGGCGTCACTCGGATTTGGCGGGAGCCCCGGAATAGGGCGGGCGCAGCGCACACTCTCCGCCCCCCCCTGAACGAGCGCGACGCCGGCACGCGCGCTGCATCGAGGCCAAGGACTACATCGTCGAGGACGGGGAAATTGTTCACTACCGGTTCAACGTCTGATCGTCCGGATGGTGAGCGATGAACGAGGAAGTGGGCAAGGCCTTCCAGGCCGGCACCAAGCACCATAGAGAGACGCTGCGCGGGTACCATCTCGATTGGGATGCGCGTCCCCCGACCTTTAAGCTCTACTCGGGTGCCCCTCTCTTCGAGCTCCCGGACACGCGTTCGGAGCCGGGTGCGACTCTGCAAGGCGACGGCGACCTCTGGTCCATCGTGGCACGGCGCCGCAGTGTCCGCCGCTTCAGCGCGGAGGATGGCGTGACCCAGCTCGAGCTTTCCCGGCTCCTCTGGGCGGGTGCCGGCGTCACCCGAGCCACTCCCCACCATCTGTATCGATCGGCCCCGTCTGCGGGAGGTCTCTACCCGATCGAGACCTACCTGGTGGTCAACCGGGTCACGGGCCTCCCGCCGGGCCTCTACCACTACCGCGTCGCGGGGCCGAATGACGACGGAGACATCGACGCGGGGCGTGGTCATGCCCTGGAGCAGCTGCAGGACGGCCCTCTCGGAGACGCCGTCGCGCAGGCCGCCCTCGGCCAGGAGTGGGCCGCCAACGCAGCCGTCGTGTTCATCTGGACGGCGGTGTTCACGCGAGCCCGCTGGAAGTACAGAGAGCGCGCCTTCCGCTACGTTTACCTGGACGCCGGGCACATAGCGGCCCACGTCTCCCTGGCGGCGGTCGCTCAGGGGCTGGCGAGTTGCCAGATAGCCGCCTTCTTCGACGAGGAAGTGGACGGCCTGGTCGGCATCGACGGCGAAGACGAGGGGACGGTCTACATGACCGCCGTCGGCCGACCCCTCAGTGACAAACGCGACTGATTCCAGTCGCGATCGTACCGACGCTGCGATGAGACTCGAGACCGATAAACTGTTGCTGCGCGCGGTCCGCTCCGAAGACGTGGAGCCCCTAGTCACATTGGTGAAGCGTCCCGACGGCGTCGAGCGCGAGCTTTGGGTGACCGAGACGAAAGCGCAAAGCGTTTCGGACAGCGAGAGCGAGGAGGAGCAATGCGTGCAACCATGACGATCGCGACCCTGAGGGAGTTCCTCGCTGCCTTCAACGCACACGATCTCGATGCGATCATGGAGTTCTTCGCGGATGACTGCGAGTTGTGCATGCCCCGAGGCAAGGAGCCTTGGGGAACCCGCTACATCGGGAAGCCGGCAGTGCGGGAGGGGCTCGCCAGGCGGTTTGAGGGAATCCCCGACGTCCACTATGGTGAGGACAGACACTGGATGGCCGGCAATCTCGGCGTCTCCACCTGGCTGCTTACCGGTACCACCAAGGCCGGCGAGCAAGTCAGGGTTCGCGGCGTCGATCTTCTGGAGTTCCGTGACGGCAAGATCATCAAGAAGGACTCCTACTGGAAGATCATCGAGAAGTGAACGGGCAGGGGGCGTCATGTTCAAGGTGAAGCCTGGCGAGCGGATCGTGCCGCCGGACTTGAAGCCCGAGCTCATCGCGCCGTGTGGCATGAACTGCGGCCTGTGCATGGCGTACTTCGGCTTGTGATTTACGTAGTGGCAGCTTTCGGCTTCGTCGTCGGTGCCTATGCGATTCACAGGCTCGCGCTTTGGTTTGAGCAGCGCGGCTGGCTCTACTACCGTGACAGGCGGGCTTCTAGCAGCGCCCTGGGCAACGCGATGCTGCGGTCCCAAGCGATCGTGGATCCTTCATCAGAGCACGTGCTCGAAGAGCGCCTGCGGGAAGATGTTGGGGTGAATGAGAGCGCGGACCCATTGGACCCCGGAGCTCGTTGAAACCCGCCCGAATCCCCTCCCCGGCGTAGTGGTAGGCTGATGCCAGCACTGCGGCTGGCGGAGGCCTGACTTGAAGCTCGCGAGTCTCGAAGCGATTCTTGCCGCCCTCAATGAGGCGGGAGTCGCCTATCTGGTGGTGGGCGGCGTGGCGGTCAACGCATTCTCGAAGATCGGGGAGGGCCGCCCTCGTGAACCGGCAGGAGGACTGGGAAGGGGGCACCTGGGAGGGCGCCAGGCGGTCACGCGTGCTCCGCGCTCAGAAGCGCAGCGTGCGCGAACGACTGGAGCTATTGGAGGCGATGGGCGAGACGAGCAAGCGTCTGGCTGAAGCGGGCGCCGAGCGCAGAGTCGACCGCCACCGACTTCTCATCGTTCCACGCTGGGGGGCCGGCCCGGAGGACGACTGGTACCCGTGGCTGCTTGCCGAGGTGGGCCGGGGGAGAAGTTTCGCCCCCGCCGTCGTCGCCGACATGCCGCGTCCCGACGAGCCGGTAATCGAGGACTGGGTGGCGCGTCTATCCGTGCTTGCCGGCAAGGACCCCGCGGCACTCGCCAACACCGTGCTTGTGGGTCACAGCGTCGGGTGCCGAGCTGTGCTCCACTTCCTCGCTGGTCTGTCGCCGGGCCTGAACGTGCGCGGGACCCTCATGGTGGCCGGATGGTGGACGGTGGATGAACCTTGGGAGACCCTGCTCCCTTGGATCGAACGGCCCATCGATCTGGACCGGGCGAGGGAAAGCGCCGGTGAGGTGCGGGTGCTCGTGTCCGACAACGACCCCTTCACTTCCGATCAACAGACGAACACTCGACTCTGGCGGGAGCGCCTCGGGGCGGCGGTTCGGTTGGTTTCGGGCGCGGAGCACTTCAACAGTCGACGGGAGGCTGAGGTGCTCGCCGAACTCGAACGGTTAGGGTCCCCTCCGGGCGGTGGGTGACCGCGGGCGAGGTTTGCTCCCCGAACCTCCACGTAGCGGGCTGGATCCCAGTTGCCGGCGCTCCACCGTAATGAGCAAGGTCGGCCTAAGCGGTCTATTAACACTTGCGCAGCTATGTGTTAATAATGGACTTGGTTATTCACGCTAGCGAGCACAGGGGGCCCCTCGGATGCAGCGTGGGCTGACAGGGCGATTCGAGAGCATCGCAGTCGGCGGCGAGCAAGTCCAAGCCTTCGTGCCCGCGTCGCTGCCACCGCAGCCTCCGGTCGAGATGCTCTATGAACGCCAGCGGCTGCTGGAGAAGGCCCTCCTGGCTTGCGGTCGCCTGGATGCCATCACGACCCTGCTACCCGACCCCGACCTGTTCCTTTACGCGTACGTACGCCGCGAAGCGTTGCTTTCCAGCCAGATCGAAGGCACGCAGTCATCGCTTTCGGATCTGCTGCTCTTCGAACTCGACGAGGCTCCCGGCGTGCCCTTCGACGACGTGGTGGAGGTCTCCAACTACGTCGCCGCGCTGGAGCACGGGATCGGCCGCCTAGCCGGAGGCTTCCCTCTGAGCAATCGGCTGATACGGGAGATACATGCTCAGCTCCTCTCCCGGGGGCGCGGGACTAACAAGCAGCCCGGCGAGTTTCGCACCAGTCAAAACTGGATCGGCGGTACCCGGCCTGGCAATGCCCTGTTTGTGCCTCCTCCCCCGCAGGAGATCGAGCCTTGCATGGCCGCGCTGGAACGCTTCCTGCACGACCCCGCTGCTCCGGGCGCGCTCTTCAAGGCGGCTCTGGCCCACGTACAGTTCGAGACCATCCACCCGTTCCTTGATGGCAACGGCAGAGTGGGGAGGCTGCTGATTGCTCTCCTCCTGCACCACGATGGCGTGTTGCGGCAGCCGCTGCTCTACCTCAGCTTGTACTTCAAGCAGAACCGGTCGGAGTACTATCGACTTCTTGACTCCGTCCGCACTACCGGTGACTGGGAGTCCTGGCTCGACTTCTTCCTGGAGGGCGTCGCCCAGACGGCAACGGGAGCAGTCGACACTGCCCACCGACTGCTAGCCATGTTTGAAGAGGACGCGGGGCATATTCAGGATCTGGGTCGCGGTGCTGCAAATGCTTTGCGGGTCTTCGACGCTCTTCGGCGGCGTCCGGTGGCGAGTATCGATCATTTGGCACGCCGGACCGGAGTTGCCTACCCCACGGCCGCCCGAGCCGTCGATGCCCTTGTGAGGCTTGGTGTGCTGAGTGAACTGACAGGCCGCCGGCGGGGGCGCATCTTCGCGTACGACGGGTATCTGACGATCCTTAACGAGGGAGCGCAGCCGCTGTGAGAGCTACAAGGTTCGCGTAGACTGCGATCTCGCGAAAAATCGCGGCGCACACTCACCACCCTCGCCTGGCATACTGTCTCCCTGTGACGCCGCAGACTCCGCATCCCGTGACCGGTCTCCTTCCTCCGCTCGCGCTCTCGCCTGCGTGTGGGTCGGACGCGGTGCTCGAGACCAATGGGTTGACCCGCGCCTACGGGCCGGTCGTAGCGTTGGCGCCGCTCGACCTTCGGGTGAAGGGTGGCGAGTGTGTCGCCCTCATGGGCCCGAACGGGAGCGGCAAGACGACCGCCGCGGCGTTGATCTGCGGACTGATCGAGCCCACCGACGGGGTGGCGGAGGTCTGTGGGTTCTCGATCCACCAGGAGCCCGCCGCGGTGAACGCCCGCGCGCATCTGGCCTATGTGCCTGACTCCCCCGCCCTCTACGACGACATGACGGTCAGCGACCACCTGCACCTGGTGGCGGCGGCGCACGGTGTGGCGGGAGGCGACCTGGAGGAACGCTGCGACCGGCTTCTCGTGGCGCTTGGACTGGAGGAGCGCGCCTTGTTCCTGCCCACCCAGCTCTCGCGGGGCATGCGGCAGAAGACGGCCATCGCCTGTGCGCTCATCCGCCCCTTCTTCTTGCTGGTCCTGGACGAGCCTATCGTCGGACTGGACCGGCGCTCGGTGGAGGTGCTCAAGGGGATCGTCGGCGAGTCTTTGGCCAGCGGACGGGCAGTCCTGCTCATGACCCACTCCGACGCGTTCGCCAACGAAGTGGCCACCCGCGTCGTCCACATCGAAGAGGGGCACGTGGTTGAGCGTTGACGCCCGCGAGGTGCTGGCCGCGCGGCGGGAGTTGGCCCCAGGGAAGTCCGTTCTCGAGCACGCCGAGACGATCTACCTAGCGCTGCTGAGTATGGTCATCCTGGGGAGCGTTCTCCTGGGTGCTTGGCACGGACTTGGCCCCTTTCTTCTCGATCTCATCCGGCCGTATCGGTCCATCGTCGGCGCGCCCGCGATCGTTCTGGTGGGCCTCGCCGTCCTCAGGTTCTGTACGTGGCAGGGGTTCGTATCGTTCTCTGAGGCGGACTGCGCCCATCTCCTCACCGCGCCTGTCCCGCGGAGAGGGCTGGTGTGGCCGCGCCTGCGGAACGCGGGGCTGCTCCTGGGCTTCGGGGGCGCTGCCTTGGGCGTGGTGGTCAGTTTGGCTCCCGGCGTCCACGAGGCCCACCTCGGCGGTGTCGTGCAGGGGGCGGCCGCCGGTCTCGCCCTCGGCGTGCTGTCGGTGGCTCTGGGCTGGCAGGTGCAGCGTCTTCCCCGGTTATCCCTATGGGTGCTGCGGCTGACCATGCCCGCGCTGGCGCTGGCGGGCGTATTGGTGCTCGGCTCCAGGGCGGGAGGAGTGGAGCGCCAGGCGGTGCTCTGGTCGGGCCCATGGGGGTGGGGCCTGCTCCCCTTCCGCGCGGGACAGTGGATCCCGGGGCTGGTCGGTCTTGTGCTCTTGGGCGCCCTTGCCGTCGCGGGATGGTTCGGCCTGATGCGGACGGCGGGTTCCTGTTCCCTCGAGACGTTTCGGGCACGGGCGCGCACGCGCGCGCGAATGGTGGCCGGACTCTACTCACTCGACTCCCGCGCGGTGGTGAAGGCCCGCCGAGATTCACGCTCGGCTCGGTGGCAGTTGCGGCTGCGCCTGCGGGCGCCGCGGCATGCCCTCCTGGTCATACCCTGGCGGGGGGCGCTGAATCTGCTCCGCTCGCCGGTGCGGCTGGTCTGGAGCGCGGTCCTCGGAGGCGGCGCCATCCTCATTTTGGCGGCGGCGCCGGGGCGTCCGGGGTCGTTGGTCGGGGGGTCCGTGGTCCTCTACCTGGCGGCCGGCTCGCTTTTCGAACCGCTGCGCCTCGAGGCCGACGCCCCGATGGTTTCACAGGTACTGCTCCCGTGGGGCTACGGGAAGGTCCTCTGGCTCCATTGTCTATTGCCGGCGGCCATCTTGACCGCTCTTGGCGTCGTTGCGATCTCCGGGGGCTGGGCGGCGGGGCTCGTGGAAGCGTCGGTGGTTCCCGGGGCTTTCGTGCTGCTGGTCCCTGAGGTGGCCGTCATGGTGCTGGCGGCCGCGCTGTCGGCGCGGCGCGGCGGAGGAATACCCACCAACATCCTGACGATCACCGGAGGCGATCCGGTCGGAGGCGGCTTGTTTATCATCATCTTGTGGGCCATCGGCTGGGCTCTGCTGGCTGTCGCCGCCGTGGCCCTGGCGGTGTACGCCCTCGGCTCGTCTGCCGCCGCCCTGAGTGATGCGGTCACCGCGGCCCTGGGGCTCTCCACCTTCGCCCTTGTCTTGCGAACGGTGCTGGTGGCGTCAAAGCGGTAGCCGGGGCGGAAGTTCCTCACTCATAATCCCGCTAGGCAAGCACTTCTCCGACCCTTATCAACCTCTTGAAATCGACTGCGCGGGGGCCCCAAGGTTCTCGCCGAGATCACGTGGCGCCGGCGCGGTGCGGCTATGTTGCGCCGCATATACGGCTGTGCTGAATAAGATCAGGGCATTCAGCCCATGGAGCCCGCCGAGTAGGGGCGTGGTGTGACCCGCCAACCCCAGGGCGCCCTGCAGGACCACAAGGGCTAGAACCGCCCCCGCCCATCTCACGGCTCCGGGAGTCTTCACGAAGAACGAGAGGACCATCAGGCCGATTGCGAGGAGGGGGATGATCAACAAGCCGGTCACCGCGTGAATCGTGAAGCCCACGGCCTCGTCGAAGGGTAGACTCTCGGATTCGACGACTGCCTTGTCCAGTACGCCGCCGCCTTCCACCCATTTTCCGAGACCGTCCACGGCCAAGACGACGACCGCGGCCTGCACCATCACCCCGAGCGCGATTAGATAGGCCAAGATCCGATACGCACGCTTCATCGGCTTTGATCCAATCCGCTCCCAGGCCGGCTCAGGCGACCAACGCCACCCCCACCCAAATGGCGATTAGAATCACGGCGGTCGCGAACTCCACGAGTATGCCCAGCCCCACACCCTTGAGGGCTCTGACGGTCAGAGCCCACGCCCGGCCAAGATCACGAACCCGGTAGAACTCGGCGAGCAGGATGGCGATCGGTCCACCGATGAGGGCGCCCACCACGGGGATCACAAAGAAACCGACGACCACGCCCAAGAGACCGACTCCCAGGATCCAGCGGGGAGCGCCCCGGCCCGCCGTCATCCGCACAGAGAGCAGGGTGGAGAGGACCATCCCCGATACTCCAATCAAGGCAAGGACTCCGAATGATGCCCACCCCGCCCTTCCCGCATCGCCCAGAATCGCCCAACCGAGGGCGCCCGCAAGGATGAGCAGAATCCCGGGGAAGTAGGGAACGATGGTCCCCACGATTCCGGCGAGCATGACGAGCGCCACGATGATCTCGAGCCCGGACAAAGAACCCTCCCAGTTCGGTTGCTGCCGACCGGAACATTATCCTCGATGAGGGGATACGATTTCTCGGCGCAGGGGTAGCGGGCAAGGACCAGCCGACGACCTGGGGAGACGATGGCGATGCGGGCAACAGAAGACCTTCGCGCTGAGCACCGTGGCATCCTTCGCCTGTGCGGCATTCTGGAGAAGGTCGCAGTCCACACTCTGGGGGGCGAGGAACTTCCCCTGGACGACGGCAAGGGCATCGTGGAATTCCTCAGGGTGTTCGTGGACGGTTGCCATCACTTCAAGGAGGAGGCGCACCTGTTTCCGGCGGTTCGAGCCGCCGATCCCGACTCCGGCACCCAGGCGTTGATCGAAGAGCTCTTGGCCGAGCACGAGGAAGGCCGTGCGCTGGCTGCGGTCTTCGCCGGGGCGGCACAAGGAGCGCTCTCCCCAAAGCTCCAGGAGCTTGCCGAAGCGGCCTCTGCCTATGCGGCCCTACTCCGCCGGCACATACAGGTGGAGGAGGATCGGCTCTTCTCCGAGGCCGACCGGGTCCTGCCCGCGGCGCAGCAGGCACATCTCGAGGAAGAGTATGAGCGGGTCGAGGAAGAGGTGGTGGGTCCCGGCCGCCACGAGGCGTTCCACGCCATGTTGGAGGACTTGGAGAGGCGCTACGCTTAGGCGGCGCTCAGGCGCTCAGGCGCTCAGGCGCTCGAGGCCTAGGGGACCCACTGTCCTGAGATCTTCTGTACCTCCATGCCTCGCCGCTCGATCCACCAGTAGTAGCGAGCGCCGACATCGGGGAATGAGGCGAGGAAACCGGCCCAGTTGGTAGCCGTAAGGCCGCCTGAGTCGTCCGGGATCTCGACGACAACGTCTGGCGAAACCGAGAAGCTCCTCAGCTGGGTGTTGACGTTCCGGATGAAGTAGTCGTTGGGCGGTGGAGACTCTTCGCCGGCAGCGGAAGCCGCCGCCGCGGCTTCGTCACCGGTGAGGAAGTCGGCGTAGTCGATCTTGAGCCTGCCGATATCGCCCTCGTTCCAGGCTCTGGTGATGAACCCCCCGGCTCTGACCAGTCCTCCTCCGAGGGCCTCCTCCGAGGTGCTGAGCAAGCTGGTGGCGGTCTGTTCCGACTCGGATGACTCGGTGGTTCCCTCCGCCAACGAGGTGCTCGAGGTGTCGCCGCCCGTGTCTCCAGCGGTGGTGGGCACCACCGCCGCGCTCGTGATGGGCGGCTCGCCGGTTGCGCTGGTATCGCCTGAACCCTCGCCCGCCCCCCCGCAACCCGCCAGCAAGGCTACGGTTATCAGGGAAATCAGCAGCGAAAGCTTGCCAAAAGGCCTGTCCGATCTCATGCTCCCCCCTTTGTCGCACGACCGCGGACCAGGGCTGCGCAGTCCCTAGACACCATTCTAGCGAATCAATCGGTCCACCAGTTAGGAAGCATTTCCACGTCTTCGCTGAGGGTGCGATCGGTCGTGGTTCAAGCCGGATCGACCGCAGTCGACCTGCCAAGCGCCTACCCGAGTCGATGCGGCAAGTAGTACTACTGTGGCCGCACAACGTGGCCACACAACCGTTGGTTCTCGAGTTGTCCTATGATGGGCTCAAGTCTGCGCCGAACGCGCTCGTGAGAGGAGCGGCATTGCGCCCGTCAGAGACCTCGAGGCCGGGCCCTAGCTCTAGGTTCTTCATTCTCACGTTCGCTCTTTCCTGGGCGCTGTGGTTGCCTCTCATGCTCGTGAGTTTGGGAGTGATCGACACCAGTCTCTCGCAGGATGCGCTGGTGCCTCTTGCCCTTCCCGGGGTGCTGATGCCCTCCGTCGCCGCGGTCATATTTGCTGCGCGCCGGCCGGCATCGGGCGGAGTCCGTGCGCTCCTCGGACGACTCCTGATCTGGCGCGTGGGCTGGTGGTGGGCGCTCGTCGTCCTCTTGCAGCCCGCCGTGGTGGGGCTGACAGTCCTGCTCATCGAGTTCCTTGACTGGGGCGAGCCGGTTGGCGTGACCTACCCCGCAAGCTCCAGCGCGTTACTCACGTCCGTGGTTTTCCTGTTGATCGCCGCGACCGGCGAGGAGGTCGGGTGGCGCGGCTACGCGCTGCCTGCACTGCAATCGATGCACACTCCGCTGGTGTCGAGTGTGATCCTCGGTTTGGTAGTCGCAACCTGGCACCTGCCGTACTGGATCCTCCAGGACATACTCGGCACGTACGGCCCGGGCTACTTCGCCCTAAACTACGTGTTCGTGCTGGCGCTCACGATTCAGATCACATGGATCTTCAACCGCACCCGGGGGAGTGTGCTCGTTCCGGTCGTCTTCCACGTCGTGTTCAACACCTTGAACGTCGCGTTGCTTCCGGTCACATCCAGCGTCCCGGCGTTCGCAGTTCTTACGGTCATGGAGTGCGGAATCGCGCTGCCGATGCTCGGGAGCCTCGACAGGCGCCCTCGGATGACTCAGCCAGCCACCTAGCAAGCGCTTCCAGGGCCCTGGGGCTACTTCTGCAGCAGTTCGTAACCGGCCTGTTCCCAGGCGACGAAGCCGCCGTCCAGGTTGTACAGATTGTCGTACCCCGCGTCCGCCCAGGCTTCGGCGGCGATGCGGCTCATCCGGTCGCTCCGGCAGTAGAGCACCATTTTGGCCGACTTGTCCTCGGGCAGATCCGCGATCTGTTCCACAGGTGTGTCGTAGGGGATGAAGAGGTCGGTTTGCTCGATCTCACCCTCGTAGGGCACGTGGGTGTTGATCAGGAGGAAGTCCTTGCTCTCCAGCATCTGCGCCAACTCGTCCGGGGAGATATCGGTATAGGGATCGCCGCTCGGCGCCGACGTGGTGCCGGAGCCTTCGGTTGTGTCTTCGGTGGCGGCCCCGGTGTCCGAAGGCTCAGCCTCGTCCGATGAGCAGGAGGCCAGAAGCATCCCGCCGAGGGCCAGTCCCAGCAGGACGACGAGCACGAGAAGGGGCGAGCGGAACCTGGTATCTTTGCCCACGGGAGATTCCAACCTTTATCTAGTGGAAAGCAGCTTTATGGAGCAGATGGTATCACCACGGGTGACTGCCCGCAGGGGACTGGCGGACTTGGCTTTGCTGCTTCCCGTCATCCTCTCCTGCCTGCTGCTGGTAGCCCACTACCTCCGGTCATTCCAGCCCCAGCTGATGATGCTCTTCCTGTTGCTGCCGTTGCTGTTGCTGGTGCGGCGGCGCTGGGCGGCGCGCGTGGTGCAGGTGGCGCTCCTGTTCGGAGCCTTCGAGTGGGTGACCACCGCACTGCTCTTGCTCGGGCAGCGGCGCGGGTTGGGCGAGCCGTATGGGAGGATGCTCGCAATCCTCTTTGGAGTTGCGGGGTTCGCCCTCCTGGCGGGAGCCCTATTGGAGTTGCCGCGGATGCGCCGGCGTTACGTCAAGCGCTAACCAGGACCGCGCTTTGCCACTGGCGCCGCCCCAGGCAACAACGGCGTTGCGCGCTCAGCACTGAATCCGGTCGAAACCGGGAGGGAGGCCGTCCGTCAGTTCGGCGTCGGCAATGTCCTCCACCTGACGGCGTAACCAGGAAGCCGCTTCTTCCGGCCAGTCGTGACACCACGCCATCCGGTCGTCGTGCGAACAGGCGCCGGTCCCCAGTTCCAGCGCAGGAGTGAGTCCTGCCTGCCGCTGGGCTTCGGCGCCGCAGCGTCTGCGCACCAGGTGCTCGTCCTCCTGCCGACAGACCAGGCAATACGAAACCCTTTGGTTCTCGGCCATATCCGCCTCCACTCGCTCCGGATGCCTTTGGAATTTTTCGGCTTTGCGTTCAAGACTCCCCGGAGGCCACAGGAGGCTAACCTCCTCGGAATGCGGACGCTCCAAACTCCGGGCTCTTCCAGAAGCGAAGCATGGGCGGTAGGCTGGAGGACGGTAATCGACACACTGGGAGCAGTTATGGGTGAGGTAGTTCACGTTTCCCGCATACAGATATTTCGCGAGCAGGGGCCAACCCGGAGGGCGATGATCCAGGGCTTCGATGAGCCGGTGTACTACGGGGTACACGGCGGGATCAAGGAATTCTACGGCGTCGACCCCGAAGAAGATCATGCCGCCACCCTGGACCATATCGTCGGAGCGGTGGGCGCCTGAATGATGGGCACGCTCGCCAGGGTCCTGGCCGAGAAGAAGATTCCCACTCACACCGACCGTTTTCGCGCCGACGTCCAGGGGATCGTGGAGAACGTCGAAGGGGTGCTCCGCATAACCCGCATCCTCGTGCACTATTCTCTGACAACTCCCCCCGGTAATGGGGAAGAAGCCCGTGCTTGTCTCGATCACTACATAGAGGGTTGCCCCGCGGCGATGAGCGTGCAGGGGGCGATAGCGATCGAGCACTCCATGGAAGTGAAGGAGCGGAGCGCCCGCGAGACGCGCGGCGTCAGCCCATGCTGAGGATGGTGGAGCCCGTGGTCTGTCTTTCCTCCAGCGCCTCGAGGGCCTCTGCGGCCTGCTCCAGGGCGAACTCCTGGCCGATCTCGACGGTGATCCGTTTCTGCGCGACGGCTTCAAAGAGTGCCGATGCGCTTTCCAGGAGCTCTGCGCGGGTCCCGGTGTAGTCCGCCAGGCGGGGACGGGTGAGGTAGACCGACCCTCTCTCGGCCAGCGTAAGCACGTCCACCGGCTCCGGCCTGCCGGAAGCGTTGCCGAAGGAGACGCAAAGACCTCGGGGGGCCAGGCAGTCGAGGGAACCGGCTAGGGTGGAGCGGCCGACCCCGTCGTAGACCACCGGCACCCCTCTCCCCCCGGTAAGCTCGCGCACGCGCCCGACGAAGCCTTCTTTGTTGTAATTGATGGTGTGCGCGCAGCCGTGGTTGCGGGCCAGCGCGGCCTTCTGCTCGCTGCCCACGGTGCCTATCACCGTTGCCCCGATCGAGGAGAGCCACTCACAGGCCAGCAGTCCGACCCCGCCCGCCGCCGCATGCCAGAGTACGGTCATCCCCGCAGTCACCGGGAAGGTTCGCCGGATCAGGTACTCGACGGTCATCCCCCGCAGAGTGATGGCCGCCGCCGTACGCGTGTCGATCGCGTCGGGGAGCGGGATCAGCCGGTCGGCCTGAATCAGGCGGATGTCGGAGTACGAGCCGGGCGGTCCGCCCACATAGGCCACCCGGTCTCCGGCGGTGACGGACCGCACCCCCGGGCCCACGGATTCCACGACTCCGGCGCCTTCCTGGCCCAGGGCCAGGGGAAGCTTTGCCGGATATAGGCCGCCGCGGTGGTAGCTATCGATGAAGTTGACGCCCGCAAACTCATGCCGCACCCGGGCCTCACCCGGTCCCGGCTCGGGGACCTCGATCTCCTCGAGGCGCATAACCTCGGGCCCGCCGGTTTCGTGAATCCTGACGGCGCGCGCCCTCATGCCGTTTCGATCTGCAGGTCGGGGCCCAGACGGTAATCCTGCTGCCACATGGGCGCCGCGCCGGCCTCATCGGCGTCGTGCAACTGAAAGCTGAGGACCGTGTCACCCGTGAAGTAGCCTTCGGGGACGTGGACCGGAACGATCAACTCGGTCTTTCCCTGGGAGACCACGAGCGAGGAGTCTCCGGCTTCGACGCCAGACTCTTCGGCGGAAGGGTCCCGCCAGCTCAGTTCTAGGCGATCGTACTGCAACCCCGTCAACTTGAATCTGAAGTCGGCCCGCACCTCGCCCTTGTCGCGCTCGAGCGTGGGTCCGCCGATCAATTCCGCTGCCATTGGCTTCACCTCTTTACGAATCCTGGGATCCTTTCAGTCGCTCTCCCCGAATCGCGAGGGCCCAGAAACGCCGGCAGCGCAGGACCAGATCAGTCGGCGGTCTCAGGCAAAGGAAAAGAATCTTTTCGGTGGGTTTCGCGGGTTTCGTGGGTTTTCCATGATGCAGGATGGGAATCATCAATGTGCACATAGGAGGGAAAAAGAACTTTCATCAGAAGTCCCGATCCCTCCCTTGACTGTGCGGGGCCGCTCTTCCGAGCGGCCCCTGTCTTTCCCGGGGCCCCAACCCCCTACGGGAGCGCCCCCGCCAGGGTAATGACTACGCTGGGGTAAGCTCTTTTCATGGACTGGGGCCAACTGTCGGACATGCTGATCTTGCTCGGGGCCGCCCTCGTGTTGGGCATCGTGGCCGAACAGCTCCGGCAGAGCGCCATCATCGGCTACCTGCTCGCGGGAATGCTGATCGGGCCCAACGTCCTCGGGCTGATTCCCACCGGGGAAGACGTGGACGTGCTCGCCGAATTGGGCGCCGCCCTGCTCCTCTTCACGATCGGCCTCGAGTTCTCACTGCGGCGACTGCTCCGGTTGGGTTGGGTGCCCTTCGTGGCCGGAGGGGCGCAGATCATGCTCACCGGCGCCGCCGCGTATCTGGTCGGCATCGCCTTGGGGTTGGGCTCCCGTCCCGCCATGGCGGTGGGCGCCGTCGCGGCGCTCTCGAGCACGGCCTTTGTGGTCCGGGTGCTGACCGACCGCGCTCAGACGGACAGCGTCTTCGGCCGCAACGCGATTGCCATCCTGCTCATCCAGGACGTGGCCGTGGTGCCGTTGGTCTTCTTCGTGTCGGCACTCACGGGTGACGGCGGCCTCGGTCAAACCCTGTTGGATCTTGGGCGCGCGGCCTTGTTGGGGACCGCCGGTCTTGGGGTGCTCTATCTGCTGGTCGGGGTGTTCTTGCCCTGGGTCTTCCACCTGGGCGGGTTGACGCGCAATCGCGAGCTTCCGATTCTCCTCGCGGTGCTGGTGGCCCTGGGGGCTACCTGGGGAGCCCACTCCATAGAATTCAGTCCCGCCGTCGGCGCCTTTGCCGCCGGGCTCTTACTGGCGGAGTCGCCGTTCGCGGTGCAGATTCGCTCGGACATCGCCGCGCTTCGCACTTTGCTGATCACGCTCTTCTTTTCTTCGGTCGGTATGTTCGGCGATCCCGCCTGGGCCGTGTCTCACCTCGGGATGGTCCTGGCTTTGGTGGCGCTGGTGGTCATCGGAAAGAGCGGGATTGTGGCCGGAGTGCTCCGGCTGCTGGGATATCGGTTTGGCACCGCCCTCGCCACCGGCCTGACCATCGCCCAGGTCGGAGAGTTCTCCTTTGTGTTGGCTCAGGTCGCCCGCGGCGAGGGGCTCTTCGACGACGATCTGTTCCGGCTGGTTCTGTCGGTGACCGTGCTCACCCTGCTGCTCACACCTTATCTGGCCACGGCCGCGGCTCGGGTGCTTCCCGAAGCAACGTCGGGGAGGCGTGGCCGCGGGGGCAAACGCGAACCGGAGTTGGCGTGCGGCGACGGGCCGGGTCACGTGGTGGTCATCGGCTATGGACCTGCCGGCCAGCGGGCGGCTGACGTCATTCGCGAGGCGGGAGTCGAGCATCTGACCGCCGTCGACCTCAATCCGCGCAACGCCATCGCCGCCAGGGAGCGCGGTATCCGGCTGCACCTGGGGGACGCCACGCACGCCGAGGTCCTCGAGCACCTGGAGATCGGCTGCGCCTCCGCGGTTCTCATCACCACCCCGGACCCCGCCGCGACCAAACGGATCATCGACCTCGTCCGCTTCCTCGCTCCGCAGGCCTACCTCTTGGTTCGCGCCCGCTACCATATCTATCAGGAGGATTTCCGCCGAGCCGGGGCGACCACCATCGTGGATGAGGAGGCTCAGGTGGGGCTGCAGTTGGCGAAAGAGGCCAGAGAATTGTTGGGCCTCGACGGTGCGCAGGACGACGGCCCGTCGGGTTGAGGGCGGGCCGAGCCCGGGCTGAGGGCGCGTCGAGGGCCGACGGCCCCGCCTCAGGCGCCGCCGTCCTGCGCGTCCTGCGGCAGGTTTAGAGCGTCGGCGGGCAGGAAACTTGTCATGTACTACGAGCTGTAGTACAATGCAGTCAACAGCAAACGGGTCGGTCGGCCGTAAGGCCGACATGGCGACGACACGTTTCAAACAAAACCCATCCTCCCTCCTTCGAACTAGGGCCCCGATGACGTGGCAGCGTCGGGGCCTCAGTTCATTCTGGAGGCGCTAGGGAGGCTCTGGATGGGGCGCTCGAGGGGGCTCCGGGGGCTCGTCGGCAGCCTCATTCATCAGGGCTTTCAGCCGGTCCCCTGCCGTCCCGTGATCGCTTGAAAACCCCCCCGCCTCTGGTATCATCCCTCTTCGCCTTAAGGCGGCATTCCCGTGGGGGGATGCCCGAGTGGCCAAAGGGAGCAGACTGTAAATCTGCCGGCGATGCCTACGGAGGTTCAAATCCTCCTCCCCCCACCTTGGCTGTTGCGCCGGTTCGTGCGGCGCCCGACGGGTGGGTCGGCGGCGATGCCGGTCTTCCGGGACGGGCCTCCATAGCTCAGTTGGTAGAGCACTTCCATGGTAAGGAAGGGGTCAGCGGTTCAAGTCCGCTTGGGGGCTCCATACAAGGCGGGGTAGCTCAGTTGGTCAGAGCAGCGGAATCATAATCCGCGAGTCCGGGGTTCGAGTCCCTGCCCCGCTACCTAGGCTTCATCGTGCAACCCAGGGAGGGTGCTCCACCTTGGGTTCCCGTTGTGGGCTATGGTAGGATGCCGCATCGTTCAAGACAGGGAATGGTGAAGTAATGCGGGTTAGAGTCACGATGGCCTGCCAAGAGTGCAAGCGCCGCAATTACACCAGCATGAAGAACAAGCGGAACGATCCGGAGCGGATCGAATTCCGTAAGTACTGCAAGTGGTGTGAGGGTCATACGGTCCATAAGGAAACCAAGTAGCGCGAGTCATTCGCAGGGCAGTAGCTCAGCTGGCTAGAGCAGCGGTCTCCAAAACCGCAGGCCGGGGGTTCGAATCCCTCCTGCCCTGCCAGGTTTCTTCTACATAGGTGTGTGATGGCAAAGACTACGACGAGTAAGCCGACGCCCAAGACCTCTCGGGCGCAGAACCGCGGAAGCGCGGTCGCCCGCTCCACCCGTACTCAGGCAATGCAGCGGGGCGGCCGTCTCGGTGGCTTCTTTCGCGAAGTGCGCGTGGAGATGGGCAAGGTCACCTGGCCGGAGCGGGACGAATTGCTCCAGTCGACCATGGTCGTGCTGGTCGCTTGCGTAATCGCCGCGGTCTACATCGGCCTCTGGGACCTCGTCTGGGCCACTCTCGTCGATCTGGCCAGGTTGGGGTAGGGCGCGCGGTGTTCGATCCAAAGTGGTACGTGATCAACACGTACTCCGGTCATGAGAACAAGGCGCGGGCCAACCTGGAGCACCGTATCCAATCGATGAATCAGGTGGATGCCTTCGAGGATATCGTCGTGCCCACCGAGCAGGTCGTCGAGACCAAGGGCGGCGAGAAGGTCCAGGTGGAGAAGCGGATCTTCCCCGGCTATATCCTGGTGAAGATGATCCTGACGGACGACTCTTGGTCTCTGGTGAAAAACACACCCGGCGTAACCGGTTTCGTGGGCTCCGGCAGCGCCCCGACTCCCTTGAGCCCGACCGAGGTCGATCGCATCCTGCACACGGCCACCGTCGAGAAGCCCAAGGCCAAGGCGGAATTCTCCGTCGGGGATCAGGTCAAGGTGATTTCCGGCCCGCTGAGCGACTTTACCGGCGAGGTGTCCGAGGTCAATGCGGAGCAGAGCAAGCTCAAGGTGATGGTTTCCATCTTCGGTCGCGATACGCCGACTGAACTGGGTTTCGAGCAGGTCAAGAAGATCTAACAAAGTGTTTCGGTGACGGGAGCGATCGGTGGCGAAGAAAGTTAGGGCGATCATCAAACTGCAGATTCCGGCGGGGCAAGCGAGCCCGGCCCCCCCAGTGGGCCCTGCGCTCGGCCAGCACGGGATCAACATCATGGAGTTCACGAAGGCGTACAACGCCCAGACGCAGGACCGCGTCGGGACGATCATCCCGGTGGAGATCACCGTCTTTGAGGACCGCTCCTTCACCTTCATCACGAAGACCCCGCCGGCGGCTGTGCTCATCCGGCAGGCCGCCGGGATCGACAAGGGCTCAGGCGTGCCGAACCGGGACAAGGTGGGCAAGATCACCGGCGCTCAACTGCGGGAGATCGCCGAGACCAAACTCCCCGACCTCAACGCCAACGACATCGAGGGCGCGATGGAGATCATCGCCGGCACCGCCCGCAGCATGGGCGTAACCGTGGAGGGCCGCTAGGCCCGACGCACCGGGAGCCGAGGCGCAGGCCTCGCTCCCCTATAGGTAACCGGCCGCGGCGGCCAAGCGCGCCGCCGGGGCTCACTACGGTGGGAGGGCAAGAAGCCCGCAGGCACCACCAGGAGGTATGTTGACATGGCCCGTTCCAAGCGCTACCGCGAGGCGCGTCGCTCCGTGGACGTCACCCGCGAGTACTCTCCCGTCGAAGCCGTCCGTTTGCTCAAGCAACTGCCCTCGGCCAAATTCGACGAGACCATCGAAGTGCATATGAAACTGGGGGTCAATCCCCGGCACGCCGACCAGCAGTTGCGCGGCACGCTAATGCTGCCCAACGGCACCGGCCAGGTGGTGCGCGTTGCCGTCTTCGCCAAAGGCGATAAAGCCACCGAGGCCCAGGAGGCCGGTGCGGACCTGGTGGGCGCCGAGGACCTGGCCGCCAAGGTGGAGGCCGGCGAGATCGACTTCGATGCCGCGATCGCCACTCCCGACATGATGGGCGTGGTCGGCAAGCTCGGACGAGTGCTCGGCCCCCGCGGACTGATGCCCAATCCCAAAGCCGGTACCGTCACCTTCGACGTGGCCAAGGCGGTGCAGGACACCAAGGGCGGAAAGATCGAGTACCGCACCGACAAGTTCGGCGTGGTGCACGTGATCATCGGCAAGAAGTCATTCAGCGAGAAGGACATCGTCGAGAACTACGCCGAGATGCTGGACGAGGTCATCCGCGCCAAACCGGCGGCGGCCAAGGGCAAGTACCTGCGCTCGATCACGCTGACCAGCACCATGGGCCCGGGCATTCCGGTCGACACGACAAAGAGCCGGGGCCTGATCGAGGAGCTCGAGGAGGCCGCGGCGGCAGAAGCGGCCGAGGCGGCTGCAGCGGCGGTCTAAATCTGCCGCAACGCGCCCCCGCCGTGGCGGGAGAGGCGCTGACTGCACATCAAAGAGCCCGCTCCGGGACGTGATCCCGGAGCGGGCTCTCCTTTGAAGAGGGCCTCGGTGTCGGCCCCCATACCTCGCGGGGGCCCCGTGGCTATCTCCTGGTTCGGCTAATAACCGAGAGACTCCGCCGGGGTGAGCAGATCCTGCACTCCCGTCGGATCTTTGAGCTCCACCTCCGAGTCGAACATCAGACCCTTCTCGCCCCGATTGTTGAGGTACGTGCCCAACTCCAGGTTGATGTCCGCCGGCACCGATACCCCGGCTTCGGCCAGCGCCTGCCTGAGCAGAGCCTGGCACTGGGTCGCCATGGCGACCGCGTCGCCCGCGATGCGTCCGGCCTCGCTGGGGTTGTGGAAGCCCAGCGAGTTCTCCGCGCCCAGATAGTTCGTGCGGTAGAAGGCCTGCAGGTAGAGTTCCTTGGCCTGGTCGTAGAGCGCCTGGTCGATTTTCTCTCCCGACTCCTGCGCCTTGTGCGTGGTCTCGAACAGCTTCGCCGAGACCGCGGTGGCGTAGCCGGCACGGTTGGTCATCGACAGGGTGCGCTCCTGGATTTGCACCACCTGGTCCTTCAGGTCCTCGATGGAGCTGGGATGGCACTGCCGGCAGGCCTCCAACTCGTTCTTCAAGGGGCTGGTCACATTGTGGTCGCTGACCTTGGCCGAGCCGACCCGCGTGTAGGGCATGTGGCAGTCGGCGCAGGATAGACCGGCATTGGCGTGCACGCTCCCGGCCGTGAAGAACTCGTACTCCGGGTGGCGGATGAACGCCAGCTTGAAGCCGGTGACTCCCTGCTTCCACTCGTAGTAGGAGGGTTCGTCCTTGATCACGTCGATGATGTTCTCGATGGTGATGGCGCCCTCGCTGCTGCCCTGCCAAGGGTAGATAAGCTCGACCGGCTTCATCTCCTCATCACGCTGGAGCACGTAGGTCACGTGGCACTGGGCGCAGGCCAGGGTCCGCATCTGCTGACGCGTCGCGCCTTCGTGGTCAAAGCCTATGCTTTCCAAGGCGGTGGTCAAGGCGGGACGGCTGAGCTTGAGCGCCATGGTCTCGTTGTCATGGCAGTCGATGCACGCCACTCCCAGCTCTCGGTGTTCCTCGGGGATCCGCGAGAGCACTTCCAGATAAGGATCGGCCATGTAGCTGGCCCCCTGCTCCTCGCGCATGGCGGTCGCGTAAGGGGTCTTGCAGGTAAGGCACGCGCCCCCCGTCTTGACTCGCGACGGGTCTATCTCGATCTGGTCGGTGAGCATGTGGGCGTGACCGCGCGGCTCGTTGTATTCGACCCCGAAACCCCAGCCGTTGAAAAGCAGGGCCATGAAGGGGTACTCGCTCAGCTTGTCGTAGACGACCTTGCCCTCGTCGCCTCCCCGCTTATACGGACTCTCGCCGGCGGGCCTGTCCTCAGCCGTCGCCAGCCAGAGGTCGTACTGGACGGGATAGACGTCACCCCACACCTTGGGATCGAAGGTGTCTGCCGGAATGGTCCCTGTCTTCACGGTCTCCGGCTCGTCCGGCGCGCAGCCGAGACCGAGCGGGAGAATGGCCACGACCAGCGCGGCCAAGATCAGAAAGGCAGGCACTCTTGGTTTCATAACTTGCTCCCTCCCCTGCGAGATCAAGGGTTCTTCGCTTCGACCGATCCGCCGAAGCCGTGAGACATGCTGCGGTGGCAGTCCCAGCACGTCCTTTCCTGATCGATGTGCGTGGTCATGTCTCCGTGGCAGAGCAGGCAGTTCTCCTGGACCACCCCTTGTCCTCGTTCCGAAAGCTCGATCTGATCCGGAACCTGGTCGGTGGAGAACACCCACAGGTCATGCACGCCGTCCAGTCCCTTCTGCCACAGGTGCCGGGGAGTGCTGGTGTTGGGCAGGTGGCAATCGACGCACTTCACCTGCCGGTGGGGGCCTTCGTGAAACCAGGATTCGTAGTTGGCTTCCATCGGATGGCAGGCTCCCCCGCAGAACGCTGGCTCCTCGGATCGGGCGAAGAGTTCGGGAGGGCCAAACGCGAGGAAGACCCCAAGGACAATTAGGCCGAGGACCGCTCCCAGGACGACCGTCCTCGTGTTCCAACGCAAAGCAGCCATGGCATCACCCTCCCGGCATCCCTATCAGGGATAGTGTCCGCGAACACCTATTGGCTTGTTACCCATTTCTCAAGCGCCACACGCCGCAAGTGGTTGCCACTGGGGGAGCCGTGCTATACTGCTCGGCCAAGCCCGAGACAGCCGGCGCCGCCCCGCGGGGTGACCGAAATGGTGAAGAGCGCTTCATCGGCCGGCCGAGGCAGACGTTAGACGCGAGAGAGAACGCCGACAGGCAGCCTTCAATCGCCCTCATCGTCCACTTCCGTCTCGGGGTGGGCGTTTTTTTGTGCAACGAAGGAGGGAGGCAGATGCCGAAACCGGAGAAGGTCGCGGCGGTCAACGAGATCGTCGACGATCTGAAGACCCATCCTTCGTACTTCCTGGTGGATTATCGCGGGATCACCGTATCCGAGGCGACCGAACTGCGGAGCAAGCTGCGCGAGGCCGGCGCCGAGCTCAAGGTGGTAAAGAACACCTTGGCGCTGCGGGCGGCCGGTCAGGCGGGCATGGAAGCCGTCGGCCCCATGTTGGAAGGTCCGACCGCCATCGCCTACTGTGTCGACGATCCGGTCGGCCCGGCGAAGGCCATCCAGGATTTTACGAAGGCAACGAAGAAGCTGACGGTCAAGGGTGGATTCCTGCGCGATCATCTGATCGCGGCATCACAGGTGGAGGAGCTTGCCTCCCTGCCCAGCCGCGACGAGCTGGTGGCCAAGGTCATCGGCGGGATTGCTGCGCCGCTGTACGGTTTTGCGACCGTGCTGACCGGGCCGATCCGCGGGCTTACCATCGCCCTGGACCAGATTCGAGAGCAGAAGGCGCAGGCGGCCTAGCCGCGCGAGCGGCGGCCGCGTGCCGCCGGAGAAACGATGCGCCCCGATTGTGTGGGGGAGGAGGTGAACAGTAGTATGAACTCTCAAGAGCTTATCGAAGAGATCAAGAAGATGTCCGTGCTCGAGTTGGCGGAGGTCGTCAAGGCCCTGGAGGAGGAGTTTGGCGTGAGCGCCGCCGCCCCCGTAGCCGCCGCCGCCCCCGCGGGAGCCGCCCCGGCCGAGGCCGAAGAGCAGACCGAGTTCGACGTCGTCCTTCAAGCGGCCGGCGACAAGAAGATCCAGGTGATCAAGGTCGTCCGGCAGATCACCGGCCTGGGCCTGAAAGAGGCCAAGGACCTGGTCGACAACGCGCCGAACGCCGTCAAGGAAGCCGTCACCAAAGACGAGGCCGAAGAGGTCAAAGGTCAGCTGGAAGAAGCCGGCGCGACCGTAGAGGTAAAGTAAAGACCTCCTTGGTCAGCAGTTCCCGAGCCCGGTTAGGGGTGCCTAAATTGGTGCCCCTCCGGGCTTGTGCGCGTTTGCCGAGCTGTGATAACATCCGAGTTTGCGCGTTCGTTCGCTAACCCTTGCCCGTCTCAACGAGGAGTGACCCGTTTGAGCCCCACGACGACGACTCCGAGACCTCGTAAATCCTTCTCGAAGCTTCCCCAGATCCTAGATGTTCCCCCGTTGATCGCGATTCAGCTCGACTCCTTCAACTGGTTCAAGAATGAAGGCCTGCGCGAGACGATCGACGACATCAACCCGATCCAGGATTACACCGAGAACTACGCCGTCGAGTTCGGCGAATACGAGTTCGAAGATCCTAATGATTCTATAGCCGAATGCAAGGATAAGGACAAGACCTATTCGGCGCCGCTGTTCGTGACCGTCCGCTTCGTCAACCGCGAAACCGGCGAGATCCGCGAGCAGAAAGTCTTCATGGGTGACTTCCCCATGATGACTCCTCAGGGCACCTTCATCATCAACGGCACCGAGCGGGTGATCGTTACCCAACTGGTCCGTTCCCCCGGCGCCTACGTGATGGAGGCCAAGGACGCGGCCAAACAGGTGCTGATCGCCAACCTGATGCCGGCGCGGGGCTCCTGGCTGGAATTTGAGATCGACAAGCGCGGCCAGGTGAACGTGCGCATCGACCGCAAGCGCAAGCTCCCCGCCACCGTGTTCCTGCGGGCGCTGGCCGGAATCTCGAACGAGAAGACCGGGGACGAGCCGGGCGTGCTCGAGAAGGGCACCGACGAGGAGATCCTGGAACTCTTCGACAACAACCCCTTCATCCGCGACACGCTGGAGAAGGATTCCATAAAGACGGTGGAAGAGGCCCTGGTCGAGCTGTTCAAGAAGCAGCGTCCGGGCGAGCCGCCCACGCTGGAAGCCAGCCGCAACCTCCTGCGCAACATCTGCTTCGATCCCAAGCGTTACGACCTGACCCGGGTGGGCCGCCACAAGATCAACGCGCGGCTGAACCTGGACACCGACCTCTCGGTCCGTACGCTGACCAAAGAGGACATCATCGCGCTGGTAAAAGAACTGGTTTCCATCCCCCTGGCCATCGATCACGAGGGCATCCTGCAGGAGGTAAAAGACCTCTCCGAGGCCGCGCAGAACCTCAACTGGGAAGACGTCTACGGACGCCTGGACGAATACGAGCACTTCGGCAACCGCCGCCTGCGCACGGTGGGCGAATTGGTGCAGGAGGCCTTCCGCATCGGGCTTTACCGCATGGAGCGGGTGGTGCGCGAGCGGATGACCACAGAAGACGTGGACACCATCACGCCGCAGTCAATCATCAACATCCGGCCGGTGGTGGCTGCGCTCAAAGAATTCTTCGGGAGCTCGCAGCTCTCGCAGTTCATGGATCAGACCAACTCGCTGTCGGGCCTCACCCACCGGCGCCGGCTCTCGGCTCTGGGTGCGGGCGGGCTGACGCGGGAGCGTGCCCCCATCGAAGTGCGGGACGTGCACCCCACTCACTACGGCCGCATGTGCCCGATCGAGACCCCGGAGGGCCCCAACATCGGTCTCATGGGCTCGCTCTCGAGCTACGCGACCATCAACGAGTTTGGCTTTCTGCAGACGCCATACCGCAAGGCCGAGGACGGACGGGTCACCGACAAGATCGAGTGGCTCACCGCCTACGAAGAAGAGAAGTTCACCATCGCTCAGGCCTCGGCGCCTATCGATCAAAAGACGGGCAAGTTCGTCAATGACACCGTGCTCGCGCGGGCGCCGGGCGGCGAGTACGTCTCGGCCAAGGCCGAGGACGTGCAGTTCATGGACGTGGCTCCCAAGCAGATCGTCTCGGTGGCGACTGCGCTGATCCCCTTCCTCGAGCACAACGACGCCAACCGCGCGCTCATGGGATCCAACATGCAGCGTCAGGCCGTGCCCTTGCTGACCTCGGAAGCCCCGTTGGTGGGAACCGGGATCGAGCACCGCGCCGCCGTCGACACCGGCGACGTGGTGGTGGCCGAGAAGCGCGGACGCGTGAAGAGCGTGTCGGCCACCCGCATTCTGGTGGAAGCCGACACCGGCGAGATCGACAAGTACGATCTGATGAAGTTCACCCGCTCGAACCAAGGCACCCTCGGGCATCAGCGGCCGCTGGTTAACGTGGGCGACGAGGTGGAAGAGGGCGCCATTCTCGCGGACGGCTCCTCCACGGCTCAAGGCGAACTTGCCCTGGGCAAGAACCTGCTCGTGGCCTTCATGAGCTGGGAGGGCTACAACTTCGAGGACTCGATCATCATCTCCGAGCGCCTGGTCAAGGACGACGTCCTCACCTCCATCCATATCGAGGAATACGAGGTCGAGGCGCGCTCCACGAAGCTGGGCGACGAGGAGATCACCCGCGACATCCCCAATCGCAGCGAGGAAACCCTCGCCAACTTGGACGAGGACGGCGTGGTCAGGATCGGGGCCGAAGTGGCCGCCGGCGACCTCCTGGTGGGCAAGATCACGCCCAAGGGCGAGACCGAACTGACGGCGGAGGAGAAGCTGATCCGCGCCATCTTCAAAGAGAAGGCGCGTGAGGTCCGCGACACCTCGCTCAAGGTGCCCCACGGCGAGAAGGGCGTCGTCATCGACGTCAAGGAGTTCAGCCGCGAGGCGGGCGACGACCTCTCCCCGGGGGTCAACCGTCTGGTGCGGGTCTACGTGGCCAAGAAGCGCAAGATCGCCGAGGGCGACAAGCTTGCCGGCCGCCACGGCAACAAGGGCGTCATCTCGAAGATCGTGCCCGAAGAGGACATGCCCTTCATGGAAGACGGCGGTCCCGTGGACATCATCCTCAACCCGTTGGGCGTTCCCAGCCGGATGAACATCGGCCAGGTCATGGAGACCCACCTGGGCTGGGCGGCCAAGCACGGCTTCCTGGTGCTAGAGCCCAACGGCGCTGACGCTTCGGCCGATACCGAGGCGGATCGTCGCGACCTCTCCTCCCAGGAGCAGGCCGAGCTGATCAACAAGTACTACAAAGTGACCGACGAGAGCTTCGCCGAAGGCCCCGCGCCGGTGGCTACTCCGGTCTTCGACGGCGCATCCGCGACCGACGTCGACCGCGCTCTCTTGGGCTGGGTGGCCGCGCATCCCGACAGCAAGATTCGGATGGGCGTCGACCTCACCCGCCGCGAGGGGACGCACATCAGCGGCAAGGTGCGGCTCTTCAACGGCCGCACCGGCGAGCCCTACGACCAGCGGGTCACCGTGGGCTACATGTACATCTTGAAGCTCCACCACCTGGTGGACGACAAGATCCACGCGCGCTCGACCGGCCCGTACTCGCTCGTCACGCAGCAGCCCCTTGGCGGGAAAGCTCAGTTCGGCGGTCAGCGCTTCGGCGAGATGGAAGTCTGGGCGCTCGAGGCCTACGGCGCGGCCTACACCCTCCAGGAGATGCTGACCATCAAGTCCGATGACACCATCGGGCGGGTCAAAGCCTACGAGGCCATCGTCAAGGGCGACAACATCGCCCGGCCGGGCATCCCCGAGTCCTTCAAGGTGCTGCTCAAGGAGATGCAGTCCCTGGGGCTCGACGTCAACGTCATCAGCGAGGAAGGCGGGCCGCTCGAGGTGGCCGAGGAGGAGGACGACCTTCTCCGCGCCGCCGAGGAACTCGGTATCGACCTGGCCGCCCGGCGCCGCGCGGAAGACCGAGCGGCTCAGGCTCAGGCCGCGCTCGTCTCGAGTAGCGACTTCGATGAGGACGAGGGCGAAGCTGAAGCCGACGTGCCGGGAGAAGAGCCCGCGGGCATCTTGTTCGAGTCCGCGATCGAGCCCGCAGACGAGTTCGAGTCCGAGGAGTCCGATATCGCCGGCGACTCAAACGGCGGCCGCTCCAGTGACGAAGTGCTACGCCTGGCCGACGAAGAAGAATAGGACCGAGGACGAAGGTAAGGAGATCATCCTTTGATCGATATCAATGAGTTCGATGCGATAAAGATCGGCCTCGCGTCGCCTGAGCAAATCAGGGCCTGGTCCTCGGGCGAGGTGATCAAGCCGGAGACGATCAACTACCGCACGCTGAAGCCGGAGAAGGACGGACTCTTCTGCGAGCGCATCTTCGGTCCCACCAAGGACTGGGAGTGCTACTGCGGGAAGTACAAGCGCGTCCGCTACAAGGGCATCATCTGCGAGCGCTGCGGCGTCGAGGTCACCCGGGCCAAGGTGCGCCGCGAGCGCATGGGCCACATCGACCTGGCCGCGCCGGTCAGCCACATCTGGTACTTCAAGGGCGTGCCCAGCCGCATGGGCTACCTCTTGGACATCAGCCCCAAGCAGCTCGAGCGGGTGCTCTACTTCAGCGCCTCCATCGTCACCTGGGTGGATGCGGACAAGCGCGAAGAGGACATGGATACGCTCGAGGAGCAGGTGCAGGCCGACATCGACAACCTGTTCGTGACCCGCGATGAACGCCGGGTCAAGATCATGGCCGAGCGGGACAAGCGGGTCAGCGTGCTTCAGGGCAACTCCACGCCCGACGCCGACGACGAGATCGCGCTGGGCTTCGACGAGGTTCCCCTCGAGGAGCTCTCCGAGGCCGAGGTCGAGAAACGCGCCAACGCGCTGCGCCAGGAAGCGGACGAGCGGCTGAAGACGCTCGAGCGTATCTCCGACGAGCAGGCCACCCGCCTGCGCGAGCTCTGGACCACCTTCCGCGATCTCGAGAAGTCGCAGATCATCACCGACGAGACCCTCTTCCGGGAGCTCAAAGAGAAATTCGGCAGCCCCTTCGGCTACGGCACCTACTTCCGGGGCGGCATGGGCGCGGAGGCGATTCGCGAACTCCTGGCCTCCATCGACCTGGAGGACGAGGCCGCCAGCCTGCGCGAGACCATCAAGACCTCGAAAGGCCAGCGTCAATCGCGCGCGGTCAAGCGGTTAAAAGTGGTCGAAGGCTTCCTGCGGAGCGAGAACCGGCCGGAGTGGATGATCCTGGAGACCGTGCCGGTGATCCCGCCGGAACTGCGCCCCATGGTGCAGCTGGACGGCGGCCGCTTTGCCACCTCGGACCTGAACGACCTCTACCGGCGGGTGATCAACCGCAACAACCGCCTCAAGCGTCTGCTCGATCTGGGGGCGCCCGAGATCATCGTCAACAACGAGAAGCGCATGCTGCAAGAGGCGGTGGACGCCCTCTTTGACAACGGCCGCCGCGGCCGCGCGGTCACCGGTCCGGGTAACCGCCCCTTGAAGTCGCTTTCCGACATGCTGAAAGGCAAGCAGGGACGCTTCCGCCAGAACCTCCTGGGTAAGCGGGTCGACTACTCGGGCCGCTCGGTGATCGTGGCCGGCCCGGAGCTAAAGCTCCATCAGGCCGGGATCCCGAAGACCATGGCGCTCGAGCTCTTCAAGCCCTTCGTCATGAGCCGCTTGGTCGAGCGCCGGCAGGTGCAGAACATCAAGGCCGCGAAGAAGATCGTGGAGAGCGAGATCCCCGAGGTCTGGGACGTGCTCGACGAGGTGATCTCGGAACACCCGGTGCTGCTGAACCGCGCGCCCACGCTTCACCGCCTCGGCATCCAGGCCTTTGAGCCCGTGCTGGTCGAGGGCAAGGCCATTCAGCTTCACCCCCTGGTGTGCGTCGCCTTTAACGCTGACTTCGACGGCGACCAGATGGCCGTCCACCTGCCGCTATCGGTGGAAGCTCAAGCCGAAGCGCGGATCCTCATGCTCTCGGCAAACAACATTCTGTCGCCTTCTAACGGGCGGCCCATCGCCATTCCCAGCCAGGACATGATCCTCGGGGTCTACTACCTGACCTATTACGAGCCCCAGGACGAGCAGACCGACATCATGAGCATAGATCCCGCGGACGGCGAGGCTCTCGCCCAGCTGGATCCGAAGCCCCATGCCTTCTCCGAGTCGCATGAGCTGGAGAAGGCCTACCTGCTCAAGCGCGTGGGTCTGCAGGACCCCGCGCTCTACCGCTGGAACGGCGGCCGGGTGCTCACCACGGTGGGTCGCGCGATCTTCAACGCAAGAGTGGAAGAGGGTTTCCGCGAGTACTTCGGCAAGGCCTGGGACGAAGAGGGCGAAGACGGCCGCGGTCCGCGAAAGCAGGATTATGAGTTCCAGAACCACGTCTTCACCAAGCGGGAGATGGCGCAGTTCGTAAGCGACTTGGTCGAGACCTTCGGCGCGACCGCCGTGAGCCACATCCTAGACGTGCTCAAGGATCTGGGCTTCCACTACGCCACCGTCGCCGGGGTCACCATCTCGAAGAACGACATCGTGGTGCCGCCGGACAAGGAAGAGATCCTGGCCGGCTACGAGGAGAAGGTGGCCACTATCCAGCGCGAGTACGGCCGGGGCAACCTGACCGAAGGCGAGCGCCGCGAACGGGTGACCGACCTTTGGAACGAGGCCACCGACGAGGTGGCGGAAGCCATGCAGAAGAACTTCCGGCGCCTCAACCCGGTCTACATGATGGCCAACTCCGGAGCCCGGGGCTCCTTCAAGCAGATCCGCCAGCTGGCGGGGATGCGGGGCCTGATGGCCAATCCGAAGGGTGAGATCATCGAGCGCCCGATCAAGGCCAACTTCATGGAAGGCCTCTCGGTGCTCGAGTACTTCATCTCGACCCACGGCGCCCGCAAGGGTCTGGCCGACACCGCGCTAAGGACCGCCGACTCGGGTTACCTCACCCGACGCCTGGTGGACGTGGCCCAGGACGTGGTCATCCGCGAGGAGGAGTGCGGCACGCACGAGTCGATCGCGCAGCCCATGCACTCGGACAACCGGGAAGAGCACCTGCTCGGGCGCCTCTTGGGCGAGCCCGTGGCCGATCCCGAGACCGGCGAGATCGTCTTTGAGCGCGACACCGAGGTCACCAAGAGGGTGCTTCGCGAACTGGACGCGCTCTTCCCCAAAGACAAGTATCCCGACCAGAGCATCCGGGTGCGCTCGGTGCTGGTCTGCGAGAGCGAGTTCGGGGTTTGCCAGCACTGCTACGGACGCTCGCTGGCGACCAACGAACTGGTCAGCCTGGGCGAGGCCGTGGGTCACATCGCCGCTCAGTCGATCGGCGAGCCGGGGACCCAGCTGACCATGCGTACCTTCCACACCGGCGGTGTGGCCGGGGCCGACATCACCCACGGTCTGCCGCGGGTGGTCGAGCTCTTCGAGGCGCGTAAGCCCAAGGGGCAGGCGCGGATCGTCGACGTCGAACTCGATCCGGAGCGCGAGTACGTGGCTCGGGTGGAGGAAGATGACAAGGGCCGCAAGATCACCATCGAAGACGAAGCCGGCCTCGAGGTGCACTCCTACAACGTCAGCCGCCGCCAGCGTCTGTTGGTAAAAGAAGGGCAGCGTATCCAGTCGGGCGACCAGCTCTACGAGGGCTCGCTGAATCCCCACGACCTCCTGCAGTACCGGGGCACGCTGGGTACGGCTCAGTACCTGGTGGGCGAGGTGCAGAAGGTCTACAAGAGCCAAGGCGTGGACATCAACGACAAGCACATCGAGCTGATCGTGCGGCAGATGACCAAGAAGGTCATGGTCGACGTCGCGGGCGACTCGAGGTTCCTGCCCGGCCAAATGGTGGACAAGCTCCTGCTCGAGCGGGAGAACACCGGCCTGGCCGAGGATGGACTCGAAGAGGCCACGGCCGAGGAGCTTCTCCTGGGCATCACCAAGGCTTCGCTCGCGACGGAGAGCTTCCTCTCGGCGGCCTCCTTCCAGGAGACCACCAAGGTGCTGACCGACGCCGCGCTCGAAGGCAAGACCGACTACCTGCGCGGGCTCAAAGAGAACGTGATCATCGGTAAGCTGATTCCCGCGGCCACGGGCCTGCGCGAGTACCGCAACACCGAGGTCTTCCCCATGAGGCCCGGACGCTTCGGCTTCGGCGGAGGCGAGGGTTACGAGGAAGAGGCCGGTGGCGGCATGACCTACGAGCAGGCCAGCCGGCTTCTGGGAGGCAGTGGCTCGGAGAGCCCGGCGCCCGTGGCCGACGTGGCTCTGGACGAGCTCGAACTGCCCACCTACATCCACTCGGTGCTGGCCCGGGCGGGTATCGACACGGTGGCCTCGCTCATCGAGCGGCGTCCCAAGGAACTGCTGAACGTTTCCGGCTTCGGTCAGAAGAGCCTGGAAGAAGTGCGGGCCCGGCTGGAAGAACGCGGCTGGGCGCTTAGAGACGACGAGATGGCTCTCGGCGGATTTGCGGGCGATGGCGGTGACGCCGGCGAGATCGATGCCTCGAACGGCGATTCGAACGGCGGCTCGGACGGCGACGGCTTCGAGACGGACGAAGCCGAGTACGCCGGCGACGGCCTGTCGGAGGAGTAGCCGAGGCAGGCAACAACCGCGCAAGAACCGAGATAGCGGACGCGGGGGGCGGCGCCTTTGTTGCAGCCCCCCGAGCCCTTTGTTATACTTCGCCGTCGCGGTTTCGGCCGAGTGCTCCCTGTGAGGAGGACGAGGCGGGAGCCGCAAAGGCATAAACGGGCATGCGGAATATCCAGATATAGGAGCATTTGTGCCGACGATTAATCAGCTGATCCGCAAAGGGCGGCAGCAGCAGGAAAAGAAGAACACGACCCCAGCCCTCAGGGGCGCACCGCAAAAGCGGGGCGTTTGCACCCGGGTGTACACGACCACTCCCAAGAAGCCGAACTCGGCCCTGCGGAAGGTTGCGCGCGTCCGGTTGACCAACGGGATGGAGATCACCGCTTACATTCCTGGAATCGGGCACAATCTCCAGGAGCACTCCGTGGTCTTGGTGCGCGGCGGCCGGGTCAAGGACCTGCCGGGCGTGCGTTACAAGGTCGTGCGGGCTGCTCTGGACGCGGCCGGCGTCGCCAACCGGAAGCAAAGTCGTTCCAAGTACGGCGTCAAAGCCGGCAGTTAGGTCAGGGGAGCTAGCACAAGATGGCACGTAGAGCACGCGCATCAAAGCGGGATATAGTTCCCGATCCGGTCTACCGCAATCGGCTGGTGACTCAGCTCGTCAACCGGCTGATGCTGGACGGCAAGAAGTCTCTGGCCGAGCAGATCGTCTACGACGCGATGGACATTCTCCGCGAGAGGACCGGGCAGGACCCGGTGACGGTTCTCCGGGACGCGATCGAGAACATCCGTCCCTCTCTCGAGGTCAAGTCCCGCCGGGTGGGCGGCGCCAACTATCAGGTGCCGGTCGAAGTGGCGACGCGGCGGTCCTATACCCTGGCCGTCCGCTGGCTGGTCAACCACAGCCGGGACCGGCGCGAGAACAGCATGTCGACCCGCCTGGCCAACGAGCTGCTGGACAGCTTCAACCGCACGGGCACGACCATGAAGAAGAAGGAAGACCTGCTGCGCATGGCCGAGGCCAACAAAGCCTTTGCCCACTATCGCTGGTAGGCGGACCTTCGTTTTTTGAGCCGAAGTTCAACCGAGGTCTGATACAACCGGGCTTCAGTTGCTAAAGTATATGATTCGCGGCCCTGCCCCGGGAGCGAGCTTTCGGGCGGGGCCGATGTGTGGGACGAAGTAGCGCAACATCACGAACGACGGGATACAGAGAACTAACGTGGCACAGGTAACGGAGAAAAAGGTAGTTTCTAGCGGCAAGCGGCCGTTCCCGCTCGAGCGGGTGCGTAATATCGGCATCATGGCCCACATCGATGCCGGTAAGACGACGACCACCGAGCGGATCCTGTACTACACCGGTCGGACCTACAAGATCGGCGAGGTGCATGACGGCGCCGCCGTCATGGATTGGATGGAACAGGAGCAGGAGCGCGGGATCACCATCACGGCGGCCGCCACCACCTGCGAATGGAAAGATCATCGAATCAACATTATAGACACGCCCGGGCACGTGGACTTCACTATGGAGGTCGAGCGATCCCTTCGGGTCCTGGACGGGGCCATCGCCCTTTTCGACTCGGTTGCGGGTGTCGAGCCGCAGTCGGAAACGGTCTGGCGGCAGGCCGACAAGTATCGGGTTCCCCGTATCGCCTTCATCAACAAGATGGACCGTACCGGCGCGGATTTCCGCCGCGGCGTTCAGACCATGATCGACCGCCTGCATGCCCATCCCCTGGTCATCCAGCTTCCCATCGGGGCCGAGGACAACTTCCGCGGGATCGTGGACGTGATCCGGATGAAGGCCTACCTGTATAAGGACGACATGGGCGTGGAGTGGGACGAGCTCGACATCCCGGCCGAGATGCAGGCCGAGGCCGAGGAAGCCCACGCACAGATGATCGAGATGCTGGCCGACCATAGCGAAAACATCATGATGGCCTACCTCGAGGGCGAAGAGGTGGCCGAGGCCGACGTGCGCGAGGCCATCCGAGAAGCGACGCTGAACATCGCGTTGGTGCCGGTGATGTGTGGATCAGCTTTCAAGAACAAGGGCGTCCAGATGTTGTTGGACGCCGTGCTCGAGTTCCTGCCATCGCCGCTGGATGTTCCTCCGGTAGAGGGTGTCGATCCCAAGACCGGCGAAGAGATCATCCGCGAGGCCGGGGACGACCAGCCGTTTTCCGCGCTCGCCTTCAAGATCATGACCGACCCTTACGTCGGCAAGCTGACCTTCTTCCGGGTCTATTCCGGTTCGCTCAAGTCGGGCTCTTACGTGTTCAACACGAGCAAGGGCAAGAAGGAGCGGGTGGGCCGCATCCTCCAGATGCACGCCAACCACCGGGAAGACCGCGAGGAGATCTTCAGCGGGGACATCGCCGCGGCCGTCGGCCTGAAGGCCACGACCACCGGCGACACCCTGACCGACGCGGATCATCAGGTGATCCTGGAGTCCATCGAGTTCCCCGAGCCCGTGATTCACGTGGCCATCGAGCCCAAGACCAAGGCGGATCAGGACAAGCTGTCCGAGAGCCTGGTCAAGCTCTCCGAGGAGGACCCCACCTTCCGGGTCCGCACCGACGAGGAGACCGGCCAGACCATCATCGGCGGCATGGGCGAGCTTCATCTGGAGATCATCGTCGACCGTCTGCTGCGTGAATTCAAAGTGGACGCCAACGTTGGCCGTCCGCAGGTGGCCTACCGGGAGACCGTGCGCAAGCCGGTCGAGAAGGTGGAAGGCCGCTTCGTCCGGCAGACCGGCGGCCGCGGACAGTTTGGCCATGTGGTCATCCGCATGGAGCCGGCCGAGCCCGGAGAGGGCCTGGTCTTCACCAACAAGATCGTCGGCGGATCAATCCCCCGCGAGTACATTCCGGCGGTCGAGGCCGGCGTGGCCGAAGCCATGGAAACCGGGGTCATCGCCGGGTTCCCCATGGTGGACATCAAGGTGGAGCTGTTCGACGGCTCCTATCATGAGGTCGACTCCTCGGAGATGGCCTTCAAGATCGCCGGTTCCATGGCCTTCAAGGAAGCGGCCAAGCGAGGCAAGCCGGTCCTGATGGAGCCGGTGGAAGCGGTCGAGGTCGTCGTTCCCGATGAGTACATGGGCGACGTGATGGGCGATCTCAGCGGCCGGCGCGGCCACATCCTGGGGATGGAACCGCGGGCGGGCGCACAGGTAATCCGCGCCGAGGTTCCCTTGGCGAGCATGTTCGGATACGCTACCGACCTTCGCTCGATGTCGCAGGGTCGGGCGGTATACACCATGCAGTTCAGTCACTATTCTGAGGTGCCGAACAGCGTTGCTGAGGAGATCATCGCTCAGCGCGGCTAACCGGCGTTAAACAAGGGCCAAGGGGCCGGCCGGTGTGCGGCGGCCTTTGAAGCAGACTGTCAGGCGACAGGAGGAAAGGAAGAAATGGCGAAGGCGAAGTTCGAGCGGACGAAGCCGCACGTGAACATCGGGACGATTGGTCACGTCGACCACGGCAAGACCACCCTTACCGCGGCGATCACGTGCTGCCTCGCGTCCCGCAACCCCAACATTGCCGTACGGAGCTTCGACTCCATCGACAACGCTCCCGAGGAGCGCGAGCGCGGCATCACCATTGCCACCGCTCACGTGGAGTACGAGACCGAGAACCGGCACTATGCCCACGTGGACTGCCCGGGGCACGCCGACTACATCAAGAACATGATCACCGGTGCCGCCCAGATGGACGGAGCGATCCTGGTCGTTTCCGCCGCTGACGGCCCCATGCCCCAGACGCGTGAGCACATCCTGCTCGCCCGCCAGGTCGGCGTCCCCTACATCGTGGTCTTCCTCAACAAGGCCGACATGGTCGACGACCCCGAGCTCCTCGAGCTGGTCGAGATGGAAGTGCGCGAACTGCTGACCGAGTACGAGTTCCCCGGGGACGACATCCCCATCGTGACCGGCTCCGCCCTCAAGGCGCTCGAGTGCGGTTGCGGCGGCGACGAGTGCGAAGCCTGCAAGCCGATCCTCGAGCTGATGGACGCGGTGGACAGCTACCTGCCCGAGCCGCAGCGCGACACGGACAAGCCCTTCCTGATGCCCATCGAGGACGTCTTCACCATCCAAGGCCGCGGCACCGTGGTGACCGGCCGGGTGGATCGTGGAATCGTCAAGGTCGGCGAAGAGGTCGAGATCGTCGGTATCCACGACAAGGTCGTGAAGACCGTCGCCACCGGCGTCGAGATGTTCCGTAAGCTGCTGGACGAAGGCGTTGCCGGCGACAACATCGGCGTGCTGCTCCGCGGCATCAAGCGGGAAGACGTCGAGCGCGGCCAGGTGCTGGCCAAGCCGGGCAGCATCACGCCCCACACCGACTTCGAGGCCGAAGTGTACGTCCTGTCCCGGGAAGAAGGCGGACGTCACACTCCGTTCTTCCACGGATACCGTCCGCAGTTTTACTTCCGGACGACCGACGTGACCGGCGACGTCACCCTCGAAGAGGGCGTCGAGATGGTCATGCCTGGTGACAACACGAACCTGAACGTCAGCCTGATCACTCCCATCGCCATGGAGGAAGGCCTCCGCTTCGCCATCCGCGAAGGCGGCCGGACCGTGGGCGCGGGCGTGGTCACCAAGATCATCAAGTAACAGCTTAGGCGCATTGGAGCGGGGCGGCGGCAGCCGCCCCGCTCTCGAGCACGATAGAGGCGAGGACACGTTGGCACAGCAGAAAATACGGATACGGCTCAAAGCGTATGACCACGAGCTCGTGGACAGGAGCGCCCGCAGCATCGTGGAAACGGCCGAGCGTACCGGCGCCACGATTTCGGGACCGGTTCCTCTGCCCACCGAGAAGAACGTCTACTGCGTGATCCGGAGCCCGTTCAAAGACAAGGATTCGCGGGAGCATTTCGAGATCCGCACACACAAGCGTCTGATCGACATCCACCAACCGACTCCCAAGACCGTGGATTCGCTGATGCGGATGGATCTGCCCGCGGGCGTCGACATCGAGATCAAGTTGTGATGAAGGCAATACTAGGAAAAAAGCTGGGCATGACCCAGGTCTTCGGCGAGGACGGCACCGTGACCTCGGTGACCGTGCTGCAGGCCGGGCCCTGTGTGGTGACCCAAAAGAAGACGACGCAACGGGACGGCTACGAGGCGACTCAACTCGCCTTCCAAGAAGTCAAGGCCAAGAAGCTGAACAAGCCCCTCCTGGGCCATCTGAAAAAGAGTGGGGCCGCTCCGCACCGGCATCTGGTCGAGGTTCCGGGCAGCGACGAGCTGACCGTGGGCGACACCGTGACCGTCGAGGTGTTCGAGCCCGGCGACAAGATCCGCGTGAGCGGCATCGGCAAGGGCAAGGGCTTCCAGGGCGTCATGAAGCGGCACAACTTCAAGGGCGGCCCCGGCGGGCACGGCGCTCGTTTCCATCGGGCCCCGGGCTCGATCGGCGCCTCCGCGAGCCCTGCGCGCGTCTTCAAAGGCACGCGCCTCCCGGGGCAGATGGGCAACAAGAAAGTCACTCAATCCGGGTTGACGGTGGTAAGCACCGACCCCGAACGGAACCTCCTGCTGATCAAGGGCGCGGTGCCCGGCGGCAAGGGTTCCCTCGTGTTCGTCAGAGGATAGGATCGATGCCAGCACTACCGAAGATAGACGACAAGGGAGCGACAATCGGCGAGGCACAGCTCGCGGACGCCCTCGTGGAGTCGGGGTTCAACATGGGCCTCGTGCACGAGGTGGTTCGGGCCGAGCAGGCCGCCGCTCGGCAGGGGACGCACTCCGCCAAGTCGCGCGGTGAAGTGGCCGCCACCGGCGCCAAGCCGTGGCGGCAAAAAGGCACGGGCCGCGCCCGCGCCGGCCGCAGCAGCGTGCCGCACTGGACAAAGGGTGGCGTGGCGTTCCCGCCGAAGCCCCGCGACCACGAATTCAAGGTGAACAAGAAGGTTCGCGCCAAGGCCTATCGACAGGCGCTGGGTAATCTGGTCGAGGCCGGGGCCGTGCGCGTGCTTGGCGGAGCTGAATTCGAACTGCCCTCCACCAGCAAAGCGGCCGCGATTCTGGCTGAAGCCGCCATCGAAAAGCCGCTGCTCGTGATCGGCCTGCCGGAAGACGTGGAGCTCCTGCTGAGCTTCCGCAATCTCCCGCAGACCCGGGTGATGCTCTGGAGCGAGGTCGGCGTTCAGGACTACGTGTGGGCGCGCAGCGTGCTCGTCACGGAGTCGGCGTTCACCGCCCTGCAGGGAGGCGAAGCCTAAGATGGATGCCAGGCAGATCATCATGCGTCCGGTCATCTCCGAGAAGAGTTATGACCAGATCGAGCAGAACAAGTACACCTTCGAGGTTCACAGCAAGGCGACCAAAGGCCACATCCGCGATGCGGTCGAGGAGATCTTTGGTGTGAGCGTGATCGGGGTCAACACCATCAACATGAAGGCCAAGCCCAAGCGGCGTGGCATGACCCGGGGCCGCACCCGTCAGTGGAAAAAGGCCGTGGTCGAACTTGCTCCGGGTGACCGGATCGAGTTCTTCGGCGCGACGTAGGACCGGGAAGGAAGAGTAGGAGGAACATGGCTGTCAAGAAATACAGGCCGACCTCCCCGGGCCGACGGTTCAGCACCACGCCCGGGTTCGAAGAGGTCACCAAGTCCGAGCCGGAGAAGTCGCTCACTGTTTCCATCAAGAGGAAGGGTGGGCGGAACAACAACGGCCGGATCACGACGCGTCATCAGGGCGGGGGCCACAAAAGGCTCTACCGGATCATCGATTTCAAGCGGGACAAGGACGGGGTTCCCGGCCGGGTCGCCTCGATCGAGTACGACCCCAACCGCAGCGCCCGCATCGCCTTGATCCATTACTTCGATGGTGAGAAGCGTTACATCCTGGCGCCGAACAAGCTGAAGGTGGGCGATCAGATCGAGTCCGGACCGGAAGCCGACATCAAGGTGGGTAACGCCCTGCCCATGCGCAGGATCCCCACCGGGACGACGGTGCACAACATCGAGTTGCACATCGGCAAAGGCGGCCAGTTGGCGCGTTCCGCCGGCACCGGCTCGCAGATCATGGCGAAAGAAGGCAACTACGCCGTCCTGCGCCTGCCCTCGGGCGAGATGCGCCGGGTTCACCTGGACTGCCGGGCGACCGTCGGTCAGATCGGCAACGCCGAGCACGAGAACCTCACCGGCGGCAAGGCCGGGCGCAGCCGCTGGCGCGGCGTCCGCCCGACCGTCCGGGGCACGACCATGAACCCGGTCGATCACCCGCACGGCGGCGGCGAGGGATCCACCCCTCCGGGGCGCCATCCGGTGACCCCCTGGGGCGTACCCACTTTGGGACACAAGACCCGGAAGGCCAACAAGCCCTCCAGCAAGTACATCATCCGGCGACGCGGCAAGGGACGATAGGAGTAGAACGTGGCACGATCGAGCAAGAAGGCTCCCTTCGTCGAAGAGAGGTTGATGCAGCGCATCGAGCGCATGAATCAGACGGGCGAGAAGCGCATGCTGAGGACCTGGTCCCGCGCTTCGGTCATCTATCCCGAGATGGTGGGCCATACGATCGCGGTGCACGACGGGCGCAAGCACGTGCCCATCTACATCAGCGAGAGCATGGTGGGCCATCGCCTGGGCGAGTTTGCCCTGACCCGTACCTACCGCGGCCACAGTGGCGGTAAAGAGAAACGGGCGAGGAGATAGCCATGGTCGACGCGACAGCGAAATACGTCCGGGTTTCCCCTCGGAAGGCCCGGTTGGTGGTAGATCTGATTCGGGGCAAGTCGGTGCAGGAGGCGGATTCGATCCTGATGCTGACTCCCCGGGGCGCGTCCCCCGAGGTGCGTAAAGTGCTGAAGTCCGCGCTGGCGAATGCGGAGAACAACCACGACATGGACGGCGACGAACTGATTGTTGCCCGTGCCTTTGTCAACGAAGGTCCGACGCTGCGGCGCTTCCGTCCGCGGGCGATGGGCCGGGCGACTCGTATCCGCAAGCGGACCAGTCACATCACCATCTCTCTGGACGAGAGAAAGGAGTCGTAGCTAGTGGGTCAGAAGGTACATCCGGAGGGACTCCGGCTAGGCATCATCCACGATTGGAAGGCCCACTGGTTCACCGAGCGGAGCTACGCCGACTTCCTCAAAGAAGACCTGGCGATCCGGCGGCACATCCAGACCAAGATGGGTCATGCCGGTCTTTCCGATATCGTGATCCGCAAGGACACGAACAAGATCGTGATCGACATCTATACCGCCCGTCCCGGCATCGTGATCGGTAAGTCGGGGTCCGAAGTCGACGCTCTGCGTCGCGAGATCCACGACATGACGGGCAAAGCCGTCCACATCAACATCACCGAGATCAAACGGCCCGAACTGGACGCCAGCCTGGTGGCTCAGTCCATCGCCGAGCAGCTCGCCAACCGGGTGAGTTTCCGGCGCGCGATGAAGCGGGCGATCACTTCGGCCGTGCGCTCCGGCGCGGAAGGCATCAAGGTGCGCTCGGCGGGACGTCTGGGCGGCGCCGAGATGGCCCGGATCGAAGGCTACAGCGAGGGGCGCGTGCCCCTTCACACTCTGCGGGCCGATATCGATTACGGCTTTGCCGAGGCGAACACCACCTTCGGCAAGATCGGCGTGAAGGTGTGGATCAACAAGGGCGAGGTAATGCCCGAGGGCTTCGCGGAGGAGGCGGGCGACCGCGACCGCGACAGGCTCGGAATCGTCGACAACCGGCGGCGGAGGGGCGGACCGCAGTCCTAGGCTCAGGGAGCGGCTGTCGGAGGGGTCTCCCTCTCCGGTTGATGGCCACACCCGAGACCGTGTGACGCGGACGCCAGGAGAACGAGGAAACGATGCTACTACCCAAGAGAATAAAGTACCGCAAGCAGCAGCGCGGCAGACGCGCCGGTAAGGCCAAGGGCCAGACCAGCGTGCAGTTCGGTGAGTATGGTCTGCAGGCGCTCGAGGCCGGCTGGGTGACCAACCGGCAGATCGAGGCCGCCCGGGTTGCCATGACCCGCAAGATCAAGCGGGGGGGCAAGGTGTGGATCAACATCTTCCCGCATAAGCCGGTGACGGCGAAGCCGGCCGAGACCCGGATGGGCTCGGGCAAGGGTTCCCCCGATAAATGGGTGGCCGTGATCAAGCCCGGCCGGGTGATGTTCGAACTGGCCGGCGTGCCCGAGGACCTGGCGAAAGAGGCCATCCGCCTCGCCGCCCAGAAGCTCCCGGTCAAGGCACGTTTCGTGGCGAGGGAGGACGGCTTTGAAGGTTAACGAGATCAACGAGATGGACGGCCAGGAACTGGAGCAGCTGCTCAAGCAAAACCGCGAGGAGCTTTTCAACCTGCGGTTCCAGCATGCGACCGGGCAGCTCGAGAACACCGCGCGCCTGAAGCAGGTCCGGCGGGACATCGCCCGGATACTGACCGTGAAGAGCTACAAGGAGAAGGAGCAGTAGATGGCCGGTGAAGGCACCCAACGGGAGCGCCAGGGCCTGGTGGTCTCGGATGCGATGGATAAGACCGTCGTCGTCGAGGTGACCGCGGCCAAGCCGCACCCTCTCTATAAAAAGGTCATGCGCCGCACCGTGCGGCTGAAGGCCCACGACGAGCAGAACACCGCCCAGGTGGGTGACACCGTGCTGGTGCGTGAGTGCCGCCCCCTGTCCAAGGACAAGAGCTGGCGGCTGATCGAAGTGCTGCAGCGGGCTGAGTAAGCCGCCCTACCAAGAGACGGGAAACGAGAGCGATGGTACAGGTAGAAACGAGACTCAAGGTCGCCGATAACACCGGCGCTCGCGAGCTCCTCTGCATCCGGATCACGGGCGGCTCCCGCCGGCGCTATGCCGGCGTGGGCGATGTCATCGTGGGCACGGTCAAAGAGGCGACCCCGGGCGGCTCGGTGAAAAAAGGCGAAGTGGTTCAGGCTGTGGTGGTGCGGGTCAAGAAACCCTTCGGGCGCAAGGACGGCACCTACATCGGCTTCGACGAGAACGCCGCAGTCCTGATCGACCGTCAGAACAACCCGCGGGGCACGCGGATCTTCGGCCCGGTGGCCCGCGAACTGCGTGACAAGAACTTCACGCGGATCGTGTCCCTGGCTCCGGAGGTGCTGTAGACCATGGGCAAGACCAAGACCAAAGACAACTTCACCAAGAAGATCAGAAGGGGCGACACCGTCCGCGTGATTCAGGGCAAAGAGACCGGCAAGCAGGGCAAGATCCTGCGGGTCATCCCCGAAGACAACCGCGTGGTCGTCGAGCGCGTGAACTTCATCAAGCGTCACGTCCGCCCCACTCAGCGCAATCCCCAGGGTGGCGTCATCGAGCGCGAAGCGCCGCTTCCGATCTCGAACGTCATGCTGATATGTCCCGGCTGCGGCGAGGCCGCCCGGGTGGGGATGCGCGAAGAAGGCGATGAGAAGGTTCGCTACTGTAAGAAGTGCGACGTAACCGTGGATAAAGGCTAGGCAGATGGCGCCCAGGCTAAAAGAGAGATATCAACAGGAGATTCTGCCCGAACTGCGTGAGGAGTTCGGGTACGACAACGTGATGCAGGTCCCCCGGGTCACCAAGCTGACCGTGAACATGGGCCTTGGCGAGGCATCGCAGGACGCGAAGCAGTTGGAGGAAGCCGGCGAGCAGTTGGCCGCCATCACCGGGCAGAAGGCCCAGGTGCGGCGGGCGCGCAAGTCGATCGCCAACTTCAAGGTCCGTGAGGGCATGCCTGTCGGCCTCCGGGTCACGCTGCGCGGTGACCGGATGTGGGAGATGCTCGACCGCTTGATCAGCATAGCGCTCCCCCGGATCCGTGACTTCCGGGGCATCTCCCCGGACGCCTTCGACCGGGACGGCAACTACAACCTCGGCCTTCGGGAGCAGATCATCTTCCCGGAGATCGACTACGACAAGATCGACCGGGTGCGGGGGATGGACATCGCCATCACCACCACCGCCACGAACCCCGAAGAGGGGCGGGCTCTGCTGCGCAAGCTGGGCATGCCCTTCCGGCAGAGCTAGGAAGAGGAGCACTAGTTAATGGCCAAGAAGTCGCAAATCGCGAAGAACAGGCGCCCGGCCAAGTTCTCCACCCGGGCCTACAACCGATGCAACCGGTGTGGGCGGCCGCGGGGTTATTACCGCAAGTTCGGCCTGTGCCGAATCTGCCTGCGGGATCTCGCGCACCAGGGCGTAGTTCCCGGCGTCACCAAGTCGAGCTGGTAGGGGGTAGAGATGCTGACTGATCCTATCGCCGATATGCTCACTCGGATCCGGAATGGCAACAAAGCCATGATGCAAGAGGTCCGGATGCCGGCCTCCAAGCTCAAGGTCGACATTGCCGGGATCCTCAAGGACGAAGGCTATATCGCGGACGTCCGGGTCGAGAAAGGCGAGAGCTACGACGAGCTGATCCTCGAGTTGAAATACACCGAGGACCGTCGGCGCGTGATTTCGCAAATCAAGCGCATCAGCAAGCCGGGCCGCCGGATCTACGCCAAGAAGGACAAGCTCCCCCGCGTGCTGGGAGGCCTGGGGACGGCGATCATGTCGACGTCTCACGGGGTGATGACCTCGCGGGAAGCGAAGCGCCTGGGTGTTGGCGGCGAAGTCGTCTGCTTCGTGTGGTAATGCAATATGTCTAGAATTGGAAATGCACCCATAGCTGTACCTCAGGGCGTCGACGTGGCCATCGACGGCACGGTCGTGAGCGTCAAGGGACCCAAGGGCCAGCTGGAACAGCAAGTACATCCCGATATGCTGATCTCTCTCGAAGACGGCACCCTCAAGGTGGCGCGTCCGAGCGAGGCCAAGGAACATCGGGCGCTGCACGGCCTGACGCGGAGCCTGCTGGCCAACATGGTCGCGGGCGTCACCCAGGGTTACGAGAAGCGCCTGGAAATCGTGGGCGTCGGCTACCGCGCCGCCCTGAAAGGCAAGGACCTCGAGGTGCAGGTGGGTTACTCCCACCCCGTGGTGGTGGATCCGCCCGAAGGCATCGAGTTCGAGGTGCCGGCTCCGACCCAGGTCGTGGTGCGGGGTATCGACAAGCAGAAGGTCGGCCAGGTGGCCGCTAACATCCGGGCCATCCGCAAGCCCGAGCCCTACAAGGGCAAAGGCATCCGGTACCAGGGCGAGTACGTCCGCCGCAAGGTCGGCAAGCGCGCTTAGCAACCAACGAAAGAACTGACCGAGGACGATGAGCGTACTAAAGAAGAAAAAGTTGGCCGCCCGGCGGCGCGCGGTGCGGGTGCGCAGCAAGGTGAAGGGCACTCCGCAGCGCCCGCGCCTGAGCGTGTTCCGCTCCAACCGCGGCATATGGGCGCAGGTCATAGACGACACGACTGGGACCACGCTTGCGAGCGCCGGTCCCGCCGGTGTCGAGGCATCTGCCGAAGACAAGAAGGCGCAGGCCGCCAAGGTGGGCTCACTGCTCGCCGAGCGGGCCAAAGCGGCGGGGATCGAGCAGGTGGTGTTCGACCGCGGTTCGTATCTGTACCACGGGCGGGTCAAGGCCCTGGCGGACGCGGCACGCGAAGCCGGCCTGAGCTTCTAGAGAAGGGAAAGGGAACGCAGTGTCACAGATCAAGGCGGACGCGCTGAACCTGCAGGAGAACGTGATCGAGATCAACCGCGTCGCCAAGGTCGTAAAAGGCGGTCGGCGGTTCTCCTTCACGGCTCTCGTGGCTGTGGGTGACGGCGAGGGCGTCGTGGGTGTGGGTTACGGCAAGGCCAAGGAAGTACCGCTTGCCATCCAGAAAGCCATCGACGACGCCAAGAAGAACCTGTTTGTCGTGCCCAAGCACGGCAGCACGATCACTCACGCCATCGTGGGTCGCTACGGCGCGGGCAAGGTCCTGCTGAAGCCGGCCTCCCCGGGTACCGGAGTCATCGCCGGAGGCGGCGTGCGTGCGGTGCTGGAACTGGGCGGCGTGCGCGACGTGCTGACCAAGTGCCTCGGGACCACCAATCCGATCAACATGGTGCGGGCGGCCGAGGAAGGCCTGCGCTCGTTGCGCCGGCCCGAGGACATCGCCCGGCTGAGAGGCAAGACGATCCGCGAGGTCCTTGGTATGGAGAAGCACTCGACCGAGCAGGGCCCCGAGTCCGCGGACGCCGAAGCGCAAGCGGTTGCGGCGGCGGGCGAGGAGTAGCGGACGATGCTGAAGATTATCCAGGTAAAGAGCGCCATCCGGCGCAAGCAGGATCACAAGGACACCCTGCGGGCCCTGGGCCTTCGGCGCCCGGGGCAGACCGTCTATCACGAGGACAGCAAGGTGATCCGCGGGATGATCCAAAAGATCTACTACATGCTGGACGTGAGTGAGGTAACCTCCAAGCAGGCGGATGCGGCGCAAGCCGCGCCGGACGCGGCCCCGGCGGTGACGGTGAAGTCCGCGGGCGAAGTACCGGCCGAGAAGCCGGCTGAGAAGCCTGCCGAGAAACCCGAGCCCGAGGCGCCCGCGGCCGAACAGGCGGAGCAGCCCGAGGCCGAAGCACCCGCGGAGGAAGGACCTGCGGAGCAGCCTGAGGCCGAAGCGGCGGAGGAAGCCGCGCCCGAGGCCGCCGAGAAGCCGGGCGAAGACGAAGACGAGACGGAAGCCGAGAACAAGGAATAGCCGATGGCTGACGAGATATTTCTACACGAGCTGCGCCCGAACGAGGGCTCGCGGACCAAGCGTAAGCGCGTGGGCCGCGGGCACGGTTCGGGCAACGGCAAGACCTCAGGCCGAGGCCACAAGGGCTCGAAGGCCCGCTCCGGCGGACAGATCTCCTCCCGGTATGAGGGCGGGCAGATGCCGCTGCACATGCGGGTGCCCAAACTCCGCGGTCCGCACAGCAAGGACGCGATGCCCATCGGCCCCTTCCGGACGTACATGGTGCCGGTCAATCTCAACCGGCTCGAGGCCTTCGAGGCGGGCACCGAGGTGACCCCCGAGGCCCTGCTCGAGAAAGGCATCGTGAAGAAGGCCGACGAGCGCGTCAAGATCCTGGGGGAAGGCGAGCTGAACCGGGCCCTGACCGTGAAGGCCCACGGCTTCAGCGCCTCGGCCAAGCGTAAGATCGAGGAAGCGGGTGGCACCTGCGAGGAGCTTTAGCTCCCCGCGGACGCCTGTAGCCGGCGGATCCGTACTCGAAGAGTGGAGTAACAGATGCTGCAATCACTGCTGAACGCCTGGAAGCTGCCGGATCTTCGGACCCGCCTGCTGTTCACGGCGTTCATCATCGCACTTTACCGGTTCGGGTCGTTCGTGCCCGTTCCCGGGGTCGACCTCGGGGCCATCTCGGACCTCATCCAAGGCGGCGGGGTCTTTGGCTTCTTCAACGTGCTGGCCGGCGGCGCCTTCGAGCGCGTGGCCGTCTTCGCGCTGGGGATCATGCCGTACATCACGGCGTCGATCATCTTCACCCTGCTGACGACGGTCATCCCGCAGCTGGAGGCCATCGCCAAGGAAGGGGAATCCGGGGCCAAGAAGATCAATCAGTACACGCGGTACACCACCATCGTGCTGTCCTTGGTCCAGGCGATCGCCTTCGTGTTCCTCTTCCGGACGCAGGGTGCGTTCCCGCCGGAGAACCCGCTGACGCCCTACAAGTTCTACCTGATCGTCTTCACCCTGACGGTGGGAGCCGGTCTGGTCATGTGGCTGGGCGAGCTGATCACTCAGCGCGGCATCGGCAACGGCATCTCCCTGATCATTTTCGCCAGCATCATCTCGGCGCTGCCGGGCGGTCTCTACAACATGATCCGGGTCATGAATCCGCTCGAATGGCTGATCATGGCGCTCATCGCCCTCGGCGTGATCGTGGCGATCATCATGGTGCAGGAAGGCCAGCGGCGCATTCCGATCCAGTACGCCAAGCGGGTGGTGGGGCGCAAGATGTACGGCGGGCAGAGCACTTATCTGCCCCTCAGGGTCAACATGGCGGGCGTCATCCCGGTCATCTTCGCTTCCGCGGTGATGCTCTTCCCGGTGACCCTCGCCCAGATGACCCCTTGGGAATGGGCGCAGACCGCCGCCACCACCATCGGCCCCGGCAGTTGGGCATATCTCGCCGTGGAAGTGCTCCTGATCATCCTGTTCACCTATTTCTACACGGCGGTGCAGTTCAACCCGCTCGACCAGGCCGACAACCTGCGTAAGCACGGGGGCTTCATCCCCGGCATTCGCCCGGGGCGGCCCACGGCCCAGTATCTGGACCGCGTCCTCACTCGGATCACCCTGCCCGGAGCCCTTTTCCTGGCGGCCATCGTGGTGTTGCCCACGCTGCTGATCCGCTTCATGGGCGTGCCCTTCTTCTTCGGCGGCACCTCGCTGCTGATCGTGATCGGGGTGGCCCTCGACACCATGAAGCAGATGGAGTCGCAGTTGCTGATGCGGCATTACGAGGGATTCCTCAAGTAGGCGACGAGAGGGGGATATGGGGGAAATGGCACAGTTCAACCTGATACTGCTGGGACCGCCCGGCGCGGGCAAGGGGACGCAGGCCAGCCGCATAGTCGAGGACTACGGCGTGCCGCACATCTCCACGGGAGACATCCTGCGGTCCGCGGTCAAGAACCAGACGCACATGGGGCTCGAGGCCAAGCGTTACATGGACGCCGGCGAACTGGTGCCCGACGAGGTCGTGATCGGTATCGTCAAAGACCGCCTGCAGGAACCGGACACCGCCAACGGGTTCTTGATGGACGGCTTCCCGCGCACGATCCCCCAGGCCCGGGCGCTCGACGCGAGCCTCGCCGACCTGAGCCGGGACGTTTCCCGGGTCGTGGCCGTGCTGGTGCCGGATGATGAACTGGTCAAGCGTCTCTCGGGGCGCCGGATCTGCCGCGAGTGCCAAACTCCCTACCACGTATACGCGAACCCCTCCCAACGCGAGGGTGTCTGCGACAAGTGCGGGGGCGAGCTTTTCCAACGCGACGACGACACCGAGGCCACCGTGCGCAATCGGCTGAACGTGTACGCCGAGCAGACCGAGCCGCTGATCGACTACTACGACGAGCAGGGCCTGGTGGCGCGTATCGACGGCCAGCAGACGCCGGACAAAGTGTACGAGGACATCAAGGCCGCGATCGGGCCGCCCGAGTAGGCAGTCCGAAACCGAGCCTTTCGCAAGATTAGAGACGACACCGATTGATCATCCGCAAGTCTGCCGCCGAGATCGAGAAGATGACCCGCGCGGGGCGAGTGGTGCATGGCTGTCTGCAGATGCTCGCCGCCGCGGTGCGTCCGGGGGTGAGCACGGCGGAACTCGACCGCATGGCCGAGGATTACATCCGCAGCCATGGGGCGGTTCCCACCTTCAAGGGTTACCGCGGTTTTCCGAGTTCGATCTGCGCCTCGCCCAACGACATGATCGTGCACGGCATTCCGGGAGAGACCGTCCTGGACGAGGGTGACATCCTGAGCATCGACGTGGGGGTGACGCTCGAGGACTACGTCGGCGACTCGGCGATCACGGTGCCGGTGGGGGAGGTTTCCGAGGAGGCCTTCGCCCTGATGGCGGCGACGCGAGAGTCACTCGGCCGGGCCATCGAGCAGTGCCGCGAAGGCAACCGGGTGGGGGATATCTCTCACGCGGTGCAGGCCTACGTCGAGGAGCGCGGTTACTCTGTCGTGCGCAGTTTGGTGGGTCACGGAATCGGGCGGGACATGCACGAGGACCCGCAGGTGCCCAACTTCGGCGCGCCGGGCAAGGGGCCGCGTCTGGTGGCGGGAATGGTGCTGGCGATCGAGCCGATGGTGAACGCCGGGCGCTACGAAGTCGAGATGGGTGACGACGGCTGGGCGGTGTACACGCGGGACGGCACGCTGTCCGCGCACTTCGAGCACACGGTTGCTGTGACCAGCAATGGTCCGCGGGTGCTGACGGAGGCCTGAAAAGAGGGCTCCGGTTGTGGTAATATGCTCGGTCTGCGATTTGACGGAGTGACGAGAGAACGGGGTACGATCCGAGGGTGTCTCCTAAAGAAGATGCGATAGAGCTAGAAGGAGTGGTGGTCGAAGCCCTCCCGAACACGATGTTTCGGGTGAGGTTGGACAACGATCACGAAATCCTGGCCCACATTTCGGGCAAGATGCGGATGAACTACATCCGGATTCTGCCGGGAGACCGGGTGAAGGTCGAGCTTTCTCCTTACGACCTCACGCGCGGCCGGATCACCTACAGGTTCAAGTAACAGGCCCGAGATACGTGCGCTCGGCCGGCCCGGCGGAAGTCGGGGCGGTCCGTCTGTGTCGAGGGAATGGATAGAGACGAGGGGAACGGAATCATGAAGGTACGGGCGTCGGTCAAGCCGATGTGCGAAAAGTGCAAGGTAATTCGCCGCAAGGGTCAGGTGCTGGTTATCTGCCAGAACCCGAACCATAAGCAGCGGCAGGGATAACCAGGAGCGGATAGATGGCTCGGATAGCAGGCGTCACCCTTCCCCGCGATAAGCGGGTGGAGATCGGACTCACCTATGTGTACGGAGTGGGACAGAGCTTGGCCCAAAGGGCTCTTGCCGCCACGCAGATCAATCCGGACACCAAGGTCAAAGATCTGACCGAGGACGAGGAGATTCGCCTCCGCAACTACGTGGAGGATACCTTCCTGGTCGAGGGTGATCTTCGCCGTGAGCGAAGCCAGAACATCAAGCGGCTCATGGAGATCGGCTGTTATCGGGGGATCCGCCACCGGCGCGGTCTGCCCGTACGTGGCCAACGGACCAAGACCAACGCTCGTGTCCGCAAAGGGCACAAGCCGACGGTCGGTGTGAAGAAAAAGGTGCGGGTCTAGGCCGGTCCGCCCAGACTCGACTGACTGACTCAACCGGAACGAAGCGGAGAGAGGTTCATGGCAAAACCGGTAAAACGGGGCACACGGACGCGGCGGCGCAAGGTGCGCAAGAACATCGCCGTCGGCAACGCCTACGTCAAGACGTCCTTTAACAACACCGTTGTCACCCTGACGGACAAGGAAGGCAACGTGATCGCCTGGGCGACGGCCGGAGCGGCCGGGTTCAAAGGCTCGCGTAAGTCCACGCCTTTCGCCGCGCAGGTGACCGCCGAGCGGGCCGCCCGCGCCGGCATGGAGCACGGTCTCCAGAAGATCGATGTGTTCGTCAAGGGACCGGGAAGCGGCCGGGAGACCGCGATCCGCTCTCTGCAGGCCACCGGCCTGGAAGTCAACAGCGTCAAGGACATCACCCCCATCCCGCACAACGGCTGCCGCCCCAAGAAGCGGCGCCGGGTGTAGGGCCGGCAGTAACGGAGTCAGAACGAATGGCTAGAGATACTGGACCACAGTGCAAGCAGTGCCGGCGGGAGGGCCTCAAGCTCTTTCTCAAAGGCGAGCGGTGCCTCACCGACAAGTGCGCGATCGATCGGCGGGGCTATCCCCCCGGTCAGCACGGCCGGGGCCGGCGGCGCAAGCAATCCGAGTACCTGCAGCAACTCAGGGAGAAGCAGAAGGCTCGGCGCTATTACGGACTGCTCGAAGCGCAGTTCCACAACTATTACGAGAAGGCCGCGCGCCAACCCGGGATCACAGGTGAGAATCTGTTGCGCCTGATCGAGACGCGGCTTGACAACGTGGTGTACCGCCTTGGCTTCGGAGCCTCTCGACGGCAGGCCCGCCAACTGGTGATGCACGGCCATTTCGAGGTCAACGGCCGTCGGGTGGACATTCCCTCGTACCGCGTGCGCCCCGAGGACGTGATCGTCTTCAAGCAGGGCGATCAGACTCTGCGCGACGTGATCGAGGAAGCCACGGACCTGACCGCGTCGGTCCCGCCCTGGCTGCAGGCGGACCACGACACTCTCGCCGGCAAGGTGCTGCGCCTTCCCGACCGGGAGGACATCGACGTGCCGGTGCAGGAGCAGCTCATTATCGAGCTCTACTCCAAGTAGACCGGGCGCTTGCGCAGCGGTCGCAGCTGGATACCTGGATACGTTAGGAAACTGGAGGACGGTTGCTAGATTTCTATTCCCCCAAGATCACCTCTGAGCAGGTCGAAGACAACCACGGGACGTTCGTGGTCGAGCCGCTCGATCGGGGGTTCGGCTACACCTTCGGCAACTCCCTTCGCCGGGTTCTCCTGTCGTCCCTCGAGGGGGCCGCGATTTCCGCGGTCAAGATCGACGGAGTCGCGCATGAGTTCTCGTCGGTGCGGGGGGTCAAGGAGGATGTCACCGACATCATTCTGAACCTCAAGCGGGTGGTCTTCGTCATGCACGGCGAGGACAACGAGGTGCAGGTGGATCTCGTGCGTGAGGGGCCGGGAGCCATCACCGCCGGTGATATCGACACCCCCTCGAACCTCGAAGTCGTCAATCCCGACGCCCACATCGCCACGCTCGAAGAAGGGGCGCGGCTGGAGCTCGTGCTGACGGTCCGCCGCGGCCGGGGGTACGCCTCCGCGAACGAAAACAAGAGCGACGAGTCGGTGCTGGGAGTCATCCCCATCGACTCCATCTTCTCGCCGGTTTCCCGGGTCTCCTATCAGGTGGAACCTGCCCGTGTCGGCCAACGGACCGACTTCGACAAGCTCACCCTCGAGATCGAGACCAACGGCGCGCTGGATCCCTGGGAGGCGCTGCGCGGCGCCGCCGGCATCCTGCAGGAACATTTGAGGATGTTCGGTGAGGTCGACGAGCCCGAGCGCGAAAGCTTCCCGGACAACTTGATGGTTTCCGAGGCGGTGAAGAGCGCTCTGCGCGAGTCCGGCGTTGAATCCGAAGATGAGCTGCTGCGCCTGTGGGAGCACGGACGTCTGACGAGTATAGCTTTGCTGACCCAGGCCCAGGTCGGGGAACTTGAGGACTACCTCAAGGCCAAGTACACCGGCGATTCGGGCCGCTCCGAACAGGACGACATGCTGATCGAGGAGCTGGAGCTCGGCGTGCGGTCGTACAACTGCCTGAAGCGTGAAGGCGTGGAGACGGTCGGCGACCTGATGTCCAAGAGCGAAGCGGAACTCCTCAACATCCCCAACTTCGGCAAGAAGAGTATCGAAGAGGTCCGTGAGCGCCTGACCGAGCGGGGACTGCACCTGCGGGGCGAGGATCTGGCTGCTGGTAATGAATCCGGTTTGTCCTCGGCGGACACCGACGAGAGTGAGGACGGAGAAGCGTCGTGAGGCATAAGAAGAAGGGGCGAAAGTTCGGAATGCAGCCGGACCACCGGCGTCAGCTGCTGGCCAACCTGGCCTGTTCCGTGCTCGAGCACGGGCGGGTGAAGACCACTGAGGCCAAGGCCAAAGAGGTCAAGCCGCTGGTGGAGAAGATGATCACCCTCGGCAAATCGGGCGGCTTGCATCATCGCCGCGTCGCTATCAGCACGCTTCGGAACAAGAAGGTCACCTACGACCTTTTCAACGAGATCGGCCCGCGCTACGCGGACCGGCCCGGGGGCTACACCCGCATCCTCAAGCTGGGCCCCCGTCAGGGAGACGCCGCCGAGATGGTATATCTCGAGCTCGTATAGGCGGTCCTAGACTCAGCCGAGCTACGCTGCAGAGATGACCGGCCGCATTGGAACCACCGAGCGGCTCGTGACAAATAGCGCCGGGAGCGGGAACGCCCCGGCGCTTCGCTTTGCCGGCGCGGGCTACAGCTACCCTGGCGAGAAGCGGCCGGCGCTCCGCGCAGTCGACCTGCGCGTCCATCCCGGAGAGATCGTGGCGGTCATGGGGGGTAACGGCTCGGGAAAGACCACCCTTGCCCGCCTGGCCAATGGGCTGTTGCTGCCGGACGAGGGGTTGGTCGAGGTCGGCGGCATGCGGACCGACGATCCCGCGGTGCGCCCCGGTATCTGCGCGCGCGTCGGGCTCGTCTTCCAGAATCCCGACGACCAGATCGTGGGCGCCACCGTGGCCGACGACGTGGCTTTCGGCCTGGAGAATCTGGCCGTCCCCCGCCCGGAGATGCAGGATCGGGTGGCCGCCGCTCTGGCCGACCTCGACCTGACGGCCGAAGCCGGTACGGAGCCGCACCTGCTTTCCGGCGGCCAGCGCCAGCGGCTGGCGCTGGCCGCGGTCCTGGTGCTCGAGCCCTCCGTCCTCATCCTGGACGAGCCCACTTCCATGCTGGACCATCGCGGGAGGCGGGAGGTGATCCGGCTGGTGCGGCGGATGGCCGACCGCGGCATCGGGGTGATCTTGGTCACCCAACTGGCCGAGGAGACTCTGTTGGCGGACCGGCTCTACGTGCTTCGCGACGGCCGGGTGGGCTGGGAAGGGTTGCCGGATCGGTTCTTTCGCTCGGAGGAGGTGAAGCGTTATCCGCTGGGACTTCCGCCGGTGATGACCTTTTCCCTGGAGTTGGCGCGCGCTCTGAAGCTCGGCGCGGCCGCGCCGTCCGGCCCGGCCGGGCCGGGAATGCCGGGCGGGCTGGGTCTCTGGCCGGCCCCTCTGGTCGCCCGATTGGGGAGGAAGACAACGGCTCCTTTGGATGAGGCGGCGCTGACTCGGGTGTTGCTCGAACTTGGCCCGGTGCCGGGATTCGCGCTCAGCGGGCCCCCGCGCGGGGGGCCGCCGAGCGGGGGCGGGGCGCCCGACGCTCACGCGGCGGCGGAACCCGAGCCAGGCCCGGCGGCGGAGCCCGAGGCCGATCCCTACCCGGGGGTATCGACGTCGCGGCCGGCAAAATCCATGGCCTCCTCCCTGGTTTCTCTGCGTCGCGCCGGAGTGGTTTACAACCCGGGCATGCCCGTGGCCCGCGAGGCCCTTGAGGACATCAGCCTCGACCTTCGGCCGCGGGCCATCACCGCGGTGATCGGGGGAACGGCGGCGGGGAAGAGCACGCTGCTTCAACTCATTGCCGGCCTGCTGCCGCCCACCTCGGGGACCGTGTCCACCCTGCGGCGGGGGGACATCGGCATGGTCTTTCAGCGTCCCGAGTTCCAGTTGTTCGCCGCCACGGTCGGGGCGGACATCGCCGTGGCGCCCCGGATGGCCGGTCTCAGCGACGCTCGGGTGGAGCAGCGGGTGGTGGCCGCGATGGAGGCGGTGGGTCTCGACCCTTCTTATCGGGGCCGTTCTCCCCATGCCCTTTCGCTGGGCGAGCAGAGGCGGGTGGCGCTGGCCGGAGTGCTCTCCCTCGACCCCCTGCTGCTGATCCTGGATGAGCCGGGTGCCGGCCTGGATCCCCAGGGCCGCAGCCGGCTGATGCGGCATCTGCTGGGCTGGCGTAAGGGGGAGCGCGCTCTGCTCTTCACCTCGCACGACCTGGAAGAGGTCGCCCGCGTGGCCGACCGGGTGGTCCTGCTCAGAGAAGGGAGAGTTGCAGCCGAAGGACCCACCGCCGAAGTGCTGGCAAAGGTTGAACTCCTGGAGCGCTCGGATCTCCAGCCTCCACTCGCCGCGCGCTTGGCCGCGGGTTGGGCGGCGGGTTGGGAAGGGACGGACCTCTCCGGCGGCCCCCGCCCCCTGGACTCTCCCGGACCGGTGACCGCGGCGGGCCTGGGCGATCTGTTGATCGCTCGAGGGGCCGGCCGCGCCCCCGGCATGGCGGAGGGAAGCGGCCCGGATGACGATCCACGAGTGGGCGGTTCGAGCCGATGAGCGCGCCCGCAAGGCTCCACCTGCCCATCGGGCGCTTTCTGCCGGTGGCCTCGCCGGTGCATGCCCGCGATCCCCGGCTCAAGCTGCTGGTTCTGCTCGCATACGTGGCCGCCCTATTCGCGATCTCGGGGTGGAACGGGATCGCTCTGCTCGCGGCCGGACTGGCTGCGGTGACGGCACTTTCGCGCATCCCCTTCTCCTACCTTTGGCGGGGCCTGCGGCCGCTGCTCTTCCTGATCCTCCTGACCTTCGTCTTTCAGGCGGTCTCGTATCCCGGCGAGGGGCTCCTGTGGGAGTGGGGCCCGTTCGTGGTCAGCAAGGAAGGCCTGCAGGAAGGGGCTTTTCTCTCTCTGCGGCTGGTTCTTCTTCTCGCAGCGGGCACCGTGCTCACCCTGTCGACCGCCCCCATGTCGCTGACGGACGGCGTGGAGTGGCTGCTGCGGCCGCTCCGCCTGGTCAGGTTGAGCAGTCAGGAAATGGCTCTGATGATGGTCATAGCCCTGCGCTTCATTCCCACGGTGGTTCAGGAGTTCGGGGATCTGATGGTCGCCCAGCAGGCGCGGGGTATCCGCCTGAACGCGCGCAATCCGCGGAAGCTGGCGCAGGCACTCTTGCCGCTGGTCGTCCCCCTATTCGCCCGCAGCTTCCGGCGCGCCGACGAACTGGCGGTGGCGATGGCCGGACGCTGCTACCGCGGCGGAGAGGGCCGGACGCGCTTTCGGGCTCTCGAATTCGGGCGGTGGGACGCGGTGGCCGCGGCGGGCGTCCTCCTCTGGCTGGGCGGCGCCGTCCTCTGGGATCGCTGGTAGCCGGTGGACCGATATCGCATGGACCTTCGGTACGACGGCGCCGGCCTCTACGGATGGGCGAAGCAGCCGGGCTTGGCCACCGTCGAGCGCGCCTTGGAGGAAGCCTTGCTCCGGGTCATAGGCGAAGCTCCCTCCCTGACGGTCGCAGGGAGAACCGACGCGGGGGTGCATGCCTACCGCCAGGTGGTGAGTCTCGACCTTCCCCCCGAGGTCGACCCCTCCGGGCTGCTGTACTCGCTCAACGCGCTGACCCCCGCCCAGATTTCCATCTTTGGCCTGAAGCGGGCGGAGCCGGGATTCGACGCGCGCCGGCAGGCGTTGAGCCGCAGCTATCGCTTTCTCGTCTGGCTTTCTCCTTCTCAGAATCCCTTCCTCCGGAACCACACCTGGTGGTTGCGCGGTCCGCTGGATCGGGGAGCGATGGCCGATGCGGCCGAGGCGCTCGTGGGCCGGCACGACCTGACCGCCTTCACCCCCACCGAAACGGAGCACAGGCATTTCACGCGCAGCATCCTGCGCTGTCGCTGGCGGAGCCGGGGACAACTGCTGTGGCTGGAGGTCGAAGCCCCGGCTTTTCTGCGTCACATGGTCCGGACTCTGGTGGGTACCATGGTCGAGATCGGCCGCGGCCGCCGCACTCTCGCCGACTTTCTCGAGTTGCTGGAGGGGGCTCCGCGGGACGTTGCCGGGGTCACCGCTCCCGCGCATGGCCTTTTCCTCTGGCGAATCCGGTATGCTGGTGGAGAACTTGCGCCGGATCAGGTATCCGGCGGCACCTCGATCGATGCTACGGGCGCCTTTCCGGGCGGGACCTCGCCTTGACACCCTCCGGCTGCTCGACTATCATCACCGGTCGCGTCTTCAAGGAGGAAGTGTGAAAACCTACTCGGCAAAGCCGGGCGAAGTCGAACGAAAGTGGTACGTGGTGGACGCCGAGGGCAAGACGCTCGGCCGGCTGGCCACGCAGATAGCGGGCAAGCTCCGGGGCAAGGACAAGCCCAGCTACACCCCCCACGTCGATACCGGTGATTTCGTCATCGTTGTAAATGCTAAAAAGATCGCCGTAACCGGCAAGAAGCTCTCGCAGAAGCGCTACTACCGGCACTCGGGCTATCCCGGCGGCCTGCGCTCCCGCACCCTCGAGCAGATGATCGCCCAGAAGCCGACGGACGTCATTCGCGGCGCGGTCAAAGGCATGCTGCCGAAGAATCGCCTGGCGTCCAAACAGCTCACCAAGCTCAAGGTGTACGCCGGCCCGACCCACCCCCATACGGCTCAGCAGCCGGAGGAACTCGAATGGCAGCAGTAACTTACCTGGGCACCGGCAAGCGCAAGACCTCGGTCGCGCGCGTGCGCCTGCTTCCCGGTGGAGGCAGCATCACCGTAAACGGCATGAACGTGGACGATTACTTCGGGCGGGAAACCCTGTCGGTGCTGGTGCGGGAACCGCTCCTCACCACCGGGACCCAGAGCCGTTACGACGTGGTCGCCAAGCTGCACGGCGGGGGCAAGTCCGGCCAGGCAGGCGCGCTCAAGCACGGGATCGCCCGGGCCCTGGTCAGCGCCGATCCCAATCTGAAGACGGATTTGAAGCGTGCCGGTCACCTTACCCGCGACGCGCGGATGGTCGAGCGGAAGAAGGCCGGACTGAAGAAGGCGCGTAAGCGTCCGCAGTTCTCCAAGCGCTAGCCGCCGGGAGATAGTCAGCAATACTCGAGGCGGGGGAGCCAGCTCCCCCGCCTCGTCTTTTTTTGTCCTTGGGTCACTCATCGCAGGCCCGGCGGAGGAGTATGTTGCCCGAACTGGTGATCAGGCCGGATGCGATCCGGGAGAATGCCGAGGCGGTCTGCGCTCTGCTCGCCCGTCCCAGGCTGCGGGGCGAGCAGAGCGCGGCTCCCCGTTTGATCGGCGTGACCAAAGCCTGTCTGGGCGACCCCACGGTGGCCAGGGCGATGCTCGAAGGGGGCGCGGCCGCGCTGGCCGATACCCGGGAGCCCAGCCTAGCCCGCCTGCGGGCGGCGCTGCCCGAGGTCGAACTGCACCGCATTCATCTCACCGCCGGCGGCGCGCACCGGGAGTGGGCAGACGTACTTTACGTTTCCTCGCCCGCCGGGCTTCGTGGGCCCGAGGGCCGGGGCGGTCGGGCCGAGGTGATGATCCTGGTCGAAACCGGGGATCAGCGCGAAGGCGCGCCTCTCGAACAGCTCCACGGCCTCGCCCGGGAGGTGGCCACCGGGCCGGGTACCCGCCTTCGCGGCATCGCCACCAACTTTGCCTGTTTTGCCGGGAGACCGGAAAGTGTGCGGGAATCGGTGGAGATGCTGGCCGCGGCGGCTCGGGGCCTGGAGCGGGACGGCGTGGCCGTGCCCGAAGTCTCGGGCGGCAACTCCAGCCTTCTCGGATTGCTGATGGACGGAGTCGGTCTGCCCCCGGAGGTGACGGAGATCCGTTGCGGGGAGGCGCTTTTGCTTGGACAGGAGACCCTGGGCTTTCGCGCCCTTCCCGGGGGGCGGCAGGACGGATGCCGGCTGCGGGCCGAGGTGCTCGAGCGCTATACTAAAGCGTTCTCCGAGCCGGACCGCCCACGGCTGGTGCTGGGTTTGGGGAGTCAGGACCTGGGCAATGCCCCGGTCCGTTTCTTGAACCCGGAAGTCAGCGAGGTCGGACGTTCGAGCGATTATCTCGTTGCGGAGGTGGCCGGGGGAGCTCAGGCTCCCGAGATCGGAGCGACGGTGGAGATGATTCCCTCCTACCACGCGCTGGTTGCGGCGTGGACCTCACCTTTTGTGGACGTGCGCTTTGAGTAGGCGCTGGTTTGGGACAGACGGGATCCGTGGGGTCGCGAACGTGACCCTGACCCCCGAGTTGGCCATGAGGCTGGCCCGGGCTGCCTCTCGGGTGCTGAAAGAGGCCGGTGGCGCGCGCATCCTCATCGGGCGAGACCCCCGGGCTTCGGGGCTCATGTTGGAAGCCGCGGTCGCCGCGGGCATCGCCGCGGAGGGAGGGACCGCCTATCTGGCGGGGATCATCCCCACCCCGGGGGTTTCCCGGCTGGCGGCGGCAGGCGGGTACGACGGGGGAATCGCCATCTCGGCCTCACACAATCCCTATAAGGACAACGGGCTGAAGGTGTTCGGTCCGGACGGCAAGAGCCTGAGCGAGCCCCAGGAGGCGCGGATCGAGGCGGTCATGGCCGAGCTGGAGGAAGCGGCGGCTGCGCCCGCGGGTGCCACCGCCGGCCCCGACCCCGACCCTGCCGCCGGCCTCGGCGATCCCCCCATCGGCGAAATCGTCCACGTCGAGGAGTCCTCCGCCCGTTACGTCGACGGCCTGCTGGAGCAGGTCCAGGCGGACCTGAGGGGTCTACGCATCCTTCTCGACTGTGCGAACGGAGCCACCTACCGCGTGGCTCCGGTGGCCTTTCGGGCGGCCGGGGCCTACGTCGAAGTCCTCTGCGACCGGCCCGACGGCCGCAATATCAACGAAGGCTGTGGCTCCACCCATCTCGAGCTGCTGAGCGGCCGCATGGAACAGGGAACTTTCGACCTGGGCCTCGCCTTCGACGGCGACGGGGGCCGAGTACTGGCGGTGGATACCCGGGGCCGCGAGGTCAGCGGGGAACGCATCTATCGGGAAGCGGGACTGACGGGCGACGGGATGCAGAACGGCCTGCTCCTGGCGGAGATGCTCAAGCGGTCCCCCTCCGCTCTGGCCGAACCGGTCGGCGGGATGGAGGAGTAAGGAATCGGTGGTTCGAGTAATGGTAGAAGCTAGAAGCACCCACGCGCGAGCGCTGTGGGGAAGTGGCCAATCGGTTGGCCGATACGGCAAAGAGCGCGCTGGTCTAGGGAAGGAAGCGGAATGTGCGGCATAGTCGGCTACGCGGGGGATCGTCCCTGTAGAGATATCCTGTTCAGAGGGCTGCGGAAGCTCGAGTACCGCGGTTACGATTCGGCGGGCATATCCGTGATCACCGAGGGGCAGTTCGACCTGCTCCACTCGGTGGGGAATCTGGACCGGCTCGAAGAGATCCTCAACCAGATGCCCAATCAGAGCCACCTGGGCATCGCCCACACCCGCTGGGCGACCCATGGCAGGCCCTCCAACGAAAACGCCCATCCTCATCTCGACTGCACGGGCCGTTTCGCCATCGTCTTGAACGGGATCGTGGAGAATTACCTGGCGCTGCGCGAGCAATTGCAGGGGGAAGGACACGAATTCACCTCCGAGACGGACGCGGAGGTGGTGGCGCATCTGATCGAGCGCGCCTTCCGGGGGGATCTGCGCGAAGCCGCGGCGGAGGCCTTCCGGCAGATGGAGGGGCACTTCACCTACGTGGCGATCACCACCGAGGACCCCGAAACCATGGTGGCGGTGCGCAAGGAGACCCCGTTGGTCATAGGCCTGGGCGAGAAGGAGAACTTTCTGGCCTCGGCCGTGACCGCCTTCCTCTCCGAGACGCGCACGGTGATCTTCCCCGACGACGCCGAGTTGGTCACGGTCACCCGGGACTCGGTCGTCATCACGGATCTCGATGGCAATGTGATCGAGCGCCAAGCGGAGGAGGTCGACTGGGACGAGGACGCCGCCGAGAAGGGCGGCTACGAAACCTTCATGCTCAAAGAGATCAACGAGCAGCCGACCGCGCTCGCCGACACGCTGGCCGAACGGGTGACCCACGAAGGCCGGGTGGAGCTCGAGGGGCTCGGCCTGGAGGACGGCGACATCCGACGTCTGCGCCAGGTGATCATCGTCGCCTGCGGCACCTCCCACCACGCCGGCCTGGTGGGCAAGTACGCGCTCGAGAAGTGGGCCCGCCTGCCGGTGGAAATCGACGTGGCCTCCGAGTTCCGCTACCGTGATCCGGTGATCGGCCCGGATACCCTGACGATTGCCATCACGCAATCGGGTGAGACCGCCGATACCCTGGCCGCCATGCGCTTGGCTCGGCAGGCCGGGTCCAAGGTGCTCGCCATCACCAACATCGTCGGCTCCCAGGCGACCCGCGAGGCCGACGGGGTGCTTTTCACCCGGGCCGGCCTGGAGATCGGGGTGGCCGCCACCAAGACCTTCGAGGCGCAGGTGCTCGCCGTGATCCTGCTTGCACTCTACCTCGCTGAGGTCCGCGGCCACCTGGCCGACGAGTACGTCAAGCAGCTGACCGAGGAGATCCGGCGGGTGCCCACCATGCTGAACGGTTACCTGGAGGATGGCCGGCTGGCCCAGATCGAGGCGGTGGCCACGCGCTATGCCAAAGAGCGCTTCTTCCTCTATCTGGGCCGGAATATCGGCCTCCCGGTTTGCATGGAGGGCGCGCTCAAACTGAAAGAGATCTCGTACATCCCCTCCGAGTCCTACGCCGCGGGAGAGATGAAGCACGGGCCCATCGCCCTGCTCGACGAGGGTTCGCCGGTGGTGGTGGTCGCCACCGACGGGCACACCTACGAGAAGCTGATCTCCAACATCCAGGAAGTGAAAGCGCGGGGGGCCCATGTCATCGCCGTGGCTTCCGAGGGCAATAAGGCGATCGCCGACATGGCCGACGAGGTCTTCTACGTGCCCAAGACCGACGAGGTGCTGTCGCCCCTGCTGGCCACCGTCCCGCTGCAGCTCTTCGCCTACTACGTGGCAACGGCCAACGGGGAGAGCGTCGATCAGCCGCGTAATCTGGCCAAAACGGTCACCGTGGAGTGACCCTCCGCGTGGGTCTCGATCTGGTCGAACTGCCCCGCTTCTCGGAGGCGCTGGCCCGGCGCCCGCGGCTCCGGGAGCGGGTCTTCACCGAGGCCGAGTTGCGCCTGTGCGGGGCGCGGAAGGATCCGGCTCCCTGCCTGGCGGTCCGCTTCGCGGCCAAGGAGGCGGTGGGCAAGCTCCTGGGAACGGGAGTGCTCTCCTGGCGGGAGATCGAGGTGATTGGGCACGCTCCACCCGTGGTCAGGCTCCACGGGCGGACGCACGAGGCCGCGAGGGCGCGGGGTATCGGAGAGATCGCCCTCTCGCTCAGCCATTCCCGGGGGATGGCTGGGGCGGTGGCGGTATCGGGCGGGGCCGCGCAGGCAAGCGGGGGTATCGGCGGACGCTCCGCCGACCTCGGCCAAGGAGAGTGAGGCAGCCATGAGTCACGAGGCCGAAGACATCCTCAGCCTGCGCCGCCCGGCGGAGCGGCCGGTGGCCTTCTCGCCGGAGCAAATGCGGGGGCTCGACGCCGCCACCATCGAGGAGGTGGGCCTCCCGGGCCCGGTCCTCATGGAGCGCGCCGCCCTCGGGGTGAGCCGGCTGATCCTCGAGCGCTTTCCCGGCCGGCACACCCTCATCGTCTGCGGCCGGGGGAACAACGGCGGGGACGGCCTGGCCGCGGGACGGCAGCTGCATCTGGCCGGGCATCCGGTGGCCGTGGTCGTGGTCGCCGATGCGGTCGAGGAGCTTTCCGCCGACGCCGCCCTTCAGTTTCGGGCGGCCGAGCGCTCCCGGGTCAATCTGAGGCTGGGGGCCTCGGCGCCGGATTACCTCTGGGAAGAGGCCGAACTCATCGTCGACTGCCTGCTGGGGACGGGAGCCACCGGAGAGCTCCGGGATCCGCTGCCCGAGTGGACGGCGCGGATCAACCGCGCGGGCGCCGGGGGCATACCGGTTTTGGCCGTGGACGTGCCCACGGGCGTCGACGCCGGGAGCGGCGCGATCGCCCGGGGGACCGTGGCCGCCGACCTCACCATCACCTTTCACGCGGCCAAGACCGGCATTCTGTGCCCTCCGGGAGCGGAGGCGGCGGGAGAGGTCTTGATCTGGGACATTGGCATACCCCGCTTTCTGGAGCCCACTCCGGAGTTGCGCGTCGTCACCGCGGAGGCCGCGCGGATTCCGGGCCCCCGCCCGGACGATCACAAATACAGCGCGGGTTACCTGCTGGTGGTGGCCGGTTCGGCCGCCTATCCCGGGGCCGCGCTGCTGACCACCCGGGCGGCCACGCGAGGCGGCGCCGGCTACGTCAAGCTGTTGACCACGCAGTCGGTGATGCCGCTCGTGGTCGGCTTCTCGCCGGAGGTGGTGGTGCAGCCGGTGGCGGACGCTGAGGCCGTCACCGATATCGAGGCGCTGCTCGCGGCCGCCGCGGATGACCGCGTGGGCGCGCTGGCTGTGGGGCCCGGGCTGGGCCGCAGCGAGGGGACCGTCAACGCGGTCAGGCGTCTCGTTCACGAGACCCGGTCTCCTGGTATCCTGGACGCCGACGCTCTTCACGCCTTCAACGGCCGGCTCGAGGAACTCAGCAGCCGGCCGGGTCTGGTGCTCACTCCCCATGCGGGGGAGCTGGCCTCGCTTCTGCAGGCACCGATGGACGAGGTGGCCGCTTCGCACCTGGCGGCTGTTCGTCGGGCCTCCGAGATCTCGGGACAGGTCGTGCTGCTCAAAGGCTCGTCGACGCTGATCGCAGATCCCGGAGGGGACGTGTGGGTGGTGGATCAGGCTCCGCCGGAGTTGGCCACGGCCGGGACGGGAGACGTCCTCACCGGGTTGGTGGGGGCCCTGCTCGCACGCGGCCTGGAGCCGGCTCCCGCGGCGCGGATTGGCGCCTGGGTCCACGCAGAGGCCGGGCAAAGGATCGCCGCCTCGCGGGGAGCGGGCCTGGTGGCGGAGGACGTGGCCGATGAACTCGCGGCGGTGGCCGCGGAGCAAATGTATGGCAGGAGGCCAAAGTGGACCAACTGACGGCACGGGACATAATGCGCAAGGACGTCGTGACCATCGGGGCCGACGCCAGCGTGCGCGAACTCGCAGAGCTTCTGTCGCAGCACAAGGTGAGCGGCGTGCCGGTGGTGGATTCCGAGGGGCGCGTGGTCGGCGTGGCGACCGAGGGCGATGTCATATACCAGGACGCGGAACTCCACTTTCCCCATTACGTGCAGTTTCTGGACAGCGTGATCTACGTGGACAGCATCCGCCGTTTCGAAGAGCGGTTCCGCAAGGCCTACGGCACCAAGGTGGCGGACATCATGAGCGATGAGGTGATCTCCGTCGAGCCGGACACCTCGATCCACGACATCGCCACCGAAATGGTCGAGAGAGACATCAACCGCGTGCCCGTCGTCGAGGACGGCAAGCTGGTGGGCATCATCACCCGCGGAGACGTGGTCAAAGCAATGGCGCGCGAGCGCGGGGAGTAGCGGATGGCCAAGAAGGAAAGGCGCCGGGCACACCGGCAGACCCAACGCAAGCGCGAGGCCGCGAAGCAAGGGAAGCCCACCCTGCGGCGCTCCGTCATCATGGGGGCCGTCCTGGGCCTCGCCTACTTTCTCCTGATGGAGTACGTGGTGGGGGACGAGGATCGGTCCGTCTGGGTCAACGCCCTGTGGAGCGGGATCTTCTTCGTCTTCTACAGCGTCTTCATCTACTACTGGGAGTCCTTCCTGCACCGGCGCCGCCTGCGCAAGAAAGAGCGGGAGGGCTAGCCCTCTCACCGGTCCTCAAATGGCTGAACCTCTCCTAGATCGTCTCACTCCCCTGCTCTTCGAGCGGCGTGCCCGTGGGTGGCTGGTCGGCGGCAGTGTGCGCGACCGGCTCCTGGGGCGGCCCTCTCCGGACCTGGACGTGGTCGTCACGGAGGATCCCGCGCTGGTTGCGCGGGTGCTGGCCGATCGCTTGGGCGTCCCTTTCTTCGCGCTCTCGCACGATTTCGCCGCCTATCGGGTCGTGATGCCCGAGGGCCACTTGGACATTGCGGCGCTGCGGGGAGGAAGTCTCGAAGGCGACCTGGCGTTGCGAGATTTCACCGTCAACGCGATCGCCCTTCCCCTCGAGGGCGGGGACATCATCGACCCTCACGGGGGCGTGGCGGACCTGGAGCGGCGGCTGCTGGTCCCGGTGGGGCCGGACGCGTTTCGGGATGACCCCTTACGCCTGCTGCGCGCCGCCCGTTTTATCCACGTGCTCGGGCTGAAGCCCGGGCTGGGCGTGGACGAGGAGGTTCGCCGGCAGGCGTTCTTGCTGCCCGAAGCAGCCGGAGAGCGCATCCTTTCGGAACTCGTGCTCACCTTGAACGCCGGGCGCTCGCCGGGGGCCTTCCGGGTGTGGCACGAACTCGGGCTGTTGCCGTTCTTCCTGCCGGAACTCGCCGCACCGGCCTCCCTGCGCCGTCCCCACCCGGGCACCACTCTGCTCGGGCACACCGCCGCCGCCCTGGAACGGCTTGAGGACATTCTCGAGCGGCCGGGGAAATGGTTCCCCGGGGCCTGGGAGGCTTTGGAGCAGCGTTTTGCGGTCGAGGTGGACGGCCTGGTCCCGCGTCCGGTGGCACTCAGGCTTGCCGCGCTGCTGCACGCCCTGGGATGGGCGGCGGTCCCCAGCGAGAACGGTGAGGAGATAACCGCCGCCGCGGAGGGGGCAAAGCAGGTTGGCGATATCTGCCGACGGCTGCGCTGTTCGGTTGCGCTCACCAGGCTGCTCCAGCGGGCGGTCAGGGAATTACCGGCCCTGCATCTTCTCTCGGAGGGTTCCGACGGCGGGCGCCGGCCCGCCCGCTATCTCAGGGAGGCCTCCCCCTTCGTGCCCGAGTGCGTCCTCACGAGCGCGGCCCACCTGCTTGCCCTTTCGCCGGCAGCTGCCTGGCGCAAGGCCGCGGACGAACTGCTGGCCGAGTGGGCGCGCCGCGAGTCCGGTCAGACGGAGCCCTTCCCGCTCGACGGGCGCCTGCTGATGGGTGAGCTAGGGCTGGAACCCGGACCCTTCTTGGGCGAAGTGTTGCGGGAGGCGGGGCTCGCGTGGGAGGCCGGCGAGGCCACTGACCGGGAGGCTCTGCTCGAGCATGTCCGCGGCTACGTGGCTTCCCGCCGGGGCCCCGGCCGCGTGGTATCATAAACGGCCCGAATTTGAACTAGAACGGAACGCCTGCGCGTTCCGGGGTACCCTGCGGAGGATCCTGTGAAGTCGGATATTCACCCCGAGTACGTCGAGAGTAAGGTAACGTGCTCCTGCGGCAACACCTTCACCACGCGCTCCACCCTACCGGAGATAAAGGTGGAGATCTGCTCTGTCTGCCACCCTTTCTACACCGGTAAGCAAAAGCTGATCGACAGCGGCGGCCGGGTCGAGCGTTTCAACCGGAAGTACCGGCGCCCGACCGACGACAAGAGCTCGACTGAAGAGAAGAAATAGGAGGAGGGCTTTCGGCCCTTTCCTCGAGTCCCGAGCCCGCCCGGGCTCGGTTTCTCCTGTTCGGGCAGACGGCTTTCGCCCGGCGTATCTCTGGAGTAGTCGGTGGTAGATCGCAGAGTTCCCAGCCGCGACGGCTGGATCGAAGTCATCTGTGGCAGCATGTTCAGCGGCAAGAGCGAGGAGCTCTTGCGCAGGCTGCGGCGGGCCGAGATTGCCCGGCAGCGAATCCTCGTGGTCAAGCCCGCGCTCGATACCCGCTTCGAGGGTTGCGACGTGCGCTCGCACGACGGGGGAGGCCGTCAGGCCCACACGGTCCAACGGGCCGAAGAGATCCTTTTACTACAGGGCGTTGAAGTTTCGGATATCATCGCCGTCGACGAAGCCCAGTTTCTCGATCAAGAGTTGGTTCATGTGGCTCAGTTCTTGGCCGACCGGGGAAAGCGGGTCATCGTCGCGGGACTCGACCAGGACTTCAGGGGAAGGCCTTTCGGGCCGATGCCGATGTTATTGGCGGTGGCTGAGTTCGTGGACAAGTTGCAGGCTATCTGCTCCGAGTGCGGTGCTCCGGCGTCGCGCACTCAGCGGCTGGTCGCCGGTCAGCCGGCGGGGGAGCACGATGCCCTGGTAAAGGTCGGCGCCCTCGAGACCTATCAAGCGCGATGCCGGCGGTGCCATCAACTTCGGCGCGTAGACAATCTGACAATGTGGGAAAGTTGAGACAATGAAGCGAATTCTCTCCGATCTCCGGTATCTACAGCCTCTGCTGATTTTGACCTGGGCTCTCTTCCAGAGCCGGGCCCTCGAGGAAGAGGAGTGCTCGACCGGGGAGTGCGGGCACAGTCACTCCGTGGGCGGCCAGGCGGTGCTCGAAGGGGTGATGATGCGGGGCAAGCGCTCCTGGGGAATCGCGGTGCGGCGGCCCTCCCAAGCGATCGGACTCCACTCTTTCCTGCTCAACGATCTGGGCAAGCGCTACCCGTTGCTCAAGCTGCCCATCCTGCGCGGCGTGGTGGCCCTTGGGGAGTCTCTTACCCTGGGCATCCGGGCGCTCGGAATCTCGGCCAATCTCAGCACGGGCGAAGAGATCTACGGCGAAGCGTGCGTGCCCGCCGAGGACGAAGCCAAGCTCACCAAGAAAGAAATCCGCCAGAAGAAGCGCCAGCAGCAGACGCTGGGTTGGAAGGACATGGGTCTCTCCCTGGTGATTGCCATCTTCTTCTCCATCGGGCTTTTCGTCGCGCTTCCGCTGTTCATCGCCAAGGAACTCGAATTCATGCTGGAGAACGCGTTCCTGTTCAACCTGGTGGAGGGCGTCATCCGGGTGGTCATCTTCCTGGCCTACGTCGTGATCATCTCCCGCATTCCCGATCTGCGCCGGGTCTTCCAGTACCACGGCGCCGAGCACAAGACCATTCATGCGTTCGAAGCGGGCGAGGAACTGATCCCGGAGCGGATCAACAAGAAGTTCAGCACTCTCCATCCGCGTTGCGGCACGGCCTTCCTTCTGATCGTCATGGTGCTCGCCATCCTGGTGTTTGCCGTGGTGGGCAAGCCCGACCTTTGGATCCTGGTGGCCTCACGGATCGTCGGTATCCCGCTGGTCGCCGGTCTGAGTTATGAGGTGATCAAGTACGCCGGCCGTCACAAAGACGGTTTTCTCGCGAGCGTGGTGCTGTGGCCGGGACTGGGCCTCCAGCGCCTGACCACCCGCGAGCCGAGCGACGATCAGGTGGAGGTCGCAATCTCCTCTTTGAGCGAGGTGCTCCGGGTCGACGGCGGGCAGGAACCCCTGCCCTGCAAGATGCATGAAGCGGGAAGAGTGCCGGCTCCCGCGGGAGCGTGACCGACCGTTGATCGACCGCCTCGTCAACGAGATCATCGAAAAGCAGCGGGCGCTCGCCGAGGAGCTGTCGGATCCGTCGATCTACGAGGACCAGCCGCGCTACGCGGAGGTTTCCAAGGCCCACTCCGACCTGACCGAAGCCCATGCCCTGGCGCTGGAGTATCTGACCGCCCGGCAGGCGGAGGAGGATACCCGGGCGATGTTGGATGAGGGTGGGATCGACCCGGAGATGAAGGATTTCCTGAACGAGGAGCGCATCAAGGCCCGGGAGCAGATCGAGCGGCTCGAGGACGAAATCCGGGCGGCGATGATCGAGAAGGATCCCCGCGACGAGAAAAACGCCCTCGTCGAGATCCGGGCGGCCGCCGGCGGCGACGAAGCCTCCCTCTTCGCGGCCGAACTCCTGCGCATGATCACGCGCTATGCCGAGCGGCACCGCCTCAAGTGGGAAGTGCTTTCGACCAATGAGTCGCCGGTGGGGGGCATCAAGGAGATCGTCTTCGCGGTCAAGGGCAAGAATGCCTACGGCACACTGAAATACGAGTCCGGGGTGCACCGGGTGCAACGCGTCCCGCAGACGGAGTCCACCGGCCGCATCCACACCTCGACGGCCACGGTGGCCGTGCTGCCCGAGGCGGACGAGGTCGAGGTCAACATCGATGCCAACGATTTGCGCATCGATGTCTACCGCTCGAGCGGGCCGGGGGGACAGTCGGTGAACACCACGGACTCGGCGGTGCGCATCACCCACGTGCCCACGGGACTGGTGGTTTCTTGCCAGGACGAAAAGTCCCAACTGCAGAACAAGGAGCGCGCTCTGAGAATCCTGCGGGCCCGCCTGCAGGCGGTGGCCGAAGCGGAGCAGAATGCGGAACTGTCCGCCGACCGCCGCACTCAGCTGGGCTCGGGAGAGCGTTCCGAGAAGATCCGCACCTACAATTTCCCCCAGGGCCGCGTCACCGACCATCGTGTCGGACTGACCTCTCACCGCCTCGAGGCCATCCTCGAGGGTGAGCTCGACGAGTTCACCGAGGCCCTGAACGCTCAGGAGCGGGCGGAGCAGCTGGCGACCGCCGAGATCTAGCGGCCCCCGAAGGCCGGCCCTGATGGCTTCCGCACCCGCCTCCTCCTGGACCGTCGCCTCGCTGCTGCGCATTTCGGCCGAATACCTGGCCGAAAAAGGCTCCTCATCTCCCCGCCTTGACGCCGAACTGCTTTTGGCCGAGGCGCTCCAACTCGAGCGGATCCAGCTGATCATCCAGGCGGAGCGGCCCCTTACCGAGGAGGAGGTCACCCGCTACCGGGAGCTCGTCGCCCGCCGCGCCCGCCGGGAGCCCATCGCCTACATCCTGGGCCGCGCGGCTTTCCGCTACCTGGAACTCGAGGTTGCTCCGGGAGTGTTGATTCCCCGTCCGGAAACCGAGGAGTTGGTGCAGGCCGCTCTGGAAGAGCTCCGGGTGAGGCCGCCCCTGGCACCGGTTGCGGGCACGGGGGGTTGGGCGGCGCCCGTGGTGGCCGACCTGGGCACCGGCAGCGGCGCCATCGCCCTCAGTCTGGCCGCCGAAGGCGGCGTGCGTGTCCTGGCCACCGAGAGCAGCGGGGAGGCTCTTGGGATAGCCCGGCGCAACCGCGAGCGGCTGGGTCTGACCGGTGCCGTCGAATTGGTCTCCGCCGACCTGCTTGGGGAGTTCGCCTCCGGAACCCTGCGCCTGCTGGTCAGCAATCCCCCCTACATCCCCACAGCCGAATACGAGGGGCTCGAACCCGACGTGCGCGACTACGAGCCCCGGGCCGCCCTCGAGGCGGGCGCGGACGGGCTCGAGGTATACCGCCGGCTGGCTCCCGCAGCGGTGGCCGCGCTGGGCCCGGGTGGGGTTCTGCTGGTCGAGGTGGGCCATGACCAGGCCGAGCGGGTGGGCGAGGTACTGCGCGCCGCGGGCCTAGCCCAGGTGACTTCGCAGAAGGACCTATCGGGCCGGGAGCGCATCGTCCGGGCGCTGCGTCCGGGCGCGGCCGTGCGGGACCCGCGAGAGCTCGGCCCTTGGGAGGCGGCTGCCGTCGCGAGTGCCCTCAGGCAGGGAGCCGTCGTGGGCGTGCCCACGGATACGGTCTACGGGCTGGCCGCGGCCTGGGATTCGAGCCCCGGGATCGAGCGCCTGTTCGCGGCCAAGGGGCGCCCTCCCGAGAGTCCCGTGGCCGCGCTCTTCGCCTCGGTGACTCAGATCGAGGCGCTGCTGCCCGACCTCTCCGGGCCGGCGAGGCTGGTGCTCCGGCGGCTGCTGCCGGGTCCTTATACCTTCGTGGTCGCCACGCGCACCCTCCGGCCCGAACGGGTGGGCACACCCGATTCGCTCGGGGTCCGGGTGCCCGACAACCCGGTGCTCATGGAACTGCTTCGCCGGACGGGGGTGCCGCTCGCGGCCACGAGCGCCAACCGCAGCGGGCTTCCCGCTCCCGCCACTCTGAGCGAGGCCGAGCCTGACCTGCTGACCCGATGTTCATTGGCCTTCGAGAATTTGCGCGATGCCCCCCGGACGGCCGGCGTGGCGTCCACGGTGGTGGACCTTCGTCCGCTCGACGAGGGCGGAATGGCCCAGGTGCTGCGCGAGGGAGCGGTTCCTGCGGAACCGGCGTTGGAAGCCGTGGCCGACGCCCTGCGCGCCGGGCAGCAGGAGCCGGACGCCGCTGCCGGGCGGGACGCGCCGGAGTCTGACCTTTCTCAGGCGGACTAGCCGAGTGCAGACCAAGGGCGCACCGCTCCTCCCGCGCATGGTTCTCGGAACAGCCCTGGGCCGGGGGAGTGTGCGCACTCTAGGCTGGGGCCGGGCAGAGGCGGTGGCCCGGCTCTGCCTTCCCTTTCTGCGCCCCAGCGATCGAGTGCTCGACATCGGCTCCGGGACCGGCCAGGTCGCGCGGAGAATGCGGCACCGGGTTTCTTCTGTCCGGACCTGCGACGTGGCCGACCTCGGCTGCTACCCCGACACCCCTCCCCTGCTTTTCGACGGGCGCCGTCTGCCCTATGCCGACGCTTCGTTCGACGTGGCTCTCTTGCTCTTCGTGCTGCATCACGCCGTCGATCCACGCTCATTACTCGCCGAGGCTTCGCGGCTCGCCGCGCGGGTGGTGGTCTTCGAGGACCTGCATATCTCGCCGGGCAACGATCGGCGGCGCGGCCTGATAGATGCCGTGCTCAATGGTGCCCGGGGTTCGGCGTCCCCGGGGCCGCGCCGCGAGGCGGAGTGGTTGCCTCTGTTCGCGCACCGGGGCCTCACCCTGCTCTGCGCGCGGGGCACCTCGCTCTTTCCCTGCTTTCACCAGGCGATTTACCTTCTGGACGCGGACTTCGGCCGCTCCGTCGATTTGCGGCCGCATTGACCGGAAAAGCCGCCCGGGAAGGTCGGGACCTTCTGGTATCCTTGCCGCCGCAGGTAACCACCTCCATCCGAGCGGGAGCACCATGCGCTACGCGATTGCGGCCGACCACGCCGGCCTGCCCCTCAAGCGCCCTTTGAGCGAAGCCCTCGATCGTCTGGGCCACGAGGTCACCGACCTCGGCACTTGTACCGAAGAACGCGTGGATTATCCGGTTTACGCTGAACTGGTGGCTCGAGCCGTGACCTACGGAGAGGCCGATTTCGGGATTCTCGTTTGCGGCTCGGGCTTGGGAATGTCCATCGCAGCGAACCGCTTTCCCGCGGTGCGGGCGGTCACCCCCGCCGACTCCTACGGCGCCCAGTTGGCCCGCCGCCACAACGATGCCAACGTGCTCTGTCTGGGCGCTCGGCTCTTGGGTATCGATGCCGCCCTGGCCATGCTGGAGGCGTGGGACGCCGCCGCCTTTGAGGGAGGGCGTCACCAGAAGCGGGTGGACATGATGAGCGAACCGCCTACAGAGGCGGACCACCAAGGCGCTCAGGGGACAAGGTGAATATAAGGTGAAGACCAGCGAGACCATGCTAGACAGCCGTGAGAGCGCTTTGCGCCAGATGGACCCCGCCGTGGCCGATCTGGTGCAGGCCGAACTCAGGCGGCAGCAGGACAACCTCGAACTGATCGCTTCGGAGAACTTCACTCCCCGGGCGGTGCTCGAGGCGGTGGGCAGCGTGCTTACCAACAAGTACGCGGAAGGCTATCCCAACGCCCGCTACTACGGCGGCTGCGAAGTGGTGGACGAGGTCGAAAGCCTGGCCATCGACCGGGCGCGCGCGCTGTTTGGGGCGGAACACGTGAACGTCCAACCTCACGCCGGTTCGCAGGCCAATCACGCGGCCTACTTCGCCGCTCTGGAGCATGGCGATACCGTGCTCGCGATGAAGCTCGAGCATGGGGGCCATCTCACCCACGGACTCAAATCGAACTTCTCCGGGCGGGAGTACACCTTTCACCACTACGGCCTGGACGAAAAGACCGGCCGTATCGATTACGACCGGGTGAGAGAACTGGCGCGCCAGGTCCGTCCGCGGATGATCGTGGCCGGCGCCAGCGCGTACCCGCGCGAGATAGACTTCGCCACCTTCCACGAGATCTGCCGCGAGGTGGATGCCGTGCTGATGGTCGACATGGCGCACATTGCCGGTCTGGTCGCGGCGGGCGTGCATCAGTCACCCTTCCCCTTCACCGAGTGGGTGACCAGCACCACGCACAAGACGCTCGGCGGTCCCCGCGGCGGCGTGGTCTTCTGCCGCGAGCGCGACGCCGCCGCCTTGGACAAAGCCATTTTCCCCGGCCTGCAGGGCGGGCCGCTCATGCACGTCATCGCCGGCAAGGCGGTGTGCTTTCACTTGGCCACCCGCGAGGAGTTTCGCGAGCGCCAGCGCCGGACCGTGGCCAATGCGGCGGCCATGGCCGCCGCCTTGCTCGAAGGAGGCATGCAGCTGGTGTCCGGCGGCACCGACAACCATCTCATGCTCGTCGACCTCAAAGAGAGCGAGCTGACCGGCAAGGACGCGGAGGATCTGCTGGCCAAAGCCGGCATCACCGCGAACAAGAACCCGGTGCCGGGCGATCATCGCCCTCCCGCCGTGGCTTCCGGTATCCGGCTGGGAACGCCCGCCATCACCACCCGGGGCTTCCAGCCCTCCGAAGCGGCCGAAGTGGGCCGCATCGTGGCCGAGGTGTTGCGCGGCGGCGCCTCCGAGGAGCGTTTGGGGGAATTGCGCGCCCGCACCTGCGAGCTGGCCGAGGCCCACCCCATCTACGAGCGGCTGGGCGAATGAGCGCAGACACCACCCACAACGTAGTGGTGGTGGACCACCCGCTGGTGCTGCACAAGCTGGCTCATCTGCGGGACGTCGATACCGACACCAAGCGCTTCCGCGAACTGGTCTCGGAGTTGGCCATGCTGCTCTGCTACGAGGCGACCAAGGATCTGGAATTGGAAGAGGTCACGGTCACCACGCCGCTGGAAGAGGCCAAGGGCTTCACCATCAAGGGCAAGAAGATCGCCGTGGTGCCCATCCTGCGGGCGGGTCTGGGCATGGTCGGCGGGATCACCGATATGCTGCCGACGGCCCGGGTGGGCTTCGTCGGCATCTACCGGGATCACGACAGCCTCGAACCCATCCAGTATTACGTCAAGCTTCCCCAGAAACTGGAGGAACGCATGGTCCTCGTGCTCGATCCCATGCTGGCCACGGGCGGCAGCGCGGCCCACGCCTTGGGTCTGCTCAAGGAGCGGGGAGCGCGGAACCTCAAGCTGCTCTCGCTGGTGGCGGCTCCCGAAGGGTTGAATGCGGTCCACCAGCGGCACCCGGACGTACCGGTCTACACCGCCTCCATCGACCGCGGGCTGAACGAACTGGGCTACATCCTTCCGGGCCTGGGCGACGCCGGCGACCGCCTGTTCGGCACCCGCTAGCCCGATCTGCGAGGGAGGAATGACGATGGAACGCCCCAGCTGGGAGGAGTACTTCATGGAGATCGCGCGGGTGGTTGCCACCCGCTCGACCTGTCTGCGCCGGAACGTGGGGGCGGTGATCGTGCGCAACCGCCAGATCCTGGCCACGGGCTACAACGGGGTGCCGCGCGATCTGGCCCACTGCGACGTGCGCGGCTGCCTGCGGGAGGAATTGGGCATTCCCTCGGGAGAGAGGCACGAGCTCTGCCGGGGGCTCCACGCCGAACAGAACGCCATCATTCAGGCGGCCTACCAGGGGACCGAGATTCGCGATGCCGAACTCTACTGCACCCACCAGCCCTGCGTGGTCTGCGCCAAGATGATCGTCAACGCCGGCATCGAAACCGTATACTTTGCCGGAGCTTATCCCGACCGCTTGGCCACGGAGGTCTTCGCCGAATCGGGCATCCGGCTCGTGCCGGTTAGCGAGCAGTGAGCGACATCCAGAATTTTCTCGCCGACACCTATCGCGCTTTCCTGGGGTTCGGCCTCGCTATGGCCATCGTTTGGATCCTGACCCCGATGGTGGGCGAGTTCGCCCGGCGGATGGGGATCATCGACCTTCCCGCCGCCCGCAAGATTCACGCGGTGCCCACGCCCCGGCTGGGCGGGATCGCCATCTTCTTCGGCATCATCATCCCCTCGCTGATGTTTCTGTCCGGGGATCCGGTAACTCGGGGGATTTTGGCGGGGGCTTCCCTGGCCGCGCTCTTGGGGCTGGTGGACGACGTCCGCGACGTTCCCCCCAAGGTGAAACTTCTGGGGCAGGTGGCGATCGCGCTCATGATCGTGCTCTACGGAGTGAGGGTCGAGACCCTGACCGTGCCTTTTCTGGGGATCGTCACCCTGGGTTGGGTGGGCGTGGTCTTCAGCGTGATCTGGGTGGTCGCGATCATGAACATCGTCAACTTCATCGACGGCATGGACGGCCTGGCCGCGGGCATCTGCACCATCGCTTCGGCCACCTTCGCGATCATCGCCATATCCCTGGGGCGCTACGACATGGGCATCCTCGCCGCAATTCTGGCGGGCTCCACCATCGGTTTTCTCTGGCACAACTTTCACCCGGCCAGCATCTTCATGGGCGATTCCGGTTCGCTGCTGCTGGGCTTCTTGCTGGCGGCCATCAGCCTCCAGGGTTTCCTCAAGGGAGTCGCCACCGTGGCCCTGCTGATTCCCCTCGCGGTCTTGGGGCTGCCAATCTTCGACACCAGCTTCGCCATCCTGCGCCGGGTTAAGAACCGCCGCCCGATATACGTCGCCGATCGGGGGCATTTCCACCACCGTTTCTCGAATCTGGGCTACAGTCAGCGGCAGACCGTGGTGATTCTCTACTCCTGGTCGGCTTCTCTCAGCGTGGTGGCCCTCGCCATGCGCTTCGCGCCGGTGTGGCTCACTCTGCTACTCTCGGCGGCGGTGGGCGCCTATTCCGCCTTTCTGGCCTATGAGTTGGAGATCCTGCGCTGGAGCAAACTGGTTCGGCGGCCGGCGCGGACGCTGGCCCCGTCCGAACTGGGCGAGGAGGATCACGAACTGATCGACGAAGTCACGGAGCCCGAAACTCGATGAGCGTGCAGCTGCAAAACCGGCGCCTCCCCGGGCTCGCCGCAGGGCGATTCAGTGCGCTTAAGTCCTCGGTGATAGGACGCTTAACCTGCAACTTGCATCGGTCTGAACTGACCCCTATAATACGGGCGGCTTTGGGATGAGCGACAACCGCATGCGCGACCTGGGACAGATCGGCAGCGTGGGGTTCACGCTCGTCGCGTACGTCCTGGTATTCACCGGCATCGGCTATCTGCTGGACCGCTGGCTCGGCACGGGCCCGTGGCTGATGGTGGGGGGTGTGTTTCTGGGTGCGGCGGTGGGTTTCTACACCATGGTGCGCACGCTGCTGGCAAGCACTTCCCGGAAGCAGAGGGAAGACGAGCCGCCATGCCCGCAGTAGGGGGAGGAAGTAGTTTGCAGATAATAGCTTCGGTCGCGGTTGGCCTGACCTTGGCCACTATCTACCATCTCTTCATGACCCGCTCGCAGCTTTGGCTTTCGCGCTCCGCCGACCGGGCCCTCCCGGCCCTCTCGGTGGCCACGCTCTTTCTCCGGCTCAGTCTTCTGGGGTTGATCGCCCTGGTCCTGGTTCTCTTCACACCGATCCACATTGTTGTTACCCTCGCCACCTTTGTCGCTCTGTTCACGGTGCTCACCGGCTGGTCGCTCTACCGGTACGTGACAGGACGGGGAGCGTTAGGCGCCGCGCGGGACAGCGCGTAACCGGGAAGGAGAGACGAGCGAGTGGCGCACGAAGCGGAAACCAGCAAGATCACCGAGGCTCTTCACGAGCTAGAGGTGCAGACCATTTGGGACCTGCCCAAGATCGGGCCTTTCGATTTTTCGATCTCCAACGCCGTGATCTACATGTGGGTTTCGGCGCTGGTGGTATTCGTCTTCTTCTTCGTCATCGCCCGCCGCCTGCGAAAGCAACCCGACGCCCTCCAGACAGCGGGAGAAGTGCTGCTCAACCTGGGTACCGGCCACCTTACCGGGCAGATAGGCGAGAAGGGCAAGAAGTACTACTACCTGGTCCTCACCATCTTCGTCTACATCCTCTTCACGAATCTGATCGGGCTCATTCCCAAGCCCGTCGAGCTTCGCCCGTACACCCCCACCACCAATATCAACGTCACCTTCGGCATGGCCTTCGTGGTATTCGTGGTCGTCCAGTACCAGGGGTTCAAGCGGCACGGGGTTAGAGGTTACGTCGGCTCCTGGCTTTCGCCTCCGGGCGTGCCCAAGGCGATGGCGCTGCCTCTGAACCTCATTTTCTTCGTAGTTCACCTGATGGGAGAGTTCTTCAAGCCCCTCTCGCTCGCCATCCGGTTGTTCGGGAACACGATCGCCGGCCACCTCATCATCCTGGTGATGCTTGGCCTGGTGCTCGAGTACCAGAACTACCTGATCGCAATCCCCCCCCTCGCGTTTGTGGTGGCGATGAACGGGTTTGAGATCTTTGTAGCCCTGCTTCAGGCCTACATTTTCTCTCTCCTCGCGGTGATCTATATCGAGTCCGCGATCTACGCGGGCCACTAGCCAACTCCCAAAGGAGGAGACAGAGACATGGATCCGCAAACAGCTGCACGTCTCGCCGCCGGAATCGGCATCGGACTTGCGACCATCGGCCCGGGAATCGGCATCGGCTACCTGACGGGACGCACCACGGACGCCATCGCCCGGCAGCCCGAAGCCGTGGGCGACATCCGGACCACGATGATCATCGGTGTGGCTCTCGCCGAGGCCCTGACCCTCTACGCCTTCGTCATCGCGATTCTGCTGGCGGTTTCGTAGGACACGAGAAGCTGTACGCCCGGGGGCGGAGCGCCGCCCCCGGGCCGCACAATTCAATCGAGGAGCGCTGGAATAGCAAATGGAGATTTTCGAGATCGAACCGGGCCTGTTTCTCTGGTCCGTATTCACCTTTCTTCTTCTCGTCTTCCTTCTTTATAAGTTTGCCTACGGTCCGTTGATCGAACTGCAACGCCAGCGCCAGGAAGAGATCCACGAGTCCATTCGCGAGGCGGAGCGGCTGCGCGAGGAGGCACGGGCGCTGATCGAGGACTACCGCGCTCAGATGGCCGAAGCTCGCGGGGACGCCGAGGAGATCTTGGAGCAGGCGCGCAAAGTGGGTGAGAGCACCCGTAACGAGATCCTCACCGAGGCGCGGGTGCAGGCCGAGCGCAACGTGGAGAAGGCGCGCGAGCAGATCGAGCGGGAAACCCGGCAGGCGCTGCGCCAGATCAAGCGCGAGGTCGCCGACCTGACCGTGGCGGCCACCGAGAAGGTCACCCGCAGAACCCTCTCCGATCAGGACCACATGCGCATGATCAAAGAAGCCATCGACGAGATCGACGTGGAGCGGTTGGGCGACAAGAACTAGTTGCGCCGTTCCGGACCGGGCCGGGAAATACGACCACGGGGAAGCGAAGAAGTTGAGCGACGAGACCAAGATAGCGCGGGTATACGCCGAGGCGCTCTTCCAGGCGGCGTCCGAAGAGAACCGGTTGGGGCCGGTTCGGCGCGACCTGGACGAGTTTTTCAAGGCGTTGGAGGAGTCCCCGCAGCTACGGACCTTCCTGCAGAACGAGGACCTGCCGGCGCCAAAGAAGACCGAAATTCTGATGCAGCTGACCGAAGGGGGCGAACCGCTGGTTCGCAACTTTCTCCGGCTGATCGTGGACAAAGACAGAGAGTTCGTGCTGGAGGAGGCCTATCGGTTGCTCCTCGACCTGATCGAAGAGGCCGAGGGGATCGTGCACGTCGAGATGACCACCGCGGTTCCCGTGCCCGCCAAGATGGCCGAGGAGCTGCGCGGCCAGATCGAGCGCGCCCTGAAGAAGAAGGTCGAACTCGCCCTGACCGTCGATGAATCCATCCTCGGGGGAGTGAGGCTGCGCGTGGGCGACCGGATCGCCGAAGCCACCGTCCGCCACTACCTCGATCAACTCCGTTCCCGACTGCTCAAGCCGACCGCATCCATGGAGGTTTCCGTTGAATCTGCGTCCTGAGGAAATTACCAGCATCCTCAAGTCCGCCATCAAGGACTATGAGGCCGAGGTCGAGATGCAGGAGGTGGGAACCGTCGTCATGGTCGGCGACGGGATCGCCCGGATCCACGGACTGGAGAGCGCCGTTTCTTCCGAGATGGTCGAGCTGCCCCATGAGGTGATGGGGCTGGTGCTCAACCTGGAAGAGGACAGCGTGGGCGTGGTCCTCCTGGGCGAGGACACGCTGATCAAGGAAGGCGATCTGGTCAGACGCACCGGGCGGGTCATTCAGGTGCCGGTGGGTGACGCCCTGGTCGGCCGCGTGATCGACCCGTTGGGGAACCCCCTGGACGACAAGGGCCCGATAGAGGCCGACGAGTACCGGGCGGTCGAAGTGAAGGCGCCCGGTGTCATCCAGCGTCAGCCGGTGAAGGAGCCCCTGCAGACGGGGATCAAGGCCATCGACTCCATGATTCCCATCGGCCGGGGGCAGCGCGAGCTGATCATTGGCGACCGGGGGACCGGAAAGACGGCCATCGCCGTGGATACCATCCTGAATCAGAAGGGCCAGGGCGTGATCTGCGTCTACGTGGCCATCGGCCAGAAGGCTTCGACCGTGCGCCAGGTGGTTGCCCGGCTCGAGGACAGCGGGGCCATGGACTACACCATCGTGGTCATGGCCTCGGCTTCCGCCTCGGCCCCGCTGCGTTACATCGCGCCCTACGCGGGCGCTTCCATGGCCGAGTTCTTCACCTACAAGGGGGGCCACACCCTCTGCATCTACGACGACCTGACCAAGCAGGCGGACGCCTACCGGCAGATGTCTCTGCTGCTGCGCCGCCCGCCGGGCCGCGAAGCCTATCCCGGCGACGTCTTCTACCTGCACAGCCGTCTCTTGGAGCGCGCCTGCAAGCTCTCCGACGCCATGGGCGGCGGCTCGCTGACCGCGCTCCCCGTCATCGAGACCAAAGCGGGCGACGTCTCGGCGTACATCCCCACGAACGTGATCTCGATCACCGACGGCCAGATCTTCCTGGAGGGCAACCTCTTCTACTCCGGCGTGCGCCCCGCCATCAACGTGGGCATCTCGGTCAGCCGGGTGGGCGGCAGCGCCCAGATCAAGGCCATGCGCAAGGTGGCCGGCTCGCTGCGGCTGGACCTCTCCCAGTACCGGGAACTGGAGGCTTTCGCCAAGTTCGGCTCCGAACTCGACCCCGAGACTCAGCGCACCCTGGCCCGCGGCGAGCGGCTGGTGGAATCGCTCAACCAGCCTCAATACCAACCTCTGCCCGTCGAGGAGCAGGTGATGGTGATCTTTGCCGCCACCAACGGCTACCTGGACGACATCGACGTGGAAGCGGTGACGGAGTTCAACGAGGGACTGCGGGACTATCTGCGGTCCGAACACCCCGAGGTTGGGCGGGAGATCCGCGAGAGCAAGGAGCTTTCCGACGAGGTCACGGAGAAGCTGAAGGCGGCGATTCACGACTTCAAGAGCTCCTTCGTGGGCGAGGAAGAGGAAGGCATCGCGGAGCCCGCCGCCGGCATGGCGGCGACGGTCTAGGCTGCGTTAGGAATTCATGGCGACCACAAGGGACATCAAGCGGCGGATCACCTCCGTCCAGAATACGCGCAAGATCACCAAGGCCATGGAAATGGTGGCGGCGGCGCGGCTGCGCCG
>JADQBG010000019.1 GCA_016278725.1 Actinomycetota bacterium
CGGCCGCCCGCGCTCCGCCGGCGTGGGGATCTTCCCCCCCGTCTTTCCAGGCGGCGAGCGCCGCGAGAAACTCCTCGCGAGTGGCGGACGACAGCCGGCCGTTCCCTGAAACCGATTCGGCCAGGCCCGCCGAGGACGAGGCGTACTTCAACTCGAGTAGTTCCTGCAGCCGGGCAAGCAGGGCGACGCGGCGCCGGCCGAGATCCTCATCTGGTGGGCCCTCATGTGATGGACCCTCATCTCGTGGGCCCTCGCCGGTTGCGGCCGTGTCCCCGTCCCCGGTCCCCCCGCCCTCCGCAGCCGCCAGCACCCGGTGAGGCCCGAGCGCGAATTCGCGCTGGGCCGCGACCGCGGCGAAGGCCGCCGGTGAAAGATAGTCCTCGAGCGGCGCGGGATCGAGAGTGCCCCAGTATTCCCTGACCGCCCGGCAGAAGCCCAACAGCCGGCTCGAGGACTCCGCGTGCACCTGCTTGCGCAGGAAATGCATCAACGTGTCCCCACGGGCGGTGAGCTCGTCGATCTCGGTGGATACCGACCGAAGCTCCCCTTCGGCCCCGAGCTCATTGAAGTAGACGGGGAAAGAGCGCAGAAGCTGCTTGATCGTGAACCACACCGGTTTGAGGTCCGTCGCCAGCAGCCGGCTGATATCCCGCTGAAAGAGATCGGTGTCGGCCAGAAAGACTCCGCCCAGGCGAAGTTGCACGGTGAGCGCAGCCGCCAGGCGCTCGAAGAGCGTGGGATTGGAGCGGATCAGGCTCAGCCAGCAGCGGATGTTGGCCAGGTGATGAGGGTTGACCACCGTCCGCCAATCGTCGGTCGCCGCATTGGCTTCGGGATGTTCGAAAGGCCAGGTGAGCAGGTCGTCAATCAGGTGATCCGCCGCCCGCCGGGCGCCCACCTCGCCGATGGCCACCCCCACCACCTCATAACAGCGAAAGCGCATGGCGGGCCGGTTGGCCCCTTCCGCCCGGAAGAAATCGCTCAACCGGTCGATCACCCGCCCGTAGTCCAGGCCGCGCTCCGGGTCCATCATCTCGCGCACGCAGGCCACGAGAGCGGCGGTCAGTTCCTGCTCGAGGGGGCCGCCCACCTCCCCGCGAAGCAGGAAGAGACACAGAGAGAAGCGGTCCTCCACATCCGCGACGCGGGGCACGGCGTCCATCGCCCGCTCGCGGAGTTCCGAGAGCGTCGGCAACTCCAGCAGATCTTGCGGACCGTCCTGGGTTGCGGGCGGGCGCACCCCGCGGTCGAATCCGGCGAAGGCTCCTTTCACCGCGTCCGCATCGTTCAGAGACCCCTCCCCCTCCTCGCATTCACGCGCCCAGGCAGCGGCGTCCAGCAGCGGGATCGAGTCGCGATACGCGCTCTCCAGCACGTCGGCGTAGAGCGCTCCCCAAGCAGCAGCCGCCCCGGAGACAGGCTGGTCCAGCCGATCGATCTGCACGAGGAGGCCGCGAAGCAAACGGTCCCGCCGCCGGAAGGGCTCGGGATAGCGGGGGAAGGCCTGCCGCAGACGCACAGCCACCTGCTCGACCGCCGGCAGGTAGGCGGGACCGTGGAGGCCGTCGACAGCACCGCCCGTCCAGGTCGTCAGCAGATGCAGCAGGTTGGAGGCCTGGTCGTCGGAGAGCTCTCCTTCCAACAGATCGAGCGCCATATCGGCGAAGAGGGAGTAGTGCCCGGCGCGCGCAGGCGAACGTTCGAAGTAGGCCCAATCACGCAAAAGCACCCGCTTCAGCGCCTCTATGGCGGCATCGTCGTTTCGAAAGTCGTGGAAATACTCGGTGAGAAGGCTTTGGAGGGAGCGGGAGGCACCGACGAGTTCGGCGACTTCGGCAAGCAGAGGCTCGAACCTGGCCGGTACGCGCACTTCAACCGCGGTACTGGGCTGGTTCGCACGCAGGGCGTCGGAGTCTAGATCTATACTCCTGGGCGTCATCAACCTCCCGATTCCCCAGATCGTACCCCAGCCAGACCGCAAGCATGCCCTCCGCCAAGGCACGTCCTGGCCGTTTGAGCAGGGACCCGCCAACCCTAAGGCGACTCTCACCGCCTCCTTACATGCCTTTTACCTTGGGCGCGTAGCCTCTGTAAAGTCAATTCGAATTCCACAGCTGGGAGAAACTTTTGAGAACTTATTTGCGACTTACTTTCGCCCTCGCCAGCGCTGCGGCGCTGGTGCTGGCCATGACCGGCGCGGCCTTTGCGATGGGCGGCGGCGGCATGGGCACCGCCAACATGGGCTCCGGCGACACCACTCATCAATCCGCCATGACCCAGCCCGCCATGACGCAGCCCGCCATGACCCAGCCCGCCATGACCCAGCCCGCCATGGACCAATCCGGCATGACCCAGTCCGGCACGACCATGACCGACCCTGTCCATGATCCGGGCACCGGCATGACCGACCCTATGACCGACCCTGTTCATGACCCGGGTACCGGCATGACCGACGGCACCATGGGGCAGCACATGTTCGGCGATACGGCGGGAAGCTGGTACGCGGATTACGCCGATCACATGGCCGAGAATGACTACATGCACGGCTATACCAACGGGGACTTTGGGGGCAACGACCAAATCACCCGTGGCCAGTTCGCGACGGTCATGGCCCGCATGATGGGCCTCGAGCCCTCGGGCGAGGCTCCCTTTGGCGACACGCACGGTTACTGGGCAGAGGGCCACATTGCCGCGATGACTGACGCGGGCATTATCAGCGGTCACGCCGACGGCACCTTTGGCCCCAACGAGCCGATCACCCGCGCTCAGATGGCGACTCTCATGGACCGCGCCCGGGACTATCTCGGTTTGAGCAACCCGGACTATGATCCGCAGCAACTGGAAAACCGGCTGGCGGACGTGGCGGGTCACTGGGCCGAAGACCACATCGGGCACATGTACGAACTGGGAATCACCCAGGGCGATGAGGTCGGCAATTTCCGGCCGGACGAGCACACCATTCGCGCTCAGGCCGCGGCCATGCTGTGGCGCTGGCACGAGGTTCAATAGGCTCGAGTAGCCCCTAACCGGACTCTCTGAGCGAAAGGGGGGAGCGCTACGGCGCTCCCCCCTTTTTTTCGTCAAAGTGGCGGAGACGTGGAGAAAACCCCGCCTATACTTGATCCAGGACGCGCACCTGCTCCAGGAGCAAAGACTTGAAGCGATCGAGGGTGACCGGGTAGGACTGCATCGCCACGCCCATCCAATCGGCGTATTCCAGTAGATCCTCGGGCTGCTCGGCGACGTACTGTTCGCAGTATCCGACGCCATCGAGCACGATCGCCCCGCCCTCGTGCTTGGGGAAGTTCTCGTTGGCCCGCGCCTCGTCCCAGCCTTTGAACACCTCGTGCCGATACTTGACCCATCCCGGGGTCATCCACCACACCTTGGCTCCCCCGGCCAACTCCTGCGCAATTTGCTCCCGCTCTTCCTCGTTCGCGATCATGTCCATGCAGTGGGTGGCCTCGATTCTGGCCACACGGGGTCCCTGCTCGGCAATGACCTGACTCATGGTGCGCGTCGGCTCCCTCACGTTGACGTAGCAAAAGGCGCCGCCAAAGACGACAAGCACCTTGTCGGCCTTTGTCTTTGCGTGCTCTATCCGCGCGAGGAGCTGCCGTTCGAGCTCAGCGGGCTCCTGGTGAAGCCCGGGGGCGGTGAAGAACAGGTGCTCGGTATCAAGAAAACCGGACTCTCGCAAAGCGCGCAACTCGAGGCTCATCGTGCCGCACGCAACGACGGCGATATCGGCGAAGGAGGTTCCGTTCAATTCAACCACTCCTCGGGTGAGAGTTGCTCCGGGTCAGGGCCGTCAGTATACCCCAGAGGGTATAGCAGAGTCTCCACCCCCTCCCACCCAAGGCACTGCTGAGAGCGACAAGTCAGACAGACCGGACTTCAATCCGCCCGAGGAATTTCGCCCGACACCAACTTCAGGTATAGCCAGGGCTTGCGCTTGATCAGCTGCCCGATGGGTGGCGTCTCCCCATGGCTCTCCCGCCGCACCTGCTTTGCCGGTTCGGGCCAGACAAAGGGCAGAGTGGTCACCGTGCCCGGTTCCTCGGCCTCTTCCAGCACGCGCAAAGCCGCCTCCAGCACGGTCCGCTCGCCGCGTTTGTCCCCCGGGTTGCCCAAGGGGCGACCGTTGGGGTAGGCGATGGCGGCCACCCGCGGAACTCCGGGAGCCGCGGTGAAGTCGGGAATCATGGAGAGCGACACGGTGGGGATGCCGGCCGCCTCGATCTCGCGCTGCGCCAGTCCCACGGACCGGCAGCAGAAGGGTCAGACCGGCACCAGCGCCACGGCGTCAACCTGCTCCTCCTTGAGGCGCCGAACGATCGCGGGCACGCTCGTGCGCAGAAACTCGTCGGCGTCGAGCAGGTAACCCATGAAGGAGTAATGCGTGGGTGCGGCCTCGGCGATCACGCCCTCTTCGGCCAACTCGCCCAGGCGTGCGAGAGGCAGCACGCAGTCCAGGTCCGATTCGCCGAAGGAGCGGTCGATGTGCAGGTGACAGAGGCGGACGTCCTCGGTGCAGGCGGAGCGGGGAATCACCCGGAAGCTGGGATCACCCCACCAGGGGTTCCGGCGCTCTCCCTCCTGGTCGAAGGGCTCCCCTTCCCTTGGCGCCACTCCCGCCGAGCTAATCAGGGCGACGCGGCACTCACTCAAGGGTTTCTTCAAGGGTGTCCAGGGAATCGGGCGGCGCTCCTCGCGCTCGATCCACGCCTTGATCACCCGCTTGGTCGCGCCGTCCAGAAACTGAAGGGAGTCGAAGCCGGCGCTACGGACGCTGCGTGTTGTCGCTGTCATCAAGAGACTCCTTCCGCCCGGCGCTTGATTCCCAAGAGCATTTTGCGCTCCATCACGTGGTGCAGTGGCTCGATCGCCACCTTCCACATCAGGAAGTCGGCGATGGTGGGCACATAGCCCCGGCGGTTGCGGGCGATGAGGCGTGTCCGTCCCCGCCCCTCGGCTTCCAGGATGAACAGCCACGACTCCTCGATGGGAGCCATCTCGCCCTCGGGGGCATCGGCTTCCAGCAGGAGGTAGCGTCCGGGCTGCACCGCGGCGACCGTGTAGAAGGGGCCGTTCTTGCCGATGTAGATGCGTTCGCCGTTGGAGACGGATTGGTGCTCGGGCAGGACTATCTCGGCGCTATGGATGTCCGCGCCGATCAGGTTCTCGAGGCGGTCGTAACTGTAGAAGCCGCCGCGTCCCTGGCCGATCTGCGCAAGCCAGGGCCAGACATTTTCCACCGGGGCCTCGATGCTCACGGCGCGATTGGAGATCTGTTGAGGCCGAGCCACGAGCTCGTCCCCGGGCAGCCGCCGCTCCCGCTCCTGCTCGCTGGTCCCCCACGCCAGATGCCAAGGGCGAAACCAACCGACATATCCCGATAAGCCCAGCAGGCCGGCGCCCGCCGCTCCCACGCCTCTGGGTCCAAGAACTCGTTCGCGCCACTTCACTCCGACAGCCCTCCTGCGTGTGGTCAGTGCACGAGTAAGGCTATTGCACGAGGCAGGCGGCCACACCGGCCAGGTGGGTTGAATCGGGGCCGTCATTCTCGGGGGCCTGACCCTGGCCGATAGTAGAGGAGGTGGACGAGAACCGAGAACACGGGCCGCGCGGAGGAACGCCGGCAATCGCCGGCGTTCCCGTCATTGTGCATCTCTATTCGCCTGTCAGGTGTCGACTGTCAGGCGCTTTGACTATCGACTTCCTCCAGGAACTCTACCTCGGGCGGAGCGGTCACCCCGCCTTTCTTCGTGCCGGCGAGGAACTCCTCCGACTGGAACATGCGGCGGGCCTCACCCTCGTCGGAAAACTGGGTGAGAACCACCACTTCGTTCGGGCTGTCTTTTGCGCGAAACACCCGGGTCCCCTTCGAGCCGTGCTTTTGCCGAAGGGACGACAGTTCATCGAACACGGGCTTCCACTCGTCGTAGTCGCGAACAGAGGCGCGGATCAGGGCGTAAGCCATGACGATCACCTTCTCCCGTCTGGAATAACGGCGAGCCGGACCGGACGCGAAACAGCTGCCTTAACCGGCTCTATACGTGTTAAATCTTCCCGGCGGCGATGAGTTGGGAACACCACTGCCCGCGCGCTCGGGACGATCAGGCCGCCTGCGCGGTCGACATCACTTCGCGTCCCCTGTCCGACGCGCTCCCCGCGTAGATCGCCGGCAGCGCGGGTATCCCTGGCACGACCGTGGGCCTTCTCGTCTCTTTCCTCGACCGTGAGGGGGCGCGGCCTATGGGCGGCGAGACAAGAACTGCGAAAAAGAGGAGCTCTGCCTTGACCTACAAAGTCGGCTACTTCGTCGGGAGCTTGGCCTCGGACTCCATCAACCGGATCCTCTCCGAGGCGCTCAAGAAGGTCGCGCCGTCGGATCTGGAGTTCATCGAGATCCCCATCGGGGACCTCCCGCTCTACAGCCGCGACTACGATGCCGACTTCCCTCCCCCGGCGCGGGCGCTCAAGGACAAGATCGCCTCGGTGCAGGCCGTGCTCTTCATCTCGCCCGAATACAACCGCGCCATCCCCGGCGCGCTGAAGAACGCCATCGACTGGGCCTCGCGGCCCCACGGCCAGAACTCTTTCTCCCGGAAGCCTTCGGCCATCATCGGCGCCTCCACCGGACGCATCGGGACCGCGGTCATGCAGTCGAACCTGCGCAGCGTGCTGGCCTTCTGCGACTCCCCGCAGCTGAACGTGCCCGAGGCCTACATCCACTTCACCCCCGGCCTCTTCGGCCAGGACGGCGAGATCAAGGATGAAGGGACCAAGGCCTTCCTCACTACCTACATGGAGGCGTTCCGGGAGTTCATCATCCGGGTGCTCACCGTGGTGCCGCAGAACTTGCCGCAGGCCTGAGCCTTAAGCGGAATCCCCCAGGCGCCGGCCCATTACGTAGGCGGCCAGGCCGATCACCAGGAACAGGGCGATGCCGCCCCCCACCAGGGCCCAGCGGTACGTCCCGTGCAGGCGAGAAACCCAGTCGGATGCGAAGTAAGCGGCGGTCGTCCAGAAGGCCACCCAGAGAGCGGCGCCGAGCGCGTTTAGCGGCAGGAAGCGCTTCCAGCCGTAGTGGAGGGTGCCCGCGACGATGCCGTTTAGCTGCCTGAACCCCTCGACGAAGCGGGCAATGACGATCACCCAGCCCCCGTAGTGATCGAAGAAGGACTGCGCGTGATCGAGTCGCTGCGGGGTGACGAGGTAGTGCCCGCCGAGGTGAACCCGGCAGCCAAGTCCGAGGATCAGACGTCGGCCGCCGTAGTGGCCGATCGCGTAGCCCACGTTGTCGCCCGCCACCGCCGCGGCGAAAGCGAAGAGGGCGACCAGAAAGATGTTCAGGTTGCCCTGTCCCGCCTCCACCGCCCCCGCGATAAGGACGGTCTCCCCAGGCGAGGGGATACCGAAGTCCTCGACGAAGATGAACAGGACGATGGCCGCGTAGCCCCAGGTCTGCAGCAGGTGATTGACATCGATCCCGAACAACGGCCACCCTCACGTCAGGCGAAGAGATTCGCGCGGACCGCGCCGAGCGGTCCGACTCGACCTCCTCTACCCTCATTCGGGAGCAGAGAGTCACCGCGCGACGCCGACCATGTGCGTCCCGCCCGCGGAAGGGAGGAACAAAGTTCAGCCCCGGTCTCTGGGTAGCTACATTCTTGTTAGAATAGCTACATTACGGAAACGCCCCTCCCGTGCCGAACCAGCGGGTGTGGAGCGCCGTCGTCGGAGACGAGCGAAAGCAGGATATGGTGTGCAGGTAGGTATCAGGGAACTCAAGAACAACCTTAGTCGCTTGCTGGTCCGGGTCAAGGCCGGGGAAGAGATCGTGGTCACCGACAGGGGACGCCCGGTCGCCAGGATCGTGGGAGAACCTTCGGCGCGAGAGCCAATCCGCAAGGTGCTCGAGCCTCTCGTAGAACAAGGTCTCATCACGCTGCCGGTCCGGGGGCGGAGAGATGACGTCGTAGCCCTCGACATCCCAGAGGGGCGGCCGGTTTCGGAGATCGTGCTCGAGACACGCCGTTAGCAAGGGCCCGGAGTTGCTCCTCTACCTCGACACGAGCGCCCTGGTGAAGCGCTACGTACGGGAAAGCTACTCGGACGAGGTCGTTTCCTGGTGGCAATCGGCCGACCACCTTGCCACGTCGTTCGTCGCCTATGCGGAAGCGCTGGCCGCCTTCCACCGAAAGAGGCGTGAGGCCAACGTGGCCCAGGACCTCTTCGACCAATTGATCGGACGGTTTCACGACGACTGGGAAGCGCTTATTCGGGTCGAAGTGAACGCCGGTCTGGAACCATATGTGCTCGATCTCGTCGAGCGTCACCCCCTAAGGGGCTTTGACGCCATCCACCTCGCGTCGGCTGTGGCGCTTCACGAGCGAGTACTCCAGGAAACCAACGAGAACCTCGTTTTCGCCTGCTTTGACGAGAGACTCGTCGGCGCCGCCCGAGCCGAGGGTATGGCCGTCTATCCAGGCTGACCCGTAGTGTCATCTGATGCACGCCAACCGGGCTTAGCCGATCAGGTTTGAAGCGGGTGACCCGGGGGCCGCGGCCAATCACGGGCCGAAACTGCAGAGCACATGAGATGGTCTCGATATCAGGGCCGACGGGCTGACTTACTCGGGGCCATGGATGATGCGGCCGCCCAACTACGGTAGCAACCCGCCACCGGTAGATGCGGGCGAAGGGACGCTTACGCTCACATGTCCCTAGTCTGATCGCAGGGCCAGGCCGCTGGAGAGACCGGTCAGCTCCGTTGATGCGGCGTGGTTTCGGGTAAAACTCCTGCATAAGACGCTACTAGGCACCCGTCTGGATCCCCGGTCCCCCTCGGGGCTCTGTCCAGACCAGAAAGGAGGAGCCATGTCTGAGCTTCTCGTTGCCATAGACCGCTCGACCATCCGCGAAGGCAGGCGTGGAGAACTCGAGGCGGCGATCGGATACCTGGCCGACTTTGTCCGGCGCAACGAACCCCGGGTCATCGCCTACAGCGTGTACCTCGAAGAGCACCGCCCCGAGATGACGGTACTTCAGGTGCACCCCGACTCAGCCTCCATGGAACCGCAGAAGGGCTTTGCCCGGCTCCAGGAGGCGGCTGAGGTTGAAGCTCTGGACGGCCAGGGGAGCGCCGGCCCCCAAACTCCCTCGACTGAAGACCGAGAAGGCCAAACGAAGGGAATCCAACCATGCCGATTAGGCTGAAGGAAGAGACGGAGAAGTACTTGCTCGGGTCCATAAAGCGCTTCTTCTCCGAGGAGTTTGAGCAAGACATCGGCGACCTGAAGGCCATGTTGGTCCTGGACTTCTTCGTCCGCGAAATGGGTCCGAGTGTGTACAACCAGGCGATCGCTGATGCCCAGGCGTTCATCGGGGAGAAAGTGTCGGACATGGGCGACGCGCGCTATGAGATCGAGTTCGCTTTCTGGAACAAGCGATGACTCTGGCAGCCGAGGCATCTGCGGAGCGCGGGTGGCTCGAGTATCGATCAGAGCCCAAAGTACAGACATACAGTCGGCGTGAGACGGTCTTGGGCGGCCAGCCGAACGACCGCTCACCGCCCCTATTCAATGCTCTCGACCCAGCCGGCCCGCCAGTCGGGAGGCGAGAAGCTCTCGGCGAAGAAGGTGACCGCCTTCGCCAGTTTGTCGCCCCGCACCGTGACCACGGAGACAACGTACCAGTCGCTGCCATCCGGATACCTAGTCCTCAGCCACACCGTGACGGTGCTGCCTTGACCCACAACCTTTATCACGTTGAACGTGGGCGTCATTACGTACTTCGGCTCTTCCTCGATGAGGGTCATGGGGCCGACCTCGCCGCTCAGGCCCCCGGGATAGTGCTCGAGGATCGCCCGCAGGTTGTCTAGACCCCGGATCCGTTCCCCGGACTGGGGATACTCCTCTACGTAATCCGGGTGGAGCACCTCGCTAAGCGCTGCCCAGTCCTGTGCGCTCATGATCTCGTAGCGGCGTCGGGCCAGTGCCTGATTCTTGTCGTCATCGGAACTCTGCGTGCCGGACATTGGTCACCTCCCGCCGCAAATTGCGGTGCGGCTGTCTGCCCTGAATAATTCCCAGTAGCCCCGATTGAGAAGCGCATTTGGCCGGCGGTAAAACGCGCGTTTGTCGGGCGCGAGGCTTCCCTCAGATTGGAAAACTGGGTATCAGCACTCCATGGGCACTGAAAAGGCACGCGACGGCACCCCGATCGCCTACGACGAGCAGGGATGGGGACGCACCGTCATCCTCGTCGATGGCGCCCTCGGTTATCGACGGTTTGGAGCAGCGTCCACGTTGGCGAAGCTCCTCGCTCCCCGGTTCCGGGTCATCACCTACGATCGACGAGGGCGGGGCGAGAGCGGCGACACCCAACCCTACGCACTCGGCCGGGAGATAGATGACCTCGAGGCACTCATCGCGTCCTCCGGGGGCTCGGCCTCGCTGTACGGCATCTCCTCCGGCGCCTGCCTGGCGCTTGAAGCCGCACTCAGCCTCGGCGGACAGGTGGAGCGGCTCGCTCTCTACGAACCCCCATACAACGGAGATGCATCCGAGCGAAAGGAGTGGCAGGACTACGACCGAGAACTGACCACCCTGCTGACCGAGGGGCGCCATGACGAGGCACTGGCCTTGTTCATGGGCTTCCTCGGCGCTCCGGCTGAGATGATCGAGCAGATGCGCCAATCGCCGGTGTGGCCCACCATGGTGGCGGTGGCCCCCACCTTGGCCTACGACAAAGCGGCAATCGGCCCCGACCGAAAGGTGCCCACCGATCGCGCTGGGCAGCTCACCATCCCAACGCTGGTAATGAACGGGTCCCTCACGCTGCCGTTCATTCAGGACGCAGCCACCGCCCTCGCCGCCGCCCTACCGCAGGGCCGGCACCTCATCCTGGAGGGCCAGAGGCACGACGTGAGCCCAGACGTCCTGGCCCCCATTTTGACGGACTTCTTCGCCGAAGCCGAGCACGACCGCTGAGGAGGCTGTCATGCGAAAGCTGATCGCAAGCGAGTTCCTGACCCTGGACGGCGTCATGCAGGGCCCGGGTTTGGCCGACGAGGACCCGAGCGGCGGCTTCCGGGACGGCGGCTGGCAGTTGCAGCGTCCCGACCCGGCCATCGGCGACTTTGTGACCGAGGGCCTGGCGGCAACAGGCGGCCTTCTTCTGGGCCGCGTCACCTACGAGATCTTCGCGGGGTACTGGCCCTTTGCACCGGCCGATAACCCGCTGGCGGACGTCATGAACGCGCTCCCCAAATTCGTCGTGTCCACGACGCTCCAAGAACCACTGTCTTGGGCCAACTCAAGCCTCATCGCGGGCGACGTTCCGGCGGCGGTTGCCCGGCTCAAGGAGGACAGCGGCAAGGATCTCCGGGTTATCCGGAAGCGGTACGCTCGTGCAGACCCTCATCAAGCACGATCTCGTCGACGAATACCAGCTGATGGTCTACCCAGTGGTGCTGGGCAGCGGGAAGCGCCTCTTCCGGGAAGGAATTCCAAAGACTCCGCTGCGGCTGGCAGAGAGCACCACATCGGCCACCGGGGTGGTCATAGCGACCTATACGCCGACCGGCAAGGAAGAAGAAGGCCTATAACCACAAGAATCGGAACGACCTCGACAAGCACTGCAAAGGGACTGCAACGAAAGACCCAACTGGACGTCGGAGCGTGGAGGGAACTGGCCTTCATGGCGTTATGATGTATCCATGAACCTCGGGTTGACTCCGGCCAGCCGCACGCGCCAGGTCCTGTCTCTGGCCGTCCTCGCCATGGTGCTGTCACTCATCGCTCTGGCACTTCTCAGCTGTGGGCGACAGCCGGATCTATCCGCTGAGGACGTTCGCGAAGTAACGTTCACCGACCTCAGTTCCGGCAAGTCGTGGAGTGCATCGGAGGCTGAAGTCCAAGCAGTTGTGGAAAGCTACTCCAACGCGCGCGACCTCTCCGACGACTTTGGGACCACGCCACCCGCGCGAATAGATGTGTCGCTCGAGTCCGGCGAGACTCTAGGGATCTCTGGTGGAGGCGAAACTTTCCAGACGGTCAGCATAGGCGAGAAGCAGTACAACATCGAGAGTCCGGAGCTGCATCGCATGTTGCAGGACGCGGCGGGTCTGGACTACCCGCCGTGAGACTCTTCGTTATGCAGGATGAGTTTCTGACCGGAGCAGGCGGGAAGCTGGCGGGCACGCTTTTATCGCGCGGGAGTGTCTCCCCGGGACCGGCCGGATAGGGAGTGTTCAGCCGATGAGCTCGCTTGCCAGAGCAGGAAAGGTGTTCGCGGTCCTGGCGTTCATCGCCTCGCTGGGCGCCGGTGGATACTTGGCGACTGTCGAATCCTGGGGCCTCTCCTCGGGAGCGTCGGTGAGTATCGACGCGACCGGCAGCACCGTGGTCAGCGAGTGGACCGACCGACCCGAGCGCAACCTCGCGAACGAGCGGGTCATGAAGATCTGGGCCGCAGTTCTCGTCGGGGTGTCGCTGATCGCAGTTGTCGGGGCCTTGAACTCGGTCACGCCTCTTGTGTGGGTTATTGCCGTCCTCCTGGGGATAATCGCCTTCCTCGGAATGTGGTCGATAGGCTTCTTGTTCGTCGCGCCCGCCTTGCTCTTCTTCCTTGCCGCCCTCTGCCTCACCCTGGCGAGAGCATGACCATCCCAGTCGCTTGCAAGCTGGACATCCTTACCCTTGCGGGTCCCGTGGCTTTAGGGTAGCCTAACATTGCGTCTTAGGTATCCCGACTTAGCATAGACCCGGCTTCTAGGAGGTCCGCATGCTCTCCTCGTTCGTGATCACGCTTCGTGAGGGGTTAGAGGCAGCCCTCATCGTGGGACTCGTTCTCGCCTCGCTCAAGAGGGCCGAGGCACTGCGCCTCGTCCGCTCGGTCTGGATTGGCGTTGGCGCGGCGGTCGGGGTGAGTCTTGCGGCAGGAGCCGGATTCGCGCTCACCGCCGGCGCTCTTCCCGACCGCTTCGGGGAGATCTTTGAGGGAGTCGCAAGCCTTGTTGCGGTCGGCGTCCTCACCTTCATGATCTTCTGGATGCGCTCGCAATCCAGGCATCTGGCTCGCGACATCAACGACAAGGTCGCTCTCGCCGCCGGGTTGGGATCGGGGTGGGCCCTGGGAGTCTTGGCGTTCGCCGCCGTCGTCAGAGAAGGACTCGAAACGGTGCTCTTCCTGTACGCCTCGTTCACCGCAAGCGACGCGCTGAGCGCCACGGTGGGCGCGGTTCTCGGGCTCCTCATCGCCGTCGCCTTGGGCTGGGGCATCTATGCCGGCAGCCTGACGCTCGACCTGCGGCGCTTCTTCTTTGCGACCGGTGCCCTTCTAATTGTCTTCGCGGCGGGCCTTCTCGCCTACGGCCTGCACGAACTCGGGGAGGCCAACGTGGTTCCCATGCTCGTCGAACACGTCTGGGACATGAACGGGGTACTCGATGAAGAGGGCACCCTGGGCTCGCTCCTCAAGGGCCTACTCGGCTACAACGGCAATCCCTCCCTGCTCGAGGTCATCGCCTACTGGACCTACCTGCTCGTGGTCGGCTCCCTCTTCATGGGACTCCCACACAGAACCAGGCTGGCCGACCGTCCGCAGGAGCCGGTCACCCAGAGCTAACCGGCGACAAGGGCCGAATGGTCCTGGCCCGCGCGTCGATGCTCGTAGCATGTGACAGGGTGATGAGTAGCCATCCGGGCGTCGGGTCCCGCGGATCGGCGCGCAGCGAAGAGTCGCGATCCAATGAGCAAACGACTTTATGTGGGTGGCACCTTCTCCCTGCAGCAACGCGGATATCAGCGGCAACATGCTCGCTCCCTGCACGGCAACGCCAACAGCGTTCAGCAGCAGAAAGAGCAACGCCAGGTCCGCGTTGACGGGTCGCAGAAGGACGTAGAGGCCCCAGGCGGCCATGAGGAAGAGGAATCCCGTGATCAAGGCAACTGCAAGACCCAGGCGGAACGACGACTCATTGGTGGACGTAAGTTCGTGACCTGGCGCGTGCTAGAGCAACGCCACAGCAGCCAGAGTGCCTACAGCCATCGCTTCGACCGCGAGTGCGCCCGCAGCCGTAGAACCGATCTTCCAGTAGCTGTACCCGGCCATTCCCAACAGCAAGACGAGTCGCACGACCTGGCCCGCGGCCGGTCCCTGGAGTTGGAGTCAGCTGAAACCGGAGAAGACGATGAGACCGCCGGCAGCGACGCACACCCCGACTACCGGCCAGAGCGACCCGGCGTTCGGCTTCTCGGCGAGCGCGTACCAGATGGCGAAAGCGACAAAGACAATGACTCCCGCCAACATGCTTGCGATGGGCACGAAGAACTTGTCGTCCACGCCAGTCTCCTCTCCGTTTGTCGATGCCTGTCTCTAGGAGACCGGGCCCTAGTCGGTGCCCACCACCTGGGCGTCGCCGAAAACGGGTACACCTGGCCGACTGATATCTTCAGCATCGGACGCAACCGAAGGCACAATCGACGGATTGAAGCCCTTTGCCAGCAGCCAAACCGCCAGGACCATCTCCTGGACGCCTATGGGGATATTCAAAACTGTGTTGACGGATGAGAAGCCGAACTCCTGGGTGAAGCCGGCGTACGTGGTCGCCGCCAGCAACATCCCGGCCCCAACGAGACCCCAGCCCGACAGCCATCGGGGGACGAGCCGTGATTTGTACAGCAGGTAGTAGTACATGAGAGCACCTAGGGCAAACGGGAGAAACGCGATGAACCCGTGCGTCCACTCACGTAGCGCAAGCAACAGGTCTCGCGAGGCCAGCCAAGAGGATGAATCGGGAGATCCGGCCGCCACGTAGTCCTGGCTCATTGTCAGTAGTGCCAGGAGGCTGATAGTGCCAACAAGAACGAATACGCCCTCAACGACCCTACCGGCAACAGATCCAAGAGCCAGGGCTCTGTTGTACCTCCTGAGGACCGGATACAGCCCGATGGCTATGCCCGCGGCGGTCGCGGCCCAGACGAACTCTAGGAGAGCCGTCAGGACCACTCGGTCGTTGTTCGCCGCCAGCCCGGCGAGATCGGCCGGCGCGTCGAGCATCGAGCCCAGGGGGACGACGCTCAGAATGCTGGCGGCAGAGCAGGCGAGCAGCAGGATCCCCACCGCGATCGCGTTTCCTCTGTATGACTTCATCGCTTCTCGCCTCCACCGTCCGCGTACTGGAGCACGCCGTCAAGGGGACGCCCGGCGGGCACGGCACCTTCGGCGCTGCGCCGCCATACAGACCATACGATCAGCACCATGAACGCGACTTCCATGGCCGCGAAGAACAGGTAATGGAGATCCAGTGACCCACCGCCGACGACAAACACGGTGGTGACCGCCGCGGCCGTCGTGTTCGCCCAGCGGTTGGCCGCGCCGTGCAAGACGCGGGACACGAAGATCATGGCAATCGGGATCTCCAGGAGAATCGCGAACCCCAGAAGAAGCCCCTCGGTGATCTGCACGCCCGCCTGTCCGGCCCACAACTCCTGCAAGGCTCCAGGATTGATGAAGGTCAGAATGTCGGCGAAGACCATGTTGAACATGACGACAACCCAGAGTGTCGAGAGTCGTGTGCCCGTGTCGTTCATTGCGTTGACCTCCTACTCGGCGGGTCTCGACAGCACTCCAAGGACAACTGTATAGGCAGAAAGGATTAGTTCACCCGGCCAAGGGAGGAGTCTTATCCTGGCCATGGACGGGGGTTTAACCTTGGGCCGAGTGGCCAGCTGATAACCCTGCATCTGGCGGGTCCTGTGGCGCCGCTTCATACCTATGCTCGAATCAGGAGAACCGTCGCGTCTCGAGATGAGGGGAGAGTCAAATGAAAGCACTCGTACCGGGCGATCCACCAGAGCAGCATGACCGCCATGTACCTCATCACCTACGTGATCTTCGGGATCGTCTTGGCCGTCCTGTCACTCTCGCTCTACCGCCGCATGAGGGACGCGACGCCGGTGCTGATGCAGGTTGCCACCGCCGTGGGACTCATCTGGGCGGTCGCCCTCGTGGCAAGCGGGCTGATCTTCAACTTCGGCGCGGAGACGGTCGCCGACCTCTACGGCGCCCATCCCGATCAAGCTGTCGCGGTCTGGCAGGCGATCGAGCCGGTGACTGAGGGGCTCGGAGGGGCCGCCGGTGAAATCCTCGGCGGCTTGTGGATGCTACTCGTCAGCGGGGCAGTTCTGCGCACGCGGGCTCTGCCCAAGAGCCTCGGCTGGCTGGGAGCGGCGATCGGCCTGCTCGGTATCGTCTCGGTCGTTCCGGCTCTGAGGGACGCCGGAATGGCCTTCGGCCTGCTGCAGATCGTGTGGTTCGCGTGGACCGGCATCGTGATGCTTCGCACGACCGAGCCCGAGGTGGAGCGCGTGGTTCCGAGCCCCGAGGTCGCACCGGTCTAAACCGAAACTGGCTGGGACGGCTGGATTGTCAAGCCGGATCTCGCTGACGCGGAACTTCAGCGGAGTGGAGGTACGGGCGTGGATACCTGGAAGTTCTTCGCGATCACTCACGCCGATCACGTCGTCTGCAACCCAACGAGTATCGGCAAGCTCGACGAGCTGATCGCACTCCTCGACCCGCCGCCCAGTCTGCGCATCCTCGACGTTGCCTGTGGCAAGGGCGAGTTGCTCCTGCGCATTGCCGAGCACTACGACAAGACTGACAGCCACGGGCACGGCTTGGACGCGGTGGCGATCGACATCAGCCCGCACTTCATCGCCGACCTCCGCGACAAGCACCAGCTCCGCGCTCCGACGGCCCGCCTCGAAGTGCTCGAGATGGACGGGGCTGAGTACAAGGCGCCGTCCGACAGTTTCGACCTGACGATGTGCGTCGGCGCGAGCTGGGTATTTGGCGGATTGGAGGGAACGCTTCGCTACCTGGCCGCCGCTACACGTTCGGGCGGGGAGGTGCTTGTCGGCGAACCGTTTTGGATCGCCGAGCCGCCCGCCGAGTACCTCGAATACTCGGGCCTCAAGCGCGACCAGTTCGGCAGCCACGAGAGCAACGTGGAGGCGGGCGTTGCAGCGGGGCTCATGCCTTGGCTGGCCCTCGTGAGCAACGGCGAGGAGTGGGATCGTTATGAGACGCTCCAATGGCGAGCCGCCGCTCGATACGCGCGGGCGCACCCGGAGGACCCGGACACGGCGGAGCTTCTCGACCGAGTCGAGCACAGCCGTCGCGAGTACCTGCGCTGGGGGCGCACGATTCTCGGCTGGTCGCTGTACCTTTTCGCGAAGCCGTGAGCGCGACTCGGAATGGGCACGCGACCTACCAGGTGACGGCCGACATCCATGCGCACGTGGCGCCCGGGGCGGACCTAACGAACGTCTTCCCCATACCAGAGCGCAGTAGCATTCTCTCAAGCTGCCGGGTCAGGATCGAGCCAGTTGCCCGCCTCGTGCTCCTTGCATAGCACCGGTTCCGCGAACGCCTCTAGACGCCGGAGTTCCTCGGGGCCGAGCGTCACATGCGCTCCGCAAGCTTCGCACCTAGATTTGGTGCTGCCCCCTTTATCTAACCAGTTGGACATCTGATCGAGACCCACCACGAATTTCCCTTTCTCCTGTCATGAGCAACAAAGTGGGAGCGGAGAGCGTTGGCAGTACGCCCCTACCACGTAGAGAAGAGGCCATGCTTCGAGACGGAGGTCCACTCGAGAAGGTGCTCGCGTCCGTGCTCGGCGCACAGGAAGCACTCCCCTACCGCGCTTTGAGCTTCACCGGTGTCGTCCTCGACGGGCAGGGGCTGTCCGCAGACGATGCAGAAACCCGGCGCCTGGCTTTCAGCTTCCCAAGGCACGACTCGTGGCCACTCAAAGACCATCCTGGCCCTCCCTCTGCCGGCTCCTCGCCTTTCCTGGACATGCTCGGGGGCGTCTCCGGTTTCTGCTCGAGCCCGAAGACGCCCCCACAAGAAGGGACAATGAGAGAAGCTCAGCGTTCTCTACTCTCACCCAATCGGCAGGGAGGAGAACAACTTGAGGGCGATTTGTTCTGAAACGAAAATGTCTACTAGTAGGATACGGCCTGGTCAAGGGAATTCACGGAAATCCCTAGGAGGAGTGTTTCTTTCTCCGTCGAAAGGCCGCCCAGACGAAGACCGTGGGGAAGGGCAAGGAGAAGCGAAACGTCGCGGCACTCACCAAGGCGCCGCGACAGGAGCAGCAGCCGGTCGTGCCCTTGACGGTGAAGCAGGGGGAGCTCCTCTTGAAAGCCGTGGCCGAGGATCGCCTGCGGGCGCTCTGGACGGTCTTCCTCCTCACCGGTCTCAGGCGGGGAGAGGCCCTTGGGCTTCGCTGGCAGGACGTGGACCTTGACCGGGCCACGCTCACGGTAATGCAGTCGCTTCAGCGCCAGACGAGGAAGGGCCTCGTATTCGTGGAGCCCAAGTCGCGCTCCTCGCGGCGGACCATCCCCCTGCCGGCCATGGCGGTCCAGGCTCTGCGGGAACACAGCCGGCGGATGGCTGAAGAGCGTCTCCGGGTGGGGCCTGAGTGGGAGGACTCTGGCCTCGTGTTCGTGGACCCGTTTGGCGCGCCCATCGATCCCGACGGGGTGACGGATCAGCTGAAGGTCATCCTCGAGGGCGCGGGCCTTCCCTCCGACCGGCCGGTACACAAGCTCCGGCACTCCTGCGCCTCGGTGCTCATCTCGCAGAAGGTGGACGCCCTCGTGGTGAAAGAAGTCCTGGGGCACTCCCAGGTCTCCCTCACGCTCTCGGTCTACGCGCACCTCTTCCCCGGGGCCGACCGGGTGGCGGCTAGTGCGATGGATGCGGCGTTCGGGGGGTGAGGGGTAATTCAATTCTCATCAACGAAATACGCTGCCAGACGTAGACGGTGACGCGCGATTGGCCCCCCGGCTAGCCCCTACTTCAGTTGGGCGGGCAGCTCGACAGTTGCAAGGTGCTCATACTTGGCGAGCTCTCGGGGATCGAATCTGGCGCACTCGTATCGAGCTCTCCGGCTCAGTTTGTAGAGTTGCAGGTACGTGTCTGCGGCCTGGCCGGCCCCCAGATTCTTGAGGAGCATCTGTCGATCGTCGTGATTCCGCGCCCGCTTGCCTCTCTTCGCAAGAAACTCATTAGAGATGTGGACCGCACTGTAGAAGATCAGCGACATCGACCAGTCGCTCCATTGTGACTTCGTGCCGTCGATTCGCCGGTACAGGCCTTGGTTGTGGGCGACTTGGTTGGCATAGTCGGACTGTGAAGGGTGGGGGCGAGGTTGCGTGGGGCTCATAGTGCGACTGCCGAAAACTCTGCCAAGTCAGGTTCGCCTATCCGTCGGAAGACTACATCGACATCGAGAAACAGATCGCTTCCAAGGTCTTCGACGAGCGGTGAGCGTAGATGGAAGGCGGCATATTCTTGTTCGTAGTCCCACTCTTCCCCTACCACGACCACCGAAAGCTCACCTAGCCTCGACGGATCGTATCGCCAGAAGACTTCTGCCTCGGGCCATTCGGCCTTCAACCGCTTCGCGTATGCATAGGCAACCCTGTGGGCTTCTTCTTCTTGCTTGAGGGAAATGGCAGGGGTCATAGTTGAGAGTGAGGCGTTGAGGACAGTTGGCATTGCATAAGCGGTGGCCCCTCGTCGAAGGCGTCTTACAGTAAGGCCAGTACCCTGAGTGGCGGACCGTCTACCACCTTGTCCCGGAGAGATACTAGCCCATTGTGACTTCATCGGCATCCTCCGAGCCAAGATTGAGGTTGTTTAGTAGGCCGATCAGCGGCTGAACGAGAGTCGAGGGGACAGTGACGGAAGCAACAACTTGAGGGGTCAGCCCTCGTTCGGCCAGGTCCTGCTCAGGATCTCCAGTGGACTGGGTGATATCTAGTGGTAGTCGTATCTGCGCGAAGACGAACGTTACCTCCTGGTTCAGCTCATTTACGAGGACGTGGTTGGAGTAGATGGATGGCGGCGGTTCCCCAGCTATTGGATTGATCTTAACCTGGCCCGAGTAGCGCGGGGCCCTTTGTTGCTTCTCAACGTCGCCCATAAAGTGTTCCCCTTAACCCCTCGTGTTTTTCCCATTCATGTTTTCTCTCTGCAGCAGTGGGATGCTTCCCCTATAACACGGCGATTAGAACGAAAACGCCGAACGGCGCACGCACTCTCGCGCGAGGCCCGATGTCACCTTGCCCGTCATCCGCCGGCCGATTCGCTTTCCCAGTAGCCATCGCGGAGTTGGATCACGTTGCTTAGAAGCTGGGCGGCCTCACCGCGCGTCATCGGCGCCCAGGGACTTACATACGTGCCTACAGGGATTCCGGGAGCCCCGGTATAGACGATGCCGTCCAGGAAGCCGCTTTGGTAGGCTATTGCCGAGGGTGTGCCGTGCGCGGGGTCGAAGTCTCCCCACGGTTCGTAGAGCTGGCTATCCCACTGGATGAGCCAGGGATGTTGGGCTTCGGTAGCTCGCACCGTCATGGTTATCGCCTGAGCCCGAGTCGCGGGCGCCCAAGGTGAGAACGTGTGGCTGGTTGTGCCCCTTATGATGCCGTGCTGCCAGGCGGCGCTCACGAAGTCGTGGGGGTATAGGCTCTCGGGAGAGTCAGGCATTCCAAAGTCCGTGAACGGCGGAAGCGCCATGTCCCCGCGCACGAGCTCATCTAGGCGAGTCCATTCGTCAGAAGCAATCATCAGGAGGATCATCTTCGCGAGTTGAGCCCTGAGGACTGGGTTCTCGGGACGGAAGGTCCCATCTGAATACCCATCGACCACATCCCGATCAACCAGAATCTGGATGGCGTCGGCGAACTGATGACCGTACGGTACGTCCGTGAAGGCGTGGTCGGCCGTCGAGGCAACCGCCGTGACGGGCAACACCGCAAGACCAAGTACGAGGACGACGCCTGTTACCAGCATATTTACGGCCCTTTTCATGGACCCTTCCCTTCTCCGAGTGCCTCTGGCCGCGCCGGAGGCGTCATGTGCGTCGATGCCGATCAGCCGAAGAATGCTGCGTGCTTGTCAGCTTCGCCTCGCAGCGACCCTACCAGCATTGGCGCCCCCGGGTCCTTTCGTCCGCCTACGCTGAGCCGACGCTGGTCGAAGTTTGATTCTTCCACCCCTACCGTACAGGGAAGTCCACTCGTTGGGAACGGCGTCGCGGCCTCCCGCTCAAGAAGTACAAGCTCCAGGGCGATAAACGGAGGAAAACCGGCGGAGGCAGCATGCAATCCAGAAAGCAGCGCGAGCGTACGATCGATGACATCGCGAACGCCGCGTATGGGCTCGCCCTCATCGCCTTTGCGTACGGCTGGCTCACCGCGGGGATCGGAGTGGGGCTCCTGCTGGGGGCTGGCGTCATCGCTATGGTTCTGGCGGGAATGTACTTCTGGCGGAGTCGGCGTGACACGCGACTACTCGCAGCCGATCTGCCGGCGCTCGACCGACTGAGCGGCGAGGCGTTCGAAGAACATGTTGCCGTCCGCTTCCGTGGTCTAGGCTACCGGGTCAAGCTCACCCCCAACGGAGCCGACTTCGGCGCCGATCTCGTTCTAGAAAAAGACGGGGCGCGGACGGTGGTGCAGGCCAAGCGGTGGAAGAATGATGTGGGCGTGAAGGCCGTCCAGGAAGTGGTAGCGGCGAAAGCCCATTACCGAGCCCAACACGCTCTGGTGGTCACTAACAGCCGGTTCACGACGCAGGCAATCCAGCTCGCACGAAGCAACGGTGTTGAGCTCTGGGACCGCGACCGGCTTGCCCGGGAACTTTCGGGGGAAGCGGTGGAGGCCGAGGCCAACGCCTCCCCTCCCAATCCCGTCTGTCCTCGGTGCTCCGCGGAAATGGTTGAGCGGCAGGGGCCCCGCGGCCGCTTCTGGGGCTGCTCGCGCTTTCCGCAGTGCAGAGGCACGGTGTCTGCGTAACGACTGCAGCCGGCGCGCCCGCGATTCCTTCGTCCCTCCCCCACCGTCCCCCAACGTCCAGCGCGTTGGCAACCACGTTGGCAACCCGGCCGGCCGTTTCGGCCATTACTTCAAAAAAGAAGGCCCGCGTATGCAGGCCTTTCAGGTGCGCCCGGAAGGATTCGAACCTTCGACCTTGGGATTAAGAGTGTAGGTAGGGCGGGTCTGAGCGGGTCCAGGGATGTCCATTTCGCCTGCTAGTCGGCGGTATTGGAGAGTGCTGCCGTCTGCCCTCGTCTAGGGGCGTATAGCTGGGTGGCAACCGCGTTGGCAACCCGCATCATGGTCGCACAAGCCGGAGGAATCACCAGAACCGGCGGCGAGCCTGCTCATCCCCCAAGGCGTCAGCTTGGAAATCGTGCAGGAGACTCTGGGGCACTCCACCTACCAGATCACAGCCGACATCCGCGCGCACGTGGCGCCTGAGCTAAAGGAGGTGGCGGCGGATGCGATTGATCAGGCGCTTGGGCGGGATTGGTGAGAATTGCCCACTATCCCGGCTCCACACCCAACTCCGCCCCACTAAGCCAGTCCATTCCCAGAAGCTTGCTCAGTAGAGCGGAGCGAAGCCGGATCGTTATCTAACAGTCAGCGAAGTCGTTAGTGCCCCTGGGGAAAGCCATAGGCGGCCTCAAGTCCAACCCGACCATGCGCGACAACCGAGTTGGGATCACTCTCACCTTTCACGGGTTGCATATAGTACTCATACCGATATGCTCGTCGCATTAGCTCCACCAGCTCCGGGTCGCCAGCCGCCCAAGCAGGGGGGAGCCACTCGTCCGGGGTGGGGTGACCTCGACAGGTTGAAGCGCCCAGATTTGACAGCTCGACACCCTCCACAAAGACTACCCCAGCAGCCGTCTGATGCGGATGTGCGCCAGAGTCTTGAGGGCTAAGCGCCGCCAGTCCTAACACAATGGCCACAGCGAAGACCAATAGCGGCCAGACACGAAGTGGCCTATTCCGCCTATGGGGCCGACAGAGCCACACCGGGCATCCTACTCCTCTCCAACCGTCAATGTAGATAATACCACGCTTGCCAATGTAAGTAGTTATTCGTTCCTTCGGGGTATACCTGTTCACTCGCTGGATACTTGAGAAATATTTCTTCCCCCGTCTCCATTATACTAGCGAACTCTATCGTGTGGCGTGACCCCCATGACCCTACTGTCCAGTAGGACCACGTGGAGTAATTGCTCATCCTTAGCTTTAAGTTATCATGATGACTACCCAATGCAGCTAAACTTCCGTATGGCGGCTCGGCTTCATATTGTGTTTCGTACTGGCCTTCCCATCCACTATGGGGATGGTAGCTGTTCCAGCTGGTCGGCCAGTAAAGATTATAGTCCAGAGGTGTAGCGTCCAAATAGACGTTCCACTTACCATTAGACTGGTTGCGCGCTATCTTAATATTGTGCCACTGCTGCTGGCTCACGTCTATTGCGGGTCCATGAACCCATTCTACCAGTCGGCCCGCATGCATAAAGCTCTGTTGTCCCCCAGCACCACCATCGTATATCTTTATCCAATCGCTGGTTCCTCCAGCCGCGTACTTGATGTGCACCAACGGCCGGAACCTGAGATTTCCGTTTTCGTACTGCCGCGTGACCTCCATGGCAATACCATCGCCCACGTTAAAATTGTTGTTCAGCATACCGACCCAGAACCACTCCCCCTTTTGGTGGCGAGGAGTAACATAAATGTCGCCCTGCACTCCAGTGGAAGTGGTAACGAGTGGATAAACGGCGTTCCCATAAATTGCATCGTCAGCGTCGTACTCGCCAGACCCGAACTGGCCAGCTTTCCCGTCCCGAAAGAACTTGCCCCTGGCGAACTCGAATAGCTCCTTACCCGCGTCTTGTCTCACACCCGGATTGTCGGCGCCGCGCTCGCCCATTTGCCCGATTGCCCATTCATACTGGTACGCCCGTCTCATTTCATCTGGTAGTCCCGGGAGATCGGCTGACCAGGCGGGGGGCTGCCACTTGTCGGGCGGGGGAGCGGATGCAATTGCCCCCTGAGGGGAGAAGGCGGCAAGAAGCACATATGCTGAAAGCAAGACCAGGACGCGGGAGCGCAGACGTCCATACGAGGGCATTGCCAACCTCCTGCAATTCAGACTTCTGTCGTGCGGTGGGGATGCCTGACAACAGCTTGCTGCGTTTTACACACATTGTCAAGCAAGGTCACTTTGTCCGCGCCAAGGCGAATGGATAGCCTAGCTGCCCGATTTGGCAGTGTAGTCAACAACTGCCACGGCGATCACAGTATCACTTGACGCTCGACGCACCGTGAGAGCCAACGCCGATGGAGTGCAACATGCCCTCGCTCAGTCGTCGCTATCCCAATCCGCTCGCTCCGTACGATCCCGAGGAGTAAGCACTTGCAGGACTCTGATTCGCGAGGCCCCGGCAGGGGGGATACCAAGAGGGCAGGGGCCTGCAGCCATCCGGTAGCCACGGCTAAAACGGCTCGCAACGCTACATACCGAAATCCCTGCACAAGCCGGGTATCGGCAAACGACCACGTTCCCGCACGTTGCGACTAAGTAGCCCCTCGAAAACCGTTGGTCCGGCTTGACCGGGCCCGGGGGTTCGAATCCCCCCCTCTCCGCCTTTTGCAGGGGTTTTGTGGGGCCCGCTGGGTCAGCGGGGTCGCCGTTTCGTAGCCAGAGCTGCAGCCACGGCAAAAACGCTCGGTGCTGCTCAGCACTGGACAGGCGGGTGGCTGAGCCCAGGTGCCTTCAGCGGCACCCCTGGCGACAGCGAGCTACGTATTCCGCGCGACCCACCACCGCTTACGGGCAGTCTTCTCTCTGCCGCGGCTCGGCATTGAGTCGGTTGAGCAGAGCGCTGGCCGCGTCTCGAACTTCCCCGTTGAGCTGCCGGAAAGTGTCAAGCGCGTCTTGACCCATCCACCAACGAAAGCCGGCGAGCCTATCCAAGAGTTCCATCAGGAGGGCCCAGTCCTCGCCGGCGGTGCCATCGAGGCCGACCTCGTCAATCTCGAGCAGCAGTCCGCGTCGAAGCCACGAGATGACACGGGGTAGATCGCCAGAGTTACTACCCAGGCTATCTGCCCCGGGCCGGGCGTAATGACCGGCGATAGACGCGATAGCAGAGAGGTACCAGAGACCCCTCTTTCCGTCCGGGGACCGCACATCCGATGTCCACATCAGGCCAGAGGACAAGAAGTCGGAGATCTCCCCAGTCTTTGACACTAATTTCTTGAGATGCTCGTTGGTCTTCTCAAGTTCCTTGGCGACCGTACCGAGGTTCTTCTCCCCTATCCAGGTCATCCCACGAAACTGGTCAAGGTTGAGCACAATGGTCTCGTCGTACGAAACAGCCTTCTTCACGTCCCAGTACCGCAGATGGACCGTATAGCGAAGCGGGCGATCCTCCTTAAAGTAGTCCATGCTGCTATCGAAGAAGGTGCGGAAGTTAGAGCCCGGAGGAAGAAGACTGACACCCTCATTTAGGAATGTGCATCTCTCGATGCTATCGGGACGAGAGGCCTGCAGAGGCGGGTCGAAGCTGAGACGTACGTCGCGCGCGGCCGTCCGTCCAAAGTTGCGGAGCGTGATATCGAAGAAGAGGGAAGTCACGGCGTTGCGCTCCGCAAAGAGGAGTACATACGGTCGTGATTCCTCGTCCCGGGTGGCTCGCATTTCGTCAACGGATTCCCTGGTAGCCGACGCCATCTGCCATGTCTTCCAGACATAGGTGATGAGCGCGATCAGGGTCAGCACCTGAACGAGCGCGAGTACGTAATCCACAGCGTCCTTCTGCGCGAGACCCACTCCTAGACCTCCCCCTCGTCTAGCCCTCAGCGTCCTCCCCCCAGTGGGCGCGGACCGCTCGCCGTTGTCCCCGCCCTAGAGAGGCTCCTGTCGGCCGCCGTGTTGCCTTAGCCCACCCCCAGGCCGTAGAACCGCTCGAAGAACAGGCCGAGCTTGGCCAGCACGCGCTGCTTCTTCTCGCCGTGCCCACCATCCGGTGAGAAGCGGGACACTGGCGGTAGCACCTTTGTGATGGCGGTCCCAGTCGCCTTCACGGCACCATCCCGAAAGGCCTGATCGAGGAATGCCCGGGTCTCCTCCGGCTTGAGCCCTTCGTCGGCGACGATGGCGTCGAGTTCGGTGTCGCGTTGAACACGAATGAACGCCCGCCACTCCTCGTCGATCTCGCCCCTCGCTGAGACGGAGTCGACGAACGCCTCGATGAGATCTTTTTTATTCCGCAGGCTCGGGCTCGCGTCGATGGCGCGACCGATGGAGGCGCGGATCTCCTTGTCCTCGCTGTCGCCGTGGGCCGCGCGATACTTCTCGACCAGCACGAGGATGTAGTCGACGTTTATCTCCACCTGCTTGATGAGCTCGATCTCGAAGACGAGGTCGTCGTTTATCGACTCCCTGTCGGCATCTGCGACATTCCGGAAAGCGGCCCAGAGATCGAGATAGAGGCTGCGGTAGTCCTGCCCTTCGCGCTCCGTGAGGAGCTCACTGCCGGCGAAGTCGTCGAAAGAGGTCAGGATGTTCTCGAGCCGGAGGATGGCGCCGAGGAGGGTGATGAACTCCTTCTGTGACGCTTCTCCCACGATCGGCGTCCCGAGCGGGTAGTCCGTCATAAGTTGGGCGACCTTCTCGGCGTACTCGTCGTAGTACTCGCCGTAGGGGCGAAGGAGCACGATGCCGCAAGCATCGCGATTGCCGAATAAGGCGATGGCATCGTTAGTCTCCTCTTCCAGGTCTCGGAAGGAGACGATGTTCCCGTAGGTCTTGACCGAGTTAAGGATGCGGTTCGTGCGCGAGTAGGCCTGGATGAGTCCATGGGTGCGGAGGTTCTTGTCCAGAAACAGGGTGTTCAAGGTGGTCGCGTCAAAACCCGTGAGGAACATGTTCACGACGATTACGAGGTCGAGCTCGCGCTTCCTCAGGCGTTCCGAGAGGTCTTTGTAGTAGTTCTGGAACCGGTCAGACGAGGTGTCGAAGCTCGTCCCGAAGAGCGCGTTGTAGTCGGCGATGGCTCCTTCGAGGAAGTCGCGCGAGGACTGATCGAGAGCGTCCGTCTCGAAACCCTCCTCGTCTAGATAACCGTCCCCCACTTCCTCGTTCACGGCGTAGGAGTAGATGAGCGCCACTTTGAGCCGCCGGTCGGGGATGAGGGCTTCCTGCTGGCGCTTGAACTCGTGGTAGTAGCGCTTGGCCGCCTCGATGGAGGCGGTGGCGAACAGTGCGTTGAAGCCATGCACCCGCTTGCCCGCATGCGTGTAGTGCTCGGAGCGCTTGGTCTTCTGGTCGAAGTGCTCGAGGGCATAGCCGACGACCTGTGAGACGCGCTCGGGGGCGAGCAAGGCCTTCTCTGTGTCGATGGCTGAGACCTGCTTGTCCGCGATACCCCCCGGCAGCCTTATCGTGTTGACATAGTCGATGCGGAAGGGCAGCACGTTCTTGTCGGTGATGGCATCGACGATAGTGTAGGTGTGGAGCTTTTCCCCGAAGGCCTGCTCCGTGGTCCTCAGCCGGGGGTCGCCCCCGGTACTGGCGTTCACCGCGAAAATGGGCGTACCGGTGAAGCCGAAGAGGTTGTAGCGCTTGAACGCTTTCACGATGGCTGCGTGCATATCGCCGAACTGGGAGCGGTGGCACTCGTCGAAGATGATGACGACGTGGCCGTCGTAGATGCTGTGCCCCTTGTTCGCCTGAATGAAGGTCGAGAGCTTCTGGATGGTCGTTATTAGGATGCGTGCGGAAGGGTCCTCCAGCTGACGCTTTAGGACCGCGGTAGAGGTGTTCGAGTTCGCGGCGCCCTTCTCGAAACGGTCGTACTCGCGCATGGTCTGGTAATCGAGGTCTTTGCGGTCGACGACGAAGAGAACCTTGTCCACGCTCGGGAGGCGGCTTGCGAGCCGGGCGGTCTTGAAGCTCGTGAGCGTCTTTCCTGACCCCGTCGTATGCCACACGTAGCCGCCGGCGGAGATTGTGCCGAGCTTCTTGTAGTTGGTGGAGATTACGATGCGCTCGAGGATGCGTTCGGTCGCGACTATCTGGTATGGGCGCATGACGAGGAGCATTCGGTCGGCGGTGAGCACACAGTACTTGGTGAGGATGTTGAGGAGCGTGTGCTTCGCGAAGAACGTCTGCGCAAAGGCCGGAAGATCCTGGATGGGCCTGTTCTTAGCGTCCGCCCACCAGGAGGTGAACTCGAAGGAGTTAGACGTCTTTCGGGCTCTTCTTGACCCGCCCATCTCCTTCAGGTGCTCGCGGCGGGTGGTGTTCGAGTAGTACTTGGTGAGCGTGCCGTTCGTAATGACGAAGAGCTGCACGTAGTCAAAGAGGCCCGAGCCCGCCCAGAAGCTGTCTCTCTGGTAGCGGTCGATCTGGTTGAACGCCTCGCGGATGTCCGCGCCCCGGCGCTTTATCTCGACATGGACCAGCGGGAGACCGTTCACGAGCACGGTCACGTCATAGCGGTTCGCGTAGTTCGCGCCACCCTCGCCTTGGGCGACCTCGTACTGGTTGATGACCTGCAGCCGGTTGTTGTGGATGTTCGCCTTGTCGATGAGAAGGACGTTCTTGGTGGACCCGTCGTCTCGCTTGAGAAGCTGGACGTGGTCCTCCTGGATACGGACGGTCTTCTCGGCGGGGCCTTCGTTGGCGCCGGCGATCTTGGTGGCGAAGAAGCGCGCCCACTCAATATCGGAGAACGTGATGCCGTTTAGAGCCTCCAGCTGGACACGCAGGTTCGCTATGAGCTCAGGCTCGCTCGTCAGGGGCAGGTACTCATAGGCCTGGGACCGCAGTAGCGTGATGAACTCGTGCTCCAGCGCCGCTTCCGACTGGTAGGCTGTCTCCCGGACCGCCTCCACCACGTGCTCGGCAACGACTGTGCTCTCCTGGCTCAGGGCGATGGGGTCGAAGCGCATCACTTGCTGCCTCGAGCACTCGCGGGCGCCAGTGAAAACAAGAACGACAACTTGAACGCCCTCACGTCCCCCATTCCATCCCGGCCGGTCCAGCCGTCGATCTCTTCCGTTCCATGGCCGCCCCGACTCCTTCAGAGAAGATCTCGCTGGGCCTCCCCGTCATGCGACCTTCTCTGGGAAGGTGAGCAGCCGATCGCGATAGTGCTGGTACTGCTTGCGGCGAGCGGCGAGCTCGGCGGGCAGGCCAGTGCTGAGGTCGTTCACCAGAGTGTCGAACTTGTCGAGAATGGCGACGATCCGAGCCTGCTCTTCGAGGGATGGGGTGGGGATGGTAATCTTCGCCAGGTTCTCCCCTGAAAGTCTCTTCACCTTGGCACGCGCCACGTACTTGGATTTCTCCGAATGAAACATCGAAGTCTGCAAGTAGTACGACACAAACTTGGGATTCATGTCGTGTCGAAACATGAACGTATCGTCGTGGATCGCCACCTGCTCGTCGCCAAGCCACGCCACCGCCTTGCCCACGTCCTCGACGGTCTCGCCTACGGCTGCGATCACGACGTCTCCTGGCTGCGCATACCGAAGGGTCGCGCCCAGGTCTGGACGAACGTGCGTAGCTATTGAGGATGTGGCGATGCCGTAGCGCGTGTAGATCTCTCCGTAATGGATGGAGGGAATCCCTCGCTCAACAACGTCATTCTTCGTGAACCGACGTCCCCGGACGAAGTTCCCAACCTCACCCATCGGTACCCACCGGACCTCTCCCTCGTGAATAGTCAAGAGCGAGTCCCTGTAGTAAGCGTACTGCGCCCGCCGCGCTTCCAGCTCCGCTTCCAGCTCCGCTTCCAGCTGCGTAAACGTATCCAGAATCCGTACGGTTTCTCGCTGCACCTCAATCGGCGGTATAGGGACTCGGATCTTCGCGAATCTGTTCTTGGAGATGTTGAACCGTGTCACTCCGCTCGCGGATGCGGCGATTTGCTTCCGGACCCCAGCGCTCCGAAAAACGTACTTCGAGTATTCAGGCAGCAGGAGGTGGGGGTCCGTCGGCCGAAGACAGAAGCAGAAGCTGTTCAAATACAAGCGCTGTTGGGGCGGATCGACAAGCACAGAAGACATCCCCACGTCACCCGGGGTCTCTGATGACCCCGTAAAGAGAATGTCCCCCGAGCGAAGCTCATTCTGCCTTTCGCCAGGATACATGCGCACAAAGTCGCTCTCAGTCTGATCTACGATCAGGTTCTCGTAGACGCTGCGATACGAGACGTATCTCGCGTTACCGCCTGAGAAGTCTGCCTTAGTCTTTCCGCTCAGCCCGCTGACAAAGGTCCCAATCAGGCCTAGCGTCTTGAACTCCACCCCCTCCGGACAAAGCTCCCGGATCAGCTCGTCGATTCGGCTCACCGCCCACCCTCCAAGTCCCCGACAATGGCGTCTATCTGCGTCCGCAGTTCGGCCTGCCGAGAGACGATGCGGGCGATTTCCGCGTTGAGCGCGGTGATGTCGACTGCCTCGGAGGTGTCCTCCTGCTCAACATAGAGTGGTACGGCGAGGTTGTAGCCGTTCTCAGCGATCTCAGCGTTGGCGACAAGACGGGTGAAGTGTGGGATGTCCGCCCGGCCCGTGAAGGCGTAGAGGATCCTCTGCCGGTTCTCCTCGGTGAGCTTGTTCTTGTTGCCGGCGCGCACGAACTCGTCCGATGCGTCAATGAAAGAGGTTGCATTGTCGGTCTTCGACTTTTTCAGCACGATGACGCAGGTGGCGATCGTGGTACCGAAGAACAGGTTCGGCGGCAGCTGAATGACCGTGTCGACGTAGTTGTTGTCGATGAGATACTTGCGGATCTTGCCCTCGGCGCCGCCGCGGTAGAGCACGCCGGGGAACTCGACGATGGCCGCCGTGCCGTTGACGGCAAGCCAGCTGAGGATATGCATGGTGAAGGCGAGGTCGGCCTTCGACTTCGGCGCAAGAACACCAGCCGAGGCGAAGCGCGGGTCGTTGATGAGGAGTGGGTTCGCGTTACCCTCCCACTTTATGGAGTAGGGCGGGTTCGAAACGATGGCCTCAAAGGGCTCGTCGTCCCAGTGCGCCGGGTCGAGCAAAGTGTCGCCGTGCGCGAGGTTGAACTTCTCGTAGTTGACGTCGTGCAGGAACATGTTGATGCGCGCCAGGTTGTAGGTGGTCAGATTGATCTCCTGGCCAAAGAAGCCCTGGCGGATGTTTTCCTTCCCCAGCACCTTCGCGAACTTCAAGAGCAGCGACCCTGACCCGCACGCCGGGTCATACACCTTGTTCACTTCGGTCTTGCCCACCACGGTGATGCGCGCGAGAAGTTCGCTCACCTCCTGGGGGGTGTAGTACTCGCCGCCCGACTTACCCGCGCTCGAAGCGTACATCTGCATCAGGTATTCGTAGGCGTCGCCGAAGGCGTCTATGGTGTGGTCCTCGAAGCGGCCCAAGTCGAGGTCGCCGATGGCGTTGAGCAGCTTGACGAGCTTCTCGTTGCGCTTGGCCACCGTGGAGCCAAGCTTCGCGCTGTTCACGTCGAGATCGTCGAAGAGGCCCTTGAGGTCGTCTTCGCTCTCGGCGCCCACGGCGGAGCCCTCGATGTTGCGGAAGATGCGCTCCAACGTCTCGTTCAGGTTCGGGTCGGCGGCTGCCCGTACCCGCACGTTCGAGAAGAGCTCGCTCGGCAGGATATAGAATCCCTTCTCGGCGACCGTCTCCCGGCGACCGAACTCCGCACCAGAATCTGAGAGCTGAGCGTACTCAAAATTCGCGTGGCCCGCCCGGTGCTCGCCGGCGTTGAGATAGGCAGTGAGATTCTCCGAGATGAAGCGGTAGAAGAGCGTCCCCAGCACATAGCTCTTGAAGTCCCATCCGTCCACCGACCCGCGCAGGTCGTTGGCTACGCGCCAGATGGCCTTGTGGAGCTCGGCACGTTGGGCTTCCTTCTCGGTCGGAGCCATGCGGTCTTCCTTTCCTGAACACAACGACGGCTGAGGCGGGCCATGCTACTCCGCCGGGCAGACAGAACTACAGCGGCCGACACCCGCACCTGCCGCGGTGATCCGCCCTGTCAAGCACGTCACGCAGAGGTCCTCGGCTTCAGATGAGAGCTATAGCACGGGGCGGCCGCCCTGGTTCTGGTGCACAAGCCGGAAGATCCTCCGCGGGAAACCGTCGACTCGCGCTCAATCCTGTGGCAGTACCTACTCCGCGTCCTCGAAGTAGTCCAGGTCGAGCCGCTTGACCACGAAGGTCTTATCTTCGGTAACCCCTACGTTATGGTCAATCATCAGCTGCGCCAGCTGATCCCCGTCAATCAGAACGATTCTCTTCTCGATGATCTTCACATACTCGAGGGCCTCTGAGGAGAACCAGGAGGTCGTAATGAAGACGCCCTTTCGCGCACGATTTCCGTCAAGGGTCCCGGCAAACGCCTGTATGGCCGGACGCCCGACGACGTTGTCCCAGCGCTTGGCCTGGATGTAGATGGCGTCGAGGCCCAGCTTGTCTTCCTTTATGATGCCGTCCACCCCGCCGTCCCCTGACCTTCCGACCGCTTGGCCGGCGTCCTTCCGCGTTCCGCCGTAACCCATCGCGACGAGCAGCTGCACCACTAGTTTCTCAAGGAAGACCGGCGGCGCCGCCTTTACCTTCGCCAGGATGTCCTCTCCCAGCGCGCGCCTCAGCTCCTGATAGCTGAGCTCGAGCACCTCTTCAGGAGTGCGCTCATCCCCGCCGTTATCCTCGACGTCCCCTGATGGGACGGGTTTCTGCTTCTTCTGGAACGCCACGAACTCTGGAAACTGCTTGAGGAATCGGATGTTGATCTCGGAAGGATTCGACGCAAGGACGTCGGCACCCCGAGTGGTGAGCCGGTAAAGGCCGCGTCCCGTACTCTCGAATAGCTCGGCCTTCTTCAGATAGGTGAGGGCCCAGCCGACCCGATTTGTGAAGAGAGACTGAGTACCGCTCGGGAGCTGCTCGCTGAGGTCTTCGTCGGTTAGGCCCAGTTTCTCTGCGAGATCAGCAACCGTCTCGCTGAAACGCTTCTCCTGCCCGTCAGAGCTGTACCTGAGGAGCGGGAGCATCACAGACTGGTAGTCGGGCACGGCCAAAGCAGATGCTCCAGATAGACTGGACGTCACTTGACATGACCATCCTAACAACCTCCACAAGCAAGAAGCCAGCGATAGTTGCCCGCCTGTTGCCCTTTAGGTCATTTGCTGGGGCAGCCGACCCGTCTTCTCAAGCCACTTCACGATCTCCGAGCGGATGTAGATACGAGCCCGGATCGTCTCGGCGACCGGTGCAGGGAAATCAGCATGCCGGTCCCGCCACTTGGAGACGGTATCGTAAGGCCGGCCGAGCATGGCGGCGATGTCCCCGAGCGTCACCAGCTCCTCGGCCAGCTCCTCCCGAGTGAAGGTGCGAACGTCGTCTTTCTTGGGCTGCGTCATGAGAGAACCGTAGGTGAGGCCGGTCCCCTCCGTCAAGACCTCTGGACACCGGTCCATCAGCTCTCCCGCCAGCCGAGCGCCTGCTGGGCGGCGCTCGGAAGGTAGGCAAGCTGCGCGCCTTCGCCGATGTAGATGACCTGCCCGTCCTCAGTCTCCACCCCGGCCACCTCCCCCACGCTGTATTCGAAAGCCCACTGAGGTTGCTGCGCGAGACGGACTTCCGCCTCGAGGTCTAAATCCTCTAGGTACTCGATGAGCCCGCCAACCGTCATCGTCGCCCCCTCCCCTATCGCTCGTTGCCGCTCAGGAACTCGACGAGCTCTGTGAGCCCCTCGCGAACGTGGCCGAGGCTGCCGGCGTAGCTCCAGTCGCGTGGCCGCTTGGCGGCCTTCTCCGCGTGCGCTTCCAGCTCATCCTTGAGCTGCGCAATCAGGCTTTCGATCTGCTCTGCGTTTTGCCGGTATTCCTGCTCTGCGGTCATTCGGGCCTCCTTTGAGGGTCACTGTCCTTGTGTCATGACATTCCCTCTCGTGCCCCAGGATGTCAAGTAGTCATGACAGAACGAGTAAAAAAAAGAAGACCCCGCTCGGCGGGGAAGGCGAGCGGGGTCGCAGAGGAGGCCACTCGGGGCTACGGGCGGTGAGCCAGGTAGAACGGGCGTGACGCCTGGCCATCTTTGGCCTTAACTACTGTCTAGAGCCCCTCCCGACCTGGTCAGTATCGAGGAAACGAAAGTGCGGATGTAGGAGATTGTTTCCGAAGTCGCCATCTCATCCGGATGTCGCCAGCGATGCTCCACCATAGAACAAGAGGTCCACTACTCTCCAAAGTCCGCGTGAATGCGACTACCCTCCATAGGTCGGGGTTGGTAGCCCATGTTCGCGCGCATCCACGATCACAGCTCTGTTCCCCCGCTTCTTGTATAAGAACCCGGGGTTAGTCGCGATTATCAGAGGGTCGGAGGGTTCAACAAGAACCGCAGCATGCTGACGCAGTACCCCCAAAGCTTCTTCTCCCCGTTTACTTCGAACGAGCACCGCGGAGAATCCCTTGTGGTCGGGATCGCCGTACATATCGCCAATGGAGAGATCAGCGAGTTCGGAGGACCAATCAGAGCAAGTGATGCACCGGTAGGGCCGGTACATGCGCAGATAGGACCGAGCATCGGGGTAGGGGACTTCATGGGTGGTCCCCGACCTGGTGGTTACGGAAAACGCGCCCGGGAAAGACCCCTCGCGATAAGCGAGACGCACCACATCCTGGAGCCGCAGCCCGAGCACCTCCTCAATGATGAAGGTGGTCGCTTCGAAATAGAAATTCGAAAGACAGAAGAGACCGACGCTCAACGATATCTCGGCAGGACTGTACCCAGCCGCGGCAGCCTTGCGTAGCCCCGCGATCTGGCATGGTAGGCCGACGAAGGCAAGACGATCCCCCGGTTGTGCATCTCGAAGAGCGGCTACTTGGGGTGTTAGAGCGTACTTAGATTGCGCCGCATTCTTAATAGCCTCGGCGTCACGGGCGATAGCGGCTACGGGCAGATAGGGGCGCTCTGGGTCGAAGATGGTGACAACAGCACCGTTGATGGCGTCACTCTCAAGAAGACTCAGAAGGAGTGCCGTGACAACGCCCCCTGAGGTCCCAGTATCCCGAGTCTCGGGGTCAGTCGCTTGGGCCGCAAGCGCCTCCCCGTAGACCCCTAACTCATCCTCCTCGACGCGGCGTCGCCCGAAAGCTTCGCGCTCCAAGTCGCCCATGGGAAGTTCGCGTCCCGGACACGAGGTCACACAGGCAGAGCAAGACGTACAGCCGCCAACATAGACGGGAGTGAGGTCTGCACCAACGTCCAGGCAGTCCTCGCAGCAGACGGCGACGCAGGTGCCGCAGCGGGCGCAGAGGCCGCTCGAGACCACGTCGTCAAATAAGTCTTGAACTACTGGCTTCATGTCCGCATCATCCTTTGGGAAGGCTGGCGGAGGGAACCCCCACTCGCCTAATCCAGTGGTGGGTGTCAGGGTACATCGCGAAAACTGGCAGAAACCCTGTCCAATTCCCGGTCAGGAACGTCGAATGTCGTTTCCAGCTCCGGGAGCTCCCTAATCGTGAAAGCCTCCGGGAGCCGATCGTCGTGCCTTGTGAAGCCAGCCAACTCGTTAAAGCGATGTTCGTCTCCCACCATCTCAACCGCCGTCGAGCGGAGCCACTCGGCGTCAACGTCCCAACCAAAACGCCCCTCGATGAGATCCGCCACGATCTCCAGGCGGGTTCCGATAGATCCAACCGTGAACATACACAACCCCGTAAAGTCGAGAATGGAAACGAGCTTCTGCATCTTAAGAGAAAGCTCGGGCTGACCTTCAGGGTCTGCGTGATCAACTTGGGCGCGGGCAGTGGGGCCGGCTGTATGGTCAGCCCCCATGGGCGAGGTCGCGTAGGTGACTCCCATGCCTTTAATAGCTCGAGGATCATACGCCGCCATGCTTTGTCCCTTAACCACGGGAACATTGAGGACGCCTAACACCTTGCCGGCAACGGCTGCCCCCGCACCCAGGACTCGCCCCAGCACGGTCCCCGTACGGACCTCATCCAGCAGCCCGATGGCAGCCTCGCTGTCACCAAAGTCCGCGACTCCCGCCTCCATCGCCACGCCTATCGCAGCCCCCATCTCCATCGTGTCGATCCCA
>JADQBG010000017.1 GCA_016278725.1 Actinomycetota bacterium
CCGACCCCGCCCGCCACGAGCGCGGGGGTGGCGGCGGGCAGCAAAGCCGCCCACTCCCGGCGCCGCCACCTGAGAAAAAGGAACAAGGGCAATGCCGTCGCCAGGTAGAGCACTCCCCAGCCCAGTCCGAAGACGAAGGCCGGCGGCGCCATCAGCCCGAGCGCGACCAGACCGCCACCGAATGGCCAGAGCAGCGCCAGGAAGGCGGTCCCCGCCACCAGGGCAAAGGTCAGGTCGGCGGCGTAGACGTCGGTTCTGGGCAAGACGTAGGCCAGCGACAGCAGAGCGAGCAGGGCGGCCGTCAGGCGACGAGCCATGTAACCCGCCCGCGGACCGAACCGAACCGGAGAGACCACCGAGCCCACCGAAGAGCGCACCCGGGTGGGAAGCGTGGGCTCTGCGGCGGGCGGCTCGGGCACTTTGCGCATTGCCTTCTCCAGGCCGCCTCGCAGTCCCGCCGCATCCAGGCGGGCCTGAGGCTCGGGATGGAGCGCCGCGTCCAGCACCGCTTCCAGTTCCGCGGGCAGGTCGGGACGCGCTTTGCGCAGGCGCGGCACCCGCCGCTCGCCAGAGGCGCGCAGCAACTCGCTGACGTCCTGACCGCGGAGGGGATTTTGGCCGGTCAGGCCCTCGTAAAGCGTCAGGCCCAGGGCGTAGACGTCGGCTTTGGCATCCACGTCTCTGCCCGCCAACTGCTCCGGGGCCATGTACGCCAGCGTACCCACGAGATCGCCTTCCATGGTGATCGCCGTATGGTCCTCCAGCCGGGCGACGCCGAAGTCCATCACTCTGGCGTCCACTTCCTCAGCCTCGAGCAGCATGACGTTCTCGGGCTTGATGTCGCGGTGGACGACCCCGCGCTTGTGCCCATGCTCCAAGGCGCGGCAGATCTGGATTCCCGCCTCGAGCACGTCCTTGTCGCTCAACCGCCGCTTCGCGTAAAGGCTGCGCAGGGTTTCTCCCTGCACATACTCCATGAAGAGCAAGGTGCGGTCGGTCTCCTGGACGACCTCGTACACATGCAGAATATGGGGATGGCTGAGCTTGGCGGCCGCCCGAGCCTCGCGGAGCACGCGTCCGTCCAGGTCGCGTGCATCCTCGACCACCTTGACCGCCACCCGCCGGCCCATGGTCAGATCCTCGGCCAGGTACACCGTGGCGAAGGCGCCCCGCCCCAAGCGCTCGAGGATGCGATACCGGTCGTGCAGGAGGGGCGGTTCGGACATGGCGAGAAGTATAGCCGCCGGGGTTGTGGCGGCGAATCTCGTCCAAGAACATGTATACTCGGGCGGGTCCGAGACAGGGACCCGGGATGTGTGGAAGGGGCCTGAACGAGGGCAGCGGGGGTGTGCTTGGCACACTATGGACAGGTGCTATAATCCACGTCCGCGCCGGTTACTCCGGCAAAAGCCCGGGCGAGTGGCGGAATTGGCAGACGCGCTAGGTTCAGGGTCTAGTGAGCTTACGCTCATGGGGGTTCAAGTCCCCCCTCGCCCACCTCCATCTCCTTTTTATTATGTAGAACGACGACCTGCAGGAGAAGCATGTCTTCTCACCTCGACGACGATACCTTCACAGAACTGGCCGACGAGGAGCGCCGCCGCAAGGAACGCCGCCGCTCGTCCGTGCCGGTGGTGCGCTTCTTCATCGCGGCCGGCGTGGCCATCGCCTTGGTGGTCCTCGCCATCATCTTCGCGCAGAACTGGTTGCACGACCGCCAGGTGGCGAGTTACGAGGAGTATATGCAGGGCGTGGCCGCGATTCTCGAGCCCTCGGACCGGATGGGCACCGAGCTCAGCGGTCTGCTGATGCAGCCGGGCGACTCCACTCGAAAAGACGTGCAGGGCAAGCTCGACGCCTACATCAGCAATTCGAGAGAGTTGGCCGAGCAGGCCAAGAACTTGGAAGCACCCGACGAGATGATGGACTCCCACAAGTGGTTCGTCGCCACCATGCAGCTGCGGGCACGCGGGATGGAAGATCTAAAGCCCGCCCTACTCAATGCCCTCGAGGTCGAGGATGTCGAGGTGGCCTCGGAGCAGATCTCGAAAGCCCTGCAGAACCTGCTGCTTTCGGACGTGGCCTACGAGGAGTTCTTCATGGATTCCGCCAGCCAGACGCTCAAGGAGCAGGAGATCACGGGCGTGAACGTTCCCTCGACCGATTTCATCCCCGATTCCGACCTGGCGGCCAAGTCGCGGGTGAAGACCATTCTGGCCACTCTCAAGGACTCGGAGAGCATCCAGGCGGTGCACGGGGTGGCCTTGACCAAGGTGGTGGTCCTGCCGGCTGAGACCACGGTGGAGGCCGGACAGACCTACAACCTCCAGGCGTCCGACCAACTTTCCTTCCAGATCACCCTGGAAAATCAGGGCAACGAACTCGAGAAGGATGTCCCCGTCACTGTGGAGCTCAAGTCCCCGGTGTCGCCGCAGCCGCAGATCAAGACGGAGAAGATCGCCGAGATCAAAGCCGGGGCACAGGCGACCATCAAGGTCAGCGGGATCAACCCCACCGAGTACGGCGAGAAGGCGTGGCTCCACGTGAAGGTCGGTCCCGTGCCCAACGAAAAGCTCACGAGCAACAACGAGATCGAGAGCTACGTCATCTTCACGCTCTAGGCCGGCGCGGTCCCTCCCCCATGTGTCGTTCTAGTCTAAACTAGGTTTCATGACCGCTGCCGAAATAGCCCAACTTGCCGCTGCCGGTGGCGTCATCCTGGCCCTTGCCGGCCTGGGCCTGATTTTCTCCCTGCGGCGCACCGTCCGCACTCTCCAACATAATCAACGGGTTATCTTCGGCACCCGGGGCGAGACCGATCTCGTCGGGCACGTGGCCGACCTCGACGAGCAGGTGGGGAATCTGCGCATGGCACTCGAGGATCTGGCCGTCACCGCCAAGGACCACGAGGTGCGCATCGACGGCTGCCTGGCGCGGGTGGGCATGGTCCGCTTCGACGCTTACGAGGATCTCGGCGGCCACCAGAGCACGGCCGTCTGCTTCCTGGACAGCAATCAGAATGGAGTGGTGGTCACCACGGTGGTGAGCCGCGACTTTGCGCGCATGTACGTCAAGACGCTCAAAGGTGGCGAGCCCGACATTCCCCTGGCTCCCGAGGAAACCGAGGCCTTCGAACAAGCCAAGGCAAAAGGGGCCGCTCCCTTCACCGTCCGTCCGCGGCTGGAGAAGCTCCGGCAGGACCGGGGCATGGAGTACGAGCAGCTCGAGGCGGACCCGGAGTCAGAGACCGAGGACGAGGACGAACAGGGCATCGCCTTGCGGGCTCTGGAGCGGGAGAACCGCCGCCGCGTCCGCCGCGGTCTGCCCCCGCTGGAAGCGCTTCCGCCCGCTCCCTCGACCCTGGGCTGGGACGGGTTGCCCACCGCCTCGCGACCGGGCAACGGTGCCGGGGCACCGGAGGCGGAGGACGCGGAAGAACCGGAGAGCGGCGAGTCCGTGGCGGCCGCGCCGGGCTCTCCCGCCCAGCCGGAAGAGCCGGAGGCCTCCCGCGAGGCGGAACAATCCCGGCGGTTCCAAGCCGAGGAAACTTTCGAGTTCGAGTGGGAGCCCGGATACCGGGAGGCCCGGCGGTACCGCGGGACGGCTCGCGATGACGATGCGGCGGGACGGTAATCGGCATGGCCTGTGGTGATCGGCTCTGCGAACTGCCCGGCTGGCCCACCTCCACAGCGGGAGTCCCCCTGACCCTGCACCCCGGCAAGGTCGGCTTTCTCGGCCCCCGCGGCACCTTCACCGAGGAAGCGCTGCGCTCGAGTTTGGGTGTGGAAGTCGGCGAGGAGGCCGGCCGCGGCCTGGAACTCATTCCCTACCCCTCCCTGCAGGACACCATCGAAGCGGCTTCTCAGGGCGAAATACCGCTGGTCCTGGTGCCCATCGAGAATTCCATCGAGGGCAGCGTCTCCATCACCGTGGACCTCCTGGCGCACGAGGTCGACAACCTGCAGATCGTGCGCGAGATCCAGCAGCCCATCCGTCACCGCCTGGTGGCTCGGCCCGGGGTCCGCTTCGAGGACATCGAGCGGGTGGTCAGTCACCCCCACGCGAACGCCCAGTGCCGTCAGTGGCTGCGCCGGCACCTGCCGGCCGTCGAGGTGGTCGCCGCCAACTCGACGGCCAGTGCGGTAGAGCAGGTGGCATCCAACGATCGCCCCTGGGCGGCAATCGGCACGGCGCTCGCGGCAGAGGCATTCGGCGGAGTCGTCCTGCGGGAGAACATCGAAGATCACGACGACAACCAGACTCGCTTCGTCTTCCTGTCCCAGGTGCGGGAGCGTCAGGATCTGCGCGAGCCGTACAAGACCTCCGTGGTCTGTGAGATCTCGAAGGACCAACCGGGGGCTCTCCTGCTGATTCTGCAAGAGTTCGCCTACCGCTTCATCAACCTGACCAAGATCGAGTCCCGCCCCTCCAAGCGCATGCTGGGCGAGTACGTCTTCCTCATCGATATGGAGGGAAAGGTCAACGACCCGCAGATCGAGGATTGCCTGCGCTGTCTAACCTGCAAGCTGCCCGGGCTCAAGGTGCTGGGAAGTTATCCGGTGGGTCGTCCCGTCTGAGCGGGGCGCGTCACTGATGACGCTGCTGAAACCCCAGCCAGAAGGCGCCGGCGCTCCCGGTGATCAAACCCACCGTCAGGCCGCGCTCCAACCAGTTGAGCCCGCCTTCGTCCGCTGTCGCCAAACCGTAGACAAAACCGAGCAGAATCCCGCCCCCCACGACGAGGACCAGGCCGCGCGGAGAAAGCAGGCCGCGGGGCCGCGTTCGGAGCGCTTCATAATCTATCGCGCGGAGCATACCCAGAAGGATGGCCGCGAAGAGTAAAACCAGGATAATGGAGAGCAAGCTTTCCTCGCTTCCGCGGGTTGGTGTTCGTCGCTATGTTGACAGCAATCCCTGAGAACATAGAATAAACTGACCGATTGAGACTGATGGGATGAAAGAAAGAACCGCCAGCCACTTCTTCATGAGGCTACTTCCCCTGGCACTTCTGCCGGCGGGGTTCATGGTGGCCGGCCGCAGGGAATCGGCGCTGACCGCCGATCGAGAACGCGGGGTTCCCCAGGATTCACTCAGATCCTTGGGCGAGCCCGAGCCCGCCCCCGAGATCGCTGCCGTGGCGGACGAACCCGAGGCCGAGGCCGCGGCCCCGGAGAGCGGGTCCAAGCCCGAGATCGCTGCCGTGGCGGACGAACCCCCATCCGAAGACCCTTCCGCGCGGGGCACCACCGTCAATCTGCGGAAGCTCGTGGTGGAGACGCGGAGGCAGATCGCCGAGCAGCTCGACGCTTCCTTCGAGAGATTGGCCGAACCGGGGGACGCCCCCGGGACCGCTCCTCCCGAGGCGGCCCGCGAAGAGTCCATCTACTGCGTGGTCCTGAACGAGGAAAGCCCGGCGCCCCCCGAAGCACCGGGCGAATCCACCGAACATTCTCAGTCGTTCGAGTCCCTCGACCTGAATTGGGACCCGGCCGAGGAAGACCTGCTCTCCCTCTATCGCCGCGACTACCGGGCTTCGCAGCCGCGGCCCGACCAGCTATCTCTGGAGCTCAATCCCTGGTGGAAACGGGAGGCGGCCCACGCCGTATTCGGTGCAATTCTCGCCGGCCTGGCGATTCTCGCGTTGCTCGGGGCCTACTTCGTCCTCTAGCCCCTCTGATAATCTGAGGTCTGCCCGGGCCGCATAGCTCCTCGCGCGCTTTTCGGGCTCGTCGCTTTGATCAAGCCGCCCGACGAGGAATGACATGCTCGACATCAAGCTCATACGCAATCAGCCCGAGATGGTGCGTGAACGCCTGGCCCGCCGGGGTCCCGGGGCCACTCACTCGCTGGACGAGCTCTTACTCCTGGACGAGCGCCGCCGCGGGATTCTGGTCCAGGTGGAGGAGAAGCGCAGCCTGCGCAATACCGTGAGCGAAGAGATCGGGCGGGCGAAGAAGGCCGGAGAGGACGCCGAAGAGAAGATCCGCGCCATGCGCGAGGTCTCGAGCGAGATCAAAGGGCTCGAGGAGCAGCTGAGGGCGATCGAAGAGCAGCTGGAGCAAGAGCTGTTGCAGGTGCCCAACCTGCCCGATCCCACCGCCCCCGTGGGCGGCGAGGACAGCAGCGAAGTCATCGCCTCTCACGGGGAGCCACGGAAGTTCGCGTTCGAGCCGCGGGACCACGTCGATCTCGGCGCGAGCAGCGACACCATCGACCTGGAGCGGGCGGCCAAGGTCTCCGGGGCGCGCTTCGTCTACCTGAAGGACGAGCTCGTCTTCCTGCAGTTCGCGCTCGTGCAGTTCGCGCTTCGCAAGCTTGCCGGCAAAGGATTCCGCCCGGTGGTGCCCCCGGTGCTGGTGCGGGACGAGGCCATGTACGGCACCGGCTTCTTCCCCACCGATATGCAGCAGGTCTACCACATAGATTCCGACGACCTGAACCTGGTGGGCACCGCCGAGGTACCCCTCGCGGCCATGCACATGGAGGAGGTCCTGGACGAGTCGGCGCTCCCGGTGCGCTACGTGGGCTACTCCTCCTGTTTCCGCCGGGAAGCCGGGGCCGCCGGCAAGGACACCCGAGGCATGCTGCGGGTCCATCAGTTCGACAAGGTGGAGATGTTCAGCTTCTGCCACCCGGACCGGTCCCAGGAGGAACACGACTTCATGAGGAGCATCGAGGAGGAGGTCTTCCGCGAGCTGGGCATCGCCTACCGGGTGGTCAACATCGCCGCCGGCGATCTGGGCGCTCCGGCCGCCAAGAAGTACGACCTCGAGGCCTGGATTCCCACCCAAGAGCGCTACCGCGAAGTCACCTCCTGCTCGAACTGCACCGACTATCAGGCGCGGCGGCTGCGCGCCCGGGCCAAGGGAGACCAAGGCGGGCCCTACCTGGTCCACACGCTGAACGGCACGGTGGTGGCCATCGGCCGTACGCTGATCGCGATCATGGAGAACTACCAGCAGGAAGACGGGACCGTGGTGGTGCCGGAGGTACTGCAACCATTCATGCCCGAGGGCATGACCGTGATCGGTGGGGCCTCGCAGGGGGAATAACCCCGAGGAATAGTCAGTTCGCGGTGCCGCGGCCGCGGCGCCGCGCAGTCCCCCGGGCGCGCGCCCGAAGGCCCGAAGGGCCCGAAGAGAAGGTGATCGGATTGGCGGCTTCGCCTCGACAGATAGACACGGGGCTTTATCGCTGGACCGCGCCGCACCCGGAATGGGACCCGGTGGCCGACCAACTAGACGTAAGCTACCAGGAGGTCGCCTCTCACCTGATCGTGGGCTCCGGTTCGGCGGTCTTCGTTGACCCCCTGGCCCCTTCCGCACCGGCTGAGCCGGCCGAGACGTTCTGGCGCAAACTCGACGACCTGGTCGCCCCGGTCCGCGGCTCACTCGCGGTGGTGCTCACCCTGCACTGGCACGAACGCTCCGCGGCGCAATTCGCCGCACGCTACGCCGCCCCGGTCTATGCCCCCGCTGGGGCCGCGAGCGACATCGAGCACCGCCCGCTGGAGACCTACGTCCCCAAGCGCACTCAGCCGGCAGGGGAAGCAGAGGAACCAGAGAGGGCAGCAAAGGCGGGAGCGACGCGCCAAGCCATCCGAGAGACGGTCGCGGCACTGCCCCTCGGGCTCGAGCCCTTCTACGTCGGCCGGGATTTCGAAGCCGCGCTCTGGCTCCCCTCGCACCGCGCCCTGCTTTTTGCCGACGTCATACTGGGCACCGAGCAGGGCCTGCGCATGTGCCCCGAAGACTGGGTGAGAAAGTCGGCGGGTGGGCTGGAACCCGTGCGGCAACAACTTCGCCCTCTGCTCGAACTCCCCATCGGCAAGGTCCTGACCGCGCACGGCCCGCCCGTCCTTAGCGGAGGGCAGGAGGCTCTGCGGCGGGCGCTGAGGGCCGGAGTCTGAGATCACGAGAAGGGCCTATCAGGGGAAGGCCTGACACGAGAAGGGCCTGACTTCATCTCCCGTTCATCCGGGCTCCGTAGACTGTAATCATCGAAAACACGCGAGACACGCAATTGGAAGGAGGACCCGAAACATGAAGCGCTCTTGGATGATCGGCTTGGCCGCAGCTCTCGTGGTGCTCGCGCTTGGCGTGGGTGTAGCCGCGGCGACCGGCAACGCGCCGGCCCTCACCGGGGACGACGAGGCCGTGTCCGGAACGGACGCCGATCGCGCCGCCCAAGTGGCCCAGGACTACGTGGCGAGCCAGGGCATCGACGCCCAGTACTCGCACGTCGAGTCCGGCGACGAGGACGGAGTGGCGTACGAGGTCGAGTTCAAAGCCCCGAACGGTGAAGTCGAGGTTCAGGTAGACAGCCGGTTCCAGGTGATCAAGTCCTCGACCGAAGGCCCGGATGACCAAGCCGAATCGGACGACCAGGGGAACGCGGACGACGACTAGTAGTCTCGCCGCGATTCATGCCCCATAGCCTCATATCCTGGAGAAGCCCCGGCCCCCGCGGGGCTTCTCCCGTCTCTGCCGTCAGAGGCGATCGCGGAGGATAATCGGAACATGCGTCTGCTGATCGTCGAAGACCGACCCAAGATGGCCTCCCTGCTGGAGCGCGCCCTCGAGGAGGAGGGTCATGCCTGCGACGTGGCCGCCTCGGGGGAGGACGCCCTCTGGATGGCGGCCTCGACGGAGTACGACGTGATCACGCTGGACGTGATGCTGCCCGGTATCGATGGTTACGAGACCCTGCGCCGGCTCCGCGCCAACGCTGTGGACGCTCCCGTTCTCATGCTGACCGCACGCGATGCGCTCGACGACCGGGTAACCGGACTGGACACGGGTGCCGACGACTACCTCACCAAGCCTTTCGCCCTGGACGAGCTCTTCGCCCGGGTCCGGGCCCTCTCGCGGCGCGGCCCGGTGGAGCGCCGCCCCATCCTGCAGGTGGGCTCGCTCCGCCTGGATGCCAAGAGCCACCGGGTGTGGCGGGGCGAACAGGAGGTGGAGCTGTCGAGCAAGCAATTCTCCCTGCTCGAGACCTTCATGCGCCACCCCGGACAGGTGCTCTCGCGCTTCGACCTGATCGAGCACACCTGGGACTACGACTACGAGAATCGCTCGAACGTGGTCGACGTCTACGTGCGGCAGTTGCGGCAGAAGATCGACCGTCCCTTTGGCCTCCAGTCTCTGGAAACCGTGCGCGGGGCGGGCTACCGCCTGCGCGACTCCGAATGAACCGGGTTCCCATCCGCCTGCGCCTGGCGCTGGCCTTCACCCTGGCCATGGCGCTGGTGCTCGTGGCCCTGGGAGGCTTTCTCTACTGGCGCCTGGCAACCACCCTGGACAACTCGCTGAACGACCAACTCGAGGTCAGCTTCGACGCCCTCGCGCAGGTGGCGCAGGAGAATCCCGGGGGGCTGAATTCGGCCGAGCCGGCTGCGGGCGCGCGAGAGGAAGGGGCCATCCAACTGCTCTCCCCCGACGCGCGGGTACTCTTCCACAACGGACTCCGCGAACCACTGCTTGCCGGAGACCGGCTGGCTTCCGCCTCGGAACGGACTCAGTTCTTCAAGGAAGTCACGGTGCCCCAGTCCGATGAGCCTTTTCGGCTGCTCGCGGGGCCGGTTTCGACGCCCTCGGGACCTGCGGTGCTGGTGGTGGCCGGCTCTACCGAAGACCTGCGGGAGGCTTTGAGCGGATTCGCCGCGCAACTCTCGCTGGGTGGCCCGCTGCTTCTGGCCGCAGGCTTTCTCCTGGCTTACATGCTGACCGCCACCGCCCTCCGTCCCGTCGAGTCGATGCGGAAGAAGGCCGAACAGATCGAAGCCGAAGATTCCTCCGGCCGGCTGCCGGTCCCCGCCGCAAAAGACGAGATCGGGCGGTTGGGGACCACGCTCAACGAACTGCTCGGCCGGCTGGAAGAATCGATCGAGCGGGAGCGTGCCTTCTTTGCCGACGCCAGCCATGAGCTGCGCACGCCACTCGCCATGCTGCGAATGGAGCTCGAATTGGCGCTTCGCCAGGGGCGGACGCGCGAGGAGCTCGAAGCCGCCCTCAGATCGGCCTCCGCTGAAGCAGAACGCTTGAGCCGCCTGGCCGAAGACCTGCTGGTCCTGGCCCGAGCCGAACAGGGTCAGCTGGCGCTGGAGCCGATGACCTTCTCCGCGGGAGAGGCATTGGAGGCGGTGGCCGAGCGCTACCGCACGCGGGGCCGGGCCGAGCAGCGAGACCTCGTGGTGGAAGAAGCCGGTCGGGAGCTCACCATCTACGCCGACCGCCACCGGGTGGAGCAGGCTTTGGGAGACCTGGTCGACAACGCCCTGCGCCACGGCGCGGGAAAGATCGAACTGCGGGCGGCACGTGGCACCGACACCGTCGAACTGAAGGTCAGCGATCAGGGAGCGGGCTTCGCCGCGGATACCCTGGCCCGGGCCTTTGACCGCTTCACTCAGGGAGACACCGCCCGCGGAGGCCAAGGGGCGGGCTTGGGCTTGGCCATCGTGAAGGCCATCGTCGAAGCTCACGGCGGAAGGGTGCGGGCGGAGAACCTCCCCGAGGGGGGAGCCGCCGTCCGCCTGATTTTCACCCTTCCGCAGACGACAGAGGCGCAGCAGCCCGATTCATAGCACCCGCGGATTAGCTCGTTGACCGCCGACATTCAGGGTGGTCTTTTTTTGTTCTCTTTCGCGAAAAATTGGGTAACCGCCGAGATATCGGTCGAAAGAGAGAGGTGAAGGAAATGGCTGGAATTCTCTCAGTGGCCACCAACGGCTCTAACGACCCCACAAAGGCCAGTCTGGCCTTCATCACCGCGGTAGGCGCAATAGACGCGGGAGAAGATGTGTCCATCGTGCTTCTCGCCGAGGCGGCCTACCTGGCAAAGCCGGGTGTGATCGACTCGATCCACGGAGTGGGCTTTGCCCCGCTGAAGGAGTACGTGCAGAAGGTCGTGGACGCCAAAATAGACGTCTACGTGTGAGGACCCTGCGGCAGCGCCCGTGGGGTGACCGAAAGTGATCTGAAAGAACTGAACGCCTCGTTCATCGATTCCAAGCGCTTTGCTCAGTTGATCGCCGAGGCGAAGAACGTCGTGTCTTTCTAAGCCCGAGCAGGCTCGGCCTCGCCGCGTAGTGCGGCCTCTGCGTCCGTCCCCGCTTTGCCCGTCGGCGTCCGTCCCCGCTTTGCCCGTCGGCTATTATGGGAAGGTCGCTCAATAGCGAGTACGGCCGCGAAGCGCTCCGCAATGCGCTCGAGCAACGAGGTTAAGAACCATGAAGACCGACGTCACCGACGCCCTCATCGTCGTCGATGTGCAGAACTGCTTCCTCCCCGGCGGCTCGCTTGGAGTCGAAGAGGGAGACCAAGTGATTCCCGTCATCAACCGGTTGGTGCCGTTGTTTGAGCACAAGGTCTACACCAGAGACTGGCACCCCCCGGACCATGTCAGCTTCGCCGCCGAATCTCCGGAGTACCACGACCTGTCCTGGCCGCCTCACTGCGTGCAGAACACCGAGGGTGCCGAATTCTCCACTGCGTTGGACGTAGTGCCCGACGCGCTCGTGGTCAGCAAGGGTGACGATCCCGACAGGGAGGCATACAGCGGATTTCAGGCATCGGGCATCGACCTGGCCGCGGAGCTGCGGGGCCGCGGAGTCGAACGCGTTTTCGTCACCGGACTCGCCACCGACTACTGCGTGCGCGCCACCGCCTTGGACGCCAAGAAGGCCGGCTTCGAGGTGGTTCTGGTGCGGGACGCCGTGCGCGGGGTGGCGCCGGAAACCACCAAGAGGGCCCTCGCCGAACTCGACCAGGACGGGGTCGACAGCACGATCTCCGAGGAAATACAGCCGGGCGACATGGTCGGGAGCCGATGAGCCCGGACGTCCCGACGCGCTGGGCTCTGCGCGAGAACCTCTCCCTGCTGACTGATTTCTACGAGCTCACCATGATGAACGGCTATTGGCGCACCGAGCGCCAGTCCATCACCGCCTGCTTCGAGTACTTCTTCCGCAGCCTGCCGCCGCACGGGGGTTTCGCGGTGTTCGCCGGTGTCGAGCAACTCGCCGACTACCTCGAGCACTTCCGCTTCACCCAGGACGACCTGGCGTATCTGGACTCGCTGGGCGTGTTTGGCGACGACTTCCTCGAATACCTGGCCGACTTTCGCCTGCAGGGAACCATCCACGCCGCCGAAGAAGGCAGCCTGGTCTTCCCCCACGAACCGTTGCTGCGGGTGGAGGGCCCGCTATCCGAAGTCCAGTTCCTGGAGACCTTCGTCCTCAACGCCCTCAACTATCCGACCCTGGTGGCCACGAAAACCGCGCGCATCTGCCAGGCCGCCAACGGAGACCCGGTGGTGGAGTTCGGACTGCGTCGGGCCCAAGGGCCCGACGGCGGTCTCTCCGGGGCCCGCGCCTCCTTCGTCGGCGGGGCCTCGGGAACCTCGAACGTGCTCGCGGGCCGCCTCTTCGGCATTCCGGTGCGCGGGACTCACGCTCATTCCTGGGTGATGAGCTTCCCGGATGAGCTCACGGCCTTCCGCGCCTACGCCGAAGCCTACCCCGAGAGCTGCCTGCTCTTGGTGGACACCTACGACACCCTGCTCAGCGGGCTTCCCAACGCCCTGACCGTTTTCGAGGAACTGCGCAAGCAGCACCCGCAAACCCGTGCCGCTGTCCGCCTGGATTCCGGCGACCTGGCCCGTCTGAGCAAAGCCGCCTACCGAATCTTCACCGAGGCGGGTTTCGAAGATCCGCTGATCATGGCCTCGAGCGAACTCGACGAGGACCTGATCGCAGACATGAAGCGGCAACAGGCCAAGATCAACGCCTGGGGAGTGGGCACGCACCTGATCACCTCTTCCAACTGGCCGGCTTTGGGCGGGGTCTATAAACTGGTAGCCATGCACGACGAGCAAGGCGACTGGGAACCCCGCATCAAGACCTCCTCGACTCCGGAGAAGACCACCGACCCAGGGCGCAAACGGGTGGTGCGTTATCGGGACGAGGGGGGGCGGCCACTGGGTGATTTGCTCTACCTGCACGAGGAAGAGCCGGTGACCGAGGGCCTCATTCCCCATGCCTCACGCACCGAGCTCTCCTTCGTCCGAGGGTTGGAGGGCGCCGCTTCGGTCGAGCCGCTTCTGAAGCCCATACTGCTGGACGGCGTACGGGTTCACCAGCGCGAGCCGCTGACGATCATCCGCGAGCGAGCTCAGCGCGAGATCTCCCTGCTACCCGACGAATACCGGCGGCTCCGCAATCCCGAGCGCTACACCGTGGGACTCTCCCCCCAACTGGCCCGGGTGAAGGCGGATATGATCCGGCATTCTCCCGGAGTGCTGGAATGAGTCCGGGACAGACCGACAAAGTCCGCCTCCCGCGCGGGACCGCTTTGCGAAGGTGGCTCGACCGGAACAAGCCGCGGCTCGGCCAGCGCGGCCAGCTGCTCGTGGCCGAGATGATGTGGGGCCTCGTGGGGAGCTCGCTGCTTGCGGTCGGACTCTTCTGGGTCCTCGGGCGCTGGGGCGGTGCCGGCGTGACCTACGCCCTGGTCTTCGTATGCCTGGGCTTGGTCAAAGGGCTCTTCGTGCTCGATCGTGCCGCTCTGCGCTCCATCGAACGCATCGCCGCACGCGGCCGCAATGCCTGCGCCGGCGGCTTCTTCTCCAAGTGGTCCTGGTTTCTGGTTCTCGGCATGATGGCCTTCGGTCAGCTTGCCCGCCACAGTTCCATCCCCCGGGCAGACATCGGCCTGCTGTACGTGGCCGTGGGGACGGCTCTCCTCTTCAGCAGCCGCCGCTTTTGGCGAAGATGGTGGGCGCTGCGGTTCGCCGCTGAAGGCGGATTCGAAGCCTAAAAACAGATCCGATCCGCTATTCTTGGCGTCGATGTTCTCTTCGATCACTCCACAAAACAAGCGCGTCCTCGCCTTTACCGTGGCCTACATGGTGATCTTCAGCGTTCTCGCCGCCCTGCGTCAGAACGTGGAATTCCTTTACTACATGGTTCTCATGGTGGGTCTGATCATCTTCGTGATCGCCTATCACCGCGACCTCAAGATGAGTACCGCCGTGCTGATTGCCCTCTCGTTCGTGGGCCTGCTGCACCTGATGGGTGGGCACCTCTACGTCGACGGCACCAGGCTATACGACGTCTATTTGATCGGAAACATCATCCGCTACGACAACTTCGTTCACGCGGTCGGAATATTCGTGATCACGCTGGTTCTGTACAGCGCCTTGGTTCCCCACGTCGACCGCTCCGTGCGCGGCAGCGGTTGGGTGCTCTCTGTGGTCCTGGTTTTGATGGCCATGGGAGTGGGTGCCATCATCGAGATCGTCGAGTTCGGAGCAGTCCTTTTTTTGGATGCCGACGAGGCCGTCGGAGGGTACCGCAACAACTCTACGGATTTGCTGTTCAACCTGGCCGGATCCTTGGTGGGTCTGGTCGGCATCCAGTGGCACCGGCGGCGGATTCGCGCCGGCGCGGCCGACGACCAAGAACTGGAGAGTGAGGCCATCCCCCCGCGGCCGGTGCCCCCAGACCGCATTCGCTTCGCCGGCGGCATAATGGAAGAGCGGCCGGTCACGCAAGAAGACAGCAGAACCGAGGGCCCCGCTGTCTCCCGCATCCTTCCCGAGCCGCCGCCCCGAGAATTGGGTCGATGATGAATCGAACCCACGCGTCAACTCGTGGAGGTCGTTCCCCCTTCCGAGGCGTCGTCGCCCATTTCTGAACCCATGGTTCCGGTGGAGCCCCCGAGACCGTCGGTGGTCGAGGTGCCCCCGAGCGACCCCATTCCCAGCATGCCCATCACGTTCTGCAGTTCGGGGAAAACCACCTGGCCGCGCAAAGCCCCATCCGGATACTCCTGGGTGTGGATCTGCACGTAGGTATTGCCCTGTGCCAGCATCACCAGGAGCTCTTGGAGGCTCATTGGAGAATCCATTTGCTGCAGGCCGGTTTGAGTCAGGCGGCCCCTCACCAGCAGGTCACCTTCTGCTGCGGACGAACCGCCGCCGCTCGACGTGGTGGAGGTGTCGTCACCCGATCCGTCGCCTTCACTGGTCGAGGTGGAATCCATCTCGGAGCCCATCTCGGAGCCCATCTCGCCTTCGCTGCTCGAGGTCGAGTCCATCGACCCGGCGCCGGGAGCCCGCTCGGCCGGGTAGAGCCATATGATCGGCGGGCCGTTCTCGCCCATGGCACCCGCATGGATATGGGCCGCAGTGATCTCCCCTGCGCCCTGAGTGTAGATCTCGTATTCGATTGCGGGCTCACCTTGAGGATCGACCCGGAACACAGCCGAGCCCGTCGCATCGAGATCTACCGGCGGAACCACTTCATCGGGATTGAGCGGTACCACCAGCTCCGTCATCAGAGATTCGGTGGTCGCAGTGGATTCGGTCAACGCCTGCTCGGTGGTTGAAGGCTCAAATGCCTCCGTTTCCTCGGTCGTCGTCTCATCGTCGCCGCCGCAGCCGACGATCACGAAGATAGCGATCACGACAAGTAGCACCAGAGAGATCTTCCGCATTCTGTTTCCCTCCCCCTCCCGCGCCGCGGTTGCCGAGCTTGGTCCGTCTCCCGGTCTATCCGCGCGGGTTGCGCTTTGTTACGGTTCCATTACTTTCCATTCTGAACCCCTTCGAAACCGTGGAGAGGCAAGTGACGGAAGTCTCCAGACAGCCCGGTTGTAGGGAATGTGTGCCCCCGCCGCGCCCCCGGGTAGGGGTTCAATATCAGGTTCATCGTCAAGCCTTCCCGCCGGCCTCCAAAGAGGGCGGCAAGCCAAGCCCGCCAAGGCCACCGCGCCCGATATGAGTACCGAACGACAAGCACGTAGACTTCCGGAGAGCCCGCCGGCAGAGGCCTTAGGCCGTTGGAAAGCGCTGACCGCTCTATCCGCGGTTCTGGTGCTCGGGATGTCGCCGTGGTTCTCGGTGTCAGCGGCGATCCCCGAACTTCGGGACCTGTGGAACCTGAGCGGGGGGAGCGCCGCCTGGTTGACCATCATGGTGCAACTTGGCTTCATGGCGGGGGCCCTTCTCTCCGCGATATTGAATCTGGCCGACATCCTCAGCGCGCGGCACGTAATCTTCGCCGGCGCCCTCGGGGCAACCATCGCCAACGGCCTGATCCTGCTTGCCGACGGCTATGCCCTGGCCATCCCGCCGCGCTTCGCGACCGGCTTCTTCCTCGCCGGAGTGTATCCGCCGGCACTCAAAGCTGATCGCCACCTGGTTCGTGCGCGGCCGCGGCCTCGCGCTGGGTACTCTGATCGCCGCCCTGACGGTTGGGACCGCCGGGCCTCACTTGGTCAACGGCCTCGGGGGATTGGATTGGCGGATCGTCATCGCGGTGACCGCGGCCTCCACCTTGCTGGCCGCGGTGCTGGTCGAGGTCGCCGTGAGCGAAGGACCCTTCCCCTTCCCCACGGCGGTCTTCGATCCCCGGCAGATCGGGCAGGTCATCCGCAACCGAGGGGTGCGTCTGGCTTCTCTCGGCTACTTCGGGCACATGTGGGAACTCTTCGCCGCCTGGGCGTGGTTCCTGCCCTTCTACACCGCCTCACTCGAGGCCACCGGACGCTCGGTGGGCAGCAGAGCCGCCTTCGCCACCTTCGCCTTCATCGCCGCCGGCGCCCTCGGCTCTTGGGCGGGAGGTGCGCTCGCCGACCGCTGGGAACGCACCACCGCCACTTCCCTGATGCTGGGAACGTCCGCGGCCTGTTCGCTCGGAATCGGCTTCTTGTTCGGAGGATCGCCCTGGCTGCTTCTCGCCGTCGCCTTGTTGTGGGGAGTGGCTGTGGTCGGAGACTCGGCGCAGTTTTCGGCCATCGTCACCGAGACGGCGAGTCAGGCCTACGTGGGAACGGCGCTAACCGTGCAGTTGGCGCTCGGCTTCCTGCTCACCGCGTTCAGCATCCGGCTGATCCCCTTCCTCGAAGAGACAGTCGGGTGGCGCTGGGCCTTCACCTTCCTCGCACCCGGGCCGCTCCTCGGTCTCGCGGCCATGCTCTATCTGCGCACCCTGCCCGAAGCCCGCAAGATCGCCGGAGGCAGGGGCTGACGACGCTATAATTGGGTCCGGATCCGTCGATTCACGGTTTGGCGGATCAGCCCGCGCCGCCGGCCGAGCGGCCGTCGCGCGGGCAGCGTGGAGGGGTGGCGGAGTCCGGTTTAACGCACCAGTCTTGAAAACTGGCGGGCCCGCGAGGGTCCCGAGGGTTCGAATCCCTCCCCCTCCGCCTTATCTTTGCGGGATGGCCGCGCGCCAGTGCCTCCACCGCCACCCACACGTCCGTACCCGTCGCTGGCCGAGTACGCCGGCCATACGGGCGGGTATGCCCAGGAGATGATGAGAAAAGCGGTGGTCGTCATCCCCACCTACAACGAGCGGGAAAACGTGATCCCCGTGGTTCGGGCTCTCCTTGCCGTGTTCGAGGAGGTCGAGGGCTGGGAGATGGAGATCCTCTTCGTGGACGATACCAGCCCCGACGGCACCTTTGAGGTGGTGGCGCGGTTGGCGGCGGAGCAGGAAGCGGTGCATCTTCTGGTCAACGAGGAGAAGGCGGGGCTGGGGGTGGCCTACCTCAAGGGCATGAACCATGCCTTCGGGAAGATGGGGGCAAATGTTGTTTTCGAGTTCGACGCAGACCTCTCCCACGACCCCGCCAAGTTGCCCGCCTTCCTCGCTGCTCTGGAGGCGGGGGCCGACCTGGTGCTCGGCTCTCGCTACACCGCCGGAGGGAGCATCCCTGACGACTGGAGGCTTCACCGCAAGCTCCTCAGCCGAGGCGGCAACGCCTTTATCCGCCTGGTGTTCGCGAGACGCGACGGGGTGAGCGACTGGACTACGGGCTACCGCGCTTTGCGCCGGGAGGTCTACGAGTCCGTGGCTCCCGCAATGGCGACCGCCACCTGCTCGGGCTACACCTTCCAGATCGGTTTTCTCCACGAGGCGCTGGCCTGTGGTTTCCGCGTAGCCGAGGTGCCTTTTCACTTCGTGGACCGCGAGAGGGGCGAGTCTAAGCTGACCTCGGAGTACATCTTCAATTCCCTGATCTTCGTCGCCCGGACGCGGTTCCGCGACCTCGGCCGCTGGCGTTTCTTCAGATTCTCCGCAGTGGGCTCCACGGGGGCACTAGTCCAACTGCTGGCCCTCAACCTCTGGTGGCGCTTCCTGCCCTACCAGCTCGCCTTCTTCCTCGCCGTGGAGACCGCCGTCGTCTCCAACTTCACCTTCAACAACCTCTGGACCTTCTCCGACCGCCCGCTCCGGACCCGGCAGCTGCCGCTGAAGTTCATCCAGTTCAACGCGGCTTCGGGAGCGTCCATTGGCTTGCAGCAAATGGTGGCCCTCGTGGGTCAGTTCGCCGTCGGGCTTTTCCCGCTCTTCTCGCTGCCCCTGCTGCCCTTCCGGGTGAGTACCGGTCACCTCTACGCGGTGGTCGGCATCCTCCTGGGCATGGCCTGGAACTTCTTCTTCTACAATCGCCTGGTCTGGAGACCGTCCGGGCTCGCGGGGAGCGACCGGTCGTCGGGGTCTGTCGGGCGCTCTGGAGATGGGGCCGGGATCGAGCGGAGCCCGGAGTGAGCCGCCGCTTGGCGCGGGTGCCGATTCCTCCGCGGTGGCGGCCGGCGGTTCTGGGGCTCGGGCTCTTCGTTCTACTGGCCGTGCAGTTCGCGGTCATGTTCTTCTCGGCCGCCGGGGACTCGGCCACCTATGACGAGGTAGCGCACCTGCCCGCCGGCTACGCCTACCTCGAGGTGGGGGAGTACCGGCTGAACCCGGAGCACCCTCCGCTGATCAAAGACCTCGCCGCCCTGCCCCTCTTGTTCATGGACTTGAACTTCCCGGCCGAGGCCTATCACTCTCCCTCCACCGCCGTGAACAATCAGTGGGAGTTTGGACAGCGCTTTCTCTTCGGTTCCGGCAACGACGCCGACCGCCTGTTGAGGTTCGGACGCCTCCCGATCATGCTGCTCTCACTGGCCACCGGCCTCCTGGTCTTCTCCTGGGCGCGGGAGCTCTTCGGGCGAGCCGCGGGTATCGTCGCTCTCCTGCTGTACGCGTTCGACCCCAACCTACTCGCCCACTCGCGCTACGTCACCATGGACCTGGGCATCACCTTCGCCCTGTTCCTGCACCTCTACTGCTTGTGGCGCTATCTGCAGAAGCCGGGGCGGGCGAGGGGGGCCTTGGCCGCGGTGACCCTAGCGGTGGCTCTCGTCACTAAGTTCTCCGCGGGCCTTCTAGCACCGGTCTACCTGGTGGTCGCCGGGCTCCTGTTGCTGGGTGAGCGGGGGAGTCCCTGGCCGCGCTCGGGACGCCGGCTGGGGGGACTGGCGGTCATCGGAGGACTCGGTCTCCTCCTCGCTTGGCTCTTCTACCTGCTGCACACGCTGCAGCTATCCCCCGAAACCCAACGGGCGCTGATCTCCCAGATGCTGCCCGAGGGGACCCTCGCCAATGTCCTAGCCGGGTTCTCGGACCATGTCCTTCTCCGTCCCATCGCTCAGTACGTGCTGGGCTTCGTCTGGATTGCCCAAAGCGTAGAGGCGGGACGAGTCGCCTTTCTCTTCGGCGAAACCTCGACCGCGGGCTGGTGGTACTACTATCCGGCGGCCATCCTGCTGAAGACTGCTCTTCCCCTGCTCCTCCTCGTGCCCCTCACCCTGGCTGTTTGGAAGCGCCTGCCGCGGCAGGACCGGTTCACGGAGATCTATCTCTGGCTCTTGCCCGCGGCCCTGCTTCTCGCGGGCACGCAGGCCTCGCTCAATCTGGGCATCCGCTACATGCTCCCGCTGTATCCGTTCGTCTTTGTTTTCGTCTCCCGGCTGGCCGGCCTCTGGGGGACCGGCGGTGCCCGCCTCGACCTCGGCCCGCGGGTCGCGCGGTTGGCATTGCCCGTCCTGCTGGTCTGGTACGCCACAACCTCATTGACGGCGTACCCCAACTACCTCTCCTATTTCAACGAGCTGGCAGGCGATCGAGGTTACCGGTATCTGGCCGACTCCAACGTCGACTGGGGCCAGGATCTCAAGCGTCTCGACGCCTGGCTGGAGCAGACGGGGCTCGAGGAAATCCGGCTGGACTACTTCGGGCGCGCGCTGCCCGAGTACTACCTGGGGGAGAAGTATCGTAAGTGGACGGTCCAGGACGGACGACCTCAGGGATGGTTCGCGGTCAGCGTCACGCGGTACCAGCTCTCCCGGTTGAGCGAGCCGAGCTACAGCTGGCTCGACGGGCTGCGCCCGGTCGAGGTGGTGGGGGGCTCCATCTTCGTCTACTACCTCGCGGACTCGAGTCATCGAACCGCCCTCGTGATTGGAACACGCGATGAGGCAATGTTGAGGAGGTGCCCGATTGGCTAAGGGGCAAGACAACCGACATCAGGGGGACATGGGTCCCGCGGGGGGTGACCCCCGCCCTGAGCCTGCGTCCGCGGTCTTGACAACGAGGTTCGACGAGGCCGTCCTGTACGCAACCCTCGTGCACGGTGGGCAGTTGCGGAAGGGCACCCCCATTCCCTACCTGTCGCACCTTCTCGCGGTCGCCGCTCTGGTGCTGGAGGATCGCGGAGATGAGCACGAGGTGATCGCCGCGCTCCTGCACGACGCTGTCGAGGACCGTGGGGGCAGGGATCGCCTCGAAGACATCCGCGCCCGATTCGGTGAGCAGGCGGCGGATATCGTCGAGGGCTGCAGCGACTCCACCCTGGGCGATGGCGAGGAGAAGGCGCCTTGGCTTGACCGCAAGAAGGCGTACATCCACCACCTGAAGACCACGAAGAACCGCTCCGTCCTGCTGGTGAGCGCGGCCGACAAGCTGCACAATGCGCGGTCAGTTCTGGCCGACTATCTGGACATCGGTGAGGAACTCTGGCCCCGATTCAAAGGCGGAGGCAAGGGCACTCTCTGGTACTACCGCGAGGTCTCCGCAATTCTCGCTGATCGTCTGCCCGGATCGGCGAGCACCCGCCAACTGTCGGACACTATCGACCGGCTCGAGAGCGCGGTCTTCGAACGGGAAGGGTGGCGCCTCTGAGTCTGGGGACTCTGTCATGATCGTGCACCTGGTCGACGGCACCTATGAGCTCTTCCGCCACTATCACGGCCTGCGCCGGGCCAAAGATGGCAGGGAGGCCGCCTACGGGGCCGTGCTCGGGGTGACCCGCACGGTTCTGGGGATGCTCGAGGGAGGCGCCACCCACCTGGGGGTGGCCACCGACCATGTGATCGAGTCCTTCCGCAACGAACTCTGGCCCGGATACAAATCCAGCGAGGGAATGGATCCGGCGCTGCTCGCCCAATTCGAGCCGCTGGAGGAAGCGCTCACAGCCATGGGGGTCTTGGTTTGGCCCATGGTCGAATTGGAGGCGGACGACGCCCTTGCCTCCGCCGCCCGTATCGCCGAGCGGGATCCCCGCGTGGACATGGTGAGCATCTGGACGCCCGACAAAGACCTGGCCCAATCGGTTCGGGGAGATCGGGTCGTGCAGGTCTACCGGCGAACGGGCAAAATCATGGATGCCGTCGCCGTGCGCGAGAAATACGGCGTCCCTCCCGCCCTGATCCCCGACTATCTGGCCCTGGTGGGCGACTCCGCCGATGGCTTCCCCGGCGTCAGGGGAGTCGGCCCGGTGACCGCGGCCAGGCTGCTCAACCGCTTCGGGCCGCTCGAGAACTTTCCCCTGGCCGAGCTTGGGCAGGAGCGTGAACGGGCGCTGCTCTTCAAAGACCTGGCCACGCTCCGGTCCCAGGTCGCGCTTTTCGAAAATGTGGACCGGTTGCGCTGGCGAGGACCAACGGAAGCCTTCGCCGAATGGGGCCGGCGCCTTGGTGATCCCGCATTGGTGGAGCGCTGTCGCCGGGCGGTCCAATCCCTCGATGATTGAGCGCTTCCCCCGGCAGGAGTATTTGCCGCAGTGTGGAAAAGCAGTCGAGAGGTCGCCAACCGCCCCTGCGAAAGGACCCGTTCACCATCGCGCGAGCCCTATACCACGAGCACGGCAAGGACTGGGCGAGGGTTATGGAGACCCCCGTCCGGAATCCCGTACTGTTACGCAGGGTTATCGGGGAGCAGCCCAGCTTCCTGCCCTTGGCGGGCGACCCCGAACTCCGCATCACCCGGCGCAACGTCCGCCTGGGATTGGGCGCGGCCGAGGTTCGTATCGATCTGCTGGCGGAGGAGGCCGATCAGACCCGGGTGCTCATCGCCATCGAAGAAGGCCGGCGCCGGCCGGAGGTCCTGCTCACGCATCTTCTGGCCGCGGCGCGTTCCCTGCAGCCCGCAGCCCGCTACCGGCTGGTCTTCGTGTTGATGGATAGCTCCCCTGTGCTTCACGAAGCCGCCGCCCAACTCGTGCACATCTGTCCACGAGTGAAGATCGACCTGGTGGTCGCCTCCTCCTACATGATGGCCCAGGGCGAACTGCTGTTGGCCAGGCGCCTCGGTCCCGGAATGGATGGAAGCGATGCCGAGCGCCATGATGGCCTGCGCGAGTGGCTACGCTCGGTAGAAAGCAAGCCGGGGCCCTCGCTCACCCGGATGCTGGCCTGGGCGGTGGAGTTGGAAAGCGAGGGGCTCTGCCGGTTGGTGAGGCAACCCGACTCGGCAGGAAACCCGACCCTGCTGTTGGCTTTGCCGGGGATGGACAAGGGGTTCGTGGCTCTAACCCACACGCCCTCGCCCAACCTGGAGATCTATCCCAAGTTGCTGCTCGAAAGGGCGCCTCACGTGTTGGAACCCTTGCGGATGCTTTTGGCGCCGGGGAGCGGGCGGCAGGAAGCGGTCCGGGGCGACTCGCTCGATGCCACCCTGAGCATTCTCCGGCGGGCCTACACGGAGGCCAACTGGTAGACCGCTGTAGTAGACCGCCCCAAGACCGCCCTACTCGGCGTCCTTCATCGCCGGGGGCTGCTGGATGCCGATCTGATTGCCTTCGGTATCCGTGCGCGCCTCAAGACATCGAAGAGCGCGCGCGCCTCCTCGTAGCCGGAGAAAAACTCAGCGAGATCAAGGCCGTCTCTCTTCGCTTCGTTGCTCACGAGGGGTTCGACAGATCCGGAGGGGCCGGTGCTCGTCCAGGACTGGTTCTGATCCCCTCGCGGACCTTCTCCGTGGGCAGCCCGAAGGCCAGAACCGGCGAGCCTGCGACCAACAGCTCCGCGCCCTCGATCGCCTCCATCGTGGCTTCTCCGGTACTCAGCGCTCGAGCCTCCGGTCCCAATCCCTCCGCGACGGCCCGAGCGATGGCCGCGGTGTTTCCCCAGAGCGATTCGAATACGACGACGGACTTCATGATGCCTCCTAGGATTCGCCGAACATCCCACATCCCGAGATTACTGCGGCAAAGAGGGCGGCACACTGGTCTTCCGGCCGGTTCTCGGCCGCGGAGAAGCACGCTCAAAGCGACGTGGTCATCCGGCCATCTGACCGGTTCACGGACGGATTGGAAACCTGCGTGATTGAGGACGGAATCAACCTGGAATAACCGGCAGTCAGGTCTGGCAGCCACCATGGAGGGAAAATGAGCACGACACCAGAACGACGCCCCCTGCTCGTCTCTCGACGCTGGCTGCAGGCTTCGGCCTTTGTCTTCGTGCTCGGTTTCTTTCTCCTCGGACTGCTCGGCGCCCTGAACTATCGCGACAAGCCTCCCATCCCGGAGGAGGTGCGGGTCGATGGCGAGGTCCTTTTTACGGAAGCGGATGTGATGGCCGGACAGCAGGTCTTCCTGAGAAACGGCCTGATGGAGTACGGGAGCGTGCTTGGGCATGGAGCCTATCTCGGCCCTGACTTCACCGCTGACTACCTTCATCGGGAGATCGCCTATCTGGATGAAGCCCTCGCCGGCCGGGGAACTGCGGATCCGCAGGGGGGGCTTCGTGAGATCCTGAGGACCAACCGCTACGATCCCGATTCCGGCGTGCTCGAGTTCACCCCGCTGCAGGCGGAGGCCTTCGCCGAACTCACGGATCATTACGCCGGCTTCTTCGGCACCCCCTCCACCGAGAACGGCCTGCGCCGCGAAGCGATCACCGATCCGGAGGAGATCCGGCAGCTGACCGCCTTCTTCGGCTGGACCGCCTGGGCGGCCGCGGCCCAGAGGCCGGACAAGGACTACTCCTACACGAACAACTGGCCCCCCGAACCCTCGATCGGCAACACCGCCACCGGCGACGCGCTGGTCTGGAGCGCGCTCTCCATCATCGCCCTGCTCGCGGGAACCGGTTTCCTGCTCGGCCTCTTTGGACGCTACAACTGGCTGGGCTGGCACGGCCGCGAAGGTGCGAACCTGCGGTTCCGCCGCCCTGACGAGGTGCGGTTGACCCCGGCGCAGCGGGCAACCGCCTGGTTCTTCCTGGTCATGGGCCTGCTCTTCCTGCTGCAGACCCTGGTCGGCTCGCTGACCGCCCACTACCGCGCGGATCTCTCCAGCTTCTTCGGGTTGGATCTGGCTCAACTGATCCCCTACACCATCTCGCGCACCTGGCATGTGCAGCTCTCCATCTTCTGGGTCTCCACCTCGTTCCTGGCGGCCGGGATATTCCTGCTGCCCTTGATCTCGCGGCGCGAGCCTCGCGGTCAGAACGTGCTTGCCTACCTGCTGCTCGCCGCACTTGCCGTGGTGGTTTTCGGCAGCCTGGGCGGCGAATGGCTCGGCCAGAGAGGCATGCTCGGGGATCTGTGGGCCTGGTTCGGCCACCAGGGATTCGAGTATCTGGACCTCGGGCGGGTATGGCAGGTGCTCCTCACCCTGGGTCTCTTCTTCTGGGTGGCCATTCTCTTCCGGGGGCTGCGCACCCGACTGCGCTCCGAGAGCTACGGCAACATGCCCTGGCTCTTCTTTTACGCGGGACTTGCCATCCCCGTCTTCTACGCGGTGGGCCTTCTGGCCACGCCAGACACCCACTTCACCATCACGGACTACTGGCGCTTCTGGGTGGTTCACCTCTGGGTCGAGGACTTCCTCGAGCTCTTCACCACGGCGATGGTGGCCTTCATCTTCGTCCTCTTGGGCGTGGTCGCCATGCGGACCGCGCTTATCGTGGTCTACCTAGACATCATCCTGTACTCGATCGGCGGGGTGGTCGGCACCATGCACCACCTCTACTTCTCCGGCACCCCGGCAGCCACGATGGCCATGGGCGCCTTCTTCAGTGCGGCGGAGGTCATCCCGCTCACCCTGCTCACGGTGGAGGCTTGGAGCTTCCTCCGCCTTGGAACCGCCCAGGGGATCGGCCGCGGTCACTTCCCCCACTACTGGGCGGTCATGTTCCTGGTCGCCGTGGGCTTTTGGAACTTCCTGGGCGCCGGTGTCTTCGGCTTCTTGATCAACTTGCCAATCGTCAGCTACTACGAGATCGGCACCGCCCTTACCGCCAACCACGCACACACCGCCATGATGGGTGTCTACGGCATGCTCGCCGCGGGACTCGCCCTTTTCTGCCTCCGCTACCTCATGCCGGAGAAGCGCTGGTCCGAGAGGATGGCGAAGACCTCATTCTGGTCCCTCAACATCGGTCTCGCCTGGATGAGCTTCGTCAGTCTTTTCCCGCTGGGTGTGCTCCAACTCTACGAGTCGGTGAACCAGGGCTATTGGGAAGCGCGCACGCTCCAGTATCTGACCTCGACCACGAACACCGTGCTCGAGTGGTTGCGGCTGCCGGGCGACGTGCTCTTCATCGTCGGGGGAGCTCTGCCCTTGCTCTGGCTCACCTGGCTTGGGGTGCGCTACTGCCGGGCATGCGGCGTGGACGGCGAAGCGGGCACCACCGATCTCTTCATGGAGGAGAGCGAAGCGGAGGCTTAGGGAGAACCGAGAGCGGGCCCGATCGGGAACCGGGGTTGGGGAACCCGCGAGGCGCCCCCTAAGGCGGGGGCTCCGCCGGCGCAGTCCGGCGGAGCCCCGACAAGGGCCTGCTCAATCAACTCGGTCTAGCCGATCTTCTCGAACTACTCGACCGCGGTAGCCGGTATCGCGAAGTTGTGGATGAACTCGATGACGCTCAGGTCATCGTCGGCCATCTGCGTGAAGCCCAGGATGTCGTTCGCGGCAACCTCATTGGTGGGCGCGTTGCTGCCCGGGTCGCGGCCTAGCTGGTCAAAAGCGATCGTCCCGTCCGCAAGGGGAACCGCCAGCTCATACCACACGCCCTCGTATGGCATCTCCGGCTGGATGACCCAGGCCTCACCGGAATAAATGGGAGCGAACCCATTCCCGCCTTCGGTCACCACAGCACCGCGTGCGCCGAGCGTGGCGACACGGTCGTAGCCCGCCGCACCCGCAAAGTCCAGATACACCGGATTCTCTTCGTAGTTCACGGTGCCGTCCTCGCTCGTCCCCACGACCTGATTGAGGCCCAGGATCGAGTTCAGATAGACCACCATGTCGACGGTGATGTCTCCGGTCTTGTCGGCGGCGGCGGCAAAGAAGGCGGCGGCGAAATCAAAGTCGCTACCCTGCGCCGCGCCTCCATCGTCGGTGAGGAGTCCAGTATAGAGTTCAGCGCCCACCGGCAGCGTCAACGGGTCGACCACGTCGGCAGCCGGCACCACCATGTACTCGGGCACCACCGCCGGATCCTGGTCGGGCTGACCCTCTCCGTCGATGGCGCTATCCACGGTTGTGTAGTAGGCGTAGTAGGCGACTTCCTGCACGTCGACCAACCCGCCCAGCCCCCACTGCCTCATCTTGTCTATATCGATGGTCGGGCGCAGATCTGCGGAGGGCCCGTCCTCCAGCCCGATCTCCTTCCACAAGGGCATGCCCCCGTTGGGCGAGCGCTCGATGGGCTCTCGCTCGTCCGCGGGCGTCACCAGGTGGCCGTCGCGCATCAACTTGACGTAGAGCGCCAGATTCTCGAGCGGCGAGTCGATCGCCTTTTTCACTTCCCCCACCAGGAGTGGTTCCCCGGTGAGCGGGTCGACCAGGAACTCGTCGTAGACGTTCTTGGTCAGCAGCAGGCGGCCGGCGCTGTCGATCTCGAGCTTGGTCGTATCCGGGCTGTTGATGTTGTTGATGGCTTCGTCGAAGGCCGCCTGAAGGACGTGCTCGGGTGAGCGGGCGATGTTCATGCGGCCAAAGGAGACCTCCTGGACCAGATCGGTCCAGAGCACTCCCTCAGGGTAGGTCACAAGACCGTTGTTCGGGTCCTCCCACGCGCCCCCGGGGGGGACGAAGTAGGGGTCTATGACCAGGTTGAGCGTACCGTCGGCATTTACCGTCGGCGTCTCGGTCAGCAGGCCCACCTCGGCTTCGGTGCGGTCCCAGGTGGCGTCGTAGGTAAAGACCAGCGGGATCCGGTTCTGGCTAAGGCCCTGCTCGTAGCCGGTCAGCAGTTGGTCAAGCGGAATCCACGAGATCTCGCCCTGCTCATCGAGCACCTGGTGACCGTGCTCCCAGATGTCCCCCCAGCGCTCGTAACTCGCCACCGGCTGTACGCAGCCGCTTGGGATTTCGCTTTGCATGACCTCGTAGGTCACGTCCTCGCCTTCGCCGACCTCAGCCGCGTACCAGCCAGGCGCCTGAGACAACACCGGCTCGCCGCCGACGGCGATGGCGTCGCTCCCGTCAACCTTAGCCTCCCCGCCCTGATAGCGCAGGACGACGTAGAGGTCACCAAAAAGGCTGCCCACCGTGGATGAGCCGGATCCCGGCCCCGCTTCATCAGGGCGCGTGGTGGTGCTGGTCGTCGGGTCGGTGGATTCCGTGGTGCTCGTGGTGGTGGTCGGGTCGGTGGATTCCGTGGTGCTCGTGGTGGTGGTGCGTCCGAACCTGCCTCCCGGCCCCGCGGCCCCCGCGGCGGCCGGCAGTAGGACCAGGGCCGCGAGCAGCACAAGCACTCCCGCCACTGGCGCAGTTCTTCTTGCCCCGTTCGCCATTGCTTCTCCTCCCTCTCTCCTCAAAAGCATCCCGCTCCCTCAAGTCTTTTTGCTCACAGCCACCCCCGTTTTTCGTAGTTTCTCTACGCTTAACTTATGCTTAGTTATCCTTATTATGTGAAAAGTCTCATAGTCAGTCAACACATATGTTTACTAAGAAATTTCACATGCAAATAGCTTAGTTTATCTACATTGCACTATTTATTTACTCTAAAGCAAAGATTCACAGCGAGATACGGTCGGCCCGCATTCCTCAGGATCCAGCCCCGTCCGTCTGCCGTCTGGCCGCGTGGCTTTAGCTCACAGAATGGGTAGCCTGATGGCCTCCGGGGCGGGCTCCCGACTCAGGGGATGTAAACTGCGTCCTGATTAAATGGGAGCCGTTTCTCGACATGCGTGGAGCGCCGGGCCCGCGTGATCTCGTGCGGAAGAAAACCGATCGTCCCATAGGAAAGCGCCAGCGCCGCAGGGAGCCATGAACCGAAATATCGTCATCATCATCGCCTCCGCTCTTGCCATGGTGCCCGGACTCTGGATCCGGCTGACCCACCCGGAGCTGCCACACTGGACCGACGCGGCCCTTTTCGGATTGGCCATCGTGGGCGGCGCCTTTCTGCTCAGTTGGGCGGCGGAGGTGGCGCAGCTCGAAATCTCGCAGGGACTGGCCCTCGCGCTGCTCGCACTGATAGCCATCCTCCCCGAGTACGTCGTGGACGCCTCCTTCGCCTGGCTGGCGGCTGAAGACCCAACCTACGCCTCATACGCGGTGGCAAACATGACGGGGGCCAACCGGTTGCTCATCGGTATCGCCTGGCCTTTGGTGCTCGTGATCGCCTACATACGTTTCCGCAGGACCACGGTTTCTCTCGAGAAGGGGCACGGCCTCGAACTAGTCATCCTGCTCGCCGCTTCGCTCTACGCCCTGGTTCTCCCCTTGAAGGGCAACATCTCTCTGATCGACTTCGCGGTGCTGTTGGCGCTCTATGTCTACTACATCTACCGCATCGCCCGCCTGCCCGCCGACCCGCCGCACCTGGTCGGCCCCGCCCAAACCGTCGGCGACCTGCCCAAAGGCCGACGCCGAGTGGCGACGGCCGTGATGGCACTGGCGCCCGCGGCGGTCATCCTGCTTGTGGCCGAATCCTTCGCGGAAGCGCTGGTGGAGACCGGGATCGAATTCGGCATCGACGAATTCCTGCTGGTGCAGTGGTTGGCTCCCCTTGCCAGCGAGGCGCCCGAATTCGTCGTGGTTTCCCTGTTCGCCTGGCGAGGACTGACCACGCCCGCTCTGGGAGCTCTGGTTTCCTCCAAGATCAACCAGTGGACCTTGCTGGTCGCCATGTTGCCTCTGATCTACTCCATAGCCCTCGGCGCGCCCGAGGCCTTGCAGTTGGACGACCGGCAGAAGGAGGAGGTGCTACTGACGGCGGCGCAGAGCATCTTTGCCGTCGTTCTGCTGCTGGACCTGCGCCTCTCGCTGTACGGGGCGGGTGCGCTCTTCGGCCTTTTCGTCACGCAGCTGGCCTTCCCCGATACCCGGGGCACGATCACCGTCGTCTACTTTGTGCTGTCGGTATTGGTGTTGTTCCGCACTCGGCGGTTGGTGTTCGACACGGTCCGCCACGTCTTCCGGCGGTGAGCCTCTGGGCTGATTGGCCTTAACCGAATCGCAAGATCCAGGAGAGTATCTCCGGCGCGCCTGGGTATCTTTGATTTGGGTGGCGAATAATGTACGACAGCTAGACCACTGTTCGAGGGCTGGAACTACTGAAGGTGGATCGGGAGGATGTTCCCCCAAAACCTGACAATCGAGGAATACGAAGCCCGCTTCGAGAGATACGGCGAACGCGCGGCGAACGAAGCGGCGCGTTGGCTATGGCTGCTCGATCTCTTGCCGGCGCAGGAGGTCTTCGCTTTCTTCCTGCTGCCGCACGAGGTGTTTGCCGCCAAGACCACCGAGGGCGAAAAATGGTAGCCGACCTTATGCCCAGCCTGGTGCTCCTCGCCGGTGTCGGCCTGCTCTTTCTCTTGGGAATCGACCGGAACCGGAGCGAGAAGCGGCTGGCCGTCCGTCTGCGTCGAGACGGCCGCCGCGAAGTGGTCAGCGAGATGCGGTTTCGGGAAGAGGCCGGGGCCACGGATGGCGATCCCTGTCGGCCAGACTCTTTCGATGAGCCGTGCGAGCCCGACCGGGAAGGCGAACCCCTGCTGCTACCGCTGGCACTGCTGACGGCCCCGCCAGTGTTGGTGGCGGTCGCGGTCCTCACCTAGGGCACGACAAAGCGGGTGCGGCTCCCTTCCGGGCCGCCGCTCACCTCGAGGCGCGCGCTGATCACCTGTCTGAGTTCGGGGACGTGCGAGATTACGCCGACCAGCCGGCCGTCGCCCTGCAGATCCATCAAGGCATCGATGGACAACTCGAGCGCGTCCGGATCCAGGGCCCCAAAGCCTTCGTCCACGAAGATGGTTTCGAGCCTTGTGCCCCCAGACCGCTCTTGGACGGTTTGCGCAAGACCGAGGGCCAGTGAAAGGGCGGCCAAGAAACTCTCTCCCCCGGACAAGGTGACGGCCGAGCGGGTGCTGCCCGAGAATTCGTCGAAAACGGCCAAGCCCAGACCCGAGGCCCTTCTGCCATCGTCGGCCGCCCGTTGACGGACGAGGCGGTACCGCCCCCGGCTCATGCGGTAGAGCCGACGGCTCGCCGCCACCAGGACCTCATCCAAGTAGACCCCGAGCACCCAGCGCTGAAAGGAGATCTTGTCCCCCCCTGCCTGGCCGTTGGCGACTTCGGCCAGGCGGCCGGCAGTCTGAAAGGCCGCCTCTACCCTCTCAGCCGAGGCATCCAATTCCGCCAGCCGCTCCGTTGCGTCCTGCAGCTTGCCCAGCTCCGCCTTGGCCATGGAACAGACGTCCAGCAGCCTCTTGAGTTCCGCCTCCGCCTCCTCGCAGGAGACCTTGGCCGGATCGACCGCGTCGACCGGGGGCAGATCCTGCACCTCTTTTTCCGCCTGTTGCAACCAACCCCGCGCCTGCTGGAGTTGTTCCTGATAGTCCGACAGCTCCCGGGCGAGCGTTCGCGATTGTTCCTCCTCGAGCAGGGCGGCGTACCACTGCGCCTCGTCGACGAAACCCAGCCCGTTCAAAGTGTCGGCAAAGGCGGCTTGGGTGAGACCGAGCCGCTGACGGGCTCCAAGCCGGGCTTTCTCGGCGTCGGCGGCAGTGGTCTGCCACTTGACCAAATGCTCGCGGGCATTCCGGTGTCGGCCGGACGCCTGGTCGAAGGCCTCCTCCAGTTGCGCAAGCTCGGTCTTTGCCTTTTCCAGACTTGCCTCCAGGGCGCCGGAAGGGCGCATCTCGGCCGGCACCGAGCTTTCGAGGAAGCCCCGACGGTCGTCGGCCCGCTCAAAGACCGCGGTCGATTTCTGCAATCCCAGTAATGCCTGGGCAGCCCGCTCTTCGGCCGCCTGCCGGCGGCGAAGGGCCTCGGCCGCCGCCGCCTCCAGGCGTCCGAGGCCCTTCGCCTCGGCCTCTCCCCTTTCGTGCTCGAGCCTGCAGGCCCGCTCGTACTCCCGAGCCTCCTCGGACGACAGATCTCGGCGCTCGTCCAGCGCATGCAGCAGGCCGGCCTCGCGCTCCCCCGCCAGATCGACTTCGCGCTCGGCGGCATTTACCCGTTCTCGGGCCCGGCGCTCCGCCTCCCCGGCCGACTCGAGCGCCTGTCTTGCCTCCTCCAGTCGGGCGTCGTCGCAGCCGTCGGCCGAGGCTCGCGCCGGTGAAGGGTGCTCCTCGGAGCCGCAAACCGGACAGGGGCCCCCCGGAGTCAGGCTCTGAGCCAGGGTGGCGGCGCGACCCAAGCGCCAGGCCGTCTCGGTCCGGCCGCAAATCTGCCTGGCCAGAGCCAGGTCCCGCTCAGCCTGCTCGATGTCCTGCTCGGTGCGCCGAAGCACTTGCTCGGCCTGCGTTCGGCTCTTACGAGTGTCTTCCAGTTTCAGGCACAGGTCCGCTATCTGTTTGGCCTGTTGCAGACGCGCCTCGGTGCCGCTGAGGCGCTCGGCCGCCTGGCGCGCCCGCGCGGTGGCTTCGGTCGCTCCTTCGAGTTCCTCCCCGGCCAGAATGAGTGCGGACGCCGCGGACTCATGGTCTGCCCGCGCCTGGGCCATGCCGATCTGCGCGGTCTCGCAGGTCTCCACCGCCGCCCGCCACTGCGCGATCGTCTCCTGCAGATCCTCCAACCGTTTGACGGCATCCCGGGCATCCCGGCGCTCCTGTTCTCGAGCCTGCTCTGCGGCGAGACCGGCGGCGGCGTCCGCTTCGCTCCTGGCCGCCGCCTCCAACTCCGATGCCGCCGCCCGGCATTCCGCCTCCGCGCGCGAGACCTCCTCCCGAGCGCTGTCTCGCGCGACGGCCGCAGCCCGCGCTTTCTCGGCTCTGGCCGACTCGGCCAACCGATCCTCCCGCGCTTTCATGAGCGCGGCCCGGTCCTCGAGTTCGGTGCACGCCTGCCGCGCCCGCTCCAATTTGCGGCGCGCCTCGTCCGCCGTTACCGCCAGCTGCAGCCGGCGGCGGGCTTCTTCTGCTCGGCCTTCGGCCGCCGTGAGGTCCCTCTGCGCGGACTGGTGGAATCTGGCGGCCTGCTCGCGAAGGGCCGCCAGATGGGAGTCGTCCTCGGCCCCCGCGGCCGAGACCACCGCTCCGCGCTCAGCCTGCAGACGGTTCCAATCCTCCTTCACCTTCTTGGCGCGCTCGGCCAACCGTTGCTCGAGCGCCGCGTACTCCTCGGTGCGGAAAAGCTGGCGCAGAATGTCCTCGCGCTCGTCGGAACCCGCCGCCAAGAGATCGCGGAACCGTCCCTGCGGCAGCATGACCACCTGCCGGAACTGATCCGAGGAGAAACCCAGCAGGGAGCGGACCAGGGAGTCGACCTCTCGTGCCTTGGAGCCGAGCAGCTTCCCTTCCTGCCCGTCCTCGGCGCCGGTCCGCTCCCAAAGAACGCACTCCGCCGCCCGCCGGACCGTGCCCGAGCCTCTGAGCGCTGCGGTCTCCTGGGCGGGACGTCGGCGCAACCGGTACTCCCGCTCCCCCAGAGCGAAGTCGAACACCACCTCGGTCGCCAACCCCGGCGAGGCCGATTCGCACCGCATTTGCCGACCAGAGCGCTCACCCCCGCTGGTGTCGCCGTAGAGGGCGAAGACCATGGCGTCCAGCACCGTGGTCTTGCCGGCCCCGGTCTCGCCGTGGATGAGGAACACTCGATTGGGACCGAGCTCCCCGAAATCCACGTGCTCGACGTCGCGGTAGGGCCCGAAAGCCGTCATCGACAGGCTGACGGGCCTCACCGAACCACCTCGCGGCGAAGCCGCTCCACCTCGTCGATTGCCGCGGCCACCTCTTTCTCCTGAGGTTCGCTCAATTGTTCGCCGGTGACCTCTTCGAAAAACGCCCCGAAGAGTTCCTCCGGAGACTGCGCCTCCAGTCCGCCGACGCCACCCTGGCCCTCGAGCACCAACCGTTCGGTCTGCAGGCGCCGAAGGGAGAGCAGATGCGGAAAGACCTTGCGAAGCTTGTCCATCGGATCGAGCACGGGATCCTCGTCGGTGAGGACCACCTCGACGTAGGCGTCCCCGTCTTCCAGGGTAAGCGGCGAAGCCAGCAGCTCGGCCAGCGACCCCTGCACCCGCCGCAGATTGCGCCGCGGGGCAAGGTAATGCTCTCCCATGCTGAGGGCGCCGTCCCGGCCGAGATCGATCACCGAAACGGACTTTTGGTGCTCCGCCTCTTCGAAGGAGTACTTGAGCAGCGAGCCGGCGTAGCGCACTCGCTCTCCGCCCACGCTCTGCGGCCGGTGGAGATGACCCAGGGCAACGTAGTCAAAGCCGGCGAAGATGCCGGCGGAGACCACCCCCGAGCCGCCGACCGACAGCGCCCTCTCCGATTCGCTCTCGGCGCCGCCGGCAACGAAGGCGTGAGCGAGCACCACCTGACGCGCGCCCTCGTCGAGCCGCTGGCGGACCAGTTCCAGTTGCGCGGCCACCACCGCCTCGTGTGAGTGGAGATCGTCGCGCCCCAACTCGGCCCGGCCCGTCTCGGGGTCTGTGTAGGCCAGAGGCCAAAACTCCACATCCACCCCGTCCCGGCCGGTGATCCGAGCCGGAATGGGTTGGCCGCCGACCTGTCCCACCACGTGGACGCCCGCACGTCTGGCCAGGCCGCTGAAATACTGCAGCCGTGCGGGGCTGTCGTGGTTGCCGGCGATCATCACCACGGGCACCTCGAGTTCGAGCGCCACCCGCGCGACGACGTCGTCCAGCAACTCCACCGCTTCGGTGGGAGGAACCGCGCGGTCGAACACGTCGCCGGCCACTATCAGGGCGTCCGCCTGCAGTTCGGCTATCAGCTCAACCAAACCGTCTAAGATAAAGCGCTGGTCCGCGGTCAGGTGGAGGTTGTGAAAAAGGCGGCCCAAGTGCCAGTCCGCCGTGTGAATCAAGCGCAAACGGAGCTCCCTCGAGTGGTGCTGTTGACGACGTGGCTCCCCTAGCATGGGAACGCATCACAAGCATCATAATAACGAGTCTACCGAACGCAGCGGACAGAGAGTGTCGACCGGGAAAGATGCTGGTTGATGGAAGCGATCAGAATGATCGATCCTCATGTGCACGGGCAGGCTTCGGCCTGCTCCAACATAGCCGACGATATCCTGCTCGAGTGGTTCCTCGACCGGCCTCACCAGGCCGTGGTCGTGTCCGATCATGGTTCGTGGGACTTCTACCGGGCGGACTGGGCAAAGGACCTCGCCGGCCGCACCCTCTACGCCACGGAGATCACCATGGAGGGAACTCCTTTCGATTTTCTCCTGCATACCTGGGTCGAAGGGCTGTTCGAGGAGTACCGCGAGGAGCTTCGCGGGCACGCAGGGCGGCGCGTCCCTCCCCTGGCGGTCCTCGAGGACTCCCGCGTGCTCGTCACCTTCGCCCACCCGCCGCTTGATACGCCGGCCAGACGTGTGCGTTGGCCGGGATGGTTCAGCCGGATGCGTATCGACTTCCTGGAGTTCAATGCGGTCCGCCTCAGCGCTCTGCTGGGACGCCTGGCGGTCTCCCGCGAACCGGAAGAGCTGCGTAAGGCCGTACAGACGGTAAACCGGCGCATGCTCGAGCTGCGCGGGCATCTGGCTCCCGAGGCCAAGTTCATCACCGGCTCCGACGCACACGTCGTCCAAGGCCTGGGAGCCGCCGGACTGACTCTCGAGACTCCCGCCCCGGATGCGGAGACGGCCTGGCGGGAACTGCAGGCGGGCCGCTACCGGGGATGGCTCGAGCTGCGCAGACTGGGCAGGTACGCAATCGATCCGGCGAGCGGCCTTGAGCCCGAGCCCAGCGCAGATCCGGCCGCGTCGCCCCCGCCCCCTACGAATTAGGATCGTTTGGATTAGACCTTGAGTGGGGGAGCGGTTGGACGATGACCGAATCAGGAGACAAGGCCAAGCAAACGCTGCTTCGCCCGTTTAGGAGCTTCGCTCAGGCAGAGGCCTCGGGGGGCTTGCTGTTGCTCGCGGCCACGTTTGTCGCCTTGGTCTGGGCCAACTCCCCCGAAGCCGGCAGCTACGACGGCCTCTGGGAGGCGAGGGCCGGCGTGAGGGTGGCCGGCCGCGCTCTCTCCTTCGACCTGCACCACTGGATCAACGACGGCCTGATGGTGATCTTCTTCTTCGTAGTGGGACTCGAAATCAAGCGGGAAGTCCTGGTGGGGGAGCTGTCGACCAGGGGCCAGGCGGTGCTGCCTGCCGCGGCGGCCCTCGGGGGCATGCTCGTTCCGGCCCTGATATTCGTGGCCTTCAATCTGGGGGGCGAGGGGCTGCGGGGTTGG
>JADQBG010000010.1 GCA_016278725.1 Actinomycetota bacterium
AACAACCGAATCGGCAGGGTCCTCTCTTATGTCAACAACCTACGTGGGCGGTACACCTAGCCGCCGCCGAGAAGCCGGTCGGGGCCCAGCGGGCGGGCCTAACCGGCGGCGCCGGCGAAGCCTCGCATGAAGTCGAGCATCAGCTCGTTGTAGTCCTCGTCGTACTCGACGAACCCGCCGTCGCGGGGATTCCAGAAGAGCACGGTCCCGTCGTCCTCGACGCGGGCCGCGCCTCTCATCACCATGTTCACGATGCCGTGCTCCATCGAGGTAATCTGGCGCTCGCGCGTGTCGGCCTGGGCCGTGTCGTGGAAGAGCTCGTACTGGCGCGCGGCCTCGAAGCGTATCGCGGCCCAGACTTTGTGGATGTCCACCTTCCGGGCCGGAGGTGGACGATGGAAGTGTTTGCTGAGGGACATCCTGACCTTTCTCCTGCAACTACAACGATCCCTCGCGGCCACCCTCCCCGGCCCCCCACCCGAAGAACCAGGCAAAAGCCCCGCTAATGGGCACTATACCGGCATTCACCAGTTTATCAACGGGGCGGGTAAGCTGGACCGCCCCTGGTGAGATAGAATGCTGAATGGCGCGACCACTGAGCAACCGGGGTTCGCGCCGGTCCTGCAGTCGACGCTAAGTCTGGGGGGACCATGCACGTCGACATCGTCTCCGGCTACCTGGGAGCCGGAAAGACCACCTTCATCAGCCGGCTGATCGAAAACGATCCGGACCCTTCCCGCTTGGTCGTGCTCGTCAACGAGTTCGGGGAGTTGGGCATCGATGGGCTGCTCCTCTCCGGCGCCGAGGGTGTGGTCGAGCTTTCGAGCGGTTGCATCTGCTGCACCCTGCGTATGGACTTCCGCACGCAAATCCTGGAGATCTCCCGCGACTTGAAACCGGAGCGCCTCCTGATCGAACCCACCGGCATCGCCACCACCGGGCAGGTGCTCAAGGCGCTCGAACACGGCTCTCTGAGCGGCATCATCGATGGGGTGCGGGTCTTCGTGCTGGTCGACGCAACCACTTTTGCCGAGCGGCTGCGCGAGAGTCCCGCCTTCTTCACCTCGCAGGTCAAGACCGCCGACCTGATCATCCTCAATAAAACCGATCTGGTTCCCGATTCGCGGGTGACGATGGTGCGTGGGGGACTCGAGAGCATTGCGCCCGGGGCCTGGATCGTCCCCTCCGTGCGGGGTGAGGTGAGCGAGACCATCGAGCTGCCCCCATACCGGCCCCCGAGAGAAGCGCCGGAGAGCGAGGCCCTGCAGGGTTTTGCTTCGGTCAGCCGCAGACTGCTCCTCCCCGTCGCCGGGGAAGCATTGACCGAACTGTTCCAGGAACTGCGCGCCGGCGGCTACGGTCAGGTCGAGCGCGCCAAGGTCCTGGCCGAAACTGAGAAGGGCTGGCTGAGGCTGGATCTGGCGGGAGATACCCTCGAGGAACAACCCGCCGGACCCCTCCCCGAAGGCCGCTTGGTCGTGATCGGCCGGAACCTCGAGCGCGAGAAGCTCGACCAGGCGTTCGAAAGATTATGCGCGGCCGGGCCCGCGAAAGCGGCTCGAGCCACCAACCAACGTTAAGGGGCAGGCATGGAACGATACGGCATAGCGCTCGACCTGGGCACCAGCGGGATTCGGGGACAGGCCATCGACCTGGACAGCGGCGAGATCGTATCTACGGCGATCACCAGCCAGCATCCCCTGCCCGGCGGTAATGTAATGGACCACCTGCACTTCGCCGTCGAGAGCGCGGAAGCCGGCCCCTCTCAGATAGCCCGTCATCTGCTGGCCGACTCGGCGAACAAGGTGATCGAGGCGCTCGGCATTCCCCGGGACAAAGTGGTGCGCTTGGGAATTTGCGGCAACCCCATCCAACTGTCCCTCTTTCAGGGGATGGAGATTCGCGATCTGGCCTACGCCGGCGCGCACAAACGGGAATCCCTGGGCGTTGAGTTGCAGTCGCGCGAAGCCCGCATCGGCCTGGTGGGCGAAATTTCGGGGCTCGGCCTTCCTGACGACGCCCAGCTGATCGTGCCCCCGGCGATCCGGCACGAAGTGGGCGCGGACGCCCTGGCGATGATGGTCAAGTCGGGCATGCTGGACCGGGACGAGATATCCCTGGCCACGGACTACGGCACCAACGCCGAGATGGCGCTCAAAGTGGGCGATCAGGTGGTCACCGGTTCCGCCGCGTGCGGCCCGGCCTTCGAGGGGCAGGCCATAGCCTACGGCATGCTGGCCGCCCCCGGGGCCATCTCCGATTTGCAGGCCGCCAATGGCGGCTATCGCAATCTGGTTCTGAACGAAGAGATGTTCGCCTCCGACGCCGGGGTGCTGGATCCCCGCACCGGCGAGATCCTGGAGGAGGGCGAGGCCGTCGCCCGTGGCATCACGGGAACCGGGGTAATGGGCGCCATTGGCCTGGGACTGCAGGACGGCTTCGTCAAACTGCCCGGCCTGAACTCGCCGGACGGCAAGATGCATCTGGCCAACGGGGTGGTCCTCGGTAAGGAAGACGTAATCGAGGTGGGCAAGGCGGTCGGGGCCGCCCGCGCCGGCCACGTCACCCTGGCCCAGGAACTGGGCATCGACCTGGAGGAAGTCAAGGTCGCCTACATGGCCGGCGCCTCGGGCACATACGTCGACGCCCGCAAGGCGCAGATGATCGGGATGGTGCCGGCCTCGGTCGAGCGCATGTACCAGATCGGGAATACCTCCCTGATGCTGGCGCGCGACCTGGTGATCGACCCGGACCACGTCTGGGAGATCGAGGAGATCGCCAAGAACCTGCGCGCCAGCCACTCCATGTTCGCCGAAGCCAAGGTGTTCAAAGAAGTCTACATTCTGGAACTGGCCTACTGGACCGAGGGCATGCCCTGGGAGATGTACCTGAAGTTCATGAAGCGCCAGGGTCTGCCTGCCCCGCGCGAATTCCCCGAAAAGGCGGAGGTCATCCGGTTGGTGGACCGGGACATCCCCGATCTGGGAAGCCGCGGCCTCAAAGTGGTCACCGACGTCGGCATGCAGATGGTGGCCTGTTTCGAGGGCTGCACCTCCTGCGGCACCTGTCAGGACGTGTGTCCCGAGAACGCGATCACTCTCGACTACGACGAAGAGGGCCGGCCCGAAGTGCGCGTGGACTCGGCGAGCTGTCTGGGTCTCAGTTGCCTGCGCTGCCAGATCTCTTGTCCGGAGAAGGGCTTTAACTTCGGTCAGTTCATCCGGGCGCGCTAACGGCCGATGCCCGGCGCGAGGTTCGAGCAACCCGCCCACCTGATCTTCCCCGGCTTCTCGCTCGAGGAGTCGGGCCGCCTGGTCGAGAAGCTGGAGGCGGCGGCGCGTTCGGCCGAGGTCTTCGCCGGCTCGGTGGCCAAGGTCGACCTGAGCGTGGAGTTCTCTCTGGGCGAGCGGCTTTCGCTCACCTGGATGCGGCGCCGTAACGGGAGTTTTGCCGTCCGGCTCATAGTCGGCCTGCTCTCGCCGGAGGTTCTGCCGGCGCCGGCAGAAGAGGCGGGGGCCGACGACTATCGCAAGGCCCTCCGCGCGGGCGTGCTCCATGGGTTGGGCCGGCTGCTCTTTTCTCCTGGACCCGAAGATCCCGATCCCGTTGCCATCGCCCTGAACGACCCCCGCCCCCGCCGTCATTCCCGTCTGCTTCGCAAGCTGATGGGCACCGAGCGGGGGAGTGACGCCATCCTGGGGCTGCTCGAGCGGCTGGAGGCGGACCGCTGCGACGGGCTGCTCCGGCGGCGCTTTCCTCACGCCGCGCACCTGCTGCAGGGCGGGGACGCCCGGGCCCAGGGCTGGGCACGATCGGCGGGAGCTGATAGGGCGCTGTTGGGAGAGGCCGGCATGCTGCTACGGCGGCAGGAGCACCCTCCCTCCCGGCTATCGGGCCGCCTGCGCGCCTCGCTCAATCGGGTGCTCTCGGCGGGGGAACCGGCCGGAGCCTACGCGCTCGCCGAGTTCTTGCTCTGGGATCTGCTGCCCCAGATGCTGTCCGCCGAGATGCTCGAGGGGGACCGGACGGACAGCCGGCCGGAGAGTTTCGCCGGCGATCCCGAAGCCCTGCGCCGAGAGCTCGAGCCTCTGGCCGCGGACATAGAGTTGAATGCCCGCGGGACCGCTCAGCCCATCTGGGGCGAGATCATTCCCCTGCCGCACGTCGACGGGGGCGAGGTGCTCCTGCGGGTCGAGGTGGCCAAAGGAAGCGAACTGGAGCCCACCCAGATCAACCGCAGGGTTCTCGAACGGCTGGCTGCCGAATACGGGCCGCGCGCCCGGGAAGCCTTCGCCCAGGAAGTGCCGGCTCTGCGGCGCGCTCTGCGCGCCAACTGGGAACGGCGGCACCGCGGGCGCTACCGGGCGGGCAGACACATCGGCACCTCGAATCTGCGCCGATACGTCATCCAGGGAGATCTTCGTCTGTTCCAGAGGCTGGAAACGCCTCAGAAGACCAGCTACTACTTCCACCTGTTGGTCGATGCCTCGTACAGCATGCTGCAGAACGACAACGCCTCCAAGGCGCTGGCCGTGGCGGCCGCTTTCACCGAGGTCCTCCAGACGATTCGCGTGCCGGTCGACGTCACCCTCTACGCCTCCGAGCTCACCCGGGTGCACGATCACCGCACCGGCAGTTTCTCCACCGATTTTGGCGGCGACTTCGGCTATCTGATCTCGGGAACCAGGGAAGTCGAAGCCGTGGGCTGGGCGGCCGCCCAGGCGCAGTCCGTGACTGCCGACCACCGCATGATCGTGGTCCTGACCGACGGCACGCCGGTTAGAGACGTGCTCCCTCTGCTCGGGGGCTCGGAGCTTGCTCCCTACTACCGCGAGACCCTGGTGCCCTGGCTAAAACGGGTCAACATCGACCTTTTGGGTCTGGGCCTCGGCATCTGCCCGGACTACCACCCCCGGTCGCTCTGCCTGACCGAGGGATGGGAGACGCTGCCGGTGTTTCTCGAACTGCTGGACGATATCGTGGCCGAGGCCCGGGCGGCCTCGCTGGCCCTCTGGTCGTGAGGGCAGCGAACCCCCGGTCTTACCCCAGCGCGCTCAGGTCCCAGGGTGTGGAGTAGGCGAAGACCTGCTCGCGAAAGACCGCTTTGAGCCGTTCGTCGAGCACGTCGTAGAAGGTCATCCGCGCCGCCGGTAACGGTCCCAGATAGGGCACCAGCCGCGCCCAAGCGTGCAGCACTCCGGTGGCAAAGACGAAGGGGAAGGAACTCGCGCTCTGCTCCAGCATGACCTGCGAGAGGGCGGCGACCTCGAGCATGGCCTCCACATCCGCCCTGCACTCCTCGGCGGCCAGTTCGGGGAAGCGTCGCAGCAAGAGGGCGCGCTCTGCCTCCCGCTCCAGGAAGCCGATGCGGATCGACGCCCAGCGACGCAGATATGCCGTCGAGAGCTCCTTGGTGCCGGGGTAGAGGGTGAGAAACTCCGGCGGGTTGAAGGTCGAAAAAATGCGGCAGTTGGGATGCTGCCTGACCACCTCGTTGTCCTTCTCGACGAGGACCAGGGCGCGCGACTGATCCAGGAGGCCGTGAAGCGAGAACCAGACCTCTTGTCCGGTGGCATTCAGCTCCTCCAGGAGCAGCACCCCGCCGTGCCGCACGGCGGTGGTGACCAGGCCGTCCTGGAACCTGACCTCTCCCGCTCCTGCGGGCAACAATTTGCCAATGATGTCATCGGTGGTCGAAAGGCCGTGAAGGTTCAGCCGGTAGAGGGGAGCCTGCAGCAGGCACGCAAGGTAACGCACCAATTCGGTCTTGCCCACTCCGGTGTGCCCATGGAAGGCCACCGGGATGTCGAGATGGTAGGCAAGAGCGGTGCGGTACAGGAGACCGTCGTGGTCCTGGTAGGGCTCTACCTGGGGAACCAAGTCCTCCCGACCGGCGCGCGCCGCCGCTCCCCACTTGTCGAGCAGCACCCCCCGGGCCAACTGCTCGCCCGGGCGCTCGCCCGCCACCAAAGCGGCAAATAGCAGCGAATCATCTCCGACCGCCCACACCCCGTCATGGGCGGTCGCCTCACGTTCGTCGACGGGCAGTCCGCTGCGCGCGCCTACCTGCGCGCGCAGCTCTGCCAGATCCGGGGCCGAAAAAGCCCTAGGCGCGGCTGCCCGCATACTCCTCCGCCGCCTCGACCATGGCCTTCAACTTGGCAATGGTGGCCTGCGGGGGAACGGAACAGCCTGGAGCGATCATGTCGTAGCCCTGATCGAGCGCCTTGCGGACATCGGCCTTGACCTCTTCCTCTCCTTTCGAGAAGAGCGTGTCCACCGCATCCACTCCCCCGATCAGCGGAATCGGGCGGCCGAAGCCCTCCAGATCCTTTTTCAGGGCCGGCGCATCGACGCTCGGCTCCACGCTGAGGGCGGTTGCTCCGGTCTCGGCAATGTCCTTGCCGATGGGATTGACGGCCCCGCAGATGTGGATGATGGTGGGCACGTCGGGCAGATTCTCGATCTGCCGCTTCTCCCAGGGTTGCGCCACGGCTTTGTAGATGGGCGGGCTGATCACGTCGATCGAAGCCATCATGTCCTCGATGATCAGGAAGTCGGCGCCCGCCTCCACCATGGCCTCACCCAGTTTGGTGCCGGCCTGCTCGGCCACTTCCAGGAAGGGCTGCAGATCGTCGGGCTTCTTGAAGCTGGTCTTGAGAACCGGGGTGATCCCCAGCAGATTGGCGACGATGGAGAAGGGGCCCACGACGTTGCCGCCGATGGCCACTTCGTCACCATAACGCTCCTTGAGCAGCTTTATGGCCTTCAGCACCTCGGGGATGCGGCCGCGCTCGAGGAAGTCGTCGGGCAGCTCGATGGAATCTCCGGCGTTGTAACCGTGATCGAGAATGCGGGGAACACCTTCACTCCCGGCGTACTTGACCGTCGAGCCCAGGGCTTCCGCCTCTATGGTCTGGCAGTAGGGTACGCGGACGGCGTCGAACCCGGCCTCGGTGTAGACAGCAGCCGCCAGATCGGCCATGGCCCCGGCTTCCTGGTGTGCCTCCGGCCAAGATGCTCCCGAAGCTTCCATCTGGTCGTACGTAGCGGTCTGGTTCGCCGAGAAGACCGAGGGTCTATCGGTTTCTTCGCCTCTGATAGCCGCCATAAAGCGCTCTTTGTGGTTCACCGTTGATCTCCCACTGATCGGATCCGTTCTGTCGTGATCGAGTTACCCACTTCTGGGCATTTAGCACAAGCCCATGCTCCACGAGCACGGGGCGGCGCGCCCGAATGGCGCGCCGCCCCGCAGAGCGAAGTTGGACCTCAGGGCGAGAGCAAAGGAGAGCCGCCCAAAAGGCCCGGGAAGAGGGCTACATCACCAGGTTGTACTTGGCGCGCATATCCTCCCAGGACATACCGGAAGAAGCGTCGGTCGCCATCTCCACGCCCTGCTTGGCCTGATCCGCGTAGACACCCAGATCGAAGCTGGTCACGTACTCCTCGGACACCGCGCCGCCGCCGCAGACGAAGGGAGTGGTCATGCCCTCGTCCTTCATCATCTGGGCGATCTTGGCGAAGGCCGACATGGTGGTGGTCATCAGGGCCGTACCCGTCACCAGGTTCGCGTTGTTGTCCTTGACCGCCTTGACCACTTCGTCCTCGGGGACGTCGGAGCCCAGGTCGATCACCTTGAAGCCGTTGGCCCGGATGAGCGCCGCCGCGATGTTCTTACCGATGTCGTGGATGTCACCGTGCGCGCAGTGCATGACCACGGTGCCCTTCTTCTCGGCCTTGCCGCCCATCGCATCCTCGGCCTTCTCCAGACCGACCATCAGTGCGTCGGAGGAGAGGATCACCTGGGGCAGGTAATACACCCCGTCATCCCACAACTTGCTGACCTCACGCATCCCCGCTATGAGGGTATCGATGACCTTGGTGGGCTCATTGTTCTCGAGCGCCTTGTTGGTGTTCTCGAGCACCATGTCCTCGTCGCCGTCTACCACTCCCGTGGCGATCGCCTGGAGGACCTTGTCCGTGCTGACGTCCTCGGCGCCCCGCTTCTGCACAGCCGCGCCGATGTCGTACCGGGTGAAGATATTGCTGAAGTCGCTCACTTCGTTCAGACTCTTTGGCATCGTGCCTCCTTGTTAAAAAGAACGCCTGCTCTTCGAGTTGCCGGCTCTAGAAGCCGTAAGAACTCGGGTCGAAACCGGCGACCTTCTTGTAGTCGCTCAGGCACTGATCGATGAACTCGTCCTCGCTATCAGGCAGGGCCTCCACTTCGCGGCGCGCCTTGTCCAGAGCGTCTTTTTCGAACTCGGTCAGCTGCATCTTGCTATCGCCTGCGATCAGCTCGGCCGTCTTGAGGACTGCCGCTTTGGACCGGCCGTAGTAGCTGTCGATGTTCTCCACGATGGCCTTGCCGATCTCGTACGAGTTGTCCGGCGAGAGCATGAAGCCGTGGACATCACGATACTTGTCGCTCGCGATGTTGATATCGCGCAGGACCTTCTCCTGGCCGAGAGCGATGGAAGCGTTCATCTGAGCCACGTTGTAGCCCAGGATCTCGGTGAAGACCTCGACGCTCGAGCCGCCGAACATGTCGTGGTACTCAACCGCCTCGTTGCTCCAGAGGTCGACCACGGCCGAGACGATGTTGGACTGCATCTCGGAGTGGGCACAGGCCGAGGCCACGCCTTCCATGGTGATGGGAACGCCGGTGATGGCCTTGATGATGGGATCTTCGTACGCGCAGTCCTTGGTCGGGCCGGTCGCGCCTTGCTCATAGGCCACGAGGGAACGGGCCGCCGAGCACGCACGGGCCAGCGCCGCAAAGGTGTGCGGTAGATCCGTGGCGGTGTATCCGCCGGCGAGGAACATGGCCGTATTGCCGCGGGCGCAGTCGGTGTCGCCGCCGGGGGTGATGTTGTTCTTCTTGGCCGTTTCCACGATCTGCGGCCACAGCCAAGCCATATCCCGGCTGGACAGAACGCCGATGCCGAAGATGACGCCGCGGATGTCCTGCCGCTGCACGGCCCAGTCGAAGACCTCTTTGCCGCCCATGGTCTCGATGGAGAGAACGTCAGCTCCGTTCTCGGCCGTGGAGGCAAAGGTATCCAGCATCCAGGTCAGTTCCTGCGAATCGCGCATGTGCACCATATCGGGCTTGCGCAGGTCGGCCACAGTCGAGATCAGGGCCGATTTCAGACCGTACTTGTCGTAGTAGTCCTGCATCTGAGCTTTGGCCTGCTTGAAGATTGCCGCGGCCCAGTCGGGCTGGCTGGTCATCTGATAGATGTGCTCGAACTCGATTACCAGTGAGGGAAAACCAAGGGCGACACATCTGCCCAGGGCGTCATCGGTCATCCGCTGGTACTCGCGGAGCAGCTTTTCCTTGGTGTCCGTGCTACCGGGGCGGGGATGCGGGACGATCTGAGGAACGACCCAACCCTTCCCCAATTCTACCGGGCCGAGACCGATCGAGACCGGGTTCTTCGTGGTGCCGAAGATCATCTCGTCCCAGCTGTTGTATGCCATCGACGTGTACTTCGCCATAGGGATCCCTCCGTTTGGAGCGACATGAGTGAGAACCTGAAACCCAGCGCGAGTGCCGGCGGAATAAGACATCCGCCGTGCGCCGGTTACCGCCTATCCAACGGCATCACCCCCGTTCTGACAGCAGCCAATTTGTAGGAGGGGAAGCTGCGCCCGATCACGGAGTCGCCAAAGGGACAAAGTGATCGATCGCAAGTTGCTTGGAGCCGTAACCCCCCGGTCCGGCTTTGGAAGCGCTCTCCCCGTATACATACTTCTACTATGCTTTTGGACAATGGTCAACCCATTCTTTATATACAAGGATAAATGTGAATTTTCTAACGAGTAAACGTTGTTTCACGCCTCAAAAAGCATGCGTAAACCGAACAAATTGTTAAACAAGACAAAAGCGCTGGAAAACCACGGGACAGCCGTCCGCCGGCCAAGCCGAAACGCCCAGGGTTTATACGATGTGTACAACAGTCTGTCCCGGTCTTCGGCCAGAGGTGCTGATATCGGTGGCAAGAACGGCTCGGTATCATGGTTCATCTGGGAAACTCCACGAAGGGGGACGAATGACCAAGAAGCTAGGCGTGCTGCTTCTTCTGCTGCTCATGGTTGCGACTTTCGCCGCAATCGGTTGTGGGGACGACAACGGCTCGTCCGACACCACCGAGGCCGCCGCAGAAGGCGCTACCGACAGCACGGACGAATCCAGCGAGAGCACTGAAGAGACCGTCGCCGAGACCTCGGGCAGCTTCAACTACGCCATGTCCGGTCTCTACAAGCCGTTCAACTATAAAGACGGCGGCGAACTGGTCGGCTTCGACGTCGAGATCGGCAAAGAGATCGCCAAGCGCATGGGGATGGAAGCCAACCCGGTGACCAACCCCTGGGAAACCATCATCGAAGGCCTGAAGTCTTCGAAGTACGACGCAATCGTGGGCTCGATGGCCATTACCGACGAACGACTGGAGCAGGTCAGCTTTTCCCGGCCCTACTACCGCTCCGGCGCGCAGATCTTCGTCGACGCGGCCAACAACGACATCACCAGCAAGGAAGACCTGGCCGGCAAGAAGATCGGCGTGGTCAAGGCCTCCACCTTCAAGGACATCGCGGTCGAATTGACCGACGAGGACAAGGTCGTGGGCTACGACAGCGACGTCATCGCCCTCCAGGATCTCCCCACCGGCCGCGTGGACGCGGTCATCACCGACCAGGTGGTGGGCTTCTCCGCGATCAACGAGAACGGTCTGGACATCAAGGACGTGGGCGAACCGCTCTACATCGACGAGATGGGCATCGCGGTGCGCAAGGACGACACGCAGCTGCTCGAGGGAATCAACAGCGCCCTCGAGGAGATGATCGCCGACGGCACTTACGAACAGATCAGCAACAAGTGGCTCGGCCGGAACATCTTGGGCGAGTAACCGGGTAGCAGCGGGGCGGCCCGTCGCACGGGCGGGCCGCCCACCACTCAAGGGGGAATACCGTGCTCTCTATCCTCCAGGAACACTTCTTCGCCTTCCTCGAGGCGACGTCAATGACCCTCCGGCTGACCGCCATCTCTCTGCTCCTGGCCGTGGCCGTCGGCCTGATCGTGGCCTTTCTCAAGCTATCCCCCAACCGGCTCCTGAATGGCGCGGCCAACGTCTACATCACCGTGATTCGCGGAACCCCGCTTATCGTCCAACTGATGTTCCTGTACTTCGGCATATCCCGCCTGATCGTGTTGAGCTCCTTCTGGGCGGGAGCTCTGGCCCTGGCCATCCACGCCGGAGCCTACGTCGCCGAGATCTTCCGGGGCGCGATCCAGTCGATCGACAAGGGGCAGATGGAAGCTTCTCGCTCCCTGGGCATTCCCTACTGGCAATCGATGCGCCTGGTGGTCCTCCCCCAGGCCTTCCGGCGCGCGGTACCGCCCCTCGGCAACCAGTTCATCATCGGCCTCAAGGATTCATCCCTGGTCGCCTACCTGGGCGTCTCCGAGATCTACGGCACCGCCCTCAGCATCCAGGCGGAGAACTTCCAGCCCTTCGAGACCTACGTCGTTGCGGGGATGTATTACCTGGTACTGGTGCTGATCTTCACCCTGCTGGTCAACCGGTTGGAAGCTCGCCTCGATGTCGAAAAGCGACGAAACGAACCGGAAGTCCCGCAACTGGAGTACGCGACGCCATGAGCAATACGGAACACATGATCAAGCTCGAGGACGTGCACAAGTACTTCGGCAAACTGCACGTTCTGCGAGGAATCAATCTCGAGGTCGATCGCAGCGACGTGGTGGTGCTGATCGGGCCCAGCGGTTCCGGCAAGAGCACCCTGCTCCGCTGCCTGAACTTTCTCGAGCTCGCCCAGCAGGGCTCGATCTACATCGATGGCCAATTGGTGGATCCGGATTCGACGAACCTGGATAAGGTCCGGGCGCGGGTGGGCATGGTGTTCCAGCACTTCAACCTATTCCCGCACAAGAACGTGCTGGAGAACGTCACGATGGCCCCCATCAATGTGCGCAAGGAGAAGAAGAAGGCGGCTCGAGAAAAGGCCCGGGCGTTATTGTCCCAGGTCGGCCTCGAGGACAAAGACCGAGCCTATCCTTCTCAACTTTCCGGCGGTCAGAAGCAGAGAGTGGCCATCGCCCGGGCCCTGGCGATGGAACCCGACATCATGCTCTTCGACGAGGCCACCTCGGCGCTGGACCCCGAACTCGTGGGGGAGGTGCTGCAGGTCATGCAGGATCTGGCCGCAGAAGGCATGACCATGCTGGTGGTAACCCACGAGATGGGCTTCGCCCGAGAAGTCGCAGACCGCGTGGTCATGATGGACGAGGGGCTGATCATCGAAGACAACACGCCCCAGCAAATGTTCGACTCGCCCAAAGAGGAGCGGACCAGCAAGTTCTTGCGCCAGGTCCTCTAGCGGCGCCGGGCCATCTTTCCCGAATGGCCCGGTTCAGGTGAGGTTGGCTCAGGTGCGTTGGCTCAGGTGAGGTTGTTGGTCGCCTCGAGGTACCGAAAGAGCACGAGGCCGAAATGAAGGCTCAGGCGATCCATCGGATCCTTGAGGTCGCGACCGGTGATGCTCTCCACCCGCTTCAGGCGATAACGGAGCGTGTGCCGGTGCACGTAGAGCGAGTCGGCGGTCGCCTGAAGGTTCCCGTGGTTACTGAAGAAAGCATCCACGGTCCCCCGGAGCCGCCGGATGCGCTGATCGTCCGCGAACAAGCCGCCAAGGGCGGTGCGGCAGAGCTCGTCCAGCGAAACCCCCTTCTGCTCGAGTTCCACCGCCGTCCGGAACAGGCCCAAGCTTTCGTAGGAAACCACCCCTTGCTCAGAGCCGATGAGGGGTCCCAAGCGGTAAGCCACCTCGGCCTCACGCACGCTCCGCTCGAAATCCATCAGGTCGTGCGCGACCATGCCCACTCCCACGCGCAGGGGCTCCTCGAGACTGTCGGTCAAGGAGAGCAAGGCCTCGCCGACCGCTTGGGCCTCCTCGGCGGACGTGACTTCAGCCAGGACCACCAGCTGCCCCTTGCCTTGCCTGAGCAGAAAACCTTCGACCCGTGAGCAGAGCACGTCCGAGACCAGACTCGCGACCCTAGCCCGGTCTCCGTTCCACCCCTGCCCGGGGGACACGCCCTGGCTCGGCGGTTCAGAGTCGCGGCCGCTTCCCAAGATCAGGGCGGCGTGCGGCCGATCGAGGTGACAGCCAAAATCCGCGGCGCGGGCCACTACACCGCTGCGGTCGCGCTCGCCGGCCTGCAGAACGGCATCCATGAACTCGCCCCGCAGTCTAGTGGTTTCGGCGTTGACCGCTTCCCTGCGCGACAACAACAGAGCGGCGACCGTGGCGGCGTGTCTGAGGGCCACTGCCTCCAGTTCGCGAACCCGTCCTCGGCTTTGCGCGAGGCTGATGTAGCCATGGAGATTCGGGCCGGCGCGCACCGGAACCACCAGACACTCTCCGTCATCCAGGACAAAGCGCAGCGTAGGAAGCGGAACTCCCTCAGACGGGTTTCCCGCGGGCGAGGTCTCGATCAGGCCGGCGAGGACCTCTTGGGTGGCGTCACTCGGCCGCCCCTCTACCGGAAGGCCGGAAGCATTCCACAAGACGACCTCTCCCGTGGTCCAGCGGCCCATGAGCTCAACGAGTTCGGCAAGTTCCGCATCCTCGAGCGCCAGGCGGGTCAACTCAGAGTGGACCTCCTCCGAGGCGTGAAGCAGCTCGTACTGGCGGTTCACCAATCTCTCCAGTACGGCGTGAGTGATATCGGAAAAGTTGAGTGTGGGTGGCAAGTCGATCAGAGGGAGGCGAACTTCGTCTGCCGCTTCACGCATTGCGGCAGGAATCTCGTCCAGATAGAAACCGGTAATCACGGCCAGCCCGGCGAGGCCTCTCGCTGCCAGACCTTCCACGTACTTGCGCTGACGCAGGGGTTCTTCGTTCAACTGATAGGCCGTGGTCACCAGAAGTTCACCCGGCTCCAAGCGGCCGACGTCCTCGAGCACTTCGACTATCGTCACCCAGCGGACCTCGTTGTCAAGGCCCTTCGCCCCGGCCACCAATCGGCCTCGACTCAGCGGGTCCAGCTCGAGAATCTCCCTCATGGTCAGTGACACAGACTGGTCCTCTTCTCCGGTTCGTACAGCATTTACAGTCCTGTAAGTATGGGCGGCGGAATTGGCTTGTACAAGTGGTCCAACCGACCGCGCATATTTGTGGACCAGCCCGCCAATAGTACGACGCCACGCCCGCTGCTATAAGTGGCTGAACGCGCCACCCTGGGGGGAAGATCTCCATGCCTTTGATCACGCCGTTCCTCGATCGCGCCTATCCGCTGGCAGTAAGGGGAGAGGGCAGCTACATCTATGACGCCGAAGGCACCGCCTACCTGGACGGCTGCTCCGGCGCCGTCACCGCGGCTATCGGCCACGGGGTGGATGAGATCGTCGAGGCGATGACCGAGCAGGCGGCGCGCATCTGCTTCTCCTACCGGGGTCAGTTCTCCAACCCCCCCGCCGAAATGCTGGCCGAGGAGCTCAGAAGCCAGGCTCCCGGAGATCTGGACTGGGTCTTCTTCGTCAATAGCGGATCCGAAGCCATGGAGACGGCGCAGAAGATCGCCGTGCAGTATTGGCGAGAAAGGTTGATGCCCACCAAGACCATCGTGCTGGGCCGTTCTCTGGGCTATCACGGCATCACCCTGGGAGCCCTGAGCATGTCCGGCCACGTTGTGCGCCGGCGGCTCTTCGCCCCGCTGCTCCACGGTTTTCCTGTGGTCGCTCCTCCTTACTGCTACCGCTGCCCGCTGGGCCGGTCCTATCCCTCCTGCGGTATCGCGTGTGCCGACGACTTGGAGGAGAAGGTGACCTCGATCGGCGCCCACTCCATCGCCGGGTTCGCCGTGGAACCGGTGATCGGCGCGGCCGGAGGGGCGATTCCGCCCCCGCCGGAGTATTTTCCCCGAATCAAAGAGATCTGCGAGCGCCATCACATTCTCTTGATCGCCGACGAAGTGATGACCGGTTGCGGCCGAACCGGGTACGCGCATGCCCTTGATCACTGGCACGTGCAGGCCGATCTGGTCGCGCTGGGCAAAGGGCTGACCGCAGGATACACCCCGCTGGCCGCCACTTTGGTGAGCGATGCGGTGGTGCAGACCATCCGCGACGGCTCGGGGGCCATCATGAGCGGCCACACCTTCTCGGGGAACCCGCTCTCCTGCGCCGTGGCCCTCGCCGTATGCCGCTACATGACCGAACACAAGCTCGTGGAGAGGTCCCGCTCCATGGAAGCGGTGCTCGCGCACAGGCTGGGAGAACTCGAAGAAAGGCACCCCGCCGTTGGTAACGTGCGCGGCATGGGCATGCTCTGGGGCGCCGAACTGATCGCCGACCGCTTGACGCGAACGCCCTTCCCCTCGTCCTGCCAGGCCACGGCCCGACTGGTGCAGGCGGCCCAAGACCGGGGCCTCCTGCTCTATCCGGCGCTCGCAGGGGCGGATTCGCGGCCGGGCGATGCGGTCATCATCGCTCCTCCTCTGAACATCTCGGAGACCGACCTCGACCGCCTTATCGCCATTCTCGACGACGCCCTTTATGACGTCGAAGAGCAACTGCAGTCGGACATATGGACGGTACACGGCGCCGAGACCGCCGGGTGTGAGTCGGGCCGATGACGCGGCCGACCCGACGGCACTCCAGACCGTCGCCGGACCGGGCAAGGTAGCGTTGACCTTAGCCGCAGAACCCGGCAAGGTGGCGCCCCTCAACCGCGCGCTCGAAGTCTTCCACGACGGCATGACCCTGATGTTCGGTGGCTTCGGAGGGGTGGGCACTCCGCCCACGCTGATACGGGCGATACTCGAGTCCGGGGTCCGCGATCTGACCCTCATCGGCAACGACTCCGGTTTTCCCGAAGTGGGAGTCGGCCCACTAATCGTCAACCGTCGGGTCAGCCGGCTGATCGTTTCCCACATCGGCTCAAACCCCGTAGCGGGCAAGCAGATGACCGACGGAGAACTGCGCGTGGAGTTCAGCCCGCAGGGCACCCTCGCCGAGCGGATCAGGGCAGGAGGCGTCGGTCTCGGCGGCATCCTCGTAGACGTGGGCCTGGATACGATCGCCGGGGAAGGCAAACAGATGCTGGTCCTCGAGGACGGGGTGACGTACCTGGTGGAGTCCGCACTTACCGCGGAGGTTGCCATCGTTCACGCCCGGAAGGCCGACCGCTCCGGGAATCTGCTGTTCGACAAGACGGCGCGCAACTTCAATCCTTTCGTGGCCATGGCCGGAGATTTCACCATTGCCGAAGCCGACGAGATCGTTCCGGTGGGAGAACTGGATCCGGAGGAGATCGTCACCCCGGGCATCTTCGTGGACATGATCGTGCAGAGCGAGGGAGTGGGGTGGAAGTGGGCCTGGGAGTAAAGCAGCGGATGGCTGCTCGAGCCGCCCAAGAGATCTGCGATGGGATGGTCGTCAACCTGGGCATCGGCCTGCCCACCCTGGTTGCCGACCACGTCCCCGAAGGCCGGCGGGTCACCTTTCAGGCCGAGAACGGCATGCTGGGTTACGGACGGACCCCAGAGCGGGGCCGCGAAGATCCCAATCTGATAAACGCCGGCGGATTACCCGTCACCGAGGAGGCGGGCGCTTCCTACTTCGACAGCACCATTGCCTTTGGCATGATCCGCCGCGGCCGGCTGGACCTGACCGTACTCGGCGCCCTGCAGGTGGGCGAGCGCGGAGACCTGGCGAATTGGCTCGTGCCGGGACAGCGGGTCCCGGGGATGGGCGGAGCGATGGAACTCGCGCAGAAGGCCCGAAAGGTGATCGCACTCACGCTGCACACGGCGAAGGACGGGTCGCCTAAGATTCTTCCGGAGTGCACCTTTCCCCTGACGGCACGCGAGGCTGTGGATATGATAATCACCGATCTTGCCGTGATCGAGGTGACCCCCGATGGCCTGCTTCTCAAAGAAGTGGCGGAGGGAGTCTCGGTCGGGCAGGTGCTGTCCGCCACCTCCGCCCGGCTGGCCGTGGACCGAAACCCGGGATGCTTTTGAATGACCCGGTCCGCCATGCGGACCCACCGAGAGGAGAACCATGCAGGAAGCCGTGATCGTAGCCGCCCGCCGCACCGCCGTGGGGGCCTTCGGCGGTTCCCTCAAGGATATTCCCGCCGCCGAGTTGGGCCGGCTGGTCCTGGATGAGCTGATGGACGGCAGCGGGGTTCCGCGGGAAGCGGTGGACGAGGTCATCTTCGGCCACGGCTACGTACATGGGGGCGGTCTCAATTCGGCGCGCATTTCCTCCCAGCGCGCGGGCTTCCCCCAGCGCACTCCGGCGTTCATCGTCATCAAAGCCTGCGGCTCGTCGCTAAAGGCCATCGACCTGGCCGCCCAGTCGATCATGAGCGGGCAGGCGGACTGCGTGGTCGCCGGCGGAGTAGAGAACATGAGCCTGGTGCCCCATTTGGTCCAACATCGCTGGGGCAAACGGATGGGTGACGATCTCATGGTGGATGCCCTTTTTGGCGACGGACTGATTTGCTCGCTCGAGGGCGTCCATATGGGCGTAACCGCGGAGAACCTGGCGGAAAGGCACGGCATCACCCGCGAGGAGCAGGACGCCTTCGCCCTGGAGAGCCACCGCCGGGCGGCCGAAGCCCAGCGGGAAGGCCGCTTCGCGGCGGAAATCGTCCCGGTCACGGTCAAGGAGCGGCGCTCGGAGCGCAGCTTCGACCAGGACGAGTCGGTCCGGCCGGAGGCGACGATGGAAGACCTCCGAAAGTTACGCCCGGTCTTCGTCGATGGAGGAACGGTCACCGCCGGAAATTCCTGTCCTATGAACGACGGCGCTGCCGCCGTGGTCGTCGCCTCCAGGGCTAAAGCCGACGAACTCGGGCTCGAGCCCCTGGCCCGGGTCAAGGCCTTCGCCTCAGCCGGCGTCGATCCGGCGATCATGGGCATCGGTCCTGTGCCGGCCACCCGCAAGGCCCTCGATCGGGCGGGGCTCACCCTGAAGGACATCGATCTCATCGAGCTAAACGAAGCCTTCGCCGCGCAGAGCCTGGCAGTGATGCGGGAACTCGAGCTGGACCCGGATCGGGTCAACGTGAACGGAGGAGCGATCGCCCTCGGACACCCGGTCGGCGCCACCGGCGCAAAGCTGACCACGACTCTGCTCAACGAGATGCACCGGAGAGACGTGCGCTACGGCCTCGTCACGCTTTGCATGGCAGGGGGGCTGGGAATCGCCACCATCTACGAGAAGCTCTAGAGAAAGAGCCCACGCGCGGCCCAGGGCCGGCGTGCATGGAGGTCGGGATGAGCGAGAAAACGCAGGGATCGGACACCCGCGTTGTGATCCACGAGTGGCTGGCGGAGCACGAGCAGCAGACGGCGCAAGTGCTCAGAGAGATGACCCGGTGCCGAAGCGTGCAAGGCCAGGAGACCCAGATCCAGCAATTGCTGGCCGGGCATCTGGAGCGCCTGGGCATGGAAGTCGACCTCTGGGAGCCCGACGGCGAGGCGCTTTCCTCTCATCCTCTCTTCGCCTCGCCCCGAACCGACTTCGCCGGGAGCCCGAATCTGGTTGGCCGGCTGCCCGGCAGCGGCGGAGGACGCTCCTTCTTGCTGAACGGCCATATCGATGTCGTCCCGGTGGGCGATCCCGAACAATGGACGCAAAACCCCTGGGGCGGTGAGCTCGTTGAGGGCAGAATCTACGGTCGCGGCGCCAGCGACATGAAGGGCGGAGTGGCCGCCTCTCTCATGGCGCTGCAGGCACTCCAGGCATGCGGACTTCGCCTGGCCGGCGATGTGATCTTCGAGTCGGTCATGGAGGAGGAATCCGGCGGGGCCGGGACCCTCGCCGCCTCCCTTCGGGGCTACCGGGCGGACGCAGGATTGATTCCCGAACCGACGGGCTTGGCTGTGTTTCCCAAACAGCAGGGCTCGCTCTGGTTCCGCCTAACCGTGCATGGGCACGGGGCACACGGAGGGTCGCGCTACGAAGGCGTCAGCGCGATCGAGAAGGCCATGGGAGTGGTGGCCGCGGTCCTGGAGTTGGAGAAAGAGCGCAACTCGAGGATCACCGATCCGCTCTACGCGGCCACGCCCATACCGGTGCCGATCAATTTGGGAGTTATCCGGGGTGGGGCGTGGCCCTCGAGCGTGCCCGACCGGGTCGTGCTGGAGGGCCGCATGGGCGTGGCCCCCGATGAAACCATCGAGAATGCTCGAGCCCAGATGGGCAAGGCCATATCAGCCCTCGGCCAAGAAGATGATTGGCTGGCGAAGCACCCGGTCGAGTTGGAATGGTTCGGGGCGCGCTGGTTACCCTGCAGCCTGGATACAGAGTCCGAGTTGGTTCGGGCGCTCGTCGAGGTAGTCGAGGAGGTCCGGGGAGAAAGCCCGGCCATGGTGGCCGCGCCCTGGGGGACAGATGCCGGCCTGCTTGGTGCAGCCGCGGGGGTTCCCACCGTGGTCTTCGGCCCCGGCATAGCCGCCACCGCCCATCAACCGGACGAGTACGTGCTGCTGGAGGACGTGACCACCGCGGCGGAAGTCATCGCCCTCATGCTCCTGCGCTGGTGCGGACGGGGTTAGCGCCGGCGCTTACGCAGGCGGCGGGCGTCGCCCACGCGCAGGGTGAGCCCTTCCGAATCCATGTGCTCCAGCACCGCCTGCGCATACTTGCGCGAGGTGTCGAGCAGGTCGCGGACCTCGGCGAGAGTGATCTCTCCGCGCTCCTCCATCGCCGCGCTGATGCGCCCGATGAGGGCCGAGAGCACGGGTTCGGCGTAGTAGAGGTCCTCGCCCACTTTGACCATGCGGCCGTGCCGTTCCAGCGCCTGCACCAAGCGTAAGCCCTCGCTCGGCGTGAGCCCGGCCTTCGCCGCCGCCGCGGGCACCGTGGGGGTCTCCACTTCCACTTCTGCAAAGTTCCGGTAGAGCTGCTCGGCGGTCTCGGCGTCCCGGCCCTCGAGCCCTCCGGCGGCCTCGGCCCAGCGGAAGCCATGCTCGGTGCGGACCACGGCTTCTTGCTTCTGCAGCAGCTCGAGCGCCGCGTCGAGCGCGGGCCATTCCTGACCGCCGCTCACCAGCCGGCGGATGCCTCCGACGGTCAGGTAGGGATCGAGGGCTTCCTCCCGCGCCCGGGTCTTCAAGGCGTCGAGCACCCGTCCGGCCAACTCCCGCAATTCCTGGGAGAGGAAGAGCGTACTCTGCGGTCCTTCGTGCGCCAGTTCTTGGTGGAGTAGACGGTTGACCACCTTTGCTCCTTCGTGCCGCCAGAGATAAGGGCTCTCTTCCAGCCGGCGGCGCCGAATTCCCTGCGGGAAAGCCTCGTGAAGCAGCAGCTGGGCGATCTCCTCGCCGCTGCCTTCCTCCAATACTCTGAGCCGGTCGCGCCAGCGCGGGTCGGTGCCGTGCTTGCGCGGGTGCGGATCGAATACCCGGCCACCTCCGATGGTCGAAACCGGCGTCAGCGAACGTAGGATGAAGTGATCTCCGGGATAGACTAGAGCCTGCTCCTCGAAGCGGAGCTGGGCGTAAGCGTCCTCACCGGGGCGCAACTCTTCCCGGTCCGCGAGCACCAGTTTGGCGATGACCTCCTGCGTGCCGTGATCCACCCGCACGCGCGAAACCCGGGTCAAGGGCTCGGGGGCATCGGCCAGTAAGACCAGATGCACGTCGGCCAGATAGGTGGGGCGCACTGCCGGATCCAGCACGATCCACTGCCCGCGGTCGACCTGCTCTTTGTCGATGCCGGTCAGGTTGAGGGCGACCCGCTGTCCCCCCAGGGCCCGCTCCACTCCTTGGTCGTGCACTTGAATGGAGCGCACCCGGACTTCGCTCAGCTCCTGGGCCTCCCGCGCCGGGAGCACGCTGACCGTGGCCTCGGTGCCCAGCTCCCCCGACCAGAGGGTGCCGGTGACGATGGTGCCGATCCCCTTCAGGCTGAAGACGCGGTCCACGGGCATCCGCGTGGCCGGATAGGTTCCCCGCTCGGGCACCTCCTGCGCCACCTCGGTGATCACTTCGAGCAGTTGCTCGAGCCCCCTGCCCGTGACCCCGCTCACCGGCACAATGGGCGCGCCCGCGTAACGCGTCTGGGCCAGGAAATCCTCGATGTCGGCGGTAGCCAGTTCGACCATCTCCGGATCGACCATGTCGACCTTGGTAAGAGCGACCACGCCCCGGGGGATCTCCAAGAGCTCGATGATGCGCAGGTGCTCGCGCGTCTGGGGCATCACCCCGTCGTCCGCGGCGACCACCAGCAAAAAGAGATCTATGCCGGTGGCGCCGGAAACCATGTTCTTGACGAACCGCTCGTGACCGGGCACGTCGACGATCGAAAGGTGGGCTCCGCTCGGAAGGGTAAGTTCTGCGTAGCCCAGCTGGATGCTGATCCCCCGGTCCTTCTCTTCCTGCAGGCGGTCGGTGTCCTTGCCGGTGAGCGCCTTGACCAGGGTGGTCTTCCCGTGGTCGATGTGACCCGCGGTGCCCAGAGTGAGCCCGCGCTTAGTCACCCGCCGCTTCCTCCGCCCGCCCCTGACTCAGCGCCCAGACCAAGGTATTGGCCACCTCTTCCAGTTCTTCCTCGTCTAGAGCGAGCACGTCGAGCAAGAGCTCGTCCTGAGCTACCCGGCCGATCAGCGGCAGGGGAGCCCGGCGCAGGGCGGCCTCGAGCTGAGAAGCCTCCACGCCACTCCGCAGGGCCACGGCATGGCTCGGAATCTCCAACAGCGGCAAGGACCCGCCTCCCGCCTTGCCCACGCTCTCGCGGACGCAGACGGACGAATCGATCCCTGCAGACGCCACCGATTCCTCCACTAGTTCCGCCAGCCGTTTGGCGAGCCGCCGCGTCTCCTGGGGGCCGCGCTCCAGGTAGCGAAGCGTGGGGATTTCCCGGCGCGCCCGGGCAGGATCTTGATAGAGGAGCAGCGTTCCCTCGAGGGCGGCCAGGGTCATCTTGTCCACGCGGACTGCGCGGGCAAAGGGGTGGCGCTTCAGGCGCTCGATCACCTCGGCCGTGCCCAGGAGGATTCCGGCCTGCGGCCCCCCCAAGAGCTTGTCGCCGCTGAAGCTGACGACGTCCACTCCTGCCTCGAGCGAGGAAGCCACGGACGGCTCTTTCCAGGAGGCCGGCAGATCGAGGAGCGCTCCGCTGCCCAGGTCGTCGGCCACCAATACCTGATGGCTCCGGCCGAGCTCGACCAACCTTTCCACGGGAACCTCTTCGGCAAAGCCCACCACTTTGAAGTTGGAGGTGTGCACCCGTAGCAGGAGCGCCGTGTCGTCGGTGAGCGCCCGCTCGTAGTCGGAGAAGTGGGTCTTGTTGGTGGTGCCCACCTCGACGAGCCGGGCGCCGCTCAGCCGCATGATGTCGGGGATGCGGAAGGAGCCGCCGATTTCCACCAGTTGGCCCCGGCTGACGACGACTTCACGGCCCTCCGCCAGCGCGGCCAGCATCAGCAGCACCGCGGCGGCGTTATTGTTGACGACCATGGCTCCGGCGGCCCCGGTCAGGCCCCGGAGGAGGGCCTCCACGTGGTCGTGCCGCGAACCGCGGGCGCCGGCCGCGAGATCGTACTCCAGATTGCCGTAGTTGAGCGCGGCCTGCTCCACTCGGGCAAAGGCGGAAGGTGCCAGCTTGGAGCGGCCCAGGTTCGTGTGGATCACGACTCCCGAGGCGTTGAGGACCCGGCGAAGTCGAGGCCGAGATTCGAGTTCGAGCGCGTTGGCCGCCTCCCGCAGGAGGAAATCCCCGGCGACCAGCTCTTCGGCCGGTTCTGCGGGAGCGCCCCCGAGCAATTCATCGCGGCTCCGCTCGACGGCGGTCCGCAGGGCGTCGGCTACGCGCTCTCGCGGGTAATCCCCGAGCAGACCGTGGGACTCGGCGGCCTGCAGCAGCTCCTCGATCGAGGGGAGCTCACGCAGCAATCGTCTAACACGCTCATCCGGCATTCCGCTACCGTACCACGCGCTTAAGGGACGACCGCGGCCTTGATAAAGGCGGGATCACGCGGCAGTTCGTTGCTCATCATTCGCAGGGGCAATACCAATTCTTCGAGCGGATAGCGGTGTGTGATCAGCACCTCGTGAGGAAAGTCCGGGCGCTTGAGCAGATCCATCGCCAGCCGCACGTGCCTGGGGGTGTGGTGGAATGCGGCTGCGAGCGTCAACTCTTCGTAGTGCAGGCGGTAGGTGTCCACGGTGGCAAAGCTGCCCGGTTCACAGCCCCCAAAGAAGTTCACCGTGCCGCCCTTTCTCGCGGCCGCGATGGCGAAGTCCCAAACCTCGGGGAGGCCCACCGCCTCCACGGCCAGATCCACGCCCCGCTCCTCTTCCGTCAGGGCACGGACCGCGGTTAAGGCGTCGGCGGACCCATCGGAGTCGATCACGTGCTCGGCGCCCATGCGCTTGGCGGCCTCCAGCTTGTGCCGGCCCCTGCCCACCGCAATAACCCGCGCACCCCGCGACGCCGCCCCGTACACCAGCATCAAACCGATCGGGCCGAGGCCGATGATGGCCACGGTGACTCCCGGGCCGGGGGTCCCCACCTCGAGCCCCTTGAGCACGCAGGCCAGGGGTTCCAGCAGGGCCGCGCGCTCCGCGGGCATGTCTTCCGGCACGCGGAACATGTTCGTGGCCACGATCGGCGCGGGCACCAGCAGGTAATCCGCGTAGGCTCCGTTCAACAGAGGCTGCAGATGCTCGCACAAAGAGAATTGATCCCGCCGGCAGAAGAAGCAGTGACCGCAGGGGGCGGAGTTCGCGCTGGTAACCCGGTCGCCCACGCGGAAGTTGGAGACGCCCTCCCCAGTCTCGACTATGGTCCCCGAATATTCGTGGCCGAAGGGGGCGGGCGCTTCCGCCAGCAGCAACGGGTGCCCCCTCCGGTAGGTCTTGGCATCCGTCCCGCAAACCAGAGTGACCTCGACCTTGACCAGCACTTCGCCGGCCCCGGGGGAGGGCACCGGAACCTCCGCCAGCCGCACGTCGCCGGGCCCGTGAAACAGCGCCTGCCTCATGCCTGCCTCATGCCTGCCTCACGGCCGGGCGACCACCTTGAGCACGTCGCCGCGGGCATAGCTTTCCACCGCCGCCGGCAGGTCCGCGAAATCGACCTCCAAAGGCCTGAACCAACTGAGGTCGAGCCGGCCCGAACCCAGGATTTCAACCGCGCGGCGAAGGTGCTGCGGCGAACCGGAACGCACACCGGCGATAACGAGTTCCCTGCGGTAGAGGCGTTCCAGCGGCAGAGGCACCTCTTCCGCCCCCGCCGCGAATACCAGCAAAACGGCGCCTTCCGGCAACGCCGCGACCAGCTGGGGGAATGCCGGCGGGGCCGTTAGGAAAGCCACCTCAACCGGTTGTTCCGGCGACCAGGGGCGGGCCCCCAGGGATTCGGCCAACCGGGCGCGCTCCGGGTCTGGCTCCAGATAGAAGAGCCGGCTGGGATGGACGGGCCCGGCAGCAGACAGGTGGGCGGCCGCGCGCAGCAGGCTGAGAAAGAGCAAGCCCACCGAACCGCACCCCGCCACGAGAACGTCCTTTTGCTCCAGCTCGCCCGTCCGGCCGGAACCTCCGCCTCCGAAGACCGCGGTTTCCGCACCGCGCCACTCTCCCGGCCCTCCGCCGTGCCCCCCGTCCGGGGCCCCCGCCCCCAGCACACCCGGGAGGGGATAGGCGCCGAGAAGGCCGGCGGCCGTATCCAGTGCCCGGAGAACGCACGAGATCGGCTCCACCAGGGTTCCTTCCAGATCACCGATCCTCTCGGGCAGGGCAAAAACCGCGTTGTCCAAGTGAACCCGCGAGACCGCGATGAACTCGGAAAGCCCGCCTGGGTCGAGATCCGAACTGACGAACTGCCGGCAAAGAGAGGAGTGACCGGAGCGGCAGCGCGGGCAGCGGCCGCAAGGCACGTGGTGCGCCACCGCCACCCGATGCCCGAGGGACCCGTCCTCCAGCAGATGGCCGACCACCTCATGGCCGAGCACCCTGCCCGCGGGCAGCGCTTGGTCTCGCACCTTGTCCAGATCGCTGCCGCAGAATCCGCAGGCATCCACTTTGAGGAGGGCCCCGTGCTCTTCGGGCCGCGGCCGAGGGATGTCCAGCACCTCGAGACCCCCGCGCCCGTCGGTCGCGACCGCCCGCACCGGGCTAGCGCTCGCGTTCGAGGAAGAAGTCCGCCATGGAGACGAGCGCGTCGCGCGCGGAGGATGCTGGCAGTGGCGCCAGATAGGAACGGGCCTCGAGGATCAGCGTGCGGGCCGTTTGCCTGGCGAAATCGATCGATCCCAGATCCTGCAGCAAGTCGACTACCTCGCGGACTTCGGCATCGGTCTTCTGCGTGCCTCTGCGCAACAGAGACACCAGTCTCTCGCGCTGAGCCCCCTGGGTCGAGCCCAGAGCGTGGATCACCATCAGGGTCCGCTTGCTCTCGAGAATGTCGTTGAGGTAGTCCTTGCCCGTAGCCTGCTCATCGCCGGTCAGGTTCAGAAGGTCGTCTTGAATCTGGAAGGCGATGGCCGCGTTCTTGCCGAAGTGCTCGAGGGCCGCCTGCTGCTCTCGACTTGCTCCACCCACCAGCGCTCCGATCTTGAGCGGCGAGATACCGGAGTAGTAGCCGGTCTTGCCAAGCGCCATGTAGAGGTAGTCATCCGGAGTCAGGTCGTAAACGTCGTCCCGGACCCAACCCACGTCAAGAGCCTGGCCTTCGATGGTACGCGCGCTCATCTCCCCGATCGCGTCCAGAACCGAGATCTTCGTCCGGTCGTCGAGGCCGGCATCCCGCACCACGATGGTGCACACGAGGCCGAGAGCGAAGTCCCCGGTGTTGATCGCCAGAGGCACCCCGTGAACGATGTGAGCCGTGGCCGCGTCGCGGCGGAGTTCGCTGCCGTCCATGATGTCGTCGTGGATTAGGGCGGCGGCGTGAAAGAACTCAACCGCGCACCCGCTGGGAAGTGCCCTCTGCGGATCGCCCCCCACCGCCTCACAGGCCATCATGGCCATGGCCGGGCGCACGCGTTTGCCTCCCCGAGCCACGAATTCGTCCAGGATGCCGTAGAGGTAGGTATGGAGGGAAGAGCCGTCCTCTACCACGTCGAGGTACTCGTGCAGCCTGCGATCGATCACCGGCCGGGCAGCGGCCAGGTATGCGAGGAAGCGTTCTACGCCCATCGACTCCGATTTGGGGAAGTAGGCCTTATATCGACCGCCGAAGCATAACACGGAGCGCCTCGGCGCAGCCCCAGCCTCAAGCCCCCCGCATCCTTCTGGCCCGGGATTCATAGACGTCGACCAAACGGCGCAGACCTTGCACGAAGTGCGTGCGCTCCTGCTCACTCATCCCTTCGAGTGCCATGGCCATCTCTTCCCGTCTCTCGGCGAGCAGCCGTTCGGCTTCGGACCTCGCCGACGGCGTCAAATCGACCCTGACCACCCGCCGATCGTTTACGTCCCGCTCGCGCCGCAGAAAGCCCTTCTCCACGAGGGGACCCACCAGTCCGGTGGCCGATGGCGTCGTGATCGCAAGCCCCCGGGCAAGCTCTCCCATGGTCTGGGGGCCGTACTCGGCCAGGTGGACGATCGCTCTCATCTGGGCAGCCGAAGCGCCCAGGTTTCGGGCATGCCTCGGGGTTCTCGAGTCAAGCGAGCGCATTAGGGCAGGCAGAAGCTTCAATGCTTCTACCACTTGGTTTTCGAGGTCTATGTCCTGGGATGGAAGTGCCATGTATTTCCGCCCCGCTCATCCCGACGCACGTCGCCGAGAAGAAAAGTAGTTTCTACCGTTTACAGCGTATCTATAGTATAGATCTCGAACCCGGCCGCGCAAAGGACACGTCGAACCCGCTCAGCGCGCGGATCAGCAGGGGTTCATCTCGATCAGCTCGAGCGCCCGCCGGAAGGTGCCGGCCGCCTCTTCGGTGCGCCCTTCGACCAATAATAGGTCTCCTTCCAGCTTGAGTGCGCCCCCAAGATGCATGCTGGTCTCGAGTGCCTCGAAGTGGGTCTTGGCAGCTTCCAGTTCTCTCCGGGCTTCGCCCACTTCCTTGCGCGCCAGATAGGCCTTGGCCCGCAGCAGATGCCCCGCTCCCAGCAGAGAGGGCTCGTACTCGCGGCCCTCCATGATGGCTAGGCTCTTGCTGGTGTTGTCCAACGAGGTCTCGATGTCGCCCAAGGCCAGTTTGGATTCGGCCACGCCGTTCAGAAGCGAGGCCCGGGTGATTGGATCGTCCACCGCCCGCAGCAGCTCGAGGCCGGTTTCGAAGTGCTGTACCGCTTCGTCGTGCCTGCCCATGTCCTGCTTGAGCTTGCCCAGGTCGCACATCAAACGCGCCATATCCTGCTGGTCCCCGAGTTCGGTGAGGATGTCCCGCGCGCGCAAAGCGTACTCCGTCGCCTTCATGAACTCGCGCCGGCGCTCCTCCAGGACGGCGGATTCCCAATACGCCTCGGCCAGCGACTTGCGATCGTCCAACCTCTTCGCCAGTTCCAGGGCGGACTCGGCAGCCTCGCGGCCGGCCTGCAGGTCGTGGCGCTTCGCATGAATCGAGGCCATGAGGCGGTAGATGCGGATACGCAGGTGGTCGGCCGGCAGAGCGGCGCGGTCGATGATCTTGAGAGCCTCATCCAGAATCAGGAGGGAGAGCTTGAGGTCACCCAGCGCCTCCCGAATGGAGGCAACCCGGTAGAAAACACTGGCCAGCTCCACGCTGTTGGGATGACGATCCTCGTAGTAGGCGCGGGCCTCGGCAAGGATGGTCAGGGCTTCGCGCCGCTTGCCCGAGAAGTGCATCGCCCACGCGCGGCCGACCTCGGACCTCCAGATGAAATCCTGATTCTCGGCCTTCTCGCCGATGGTGCGGGCCTCGTCGAAGGACTTCATGGCCTCCAAGTACTCCCGACGCTCGGTCAGCACCTCGCCGTTGGCCATCAGGTTCTCAAAGCGCTCGCTGCCGGCCAGGTCGACGCCGGTCTCAAAGTACGATTCGTCCACATCGAGGTATTTCGCGAACAGCTTCACGGCCCGACGCGACGGTTTGGTCTTGCCCAGCTCAACCTGGCTTACGTATTCCTTGGAGTACTGCCCGCCGGTCACCTCAGTCTGAGTGAGGCCCTTCTCCTTGCGCAATTTTCGCAGCCGCTTCCCCACGGTCGACATCTTCGTATCCCCTTTGTCTCGCGCCGCAACTCCAGGACCCTCGAAAGGCAGTCTAGAACAAGAGCCTCGTCTATACAACTCCTGATTTGACCCTATATTTCACTTGACCGATTCACCTTGACTCCGCCTAGGGCAGAGCATTCCCATCCGATTCAACTACGCGAGGAATGAGGTTCACCAGACAAAACGAGCCGCGGTTTGGTAAGGCCAAACCTCTGTCTACTTGACACGGGCCCGCCAGGGACCGGGGAGCAAATCCTAGGAAAACTTACTTTTGCGGCGATTTTCGGCCGCCCGATTGGACTTCCCACCGGGGACGAATGCCCGTGACTTTCAGACCGGGCCAATGGATGCGGTCCACGAGAAAGGGTCGCTCTAGGAGCCCAGGAGCTTGAAACCGACCAGTTCCGCCTTGACCACGAGCCGCTGGCGCGCGCTGTAGATCGGGTGGCACGTGGCCAAGGAAATTTCCTCCAGGCCGCGCTGAGCGACCACTTCGACCTCATCCGGGGCCACGATCATGGTTTCCGTCACCCGGTACTGGGCGGCGACGTAGGGCATGAGCACTTGAATTTCGTCGCCCTCGATCACCTTATCCAGCTTGAAGAAGGGAGCGCCGTACGTGGTGCGGTGCCCCGAAACCACGAAGTTGCCGCCCAGCCCCGGCAGGGGCGTTTCCGGCCAGTGACCGGGGCCCTCACGCAGGTCCGAGGTGCCGGCGCCCTGGATCAGGACCGATTCGAGGCCAATGCTCGGGACGATCAGCTTGCCGATCGGCAGTCCGCCCTGACCCTGGACTTCTTCGGCGAATTTCTTGGCTCGTTCGAATAGCTGCTGGGCTTCGGCCTTTTCCCGGGCGACATCGGCGGCCTGGCGAAGGTCGGCCCGTTCAACCCGGAGGTTGGCGAGCTCTTCGTTCAGGTCTCGGGTGAACGTGACCATCCCGTCGGCGAAGAACTCCTCGGTGTCTCCCGCCAAACCGGGATGTGCCCGGTTGAGTTCTTTCTCGAGCTGGGCCTGCTGATACCAGGTATAGGCCCAGGTGCCCGCCGGATAGAGCAGCACCGCCAAGCCTGCGAGAATCAGCAGATTGGCGATTCGCCTCCGCCATACTCCTTTGCGGCGGGCCGCGCCCTCCGCCTCGATCGGGACCGTTTCTTTGGCGGCTGCCTTGTCATGCCTTCGGGGAAACATGCCGGATAGTCTACCGCAAGAGTCGGCGGAGGTACCCCCCGAGGGTACGGGTTCGCTGCAGTGGGGCTCCCGGCTCGACAGGTCTTCCCTCGATGATGCTGAGGGGGTTGCGCCGCGTGAGGCGGTCCAGGTCCACCTCGGGGAACTCCCGCTCCAACTCGGCGGCCGCCTCGTTCAAACGCCACACCTCGGGCCGGGCGAAGTGCGCGTCGGTGGCAAGGATATCCAGCTCTCCCCGCGACAGCATCTCGAGGAGGGCGCGGCGCGCGCCCGACCCAAACAGGCCCCGCAGGCTGGAGGCGGTCCCTTGCGAGACCGCTCCCAAGCGCAGAAGGGCCGAGAGCAACTCGGGATTGCGCGAGAGGCGCGGGTTGCGCTCGGGATGACCGATCACCGGGGTGAGGCCGTTGAGCCTCAGCCGGTAGACCAGGTCTTCGGCATAGGAGGGCCATTCCCGGTAGGGCGCCTCCAGCAGCACGTAGCGGCCCGAGGGGCCGAGCGCGTAGTCGCGGAGCAACTCGGGCTCCTTCGCCGCGGCGAAGTTGAAGGTGAGCTCGTAGCCCAGATGCAGGTCGATCAGAATGCCTTCCTCGCCCAGCATCTCGGCCAATCGGTCGAGCGCCCGCCTGGCCTCTATCGGGGAAGGCCCGACCCCTTCGTCCCCGTGGGGAGTGCAGATCACGGCGGTCACCCCCGCGGCGGACATGGCTCTGGCCATGGCGAGGCTTTCGGTGAAGTCGCGTGCCCCGTCATCGACTCCGGGGATCAGATGTAAGTGGGTGTCAATCATGGATTCCTCTATCGGGCAGGATTACCAGGTGAATCCTAGTACACTTCGAAGAAGCCCCCGGCACCGGGCACGGTACCAGTAACCAGTAACCGCGGCGCCGGGCGCGCGTTAACTGCAATTGGAGCCACATACCCGGCTACGAGCCGATAGACAAACGGAATGAGGGAAGGCCGAGCCAATGGACGCAACTCTTATCACCGCGGGAGCCCTGGTGCTCGCCCTCTTGGTCGTGGTGCTGCTGCTGATTCATCTCAATCGCCGCGCCGTCAAGTACAGAGAGACCGAGACCTTCCCCGCGTTCGAGAGCGGGATTCAACGAGAGAACTTCTTCAGCCAAGAACCGCCCGCCCAAACCGCGCAGGCCTCTAGCCTCTCGGCCGCAGATACCGGCGTCGAAGAGTTGGTGGTGGAGAAGCCTGAAGAGGCCCACGATCACGCGGAAGCGACAGTCCCGGTTTCGGTTTCGGCTGCCGAACGATCCAACCTCAGCGAGGACGCCGCGTTCGAGGCCGCCTTCGATGCTCCGCCCAAGCTCCTCTCGGACGCCGGGCCCGCCTGGGGACATCCGGTCCCCCGGTCCGCCGACCCCGCCGCCTCCTTGGTGCGCAAGTTGGTGGAAGGTCAGGGCTCGTTGAGCGGAGACGAGCTGCACCGGATGGAACTCTACCGCGCAGACAGGCTGCTCGCGGCTATCGGTTCCCTGGAAGAGGAGTTCGGAGGCAAGAAGAACGAGAACCGACGGAAGCGTCTGCAGCGCCTGCGTCAGTACGCCGAGACGCTGCAGCAAAGGCCCGATGAGCTGGAAGAGGCCGAAACCATGGAAACACCCGCCGGCCAGGACCTGACCACAGCGCCGGGCCTTTCGCCGGACGCATCGCCGGACGCATCGCCGGACTCTTCGCCGGACTCTCCGGAAGCCACCGTCGTTGACAAATCCGAGAAGGCGGCGGCGGAGCCGGAGCTGGCGGAACCCGAACCGGCCGAGACCGGCGATACCGGCGCGCCCAAACCCGATGCGGTTAGCGAGCCCGAGCCCATGTGGGAGTCGTGGGAGGAAGAATCCGAACCGACCCAGGAGACCGAACTGCTTTCCGAGAGCGGCGGGGCACCCTTCTATCTCGAGGAGGAAAGCGACGAGGCCGTCTACCCGTCCCCGGTTGTCGGCGAAGAGGAAGCGGACTGGCCCTTCGAGGCTCCGGCTGAGGACATCTCCACGCCGGCTGCGCCCGAGGTCGAATTCGCCGACATCGCCCAGGCGGCCGAGGAGGCCGCTCCCGAATCCGTGATCGAGGAGTCGGCGGCAGAACCTATCGCCGAAGAGGCGGTGACGGCCGAGGAGTGGGTCGTCGCCGAAGAGGCGGCGCCGGCCGAACCACTGGCCGAAGAGGCGGCCCCGGCCGAGGAGGACGGGGCGCTGGCGGGCCTCTCCACCGAAGAACTCAGCGGCATATTGGCTTCCGTTTCGGACAAATCTATCCGGATAGCGGCGATCGACCGGCTGGTCGAGCAACCGAGCTCGGAGGGCCTCCAGGCCCTATATCAGTGCCTGGAGGACGCCGACCCGGAGGTCCAACTGCACGCCCTGGAGGCCGCTGAAAAGCTGCTGGCCCGGTCCGCGGCAGAGTAAATCGGTGGTCCGAAGGGACCGTCGGGGCGCGGCCGCGCGCGGTTGGCTCCCGCGGGATCTATCCGCTAGCCAAGCAGACGCCGCGCCCGCGGGAGCAGCCGTTCACCGTCCAGGCCGGCCCTCCACGCGACGAACGGGGCGCGTCGCTCCAGGTCCAGGGGCTGCTTCCAAAGCTCGGTTTCGTCGAGCGCGGCCGCGCCCCCTCCGCTCTGCCTGACCATTTGCAGTCCGGCGGCGATGTCCACGGCCCGGGAGGGAACGGGCGCCAGCAGCAGGTCCGCCACCCCGGAGGCGACCTGACCGAGGGCGAGGGCCAACGAGCCTAGGCTGCGAACGCGCACGCCGGCTCGAGCGGGTTCGTCCACCAACCGAGCCACGTCCGCCAACGAGAATTCGTGCCGTTCGGGCTGGCTCGCCTCCAACAGAATCAGCTCGATCTGCTCGCCAACCGACGCGGGTTCGACCAATCTGGACATGGTGAAGCCCTCGGTGCGGCCGGCGGCGTACCAGGCCCGCGTGGGTAGGTCCTCTATGTAGCCCACGAAGACATCCTCCATCGAGCGGCCCGCGGCCACGGCCACCACTGTGGAGAACGTGGGCAAGCCCCTCTTGGCATTGAGGCTCCCGTCCACCGGATCGACCAGCACCACCCGGGAGGCGTCCCGCGGACCCAGCTCGCCGATTTCCTCCGAAACGACGCGGTGCCGCTCCGGAGCTCTTTCCCCGAGGATCCGGAGCATGGCTTCCTCGGCAACGCGATCCAGTTCCACGGTCTGATCGCCGCCCTTGCCCATGCCCACGATGGCCCTCCCGGAGGCGGTTCCGACAAGCGCCATGACCACCTCGGCAGCTGCCGCACTCATCGCTCGGGCACAGTCCAGCCAGGCCCTCTCCAGACCCGGGTCCGGCGCCGATGCCGCGCTATCTCTCGACACATTCATGATTCTCTCTTATCGTTCGCTCTCTTCGACGGTGGAATCGGCTCTCTCCTCGGCGCAGGTCGCATCCCTGCCGCGTCGGTTACCATTACCATCCAGTACCCCGTCGCCCAAACTTGGAGATCCGCCTGAAGCGACCTTCGAACATCACCTGGGTCTATGGAGCCCATGGCCTGATCCATGCCAACACCCTGGCCTACCCTTCGGTTTTGGTGCTGCTCAAGCGTGAATACGATTCCTGGTTCGTGCTGGGGGCGCTCGCGACCGCGAGCGCGATGGCCTTCGGTCTGCTGGGGCTGCCCGCGGGTTACCTTACCGATCGCTTCGGCGCGCGGCGGGTCCTCCTGCTCTCACTGACCGGGTCGGCGCTCGCCTGCATCGCGGCGGGACTCAGCCCCGGCCTGCTCACCCTTGGCCTGTCCCTGGTGGCGCTCGGCGCATTTGGCGGCTTCTACCATCCTCCGGCGCTCGCGCTGATCACCACGTACCTGCCCAAGAGCGGCCGCGCGCTCGGCATGCACGGGGTGGGCGGCAATCTGGGCATAGCTATCGCTCCGCTGGGCCTGGGCATCTTTGCTTCGCTCACCAATTGGCATGGCGCCTTCTTGTTGATGGGCGCTCTGGGACTCGGCTACTCTGCGCTCGCCGCTTGGCGCCTGCCTCGGGCGAAAGCTTCTCACCACCATCAGCAAGCCGACACCCACGAGGAGGACCGGCTGGCTCCCTTCCGGTCCCGGCTGCCCGAACTGATCGCCACCTACCTGATCATCCTGACCCTGGGCTTCGTCTACAACGGTTTCATCGCCTACCTCCCTGCCTATCTGACCGAACGGTCGCCGGGGGCGGTTTCCGGAGTGCTCGCCGGCGGCGCCCTGAGTACGCTCGTGCTGCTCTTTGGGGTGCTTGGCCAGTACGGGGGAGGGATCGCGGCCGAGACCTCCCGGCTGCGCGAGTCTTACCTGGCGGCCGCGGTGGTGGTCGCCTTCGGCCTTTCGGTTATGGGCAGCACCGGCGGTTGGACAATGGTCCTGGCGGGCATCCTTGCCAGCATCCTGCTCTTCAGCGGGCAACCGATGGGCAACGCGCTATTGGCGCGCCTGACCCCGCCCGGAAGGCGCGGGATCACCTTTGGCATGAGCTTCACCCTCTCGTTCGGAGTGGGCTCTCTCGCCGCCGGAGCCATGGGCTACGTCGCCGACCAGGTGGGTCTGCACGGCGCGTTCATCGGGCTCGGGCTGGCCGCGCTACCCGCTGTGGCGGCCGGGGTGGTGCTCGTGACGCGGATGGGACCGAAGGCACCGGGTATGGAATCAACCAGAAGTATGGAGGTTTGAGATGAGCCGCACGCTGCGGGCAGTATTGGGAGCGGTCTTCGGGGCCGCGCTGGCCGTCTTCTTCTTCACCGAAAGAGGCAAGCGTTGGCGCGAACAGGCCGAGACCAAGGTGTTGCCTCACCTCAAAGATAGCGGTGGCTGGATCAAGACCGAGCTGACGCAAACCGAGGTTGCCCCGGAAGAGGCCGAGGACGCGGTGCAGCAGAAGATCTCGGCGATTCGCTCGCGCATGAACGAAGGCAACGGGGCCGAGGCCGCGGAGTAGGATGCGTAGGCAGTTCGGCAGAGCCGCTCTGGGGCTCGCGCTCTGCGCGGGCGGGGGCACGGCATACATGCTCTGGGAGTCGCAGTGGCTCGAGCGGCGCGAGCGCGACCTCGCCATTCCCGGCCTGCCCTCGACTCTGGAGGGCCTTACGGTACTTCACCTTTCCGACGTCCACGCCGGTCAGCCCGGTCTCAACCTGAGATCCCTGCGTAAGGCCGTGGTATGGGCGGAGGAGCGGAAGCCGGACCTGGTCTTTCTCACCGGGGATATTTTGGGCGGACGGCGCGGGGGCCGGAAGGGTTTGGCCCTGCTCTCCCGACTGAATCCGCGCCTGGGCTCCTTTGCCGTCAAGGGCAATCACGAGTACGGTCTGAGCAAGAACCCCCTGGCCCACCGCCCGCTGGAGTTCGCCTGGCGTGAGGCGGGCATCGTCCAGTTGCAAGACCAATGCGTGCTGGTGCCCCACCCCGATGCCCCCGGCAAGGAGACCGGTCTCGCTATCTGTGGGGCCGATTACCTCACCGGAGGACACGGGCTCGAGCCCCCCGACGAAGAAGGTTTCTTTCCCGTACTCCTCATCCACCGCCCGCCCGGGGCCGAAAACCCCCTCCAGGAGCATTTCCGGCTGGCCTTCGCCGGTCACACGCACGGCGGTCAGATTCGGCTCCCCTCTCCCTGGGGGCTCTGGGCCCCGCATCGGGAGGGTTTGCCTTATCTCGAGGGAATTCAGCCCTGGGGGAGCGGGCTCGTCGTGGTCAGCCGGGGCATCGGCACGACCTTTCTGCCCCTGCGGCTGCTGACCCGGCCCCAGGCGACCATGTATCGTCTGCGCTCAGCGGGTTCGAGCGTGGTATGAATAGGGACAATGACATCAGTCCAAGCGGAAGGGGGCAGGGTGCCTGAGCACGACGCGGTCAGTGGAGACATGCCGGTTCGCCCGGAGCACATCGAGGATGACCGGCCTCTGGTGGCCGCCGATGTCGTGGCCCGCTACGTTGCCGAAACCGTGCGCCGCATGCCCGGAATCGAGCAGCTCCACGGCTCCGCCCTGGAAGGCCTGACCCACATCGTGGGCATGGGAGGACCGGCCAAGGGCATCGTCGTCCATGAACCCACCGCCGATTCCGTGGAGATCGACATCCACGTGCGGGTCGCCTGGGGTGTGATCATTCCCGATCTGGCGCGGAGTCTTCGCCAGGAGGTCGCCCGAACGGTGGAATCCCTCCTGGACCTGAGCGTGGAGCGAGTCACTCTTTTCGTCGACGAGGTGGGGCTGCCCGCCGAAGACCAAGAGTAGACGACGCCGCATGTCAGGCTTTGTCGAGGTAGTCAGTTCCACGCAGCACCGTCTGCCCGCTCCCTGCCCGGATTGCCTCTGGTGGCAGACGGCCAAGCAGGACGCCACGGGGCAAATCTCTCGCCTGGAGTGGATGCGCCGGGTGGAAAGGGAGTGGGGTCCGCCGGGGCTGATGCTGCAAGATGATGGGGAGGCGCTGGCCGCGGTGCAGTATGCCCCGGTTGGCAAACTGCCAAGAACCCGGGTTCTGCCGCTCAATCCGCCGCCGGATGACGATGTGCTCCTTTTCTGCCTCAGGGGGCGGCTCGGGTGCCGCGCCCATGATCCGGTGAGGCTGCTCCACCGCAGCATGTTCGAACTCCGGCGCCGCGGCGTGCGCCGCGTCTTCGCCTACTGCCGCCCTTTGGAGGATGAGAACCTCTGCGGGCTGCGGAACCTCTGCGGTCTCGAGTTTCTTCAGCGGCAGGGGTTCACTGTGGTTTCCGGAAACGGCCAGGTCTTCCTGGTCAAAGCGGAACTCGTGGGCCTCATCCCCGCGCTCAAAGAACTGCGCAGCCTGCTCCCGGAGCCCCGCCCCTGGACCGCTCCCAGCCCCGCCATGTGGAGCAGCACCCGAGACTGATTCCGTACGTTCGATTCTGAGACCGTGGCCACCAAAGCCCAGGGCAGGATTCGTCGCGCAACGGACGAATAAAATCCATTCAACGGGCAAGCGGAACCGGGCGGAAACATCTTCAGACCGAGCGCTAAGAACAGAATACTCGGAGCCGGGAGTAGGAAGCGGGCCCTCCTACCGCTTCTGACCGCGGTCTGGTTCTTGCTGTTGGTCCTTCCTGCGTTCGCCGCGCCCCCGCCGAACTCCCAAGACCAGGAACTGGCCGGGTTGCGGGACCGACTGGAGAGCCAACGCTCCCAGGCAGAGAGCCTGAGGAGCGAGATCGAAACGCTCGACCGCGAGATCGCAATACTGGTCGAGGATTACGACCAGGCTCGCTACTTCCTGGAAAGGGCGCAGGCGGACGAAGGCCGTGCCAAGGAGCGGGTCAACGCGGCGAGTGAGGCTCTGGAAGCTGTGGAGGACCAGCTGATGCAGCGCCTGCCCGCCGTCTACAAGCACGGCAGCCTCCAACCGCTCGAGCTGCTGATGGGGAGTTCCACTCTGCGGCAACTGGTCGATCGGGTCCGCTACCTGGGCAACGTGCTCCAGGGCGATCGCCACCGTCTGAGCGAGGCCCGGCGCCTGCGTCAGGCTTTGGAGCGGGAACTCGCGGAACTGGCGCGGGAGCGGGAACGTCGGGCCGCCATCGCCGTAGAGCTAGAGAAAAGCCGGAAGGCAGTAGAAGCCAAGTTGGCCGAGCGGGCCGGACTGTTGGCGTCGGTGGAAAGCGACATCGTCCGGCTGGTGGAAGAGGAGCGAGCGCGGGAGGAGGAACTCGCCCGCAAGGCCGCCGAGGAAGCCGCCAAACGCGCCGCCGAAGAACAGGCTCGGCTCGCAGCCGAGGAGAAGGCTCGGCGTGCGGCCGAAGAGGAGTCGCAAAGGCAAACCGAGGCAGCAAGAGGAGGGTCCCCCAAATCGTCCGGATCATCCGGATCGTCCCGATCACCGGGATCGTCCGGCCATCCCGAAGCCGTGGGCACCCCCGCCCCTAGTCCAAACGAGGGCTCGGCCCCCGCGACCGGGGGCAAGAATGCGGCACCCAAGGAGAGCCCCGAAGAGAAGCCGGCCTCACCCCCTTCGCCGCCCGCGGCGTCCAGCCGCGGGGGCCGCATCGTCGAGGCCGCCAATCAGTACCTGGGAGTGCCCTACGTATGGGCGGGGGCGTCGCCCTCGGGTTTTGATTGCTCCGGACTCACTCAGTATGTTCTGGCCAAGGTGGGCGTCGACGTCCCCCACTCCTCGCGGCTTCAATACATGCTGGGCGCTCCCGTTTCGCGCGGGAACCTGAGCCCCGGCGACCTGGTCTTCTTCGGCGATCCGGTGCATCATGTGGGCATCTTTGCGGGCGGGGGACAGTTCATCCATGCCCCCTACACCGGTGAGGTGGTGCGTTACTCGCCCTTCACCCGTTCTGACTTCGTCGGGGCCCGCCGGTTCTAGGATCCATTGGCGACCACGCCCGTAAGCTTAGGCGGAACCAATGCCACACAAAGCGCCCTCGGGACCGCGGCCTTCATTCCGGCGCTTCCGGAGAATGGCGCTGTTTGCCGGCCTGATCCTGGCACTGGCTGCGCTCGCCCTGGGAGTCTCCGGCATCCCCTCCCCTGACGCGCTGGCCCAGCCCCAAGGCGCGGTCTGGGTGACCGAGGCCGAGGGCATCGTCGATCCCCCGCTTGCCGACTATCTCGAGAAGGTGATCGGACGCGCCGAGGATGCTCGAGCCGAGGCCCTCGTCATCTTGATGGATACACCCGGTGGCCTGGATACGTCCATGCGGCAGATAATCCAGGCCGAGCTCGACGCCAAAATTCCCGTGGTCGTCTACGTGTATCCGAACGGAGCCCGCGCGGCGTCGGCCGGAGTTTACATAATGATGGGCGCCGACGTCACGGCGATGGCCCCCCAGACGAACCTGGGCGCCGCCACCCCGATCTCGCTGAGCGGCGACATGGGCGAGACATTGACTCGCAAGGTGATCAACGATTCGGTCGCCTACATCCGCGCACTGGCCAACGAGCACGACCGGAACGCCGAATGGGCGGAACAGGCGGTGCGCAACGCCGAATCCCTGCCGGCCGCCGAGGCCGAGGACATCGGCGTCATCGAATTCGTGGCCGACGACCTGGATACGCTTCTGCAAGAGCTCGACGGTTTCGAAACCGTTCCCAAGGGCCTCACGCTGCAGACCGCGAACGCGCCCATCCACCGGGTGCAGATGAACTGGGCGGAGCGGTTTCTCCACCTCGTGGTGAACCCCGATTTCGCTTTTGTCTTCCTGATCGTCGGGGTTCTCGGCATCGTGCTCGAGCTGCAGTCTCCAGGCATCGGCGTCGGGGGGATCGGCGGCGGGATCTCGCTCCTCCTGGGGCTTTACGCATTGTCGGTGCTGCCGGTGAACCTGGTGGGCGTGGTCCTGCTGATTTTGGCAGCCGGGTTCTTCATGGCCGAGATCTTCGTGGTCTCGGGCGGTATTCTGGCCGTTGGGGGAGTAGCCGCCATGATCTTGGGCGGGGTGCTCCTTTTCGACGCCCCGGAAGGCATTCTGAGGGTAGACTGGTCGGTGATCATTCTGACGTCACTGGCCACGCTGGCCTTCTTCGCGTTCGTGATCCGCGCCGTGGCCCGGGCGCGGCGGCAGGCGTCGAGCGGGGGTCTGGAGGCCATGGTCGGTGCTCAGGGCCGCGTGCGCCAGGCCATCGACCCGGTGGGGCAGGTCATGGTGCACGGCGAATTGTGGCGGGCGCAGGCGGACAGGACGATCGGCGAGGGCTCAGCGGTCACCGTCACCGCCGTCCAAGGCCTCACGCTAATCGTCGAGCCGACGGCGGATGAAGACGAAAGCCCGGCAGCCGGGCAAGAGAACGCCCAACAGTGGGCGGACAAGGAGGAGTAATGGAACTGCTGACCACGGGTGCGGTGATCGTCGCCCTGGCGATCCTGCTGCTCTCCGCGTCGATGCGGATCGTTACGGAGTACCAGCGGGGCGTCATCTTCCGGCTGGGCAGGATCATCGGAGCCAAGGGGCCAGGCATGTTCTTCCTGATCCCCATCGTCGACCGCATGATCAAGGTGGACCTGCGAACCATCACCATGGACGTCCCCCCGCAGGAAGCCATCACCATGGACAACGTGCCCATCCGGGTAAACGCCGTGGTTTACTTCCGCGTGGTCGACCCCAACAACTCCGTGGTCGAGGTGGAGAACTTCATGCTGGCCACTTCGCAGATCGCCCAGACCACGCTGCGCAGCGTGCTCGGCCAGAGCGATTTGGATCATCTGCTCACCGCCAGGGAACAGATCAACGCCCGCCTCCAGGAGATCATCGACGAGCAGACCGATCCCTGGGGAGTCAAGGTCTCCATGGTCGAAATCAAGGACGTGGAGATTCCTCAAGGCATGCAGCGGGCCATGGCCCGGCAGGCGGAGGCCGAACGGGAGCGGCGCGCCAAGGTCATCGCCGCCGAGGGCGAGTTCCAGGCATCGGAGAAGCTGGCCCAGGCGGCAGTGGTGCTCGACCGCACCCCCACGGCCATCCAGCTCCGCTATCTGCAAACTCTGATCGAGGTCGCTTCCGAGAAGAACTCGACCACGATCTTTCCGATCCCCATCGATCTGCTGACCCCCTTCCTGAAGAGGGACGGAAACGACCTCCAGAGCCCATCGGCGCCCGCGCCCGCTCCGGCGCCGGAGCCCACGTCCGCAAGCGTGGCCGCAGCCGCGCCGGAACAAGCGCCCGCGCCGGAGTCGATGGAGGAAGAGGCCTAGCATGTGCCTGGCCATTCCCGCGCGCATCGAGCAGATCGACGGTCTGAACGCCGTGATCAACCTGGAGGGAGTCCGCCGCGGGATCTCCCTCCTGCTTTGCCCCGAGGCGAAGGTGGGCGAATACGCCTTGGTGCACGCCGGTTTTGCCATCTCCGTCATCGATGAAGAGCAGGCCCAGGCCGCCCTGGAGCCCTGGGAAGAGATGCGAAAGCTGATCGCGGACGCGGGCGGCGGGGGAGACGCTCGGGGCCCCGCCTTTGGACCGCCGCCCGACGGGCTGCCGAGAGAGGAAGAGGCTTGATCGAAGAACCCTCTCTGCTCCGTCAACTGCTCGAGCCGATCGAGGGCGGCCGCAGCCCAGGGGAACGGCGCGGTTTCGCTCAGGCGGAGTGGAGCGGGCGAAGAGTGCTCGCCGTCACCCTGTTGGCCTCGTTCGGGGGCGCATTGCTGATGCCGGCAGGCATATACGCCGCATTCCCGGGGAGCGCGAGTGCGGCGATCGTCTTCACGGCGCAGGTGGTGCTCACATACCTGTTCTTGGCGGGATTGGTGCTCCTGGTCGGCCTGCGCGGCGAGGCGCGGCGATGGCAAAAACTGGGCTTCCGGCCCCTCGACGTGCGCAGCCTGGCCGGCCTGCTGGCCTTCCTCGCCTCGGTGATCATCGCGGTCAACTTACTGGGCGGACTGGTGATCAACCTGCCTGCGCCCAGGGACATCTTCCTTTTCGGCCGGGAGCCGCTGCAGGTGGCATTGATGGCCTTCACGGTGATCATCGCTGCGCCGGTGGGCGAGGAGTTGTTCTTCCGCGGCTTCCTGCTCCAGGGGGCGGCCCATTACCTCGGTTTCTGGCCGGCCGCGCTCGTCAGTGGCGGCCTCTTCGCCTTTGCCCATGCCTCTCTGCAACTCTTCCCCGCCATCTTCGTCCTGGGTGTGGCCTTCGCCTGGCTGTTCTGGCGGACGGGAAGCCTCTGGGCGCCCATCGCCGCTCATGCGACCATAAACGGCAGTTCCTTCTTGGTCCTGCTCTTCTTCTCGTCCGCCTCGGGTTGACCGGTCTGCCGGTTCGGGTGGCCGCCTTGGCGAAGGGCCCATCCGCGCACCCGCTTGTAGGCGACCGGGGTTTAGGCTTAAATATGCCTCTGGATTTCGCCGCCCGTGGGGGTATAGCTCAGTTGGGAGAGCGTCGCGTTCGCATCGCGAAGGTCAGGGGTTCGAATCCCCTTACCTCCACCTCGGTCACCATAGCGGAGCGTCCGGCTCGTGCTTGAGTTCTCGGTGAGAACCCCCAGCCGCGAGGTTCTGGTCGACATCACCTCCGCAGTCGGCGTCGCCTTGACCGACCTCGATGCCTCTCATTCGGGCATGGTTCACGTGTTCGTGCCCCACACCACGGCGGGAGTCACCATCAACGAGGGTGCGGATCCCTCGGTGGCGACGGACCTCATAGAGATCCTCGCCCGGCTGGTTCCTCGCGAAGGCGGCTACCGTCACGCCGAGGGCAACTCCGACGCCCACGCCAAGACCAGCCTGGTCGGCACCCACCTGAGCGTCCCCGCCGCCAACGGGAACTTGAAGCTGGGAACCTGGCAGAGCATCTATCTGGCCGAATTCGACGGGCCCCGCAACCGCCGCGTCTGGGTTGAGCTGGGGTGATACGCAGATCTAGTCTCCGCTACGGCGGACTCCTGCTGGCTCTGCTCGGGATCGCCTTGGTCGGGGTCGCTTACGCCACGGGCGACAGCGATGCGGAGGCTCCGCTGTCCGCGGATACCACCTCCGGTCTCGAACAAATCGTTCTCGGGGATGAGGGCGGAGAGCCTCCGACCTCCACGGTTTGGGGCGAAGGGCAAGGAGAGCCGGCGTCCCCGGCCGCGACCCCGCCCGGTCTCTCGACCACCGAACCCTCCTCCGGCCCCGCCGAAACTTCGACCACGCTGCTTCCGGACCTTTCGTCGTCCACCGGTGGCGGCGTCTCCGGCGAGGAGCCCACACCCGATCCCCGCGGGCAGCCGGTCGTGCCCACCAGCGGCACCGTCACCGAGCGCTTCTCCCAACTCGCCCGGCAGTTCCCCTACGCCTTGCTCTTTCTCGATGATCCCGAGTGGCAACTGACCAGCCTCGAAGCCGGGAAGGACCGGCAGGGAAGCCACCTGATCGTCTCCACCTACGCTCACATCGGCGGCACTTACTTCATCAGCCTCAATCAGCAAAATGGCGCGCAGGCCCAGCAACTGCCGAGCGGTGAGCTCATGCAGGCTCGAGGAACCCAGGTGCAGACCGCCTCGATGGGCGAGAATCAGTTCCTGGCCGGCTGGGTGGAGGGCGGGAGCACCATCCTGATGTTCACCACGCTGCCGCACGAACGTTTGGCCCCGCTGATCGAGGGATTGAGTAAGACGGGATAGAGGACGGCGAGCCGGCGGTCCTAGCCCTCGCCGTCCCGCGGGGGCGACTCGCCGGGTTCGTCCGGGTTGGCCTGTTCGTCCGGGTTGGCCGGTCCGCCGGGTTCGCCAGGATAGACTGGGTCAGGCAGTTCGCCCACCATCTGGTCGACAACCGGCCGGCTGTCCTCCCCCGGGAGCACGGGCGGTGCCAAGCCGGGGCCGGTCTCCGGCCGAGGAGCCCGATTCCTCCGCCAGAGCGAGAAGGCCAGGATGCCGGCGACCGCCAGCAGCCCCAGCCCGGTCAGCGCCCTGCCGACCGTGTTCGAGGCGGTGGAACCGTAGCTCAGAGTGACCTCGCGCTGTGTGGGAATCACCATCATGAAGGAGGGTGAGGCCACGTAGGGACCTTCGGCTCCCTCCACCTTCCAATTCGGGAAGTAGGAGATCTTGATCAGATGCGGAACGCCGATGGCGCTGGTCTCGAAAGTGAGCTTCTCTTCCTCGAACTGCTCGGAGAGCACGGCGCCTTCGGCCGACAGGGGCTCGCGCGGAGGATTGGTCACCGCGTCGGCCGCGATCTCCGGGAACTGCTCCACACCCGGCTCTCCCCGGTCCCACACGAGGGGAACATCGAGCGCGGGACCAGTCGTATACCAGTCGACCACCGGAGTTCGCCAGTCCTCGGTCACCAGCCGCTGGGGCTGATTGGCCACGACTTCGACGTAGCCTCCGGTGCCCGCGATCTTGAAGATGCTGAACTCGTCGATCTTGGTCAGCAGATCGGTTCGGGGGTCGGCGTCCACTTCGCCGGTGACCTCGGGGGAAACCGTGATCAGATAGGGAATGTTCATCAGCTGCAGGTGCGTGATGCCTCTCGAGGTGTTGCGCGGCGGGTACTCCACGCCGACGATCGCATGGCTGGGTTCCACCGAGAGTTCGGCCTGGTTGATGAAGTGATAAGGGGCGGTGAAGGCCGCCTCCATCAACGTGCCCTCCATGGTGTCGTGACTCTCGGTCCAGTAGGGGATGATCTCGAACGCGCGAGGGGTCCCGAAGCGGTCGATCTTCTGATTGTGCTCCACCATGACCCGGCCGGGGGGTTGCTCGTCGATGAAATCCAGGATCTCCTGGTACTGCGGCCATGCGTCCTTGCCCTCGTAGCCCGAGTAATTCCAGCGGATCCACCCCGCCGCCGTCGTGCTGGTGGCCACGGCGATGACGACCACCAAAATTCCCACGAGCGGAGCGTAGGCCCGCGCGGATACGCGGTCCGGCAGACTCAACAGGTCGTCCGCAATCACCAGGAAGGGGCGGAGCAGCCAGGCCACGCCGTAGGCCGCCCACAGGTGCACGGTGAAGTAGAAGAAGGGCAAGAGGCGCGCGTTCCAGAGGCGCCCATCGGGCAGCGCGTAGAAGAGGATGACCATCACCAGCACGGCCCAGAACATGGGAAACGTCTTGAGATCCCGCTTGGCCAGGGCATAGGCCATGCCCACCACGCCGAGAGCGGCCACGATGCGGATCTCCCGAGGCAACAACTCATCGAAAGCGGTGAGCTGGTTCCAGCTCATGTGCGCGGTCCATTCCAGTTTGTCCAGGAAAGGGAGGCCCCAGAAGGCCTGCAGGCAGAAGCCGAGGAGGAAGACGGCTGCCAGCCAAAAGAACGAGCGCAGGTTGCGGTGCAGCACCAGAAGACTGGGCGTGATGAAGATTAGCGCCAGAGTGGTCACCAGATGCGAAAGCACCAGAGCGCCGAGCAGCAGCCCCGTGAGCGCGAGCCACGCGTCGATGCGCCCGCGCTCCATCCCCCGGTGGGCCATGCCCAGGAAGACAAAGGTCAGCGCGAAGGAGAGCGAGAAACCGAATTCGCCCGCCAGCGTGGAGAGGATGTTGGCCCCGTAGATGGAGTAGCTCTCCATCAGCAGGAAGAGGACGGCGAAAGCGGCCGCGAGCAGCGGGAAGGGCGGCCGCAAACGGAACAGACGTCCAAAAGCGTAAGCCGCCACGGGAAGCAGGAAGACACCGGCCGCCGTGATCAGCTTGAAGGCCAACTGGTAGGGCAGAAACACGTTGAACAGCGCGATCAGCAGGAAGGGGAAGGGAAAGTAGAAGGTGAGCATGGGCATGCCCGCATACCAACCGGGCGCCCAGCCGGTCACCTTGCCGTGAGGCAGCAGGTAGTCGATCAGGTAGCGGGCCGGATAGTGGTGCGCACCGGTGTCCCCGCCCGCCGTCGTGGTGAGGCTGAACAACAGGTCCGGGCGGTAGAGCCAGAAGAGCCCGATGTAGACGGTCAAGAAGACGATCCCCACCGGCAGCACGCGTGACCCGAGCAGGGAGGCCAGGCGCTCGTTCCAGCCGGCCTTACCCGCCTCTTCCCGCTCGGCCGGCAGGAGAACTCCTGGTCCGGTCAGCTCACTCTCGTCCTGCGCCAATAAAACGCTCCTTCCAAAACAAAACCCTCAGACGGAGCATCCCGAAAATCGCCCTGGGAATGCGCCGGAATATGCTCAGACGGGGCTTCCGCTTCTCCTCGACCACCACCGGGATGGCCCGCACCTCAATGCCGCCCCGCCGGGCGCGCAGCACGAGTTCGGTGTCGAACAGGTCCTTGGTCATCACAGTGCGGGGAAGGAAGCGGTCGACGACGTCCCGCCGGACCACCTTCATCCCATGCGTGTCGTCGATTTTACGATCGAAGAGTATACGCAGGAACGCGGTGAAGACCCAGCTGACCCGGCGGCGAAACCAGGAGCGCCGGTCCTCGGAACCAACGATCAGCTTGCTGCCCACGACGATGCCGTAGTCATCGAGAAAGCGCTCGGCCCGCACCATGAAATCGACGTCGTAGAAATCGATGTCGAAGTTCACAACCGCCCGGCCTTCCGCCGCGCCAAAGCCGGCACGCATAGCTGCGCCGTAGTCGGGAATCGGCAGGTGGAGCGGACGGATGCGAGGATTATCGGCCGCCAGCCGCTTGGCCACCTCGACCGTCGCGTCGGTGCTGCCGTTCTCGGCGAGGATCAGTTCGTATTCGAGTCCCCGCGCCTCCACTTCACCGAGCAGCTCCGCCACCTCGGCCTCCAAGCAGTCGGCCTCGTTATGGATGGGGATGACGATCGAGAAACGGGGAGCGGCGGCCAAGAACGGGCTCACGCGCCCGCCTCGGAGTGATGCGAGCGGAAGGCGAAGACGCGGTAGCCGACGAAGTTCCAGGCCATCGAGATCGCCGAGGCGCCTGCCTTCTGCAGGTTGATGGCCAGGAAGGAATCGCCGCCGAAGAGGCGGTTGAGCGTGAGAATGCCCAGGTCGTTCAGGAGGAGCGCCGAGAGACTGACCAACATGAAGGCCACGAGTTCTTGGCGCCAGCGCTTCGAGCCGCCGGCGCTGAAGGTCCAGTGCTTGTTCCAGACGAAACTGTTGGCCACCCCGCCGGTGTACGAGAGCGTGTTCGCGAGCAGCAGAGGCAGCCCGGCCACGTGAAAAAGCAGGTTGAGCAGGACGAAATCGACGGCCGTATTTAGAAACCCCACAATCCCGAAGCGCACGACCTGCCCGGCCAGGCGCTGCCGGTGAAGAAAGTGGGGGACAAAGCGGTGGCGCCAATGCCGAGCCGAGCCCACGGAATCAATCTTCAGCTGTTCTCTCGTCTGGTGCACCCGAATGTCTATACGCTCCAGGAGGCGGTCTTTGCTGCGCTCTCGCGGCGGGTAATCCTACCATCGCGCACCTCCAAAGAGGTCCAGTATCCGATTAGAAGGAATCTAATTGCTAGCGAAGGGCCGCTGTCGTAAGATGGCAGGAGTGCTCCAGAAGGAGAGCAAGGATCGACGGCGTACTCCAAGGACACTGCCACGACTGCCATACCGTCGATGATCACCTTTGTTAGGGAGGAAAATTGCGGAGAAGGGAGAGGGGGTGAAATGAAAAAATACCTGACCATCACCGCCATGCTCGTGGTCGTCGCCGCTCTCGCGCTTACAGTGAGTCTAGCGACCGACGCTGATGCATTTTCCCGCTACACGACCGAGCTTGGCGTACCGTGCGGCACTTGCCACATCGATCCAGATGGAGCCGGACCGCTGACCGCAACGGGTGAGTTCTTCCTGCAGAATGGTGTGCTCCCGACCACAACGACCGCTGGGGAGACCACCACGACCACGGTTGGCGAGACCACCACCACCGAGGGTGGGGCAACCACCACCACGGCCGGTGAGACCACCACCACGGGCGGCACCACGTCTTCCACGACGCCGCCGACCAGCCTGAGCACCACGAGCACGTCCCCGCCGACCACGTCGGCGCCGACGGGAGGAACGACCTCCACGACCCTGCGTCGTGCGACTCCTCGGTTCACGGGCTAATCTGATTGCTCCCTAACCGGAGAATCACCAGAGACGCCGGGACCTTCCCGGCGTCTCTTCTTTTTTGTATCGCCCTCTCGCGCCGGTGGTAGAATCCGCCGCTAATGGGAGAGAAGACGTCGAACAACTCGATTCTGCTCGCCGGCAAATTGCTGTTGGGACTCGGGCTGATGGCGGTAGTCATCATGTTGATCGCCTCGGGCGACGAGGCCGAGACCGGCACCATGTCGGTACAGAGCACGCAGGCTGCCGAGGTCGGCGAAGCCCCCACGGTATCGGTGGACGACAGAACCGTCTTCGAAAAGGCCACCGACGCCGGAGCAAGCCTGGCGGTTGAAGCGGCAGTGGACCCCCTCGAGGTGCGCGCGGAGCCAAACGCCGCCGCGGAGATCCTCGAAACCTTTCCCCAATACGATGATCTGGGCAGCATGACCACCTTCCGCACCTTTGACGAAACCACGGACGCCGAGGGACTCACCTGGTACCGCGTGCAACTGCCGGTCCGGCCCAACGGCACCTCCGGCTGGGTCGAGGCGAGCAAGGTCAGGGCGTTCGAAATTCCTTATCGGGTGGAGATCGACATCTCTGACTTCCAGTTGAACGTGCTCGAGTACGGTAAGCCTTTCAAGAGTTACCCCATCGGACTGGGTAAGGCGGACACTCCCACCCCCATGGGCGAATACTATGTGGTCATCAAGATGCTCAGCGAAGACCCCGAAGGCGTCTACGGAGCGATGGCCATGGGGGTCAGCGCGTTCTCCGAAAAGCTCACCGACTGGCCCGGTGGCGGGCAAGTGGGCATCCACGGAACCAACGATCCCGAGGGCAGCATCGGCAAACGTGTCAGCCACGGCTGCATCCGCCTACGGGACGCCGACATCATGGAACTGACCAACTACGCGCCGCTCGGGACCCCGGTCCTCATACGCGAGTAGTTCTCGGCCGGAGCGGATGAATGCCGACCGTCGCCTTCCACACCCTTGGCTGCAAGCTCAACCAGTGCGAGACCGCCCAGATGGAAGAAGCGCTGCTGACCCAGGGTTTCCGAGTGGTTCCCTGGAATCAGACCGCTGCGGTGCGGGTGCTCAACACCTGCACGGTCACCTCCAAAACCGATCGTGAGTGCCGCCGCCTGATCCGCCGCGCCAAGCGGTCGGATCCCTCCAGCCGGATGGTGGTGACCGGCTGCTACGCGCAAGTGGCGCCCGACCGAGTGGCTGCGATTCCCGAGGTCGACCTGGTGCTGGGGAACGCGGATAAATTCCGGCTGGCCGAGCATCTGGCCGGTCTCCATGCTTCGGCGGATGCCGGCAACACCGCTTTCACGGTCTCCGCGGCGAGGGACGCCGCCCTGATCGGCACCCCACCCACGGGCGCCCCACCCACCGGGGCCGCGCTCACGCGGGTGACTTCCTACGCCTCCGCCAAGGCGCTCGCGGGAGGAACCGAGGGCGACTTCATCACCCACTTCTCCGGCTATACCCGAGCTTTTCTCAAGATCCAGAACGGTTGTGATGCGGGGTGCAGCTACTGCATAATTCCGGCTGCGCGGGGACCTTCCCGCAGCATGCCGCCGTCCCGGGTGCTCGAGCAGGTGCAGCTCCTGGGGGATCGGGGCTACCGCGAAGTGGTGCTGACCGGTATCCATATCGGGGCCTGGGGCAGGGACCTGGGCACCGGAGACACGCTCGCGGATCTTCTCACGCAGCTTCCCGCCATCGAGTCGGTTAGTCGTTTTCGCTTGAGCTCGATCGAGCCCATGGAATTGGACGAACGGGTGCTCCATGCGATTTCCGCCGCCGGCCGCCGCTTCGCCGACCACTTCCACCTCCCCCTGCAGAGCGGCTCTGACAGGGTGCTGCGCAGCATGAACCGCCCCTATACTGCGAGCGCCTACATGGCCCGGGTGAGTCAGGTGAGAAGCGCGTTCCCGGAGGCAGCTCTGGGCGCCGACGTCATCGTGGGCTTTCCCGGCGAGACCGACGAGGAGTTCGAGGAAACCTACACCCTGGTGGCGAACTCCCCGCTCACCTACCTGCACGTATTCGCCTACAGCGACCGGCCGGGAACCCGGGCTTCGGCGATGAAGGGCAAGGTCGGCCCCGAGATCATCCACGAGCGCAGCCACCGGCTGCGGGAACTCGGGGAGCGGAAGAACCGCGCGTTTCAAGAGGCCTTTCGCGGCCGGGTCCTCGAAGCTCTGGTCCTTCAAAGGCAGGATGAGGAAGACCGCCTGCTCGCGTTAACGGGAAACTACCTCCGGGTCTCCGTGCCGGGGGACCGGAGTGTGATCAACCGGCTGGTCCCGGTCAAACTGCTGGAGCCCTCTGGGGAAGGCTGGGGCGGAGAGATCGTGGAATGAGGCGGCCGTGAGACTACTGGTACAGCGCGTCCTGGAGGCGGCGGTAGCCGTGGAAGGCCGGCCGCTTGGTAAAGTGGGACAAGGCTTCGTCGTATTCGTCGGAGTCACCCACGGCGATACCGTGGAGCAGGCCCGCAGACTCGCCCGCAAGCTCGCGGAACTCCGGGTTTTTGCCGATTCAGCGGGCAAGACGAATCTGTCCATCCAGGATGTCCAGGGGAGCGCGCTCGTGGTCAGCCAGTTCACCCTATACGCCGACACCCGCCGCGGCCGGCGGCCTTCGTTTACCGGGGCGGCCGCCCCGGAGCCGGCCCAGGCCCTGGTCGAGAGCTTCCGCCAGGCGCTGGAGAGCGAGGGAGTGCTCACGGCATCAGGCGAGTTCGGAGCCGACATGCAGGTGGCCCTGGTGAACGACGGCCCGTTCACCTTGATGCTCGAAAGCGAGGCTCAGTGACCACCGAGCCGAAAAGCGGCGGGTGGGGTCTGGGCCGCTTCCTTCGCTTTGCCCTGCGGGAGATCCTGATTCCCCTCACGCTGGCCATTGTCCTCGCCCTGTTCATCCAGGCAACGGTGGCCAAGCCTTACGAAATCCCCACCGGTTCGATGATGCCCACCATTCGGCCGGCAGAGCGGGTGCTCGCCAACCGCTTCATCTACCACTTCCAGGACGTGGAGCGCGGCGACATCATCGTCTTCCACCCGCCGGCCCGGCTCAACTCATCCGTGCCTTTCGTCAAGAGAGTGGTCGGATTGCCCGGAGACCTGATCGAGGTGCGTGAGGGTCAGGTGCTGGTCAACGGCGAGCCCTTCGAGGTGGAAGGCGCCACCGTGCCCGAATACGGCTATCCCGCGAGGCGCGTGCCGGACGACAAGCTTTTCGTGCTCGGGGACAATCGGAACAACAGCGTCGACAGCCATGAGTGGGATTTTCTCCCCCTGAATTCGGTGATCGGCGAGGTCTTCATGACCTACTGGCCGCCCAACCGCATCCGTTTCCTCTAGGACTCGAGACCACCCGAGAGATGCCCGGCTTGAGACTGCCCGACTACCACACGCACACCGAGCGCTGCGGCCACGCCCGGGGCCGGGCCGAAGACTATGTCGCCGCGGCGCGGGCTCGGGGCCTGAGCGCCGTGGGGATCGCGGACCACCTGCCTCTCGCGCACGACCCCGACCCCGATCCCACGCTGGCCATGCCTCTGGCCGAACTCGATGCCTACCTGGCCGAGGTCGATGCGCTGAAGGCGGAACATCCCGGTTTTGTTCTAATCGGCGTCGAGGCCGACTATCTGCCGGCGAGCCTCGAGGTCACCGCGGAACTGCTCGGCCGTCTGCCCCTGGACTACGTCATCGGCTCGGTCCATTTTCTGGACGGATGGGGCTTCGATGACCCCCGTTACGTCGAGGAGTACGAGCGTCGCTCGATGGACGAGGTCTATCGTCAGTACCTTCGCCTGGTGGGCGACGCTGCGGAGACCGGCCTGTTCGACATCATCGGCCACCTCGACCTGGTGAAGAAGTTCGGACACCGGGCCTCGGCCGACATGACCTCGGAATGGGAGGAGCTCGCGGCGCGCCTGAAGCGGGCCGGAGTCACCGTCGAGCTGAACACCGCCGGACTGCGCAAGCCGGTGGGCGAGCTCTACCCCGCGCCCGATGTGCTGCAGATACTGGGCCGCTTTGGCGTTCCCCTTACCTTTGGCTCCGACGCCCACTGCCCTGAGGCCGTGGGCCGCGACTTCGACCAAGCGGTGGCCGCAGCCAGAACCGCCGGTTACCGGACCTACGTCGAGATCGGCCCCGAAGGCTTCAGCGAGCATCCCCTTCCGTGAACATCGGGGGGGAGCGGCGCGCATGAGGGTGGGCGTCATCTACAACCCGATCGCGGGCGGGGGCCACCGTGCCCGCGTCGCCACCGGGGTGGAGGAGTGCCTGAGCGCGCGCGGTTTCGAAGTGATCTGCGCAGAAACCCACCGCCCCGGTGACGCCACCCGCCTTGCCCGGCAACTCTCGCCCCAGGTGGACGCGTTGGTCGCGGTCGGTGGCGACGGCACCGTCAACGAGACCATCAACGGGCTGACCGGACCGGTCCCGCTGGGAATCGTCCCGGCCGGAACGGCCAACGTGCTCGCCCTGGAACTCCACCTTCCCCGGAGCATCAAGGGAGCCTGCCGCGTGATCGCGGAAGGCAACAAACGCACCCTCGATCTCGGCCGGGCCAACGGACGCCGTTTCGTGTTGATGGCGGGCGCCGGCCTCGACGCGCTCACCATCCGCGAACTCGATCCCGAGGCCAAGAGACGGTTCAAGCATCTGGCCTTCGTCGCCGGCGGGCTGCGCAGCTACCACCGCCACCACGCCCGCCGCTTCCCGGCGGTCATCGACGGAGAACGTCACGAAGCCACCTTCGCCGTGGTGGGCAACAGCCGTTTCTATGGGGGGCGCTTTGGCTTGACTCCCAGGGCCGATCCGGCCGACGGGCTGTTGGACGTGCTGCTTTTCGACGGCGAAAGCACGCTGAGCACGGTGGCGTTCTGGCTGGGAACGCCCCTACACCAGCACCTGCACCATCCGCGGGTCACCTATCTTCGGGGGGCGGAGATTCTGCTGGGCGATCCGCTGGAAGCGATGGGCGGCGCGGCGCAGGCAGTCGCGCCCCCCGACGCGGAGCCCGGGGCCCCCGATGAGTGCGAAGCGGCCGGCGACCCCGAGCCGGCCGGCGCGGCCGAGGCCGGTCCCGCCGAGTCCAAGGCGGGCGAGGGGCCCGATGCCGACCCTCGGGCGGTCAGCGAACTCGAACCGGTCTGGTATCAGACCGACGGCGAGGTCGCCGGCAGCCTGCCGGTCCGCCTCGGCGTGGAACCGCAGGCGCTCGAGATCTTCGTCCCCCGGGCCCGCCCGGCCCGTCTTTTCCCGGGTTAGGCCTTGGCCACCGTCACCGCCACGGGGAGCCCGTTGACTTTGAGCTCTTCCCGGTACCGTCCGTCCCCGCTGCGGGGCGCGGTATCGCCGGCCTCGGCAGCCGCGCCTTCCTCGCCGCCGGACCCCATGGTCAGGGTTTCGCTGAGCGTCTCCTGACGCAGCCAGTCGCCGTACTCGGCGATCACCTCCGCAACCTGGTGGGGACCCTCGAGCGCCAGATGGATGCGGTCCTCGATCTCCAGACCGGCGGCCTTGCGGGTGTTTTGCACGTGATGCAGCAACTCGCGCGCCAGTCCCTCGCGCGCCAATTCGGGGGTGACCGTCGTGTCGAGGGCAACGGTCAGGTCGCCTTCCTGCTCCACGGCGTAGTTCTCCCGCTGCTCGGAGTCGACCACCAGATCCTCAGGTGCGAGCACCTGTTCCTCTCCACCTAGTTCCACGGTCACGCTCTGACCGGCCGAGACCTTGGCCGCCAGTTCGGCGGCGGGCAGCGCGGAAACCGCCGCCGCCAGCTCGGGCATGCGGCTGCCGAAGCGCGGCCCCAGCACTCGATAGTTGGGTTTCACCGTGTAGCTCACGAGTCCGCCGGCATCGCCCAGGTAACGCACCGCCTTCACATTCAGCTCTTCGGCGACCACCGCCTCCAGGGTGCCGACCGCCTCTCGCTCGGCCTCGGGAGCCACCACCAGGGCCTCCGCCAGGGGCTGGCGGGTCTTCAGCTGACTGGCGTTCCGGGCGGCTCGGCCCAGGTTGACCACCCGCCGGGCGGCGTTCATGCGGAAGGAGAGATCCTCGTCGACCAGCTCGCGGTCCACCAGGGGCCAATCGCAGAGGTGCACCGACTCCGGCGCGGACGGGTCGCGTTCCGCCACCAGATTGCGGTACATCTCCTCGGCCAGGAACGGCGTGTAGGGCGCGAGCAATTTGCTGAGGGTGGCCAGGCACTCGTGGAGGGTCAGGTAGGCGGCGACCTTGTCGGTGTCCTCCTCGCCCTTCCAGAAGCGCCGCCGGGAACGACGCACGTACCAGTTGGAGAGCTCGTCCACGAACTCGGCGATGGCGCGTCCCGGGGCAAAGGCGTCGTAGTTCTCGAGACCCTCGGTCACCGTGGCCACGACACGGTTGAGCTCGGAGAGGATCCAGCGGTCGAGCAGCGAGCGCTCCTCCGCGGGCAGCTCGTGTTCGGCCGGATCGAAACCATCGATGTTGGCGTAGAGCACGAAGAAGGAGTAGGTGTTCCAAAGGGTGAGGGTGAACTTGCGCACCACCTCGTCGATGGCCTCGGGGCTGAAGCGGCGGGCGTACCAGGGCGAGCTCACCGTGAAGAGGTACCAGCGCAGGGCGTCGGCGCCCTGCTGGTTGAGAATGGTCCAGGGGTCGACCACGTTGCCCAGCCGCTTGGACATCTTGCGGCCTTCGCCGTCCAATATGTGGCCCAGGCAAACCACGTTCTTGTAGCTGGTGTGCCCCTCGAGCAGAGCGCTGATCGCGAGCAGGCTGTAGAACCAGCCCCGCGTCTGGTCGATGGCCTCACAGATGAAGTCGGCGGGGAAGCGCTCGCGGAAGGTGTCGGCGTTCTCGTGCGGGTAGTGCCACTGGGCAAAGGGCATGCTCCCCGAGTCGAACCAGGCGTCGATCACCTCGGGCACGCGCCGCATCTGCTCGCCGCATTCGGGACAGCCGAAGGTCACCTCGTCCACCCAGGGGCGGTGCAGTTCGGGCACTTTTTCGTCCAACTCGGTGCGGCTCAGGCCGGCAAGCTCGGCCAATTCGTCGCGGGAGCCCACCGCCTGCTGGTGATCGTTGGGGCAGATCCAGACCGGCAGCGGCGTTCCCCAGTAACGCTCCCGGGAGAGCGACCAGTCGACGTTGTTCTCCAGCCAGTTGCCGAAGCGGCCGTGCTTGAGGTGTTCCGGATACCAGTTGATCTCCTCATTGGAGCTGAGCAGGGCGTCCTTCCTGGCGGTGGTGCGGATGTACCAGGAGCCCTTGGCGTAGTAGATCAGCGGCGTGTCGCAGCGCCAGCAGTGCGGATAGCTGTGCTCGTAGGGGACATGCAGATAGAGCAGGCCGATGTCGTCCAGGTCGCGCATGATCAACTCGTCGGCGTCCTTGACGAACTTGCCCTCATACGGGGGCACCTCTGCGGTGAACTTGCCCTCCGCGTCCACCGGCATGATGACCGGCAGGTCGTTGGCCCGGCCCACGGCCATGTCGTCGGCGCCGAAGGCCGGGGCGATGTGCACGATCCCCGTGCCTTCCTCGGTGCTGACGAACTCTCCGGCGACGACGTACCAGGCCTCTTTGTCCGGCTGGATGAAGTTGAACGGCGGCCGGTAGCGGCGGCCTTTGAGCTCGCTGCCGGCAAAGGTCTCCTCGATCTCGGCCTCCGGGCCCAGGACCGCCTCCACCCGGTCGGCGGCCAGAACGAAGCGCTCCGTGCCCAGACGGGCGCGGGCATAGGTGATGCGCTCACCGATGGCGGCGGCGACGTTGGAAATCAGCGTCCAGGGCGTGGTGGTCCAGACCAGCAGGCTGATGCCGTCTTCCTGCTCCCCCGAATCGTCCAGCAGGGGGAAGCGCACGTAGATTGAGGGATCCACCACGTCGGAGTAGCCCTGGGCGAGTTCGTGCGAAGACAGGGCCGTGCCGCATCGGGGGCAGTACGGCACCACCTTGTAATCCTGGTAGAGGAGCTCCTGTTTCCAGAACTCCTTGAGGATCCACCAGACCGACTCGATGTAGTCGTCGGTCATGGTCCAGTAGGCCTCATCCAGGTCGAGCCAGAAGCCGATGCGCTCGGTCATGCGCTTCCAGTCGTCCACGTACTCGGTGACGGACTCCCGGCAGAGCCGGTTGAACTCGGCCATGCCGAAGTTCTCGATCTCTTCCTTCTTGTTGAGGCCCAGGCGCTTCTCGATCTCGAGTTCGACGGGAAGTCCGTGACAGTCCCAGCCTCCCTTGCGGGGGACGTACCGCCCCTGCATGGTGCGAAAGCGGGGGTAGATGTCCTTGAAGATGCGCGCCAGCACGTGGTGGGAACCGGGCTTACCGTTCGCCGTGGGCGGTCCCTCGTAAAAGACCCACTCCTCGGCACCCTCGCGGAGCTCGAGGCTCTTCGCGAAGATGTCGTTCTCTTTCCACCACTCGAGGATGCGCTCCTCCAGCTCGGGAAAGCGCTGTCCGGTATCCACCGGCCGGTAGAGCTGCTCCTCCGACATCGATCCTCACTTCCTAGATAAAAGACAAAACCCCGCCGCCACGGCCGGGATCATGTCGATTGCATGATCCGCACCGTAGGGACGGGGCAAAAGCGCTTCCCGCGGTACCACCCTACTTGGCCCCTCCGGCGGCGCTTCCCGCCGCGGAGCGACCCGCTCATATTCCGGGGCGACGCCGTCCCGGCGCCACGCCCTCCTTCTGTCACGGGAAGGACCCGGCCAGGTCTACTCGGCCCTCTCGCCTGGCTACCGCGGTTCTTCGGCGGCGCTCGGCGTCCCGTATCCGGCGACGGCACGACTCGTTTCAGAGCGCACGGGCGCGGCCGGGAAGAGCCTTTCGGCTGGCGGCTCGGGGAGGATCTTGGGCGGGCGTTCCGGCCGGGCTCTCACCAACCCCGGCTCGCTCGGCGGATGAGCTCCGCTTACTCATTCCCGTCATCGCCTTTTGGACAGCCGAATTCTAGTCCCGGCAGAAGGAACTTTCAAGGCAGGAGAGGCTTTGGCAAGGCTCGAAAAGCGTTTGGCAAGAGAACCATCCGCGCCCGGGCGGCGGCAGACCCGGGCGGAGAGAACGCGGCAACGCAGGCGGGCGCGGCGTAGGTGGCAGCTGGTGGTGGTGGCCGCCTTCGCCCTCCTGTCGGCCGGACTGGGCGGCATTTTCATTCTTGGCCTCGGTGAAGACGTGGCCCAGAGCACACCGATTTCGGCCGCTCCCTCTTCCACCGAGGCAGGACCCTATGACTTTGCCGAAGCCGGCGCCGAGGCGCCCCTCGATGCCCTCGCCACGGCCAAGTTCGTCAGCGTGACGATTCAGGATCCGGAAGGGGTCAAAGCCTACTCCATCTCGCCGGAGCGCCCCGAGTTCGCCGAGTTGGCGGAACTGCTCCCCGGCAGGCCGATCGATCTCAACCTCCCCGTACGCAGCGAGGCCACGGTTACCTTCGTCGCCGAGGACCGCTCGACCATCACCTTCGACCTGGACCTCTCTCAGCGGGTGGGCACCCGAGGAGAAGAGGCGTGGGAACTCTCACCCGCGGTTGGCGATCTGCTTCGAAGGCTGCAGGCCACCGGATCTTGAGCCCGGCCGGGCGCTCTGAAGCCCGCGCAGGCAGTCCACTGGTAGAATCCACACGCACACGGGTCCGTCCACCCCGTCCGATTCGCGGTTCCCAGCAAAGAGGACCCGGAGAAGCGAATGATCTACCTCGACAACGCAGCCACCTCCTGCCCCAAGCCCTCGACGGTCATCGCGGCGGTGACCCGGGCGCTCGCCGAAGTCTGCGCCAGCCCGGGCCGTGGCGCGTACGAACCGGCGCTGGAAGCGGGGCGCATCCTTTTGAAGGCCCGGCGCCAACTCGCCCGCTTGCTCTCCGCCCGCGACCCTTCACGCGTGGTGTTCACGCTGAATGCCACCCACGGGCTCAACCTGGCGCTGAAAGGCCTGCTCGCCGAGGGCGACCACGTGGTGGTCTCGTCGCTGGAACACAACGCCGTGTGGCGTCCGCTCCAGTCCCTGGTCGCCAAGAGGGGGATCAGGGTCAGCCGCGTGCCCTGCGGCCAAGACGGCGAGACCGATCCCGCCGACGTGATCGCCGCCATCCGCGCCGACACCCGGCTGGTGGCCCTCACCCACGCCTCGAACGTCCTGGGCACCCGGCTGGCCGTGGAGGAGATCGGGCCGGCGGTGCGGGAGCGGGAAAAGCTCTTCCTGGTGGACGCCGCGCAGACGGCCGGCAGCTACCCGATCGATGTCGAGGATTGGGCGGTCGACCTGCTCGCGGTGCCGGGCCACAAAGGGCTGCTGGGCCCTCAGGGCGTGGGCGCCCTCTACGTGGGCGAGCGCGCGCGGCTCGAGACTCTGGTCGAGGGAGGAACCGGCGGCAACTCCGAATCAGCCGAGCAACCCCAGTCGTTGCCGGACCGCTACGAAGCGGGCACGCCCAATACTCCCGGCATCGCCGGACTTAGCGCCGGACTGGATTTGATCCTGCAGGAGGGACCTGCGGAGATCGGGCGGCGGGAGATGGTCCTTGCAGACGGCCTGCGCCGCAGGCTGGCCGAGATCGATGGCGTGCGCCTTTATGGTCCCGGTCCAGGGCTCGGTGCCGCCCCGGTGGTCCCCGTATTGCTGCCGGGCATGTCCTCCGCCGAGGCCGCCTTCATTCTCGACCGGGCCTACGGCATAGCGGTCAGATCCGGGCTCCACTGCGCCCCGGAAGCCCACCGCGTGGCGGGTACCCTGAATTCCGGCCTGGTTCGCTTCAGTCTGGGATACTTCAACGTGCAGGCCGACGTGGATGCGGCCGTCGAAGCGGTAAGTGAGATCGCGGCCAAGACGGCCGCGCGACGGGAGGGCCCATGACGCCCAGCGAGAGCCCGATGGAACTGGTGGAAGAACGCCCGCGGCTAGAAGAGCAGGAAGTCACGGGCATCAGGGACGCGGCCCGGGCTATCGTCGACAACGTCAGTTCGGTCGTCCGGGGCAAGCGCGAGGTCGTGGAGTATTGCGTGGTCGCGCTCCTGGCCGAAGGCCACATCATGCTCGAGGATTTCCCCGGGGTGGGAAAGACCCTTTTGGCCAAGGCTCTGGCCCGCTCGCTTGATTGCCGCTTCTCGCGGATTCAGTTCACCCCCGATCTGCTGCCGGGGGACGTCACCGGCGTCAGCGTCTTCAACCAAAAGACGGTCGAGTTCGAATTCCGGGCGGGACCGATCTTCGCGAACATCGTGCTGGCGGACGAGATCAACCGGGCCTCTCCCAAAACCCAGTCGAGCCTGCTGGAGGCCATGCAGGAGCGGCAGGCCACGGTCGACCGCGTCACCTATCCGATTCAGACGCCCTTCGTGGTCATCGCCACGCAAAACCCCATCGAATACGAGGGCACCTTCCCCCTTCCCGAGGCGCAACTGGACCGTTTCATGGTGCGCCTCAGCCTGGGCTACCCGGAACTGGACGAAGAACTGCGGCTGCTGTCCGAACAGGCCTCGCGCGATCCTCTGCTCGATCTGTCTCCGGTGATCCGGGGAGACGAACTGATGCTGATGATCGACGCCGGCCGGCGGGTGCGCACCGCGCCGGCGGTCCACCGCTACGTGGTCGATCTCTCGAACGCCACCCGCAACAACGACGACCTCTATCTGGGTGCAAGTCCACGGGCGGGACTCGCGCTGCTGCGGGCATCCATGGCACTCGCCCTCCTCCGAGGCAGAGATTTCGTGGTCCCCCAGGACGTCAAGGATCTGGCCGCCCCGGTCCTCTCTCACCGGCTGATACTGGCACCGGAAGCCAAGCTGCGCGGGCTCACCCCGGACGCCGTGGTGGCGGGCCTCTTGGACGTGGTGCCGGTCCCAACGAGGTAGTCACTGTGCCCACACCACGCGGCCTCGGTCTCCTGCTGATCGCCTTTGGATCCTACGTCGCCGCGCGCCTGGTCGGGACCTGGGAGCTCTACCTGATCTCGCTGGCCCTGGTGGCCTTGGTGGCCATTCCCGCGCTGGCTCTGCTCCCGATGGGCCGGCGGTTGGAACTCTCCTGGTATTTTCATCCCAATCGGCCCGAGGCCGGGTCCACTCCGGAACTCGAACTGACCCTGCACAACCGCTCGTGGCTGCCCTCCCCCGGCCTACGCCTGGCCGCGCCCCTGCAGCCACTGTCCGGAGAGACTCTCAGCCTGGACGTGGCCCCCCTGCTGCCGGGCCGCTCGCGCGCGCGCCGGCAGGAACTCATGCCCGTGCGCCGAGGGCGGCACGAGTTGCCGCCCATCGAGGGCGTGCTGCGTGACCCGCTGGGTTTGGTGACCCGCCGGCTGACGTTGAGCCGCCTGGAGGTGACCGTGCGTCCTCGGCTGTTGCCGCTGTCGGGTACCTCCTTCTTGTCCGCCCCTCGAGCCGCCCTCCGCGGCCGTCGTCTGCGCCCCTTGAGCAGCGGCAGCGACCTGCGGGGCGTGCGGCCGCATCTGCCCGGCGAGCCGCTCTCGCACATCGACTGGAAGAGCACGGCGCGAACCGGGCAGCTCATGCTTCGGGAGACCGAGGACGAAGCCGGAGGCGAGGTGGTGCTCGTCCTGGACGGAACCCGGGCTTCGGTGATGGGGGAGCCTCCGCAGACCAGCTTCGAAGCGGGGGTCGAGGTCGCCGCAGGCGCGGGCGCCTATCTGCTGCGCTTCCGCCGTCCGGTCGCCCTCCTGGTTCACGGCGAGGCCGAGCCGGAGCGGCGGTTTTCCCCAGGCAGCGCGGGCGAACAGAGCCTACTCGACCGCCTGGCCGAGGTCGAGGCGCGGGCCGAGATGGATTTGGCTCAGACGCTGGCAAATACCGACCGGTTCGCTCAGGCCACGGCGGCAGTCGTGATCACCCCCGGCTTCGGGGACCGTCTCCTGCGCTCGCTGCTGGTCCTCGCGGACCGGCACATCGGCGTCTCGGTCGTTCTCATCGACTCCTGGTCCTATCTGGACCAAGGAGCCGTTGCAGGAGCCGACATCGAGCGAAAGCGGTTCCTGCTGCGCCTGCAATCCGCGGGGATACCTGGCCTGGTCCTGCACAAAGGTGATTCGCTCGAGCGGGTGCTGTCGCGAACCGGGCAGGCAGCAGTCTGATGATGGCGCTTCGCAGAATTCTCTACGGGGCGGCGTTCGCCGGGTTGGCGCTCTGGTCCATCCTCGCCCTCGAACGGGTGCTGGAGACCGACGGCAGCCGGCCTCTCTTCCTGGCCGGCCTCCTCGGGCTGACCGTGGGACTACCGGGTCTCGTACACCGCCGTCTGAATGCTCTGGCGCCGGGAGTCCTCCTGGTCGCCGGCTACGTGCTGCTCAGATTGGTGACGCCGCTGCCCGAAGGCGGGATGGACTGGCACGCGCAGTACGCCTTTTACGCGGGCGAGTTGCGAAGCGGCTTTGAGGCCTATCGTTTTGCCGTCTTTCCCCTCCCCCTCGAGGACACGCCGGGACTCGAGCTTCTCGTGATGTTGTGGGCCTTCGCCATAGTGGGCCTCGCCTCGATGGTGGCATTGGGCGGAAGGCGCCCGCTGCTGGGCACGACGGTGCTGCTCGCGCTCCTGGCCTTCGTGCTGACCGTGGATGCCATGGACCGCGACGTGGCCGTGACACTCGGCTTCCTGGCCTTGGCGGTGCTGGTCCTGCTCTTTACCGAGGCGGGCTCACGCCGCAGCTGGGGTTTAGGCGAGCTCGGGGCCGGCCTCCTGGTTGGCTTCACCAGTCTGGGGCTCGCCGCCTTCGTGCTCACGGCCGCGCCGGGCATAGCAGCACCTGCCATCGAGAACTGGCGGGAGTGGCGGCCCTTCGGAGAGGGCGCCAACGAAGTGGTGTTCAATTGGAAGCAGAACTATCCGCGGCTTCTGGATCCCCGCAACGAGATCCAGCTGATGGAGGTCGAGTCCCCGGTCCCCTCATACTGGCGGGCCAACACGCTCGAGGTATTCACCGGCGATGCCTGGCTCAGCCGCGGCACCTTCTACGACCGCCTGGTCCCGCTGGCCAGCGGCGGATTCGAGCGGGCCGGCGACCTGGAGCCGTCCCCGCGGGGCACTCCCCTCTACCAGCGATTCAAGTTCGACGGGATCTCCAGCACCTACCTCTTCTCCGGCGGGCACATCCTGGGGATCTGGCCCGAAGAAGGCTTCCCCGACGACGAGCCGGTGCTCTACGCCTCCCCCTCCGGGGCGGTGCGGGCGGAGTATGCCTTGCGCGCGCCTGCCACCTACCGAGTCCTGGCCTCGGTCTCGCAATTCGCTCCCGAGGAGCTGGTGGGGCGGGGAAGAGAGTATCCCTCCCACATCACTCAGAACTACCTGGATCTGCCGCTGCCGAGCGCAGCCGACATCTCCCGGCGGGCCGCGGCAGGAGAGGACTGGAAGGCTCAGGTCGCAGCCGGGTCACCTCGAGGCGGCGAGTACGTGGGACTGTACGAGCTCAACCGCCAAATCGTGGGCGATGCCTCCGATCCCTATGAGATTGCCTTGCGCGTGGAGAAGCACCTGCGCGAGAGCTATGCCTACTCTCTCGAGGTTCCGGAATCTTCGTTCATCTCTCCGTACGCCGCCTTCCTCTTCGATCACCGCACGGGATACTGCCAACACTTCGCGGGCTCGATGACCCTGCTCTTGCGCCTCAACGGGGTGCCTGCCCGGGTCGCCGTGGGCTTCACCCCCGGGCGGCGTTCGGGCCCGGAGTCCTACGTGGTCACCAGCAACAACGCCCACGCCTGGGTGGAAGCCTACTTCCCGGAAGCCGGCTGGGTGGCCTTCGATCCCACCCCGGGCAGAGAATTCCCCACGCCCGGCCCCTCCACGGCCTCTCCCGAGTTCGAGAGCCCCTTCGCCGCGCCCCTCACCGGTGCCGTTGACGAAGCCGGGAATCCGGCCGACGTCCAAACGGGCCTCCCCGCGGGGGCGGGGGCGGATCCTGGGGAACAGGACGGCCAAAGCGTGACCACTCCCAACGCCTCCGGGCCGGTTCGTTCCATCCTGGCAATCGCAATGCTGCTCCCGCTTTTGGCAGTGCCTCCCCTGGTCCGTTGGCGCGTAGAGGCCCTGCGCTCCCGCCGATCTCCACAGTCGCGGGTGCCTGCCTCCGTGGAGGGCCTTTGCCGCAACGCGCGGGACCTGGGACTCCCGGTGAGTTCGGCCTCGACCCCCGAACAGCTGGCGCGGGCGATCAAACGGGCGACCCACATCGACGCGCGGTTCTTCTCCGGCGCGGCTCAGCAGATACTCTATGGAGGCCGGCGGGCGACGATGCGGGATGCGCACGATGCGGAAACACTGCAGCGCCGGGTCGAACGCGCTCTTGTCCGGAAGAAGGGAAAGGTCTGGTCCTTCCTCGCCTGGTACGGAGGAATCCGCTTCGCGGCGGCCGTGGCCTCGGCGGACCGGCGTCTCGGCGCCGGAGTGCGCGCCTTCAAGAGCGGCCGGCGGAGTTCGGGAAAGGAAGCCATGGAGCAACCAAGGAGGCTGGCGTGGCCATAAACGACCGCACGGAACAAGAGGAAGACCTGCCCCGGCGGCGCGGCCCGGGGCGCGCCGCCCAACACGGTTACCCCGCCTTCCTGCCCCACTGCGCCGCTGCAGCGGTGGGCTCCATCCCGCACGTGGACCCGGCACGGGGTCTCGAACTCGTCCTGCGCTACACCCCGGAAATCCCCACATGGCCGCAGCTCCCCCGTCGCGACCTGCGGGAGGGTTTCTACGCCCAATTTCTGGAGGGACTTCCCGGCCTCGAACTCGACCGCGAGGCGGAGCGCCTGTGGGTGGGAGATCCCGACCCCGATGAATTCGAGCGCTTCAACGAAGCCCTGGAGGCCGACGATCTCGAGGCCTTCGCCATCAGCGAGGAGGCGGCCGCCACCCTGCCTCTGCTCCTGAGGAGTCTGGAGCAGTCGAGCCCTCCCTTCGTGAAAGGTCAGGTTACCGGCCCGATTTCGCTGGCCCTCGGGGTAACCTTCGCCGACCGTAGAGCGCTGCTGCACGATCCCACCTACAGAGAGATCATCGGCGCGCTGGTCAGCCGCAAGGCGCGGTGGCAGGAGGGCCTCTTCCTGCAGGCGGCGCCGGCCTCACTCCCTTTGATCGTTTTTGACGAGCCGTTCCTGACCCAGCTGGGCTCGGCCTTCGTCTCCATGCCCGAGGACGTGGCCCTGCCCCTACTCGAGGAGTGCCTGACCGCGGTCGAGTGTCTTCGCGGTGTCCATGTCTGCGGGGGCACCGACTGGGAGCGCGTCGCGCAGTTGCCGCTGGACCTCTTGAACTTCGACGCGGCCGGGCACATGGAGGCGATACTGGCCAACCGCGAGGCGGTCGCGGCCTTCGTCGCCGAGGGCGGCCTGCTGATGTGGGGCATCGTACCCACCGATGAAAGCGCGCTGACCCTGGACCCCGCGGCGCTGGGAGCTCGGGTGCGGGCGGCGGCGGCGGAGCTCGCCGCCGCCGGAAGCCTCTCCTTGGAGCAGGTGCTCGCCGCGTCCTTCGTCTCGCCGGCCTGCGGCACGGGCACCCTGACTATCGAAGTAGCCGAGGCCTGCTTCCGCCGCACCGCCGAGACCAGCGCCTGGCTTCGCGCTTCGGTCTGAGCGCTTGGCCGAGGAACGCTTGACCCTCTCCCGCGCCGACGCACCGGCGGCCGCCTCGGTGCTCTCGATGCTGTTTCAACCGCTCTTGACGGGGACCTACCTGCTGGTCGTGATGTCCCTGCTCACCGCTTCCTCGCTCGCGCAGGCGGCGATCTGGGCTCTGGTGACCGTTGGGTTGACGGTGGTCATGCCCACGCTCGACCTCCTCTACCGGCTGCGTTCTCGGCGCATCACCGACTTCCAAATCATGCTTCGGACCGAACGCTTGGCCCCATTGCTCGTCACCCTGACCTGGGCCGGGATCGCGCTTGTCGCGGCCCTGATCTTCGCCGCGCCCTCGGGCGTGACCGTCGCTCTAAGCGTCGCCTTCGTCAACGGTGTGGTACTCATCTCCATTACCTACTGGTGGAAGATCAGCTTCCACACGGCCACGCTCACCGCCTCCGTCCTGGTGCTCGCCCAACAACTCGGCCAGGTCGCCCTGCTGGGTTTTCTGCTGGTGCTGGCGGTGGGCTGGTCGCGCGTCCGGCTGGGCCGGCACACGGCCGCCCAGGTGCTCGCGGGGATCGCGGTGTCCCTGCTGGCAACCTCGGCAGTACTGACTTTTCTGACCGCCCGAAACATGTAGAATGGTTTTATGAGTAAGCCACGAAAGAGCTCTCGTCGTCCAAACCGGCTCCCCGCATTCGACTCCGAACGCTGCAAGGAGTGTGGGATCTGCATCCACTTCTGCCCGAAGGGAGCGCTCGAGATGAGCGAAGAGGGTGTGCCTAGGCTCGTGGATTCGGAGGCGTGCAACGCCTGCCGTCAGTGCGAGTTGATGTGCCCGGATTTCGCCGTCGAACTGCGGGACCTGCTCGAGGAGGACTCGGACTCCTAGGGTTCCCGGCGGAGCCCACTTTGGACCCCCGCCCTCCCGGCCGGCCCTAGGCTGCCTCGTCCTCGAAGTCTTCACCTGCTTCTCCCGGAGTGCTGTCCGGGGTGCTCTCCGCCGTGCTCTCCGGCGTGCCGCCCGGGGCGCCGTCCGGGGCGCCGTCTGAGGCGCCGTCCGGGGCGCCGGCGACTGTCCGCGTCCGCTCTGCCGCTTCCCGCTCCTCGGCCAAGGCCCGATCGACCGCCGCGTAATGCAGATAGCCGCCCTTGTGCAGAATGCTGTCCCCCAGGTCGGGGTCCGTCTGCATCGATCCCACGCAGGGAAAGCTGTGCCAGTACTTGGCCACCACTCGCTCGTTCAGGTCCGGGCCGATCTTCTGCCCGGCCAGGTTGTAGGCGACGTAGTAGGTGTTACCGCAGGGCGCGCTGCGCAGCACGCGCGCCTCGCGAATCACCCCGTCGCGGCTCTCCACGGTGATCTGCGGCCGGCCGATGCGGTACTCCTCCTGAAAGTCGGCGATCACCTTCTGTCCCTCCCCGGCGTGGAGATCGCAGGCGGGTTTGGGGAAGGCGCACTCCAGACCCAACTCGGCGCAGCGGCGGGCGGCCTGCCGCACTACCCCGGCTGTATACCAGGCGGTGTCGTCCTGGGGAACGATCATGGCGCTTCCCCCCGAGCGATGGATCAGGTCGGGCAGGCTCAGAAGCAAATCCTCGTGCACGTTGACCACCAGAGCAAGGTCGTGCTCCTCCACCGTCTCCGGCAGGAAGTCGAAGGGCTCGTCTATGTACATGGGCAGCCGGGCGGGGAGTTGGAGCAGGCCCACGATGTCTTGGGCGAATTGAATGGGGTACTGGTCGCGGCAGTGCTCGCAGAAGTCCGCACATCCGGTGCAGAGGGCGGGGTCATTCGTCAGATGCATGAGCACCCTTTGAGCGAAGGCGTCGTCATACGGCCGGGTGAACGCGGCGGGCACTGCCGATTCCACCGTTTCGTCGCCTGAGAAAACAAAAAAGAGCCTCACGCTCTGTCCCTTCCTCCCGAGAGACCACAAGACCGACGGATAGCCGGCCCTTCAGCTCGGGCACTTTCCGAAAAAACGAAACCCCGAACGCCGAACCCGAGCGGCTTGCGCGGCCGGCCGGACGAGCTTCCCCAACAGGGCTGGAGTTTCCACTGTCTATGTAGTATAAAGTAGGCAGAGGGAGCTGTCAAAAACGAAGGGACCGACCAAGGGTGACCAGAAACGACCCGAGCGAGCGGCAAAGCAACCACGGAATTCTGACCGTAGACGAGACCCTGGACGTCACCAACGCTCTCGGCGATCCCACCCGTTTTGGCATCTACCGCACGATCGTCGACGCCGCAGGCGAGGCGGTCACCGTGTCCGACGTGGCGGCAACCTTCTCTCTGCACCCCAACGTGGCCCGCATGCACCTGCAGAAATTGGTCGACGTGGGCCTCGTCGAAGTCGATGCGCGCAAGTCCCCCACCGGAGGACGGCCCGCCCGCATCTACCGTCTGGGGAATCGCGTGGCCGACATCCATTTTCCCCCGCGCGACTACCGTCTGCTTGCCGGTCTGGCCTTGAAAGTGGTGGAAACCCTCGCCGTGGAAGAACCCGAGGTGCTGGAACGGACCGGCTATGAGATGGGCCGGGAACAGGCGCGCGAGGCACTCAGGCGGGGGCGGCCGGCACAGTCCGAAGACCCGGAGGCCATGATCTCCGAGCTACGCGACCTGTGCTCCTCGTTGGGCCTCTACCCCCGGATCGAACGAAGCGACGATGGGCGCCTGGAGATCGAGATCCGCAACTGCGTGTTCAAAGAGCTCTCCAGCCGGCATCCGGATCTGGTCTGCACGCTGCACACGGCAATGCTCAGGGGAATCCTGGAGAGCTTCATCGAAGAGTTCGAAGTCGAGGCCAGTCCCGCCATCTGCGCCGGCCAAAAAGCCTGCCGCTTCGCGGTAACCGGTATCTAAAAGCCACCGGCGTGGCCTGACCGCCAAGAAACACACCGAGCCGGGAGATTGAAAGAGACGAACGGGAGCGATATTCATAGCAGTCCGGCGATTTCCGAAAGAACCGAGGAGCCTCGGATGCAACTGGAACACATGATTTACATGGATCACGCCGCCACGACACCGACCGACGCGCGCGTGGCCGACGCCATGGAACCTTGGGTGCGCGAGCAGTACGGCAACCCCTCCACGCTCTATACCATCGGCGGCTACGCCGCGCGCGCGATCGAAGAGGCCCGTGCCACCATCGCTGAATTCCTCGGGGCACAACCCGACGAGATCTTCTTCACCAGCGGCGGCACCGAATCGGACAATTGGGCGCTCAAAGGCGCGGCCGACGCCCACCGCAAGAGGGGCCGGCACCTGATCACCACCACCATCGAACACCATGCCGTGATCGACACGATGGAGTTCCTGGAGAAGCGCGGTTACGAGGTGACCCGGGTACCGGTCGATTCCCGAGGGATCGTCGATCCCGACGACGTGCGCAAGGCCCTGCGCGATGACACCATACTCGTCTCGGTGATGCACGCGAACAACGAGGTCGGCAGCATCCAGCCCATCGCCGAGATCAGCGAGTTGGTCAAAGACAGCGATGCCCTCTTCCACACCGATGCCGTGCAGTCCGTGGGCAAGATTCCCGTCGATGTCAATCAGCTGGGGGTCAATCTGCTTTCCCTCAGCGGTCACAAGATCTACGGGCCCAAGGGAGTGGGCGCCCTCTTCATCAGAAAGCGCACCCGGATCACCCCGCTGCTTCATGGGGGCGGGCAGGAGCGCCGCCGGCGCGCGGGCACTCAGAACGTACCCGGAATCATCGGCCTGGCGAAGGCCATAGAACTCGCCGCCGAGAGTCGGGAGAGCGAGGCGGAGCGTGAGCGGGCGCTGGTCGAGCGCATGTGGACAGGTCTGCAGGAGCGGATCCCCGATATGGCCCTGAACGGACCAGAGGATCCCAGTCTGCGTCTGCCCGGGATGATCAACTTCCGGGTGGAAGGCATCGAGGGAGAGGCCATGATCCTCTGCCTGGACATGAACCGGGTGGGGGTCTCCTCGGGTTCTGCCTGCACCACGGGGTCGCTCGATCCCAGTCACGTGTTGCTGGCAATGGGCATCCCCGCCGAGTTGGCGCACGGCAGTCTGCGCATCAGCCTGGGCCGGGACAATACCGAGACCGACGTGGACTATTTCGTGGACGTCTTCGCCCCGGTGGTGAAACGTCTAAGGGACATGTCCCCGGTCTACGACAAGTGAGCCCGCGTACGCGGTGGTTCTCGCGGGAACATAGTCAGACAGCAAGCGAGCAAGGGGCATTCCCCTTGAGCTCCCACCCAGGGGTGGGAAGGAGGTCTACGTGTATACCGAGAAGGTGATGGATCACTTTCGCAATCCTCGGAACATGGGCGTGATCGAAGACGCCGATGGCATCGGCGAGGTGGGCAACCCCACCTGCGGCGACATGATGCGGATCACCATCAAGGTCAAAGAGGACCGGCTGGATGATGTGAAGTTTCAGACTCTGGGCTGCGGCGCCGCAGTCGCCACCTCCAGCATCGTCACCGAGATGGCCAAGGGCAAGACGCTGGACGAAGCGATGGACATCACCAACAAGTCTGTGGCCGAAGAGCTCGGAGGATTGCCGGCCAACAAGATGCACTGCTCGAACTTGGCCGCGGACGGTCTTCAGGAAGCGATCAAGGATTACCGCTCGAAGAAGGGCGGCGGAGAAGGCTAAGACGCTGACCGGGCGCCGGAGAACCGGCGCCCGGTCAGCCTCGCGTTTCGAACCTACTTGATCTCCGCGTCAGACACGGAGTAGAGCGACTCGTTCCGCAGGGCGCGGATCAGCCGGATATCCCTCATCACCGCGGGATCGGTCACGTCGACCATCGCCGCGTCCAATCCGAGAGCTCCCAGCATGGCCATCATCGTGCGGTTGATGGGCGAGTGCAGCTCCTGCGGCGCGCCCGCCGACAGATAATCGACTCCCGCGATGGTCTTGACCGGCGGGTTGTCGTAGAGGGAGGGGATCCGCTTCATCGTCTCCATGACCGCACGCGCATGCTCCTGGGCGTCCGGGCCGGAGAGATGGATCACCACCGGATCGACAAAGATCATATCGGCGGTCAGACCGGCCGCCAGCGCAGCGTCGACCAGTTCGGCAGCCAGCGAGGCCCGCTCGTCGGGATCCAGAGGGGGACCGTTGTGGCCGATCGTCGGCAGGATGACCTCGAATCCGCGCTCCGCCGCGAAGGGAAGCAGTTTGTCCTTGACTTCCTGCGGCTTGGCCGACTGAACGAAGTAAGTGTTGATGATCGGCTTCTGCGCGCACTTCTCCGCCGCCGCCATGATGGCTTCCGAGGAGTGAGCATCCAGGCTGATCTGCTTCTTGCTCACCGCCTGGACCTGCTCCACCAGCCAGGGAAGCACCTCGATGGATTCCCCGTTCATGGGGCCGAGATTCAGATCGATGACGTCGGCGCCGGCATTGTCCACCCGGTGAGCGAGTTCCCGGATCGAGCCGCCGTCACGCTTCTCTATCGCTTTGGCCACGTGGCTGTAGGCCACGTTGATGTTGTCAGAAACCACCAGCATGCGCGCCCTCCCCTTGAATTGCTCTCCGATTTCGCGGTCCGTCCAGGCCTCAACAGAAGACCCAGGCGATAACCCTATCCCTTATACCCCGAACCTTGCAGTCCACTCAAGGGAACGGCCGGACCAAGAAGCCTAGACCTGCAGCAGGCTCCGCGCCTTGAGCCCCAGACTGAGCCTCTCCTTGTCCTCGCTGCGAAAGACCGACAGCCCGGTTAGGTCGGCCACCTTCTGCAGCCGGTAGCGTATCGTGTGCCGGTGGGCGTAGAGGTCCTTGGCCGTCTGAGAGAGGTTCTCGTTGTTGGCGAGATAGGTGCTGAGCGTATTCAGCAACTGGCTATCGTTCTGCTTGTCGTAACGTTCGATGGGATCGATGGTCTCGAGGAACAACGAACGCAGCTCCTCGGGGTCGTGCTCCCAAATGCTGAGCAGCAACTTGTACGAACCCACGCTATCGAACTGCATCAAGCTGCCCCGGCCCTGCAGCTTCCTTCCCACCTTCAGCGCCGCCAGGGCCTCCTCGAAGGCCTTGCGCAGACCGCTGAGATCATCGGTGTGCCGGCTTACCCCGATGGAGATCGATAGGTCGGCGACCTCCCGGCCCAGAGCCTGCATCCGCGTCGTGATCTGATCGAGGCCCCGCGGCTCCCGGGATGCCGTTCCGGTGAGAAAAACGATCACGCGGTCGGATTTCAAGCTCACCAATGAGCCGGGTTCGATCTCAGCCACCGCCCGGGTGCAGCGGTTGAAGAAACGGGCTTTGAGCCTCTGCACGTCGCTCTCCGACAGTTTGCGTTCGACCATGGTCTGCTCGAAATCATCGACGTCGGCGACCACCACGGTGGAACCCCGGCTGAGGTCGCAGCCAAGGAAGCTCGCACGGCGCAGAATAGAGGCCTCGCTGCTGAAACGGCCGCCGATCAGATCATCGACGAAGTCCCCCTTGAGCCGCACCTCGGTCTCGAACCTGACCTGGTCGCGGGCCATCTCCACCGCAGCGATGGTCGCGGCGTGCTCCAGGGCCACCCGCTCCATCTCCTCGAGTTCGGGACGCTCGTTGATCGTGCCCACGTATCCCAGACAGGAGCGGCTGACCACGATCGGCACCACAAACAGCGGCGGTACGCCCTTCTCCACCAGGTGCAAAACGCGGCTGGGGTACTTGGCCAGCTCCTCGAACTGGCTGCGCACCGATTTGCTGTCGAGTAACCGGTGGAGGTCGGACTCCGGCCAGGGGAAGTCGGCAGAGGTTCCGAGCGGCTCCAGCGATACATCCAAGACCAGCACCGGGCGATCGATCACCCGTGAAGCCGCGCTCGCCACCTCGCCCCATCCACCGCCTTCGATGACCACGTCGAGCAATTGCCGATGGATCTCCTGCGATTTCTCGAGCAAAGAGGCCTGCCGATTGATCAGAACCTCCATCGCCTCCTGCATGATGCGGGTCCAGCGAATCTCCTGAGGGACCTCGACGATTGGGAATTTCCGCTTGTCGGCGATCTCCAGCACGTCCGGGGGGAAAGCCCCCACGAAGCGCTTGGGTTTGACGAAAAGGGCGGAGGCCCCCGCCGCCATGATCCGGCGGCAGAAGTCCCGCTGCCGGTCCACGTCGTTCGTCAGGGCGAACATCGTCGAGAGCACGATCTCGCCCCCCGAGAGCCAGTCGGCAATATCGGGCACCTCGCCGACCGTCACCGACGTGACCGCCCGCTGGAGCCCTGCCCCGCCCGCCAGAATGCGGGCCTGAGACAGGGCTCCCAGCTTGAGAATCTGCTCTACCGATACGGACATAACGCTCCCCAAAGCGGCCGACTCGGACATTGCTCCAAATGCTACTCTCCCATTATAGGTGGTACTGGACGAAAGTCCTTGTACACCTGTACTACTCCGCCGGCCGCTGGGGCTACACTTGTATTAGGACAGACTGCGCCTCCGGGGGTCGTCGCGCCCCTAAGTCGCCGGGCTTTCCTCGGGCAGATAGGCCGCGCGCGGAGTCCGGTGGTGTCCGCCCTCCAGTCCGTGGGAGCCCAGGCCGAACATCTCTCCGTGGTAGGCACCGGTGCCGTGCTCGCCCACGTCGAGCCCTTCCATTTCCTCCTCGGGGGTCACCCGGAGGCCGACGGTGTACTTGATGGCCGCGAACAGGACGATAGAGGTTCCAAAGACCCAGGCGATCGTGGCCACTATGCCGACGGCCTGCACGCCCAATTGGTGCAGTCCGCCTCCGACCAGCAGACCCACGGGCGTGGGCTCGGCGGACGTGATGTCGGTGTAACCCAGCAGACCGATCGAGAGCGTCCCCCAGATCCCTCCGATACCGTGGACCGCCAGGGCGCCGACGGGGTCATCCAGGCGCAGGCGGTCGAAGGCGAGGGCGCCGAGCACCACGATCACTCCCGCAACTGCTCCGATCAGCAGTGCCGAGGCAAAACCCACGAATGCGGTGGAGGCGGTGATGGCCACGAGGCCGCCCAGCGCGCCGTTGAGGGTCATGGAAAGGTCGGGCTTACCGGAGATGATCCAGATGGTGAACATCGCGGCGAGCGTCCCGGCGCCCGCGCCCATCGTGGTGGTCGCGGCGGTCCAGCCAATCAGGGCGGGGTTCTCGGCGCCCAGCGTGGAACCCACGTTGAAGCCGTACCAACCGAACCAGAGAATCATGGCTCCCAAAGTCGCCATGGGCAGATTGTGCCCGGGGATGGCGTTGATGCGGCCATCCGGTCCGTACTTGCCGATGCGCGCGCCAAGCAGGAGCAGTCCCGCCATGGCCGAGGTGGCGCCAACCAAGTGGACCACAGTCGAGCCGGCGAAATCCATGAAACCCATCTCCGCGAGCCAGCCATCGCTGGTCCACACCCACTTCGCCACCACAGGATAGATGACGGCCGTCATGACAAACGCATACATCAGGTAGGCCGGCCACCTCATCCGTTCGGCCATCGCGCCGGACACGATCGTCGCTGCCGTCGCGCAGAACATGAGTGCGAATACGAAGTAGATCAGCGTCATCGGATCCTTGGTGTCGACTCCGATCATCATGAAGCCCTCGGTCCCGAAGAGCGGAGTGCCCTGACCGGTGAGGCCGTAGCCGATGAGGTAGAAGGCCACGACGCCCATGGCCACGTTGATGAAGTTCTTCATCAACACGTTCACCGTGTTCTTGGCCCGGGTCAGACCGGACTCGAGCATGGCAAACCCGGGATGCATGACGAAGACGAGGGCTGCCGCCAGGAGAATCCAGACCGCGTCGAGGCGGGTGGCCACCTCTTCAGCCGGGACACCTTGCTCCTGGGCGAGGGCGGCCCCCGGCAGAAGCAGCGAGCCCGCCAAGCCCGCCAGGGCGCCCTGAAGCGCCAGTCTCCTAACTCGGTGCAAGCGCTTCCGAATCATCTTGGTCTTCCTTTCCGTCCGTTGCTTTGACGCAACACTCCGCGTGGGCGGCACCCGCTTCTCGCGGAGTGCTGACGGTAGGAAGCCTAGCTCCAGAGGTACAAGGCCCACCTTCTCCTGGCGGCCATAATTTGGACCCCGGGGATGCGACGATTGGATAGCCGGTCGTTCGAGCCCGAGCCCATAGGACTATTGGACAAGTAAAAATGAAGGCCAGGCAGAAGCTCGCGGGAGCCGCCAAGGGCGGAGGCGGCGCCCAGGCCCCCGGGGTAACTAGTAGGAAGCCCGCCCGTGATCAGCGCGGGTCTACCGGGCTCGAGCGCAGTACCTCGTCCGGTCCGCCTGTCAGGCGCATTTCCACCGAGATCGGCCCCGAGGCCCGTTCCAGGACGGCGGCCAACGCGTCTCTCGCCGCAGACACCACGGCATGCTCGTTTTGACCGGCGGAGAGGGCCGCCAAGGCCGGCGGCGAGACCAGGACGCGGGAGCGCACCCAGGTCTCGCCGGGATAGATCACGTCGAAGATCGCCTCCAGAGCGTCCGGGGGAGCGGCCTCGGAGAGGTCGACAAGTTCGATGTCGATGATCCAGGCCATTTCGGCCTACCGTCCGGGTTGGTTCGCTCCGGGCTCTTCTCCGCCCGTCTCCTCGGCCACCGTCGTCTCGCCCCTCGCCGCGTAGAAGACGGCGGCCATATCCCGTTCACCGAAGCCCTGCTCCATCGCCCGTTCGAATTGATCCCGGGCGCGTTTGGTCATCTCCATGCGAGTGCCCGCGGGCTCGGCCGCCTTCAGCACCAGGTTGGCGTCCTTGTGGGCCCATTTGAGCGGGAACATCGGGTCGAAGGATTCCTCGATCATCAACTTGCCCTTCATTTGAGCATAGGGCGAGTCCATTGCGCCCCCCTTGATCACCTCGAGAAAGAGATGCGGATCGACCCCGACCCCCTCCGCGAAGGCGATGGTCTCCGCCAGCGAGGAGATGAAGTTGATCACCCAGGAGTTGAAAACCAACTTAAGGCGGGTGGCGGCGCCACGCGGCTCGAGCCAAAGGGTGCGCCGTCCGATCACGTTGAAAATCGGATCGGCCCGGGGGCGAACGCTCTCCGGCCCCGCAGCCAAGACGAGCAGTTCGCCTGCCTCGGCGGGACCCTTGGTGCCCAGGACCGGAGCGTCGACAAACTCGAGCGCCCGGTAGTCCGCCAACTGGCCGAAATGAGCCTGCTCGTCGATTCCCACGGTGCTCATCTGGAGCCAGAGCGCCCCCTGGGGCATTGCCTGAATGGCCCCATGCCTCCCATTGACCACTTCCTCGACGGCGTCGCCGTGGGCGAGCATGGTGATGACCACGCCGGCATCGGCAACCGCCTTCTGGGCATCCGTGCACGCTACGACGTCCAACCCGACGAAGGGCTGCAGGCGTTCGTCGCTCCGGTTCCATACGTTGACCCCGAAGCCGGCCGCGGCAAGATTCCGGGCCATGGCGGAACCCATGATCCCCAGGCCCAAGACGGCGACCCGGCCGCCGGTTGCGCTCGTCGATTCCACTGCTATCACCAAGCCTCTTGTCGGGGGTAGATCTGGCTCATGCGCACTTAGAGTAGCCGCAGCCCCGGCAAACCACACATCCGCCTTCGTGTTCCACCGCACCCCCGCAATCGGGGCAGGCCCCTTGCGCGTAGGCAATGGGCATCTCCAGTTGACGCGCGTCCTGGCCATCCTCGACCACCACGACCTCTATGCACTTCTCCTCGATGGCGCGGGCGATGGCGTCTGGGCAGGACAGGATCTGGTTGGGCCCGAGCCCGGTGGGCACGTGACAGCGGATACCCTTGAGTTGCTTCGCGATCTTCTCCGGCGTCGCCCCGTAACGGTAGGCGAGTGAGATCAATCGCCCCAGCGCTTCGGTCGAAGCGGAGGCGCAACCACCGGCCTTGCCCATGTTGGCGAACACCTCACGGGCGCCGAATTCGTCCTCGTTGATGGTGATGTAGAGACTGCCGCACCCGGTGACTTTCTCCCGAGTCTCGCCCTTGAGCACGCGGGACCGGGAACCCCGAGGCGGCAGAACCTGGCGATGGCAGGCGGGACAATCCTCGCCCGGCTGGAGTTCCAGGTCGTCCAGATCGAGCAGATGCTGGGCCCCTCCGTTCTTGCCGGCATCCGCCGCGCCCTGCAGGGCGGCCTTCTTGCGCTTGACCTCGCCTATGTTGAGCACCTGCTCGTCCCGGGAACCGTCGCGGTAGATGGTGACGCCCTTGACTCCGAGTTCGTGCGCCAGCAGATAGACCTCTTCGACGTCCTTGGGCTCGGCCGTATTCGAGAAGTTGACCGTCTTGGACACGGCGTTGTCGGTGTGGTCCTGAAAGGCGGCCTGCATCCGGATGTGCCACTCGGGGGTGACGTCGTGAGCGGTGGTGAATACCTGGCGCAGATCCTCGGGCAGGCCGACGATGTCGTGGAGTCCGCCTTTGGCCGCCACTTCCACCATCAGCTCTTCCGAGAACAGCCCGCGCTCCCGCAGAACCTGCTCGAAGAGGGGATGAGCTTCGGGCAGTTCGGTGTTGTCCATCACGTTGCGGATGAGCGCCAGTGCGAACAGCGGTTCGATCCCGCTCGAGCAGTTGGCGATGATGGAGATGGTTCCGGTGGGGGCGATGGTGGTAACCGTGGCGTTGCGCAGACGCCGGCCCTTTTCCTCCCAGCGGCTGCCTTCCCAGCTGGGGAACAAGCCGCGCTTCTCAGCCAGTTCTTCGCTCGCCCGCTTGCCCTCCTCGTCCACGAAGCCCATGACCTCGTGCGCGAGTTCGGTTGCCTGGACCGAGTTATAGGCGATACCCAGTTCGATGAGCATGTCGGCCCAACCCATTACGCCCAAGCCGATCTTGCGGTTGGTCTTGGTCATCTCGTCGATCTCGGGCAGGGGGTAGCGGTTCATGTCGATGACGTTGTCGAGGAAATGCACGGCCTTGTGCGTCACGCGGCGCAGCTCTTCCCAATCGACCTCTCCATCCTTGACCATTAGCTTGAGGTTGATCGAGCCGAGGTTGCAGCTCTCATAGGGGAGCAAAGGCTGCTCGCCGCAAGGGTTTGTCGATTCGATCTCGCCGATATGGGGCGTGGGATTATCGCGATTCAAGCGGTCGAGGAAGATGATCCCGGGCTCGCCGTTCTTCCAGGCGAGCTTGACCACGAGGTCGAAGACTTCGCGCGCGTTGTACTGGGCCACCACGGCGCCGCTGCGCGGGTTCCGGACGGCATAGTCGCTGCCCGTGCGGACCGCCTCCACGAACTCCTCCGTCATCCCCACCGAGATGTTGAAGTTGTTCAGGATGTGTTCTTCCTCTTTCGCGGTGATGAAGTCGAGGATGTCCGGATGATCGACCCGGAGGATGCCCATGTTCGCGCCCCGGCGGGTGCCGCCCTGCTTGATGGTCTCGGTCGCCATGTCGAACACGCGCATGAACGAAACCGGGCCGCTGGCGACGCCGTTGGTGGACTTGACCGTGTCGTTCTTGGGCCGCAGCCGGCTGAAGGCAAAACCGGTGCCGCCGCCCGACTGATGCACCAAAGCGGCATCCTTTATCGCCGTGAAGATCGACTCCATGGAGTCCTCCACGGGCAGGACGAAGCAGGCCGAGAGCTGCTGCAGGTCACGGCCGGCGTTCATGAGGGTGGGGGAGTTCGGCAGGAACTTGAGCTCGGCCATCATCTCGAAGAAGTCGGCCGCCGTGGCCTCCACGTCGGCCTCGGCGTCGTAGTAACGGTCCGCTTGAGCGATGTTCTCGGCCACCCGGGCAAGCATGTCCGCAGCAGTCTCGAGAGGATTGCCCGCCTCGTCCCGCTTGAGGTAGCGCTTCTCCAGCACCTTCTTCGCGCTCGGCGAGAGCCGCCGCTCCAGCTCTTCGGCTGCAGACTGGATTTGCGCAGGCGTCATCGGATCCCCTCTTTCCTGAGCTCCTCGAGCTCGCTCTTGAACTCTTCAACACTTTCGAATTGCCGGTAGACAGACGCGAAACGGACGTACGCCACGAGGTCGATATCCTGCAAACGCTCGAGCACCATCTCTCCCAGACGCTCAGCCGTCACCTCATAATCCGCCCGCGCACGCAGCTCACCCTCGATATCCGCCACCAAATCTTCCAACAGAGTGAGCGGTACCTCGCGCTTGGTGCAGGCCCGCACCACGCCCTGAAGGAGCTTATCCGGCCGGAATTCCTCCACAGTGCCGTCGCGCTTGGCGACCCTGATCGTCGGCTCCTCGACCTTCTCGTAGGTCGTGAACCTCTGGCCGCACACCATGCATTCCCGGCGGCGGCGCACCGCGTCCTGACCCTCCGAGTCCCGCGAATCCACGACCCGCGTGTCCCCCTGCTTGCAATAGGCGCAGCGCATCAGTTATCCCCAGGGGTGTCCCCAGGAGCGTACACAGTTTCCACAGGTCCTCCCCAAGCTCTCAACACGTTCTCCACAGGTTACTCCCCGGTAATCCACAACATCTGGTGCGTAGCCGTACCGTACCACACCACATCTTGGCCTACTAGAAACGGTGAAACTATTTTGGCCGGGCTGCTAGAAGTGGAGGTGTGAAGAAGATTCTACCGCTGAGGGCGGACAGAAAATGAAGAGGCAAGCACCGAGCCGGAGTCGCGCCGACTCCGGGCGCAACACCCCGCGAGGCCTAGGACCGAACTAGAGAGACGATTCCGGCGGAGAGGAAAAAGAGGGCCGGGACGATCCACAGGAGGTAGCCGTCGATCAGCCACATTACCGCAAAGACCAGACCGGCCGCCCAGATCAGCGACGGCATCGAGCGCCACGCGCCGATAACGCCGACCACGGCCGCCGCCAGCAGACTGCCGAGACCGATAAGGGAATCGGCGTCGGTGATGTCCGCCGGGCCACCCGAACCCAGAATCACCACAAGCGCCACAGGGACCACAAAAAACCCCAGTCCCATCGCCGCCAGAACCTTGACCAGATCGTCGCGCATGCTGCCCTCCCCACCGTGAATGACCAGCGACAGACTACCGCGATCGGCGCCCTCGCCGTTAGCTTTCTGGACTAGGCCCATAGTTTCCGGCCATAATGCAGACATGAACAAAGACATGCGCAAATTCGACAATCCCCGCATCCTGGTAATCGAAGACGACGCTTCCTTGAGGGAGGTCCTGCAAATGGGCCTCCGCGGCGAGGGCTTCACCGTCGACCTGGCTCAGGACGGTCCCAAGGGGCTGGGCGCCTTCAAGGAGCACGATCCCGACCTGGTGCTCCTCGACGTGATGCTCCCGGGGATGAACGGTTTCGAGGTCTGCCGGGAAATCCGCCGCCACTCGCAGGCGCCGATCATCATGCTCACCGCCCGGACGTCCACCGTCGATATCGTGGTGGGACTGGAATCCGGCGCCGACGACTACCTGACCAAGCCGTTCGAATTCCCCGAGTTGGTCGCGCGGATCAGATCCGTCCTCCGGCGTTCGACCGCGAAACAGGGCGATGCCGCGGCCTCACTGATTCACCTGGGGCCCATCACTCTGGACCCGGACGCTTTTAGCGCCGCGCGCGATGGTGATGAACTGCACCTCACCGCCACCGAGTTCCGCCTGCTGCTGGAACTCGCGCGCCACGCCGGTCAGGTGCTGAGCCGCGACCAGTTGCTGGAGAGGGTCTGGGGTTACACCTATCTGGGCGATAGCCGGTTGGTCGACGTGCACGTGCAGCGCCTTCGCTCGAAGATCGAAGGAGATCCCGCGGAGCCCAAACTGATCCTCACCGTGCGGGGGGTCGGGTATAAGGCGGCCAAGTCCGAAGAATAGACCGCTGATGCGTTCCCCCATGACACCGCCGCGCCGCACGCCCACACACCTCAGGCGGCGCTTGGGCATGGCTTTCGCGGGCGCAGTGGTGGTGACCGCACTGGTCGTCACCCTCGGCTCGTATTTCCTGGTTGGCATATATCTGCGCGACCGGGCGATCGACGAGGCCCTGGCTCAATCGCGCTTCAACCTGCGCTTTGCCGAAGCTCTGCTACCGGCCGAACCGGCGCAGACGGATTTCGAGCGGCTGCTCCAGGCTCTCGCAACCCGGGGAGATTTCGAGACGCTCGTCACCGAAGCAGACGAGTCCCTGGTATCGGGTCCGGGGGCCTCGCGCGATCTGATCACCCCTGAACTGCAGGACGCCGTCGGGCGCGGACAACTGGGATACCAACCCGTCCACCCCAATAGCGTGACCACCCTGGTCGTGGGAGGCCGCCTCCCCGGAGGCGAGGCACGGCTCTACTTCTTCTATCCGCAGGGGGAACGGGAGGAGTTGTTGGATCGTCTGGGCCTGCTTCTCTCAGTAGCCGGATTGGTGCTCGCACTGGCCGGAGCCCTTCTGGGCTGGGGTCTTGCGGGAAGGGTGCTGCGGCCGGTCTACGAAGCGCGGGTGGCCGCTGGACGCATGGCGGCGGGCAATCTGGACGTCCGCCTGCCCGAAGGCCGCGACGAATTCGGGGAACTGTCCGCCGACTTCAACCGGATGGCCTCCAGCCTGCAGGCGCGGATGGAGGAACTGGAGGAGGCCCGACGGCGCGAGCGTCAGTTCACCGCAGACGTGGCCCACGAACTGCGCACTCCGGTGTCGGCCTTGGTGGGAGAGGCTTCGCTGCTCGAGCAGCGGCTGAGCCTGAACGCAGACGGCACCATACCCGTGGAGACCCGCCGGGCGGCCGAACTGCTGGTCCGGGACGTCGCCCGGTTGCGCCGCCTGGTGGACGACCTGCTGGAGATCAGTCGCCTGGATGCCGGGGCCGTGGACCTGAACCGTGTGGAGTTCTCCGTGATCGACTTTTTGGAACGGATGGGAGAGGCACGCGGCTGGCCGGATGACGTCCGCGTGACCGGCGATCGCCGGCTAACCCTATGCACCGATCCCCGGCGCTTGGAGCGCATAGTCGTCAATCTGGTGGAAAACGCACTGCGCCATGGAGAACCGCCGGTAGTGGTGGAGGCGCGCAGGGTGGAACCGACCATGTCGGGGGCCGCAGCCGCCGCCGAGTCCGTCGGCGGGCATCCGGCGGCAGGAGAACTCGCCTTATCGGTGACCGACTTCGGCTTTGGGATCCTTGCTGAGCACCAAGAACGGGTCTTCGACCGCTTCTACAAGACAGACCCGAGCCGGGGCGAGCGCCCGGGGTCCGGGCTGGGGCTCGCGATCGTCTGGGAGAACGCCAGGCTGCTTGGGGGAGCCGTGAGCGTGAAGAGCAGCCCGGAAGAGGGAACGCGGTTCACCCTGCGGCTGCCCCTCTTAGCGGATTCCGCGAGCTTGGCGGCCGAAGACGAGGACACCCTTCAATTCAATTCGTAGTCCTGCCGCTCTAGCTCTTCTCGAACGGTCTCGTACTCGAGTTGGTGCAGATCGATTCCCTCCGCCGCCGCTGCTGCGACCATGACTCCCGCCGCGCCCCCGAGGTTGGCCCTGACCGGTTCCATGCGTACCGCAGAGCAGATCGCGCTCTCGTCGGCAGAGATAGCCGTAGGAACCACCAGGTAGGGATGCTCCCGCGGCAACAGCGCGCCCATGGGCACGAAGACCTCCGCCGCCTCTGAATCCTGCAAGGAGCCCAGCGAAAGGTCGTGGCGGTCGTAGCGAGCATAGACTCCGTGGGCCACGGGCTGGTCCACCACTTCGCCGTCGATGTCTGCTCCCGTGTAGAAGTCGAGCCCGCGGAAACGAACGCCATCGCGCACGTACGGCCTCGAGGGAATGTTGACCACACCGATCTCGGGGTATCCGTGCTCCTGAAGGTAGCGCATCTTGTCGAGCACGTAGCTCAACATCACTTCGCGTAGCTCCGGGCGCTTCTCCGGGAAGAGCACCCAGTCGAAGCTTGCCCGGGGGCCGGGATAGTCGGACCACATCTCGTTGAGTTCCCGCTTGCCGTGAGGCAGCACGTGACGCAGGGTCCAGCTCGTGGCAAAGCCCTCACGATGGTGGTCGGCGAACTCGAAAGAGGGACCGTACGTCGATTTGCTGTACCAGTCGTGCTCGAAATTGGCCAGCGAAGGCGCCTCGTCCTCGTACACCTGAAGCGTTAGAAGAAAGCTGAAGCGCTGCGGTGCGGTGACAAACTCGTTCTCCGGAGAGGGCGGGGCCGGATGAGGGCCGGTACGCTGGTTGTAGAGCTCGTCGCCCTTGCCCAGCATGTAAGACGCCCCGAGCAGCCGCCCCAAATCGCCCTCGGGCGATGCGTCGACGAAATACTCCGTATTGATACGCACCACGTTCCCGTCCGGCTCCTCCAGGACGGCGTAGCGCGGCCCCTGCCCGTCGGCGCCTTCGGCGGCCCGCAGTTCCCCGCTCAACCACTCCACGTCGGGATGCCCTTCGATAAACGATAGGAGAACTTCCCGCGCCACCTCGGGCTCGTAGCGGATCCGCCCGTCGAGCACGGGGTGCAAACCCTGGGCCTCGTAGGTGGCGATCACCTTCTTGCGGAACTCACCGTAAAAGCCGGACATGCCTTGCTTGCCATAGCGGTCCTCGACGGAGAGGCCTTGGGCCAGAGGGCTTTCCAGCAGGTGCTCGCCCGACACAATTGCCACCCGCAGATGCCGGCCAAGGCCTTCCTCGGCCAACTGGAGCGCCCGCACCGCGCCGATCCCTGCAGTGGTCGTGCCGTAAATCAAAACATCGACCTCGCGCACCCCCACCGATTCACGCGCGGGCGCGGGTGCGGGTGCGGATCCTTCTGGCGACTCCGACCGCAGACCCTCGGCAAAAGCCCGGTCCCCGGTGGGGCGCGCCTGTGCTTCGGCCGGGGAGGCCGTTTCCGGCAGGGAGTTCTTCCCCCAGGGGAGCACCTCGCCCAGCGGTAAAGAAATGAGGGAAGAATCGAACAGCAACCAGACGGCACCCAAGAGGATTGATGCTCCAACCAAGAGCGCAGCAAGCCGCCTGTACAATCGAGTTCGCCGGGAAAGGACCAAGCCGACTACTCCCCCATGGATTGGAACACGGCCCAGAGAATACCGGTTCGAGCCGGGTTATGCAGCGTTCTGGACGAACCCCCGTCAGCCGGCGACTTCCGTAACGCTATCGTTACTCACGCGTTCGGCGGGCGTAACCGACTGGCGCCACACTCGCTCTTGGAGCGTTCGATAGCGGCCCCCTCCGCGTACGGCGGGATCTTCCTTCTCCGCAGGCCGTGGCTCGAACGCTCCGCTTTTCGTGAGTGCGGCGGAAGAAAGCGAGGGAGCGATGTACACGGCCGGTCGCAGGGGCTGGGAAGAGTACGTCAAGATAGAGGCCGAACTGGAAGAAAGGCTGTCCGATCCTCCCATGCGCTCAACGCGTCAGGCTGCGGGCCGGGCCAGAATCATCCGGCGTCGCTGGGGAGCTTTGCTTTTCGTCCTCGGCTTGGCCGTTTCGATGGGCTTCCTGCTTGCCCTTACCGGATGCGGTTACGGCGACGACGTCCAGGAGGCGGGCCCGGTGACCAGCGCCGAGAACACCGAGGGTTCCGGCGAGACTCAGACCACTCAGAGCACCGAGGCTCCCGGGCAGAACACCACAACCACCGGGGGCGATCCCAATAAGCCCGAGAGTCTCACGCTATCCGTCTACTTCCCGGTCACCGGTGAGCACATAGCCGCCGCGCACCGGACGGTGCCTTACACGATAGAGACCGCCGAAGCCGCCGTGGGCGAACTGCTTGGAGGGCCCACCGAATTCGAGAGGGAGACGGCGAAGATGGCGACCGCCATCCCCAAGGGCACCACTCTCCTGGGAATCAACATCTCCAACGGCACCGCCACGGTCGACCTCTCCAAGGAGTTCGCCTCGGGTGGGGGAACGACCTCGATGACCCTGCGCCTCGCCCAGGTAGTCTTCACCCTCACTCAATTCCCCAGTATCGAAAACGTGCAGTTCATGCTCGACGGTGAAGCGGTCACCGTGTTCGGGGGGGAAGGCATACTTCTCGAGGAACCCGTCGGGCGGGATTACTTCGAGGACGTGACGCCGGCCATCTTGGTGGAAGACCCGGCGGTGGGAGATGTGGTTAGCAGCCCCGTGCGCGTCAGCGGCAGCGCCAACGTCTTCGAAGCCACCTTCCAGATGACGCTGACCGATGGCGACGGCCTCATTCTCGCGGAGCGTACGGTCACGGCGACGAGCGGCACCGGAACCCGGGGCACCTTCGACGTCACTCTCGATTACGAGAACGCGAAGCCCGGTCTGGGTAGCCTCATCGTGTACACCTACAGCGCCAAGGACGGTTCCCAGGAGAACCTGCAGGAGATTCCGCTGAGGTTCGAGCCGCCGGCATCGTGATGCAAACGCGCCGCGCCCCTAGGCGCGGTCGTTTGCCCGGGTAGGGGGACTGACCTGTACCAGGTCCTTCTCATGGCCGCCACGGCCCTATTGTGGATCTTGATCTCGCTCGGTGTGCTGGCGCTGCTCTTCCGGGCTTCTTGGGGCGTCCCGCTACTCCTCGGTATCGTCGGCTGGATCGTGATCAGCACCGTGGTCAGCTACTATCTGGCCCGGCTTGCGGTCCAGAGGGGTGGGAAGGGGCGCGACGAAGATCCCCGCGACAAGTTCTGAGCGTTGCCCAATCGTAACGGTTTTGACGGTCGCGCCACTCTAAACCGGTTGACCGGTCAACGCGGCAGGAGTAAAATACCCGCAGTTACGATACCCGGCGGTAACGTAACTAAGGTTAGGCGAGGGGGTTTCTCGCTACCCGCGAAAGCACCTCCTCCCAGACCTCCCTCCCTACGACTGGCCGCCCTCCTGACCCTCGGGGCGGCCAGCCATGCGCCGGGGCCCGTTTGGATGACCCTCCCGAACGGGCCCCAACCCTGTCCTCCCTGATGGGCGCAATCATCCCGGCGTATTGGACGCACGTCACCCCGTCAGCGGACGCAGATCGCTCCGCTTTGGGGCGCAGATCGCCCCGCTATACCGGCTTCCGCCCTCTCCGCCCTCCGGCTCGGTCGAACCGCTGCAAAGCCAGCACCGCCTGGAGACGGTTCCCCACCTCTAGCTTGCGATAGATCTTGTTGGCGTGGGTCTTGATGGTCTTCTCTGTGATGAAGAGCTTCGCGCCGATGACCTTGTTGGGCAGGCCGGAAGCGATCTGCCGAAGGATCTCCATCTCCCTGGCGGTCAATGTCTCGAACCTGGCGAGCAGGGCACGATCCTCGAGCGAACTCATGGCCGTGGCTCCGGGCGCCAGGGCCCGTCGGCTCTGCGCGGGAGGGCCAAGTGCCACGTCCGTCGGATAGATCGCGCCCTCGGCCATCTCCTCGTAGTAGGCGAGATAACGCGAGGGCATGGCGAAGACAACCGCGTCCAGCAATTCGCCGCCGAGCCCCCGACGAGAACAAAGAGCGAGAATCGGAGTCGCCAGCGCGGATTCCTGGTACAGGAAGTCGAGGTAGCGGTTCTGCCGCATCAGTTCCAGCGCCTGTCTCAGCCGATTGGCCGACCCCGCCTCGTCGCCGCGGCAGGCTTCGAGCCAACCTAGATAGAACACGGCTTGCGCCAAGGGTGCGTTCAGATTGGACTGCCGCGCCTGGCGTACCACCTCGCTCAGAAGCGTCTCCGCTTCGCGGTTTTCCTGCAGGGCAACCAGGTCGATGCCCACGGCCACCAGGGCACGGACGCGCTCGACGATCGACAACTGATTATCCTCTATCAACTCGAGCGCAGCTCGGTGCAGTTCGAGCGCACGCTGTGGGTTGCGGTTGCGCCGGTAGATCGCTCCCTGCATGTCCATCGCCCAGACCACGGCTTCCATGTCACCGGATTGGTCACTCAACTCGCGCGCCCGCTTGATATGACCCAAAGCAGCGCGGTACTCCTTCTTGCCCATCGACACGCCGGCCAGGGTGAGAAGCACCGGCGCCTCGAGGAATGCGTAGCCTCGGGAGCGCACCAAGGCGAGGGCCGACTCCGCATGCATCTGCGATTCGTCGTAGCGGCCCATCATGTACTCGAGCGTGCCCGCGGTGTTCAGAGCGGTTACGTAGGCGGGGCGGGAGGAGCGGGCGGCACGGGCAATGACCCTCTCGGTCCACTCCAGGGCCTTGGGAAGCTCCCCCCGCAGGAAGAAGAGGCGTGCCCTGAAGTTGAAGACGCGAAGTTCGTAGTCCGGTCTGGCTTCGGGCGGAGCCGTGCTCACCGCCAGTTCGAAGCTCTCCACAGCCTCGTCCCAGCGGCACTGCCCCACCATGACGTTCCCCCTGCTCGCGTAGAGTTCCGCGCGTTCGGCGGGATCAGTGACCACGCTGTCCGCTTCGTCCAACGCTTGGAGACTGTCGTCCCACCTGCCGGAGATGTATAGGCAAAAAGCCCTTCGCAGCAGGGCCGCCAGCAGGCCCTCGCGGTCCTGATTCCTCTGAAACAACTTTGCCGCGCGCTGGTACACCTTCTCGGCTTCGGTGAACTTCCCCTGCTCCTGCAGGGTCTTGGCCCGCAACATGAGAAGCCACGGCTCGTCGTTGATCGACCCCTCGGGCAACGGCTGCAGCCACTCGGCCGGCGAGTCATGCAAGGATGCGTTGAGGTCCCGCTTCGAAAGCGCACGCAGGGGATTGATGGCGCCGGCGACGTCTCCCGCCTTCAGGTACAGGGCCACTGCCGCATGCAGGCTTCCCACGCTCTCCAGGTGCACCGCCGCGCGAAGACGCTCCGAACGCATCTCGTCAGGCCCCATCGTCTCCTCCCGCATCTTTTCGGCAAAGGTGCGAAGAAGAGGATGAAGGACATAGGTCCGCTGTCCGGTCCTGGTCAACATGAACCCCGATTCCACGAGGCTGCTCAAGATTGCCTCGGCATCCGAAGCCCTCCCGGGGAAATAGGACGAGTCCTGAGGGAAGGAAACGTCGGGCAGAAACGCGGCGCTCAGGATGGCCTCGGTAGATGCCGCGTCGAGGGCGTCGAACACATTGCCCGTCAGGTAATCATTCAGACGCTCGCCTCGCCGCAGGAGGGCGGTGAACTCTTCTCTTAGCCTTTCGCGTCTCCCCCGGCTGCCCCGCAACCGGATACCCAGGAGGGTCAAGGCGAGAGGCCAGCCTTCGGTCACCTTCCAAAGCGCCCGCGCCTCCGGCAGACCGAGCTGAACGTCCCACTTCAGGCGGGACCACTCGACCAGTTCGCCCGGTGTCAGACGGAGTTGGCGCGGTCCGATATCGACCACCCTGCCGTAGTTGCGGAGCGGTTCCAGATCGATGGGAACGGGTCCCCGGGAGGTGAGCAGGATGGTCCACGCAGACGGAACGCCCTGCAGCAGATACTCCAAGGCCGAGAGGATGGCCGGATTCTGTTCCACCTCGGTGACGTCGTCGACGGCGAGATAGGTCGGCTCCGAGCAGCAGGCGTTGGCCTCCTCGAGGAATGCCGTGAGAACCGCCAGGATTTCTCGTTCGGCGTCCCGGCACTCCGCGAGTCTTTCCCTGAGCGGCGGCCCCAATCCGGCATGCGCCTGGCTTACGGCCGCAGCAAGCGAGCGGAGGAAGCCGGTTGCCCTGCGGTCACCCTGCTCTAGCTGAAGATAGGCCGCCGGTACCTCCGCACCGCGGAGGATGTCGACCACCAGAGCCGTCTTCCCGTAGCCGGGGCCGGCCACGATGTTGACCACACCCCCCTCCCGGACGGGCGGGAGCATGGTCAGCAGCCGGCGGCGGGCGATCAGCTGACCATGGTAGGGCATGGCTAGATGGAAAGGAGAGGTCATCTCCCCTGCGCCTACGAGCTCGCTGGTTCCTGCATGTGGTTCACTCCCCACGGCGGCTCGATCCGATCTAGCGGGATTGCTTAGCCTAGACATATCCGCACCCTTTTTCTAGTCCGAGTCCGGCCGGGCGCGGGAGCGCCCGGCCGTCGTGCACACCTAGAGAAACTGAAGCCGCCGGGCGACCACCGATACGCTTCGGCGCTCCTCTCCCTCCTTCTCGTACGTGTCCTGCCGGAGCGAGCCCTCCACCCCAATGCGCCGGCCCTTCACCAGATTGTCTGCGGCCGCCTCCGCCTGGGAGTTCCAGGCCTTGATCCTGAAGAAGTCCGCCTCTTCCGCCGAGCGGTCCACGGCGAGGATGAAGCTGCAGACCTTGGATCCGCCGGCCACCTCCTTGAGGTCGATTTCGGTCGCCAGCCGCCCTACCAATTGCACCGAGTTCATCTGCGATCCTTTCTCAATTCGCGTTGCCTCCCCGGGGATAGTCAGGTTATGCGGAAGGGTCCGCCGGCGGTATAGGACCTAGGTTGGAACCCTCCGGCCGGGGGAATCTTCCATCATCGGGAAACTGAGAGAGGAGTTCGCGGTCCGACCCTTGCGCAAGATGTTCGATGCGCTCAAGCCCAGAGCCTCGGAGCTTCGCCTCGAGGTGGACGAATTCCACGGGGTTCCGCTCCTGCGCGTTGATGGAGAGATCGACCATCACAGCGCTCGGGAACTGAGAACATCGGCTGAAGCCATTCTGAGCCGGGGCGACAAGCGGCTTCTGCTCGACCTCAACCGAGTTGCCTACATGGACAGCGGGGGGATGTCGCTGCTTTTCGACATGGTGCGAACCGTGGCCCCTTCCGGCTGGATCGGGGTGATCATGCCCAGCGAGAACGTCCACCGACTGCTCGAGATCACCGGTCTCGTCGGCCGGCCTGCCTTCAGGGTGTTCGCCACACCGACGGAGGCGGAGGCCGCGATTCGCAAGGACAATCGTCCCTCCTGAGGCTCCCTCCTGCGACTCTTTTCCTAAACTCCGGGTTGTCGGCTACCGATACGCTCTATGCAAAACCAGCGAGCGTGGAGAGTCGGAAGCCGAGATGCCGGAAAACCGAGTGGAGCCAGGGATTTGGACGCACGAGTGCCGCAAATGCCGGTCCGAGCTCATTCAGCCCACCGACTGGCACCGCCACGACGAGCTGTGGAACGTGCGGATCGAGTGCCCGGAGTGCGGAGCCGTATACGAAGCTCTGCTCGATCAGAATCAGGTGACCGACCTGTCTTATGAGATGGAGGCCGGCTTTCACGCCTTGCTCGAGCAACTCGACGAGATCGACCGGGCGCTGTTCGAGGACGAGTGCGGACTGTTCTTCGACGCTCTGAAGGCCAACAGCATCTTTCCGATGGACTTCTAGCCGCGGTCTGACGGGCGCTCCCCGGCTCAAACCACTCCTCGTACTCCGCGCCCCGCCGAACGGTCTTCGGATACCCCCGATGGTATACTGCCGTCCGATCCCATTCGCTGATCGTAGATAATCGCAAGGAGAGGGGCAGGACAGTGGAAATGGATGTCTACTTCCCGGGCGGCAAGAAGGTCTTTGCCGATTTCAAGGGTTTTACCGTTGAGACGGATCAGCCGGTACCGGCAGGAGGCGACAACTCGGCCCCAGCACCGTTCGATCTCTTCCTGGCCTCGATCGCCACCTGCGCCGGGATTTTCGTGCTGAGCTTCATGCAGGAGCGGAACATCCCCACCGACGACGCAAAGATCAGCATGCGCTGGGAATACAATCGGCAGAAGCACCTGATCGACAAGATGATCCTCGACCTGCAGCTTCCGGCGGAGTTCCCCGAGCAGTACAAGGCTGCGGTAGTGCGGGCGGCCGAGCTCTGTACGGTGAAGCGCCATCTGCACGAACCGCCAGAATTCGAGATCAACACCATCATCGGGACGAACGCCTAGTGGCCCGGGCCGCTCAGTCGGCGGCGGGAAGGGTCCCCTCGATGGCCGCGGCCGCAGAAAGCAGACGCTCGGACTGAGTGGTGAGCGAGGACCCGACCGAAGAGTCATCGGCCTGACCCGCGACCAGCGCCCCAGCAACGGAGCGCAGGGAGTCGGCCGTTACCCGGCCACCGAAGACCTCGAGGGTGACCACCAGAGGCCGGTCCAAGCGGTTCTCGACCGTCGCCCGAAACATTTCTAGCAGCCGACGTAGCCGGAGCTCCCCCCAAACGGCGGGGTCGAGGTGGTCCCGGCCGCCGCTGACGCCGTGCAGGTGGACGACCGCCAGGCGGTGCGCGTAGCGCTCGAGGTGGTCCTCCGGCCGTCCTCCGGCCAGTTCGAGGTGACCCACGTCCATCACGGTGGAAAGACCGAGTTCGTCCACCACCGGCCACACCCACTCAAACGGGAACCTCAGGTTTTCCACAGCCAGCCGTGACGGCTCCGCCACTTCGGCCAAAGCGCCCAGCGATTCAGCCAGCGCTTCCAGCCTGGCGCCGGAGAACCCGCGGTCGAGCGTAGCCTCCGCGGAAGACGATGCCGGATGGACCACATAGGCTCGGGGGCGGAGCGGCCGAGTCAGATCGATCGCCCGCAGACACCCCTCAACCGCCGGCCTTCGTTCCCCCGGCCGCGGGTGAGAGAGGTCGGCGTCCACGGGGAGGTGGACGGTCACGCCGAAATCGTTCCCAACGCAAAGATCCGCCATCTTCTCGAAGTCCTTGCGGGAGGGCAGGTTTGCGCCCTCGAAGAACATCAACTCCACGTCATCGACGAGCGGAGCCAAGAGGCGCAGATTGGGCAGGTAGTCGTCCGGCAGGACGTAAGAAGTCGTCCCGAAGATCAAGGCCATAGCGAGACGGAAAGAGCGATCGCCACCAGGCAGGCGGTGCGACTAAGCTCCTGCGAAGCCCCCATGACGTCGCCGCCCACTCCGCCGAGCAGTGCAAAAGCCGTCCGCCGCAGAAAGAGCGCAACGAGGAGCATACCGGCCGCGGCGGCGGCGACCGCCGGCCAGCCGAGGACGAATCCGGTCAGGAGCGCCGGGGCGGAAACCACCAGCCCCAGCGCCAGGTGGCGCGTGGCAAACCCCTCCAGGGCCTGCTCGCCCAGCCCCGGATGAGAGGCATGGCTGTGCCAAGAAAGGATCAGAAAGGGCAGCCGGGAGAGCACTTCCGCGAGGAGCACGGCCGCCGGTAGCACGGCCGCTTGGGAAAGGTCGTCGGCTCCCACCGAGAGGCCCGCCAGGTCGCTCAACGCCGCAAACGCGACGAGGTAGGTGAAGAAGACCAAGCCGATGGCACCGACGCCGCCGTGGGGGTCGTGCATCACCTCGAGGCGCCGCCGGGCGTCTCCGTGCACCATGAGCCCGTCGCCCAGGTCGAGTAATCCGTCGGCCTGGTTGAGGCCGGTGAGGCCGACGGCGAGCCCGAGCACGACAGCGGCGAGAACCTGCGCGGGTGCAAAATCCACCAGGAGGAGCGCCGCGAGACCGGTCGCCAAGCCCGTCATCCAGCCCACCAGGGGCACCAGGGGAAAGGCCGTGACGAAGGCCTCGAAGGTGGCCCCGCGGCCCAGGGGGAGCCTCGTCAAGAAGCCGAATAGCGGCCGCGGATCCCCGAGGAGGGGACGAGCCGGGGCCGCAGCGCCGTCGTCACCTTTCGGGCCAACCTCGGATGTAGCGGGCGGACACACCGCCCTAGGGTAGCACCTAGTCCGCTTTGCCCACGCTGATCCCGTGGACGTGGGCCAGCTTGCCGCCAAAATAGGCGAAGAGGCTAATCGACAGGGCCCCCATCCAGCTAAGCGCGAGCAAATGGCCGTGTCCACCATCCCGCGACCGGCGCCGCTGCCACCAGTTGATGACCCCGAGGGCGAAGGTGAAATCCATTCCCAGCAGATGGACCCAGGCAATCAGGTGCTTTCTGACCTTGTCGATCAGGAGGAAGTCGACGAGCCCGGTGGTCGCGGCCGGGGCGGCCGTGGCCACTTCCGCCCTGACCAGCCAGTCGGCAGCCCGGCGCCAAAAGGGGTCCTTGGTCAAAGCAAAGGCTGTATCGGCAAGCGCCGCCGACCAGGCAAACGCTGTGGGGAAGTTGATCATGAGCGGGTGGACGGGCGAATCGAGAATGGTGATGCGGCTGGGTATGCTGCCGTGCTCTTGCTCTGTCATGATACTCGCGCTCCTCCTCCAGGCTGACCTCCGCTCGACTTCTCCCCAGGATGAAGCGAATGGAAAAGCGGCCGCTTTACGCCCGGCCGGGCGAGAAGCGGCCGCGAGGGGAGAGCGGCTTAGGCAGCGATGGTCAGGCTAGTGCTCCAACCGGTAGCTTGCGGTCACGTTGGCCATCACCTCTATGTCACCCGGCCGGACGGGGGGCGGCGTCACCGAGTCGGCCGCCATCGCCCGTTCCTGGGAGAAGTCCATGGCTGTGGGGGTGCTCGAGGACTCCTCGCGCAGCGCGACTATGCGGCCGAGTCCCACGTCTGCCGCCTCCGCCAGGGTCTCCGCTTTGTTACGTGCGGCGGCGACGGCCTGTCTCAGAGCTTCCTGGATCGCGGGGCTGTTTTCCGACAGCCGCCACTCCGGGCCGCGGACGTTGTTGGCCCCCGCCTCCACGGCGGCGGCGAAGACATCGCCGACCTTACTCAAATCCTGCACCACCACCGTCACCGTGTTGCTGGCCCGATAAGTCACGGGCGGCTCCGGCTGGGTCTCGCCCTGCTGGGGCAAGGGTACGGGTTGCCTTTCGGGATAGACGGTCACGTTACTTGCCTGCAGGTTCTCATCGGGGATGCCCGCTTCTCGGAGCGCATCAAGCACCGACTGCATCTGCTGGGAATTCTGGTCTACGGCGGTGGCCGCGTCGTCGGCCGTGGTCTCGACGCCCACATAGAGGACGGCTTCGTCCGGAGCGACCAGCACGCGGGCCTGTCCTGAGACTGTGACCACGTCCTCGGCCGGCATCCCCGACTGGTCCGACACCCCTTGAAGCGGTTGCTCCTGGTCGGAGCAGGCCAGAGCCGCCAGAGAGATCGAGAGCAACAACCCGAGCAGTACGGCCCCGCTCACCAGCGAGCCCCATCCTGCCCGTCGGTTCGCGGTATGTGCGCTGTGGTTCATGTCGATCCGCCTTCTCGGTGGGTCAATTGTGGACTCTAAGCGGTATGACGAGGGCCGGAACGAGTTTGTTCCCGTCTGTGACAGCGAAGCCGGTTAGCTCCCAAGCCACTCGCCACCGTTGGGATGAAGCACCTGCCCGGTCATGTAGGAGGCATCGTCGGAAGCGAGAAAGACGTAGCTCGGAGCGATCTCTTCGGGTTGGCCGACCCGCTTCATCGGCGTCTGCTTGCCGAACTTGTCCACGTGTTCCGGGGTGAAGCTCGCCGGGATCAAGGGGGTCCAAATGGGACCGGGGGCCACCGCATTGACGCGGATTCCCCGGCCGACCAGATGCAGCGCAAGTGACCGGGTGAAGGCCACGATCGCCCCTTTGGTGGAGGAGTAGTCGAGCAGGCCGTCTTTCCCCTTATAGGCCGTGACGGAAGCCGTGTTGATGATGGCGTCTCCCTCGGAGAGGTGGGCCAGAGCCGCCTTGACCAGGAAGAACTGCGCGAAGATGTTGGTTCTGAAGGTCCGCTCGAGTTGCTCGCGGGTGAGGTCCTCTATCTTCTCGACCTCGTGCTGCTCCCCGGCATTGTTGACCAGGATGTTGAGTCCGCCGAGTCCGGCGGCCACTTCCTGGACCGCCCGGCGGCAGAATTCCTCGTCGCCCACGTCCCCGGCTACCAAGTGGACCCTTCCGCCTTCTTCCTCCACCAGGCGCTTGGTCTCCTCGGCGTCCTCGTGTTCCTCGAGATAGACGATGCCGACATCCGCCCCCTCTTTGGCGAATGCGATGGCCACCGGCCGGCCGATCCCGCTGTCTCCCCCCGTAATCAGAGCCACCTTGCCTCGGAGTTTGCCGCTCCCCCGGTAGGCCTCGTCGCGAGAGGCCGGTTTGGGTTTCATCGCATCTTCCTGGCCCGGCCGGCGCTCCTGAGATTGGGGCGGCGGGGTCTGGGGATGCTGTTCACCGTTACTGCCCATTTGGGTCCTCCTGCTTCTTTCGCGCGCCGCCCGCGCGTAGCTTCGTTCGCGGGCCGCTCACGGTTATTTTCAGGGCACCGTTCTGCCCTAGCCTTAAGGGAAGTTATGTACGCACAGCGGGTTCCCACGGTGGGGCTGCGGGTATAAGCCGACTGCGAGACGGGCATGCGAGATAGGTGTGCGAGACGGGTGTCTCACTCCTCCCGTCACGACGGCCGGGCCGGGGCAGAGCCCCGCCCGGCCTTATCTACTTCGGGCCAAAGAGCAGCGCGGTGCGGCCGGGGAGCCACCAGCCCTCGGAGGTAATCGGATCGGGAGTGCCCATTCCGCCGTAAGCGGGCGACTCGCTCGACCACAGGACTCCCCAGCGGGTCCCCAAAGGAGGGGCCAGCAGCGGCTCGGCGGCGGGGCGGAGAGGCCGGGAGCGTCCCAGATTGATAACCAGCAGGCGGTCCTCCCCTTCTCCGAAGCAGCGGAGGAGAAAAGCGTCGTCGGTGAGCACGGCGCCGTCGAGCCCCAGCCTGCCCTGTAGCCTGATCACGGGGTCCTCCCGGCGCAGGCGGAGCAGATCCCGATGCAGACGCAAGACACTCTCGTGCCCCTGACGCTCGTCCGGGTTCAGCTTGGATGCCGCGAAGGCTTCCTGATCGTCGGGGTTCGGCAGTATCGCCGACCCGTCGACGCCCGAGAACGGCGGGAACATGGTCATGAATCCGGCCCGTCCCTTGCGGACGAGCGGCGCCAACTCCCGGTTGTGATCGGCAAAAAAGAAGAAAGGGCTGGTGGCGGCAAACTCCTGGCCCTGAAACAGCAAAGGCGTGCCCGGACCCAGCAACAGAAAGGCCGTCAAAGCCCTGAGGGTACCCGGGTCGGAGAGCATGTGGGCGCGGCGCCCGCCGCCGGCGTTCGCCACCTGGTCGTGATTGTCGAGGTAGGTGACGAAGCTTCTGGGAGAAAGGTCGAGCGCCGGGCTCCCGCGCCTGCCATGCGTATGGACGTAGGGTTGTCCCTGGAAGAGGTAACCGAACTTGGAGGCCGAGATCAGCTCCTGAGGGGAGCCCCGAAAATCGGTGTAGTAGGCGCCGCCGCGATCCGAGAGCGCCACTTTGGCGGCGTGATGGTAGTCATCGTTCCAGAGACCATCCACCGCCCCGGTTCCGTGCTTTGCCGGCCGCGCGAAATCCGCCTCTTGGTCCTCGTTCTCGATGAAAACCAGGATCGAGCGGTCACCGGCCCGCTCCCGAGAGCGCCGGGTGAGCTCGTGGACCACGTGCTCCTGCGAGTCGTCATAGATGGCGTGGACCGCGTCCAGACGCAGTCCGTCCAGATGGAACTCCTCGATCCAGTAGCCCGCGTTGCTCACGAAGAACTCGCGCACGGGCCCGCTTCCCTCGCCGTCGAAGTTGATGGCGTCCCCCCACGGGGTTTGGTGGCTATCGGTGAAATAGGCCGAGGAATACGCGGGCAGGTAGTTGCCGTCGGGCCCGATGTGGTTGTAGACGACGTCCAGGATCACGCCGAGGCCCAGTGCGTGGGCCCGGTCGACGAATCGGCGAAAGTCATCGGGCCGTCCATAGAGCCGGGAGGGGGCGAAGAGGTCGACCCCGTCGTAGCCCCAGCCGTAGGCGCCGGGAAAATCGGCCACCGGCATGATCTCGAGCGCGGTGATCCCCAGTTCTCGCAGGGCGGGCAACTGCTCGGCGGCGCCGGCGAAGGTGCCCTGGGGGGTGAAGGTGCCGATATGCAACTCGTAGAGCACCTGCCCGGCGAGTTCGAGCCCTGTCCAGGAACGGTCGCTCCAGGCGAAGCCAGCAGGATCGATGACTTCGGAGGGGCCATGGGGGCCTTCCGGCTGAAAACGTGAGGCGGGGTCGGGGTAGAGGGTCTCGCCTCCGTCCAGACGGAACCGGTAGCGGTCGCCCGCGGAGGCGGGAAACCTGCCCGAGAAGTAGCCCGATCGGGAAGGATCGTCGTGCGGGCCCTCGGCTTCGAGGGGGAACTCCGATCGGCGCACGTGTTCCGGATTTCGTTCATCGGAGCCTTCCAACACGACCGAGACCCGCGTGTGGTCGGGAGCCCACACGCGAAAGTCCACCGCGTCGGAGAAGATCTCTGCCCCGATGGGAAGACGGCGCCGGGCGGGTGGATGATCTGCTGCTGCGGTCACAAGCAGTCGACTAGACGACGTCCACGACCCAGAGCACGAAGAAGAGCAGCGGAACCAGCATAAGCATGGAGGCGGGCAGGTAGCCCCAGGAAGCACTGTAAGGCCAGACCGGCAGGAGTGCGACGATCGCGACCAGGCTCAAGATCAGCACTCCCAGTACCAGCATCTCCGACCCTTCCCCGCCTGCTCGCTGCTCGGCGCAAGGCGCGCGCCCGTCCGTCACCCCCTCTACCCGCCGCTCCCCCGGCCTATCCCTCGCGCGGCTCGACCACCCCTCGACCGAGCCACCACCTATCGCTGGGCGAGGATCTCTCGAATCGCTTGACTCAGCCGGTCCCGCACTAGCCGCGCCTGATCCTGGCTCTCGTAAGGATGCCGCGGCCAGAAGAGGCCGCGCAAGCCGTCTTTGGGGTTCCGCGGGACCACGTGCACGTGCAGATGGGGAACGCTCTGGCTGACTCGGTTGTTCATGGCCACGAAACTCCCGGCCGCGTCGAGAGCCTCCTGCATCGCCCGGGAGATCAAGCGAACCTCGGAGAACAAAGGGCCGACCAAGGGGTCGGGCAGCTCGTCTAGCGTCTCCACATGAGCGCGGGGAACCACGAGGCAGTGGCCGGGGAACAGAGGACGCCTGTCGAGGAACACCAGGCTCTCAGCGGTCTCGTGAACCATCCAGGCGTCCCGTTCCCCCGCTACGATCTGGCAAAAAGCGCAGTCAGCGGCCAAGGGTAGACCTACCGGCCTTAAGTCACGTCACCGGCCAGCATCGGCAGCACGGTTTCTGCGTAGACTCCCTCGATGCGTTCCATGAGCGCGGCCTTGCTGACGCCGCCGTAGGAAAGCGCAGCGATGGCGGAGCCTCCCGCGCCCACGCCCTCCTTGACCAGCCCGGCCTGGTAGGGATGCATGCCGGGATAACGCGCCTTGCCGAAGTCCAGGTCGGCGGCGTAGACGGGCATATCGCCCACCTGCCGCGCCAGGTCCACCAGGTCGGCGGTGGTGTCGTCGAGAATCCAGCGGGTCGTGCCTATGCACAGGCGGTCGGCCCCGGCGGTGTCGGCAACGTTCGGGTCGGCGGCGCGCAGAGCGGCGATGACCGCGGCCACGGCGGCCATCTGGGTACCGCCCGCGAGCATCACCGGAACCTCTCGCGACGCCGCGAGGGCCATGCCGGCGACCACCGGCTGCATCGGGTCGCCCACCAGTTCGATGGCTTTGATCGGATCGGAGGCCAGGCTCCCCGGCTGGATGTCCGCCGCCTTGAAGGCACTCTCCACCGTCTGGCGCTTGAGCTCGTTGGCTCCGCCGATCATCGTCGACGACACCTTGCCGTGCGCGTCAAGGCCCAGGGCCAGCATGACCGCGAGGGCAGTCGTGGTCCCCGCGGGCACCGATTCCGCCAGCAGCAGGTAGTCGGTAACCTTGGCAAGCTGTTCACCCAGATGCCAGCCGCGCTCGTAGAGCTCCGCGGCGTTGGCCACGCTCCGTCCGGAGAGAATCGAGTCGGCCGGGCGGTCGCCAACCCGGAAGTAGGGAGTCTGCGGGGGGACTTCGCAGCCGGCATCGACGACGAAGACGGGCAGTTTGGTCAACCCCAGCGCAGCCATGGTGATGATGACGGGAGAAGGGATGCCGTCGGGGGTGGCGGCGATGCCCGGGATGGAACGGGCACGGCCATAGAAGAGGCACTCCATGTCCGCGGGCGGCGTGTAGCGGCGCATCTCGGCCGAGGCCCCGGCTATGGACAGGCCCTCGATGGCCGCGGTCTCGCTCGAAGCGATGGTGCATACATAGGCGGGTCTCTTGGCCTCGCGCAGAGCATCCAGCATTTGGGTGGATCCCTGGGTGATGACGTCGCTCATCGTGTCTCCTCGTTCGGTTGCTTCTTTAGCCTTTCCAGCTCCTCGATCAAATCGCCCGCCTCGCGGTAGACCACCGCGGGCTCGGGCGGCCGGGTCAAAACGGCGAGCCGAGCGTTCGCCAGCTCTGCCGCGGTTAGCTTCTCGTCGAGACCTCCTTCGGTTCCTGATTCCTTGCTGACGAGGACGTCGCAGCCGTAGCGCTCGACGCAGGCCGCGGTGAACTCGGGGTCGAACGGGGGGTAAGCGGCGAGCAGCCGCTCCGGCGGAATGCCGGCGCCAAGGGCCGCGGCCACCGATTCAGGGCTGGCCAGCACGCGCGCGGCCGGGTCCAGCCCTCGCCCAATGAAGTCAGGAAGCAGCTTCGTGCCCACCGTCAGAAAGGGAACGTGTCCTTCCTCGAGGAGGGCCCGAATCAAGCTTTCGGTGTTGGGATAGAAGCGGACGCGCTCCGAGCCGTCGGCTCCCGAAGGCGGGCGCCATGGACGGCGGGCGGCGCGCAGCACGCGTAGTCCTGCCCTTCCCGCGGCCTCCGCGGCGGTGGCGCTCGCCTTCTCGGCGTAGGGGTGAGTGGCGTCCACCAGAGCCAGGGGGCGCCAGCGTTCAAGCTCTCGGGCAAGGCCTTCGGCGTCCAGGCCGCCGACGTGCACTCCCCCGCCGGGAGGCGTCTCGACCTCGCGCGCGCCCAGCTCGCTTGCCACCGAGAGCCGTACCCACCAGCCGGCGGTCTCGAGCTCTTCGGTGAGGTGCCGGGCGAAGCCGGTGCCGCCCAGAACGTAGAGACGGTCGTTCGGCGCCGTCCCTGCCTCCGCGTCGGCTTCCGCGTCGGCTTCCGCGTCGGCTTCCGCGGCCGCGGCCGCGCCCGATGAGACGGATTCGGCGGGCTCCAGATACTTCTCCCGGTAACCGCGGCGCGTGACCAAGCTGCCGCCAAGCAGTTCCGTGTTCTTGGAGCCGATCAGGACGAGGGTCCACATGTCGATTTCCTGTTCGGGGAGCTCGCCCAGCGTGCCGATCCAGGACTCCTCACCCTGGCGATAGACGTTGCGCACCCAGGCCACCCGGGTTCCGGGGCCGCGGTGGCGAAGAAAGGCGGCAAGCGCCTGCTCGAAAAGAGGGCGTCGCCGGCGGGATGAGGGATTGTACAAACAGGTGACGAGGTCGGCGGCGGCCACCGCCTCCACGCGCCGCAACACCTCTTCGCGCGGCGTCAGCAGGTCGCTCAGGCTGAGGACGGCGAAGTCGTTCATTAGGGGCGCACCTAGCCGGGCGGCGGCCGCCTGGCAGGCGGTGATCCCGGGGATCACCTGAACCTCGGCCGTGGGGTCCAGTTCTATCAAAAGCCCGGCCATCCCGTAGATTCCGGCATCGCCGCTGGAAACCACGGCCACCCGCCGGCCCTGACGGTGAAGCTCGAGTGCGCGGCGGCACCGTTCGACCTCACGCTTCATTCCCGACCCCTCGCGGCGCTCAGGCGGTGCGAGGTCTCCAAGAAGTTCCAGATAGGGCCGGTAACCCACCACCACGTCCGCCCGCTCGAGCGCCTCTCGCGCCTCCGGCGTCAGCAACGCCAGGTCTCCCGGTCCCATCCCGACCGCCCAGATCACGATTCGACCACCCGGCCTCCATCCATCACGGCGAGGGCGACGGTGACACCGTTTCCCGCCATTTTGCTCATCAACATGCGGCCTCCCTCGTCCGCCGCCCACAGGGCCGCGGGTTCGGCCACCGCTCCCACGCCCACCTGCTCGCGCACGAAGTCGCTTTCCGGAAGTTGTTCCGAGCCGACCACCGCCTGCAGCTGGCCGGCGGTGGCTACGCGCAGGGGTACGCCGAGCGCCGCGGCGGCCTCGAGCAGTCCGGCTTCTTCGGCTTTGGCCCCCACGGTCGCCAACACCCCGAGAGAGCGCGGGTGGAGCCCGGCGCGGTTCAGCCCCTCCGCGATCGCTTCGCGAATCGCCTCGGCCACGGTGCCGCGCTTACACCCCACCCCCGCACAGACCCAGCGGGGAACCAGAGCGAGGCAGTCCGAGCGATCCACCGCGGCCCGCATGGACACGAGGACGCAGTGGCCTTCCTCGCCCGTCGTCATCGCTTCCGCCCCGCTCGGAGCAGTTGCCGCGCCGGTCAGAGGGGCGACCCGGTATCCGGCCAAGCTTCGCAGGAAAGCTTCGGCGGCCCCCAGTTCGGCGGGCTCGTAGCGCAGCAGCGGCTGCTCGCCTTCCACGAGTGCGGCGGCCGTCTCCGTAAGCCTCTCGGGGTTGAGCACCGCCGCGCGGAGTCGTTCGGCCAGGAGATCCGGCCCGAGAAAACCCTGCACGTCCGACGAGGTGGTGAGAACCGCCTGCCCCCCCAGGGCTTCCGCCAGCCGGCTCGCCAGAGCATTCGCCCCTCCCAGATGTCCGGAAAGCAAGGGAATGGCGTACCGCCCCGCCTCGTCCAGCGCAACGACGGCCGGGTCCTCCTGCTTGCTCCTCAGGCAGGAGGCCAGGGAGCGGAAGACGACGCCGGTGGACATCACGCAGACCAGCTGCCGGCCGTCGGAGAACGCTGCCCGCAGAGCCGGTCCCACTCGAGAGAAGGTGTGAAGCCGGGTCGACGCCACCCCCGCCGCCACCCCAGGGGGAGACGTGGCCGAAGGCAAGGACGCATGGCGCGAGGGAATCCAGAGCTCTGCCTCAAGCATCTCGGCCACGCGCTCCGCGAGCAGAACGCCGCCCCGCGTGAGCGCAAAGACCGCGATGGGAGCTCCCCCTGGCTGCGGCTCCTGGATCACGCGTCGGCTTTCCGGTAACCGTGGGCGAAGCTGGCGTCGTAGAGCTTGGAACGGGTTTCCACCGGATGGAGCACGTCGCCCACCACGATCATGGCCGTCCGGCTGATATCCGCCGCCTGCACCTTCTCGGCGATGTCCCGAAGCTCGCCGCGCACGATGCGCTCCTCCGGCCAGGATGCGTTGGCCACCACCGCGACCGGCGTCTTCAGAGGATAGTGCTCGGCCAGATCACGGACGACTTCCTCGATCTGGCCAACACTCAAGAAAAGGCAGATGGTGGCCCGGTGGGAGGCAAGCGAGACCAGATCCTGCCCCTCGGGGACCGGCGTGCGCCCGGCCCGGCGCGTGAGGATCACGGTCTGAGAGATCTCGGGGGCGGTCAGTTCCACTCTGAGGGCGGCGGCGCTGGCGGCGAAGGAGCTGACTCCGGGGATGACGGCGTAGGGAATCCCGAGGCCGTCCAGTTCGTCCATCTGCTCGCCGATCGCCCCGTAAATTGCGGGATCGCCCGTGTGCAGGCGCACCACCCGGCGGCCCGCCCGGTAACCCTCGGCCATCAGGGAGACGATCGCCCCGAGATCGAGTCCGGCGGAGTCGTGGATTTCGGCCGAGGCGTCGCAGTGGCCGAGTACGTCGGGGTGGATCAGCGACCCGGCCCAGATCACTACCTGGGCTTCGGCGAGCGCCCGCGCGCCCTTCAGGGTGATGAGTTCGGGGTCGCCGGGACCGGCCCCCACGAAGAGCACGGGGGAGTTTTCGGGGACGCGGGCGGGCTCGGTCACGGCTGTTTCCCTTCGCTTTGCTCTGGACGTTCCGGCGGAATCACCACTACCGAGAAGTAGGGCAGACGAGAGGAGCCGGCCTCACTCAACCGGTAGATCTTCTGCTGCGGCAGACTGACGTTCTCGACTACCATCGCCCGTTCGGCCGCCCGCTGTCGCTCGAGAACCTCCATCGCTTCCTCGCCCATTCGGGAGGGCTTCATGATGACCACCGCTCCCCGCAGTTCGAGGGCCCGGCGCAGCATTTCCGCGTCACCACCGTCCGGGCAGATGACCAGGGGCTCGCGCCCCTCAACCAGAGGCAATCCCAAGGCCGACGAGGCGGAAATGGGGGAAATCACGCCCGGCACCACCTGAACCGGCCCGGAGTAGCGCTCGAGCAGGTACGCGAAGCTCCCGTATAGCAGCGGGTCGCCGAGGCAGAGATAGGCCACGTCCGCGCCCGCGGAGGTGCGGTCTTCGAGGCTCTCCACCGCCCGCGCCCACGCGGTCTCCAGGGCCTCCCGGTCCTCGGTCATCGGCAGGTCGAGCGCGATCTTATGCACGTCGGGGGACAGGTGCGGCTGGGCGATGCGATAAGCCCTCCCCGGCTCTCCCGAGCGGTCCACGGGAAAGGCCACGGCGCCGATCCTTTTGAGCAAAGCCGCCGCGCGCAAGGTGAGCAGGTCGGGATCGCCTGGACCCACGCCCAGTGCGTAGAGGATTCCCCTGGGGACGGAGGTCATGTGAGGCTCCCTTGGTCATGCGGCCGCCCGGTCTGGTTCGTGAACCGGCTCAAGCGGGTGCGCTCCCTTCGAAGTCGGCCGAGAGAAAGGTAACGGGGTTCTGGGCGCGAAGAATGCCGAGCTGATCGGTGCGGACCACGGCCTGCTGAACCACTTCCAGGTTGCGCCAGGGCGGCCGTCGCAGACCCATGGCGGCGCGAGACAGCGTGTCGAGGGTGACCGCGGTGCAGACCACCCGGCCGCCGGGGGCCATGCGCTCCTCGATGTGGTGGAGGACTTCCTCGAACCTACCGCCCGAGCCGCCGATCACCACCAAGTCCGGGCGTTCGTCCGCCGGCCGGGAGTCGAAGGCGGCGGGGGCCTCGCCGGCAACGATCTGCGCCTCCGCGCCAAACCGCTCCAGGTTCTGCTCGAGCAGGGCGAGGGCCGCGGGATCTCTTTCGAAAGCAACCAGCCGGGCCTCCGGGGCCTGCTGCGCCAGGGTCACCGTGTAGCCGCCGCTCCCGGCGCCGACCTCCCAGATGGTCTTCCTGCCGCCGGCCGAGGCCACCGCGGCCAGCATGACTCGGGCCTCCCAGCGGGAAAGAGGAGCTTCCCCCCGCACGAACTCCTCGTCCCGTGGAGGGACGATGGCCGCAGTCGAAGGGCCGCGCTCCAGAATGGGGGGTACGGAGGCGGCGGGATCTCCGACCGAAGGCCGGGAGTGCGCGGGGGGTCGCGCCTCAGGGGAGATGGGATTGGCGACGCCGCCCGGCTCCAAGCGCAGTTCGCGCTCGGCGAGCCAAGCAGCAGGGGCAAACAACAGCACGGCGGGACCGTCGAAGCGGCGGCCCACCAGTTCGCCCAGGTCGGCCACCGCGATCTCTTCCTCGGGGCGGCCAAGGGAAACTCCCACGGCGGCGGCGCCGGCAACGCCGTGCTCGCGCAAATAAGAGGCCACCGCGTCCGGGCCGTGGGCGGGCGAACAAAGCACGGTAAAAGGCACCCCGGGCGGGACCTCGAAGGCCAACTCGCGCCCATGCACCGAAAAATGCCGCAACTCCTGCCAGGGAAGGCGAAGCCGGGCAGCGAGCAGCTGCACCGAAGAGACCCCCGGCTCCACTTGGGCCAGGCCGGGGAAGCGCCGCTCGAGTGCGGCGAGCAGGCTGAAGTATCCGGGGTCGCCCGAAGTGAGCACGCATACCCGCCGCCCCGCCCGGAGCAGCTCATCCATCTGATCGAGCAGGGGAGCGAGCGCCCCTCGCACCACCAGACGCCGGCCGCGTTTGGGGGCCAATTCCAGCGCGGCCGTCCCTCCCACGAAATCCTCGCAGGAGAGCATCAAGGCTTCGGCGCGAGGGGTCAGGTAGTCCGGCCCCGGTCCGGTGCCGACCACGGCAAGCAGGGCACTCTGGGGATAGGAGTTGGCGGCGCCGCTCATACGCCCGCCTCCGAGCTACCCACCACGTTGCCCGGTCTGTCGAGCATGACCACTTCTACGGGAAGCCCGTAGCGCTCGCGGCAGGCCGCGGCCGCCGCCCGAGCCACCTCGTCGAGCACGTCGCGACGGCCCAGGTCGAGCAGGCGCCCCGCCGCCTCTTCTGCGGTGGGCATCTCGATCAAGCCCCGCACCGCGCCGGGTTCCACACCTCCAGCGCCCGCGTAGGCGGCGAGCGTGATGGTGCGGGCGTCGGCCACCCGCGAGTGGGTATCGAAGATGCGGGCGGCCAGCTTGGCCAGCTTGCCCACGTGCCCCCGGATCAGCACCGACTCGAAGTGCCGCTCGGCGGCCTGCTCCAGCATCCAGCCCAGTTCGTTCCCCACTTCGACAAGTGCCACAGGGTCGCAGCCCGCCGCCTCGGCCAGCTTGCGTCCCTTGGCGCCCACGACGAACACCAGAGAGCGCCGTCCCGCGGCGGCGGCGACGTCGAGTTGGGGGACGAGCGAGTCACGCATGGCCTCGATCGACCAGGGCTCCACCCGCCCGCTGGTGCCCAGGATGCTGATGCCGCCTACCACTCCGAGCCGCGGGTTGAGCGTCTTGCGCGCCAGGCGCTCGCCCCCGGGGGCGAGGAGAGTGACCCGGGCTCCTTCCGGCCGGGCCCGGCGGAGTTCGGCGAGAACGGCCTCCCGCGGGACCGGATTGACGGCGGGTTCGCCCGGGGGCACCGGAAGCCCGGCCAGCGTAACCGTGCCCACGCCTTCGCCGGCAGCGATTTCGAATGAGCCGGGAGTGTCTTCGACGCGGGCGCCGATACGAAGTCCGTCGGTGACGTCGGGGTCGTCGCCGGCGTCCTTTACCACCCAAGCCGTCCCCTCGTCATCCACCTCGAAGAGGAATTCGGCCTTCTCCCCCGAGGGCAGGGTGATGGCCACCTGCGGGGGTTCCAGACGGCGGGCTGCCGCCGCCGTCGCTGCCTGCGCGCAGGCCCCGGTGGTGTAGCCTCGGCGAAGCGTGCCCGGGCTCATCCCGCCCCCCGGGTGCGGTCTTCCAGGATGGGCAGCAGATCCAGCTCGCCTTTTTCCACCATGCGCACGAGGGCTTTTCGCGCCTGCCCCACGGTCAGCGGCCGCTCCTCGGGCGAGCAGAAGATATCGAATAGATAGGAGATGCGGGGCAACCTCAGGTCGCAACTTTCCAGGTGACTCCCCGCGCTGAAAACCTCTTCCAACGGTCCCTGGCGGGCCACGCTTCCCCGCCGCAGGAGCACGATGGCATCGGCGTAGAGCGGAATGAGGTCCACGTCATGAGTGGCCATGACCACCGTGAGTCCGCGCCGGTTTAGGTGGCGGAGCAGGCGCATCAAGGAACCTTCGGCCATCGGGTCCAGACTCGCGGTGGGCTCGTCCAGCAACAGGACGCTCGGATCACAGACCAGGATCCCCGCCAGGGCCACGCGTTTCTTCTGGCCGTAGCTGAGCGCGTGGATAGGGCGTTCGAGCACCTCCGCCACCCCGCAAAGCTCAGCGGCCCATTGGACGCGGCGATTCACTTCCTCAGGAGTCACGCGGTCCTCGATGCCATAGCCGATGTCCTCTGCCACCGTCGGCCTGAAGAGCTGGTCGTTCGGGTCCTGGAAGAGATAGCCCACCCGCCGGGCGACCTGGGCAAAGGCCTCTCGCGAGGTCTGGATCCCGTCGACCGACACCCGGCCCTCGGTGGGATAGAACAGGGTCGCCGCCAACTTGAGCAGAGTGGACTTGCCGCTGCCGTTCGCCCCCATCAGGGCAACGAAAGAGCCGGCCTCCACCTCCAGATCGATGCCGGCCAGCGCGACCACCCCATCGGGGTAGCGGTAGCCCACTCCCTCGAGCAGGACACGCCCGCCTGCGAGCGGGCCCTCGCGCAGCAGGCCGGAGGAGGGCGGATGCTCCGCTTCCCCCTTGGCTCTTTCTCCCTTGGTTCCTTGCCCGTGCGCTCCTTCTTCGGGGCGACGCAACTGCTGCGCTGCGTGCACCCGCTCGGAGCGCTCCATTGAGGAAGCCATCAGCTTCGCCCCGCGGGCCCCCAGCCCCCTGATGTTCCCCGCCAGGCTCTGCTCCGGCCGGCGCAACCGCTCCGCCTGCCTCAGGCGGCCGCCTTCCTCGATGAATAGGAAGAGATAGCGGTACATCAGGCTCCCCACATCGGTGAAGAGCTCGGGCACGCGGAACCAGCGCAGCGCCGCCACGGCCTGCGGGGTCGGAGTGGTCATTCCCAGAGCCAGGATCAGTCCCAGACCGGCCATCACCGTTATCCCCAGCTGGGCGCCGGCAAGGGTGCCCTCCGCAGTCAACACGAGATCGGGCAGCAACGGAAGCCCAAGATCAAAGAGGGGGCGGCCCGGCTCGGTCAGTCCGCGGACCAGAAGCAAAAGCGCCGCCACCATCACCCCGGGCGCCAGCCGCAGGGCCAGCGACGCGGCCGACACGTGCTCCAGCACCAGCAGCAGCAGGACGGAAGCCAAGAGGATAGCGACGGAGGCCTGCCAGGGAGCCATGAGGTTGACCAAGACCAGCGCGAGTACGAAGCCCAGCTTCAGGCGTGCGTCCAGGCGGACGAGGGGGGTGCGTTTGAGCGCGTCGGGACCCAGCCCCCGGCCGTGATGAAGGGCCACATGGGCATGCCGGCTGAGCCCGGCAAACAAACCGCCTACCCATTTCCAGGGCGGGCCCCAAAGGCTGGAGCCGGACCAAGCCACCCCGGCGCCCAAGAGCAATCCCGCGGCCAAGAAAGCGGCCAGGCCCGCGTCCCCAAATTTACCCAGCAGATCCTCACCGCCGGCGGCCAAGAGTATCGCGGTCGACAGCAGTCCGGCCGCGGCCATCAAGAGTGGGGCCGCGCCGCCCGAGCGCAGGCCGAAGACCCTGGGGCCCACCCGGCCGAGCAGAGCCCCCGAAATCAGGCCGCCGGCCATGAAGACGTAGGGCAATACGGCGTCGCTGCCCAGGGGCAGCCAGGGATCCCGTGCGGCCCGCCCGGCTTCTTCCGCGGTGCGCTCGATCACGCCCTGATCCAACCCCACCCAGTTGCCTCCCGCCAGCACCGCGGCCGCGAGGAGCAGCACCAACGCGCCGAGGGCGAGGCCCGTGAGGGCCCGGCGGGGCGCAAGGCGATCCCGGGGGGACCCGGTCCCCGGCTTGGCCGAGCCTTCCCCCGGACCCACCAGACTCAGCCGGCGGGCGAGGTCGGGGCGCAGTTCCGCCAGAGAACGCAACACGGCGCCGGTCAACAGCCCCTCCCCGATTGCCAGGGGGAGTTGGGTGGGCAAAAAGGCCGCAAACAGGTAGGTAAATCGGCTGGACAGTTCCGCCACCGGGAAGAGCCCCAGCGCCAGTTCGAGCGCCGTGGTCATGTAGACCGCCAGATCGCCGAGGGCTCCGCCGAGGAAGCCGGCCACGAACAGCGAGCGGCCGGAGCGGCGCGCCAGCGCAAAGACGCCAAAGCCCACGAGTGCCCCCACCAGGCCTTCGGAGACCGCGTTGGCTCCCAGGGTGCTCAGCCCGCCGTGGGCGAAAAACAGAGCCTGGAGCAAGAGGGAGACGGTGGCCAGCACCACCGCCCCGGCCGGCCCCACCAAGACCGCGGCCAGCGGCGTCCCCGCCGGATGAGAAACCGATCCTGCGACCGGCACCGGGATGGGCATCAGGCTGAGGGCGAAGACCGCCGCCCCGGCGAGGGCCACCAGCGACTTGAAGTTGGGCTCGCGCTCGATCTGCCGGTTGACCCGGCGCACGCCGATGGCGACGCCGGCGGCCGCCGGGACCGCCCAGGCCGCGGCCCACTCGATGGGGAGTATGCCCTCGGCGATATGCACTAGCTTCGGGTCACCTTCCGGGCGAGCGCGTTGACTATGGCCACAGCTATGGGGGTACCGCCGCGCAACCCGGGCAGGGTCGCGTAGGGCAGTGCACTATCCATCAGTTGCCGCTTGGATTCGGCCGCGGCCACGAAACCCACCGGCACTCCCACCACCAGCGCCGGCTGGATTCCCTGATCGGCCAGGCGGACCAGTTCGAGCAGGGCGGTGGGAGCGTTGCCGATGGCAACCACTGAGCCGTCGAGCTTCGCTCCCAGTTCACGCAACGCGGCCGCGGAGCGCGTTATCGCCTCTGCCTGCGCCCTTTCCCGCGCCTGCGGAGTGTCGACCAGGCAGCGCACTTCCACGCCGATCCTCCTCAGGCTGGGCTCCACCCCGGCCCGGACCATATTGACGTCGGTGAAGACCGGCGCTCCCAGGGATAGTGCCCGGCGGCCCGATTCGAGTGCCCCCGGGGAGAACCGAAGGCGGCCGGCCAGGCCGGGATCTCCGGTGGCGTGAACCACCCGGGTGACCACGGCTTTCTCGAGGGCATCCCGCTTCGACTCCGGCAGCAGGCTCTCTATCACTTGAAAGCTGCGCTCTTCGATCTCAGCGGGAGTCATGCTGGGGTCCGACGGCACCTCTCCCTCTTCGCCCCGTGCGGCCCGCACCCGGTCGCTCAGCACGCCGACGATGGCGGGGTCCAGTCCCAAGGGCTCGGCCACCTCGATCTCGAGCCCGGGATGGCTCGCCTTGATCTCCTCGATCAGGCGAGGGACGTCCTTGCGGACGTGGTTACCGGCGTAGAGAAGATAAGGCGCCAGCACGATTCGCCGGAAGCCGCGCGCGTAGAGGTCGGCGGCCGCTTCCGGAAGAGTGGGGTGGTTGAAATCCAGGGAGGCTTCGGCAACCGTCCAGCCGGTGGAAGTCTCCAGGAGGGAGACCACCGTGCCCAGTACCTGCTGGGCGGCCGGATTACGGCTACCGTGCCCCAGAACGACCACCGCCTGCTGGGTGGCAGTTTGTGTTTCGCTCAATTCGGTTTCCTTCCTGATTCGCTGGTCCCGGCGAGCCAGCGCGCCACGGCCCGGCTCCCTCGAAAGTGCAGATGCAGATAGCTGGCCACCAACTCGCGGTCGGCCCAACCCTCCTGAAACTCCTCGTCGCGCTTGGTGATGCAGTAGGCGGGCCGGTGCCGGCCCGTGGTCCGCGAGTAATGGAACAGATGACCCTTGAATTCCGCGCCGGACAAAGGGTGGGGGGACTGCGCCCTTCCCGAAGCGTAGCCCATCCGAAGCCGGGTCTTTTCGAGGGTGGTGCTCAGCGGAAGAACGCCCGCCATCTGATGACGTTCCCCTTGATAGGTGATCTCCTCGCCCAAATAGAGGTAGCCGCCGCACTCCGCGTAGATCGGGCGGCCCTCGTCGGCCATCTCTTTCACTTGGTGGCGCAGCGGCTGGTTGGCGGCCAGTTGGGCGGCGTATACCTCGGGAAAACCTCCGCCCAGGTAGAGGGCGTCGCAGCCGGAACACGCCTCCCCGTCGGCAGGACTGAAGTACTCGAGGGTCGCGCCCTCGTCTTCGAGCGCTTCCAGATTGTCCTGGTAGTAAAAGGAAAACGCCCGGTCCCGCGCCACGCCGATGCGCCGGCGGGAAGGTCCTTCGAGCGTCGGAGGTTCGGGGGCGGGCAATTCCAGGCGGCCTGCCAATGCGAGCAGCGCGTCCAGATCCACATGCTCTTCCACGTGCTTCACGATCTCACCCAGCACCGCGTCGACGGCTTCGCGCTCCACCGTGGGCACCAGGCCCAGATGCCGGGACTCCAGGCCGAGTTCGGGCCGGCGAGGGACAAGGCCGAGGACCGGTAGGACGGGCTCGACCGATTCGCGCAGCATGCGGGCGTGCGAAGCGCTCGCCACTTTGTTCAGGATGACCCCGACCACGTTCAGCGCCGGGTCGAATGAGGCGAAGCCGTGAACGATAGCGGCGGCGCTCCGTGCCATCGACGAGGAATCGACCACCAGTACCACCGGGATCCCGAGCAGCTTCGCGATCTGGGCGCTGGAGCATTCATCCCCGGCTCCGGCGCGGCCGTCGAAGAGGCCCATCACCCCTTCGACCAATCCGACCACACCGCCGCCGGGGGCCATGGCCGGCCCGCCGGGCGCCGCCGCCGCCCGCAGCCCCCGCGCGAAAACCGCCCGCACTTCCTCGGCCGGCATCAGCCAGGTATCGAGGTTGCGCGAGGGCCGGCCCACGACTCGGGAATGGTACATGGGGTCTATGTAGTCCGGGCCGACTTTGAAAGGGGCCACCGAGGCGCCTTGCCCCTGCAGCGCTCCCATGAGGCCCAGAGCCAGGCTGGTCTTGCCCACGCCGCTGTGAGTGCCGGCTATCATCAGGCCGCGGGCATTGGTGGGGCCGGCAGCGGGCGGCCCGGCACCGCGCGCGGCCGAGTCGCCGATGGGTAAATCGGCGGAGAAATGCCGGCCGAGGCAGGAAGGGCCCATTGGGTTTCGGGCGCTCATTGTCCCACCTCGGCCACCGGACGGGGGAGTGACCCAAAATTCTCTTGTTCCTCGGTTCTTTCGCCCAGAGCCCCCAGGGCTGAGCGGAGGGCGCGAAGCAAGCGCTGGTTCTCCTCGGCCGAGCGCACCGCCACCCGAAAGTACCGCCCGTCGAGACCGGGGAAATCGGTCAAATCCCGGATGAGCACGCCCTGCTCGAGGGTGGCTTCGGTCAGATCTTGGGCGACCGGACGCTTCAAGTGCACGCAGAGGAAGTTGGCTTCTCCGGGCAAGACCGCGTCGATTCCGGGCAGGCGGCCGAGTGCTTCCCGCAGCGGCTCCCGCACCTCGCGAACCGCGGCGGCGGTTTGTTTGATCAGAGGAGAATCCGAGAGCCCGGCAACCGCCGCCGCCGCGGCCACGCAGTTGATGTTCCAGGGCGGCAACCGGCGCGACATAGCCTCGATCTGCCCTTCGGGGACCGTCAGAGCGCCCACCCGCAGGCCGGGAATGGCGAGGAGCTTGGTCAGGGAGTGCAGGACGAAGAGCCGGGAACCCACGGACTCGTCCTCGGCACGGCGAGCGGCGCGACCGGGCGCGCGCAGGGCGGAGCCCTGCGGCCAGGCCTGCGTAAACGCCAGGAAGGACTCGTCCACCAAGACGGCGGTGCCCGCTTTAGCCGCCTCGACCAGTATCCGGTCCCGCACGTCCCGCTCCAGCAGAGTGCCGGTGGGATTGTTCGGTTCGCAGAGGAAAAGCAGGTCCGCGTTCCTCAGCTTGGCCGGAAAGCCCTGCTCTTCCAAGTCGTTCCAAGTAGGACGGAAATCCCGCTCCTCGGGCATCTGGACGCTGTCGATCGCAGCGCCCCACGCTTCCGCCGCCCGTTCGTATTCGGTGAAGGCCGGCCGCAGCACGAGCACCCGGCGCGGAGCGAGAGCCGCGACCACGAGAAATATCAGCTCCGAAGCGCCGTTACCCAGCAGCACCCGCTCCGGCGGCACCGACAGGAAATCGGCGGCGAGGCGGCGAAGTTCCTCGGGCCTCTCCTCCGGATACCAGCCCGCGCGTGCCAGCGCGCCCGCGGCCGCCTCCCTCATCGCAGCGGTGGGGGCGAGGAAACTCACGTTGGCGGAGAAGTCGAGCAGCTCTTCGGGCGCCACACCCAACCGCTCGGCGGCCTCGCGGATCTTGCCGCCGTGCCGATCGGCTGCGCGGTGGGGCTCGCGCTCAGGCAACGCGCCGCCGTGAGTATCACGCCTCGGCTCAGGCATTGCCGGGCTCCGCGTCAGAAATTCCCCAACCCCAGAGCGCGCCTGCGCCCGCGCCCAGAACGACGAGGCCCACCGCTTCGCTCAGGGCCACGGTGCGGTCGATATCGCGGAGCGTCGGAGGCTCGTAGCCGCCGCCCACCTGGGCCCTACGCACCTCGACGCCGCCGTAGCGGGCGGTGCCCCCCAAGCGCACGCGAAGGGCCTGGGCGAAGGAAGCTTCGACCAACCCGGCGTTGGGACTGGCGTGGTGCACCCGGTCCCGCCACCAGCCGCGCATGCCCTCCCGGCCGACCCCTCCGGCCAGCGAAACCGCCAACGCGGTCAGCCGTGCGGGGACGTAGTTGGCCAGGTCATCCAACCGGGCCGAAGCCCAGCCAAATTCTTCGTAGCGCTCGTTTCGGTAGCCGACCATGGAGTCGAGCGTCGAGGTCGCCTTGAAGGCCAACGCAAGCGGTGCTCCGCCCAGAAAGCCGAAGAGAAGCGGCGAGACCACCCCGTCGGAGGTATTCTCGGCCACCGTCTCGATGGTGGCGCGCACCACTTCGGCCTCGCTCATCTGGCTGGTGTCCCGGCCCACGATCCAGGCCACCTGCCGGCGGCCCTCCTCGAGAGACACGGCCAGACCGCGCTTTACCCGCGAGGCAGCCTCGCCCAGGTCGCGCCCGGCAAGCGCCGTCCCCAGCAGCCAGACCTCGAGCAGCGTAGACCAGGTCGTTGGCAGGAAGCGCAGCAGACGAGAGACCCCGAAGAAGGCCGTCGCGGGCAGCGCGAGCGCCAACCCCACCCCGCCGATACGCCGGGAAAGCGGGCTTTCCAGACGAGGCAGGAGCCGCCGGTCGGCCAAGGCGATGGTCTGGCCCAACAATCTGGCGGGGTGCGTGGGCCTCTCCGGGTCGCCGATCAGGCGGTCGAGCGCGAACGCAGCGAGCATCATGCCGGCGCGACGATTCGGGGAGAACTTCCGCTTGGCCCTCATGACGGCTCGCCTCCGCCGGCCACGTCCGCCACTCCCGCCACGCCCGCCACTCCGGCCACGCCCGCCACTCCCGCCAGTTGGCGGATTCGCGCCCAATCGAGATTCGCCCGCAGGGAATCCGCCAACCGATCGTAGGCCGCCTCTCGCCGAGCGTGATCCGAGCCCTGCCGTTTGCCGGCCGACTCGATCGCCTCCTCGGGCACTCCCAGCAGCCGGGCCAGGGAGGCCACCGTGGAGAAGTCGTCGAACAGCCCGTGGGCATAAGTGCCGGCGATCAAACCGTCGGCGCTGATGGCGCCCTCGGTCCGGGAGTCCGCGGTTTCCGCGGTTTCCGCGTTTTCCGCGGCCAAAGGCCTCAGCCGAAAGAGCGGCCGCTCGGAGCCCTCGGTGCGTCCCATGTGGATCTCGTAGGCCATGGTCCGGGCCGATGGCGGGAACCAACTGCCCTCGACCCCTTCGGCCACGCCGGGTTCGGTGACCTTGGCCGCGGCGAAAGTGGTGGTCACGGCCAAGAGCCCCAACCCCTGAATCTCGGCTTCCGTGCCCTCGACGCCTTCGGGGTCCAGGATCCTCTCCCCCAACATCTGGTAGCCGCCGCAGACACCCAGGACGCGGGCCCTACGCTCCCGCATCTGCGCCAAAGCGCCGGCGAAACCCCGGTCGCGCAGTTCGGCCAGATCGGCCATGGTGCTCTTGGTGCCGGGGAGGATCACCAGATCGGCCTGAGCAAGCTCGCTGGGATGATCCACGTAGCGCACGCGGAACAAGCCGCTCGCCACCAGCGGTTCAAAATCGGTGAAGTTGGACACCCGGGGCATGCGCACGATGGCCACGCGCGGACCCTCCCCCAGCGGCCAGCCGTCGGCGTCCCGAGGCACCCGGCGCTGCATTTCGACGGCGTCGTCCAGCGACACCGAGTCCTCGTCGGCGATGCCCACGTCGCGCAGGTAAGGCAACACGCCCAGGCAGGGGATGCCGGTGCGCCGTTCGATCTCTCGGATTCCCGGCTCGAGGATGGAGGCGTCGCCGCGGAACTTGTTGATCACGAAGCCGGCGAGCCGGGCCCGGTCGGGTTCGTCCATGAGGGCCCAGGTTCCGTATATGGAGGCAAAGACGCCGCCCCGATCGATGTCGGCCACCAGAACCACCGGGCAGTCGCCCAGATGGGCCACGGCCATGTTGACGATGTCGTGCTCGCGCAGGTTGATCTCCGCCGGGCTGCCGGCGCCTTCGATCACCACCACCTGATAGGCCGCACGCAGGCGCTCCAGGCTCTCCCTCACCGCGGGAAGTAGCGAACCCTTGAACTCGTGATACTCCCGCGCTCCCATCTGGGCGATCGGGATCCCATGGACGATCACCTGAGCGCCCACGTCGGTGGTGGGCTTGAGCAGCACCGGATTCATGTCGACGCTTGGACGCAAGCCCGCCGCCTCCGCCTGGGCCACCTGCGCCCGGCCGATCTCGCCCCCCTCGACCGCCGGGTAGGAATTCAGCGACATGTTCTGTCCCTTGAAAGGCGCAACCGTGAAACCGTCCTGGCGGAAGAGACGGACGAGCCCCGTCACCAGCAGGCTCTTGCCGGCGCTGGAACTGGTGCCCTGCACCATGAGGCAGCTGCCCTGATTCATCCCTTGACCTTCACCGGAATCCCGCTCACGCAGAAATAGACCTCGTCGGCCCGCGAGGCGAAGAGCTGATTGGAGCGTCCCTGCAGGTCGCGAAACAGCCGGCTGAGCGGATCGACCGGCACGATCCCCGAGCCCACCTCGTTGGTGACCACGATGGACTGCGGCCAATTGGCCGCCAGATAGTCGGCCAGTTCCCGCATGTCCTCGGCAAGGATTGCCTCGGGGTCGCGATACTCGGGTTCGTGCTCCAGGACCAGGTTGGTGACGTAGAGCGTCAGGCAGTCGAAAAGAATGGTGTCCCACTCCCCCTCCCGCTCGCGCAGCAGCTCGACCGCCGCCCTCGGAGCGTCGAGGGTGCCCCAATCTGCCGGGCGGTCGGCCTGATGGCGCTCGATGCGAAGCTTCATCTCCTCGTCGCGGGCTTCGGCGGTGGCCACGTAGAGAACCCGGCCCCCAAACTCCCCCGCCAACCGCTCGGCGGTCGAAGATTTACCACTACGGGTGCCACCGGTGACAAGAATCATGCGGACCTCGCAAAAGGGGTCGCGAAAGCGCGACATGGGATGGTCGAAGGAGCGAGATAGAAGCGGAATATCGAAGTAGCCATGCCTGCCCTTTTCCTCGAAAGGCACCCCCAGCACGAAGGCAGTGGCAGGTTTCCTGACTTCCGGCTCAAACGCTCCTGCCTCCTCCTTCCCAACCCGAGGGTCAGTGGCTACGGAGGCGGAACTTGCCGGTTACAGTGGCGGGACCGTGTCGGACTTGCACCGACTTCCCTAGGCCGTTAGGCACCACTACCGAACGTGACCGCAGCTTAGCGTGGTCTGACCGGCTGTGCAACCCCGGACCGGTTGGGCGGTCGCTCCTGGGGGTTCAGCCGTCCTTTTGGTAGACCGGGGTTTCGCCGTACACCACCCCCAGAGCCTGACGAGGACGGGGATGCCGGGGAGAGGTCCGGAAAGGGTCAGCCGCAAACCACGCGAGTACCGCCGGGGCCCCGACTAGCAGCGCAGAACCCCATTCGCTCCCCAGAAGGCCGGCTGCAGCCCCTGTCGCCTGCGCCAGTTCTCCCGGGGCGAATCCCGCCCGGCCGAGCAGATCGAGTTCGATGCCCAGAGAGCCGTGGGGCACCGCCGGGGACCCGGCGTCGGTGCCCGCGAGGATGGTGACTCCGAGTTCGCGCCCCCGCGCGACGGCGGTCAGGTGCCGCCGGAATACCTCGTCGACGCCGGGATAAAGCGGGGTGGGCTTCGCGCCCCGGGAGGCCCCCTCCGCCTGTCTGCTCAGCAGATAGAGGGGGGTGAGGGTGGGCACCCAGGCCACTTGCCCTTCCGCCAACAAGGCGAGTTCCGCCTCTCCCGCGCCGATGCCGTGCTCCACGGAGTCCACGCCCGCCTCCGCCGCCAACCTCACCGATGCCGGCCCATTGGCATGGGCGGCCAACGCGAGCCCGCAATCGCGTGCGGCCCGCACCGCCTCGGCCAAGTCCTCCTTTGTGAAATAGGGTCCGTCAACTGCACCGGAGGCAAAATCCACCGCGCCGCTCAGGATCACCTTGATCAGGTCGGCCCCCTTTTCCGCCTCGCGCAGGACGGCTTCTCGGAGCCGCTCCCCGGACGCGAGGCGACGGCCGAGGAAGCCGCCGTAGCCCCCGGGAGGAGCCAACGCCCTCCCGGCGTTGCGAACCAAAGGGAGTTCTGGAGTTGCTTTCCCGATGCCGGTTGCAGGTGCCGCCGCGCCCAGGGAGCGCACGGCGAGCGTCCCCGAGGCCAGCGTTGCTTTCAGCGCATCTCCGGAGCCCAGTTCGAGATGCACGTGAACGTCGACCAGTCCCGGGGTCAAGAAGGCGCCCGCCAGGTCGAGACTTGCTTCCCCAGAGGTCGGCTCGAGGCAGTCCCCCACCTCCAGGATGCGGCCACCGGCCACCCGCAGATCGAAGAGCAAGCGGCCGCCGGATCTCTCGGGGGACGGATCGATCCGTCCGCGGGCCTTCTTGATCAGCATTTGCTCAGGCTAGAAGCCGGTGGGGCTAGAGGCCGGTGGGCGGGGAGGAGTCGCGGGAGTCATGGGAAGGGCCTGCGTTTGCACGATTCAGCTGAACCAGCGCGTCCTTGTACTTGCAGTGACGCAGTCCGACGATCTCGAGCAACGCTTGGGTGAAGGTCCCCAAAGCCTGGGGAACCCCTTCCGCGTCCACTTCCAGATAGATCTGACCTTGGCCCATCCTCGCGCCGGTCTGCTTGATCGCGTTGAACACCGTCCGGCTGATCACCTCGTCAACGGACAGGTCCATACCCTGCGCCTCCAAGAAGCGGATCAGTTGGCCGCCCTCACTGACGCGGACGCGTGCACCATTGGAGGTCAGGAAGAGCGTCAGTTCCCCCCGGCCCGGATACTTGAAGGGAGTCTTGAGCGCAATCCGCGCTTCCTCGCGAAGTACGCCGATGGCCCGCTCGCTGCCCGCAAGCAAGGCGGCGTAGTCATTGGAGGAGAGAGTCAAGAAGTCAGACACGGGCACCTCCCAGCGCTATTGGCCCCAAGGGGCTCCCACTATATAACGCTGGGAGGGCCCAAAGAGATCTGGGCTCTTAGCTCTCCAGCCGCTGTTCGGCGTCCTCGGGAAGGTTGATCCCCGTCACCTCTTCGGGCCCGATCCCGGTATCGTCCAAGCCGGTGGCCGCTTCCGTCGAATCTTTGGCCTTCGACTCCTCCACCTCGGTCTTGCGGATCTCGGCGTCTTTGCGCGCCTGCTCCATTTCGCCCTCGAGCCGCGTCATCTCGTCGATCAGTTCCTGGCGCTTGGCCGCGTCCGGAGTGGAGCCGCTCCGCTGAGACTCGAACTCCAAGTAGCCGAGTTTCTTGGCGGCGGTATCCATCTGCCGCTCGAACTGGAACTCTCCCACCTTGTATCGTCCCTGCTCGATTGCCTTCTCGGCTTCTTTGGCCACCGCATCCGTGGCGTTTGTGATCATGTCCTTGAGTCCCATGGGTACCTCCGGTAGAGAAGCTGGTGCTGGGTAATTGCGGGTATACCCAGAGGAAGCCGCTTCGCCACTTTCGCGGCCGGTCTGCGCGGAGATCGCGTCCTTCGCCGGCGAAGCCCCCCAGTCCCTCGGGAGGGAATCAGGCGCCCAGAAGCACGAGCCAGATGGTCATGGTCACCGCTGCCAGCACCGTGGTCAACGCCACCGTGGTCCCCACGAGCGGGGCCTCGGCAGGAATTAGCTCCCGGCTCATCACGTAGTTGGCGACCGCCGAGGGTGTGGTCAGCAAAAAGACGGTCACTTTCAGGTCGAGGCCGGCCAAGGACAGCCCGAATGCCCAGAGCAGCAACAGTCCCCATGCCGGCAGCAGCACGAGCTTGGCCAACCCGGCGGCCGCGGTGAGCCACTTGCGCCCGGCAAGACTCTGCCGGCTAAAAGAGGAGCCGATGGCCAGCAGAGCTGCGGGCAAAGCCATGCCCGCCAGCATCTCCATCCCTTCCTGCAAAGCTCCCGGCAGAGAGAGCCTCACGGCGCTGGCGATCAGCCCGGCCAACGCGGCGATCACGATGGGGTCGAAGAAGGCGCGCAGGACCACGCCGGGGCGCAGCCCGCCGGTATCCCGCGCCAACCGGAAGAGAACGACGGTGGCGATGGCGAAAGGGCCCGTCAGCACGCCGATGATCACTCCCGCCTTTGCCAAACCCAGTGTGCCCCAGGCCGAGAGCACGATGGGCAGCCCCACGAAGGCCATGTTTCCCCGCATGACCACCACGACCAGGGCAGCCCGAGCCGCGACCGGAACCGACAGCAGCCGCAATACCAGAAAGAAGGCCACGCTGAAGCTGGAAATGGCGAGCAGGATGCCCGCCAGCGAAACCGCGTCCACCACCTCGGAGAGCTCCGCGCCGGTGATGGCCACGAAGAGCACCATGGGCAGCCCCAGGTAGTAGACCACCTTGACCAGGGCTCCCACTTCGGCCTCTCGCAGGAAACCGATGGCCCGCAATACCCAGCCGAGGAGGATCAGCCCGAAGACGGGCGCGACGATGCCCAGGACTTCCATGCTCTAGGAGAAGGCGTCGACCAGCGCGACGATCACCGGGGCGAAGAACAGCGCAGGCAGCAGATTGCCCACGCGTACTTCCTTCAGATCGAGCAGACGCAGGGCGATGGCGAGAATCAGCACTCCGCCGGTGGCGGTCATCTCGGCGATCATCTGGTCGGTCAGCACCTGCTCGATCAGGTCGGCACCCAGCGTGATCCCCCCCTGATAGACCAGAAGCGTGAGCGCCGAGAGGCCCACACCCCAGCCCAGGGTGGCGGCAAAGGCCAGAGCGGCGAATCCGTCCAGCACCGATTTGAGGGCGAGGATCTCCACGTTCCCGCGCAGGCCGTCCTCGATCGCCCCGAGGATGGCCATCGGCCCCACGGCGAAAACCAGACTGGCGGTCACGAATCCTTCGGTGAAGGTGCCCGACGAGGAGCGCAGCCTGGCCTGGAAGTAATCTCCGAGGGCGCGAAGGCCCGCCTCGATGTGCATGGCCTCCCCCACCAGACCGCCAAGGAGAACCGCGCCCATCACGACCAGAAGGTTCTCGGTCTCCAGCGCCAGGGTCATGCCCAGGACCAAGGTCAGCAGACCCAAACCGTCCATCACCGTTTCCCGCGCGCGGGCGGGAAGGCGGGCGCCCAAGAGCACGCCAAAGGTGGTCCCCACAGCGACCGCGGCGATATTTATGAGGGTTCCCAAACCGGTCATGAAGAGTGGCAGTCCCTATCTGGAGGGGCCCGATTGCAATCGGCGAATGGTATCATTCGAGCGCCTCGAGACCCGCCGACCGGCATGGCCTCAGGCGTTAGCAGCAGACCCTTCATCGCACGTCCCGAGGAGGCTCGGTGGCCGAAGTCGCCCCGTTTCGCGCATGGCGTTACAACCTGGACCGGCTGGGCTCCCTGGCACCGCTGATCGCCCCGCCCTACGACGTCATCGACGAAGTAGCCCAGCGGGAACTCGTCGAGCGAAGTCCCTATAACATCGTGCATGTGGACTTGGCGGCCGAACGTCCCGACGACGACGAGGCGGAGAATCGCTACACCCGGGCGGCCTCCCTGCTCAACCGGTGGAAGGCGGAGCAGATACTGGTCCGCGATCCGCAACCGACGCTGACGGTGGTCGAGGAGGCTTTTGTTGATCCCGAGGGACAGCCTCGACGGCGGCGCGGCATTCTGGCGGCGCTGCGGCTGGCCGACTTCGCCGAGGGCGTGGTCTTCCCGCACGAGGCCACTCTGACCGGCCCCAAGGAGGACCGCTTCCGTCTGATGAGCGCGACCGGAATGAGCCTGAGCCCGGTGTTCATGCTCTACGAGTCACCCGGGGACGAAATCCTGACCCACTGGGACCGGATAGACGGAGAGCGGACGCCCACCGCCGCCTTGGGCATTCCCGGCGTGTCCAAACTGAGGCTCTGGGCCGCCGATGATCCCGATCTGCTCGGGTCGGCCCAAGAGACCTTGGCCGGGCGCTCCGTCCTCATCGCCGATGGTCACCACCGCTACGAAACGGCTCTGCGCTACCGAGACGAGCAGAGAGCCCAGGGCCGGGGCGAGGGCCCCTGGGACTTCTGCCTGGTGTACCTGGTGAGCACCGACAACCCCGGTCTCGCCATCTTCCCCACGCATCGGCTGCTCCACGACCTCCCCCAAGACATGGTGAGAGACCTCCCGCAGCTGCTCACACCCTACTTCGAGGTGGAGCAGTTGAGCAGCTCGCCGGTGGCCATTTCCGCCGCGATCGACCGTTACCTCGCGGAACAGCAGGGCGAGGGGCGCGCCTTCGGCCTGGTACTGGCCGACCCGCCGGCCGCCTTCGGGGTTCGGCTGCGGGACCAGGCGTCGGTGGAGCGCTTCGCCCCGCATAGGAGTCCTGCCGGCCGCGCGCTGGACGTCACCGTGCTTCACTCCGTCATTCTCGAGGGCATCCTGGGAATCACTCCCGAGGACATTGCCGCCGAGCGCAAGGTCGAATTTGCCAAGGACCGCAACGAGGCCTTCCGCGGAGTGGCTTCGGGCGAGTACCAGGCGGGTTTCTTCATGAACCCGACGGGACTCGATCAGATGCTGGAGGTGGCGGGCGCGGGAGAACGGCTTCCGCAGAAATCCACCTACTTCTACCCCAAGCTGCCGACCGGCCTGGTGCTGTACGGCCTGGAGAAGTAGACCGGGGGGCATCCCCCAAAAAGCGCTCTAGTTGACCTCGAAAGGTTGAATGGCGCGGGTCTTCCCGTCTTCGCCGAACTCCAAGAAGACGCCTTCCAACCAGACGTTCTCCGTCGCGACCTCGAAGCGGGAGGGAAGCAGGTTGAGAAAGCGTTCCATGACGGCCTCGCGCTTGACTCCGATAACGCCGTTCCTGGATCCGCACATGCCCACGTCGGTGAGATAACCGGTTCCATCGGGCAGGATGCGGGCGTCTGCGGTGCGGACGTGGGTGTGGGTGCCCAGCACCGCGCTCACCTCGCCGTCCAAGTACCAGCCCATGGCCACCTTCTCGCTGGTGGCTTCGGCGTGCAGGTCGACGATGACGTTGCGGACCCCGGACAGCTGCTCGAGCGCCTCGTCGATGGCGTGGAAGGGAGAGCGGGCGGGCTGCAGATAGAGTTGGCCCAGCAGGTTGACCACGCCCAGCCTTCCCGCGGGCGTGTCGACCACCACGAGACCCCGGCCCGGATTCTCGGGGAGCAGGTTGAACGGCCGCAACACGCGGGGTTCCTCATCCAGGAAGCGGTAGATCTCCCGGAACTTCCAGACGTGGTTGCCCGTGGTGATCACGTCCACTCCGCCCTCGAGCAGAGCCACGGCCGCCTCGGGCTTGATGCCGGCCCCGTTGGTCACGTTCTCCCCGTTTACCAGCACGGCGTCCGCCGCCCACTGCCGCTTCAGGCCCGGTAACCGCTCGAGCAGCAGCCTGAGTGCGGGTTTGCCCACCAGATCCCCAAAGAACAAGACTCGCATATTCGCCTTTCCCCGGCTCTTAGTCCGGTGCGAAGTCTAACCCAAACGGCCAATTCGACGGCGGCGGCCGGCCCCACACCAAGTCCGGTCCTTCGTCCGAGAGGCGGGACGCCCCCTTCTCGTTAGCCTCGAGAGGCACGGATTCAACCGAAGGGAGGACCCTTGAGAAACCTCGATACGGTCATTCACATCGATCGATCACCGCCGCATGGCCGGATGACACTGAGGAGGCCCGCGATCGCTCTGGTGGCCGCCGGTCTGCTTCTGATGGCGCTGCTGTGGTCGGGACAGGCCGCGGCCGGGGACCAGGCGCAGCCCGACGCGCAGCCCGACGCGGGGGGTGAACCGCCCCTCGTCAATCAGCGGCTTGCCCTGGAGGGGCAGGAGGTCTCGAAGGGCCAAACCCTGCTCTCCCTGCCGTGGGGGCAGGGCGAGGGCCAGGTGGGTCTGCAGCTTCCCGGAGAGGGGCTGGCCCGCGGTCCTGAAGCCTTCGCCGTCGCTGAGGACGGGCGGATCGCCCTCCTCGACTCGGTGAACCGGCGGCTGCAGCTATTCGATCAGGATCAACGAGTCCTTTCCAGCGTCGACCTCGGCCTAGCCGAACCCGCCTTCGTGGACGCAGATGAGCAGACGATCGCGGTTCTCGACCGTCGCGGCGAACAACTGTTGGAGTTCGACTGGCGCGGCTCTCTCCGGCAAGAACTCCAGCTCCCAACCCCGGCGGACGTTGTCACCGGTCTATTCGTCGAAAACGGTGTGGTGGGGCTGGAGATCGCGCATGACACCGTCCTCAAAGTGATCCCGGCAAGACCGGATCCCGCCGGCAGGACCGGCGCCTCCACCGTGGCCTCCGCGGGACGGCCTTTCCGTGCCGGGCTCGCCGGAACAGTGACGGCGGAGTTCAAACGGGGATCCGCGCCGAGGGTCAACTTCAGCGCAGGGAAAGGCGGGGAACGCTCCCGCCGGGTAGATGTGGACTTCGGGCGGCCGCTCGAGCACCTGGTGGCGCTGAGCGCCGCCGACGACCAAGTTCTCATCGCCGCCAAACTGCAGGAACCGGTACAGAACGGCGGCGCCGCTTCTCGTATCGCCGTCGCTCGGGTCCCCATGACAGAAGGCGCGGCGGCAACGAGCGATCCCTTCGCCTCTGCCGTCGAGACCCTTATCCTGGAAGTTCCCGACTTCGCCTATGTCGGCGAGCCCTGCGTATTCGGCAAGGATGGTCTCGTGTATCAGCCGCTGGCGCAACCCGAGGGGTATTCGATCGTGGTTCACCAAACCGAAGGGCCGGTGGCGATAGGGGTCTCGATATGAAGCCTCTCCACCGACACCTCGTCACCGGGACTGCCGCACTGCTTTGGGCGCTTGTGGCGCTCTCCGCGGTTCCCCCCGCTCAGGCGCTTCCGTATATGAGCCGCCCCGAGATCACCGCCCGGGCGGAGTCGGCCATGGACAGCCGATACACCTGGGGAAGAGAGAGTTGGGTTCCCAACAGCGGAGCGACCGCCGGGCCCGACTGTTCGGGCTTTGTGCTCAAGGCCTGGGAAGTGCCGCGCTCGATGCTCTACCAGGAAGAGCACGGCGAAAACGCCTACATTTCTCCCCGTTACAGCACCTATCACTTCTACAACGACCTGGGTCCCTGGTACGGCATTTCCCGGGACAGCCTGGCCGAGGGGGACGCGCTGGTCCGCCGGAGTGGAGACAGCGGCCACGTGGTTCTCTATGCCGGCGGTGACCGCTGGGGCTACCCCGTCATCTACGAGGCTCCTTACACCGGAGCGGGGGTCCGCCGGGTCAGCCGCTACATCGGCGACGAATATCGCGCCATCCGCCGCTACAGCCTCAGCGGTTCGGAAATCTTGCTGGATAATCCCACCGCCAAGAGCACGGCGGGGAGTGATGTTGGCGGCAACTGGACTCGGTCGACCAGCGTGAGCGGCTACTACGGAGACGACTACCAAACCACCTACGGCACCTCCGCGCGCTCATACGCTCGCTGGACGCCCCGCCTGCCGAGCTCCGGTACCTACGCGGTCTACCTGCGCTGGACCAGTTGGCCCAACCGGGCGACCAACGCCAAGGTGACCATCAATACCCCCGGCGGGCAGCTCGTGCGTTACGTCAACCAACGGGAGAATGGGTCACGCTGGGTCTACATGGGCCGTTACTATTTCGGGGCCGGCTACAGCACCGGCTCCGGCAGCGTTTCGATTCACGCGACCGGCGCCAATGGATACGTGGTAGCCGACGCCGCTCTCTTTAGTTCATAGCCGCAGCCTGGGCCGCAAAAGTCGGAGGGGCCCCTGGGGGCCCCTCCCAAAGAATCCGGGCGTTCGATGCGCCTAGATCTTCTGAGCCAGGAAGTAGACCATTTTGGCCATCTGCCCCCGGGTGGCGTAATCGTGCGGGCGGTAGGTGCCGTCGGAGTAGCCGCCAAGAATGCCGTTGTGTTTGGCGATGGCGATGGCTTCTTTGAACTCGGCGCTCAGGTTGCCCATGTCGGAAAAGCCGGGATCGAGGGTGGCCGGGACCTCGAGGCGGCCCTCGGCCGCGCGGACCACCATCACCGCGAGTTGCGCGCGGGTGATGCGGTCAAAGGGGCCGAAGGTGCCGTCCGGCCGGCCCTTGACGATCCCGCGGTGGGCCGCCTCCTCGACGAAGTCGTGGGGGTATTCGCCATCCGGCGGTACGTCGCTGAAGCAGCTATGGGAGGGGCGCTCGTCTTCCTGGGTGTGAAAGCCCACGGCCCCGGTCACGATCTTCGCAAACTGCGCCCGCAAGAGATGATCGTTTATGCCGAAGCGGCCGTCCGGGTAGCCACCCACGAGCCCCTCGTCCTTCAGGGACTCGATGTAGCCCGCAAAAACATGGTCCGGGGCCACGTCGCGGAAGGGGCCGCCCAGATCCAAGAACGGATCGTAAGCGGTCGAGTCGACGGCGGCGCCGAAATCGGTCGTCCAGTACCAGCCGTACCGCGATCCCGGGGCATAGACTCGAGCGATACCAATCTCGCGAAAGTAGGAACGAAGCATGTTGGCATTGTGGCCGGAAGACGTCTTCCACATAATGAACGCCTCGAGTGCCGAGTCCACTCCGGCTGCCAAATTCTCGCCGCTGGTGTCGGCGCCACCGTAACCGTCCGCCCGCAACCGCTGGTAGAACTCATAGCCTGAAGGATAGTAGCTCGAGCTCTGCGTTTCGTGGCTGAAGTATCCGTACCTGCCCATGTCTTCGCTGTGATGCTCGGCGCTGATTGAAAGCTGAGGCGAGAGCAGCAACTTGCCCTGCCCGTTGGCCGCCCGGTGGGAGTTGATCTGCTTGAGGAAGTTCAGTTCTTCCTGGTCGAAATCCACCGCCAGAGCGACTGTGGGGACGGCAAGAAGCATCGCCATCAGTAGAGCCAGCACTGCGGCGAAGGTCAAGAGAGCGACCCGGCGGGAGGCGGGTGCGGCTGTCGCCTCGGTGATTCGCTTCGCCTGCTCTCCCCTGAAACCCATCTTGCGCATAGTGCCCCTCGCTTTTTCGCCTGGTTCTCTCTTAATCGGCAGGGACGACTTTTCTCTTTAACGCCAATCGATATCGTATGAGTAGAATCGATGCGAAATTCGACTCCCATGCTGGAACGACGGGGGTCGGCGAAAGGCACGGCGCGCGAGGGACGATTGCGCGCGAGGCAAAGCGAGAGGCTGAACCTAAAACGCGAAGCCGACGCGGCTCCCCGCGGTCGCGAGAGCGGCCGGCAGGCCTTACTGCAGCTGCATAATCCGGGAGAGCAGCGCGGCGATGTGCTGGCGGGTGATCGGCTCGTCGGGCTTCAGCAGCAGAAGGCTGGGCTCGATGGGGTCGCTGTACCCTCTGAGCACGCCCAGAGAGTTCAGGTAATTTACGGCGCCGCGGTGCACGTTGTCGGCGGTGACGTCGGCGAACACCTCGCGGCCGGCATGCCCGGTGCTCTCTTCCTCCCAGTCCATGGCTCGGACGATCATGCTCGCCACCTGATCGCGGCGGATGGAGCGGTGGGGATCGAAGCGCTCAGCGGATACTCCCTGGACGATGCCGGCCGTCTTGGCGGCCGCCACCCAATCGGAGACGTCCCCGGTCACGCCGCTTTGGGCGGCGACGTCAGGGAACGGCGGCTGCGACACGTCCACCAGGGGGATCAGGGCCTCCGGAAAGAGCGCATTGTGCAGGCCCACCGCCATCTTGGCGAACTGCCAGCGCGTCGCCGGATTGTCGGGCTTGAACTCGTCCGTGGGATACCCGTTCACCAGACCGGCGCCCGCTATCCGCATGATCTCCTCGTAGTAGAGGTGCCCCACGGGCACGTCGGAGAAGCCGGGGTTGTCGATCCTCGTGAACAGGGTCGACCTCATGGACCCGTAACCGAATCTCGCCCTCAGGTCGTCCGCCCGGACCAGAGCAGTGCCCGCGCTCCCCGTGACTTCGAGCGTGCGGGCATGACTGCCGGAGTCCGACGTGTCGCGCTCGGCCACCTCGATGCGGCTGACGGTGCCCACGGAGACGGTTCCTCCGCCCACCCGGCTCATGCCGTTGATCTCGGCGCTGAGTTCGGCTTGAGAGACCGCGAAATCCCATTCGTAACCCGGATTCGACAACGGGGCCAGCAGGCTCCAGGGATCCGCTTTGGCCCGCAGATAGCCGGGAGGATTTTGACCCCAAACCGTGGTGTAGCCGCCCGAGTTCGAGGAGTAGTAGGTGCTCACCAACTCGCCCTGATAGCGAAGCACTTCATTGCGCGTCTCCTCGGCGGCCTGCCTGATCCCCGGGTTGGCAGCCTCGAAGTCGTACCCGCGATAGACCTGGTCCCATTGGTTGTCGTTCAGGTACGGGTCGCGGTTGGCCATCGCGTAGGTGCGTGCGGCGACCGCCTGCGCTTTCACCGCCTCGAAGGCGTAATCGTTTGGCATGTCCTCGCGGGCCCACTCCGGATAGACCTCAGCGATGGCTCTGACGTAGCCCTCGAGAGTCACTTGGTTGAGGGCCGCGAGCGAACCAGCGGTCGCGGATGGCTCGACCTCGAGTTTGCCCCGGTACTTGCGAGGTCCGTAAGAACTACCCCCGGCGGCAAGGGTGACCTCGAACACCGGACCCATGTCCCCAGGGTCGGGGCGGACGGAGACCGCGTCGGCGGTGCGTGCGCCGAAGGCGCCCCGAGCCAGAACACCGCCGCCTGAGCTTGGCTCCAGCGAGACCTCCTGGCCGATTTCCACCCGAAGCAAGTCCTCGCCCGCGCCCTCGGTCTTTAGGACAAGGGTTAGGGGCGCGCCCAGCGGGGCGGCCGGCGGCCTCACTCTGATCGCGGTGAAATTCTGGGTTATCGAGGAGACGCTCTTTGCGGGCTCGCTCGACAACCGCACCATTATCTCCGGGTTGGGCGGGTCGAGCGGGCTGAGTTCCGTGCCCTCGTAGTAGAAACCGAGGATTTCCGGATAGAGGACGCCCTGCCGGGCCGCCGCCCACGCTCCCCACTGGCTCATGCCCACGGCGTGGCCGTAACCAAGGCCGTGGAAGACGAACTCATCCGTCGTCCCGGCCTCCGCCACAGAAGGCGCGAACGGGGAACCCACCACGAGAAACAGCGAGAGGGCCAGTCCGAGTAGCCCGAACCGGACGGTTTGGCGCAGTCGGTTCACACCCCTATTGGATGACGTAGCCCAGGTCGAAATAATCCACTATCCCCTGTGCGATGGCCTTACCCGCACGCTGCCGGTAAACCGGATCTTTGAGCCGGGCCTCTTCTTCGGCGTTGGTGAGAAAGCCCACTTCGACCAGGGCCGCGGGCATCTTCGTGTTGGCCAGGACATAGAGATTCTTCCAGTGCGTGCGCGCGCCTCGGTCCACGGTGCTCAGCTCTTCCAAAACGGCGTTCTGGATGGCCTCGGCAAGGCGCCGGCCCTCCGCGGAGTACGTCTGCTGGTCGCCCCAGTAGTAAGTCTCCGTTCCTTCTGAAGCGGGATCCGCAGCATTGTTGTGGATGGAGACAAAGATGTCGGCACCGGCCGCATTCGCTAGGTCCGCCCGCTCTTTGAGGGTGGGATAGCTGTCGTCCCTGCGGGTCATGAGGGGCTCCACCCCGGCCCTCAGCAGATACTTCTCCACCTCGAGGCCGATGGCCAGATTTGCGTCCTTCTCGAGCAGGCCGGTGATACCGGTAGCTCCATTGTCGGTGCCCCCGTGACCCGGATCGACCACCACCAAGGGCTTGCCCGTTCCGTAGTCGACCTTCCGGTAGATGTCGATGACGAGACGGTCCCCCAGGCCGTTGGAGGGAGCCATGGCGAAGACTTCGTAGTCCGTGTAGCTCTTCAGGGAAATGCGCAGTTGGATGCGCGGAGAGCTGAAGCCCGTCTGCTTGAGGCTGATCGAGCCCGCCTCGGACGAGATCAGGTCCAGGGTACGCTCACCCTCGGCCACCGCGGCTTGATCGACGTCCACGATCAGGGTTTGACCCTCGACGCGGGGGCTCGCCTTGCCGGGCTTTCGGCTAAGGTCGAGGACTATGCGGGTCTTGTCCAGGTGTTCGGCGCTGTAGCGCACGTCTTCGACGACGGCCAGCCGTTCCAACTGCGCGCGGTAAGCCACCATGCAAAAGTGGGCGCGGCTGGTCTGTTTGGTGGGCATCAGGTATCCGCGAGTGTCGCCTTTGAGCAGGCCTTTCATCACGGCGAGGGCGACGTATTTCTCGGCCTGGCCGCTGACCTGCCCGCCATCCTCAAAACTGCCGAGTACCTCGCGCACCTTGCTCGAGCTCAAGGCTTCCGCCGCTGCTCCCCATCCGGCACTCCTGACAATCAGCACGGCCATGTGCTGGCGCTGGAGCGAGTCGTAGGGACGGAAGGTCCCATCCGGGTATCCCGACACCCAGTCTTGGTTGGCGGCGGCCTGAACGTAACCTCGATACTGGGAGTCGACGTCGCGGAAGGTGAAGCCCGAGGTGGGTATTGCGATCCCCTTTTGCTCGGCCAGGACTTTGGCCGCCTGCGCCCGGGTCACCCCGGTCTGCGGGCGGAAGTATCCGTCCCCGAACCCGTCGAGCACCCCGGCGGCGGTCAGGAACTCGACCGCGACATGCTCTTCGGAAGTCGACGAGACGTCGGGGAAGGAAGAGGGGTGCGCCGCGGCGGGCCCGGCGGTTACGAGGCCGCCCGCCACCATCGCGCCCAGTAGCAAAAGCGCGAAGACCGGCCAAAGGGGTGGATGGAGTGTGTCTTTGTGCATCCCGAACAATATTGCTCCTCCCGCCCCGGGTTAGGAGACCGGTGCTGCGAGTTCCGTTTCCATCGTACGCAAGGCCCGGGCGATGACCACTGCCGTATGCATCCGCCAAGTCGTGGCCTCCGGGTCGAAGCTTCCGTCGCTCCGTCCCTTGATGACGCCCGCCTGGACCACGCGGGAGATCTCCCCAGCCGCCCAGTAATCGGTGGTCAAATCCCAAAATGGCGGATTCTCGGGCGCCAGGTGCTGGACTTCGGCCGTTTGCCCGGCCGCCAGGTCGAGCACCCGGCAGATCATCGCCGCCATTTGCGCGCGGGTTATGGATTCATCGGGAGAGAATTCGCTGCCGTCGCCGACCCCTCTGACGACTCCCAGAGCGGCCGCCGTGGCGATCTCGTCGTGCGCCCAGTAACTATCCGCCACATCGACGAACTTCGGGGGCTCGGACTGTGTGAGCGCAGGCATCTGTCCGGCGAAGGCCCGCACCACCATCGCCGCAAACTGTGCCCGGGTGACCATTGACTCGGGATAGAAGTAGCCGTCGCCGGCACCCTTGACTATCTCGCGCTCGTAGAGCCACATCAGGTCATCGAAGAACCAGTCGCTCTCCCAGACGTCCTTGAACACGCGGGGAGGTCCGAGTTCGGCCAACGTGGGCGCCGCCATCAACGATGCGTACGGATCGACCGCGCTGGCGCCCTTATCGGCATAGCCGCCGAGGTGAAGTTCGAAGTGCAGATGTGAGGCGGTGGACTCGGCGTTCCCGCTGTCTCCCACGTAGCCGATCATCTGACCCTGGGTGACGTGAACCCCATTGGTGAGTCCCGGAGCGTAGGCGTAGCGCACTCCGCCCTTGCCGTCGTCCGTTCCCGGGGTGTCGTTGTTCAGGTGAATGTAGAAGTAGTCATTGCCGTCGTCCCCGCGCAGCATGATGTTGAAGGAGGGCACGCCGTTGTAGCTGGAGACTTCCTCCTCCATGTTCAACCACTCCACGGTTCCGTCGACCACGGCAAGGAGAGGGGTCATCTTGGGGGCCATCAGATCATTACCGCGATGAGTCCTGGCTCCGCCGTCCCGCGCCGCGCCCCAGGTGTTTTCCCAGACGATCCTTTCCTCCATGGGAAACAGGATGGGCACCACCGGGGCGGTCTCCTGCGCGGCGAAGCTGGCACCCTCGCTGGTCGTCGGGCTGATCAAGGCTCCGTCGTAAGGCGGATCCATCTCCTCGGCCGTCGGAACCCCCTCTGCGGCAAAAGCGGCCGAAGACGCGGCCAGCGCAAGTAGGACGGCAAAGGCGAGCGCCAGCATCAGCGGAAACCGCCTCAAGACCACTCGTGGAGCCGACCCGCGGTTGGCGGACTCCCTGCCGGGCCGTCGGCCAAGTGCTTTCGAGATCCCAGACATCTCGTTCATGTTCTCGGTCCCTCCTTCGTCTCCTGCCTCTATCGGCGGCGGCGAACCGCGGAGGCTAACATATCCAGCGTTTCGCGGAGTTCGGGAAGCCGGATGATCCAGGCCAACCCCACGAACGAAAACGCGCCCCCGAACACCCCCAGGCCCACCCGCAGACCGAGTCCGCCGGTTCCGTCCACCGCGCCGGTTAGTATCGAATCGATGGCCCAGACGATGGCTCCCATGATCACGGCCGCCACCGTGGTGCGCGCGATGGAGGTGGCCAGCCGTCCGAAACCCATGGGCCCCAGCTTGCGGCGCAGAAGCTCCACCAGCACCAAGAAATTGACGGTCAACGCGATCGTGGTTCCGAGCGCGAGGCCGCCAACTCCCAGGAACAACATCAGCACGATGGAGACCGCGATGTTGAGAAACACCGTGGCCACGCTGATTTTAACGGGCGTGCGGGTGTCGTGATACGCGTAGAAGACGCGGGTGAGCGTGTCCCGGCCGGCGTAAGAGAAAAGCCCGAGCGAGTAGAAGAGCAAAGCGAACGCCGTTCTCTCGGTGTCGGCGGCGGCGAACTTGCCGTGCTCGAAAAGCAGGGCGACGATCGGCTCGCGCAACACCACCAGTCCCGCGGTGGCGGGGATCATGACAAAGGCGATCAGCCGAAGGGCGAAATTGAGCGTGGCCTTGAGCCGCTCAGGTTGATTGGCGGCCACGTGCTCCGACAGAAGCGGAAAGATCGGCACGGTGATGCCGGCCACGAACAGGCCCAGGGGAAGCTGGAACAGCTTCTCGGAATAACTGAGCGCCGAGACCGCCCCCTCGGGCAGCGTGGAAGCCAGAGTCTGGTCGGCGAAGATGCTCACCTTGCCGACGGCGGAGCCGATCAGGATGGGCCAGACCAGCATGCCCACGTGCCGCATGCCCGGTTCCTGCCAGTCGATACGCGCCCGCAGCCGCATGCCCTCTTTGCGCATCTGCGGCAGCAGTATGAGGAGCGAGGCCATGGCTCCCAGGGTGGTGCCCACCGCCAGGCTGGTGATCCCCCAGGATTCCTGGAAGAGCACCACGAAAAGCACGGCCAGCGCAGCGGCGGCCGAGGTGGAGAAGGCCGGCAGGCCGAAATGCTTGAGCGAATTGAGTACGCCGATGGCCAACCCCGCAAGTCCGGTGAAGATGACCCCCGGCACGAGAATGCGGAACAAGAAGACGGCCTGATCCGCGGTCTCCTGGTCAAAGCCAAAACCCACCAGGGGAATGATCAGCGGCGCGGCCAGGATCAGGACCACCGTAAGCAGCACCAGAACCAAACCGATCGCGTTGATCATATTGCCCGCCAGGCTCCACGCCCGTTCCCGGTCCCCTTTGACCAGACGTTGGGTGAAGACCGGGATGAAGGTGGCGGTCAAAGCCCCTCCCACGGTCAGGGAAAGCAAAAAGGGGACCTTGTAGGCGAGGAAGAAGGCGTCGGTCGAGGCGCCCATCCCGAAGTAGAAGGCGACGACCTGATCTCGCACCAGACCGATGAGCCGCCCGAAGACGGTGGCCCCGAGAATGACGAGTGCGGCTCTGCCCACCGTCCCCTTCATGTTCCTGGTGGCGGCTTCGAGCCCCTCCTCGGGCGCGGGCACTTCCGCCTCCACGTCGACCCCCACCGACGGCATCGGGGGTTCACCGGAATCGAAAGCCATCTAGATCTCTCGGCGGGCGAGGGCGACGGCCAGTCGGGCGGTCTCCCCGGATTCCTCTTTGAGCCGGCCGACCCGCGTGGACAGCCGGATGCGGCGCGACTCCGCGTTCTCCAGGGTGTCGTCCATCGCTTTCGTCAGCCGCTCCACGCCCTCAGGCCCCTCGAGCTCGTCCACGGAGACCGCCCAGGTGGTCTGTCCCGTTTGCTCGGCGAAAGCGGCCACCTTGGGGTCGTAGACCAAGGAGATAACCGGGGAGCCGCCGGAAGCGGCCAAGATGCCCGAGTGAAGCCGCATGGCCAAGACCGCGTCGGCTTCCCCCAGCAGCGCGACCGCGACCGCCGGCTCTTCCAGGAGAGGAGCCGCAGCCACCGACGTAGCGCCCCGGTGGGGCGAAAGGGAATCGGCGAGCCGAACGGCCAACTGCTCGGAGAGATCGCGGCAGAGGTCCACATCCTGGGTTGCGTGAAAAGGCACGAAGAGAACCTGATGCCCCCACCGCCGGACCACGCGTGCCAGCGCACCGAGGAGGCGCTCCTGATAAGTCTGGCGACCGAGCCAAGGACGGGGGCAGATGGCCAAATACGGCCGCGTAGGCTCCAGATCGGCCGCGAGCAGAACCTCTCGCGCCCGCTCCGAAGGGGCGGCCTTCAACGCATAGGCAGGATCGGGCACCACCCGCAGCAAGGGTGGGTGGGCGCCGAGTTCCAGCGCTAGCTGGGCCGAGGCCCGGTCCCGAAAGGTGACCACCTGGCTGTGGGATACCGCCAGGGACGCAAAAGTCCGAGCCGCCCCGGTGTGCAGCGGTCCCAACCCTTGTGCGTACCACATGACCGGCAGGCCGAGCGAGCGGGCAACGAATATCACCGAGAGGAAATAGGGGACCGGGCGCAGCTTTCCCTCCCGCCACAAGAACGAACGTCCGTGCTGCTCGAAGTCGGCTTCGTGCAGGAAACTACCGCCCCCGCTGATAAGCAGATCGTGGCCTCGCATAAGCTCGGCAAGCCGCGCGGGGTGCCGAAGCGAAGTCGGAGCGCTTCTCACGCCGTGGCGGCGCCGAGTGTCCTCGGGATCGAAGGAGAGCACCGTGAACCGGGCGTGGCAGTCGAGAGCCTCGACCTCCTGCAGGATACCGGCCAGGATGGCCTCGTCTCCCAGATTCCCCTCGCCGTAGTAGCCGCTGATCAGGTATCGCATCCGGCTTTACCCTCTAGCCTCGGGGCGGCCGCCGGGGGGCCGGCGATCATGAGCCGGCGCCGGCCGGACTCCCCGCCCAGGCCCGTAATCGTCGGCGGCCATCAGCACCCGGTAGGCGAAGCGGGGAAGCGCCAGCTGACGCCGAAGCCGGGCGGGCTGGGTGACCAGGCGGTAGGCCCACTCCAGGCTGAGCCGGCGGAACGCCTCGGGGGCCCTGCGCACCCTTCCCGCCCAGACGTCGAAGCTTCCGCCCACGCCCAGAGCCACCGGCACCCCGAGTTCGCCGCGGTGCCGATGCAGGAAGAGCTCCTGCCGCGGAGCACCCAAGGCCACGAGAAGGATGTCTGCCCCCGAGCGCCGGACCTCCTCGACCACGGAGTCCTGCTCCTCCTCGCCAAAGTAGCCGTGACGCGCACCGGCCACGTCGAGCCCCGGGTAGCGCTGCCTCATGCGGGAGGCGGCGTCCGCGGCCACGCCGGGCGCCGCCCCCAAGAAGAAGACGGAAAGACCGTCTTCCGCCGCGCCTTCGAGAATGCGCTCCGCGAGTTCGATCCCCGGAACCCGCTCGACCCCCTCGACCCCCTGCATCCGGGCCGCCCAGACGGCGCCCACCCCGTCGGGAAACCGCAGATCGGCTTCGGCCAGGGCGGAGGCGATGCGTTCGTCCTCCTGTGCCCGGACGAGCAGCTCCGGATTAAGGGAAACCGCCAGCCTGGTGCGCTCCCACTGACCTTCGTCCGCGCACTCGAGGACCCACTCGGCGGCCTCTTCCAGGGTGACGCGGTGGGCGGCGAAGCCCAGGATCGAAACCGAAGGCCAAACCGGTTCTTCCTCTCCCTCGCGCGCCGCGTTTTCCCGGCTTGCCGCCAGGAGTTCGTCCGAGGTCTCCGCGCGCAGTCTATGCAGGCTGCCCAGTCCCGGCCGGCCGGTTTGCCCCGTGGCCGGATCGCTTTGGCCGGTCCGGCCGCCTGGTTCCGCCGCACCCCCCACTTCCTGCGTTGTCTCCGGCGTGCCCGGTTCCTCGTCTCCATCCCACTCGAGCGACTGGCTCAAGCTCTGCCGGGCCCGCGAGTAGACATCCACGTAGTCACTCGCCGCTTTGAGGTGCGAGTGATTGGCGACCACGTAGTCGCGGGCGTTCGTGGCCAGCCGCTCGCGCAGGTTGGCATCCGCAGCCAAGCGCTCGATCGCCTGCGCGAGTGCGGCCGCATTCGCGTCGGGAACGAGCAGTCCGTTGACCCCGTGGCTCACCATTTCGGCAAGTCCGCCCACGGCCCCGGCGATCAAGGGGCGGCCGCTGGCCATGGCTTCGAGTGCCGAAAGCGAGGTTGCCTCCTCCACTTTTTCCGAGTGCACCGAGGGGACCAGGACGATGTCGCACAACCGGTAGAGTTCCTCGATCTCCGCGCGGCCGAGGCCGCCGAGCAGCCTGACCTGCGCTTCCAGGCCCTGCTCGCGCACGATTTGCTCGATGGCCCCGCGCTCACCTCCGTCACCGGCATGCAGCAGCAGGTACTGCTCCCGCTCCGCCGGCTTCATCTCGGCCAGCGCCAGGGAGGGATAGATCACCCCGTTCTTCTTGACCAGGCGCCGCGGACAGAAGAGCACGGTCTTGTCCTCGGGAATGTCCCACTTGCGCCGCAGCTCCTCCCGGCCTTCCACGCTCGGGCTGAACGCCGATGTGTCGATGAAGTTCATCAGCGAGTAGGTGACGTCGGCCCTCTCGGGAACCAACCGCAGGACGTGACGGTAGAGCCGGCCGTCCACGGTCACGATGGCGTCCGCCAGACGAAGGGCCCGGATCTCCGAACGCATCAGGTAGCGCCTTCCCAGGCGCGATCGGTTGGTATAACCCTCGGATACGGACTCGTAGAGCGGGTAACCATGGAGCGTCAGGACCAGGGGAACCCCGGCGCGGTCGGCCGCCGCCCGAAGCGCAGGCACCGAGTACACCTCCTGCGCATTGACCACCTGCCAATCGTGGCGGCGCAACTCCCGGTCGGCGAAGCCCGCCACCAGCCTTCCGCGAACCATTGCGGAGTAGACCATGCCCCAGCCGCGCCGCACTCGGTTGAGCGCCCCGGCGGCGTAGACCACCCCAAACCGGCGCAGAGGCTCCGGTACCTGCTCGCCGAAATAGAGCACGTAGGGTTCGTGCCCCAGCTCCACCAGCCCGGCGGAGAGCATGTCCAGGTGCGTCGAGGTCCCGCCGATCTGGCCGGGATCCCGCATGGTGGGCAGGAGCACCTTCACTAACGCCTCCCTCTTCTCGATTCCAGTATCATCGAACCGCTCCGGCGTGCGGCCCGCAGCGTCTCATCGACCAGCCGCGAGATATCCTCGACCCGGCCGTCCCAGCTGTTCTCACGCGCCAACTCCACCCGCTCTTGGCGCTTCCGGGGAGAATCCTCCTCCAGGGCACGATTCACCAGCCCCGGGTAATCGTCCGGGCTCTCGGCCAGATAGATCACGCCGCGATAGGGCTCCAGGGTGGGAAGGGCCGCGGCGACCACCGGGAGCCCGGCCGCCAGGTATTCGAAGAGCTTCAGGGGAAACATGTGCCGGGTGAGCTCGTTCAGTTGGTAGGGGATCAGGGCCACGTCCAGCCCCCGCAGGTAGGCGGGCAGTTCCTCCCGCGGCTTCCCGCCCAGAGAGTGCACCCGGGGGATGGCCTCGACCTCCTGCGCGGAAAGTTCTCCCCGCACATACGGGCCGATCAGCACCAGCCTCCAGTCGGTGCCGGCCGCGGAGAGCGCGCGCAGCGCCTCCAGATCCAGGCGGGCATTGTGCACCCCCACGATCCCCAACCGGGGCCGGGCGATGGACGCGAGGTCCGCCGGTTCCGGCAAGGGCTCCCGGTAGGCCCGTTCAAAATGCTCGACGTCGGCCGCATTGGGGACGTGAAAGGTGCGCGGATTGAGCGGGCGCCGTTCTTCGCAGAGGCTGGAGGCGGTGGTGATCACCAGGTCCGCCCGGCGGGTCAAGGCGTCGTCGTAGGCGCGTACGGTCTGCGGGTCGATAAGGCCGGGGAAGGCCGAGTGCTCGTCCACGCAGTGATAGACCGTCGCCTGAGGCCGCAGCCGGCTCAGCAGATGAATGCTCGTGGGCAGATAGGTCCAGAGCAGGTAGTCCCGCCAGCCCAGCCGCTTGAGCGCCCAACGGATATAGGAGCCCAGAACGGCTTGGTTCACCCGGTTGATCACCGGCCTCATGTTACCGAAAGGAAAAAGCGGCGGCGGGGTCAGCACCCAGAGATTCTTCTCGGCCCGGCGCAGCCGCGGAACAAGCGCGGTCCATCGGCGCCAGCGCGCGGGCACTTTTAACGGGGCCAGCATGGTCACCGGCTCCTCGACGTAGAGGATGCGGTTGCCCTGAGCCAGCCGATGCATGATCTGCTGCTTGCTGGTCCAGGGCGCGTCCCAGTCGAGGGTGGAGACACATACTATAGAGTGGTTGCGAATCATCGCGGCGTTCCTCCCGCGGCCTGCTCGTAGACGGCCGTGGTTTGGTCCAGCCAGCGCTCCACGGTAAAGCGCCGCCGGGCCTGGCGAGCGGCCTCAGCGCCCAGCCGCTCCCGGCGCCCGCGTTCGGCCAACAGGCTCTCCAGCTCTCGGGCCAGGTCCGCGGGCCGATCACCCCGTACCACCACACCGCTCTTTCCGTCGGCCACCAGTTCGGGCAGGCTCCCTGCCTGCGAGACCACTACCGGCAGTCCCGCGCTCATCGCTTCCACCACGGTGAGACCGAAGCCCTCGGCCCGCGAAGGCTGCACGAAGATATCCATGCCGGCGAGCGCCCGGTTCACCTTGGGAGCATAACCCGGCAGCCGAACCCGATCCCCCAGACCGAGTTCTTCGATCAACTTTTCGAGACTCGCACGCTCCTCTCCTTCGCCCCAGATGATCAGTTCGACCGAGGGCGGGTGCGAGATCAGCGGCAGGGCCCTTATCAAAAGGTCGAAGCCCTTGGTGTGGTGCAGGCGGCCGATCGAACCCAGGACCGGGGGCCGCTCAGAAGCCGCCGCGTCCTCATCCGGCGACGTCCGTTGGGACGCCACGCCCGGGCGGCTCGTGCCGGTGGAGACGATGGAGTGAGGTTCAATCCCGTGATAGACGACCGAGATCCGCTCCGCGGGCACACCCCGGGAGAGCAGACGGCGGCGCAGGTATTCTGAGGGCACCAGATAGTGCGCCGTTCGCCCCGCCAGCATCCGATCGACCAGCGAGAAGGCGAGCCGGCGCGCGGTTCCCGGATAATCGAAGCTCAGGTCGCTGTGCACCGTGGCCATGTGAGGCAGGCCGCAGACCCGCGCAGCCGCCCGCGCGTAGAAATTGGCGACCACCCCTTGGCTGGCGATCAGGTCGGCGCCTTCGGAGCGAGCCACCTCGGCGATGGCGGCGGGAGCGCGGGGGGCAACGCGCGAGGCCTCGAGGACCACCACGGGCTCGCCCATCTCCCGGAGCCGCGCGGTGAGGTCCCATTCGCCCATGCTGACCAGCAGCAGACGAAGCCGGGAGCGGTCGTAACCAAGAAACAAGCTTTCGAGGTAGGCCTCGGCCCCGCCGGGAAAGCGGGCGCCGCTATAGACCACGAGCGCTGTCGGCGGAGCCGCGCCCTGTCTCTCGGTCTCTAATCTCTGTCTCTCGGTTTCGTCCATCTAGACGTGACCTTCCCGCTCGATGGGCCCTGCGGCAGCCCTCGGCTCGCCGGAACCGCCGGCCGCCAGACCGGTGAGGAACCAGAAGCCGGCACCCACCACCAGGGTCTCCCACACCCCCGCGGTCACGTTGGCCACCGCCACAGCGACGAAGGCGCCAAACACCCCGGCGGCAAAGGCGCGCATCCAGGGATCCGGCTCGTACAGATAGGCTGCGACCAGGCTCTTCGCAGCACGCAGGAGCAACCAGAGAAACGCCACCAGCAAGATCAGCCCGCCCTCGGCCCCGAGTTGCAGGTAGAAGTTGTCCACCCAGAGCCGGCCGTAGCCCCAGAGGACCGCGCTCGTTCCGCCAAAGGTGCCCAGACCCACCCCGAACCAGGGGTTCTGGACGATGTGTCCCAAAGACACGTTCCACATGAGCAGGCGGCCGGCCACCAGGCTCTTATTGATGTAGGCGCTGCTGAAGGCAAAAGTCAGGCGATCGATGACTGCGGCGGGCAGGAAAACCGGGGCAACCAGCGCCCCGGCCACCAGCGCCCCGAAGAAGCGCCGGTAGGCCAGAACCGCCATGGCGACCACGCCGGCGATCAGCCCCAGCCAGGACCCGCGGCTGAAGGTCACCCCCACGCCCGCGGTCAGCGTGAGGGTCAGCAGGCCGAGCAGGAGGAAGTGCCGGGGACGGCGGGTGGCCAGCGTCAACGAAGCCGAAACCAGGGTGCCGAGCAAGAGGAACGCGGCCAGACCGTTGGGGTTCTCGATAATGGAGTAGGCCCGAGTGCCGAAGCTCTGCTCCTGCCGGTCGACCCAACTCTGCGGCATGGGCGCGTCGGTGGCGAACTGGAAGAGACCGTGAAGCGCCATCGCCAAGGCCGCTGCTAGAAATACGCCGACGGCCAACTTGACCCAGCGTCGGTCGCGGGGGAGCAGGTAGCCCAAATAGAAGAAGAGCAACGGTTGAAAGGTGATCCGCAGCCCAAAGAGCGCGGGCCCCGGCGGCACCTCGTTCATCGCCACGGAGCCCAGGGCGGCCACGAAGGCGACCAGGAGCGGCACAGTGATGGGCACCGTGCGCAGCTGCACCCTGCCCGCCAGGAAGACCGAGAAGAGCAGGGCGCTCAGCGCCCCCAGCAATAAGAGCTCGTCCCACATGGGCGCCAGCGCTCCCAAGGCGTTCCGAGCGGCAAAATCCAGCCAAGGGAAGGCGGCCAGGATCAAGAGAATAGCCTCCGGCCGGAAGAGCGCGAAGGCGGCGACTCCCAGAGCCAGCGCGCCCCCAATGATGACAACCGAGGACAGCCCTCCCGCCGCTCCGGCGAGGCCCCCAATCAGCAGACTCAATCCGGCTGTGAGGGTCTTAGCCAGAGGATGGCCCTGCCAGCCTTGGGACGGAGCCGGGGTCGCCGCTCCCCGGTCGAGACCCAGGATGCTGAGAGCGAGAGAAACCGAGCGCGGATGCGACGACGCGCCGCCCGACAGGCCCAGAGCCGCGGCCCCACCCCAGACAAGCACCAAGCCCAAGAACAGCAGGCCCGCCCAGCCCAACGCCGCCCCGAGTTCGGTCAACTCCACCCGGGCATCCGTGATCCAGATGAATAGCAGCCGGCCAAGACCGCCGAGACCCGCTCCCCCAAGTAGAAAGCCCACAATCCGCAGCCATCCCGCGGCCCCCAAGACGGAGCGCCCGCTATCGAGGGAGATCTGATCGACCGCCCGGCCCAGAGTCCCACGGCTGCCCCGGTAGAGCAGGCGGTAGGGAGCGGCGATCACCCAGAAGGTGAGCGGCCCGCCCGGCTCATGCAGGCTGCGGCTGCGGACTGAATCCAGGTTGAAGATCACGCTGCCGGCAAGCGCCGCCTGCAAGTGCAGCCAAAGCCAAGTGAGACTGCGGCCAAAGAAAGAGTTGGCCCAAGAGCGAACGAGAGAGCCGTAGGCCCGACCGGCCCACCGAAGTGAGAGGGATTCTCGGTAGAGCTCCATGCTCCGGCCTTAAGAGGCCCCGGCCACCTCGATCTTGGTAATCGCCGCGCGCACCGAAAATCCGGGGCCTTTGACCACCAGTTGCCGTCCGACCTCTAGGGGGATGCTGCCGATGGCGTACTGCGAATCCGACACCTGCCCTTGGCCCTCAACCGTGAAGTCGATGTCGCGATAGAGCGTCGAATCTTTTGGCCCCACCACCTCGCCGGTCTGCTCATTGAGGAACTCCACTTGAGTGGGGTAGTCGTCCGTCCACTGGATGGTGCCGAGCACGGTTCCGGTTTCGTCGCGCACCTGGTCGCCCACCTCGATCTCGTAGATCGTGACATCGCGCACCTGTTCCACCTTGAAGGTGGTGATCAGGGTTTCCTCGTCCCCGGTCCCGGCGACGAAGCGCACGTAGGCAAAAGCGACAAGCGCAATCAGCGCAAGCACCACCAGTAGATCGACCAGATTGACCCAGCCGAACAGCCGACCGCGGTTATCGATGAAAGCCATGGAAGGAACCTCACAAGAAAGCGGGAAAAGAGCAACAATAAGACAGCCTGGGATTCTATCCGAAACACCGGGGGACTGTAATCCCCCGCAAAAAGCGCCAAGCGAAAGGCTAGGACCATGACCCGGACCCTCTTCGTGAGCTTCGGCACGCGGCCCGAGGCGATCAAGATGGCGCCCGTGGTGCAGGAACTCCACCGGCGCGAGCACTTTCACGTGATCACCTGCCTCACCGGGCAGCACCGGGAGATGCTCGATCAAGTAGTCGAGACCTTCGGCCTGCCGGTCGACCACGACCTGGACGTCATGCGCCGCACTCAGTCGCTGACGCACATCACCTCTGCCGTGCTCCAGGGCCTCGAGCCGCTCCTGGTCGAGCGGGGCGCCGACATGGTGCTGGTTCACGGGGATACCACCACCACTTTCGCCACCGCGCTGGCGGCCTTCTACCACCAGATTCCGGTGGCCCACGTCGAGGCGGGGCTGCGCACCGACACCCTCTACAATCCCTATCCCGAAGAGGCCAACCGCCGGCTCACCGACCGTCTGGCGGAACTGCTCTTCGCTCCCACGCCCGCAGCCAGGGAGTCCTTGCTCGCCGAAGGCTCGCCGGACGAAGGGGTTCTGGTCACCGGCAACACCGTGATCGACGCATTAATGGCAACCGCCGAAAAGGACCCTCCTCAGTGGGAGCCGCAGATCAGGGAAGCGCTCTCCCGGCCGGGCAAGAAGATCCTGGTCACCGTCCACCGGCGGGAGAGCTGGGGCGTGCCCATGCAGTCCATAGCCCGGGCCATCCGCGAAACCTGCGAGCGCCACGAGGACGTCACCTTCATCTTCCCCATCCACCTCAATCCGGTGGTGCGGGAAACTTTCAGGGGGATTTTGGGAGGCCTGCGGGGCGTGGTTTTCACCGATCCGCTGTCCTATCGCCCCTTCGTCCACCTGATGAAGACGGTCGACCTCGTGATCACCGACTCCGGCGGGATCCAGGAGGAGGCCCCCACCCTGGGCAAACCGGTGCTAGTGATGCGAGACACCACCGAAAGACCCGAAGGCATCGACGCCGGAACCGCGCGCTTGGTGGGAACGGACACCCAAGCGATAGCCGCCGCCCTCTCGGAGTTACTGACCGACCAGACGGCCTACTCCCGGATGGCCAACGCCGTCAATCCATATGGAGACGGCAAAGCTTCGGCCCGGATAGCCGATCAGCTCGAGTACTTCTTCGGATATCGCCAGGAGCCGGCCGAGGCGTTCGGCCCACCGGCCGAGAAATAGTTCCTGCAAACTGCGGCCTCGAGAATTGTCGGTCTTTACTTTGGCCGAGGCTTGTTCCATAGTGTGTGAACGAGATTGCAAGGCCACGCGAGCTTGAAACCCCCGCCAAGGGTTTGCCTGCTCTCAGCGGATTTTGTACGCTAAGAGAAGCAAGCGCGGCTTTTGAGGAGAAGGAGAAAGAACGGGAGGCTTGGGTTGATGCCCTCCGGCCCCGCCGGTAACGGCGAGAGAGCGCGTGGTTTAGGGCTCTCTCGCTTCGTGCTGCTCGCGCTGCTTGCGCTGGCCCTGGCGCTGACGGCTGCCGTTTTGACGGGTTGCACCGAGGCGGATTCCGGAGCCACTCCGGACGAGACCCAGGATTCAGCCGCGCCCAATGGAGATACGACCGCGCCCGAAGCCACCGACGCCCAACCCGTCACCTCCGAGGACGACGGGTCAGGGGCCCTCGATGAGAACGCGCCGACCACGGCCGCTTCGGGCTCGCCGGATACCCCGGCCACCGCCGGGAGGACTCAGGCCAGGCGTTTGGCCCCGTCCGAGGGCCGCTTTGCCGTCTGCGCCGACTGCCACGCCTTCTTCGACCCACCGGGAAAACCGCCCGCTACACTCAAGGCGAATTTCTCGCACGAAGCGCACCTCGAGTACGGCGCGGAGTGCGAATCCTGCCATGTGCGCCCCGCACACACCCGTGAGGGCATCAATAGACCGCAGATGCTCACCTGCTTCGACTGTCACGGGCTCTCCGCGGAGGCGCGCGCCCCGGGAGAGTGCGAGACCTGCCACCCTGCCGACTTCGATCTGGTGCCGGCCAGCCACACCCCGGAATTCGTGGAGGAGCAGCACCCGCAGGTGGCCGAGAAGGAGAGCCGCGATTACTGCGCCCTCTGCCACGAGGGCGGACCGGAAGATCTGTGCATGACCTGCCACGGGCTCGCGATGCCGCATCCGGCTGATTTCCTGCCGTCTGCACAAGGTATCGGCGGGCACGTGGACGCCGCCCATGACCAGGGCGAGCTATGCACGCGCTGCCACGATATCCGCAAGGATCCGCCGGCCGCGTGTTACGGGTCGGAGTGCCATGGCAGTTAGGCCCCTGTTACAGCCGGACTGGATGATGAGCGGGCGCCGCTCGCTGATGGTTTTTCTCGTGCTGGGTGCGTTCATCGTACTGGGCGGACTGACACTGTTTTCGCCGGAGGGGCCCAGCGACGCCCACGCCCTTTCGCAGTGGGTGCACGCCACGGCGCAGGACTGCGCGGACTGCCACCACACCCAACCCATCGGCTCGTTCTTCCCCTGCCTGCGCTGCCACGTCACCCCCGAGGTGCCCAACACGGTCTGTCAGAGCTGCCACGCCAACAAGGTCACCGAAGCCGAGCCCTGCTGGTCCTGCCACGAGCCGGGGCAGGACATGCCCGCCTGGACGAGTGAGGCCTGCCAGCAGTGCCACGGCACCAATCCTCATCCCTTCTCCCAATTTCTGGGACAGCCGGACTGCACCCGCTGCCACGTTCAGCAGGACCCCTCGCCCCACCACGATGGGGCGGATCAGGTGGCGCCGGATTCCTGCCGCGACTGCCACGCGACCCCCCCAAGTCACAACGGGGTCGGCTGCACCAGTTGCCACAGCACGGAGACCCATCCCAGCTATCCGGAGGTGCCAACCACCTGCTTCCAGTGCCACGAGCCCGCCACCTTCGGGGGCCAGCCGAGTTGTCTTACCTGCCACTTTGGAGCGGCCAACTTTGGCGGGGTGGGGGACGACGACGTCCACGACACCTCGATCCCTGACCCGCCGATCACCGGTGACAGCTGTACCTCCTGCCATGCCGGCTTCGAACGGCACGCCGGTGAGATCGACTGCGAGACGTGCCACTTCCAGGCCACCGCGTTCCACCACAACCGCGCTCCCGATCCCGGATATCGGGACTGTGAGACGTGTCACGGCGAGACGCCGCAGCACGGGCAACAGGATTTGCCCTGTCAACAGTGTCACCAGGACGCCATACACAACGTGAACCCGCAACCGCCGGGGCCCGGCGTCTGCAACATCTGCCATGCTCCCGCCAACTTCGGTGTCGGCGACTGCCTGGACTGCCACGCACCGCCGGTCTATCACGCGGATCCCACGGTGCCGGGATGCACCTCGCACCACGGCCCGACCCAGATTCACGACAACCTGGGCAGTTGTGAGTCGTGCCACACCAACCCGGCGGAAGGTCACCATCTCACCCAGGTGAACATCCCCGACTGCCGCGCTTGCCACGAGCAGGACTTCCACGTGGGACAGATCGAATGCTCGCGCTGCCACCAGAACTCCGCCCACGACAACACGCCCAGGAACCTGCCGACCCCGGTTTGGGACGTCTGTCTGCAGTGCCACCCCTTCGCCGCCAAGGCTCCGGCCTGCTCGGAGTGCCACGACACTACCCAGCACAGCGCCACCTATCGGGTGCCGGACGACTGCAATGCCTGCCACGACAAAACCCTCCATGCGGGCAAGGTCCAATGCCAGAGCTGCCACACACGCATAGAGTCCGGCCACCACAACGACGGCCCGGTGACGGCACGGGCCTGCTCCGATTGCCACGTGGGAGCGCAGGTGCATGCCGCTTCGACCGAAGGAGGTAGCGGCTTCAGCTGTTCGACCTGTCACGAGGGCGGAGTTCACGGAGTGGTCAAACTGCCCAACCGCGAGCGCTGCCTGGAATGTCATGAGCAAGCGCCCGAACACGCAGCGGACCTCGAGTGCATTCAGTGTCACTGGCCCGCCGCCCACGACGCCAGCCCGGTCGCCGGCGAATTCGGCAACTACGAGCCCCTGGCCTTGCGTCTACCCCCCTCGGCCGGTGCGCCGGGCGATGAGGGAGAGACTCGGGACGAGTTCACCAACACCGGGGCTGATCTCAGGATCTACGTGCTCTTGGGCGGGGCCCTGATGATGGCCGGCTTGATGGCCCGCTACTGGCGGCGTCCGCAACCGCTGCTGCTGCCCGGTTCCCCGGCGCCGTCCGGCTCGCGAGTTCCTTCGGCTCCCGAAGCGCCCACTCGGGGGCGCGCTGCGACCCGCGCCGGAACCCCTGCCGCTACCCCCCGGCCCAAGCGCGCGGGCAAGAAGGCGCCACGCGGCGGACGCAAAAGGCGCAAGCGCTAGAAGTCGACGAACTCCCCGTCGTGCTCCTGGCAGGAAAGCAGATCCAGGACCGAGCGGTCCTCCTGCACCTCGCCCACGAAGACGACCGAGGGCCCGGTGTAGAGAGTGACCCGGGCGCCCACGGGGAGCCGCAGCGGTTTTCCCTCCGTGTCGGTCAGCTCACGCAAGCGGGAGTGATCGGCCTCCCATTCCACGCGCGCAGACCCTATCGGGAAGGGTTCGGCCTCACCCACCCGCAACCGCGGTTCTTTGTCGGCGGTGATCTTCATGATTGGGATATCGGCCGGAGGGGCGGATTGGCTTAAGCGGTCCGGCTCCGTGAGGCGCGCAGGGCGATGAGCGCGGCCGCGGCTCCGGCCCCCACGCCGTTATCCACGTTTACGACCACCACTCCCGGCGAGCAGGTCTGGAGCATGGCGTAGAGGGCCGCGGTGCCGTCTCCTCCGACCCCGTAGCCGGTCGAGGTGGGTACTCCGATAACCGGCACGGATACCAGTCCGCCCACCACCGAGGGCAGCGCCCCCTCCATGCCTGCCACGACGATGAGCGCGTCCACCTCGGCCCGCACCATGTCGGCCAGCGGTTCGAGCAGGCGGTGTACTCCGGAGACCCCCACGTCGAAAGCGCGTTCGGCGCCGACGCCCATGTGGCGCGCCACCAAAGCGGCCTCCTCGGCCACGGGGACGTCCGAGGTTCCGGCCGTCAGCACCCCGATCTTCCCCCCACCCTCGGGCGGGGCGTAGTCGGGGAGCGTCGCCTCGAGGGTCCGGTTCATGCGGGAATGATCGAGGATCACCCCGGGATGCTCCCGGCGCACCCGCTCCTCGAGCGGAACCAATCTGTCGGGTTCCAGGCGGCTGACCAGGGCCAAGCCCTTGGCGGTCAGGAAGCGGCTGACGATCGCGGCGAGAATCTCGTCATCCTTGCTGGGGGCGTAGATCACCTCGGGCACGGCTTTTCGCTCTCGCCGGCCGAGGTCCAGGCGGGCAAAGCCCTCCACCTCTGCGATCTGGAGCAGGGGCAGCAGGCCCAACGCCTCCTCGATTCCGATATCGCCCGCGGCCAGTTCCTCCAAGACGCGGCGCAGATTCAGATCGCCCCTCACGGCGCCCGCCAGCCCGATCTCTCCAACAGGCGCAGAGTATTGCCGCCGAAGATCGGTCCGCGCAGGCCGGGATCGAGGTCGTCGGTGTCGCTCAGATAGCGCCCGGGCGAGATCAGGGGGAAATCGCTGCCGAAAAGGATTTTATCCGGCCCGGCGGCGCTTGCAGCCAGAGAGTAGATGTCGCGGCGGTAGAGGTAGGGCGCGGCCGAGGTGTCGTAATAGACTCGGGCCAAGGTCTCCTTGGCCTTGGGCATCATCTCGTAGAAAAAGAGGCCGCCGCCCATGTGCGCGTAGATGATGTCCAGGTCGGGATGCCGCTCGGCGAACCGGTAACAGGGACCCGGGGTGTTGTCGCCTTTGCCGGGATACTTGTGGCCTACCGGCTCGTTGGAGTGCACCATCAGCAAGGCGTCCCGCTCGCGCAAGGCATCGGCAATCAGATCGAGTCCGGATGGCTCCCCCAGCTCGAAGCGCTGACCGTCCGGGAAGAGCTCGCCGCAACCCACCAGACCGGCGTCCAGGGTGCGCTCGACCTCGTCAAGGGCTCCGGGCTGCTCCGGCGAGACGCTCGTCAGCCCGGCCAACCTTGCCGGATAGGCCCGCACCGCCTCGATCACGTAATCGTTGATCTCGCGGCAGAGCCCCTGGTCCTCGAAGGCGAAGCCGAAGATGACGGACAGATCCACGCCGGTCGCGTCCATCTCGGCCACCACCTGCTCGAAGGTGACCATCCGCGCCTTGGGGTCCGTGTACAGGGTGCGGAACCACAGGTCCCGCTCCAGGTACTCCTCGCGGCGGGCGATCATCTCCGGGGTGAAGACGTGGACGTGGGCGTCGATGATGGGGGTTCGGCCGCCTGACGGTGGCCATCCCGGTGTTTGCCGGCTGATGGTTCCCCTCCTAGTGCTTGGGCAAGAGTGCGGTCTTCAGGATCCGCTCCACCAGTTCAGGATAGTCGATTCCGGCCGCCCGGGCCTGGGCCGGAAGGTCGCTCAGATCGGTCATCCCGGGCAGCGTGTTGACCTCGGTGAACTGGCAGGTGCCGTCGGCCTCCACCATGAAGTCCACCCGGGCATAGCCGCTGCAGCCCAGGATGCGGAAGGCCTCGACGGAGAGGCGCATGGCCTCTCGGGTGACCTCGTCGGAGAGACGGGCGGGGATGATGAACTCGGTCATCCCGTGCGTGTATTTGGCTTCGTAGTCGTAGAAATCGTTCTTGGGAACCAGTTCCAGAATGGGCAGAGCCACGATCCCCTCGGGACCTTCGAGCACGCCCACGGTGATCTCCATCCCGGAGACGAAGGCCTCGACGAACAAAGGCCCGTAGCGCGCGCGATCCTGCTCGATTGCGTGGACCACATCCGCCTCGCCGTAGCATTTGCGCACGCCCACGCTCGAGCCTTCCTCAACCGGCTTCACCATGACCGGGAAGCCCAACTCGCGCGCCACCCGGGCGGCCAACTCGGCGGGATCGGCGTCGGCGGAAACCTCGATAAAGTCAGGAGTGGGCAGTCCGCTCTGCCGGACCACCTTCTTGCAGCAGACTTTGTGCATGGCCAAGGCCGACGCCAGGACACCCGAGCCGGTGTAGGGAATGTCCAGCAACTCCAGCATGCCCTGGATGGTCCCATCCTCGCCGAAACGTCCGTGCAGGGCGAGAAAGGCGACCTCTATCTGCTCTTCGTCGAGGCGTTGGGCGACGTCGCGCACCGCATCGACTGCGACGGCGTGGTAGCCCTTCTCCTGCAGCGCCTTCAGGCACATGGCACCTGAACGAAGGGAGACCTCCCGTTCCACCGAGAGACCTCCCATGAGAACGCCGATCTTCTTGAGCTTCAGATCCACGCCGCCACTGTACCATGAGGCTTCGGTGGCGGGATGGTGGGCGGGGCCGAGGCGCGACGAGCGGTGGAAAGCGCGGCAGGCCCGCGGCGGGGAGCGCGGCGCTTCTAACCGACCGCTACCTGCGGCTCGGGTTGTGGCTGCGGCAGTTGGCGGTGGGCGGCGGCAGGTTCTCCGTCAGCCGCCTGGCGACGAGGCAGGACCGAGGCCGCCGCAGTCGCAAGCAATGCTTCTGCTTCCATGCCGTCTCGGGGACCCAAGGCGTAGCCGACTTCACACTCAACCCGTCTCCCTTCGATGAGTTTCCCGCGGACCGACCGGGCAACGGAGGCGGCAGTCTCCGCCGCCTGGATCGGCCCGCAGGCGGGGAGGAGGAAAGCGATGGAATCTTCGGAGAGACGGAAGCCCTCACCCTCGGCCCCGACCTCTCGGCCGGACCGACGGCAAATGCAATTGAGGGCCCGGTGCGCGGAGTCTTCGCCGAAGTAATCGACCAGTTCGCGGTAGCGGCGAATCCGCACGGTCACCAGGCCGAAGGATTTCTTCCTCGCCAGGGCCAGTTCCAGTTCGTCCTCTACCGCACGAGCGAAGCGGTGTGCCGAGAGAAAGCCGGTGACCGGGTCGACGAGCGCCTGGGATGTGTGCAACCGGGCAAGCCGGCGCCGGCGCTGCAGGATGGCCGAGGAAGTTATCCCCACCACCCAGAGAACAGCCACCGGAGCGGCGAGCCACTCGGTTGTCCCCCAGATGACCAGCGGGAGAGTCATCGCCACATCGAACAGCGTGAGCAGGTAACCCAGTCCCTGATCGTCGGCAAAGATAACGGTTAGACGTATGGCCCAAATTGAATAGAGCACGAGGGCGGTCGAATAGAGGACAGAAAAAAGGCCCACCTCGATGCCGAATGCCGGTGGGCCGAAGAGGGCGAGAAACCCGAACACCAAGATCCTATAAAGGGCCTTCTGGTGCTCTCCGTTTGGATGAGACCGGGCTGTCGCTCGTGCACCCAATGAAATTCTGGTTGCAGCATAAAACCTATGAACCGCTAAAGCAAGAAGAATTGCAAAATAAGTAAATGAAATATGGCGGGGGATGGGGGCGGCCCACCCCGCCGTTGCCCCAGCAAGTTTTCCATCAACTCCCAGCGGAGATGGATGCATCATCGGTCGAAGGCGGTCCGCCCCCAACCCAACCGGGAGATGCAGTTGCGAGCTTTTGCGCAGGAAGTGCTTTCGTACTTGGACGGCCTCGCCTACGGCGATGTGCGCGTGGTGCGGATACGCTCCGAGTACCTGAAGCTAAAGAACGGCCGGCTCGAAGCCTGGAGTGACGAGGAGACTCTGGGCTTTGGAGTACGCGTGCTGGTCGACGGAGCATGGGGGTTCGCGTCTTCCCTGGAATTGAGCTCGATCGGCGGTCGCGAGGCGGCCGCGGAAGCCGTCCGGCGCGCCGCGGCCTCGGCCCGCGTGACCGCCGAACCGGTCCGTCTAGCTTCGGTGGCTCCTCACGTTGCCCAGGTCTTCTCCGATCCCGCGGAGTCGCCCTTCCTCCTCAGCCCCGAGAGCAAGCTGGAATTTCTCCACCAGGCCGCCGAGCCCCTGGTCGCGGCCGGGGTCACCTTCGCCACCGCCTCCTTGGGTGCCGTGGAAGAGGAAAAGGTCTTCGCCTCCACCGAAGGGAGCCTGATCGAGCAACGCCGCACCACGACCGGCGGCGGCATCGACGCAACCATGGTCCGTGACGGCGACGTGCAGATCCGCTCCTATCCCGCGGCGCACGATGGCGGTTGGGGGCTGGGCGGCTTCGAGTTGGTGCGGGCGTTCGATCTGGCCGGCAATGCCCCGCGCATAGCCGAGGAGGCGCGGGCGTTGCTCGACGCCGAAACCTGCCCCACTCTGCGTACCACCGTGATCCTGGACGCCGACCAGGTCGCCCTGCAGCTCCACGAGTCGATCGGCCATCCCACCGAACTCGACCGCATCCTGGGCACCGAAGCCAGCTACGCCGGGACCAGCTTCGTTCACCTCGAGGATCTCGGCCACCTGCGCTACGGTTCGCCGCTGCTAAACGTGACCGCAGACGCGACCACGGCCGGCGCCTTGGGCACCATCGCCTTCGACGACGAGGGCGTGGCCGGTCAGAGCGTTCCCCTGATTAGGAAAGGAATCCTGGTCGGCCTGCAATCCAGCCGCGAGACGGCGCCCCTCATCGGCCGGAGCTCCAGCGGGGCCATGCGGGCTTCGGGATGGAACCGAATCCCCCTGGTGCGCATGACCAACATCAACCTGGAGCCGGGCGAGTCCTCCCTGGAGCAGTTGATCGCGGAAACGGAGGAGGGGGTGCTGATGTCCACCAACAAGGGGTGGAGTATCGACGACCGCCGTCTGAACTTCCACTTCGCCACCGAGATCGGCTGGAAGATCGAGAAGGGCGAACTCAAGCAGATGCTGCGCGACTGCACCTACTCCGGGGTGACTCCCGCATTCTGGGGATCGCTGGACGGGCTCGGCAAGGTCTCGGAACGCCGGGTGGTCGGCCTGACCAACTGCGGCAAGGGCGAGCCCGGCCAGTCGATGCCGGTGGCCCACGCGGTGGTACCGGCACGGTTTCGCTCCGTGGCGGTCGGGGAGGGCGAATGATTCCCCTGCTCAGCCGGACGGAAGCGCTCGATCGCGTTAACCACGCTCTGGCCGCCGCCAAACGCGCCGGCGCCACCCAGAGTGAGGCCGTGCTGATGACCGACGTTTCGGCGCTCACCCGCTACGCCGTCGACCGCATTCACCAGCACGTGGGCGAGAGCAACGCCCAGCTGCGCATCCGGGCCGTGAGCGAAGGCCGAGCGGCGGTGGCCGCGGGCAACCGCCTCGATTACCAGGGCATTGACGAACTGGCCGAGCGCGCCGTTGCCATGGCGCGGGCCTCCGAGCCAGACACGGGCTTGGAGATCATGCCCGAGACCCCCGAAACCGGCTACGTCGATCAGACGACCTACTACGAGTCGACGGCTCTTCTCGACGCCGACCAGCGGGCCGCGGTCGTGGGCGAGATTCTCCGCCGGCTCTCCGATGCGGGACAGGACGGCTTCGGCGCGCTCACCAATGGCCTATCCGAACACGCCGTCGCCAACAGCCACGGGATGCAGGCCTATCAGGCCTTCAGCGACGTCTGGCTCTCGGTGATCGCCCGTGCGCGCGAAGGCGCTGACGGCAGGCAACCACCCAGCGGCTACGCCACCGCGGCCAACCGGGATTGGGTCGAGCTGGACCCCCAGTTTGTCGCCTCGACGGCCATGGAAAAGGCGAGTCCCCGGGCGAGCCGCCAGGTGCCGCCGGGCCGTTACCGGGTGCTTTTCGAAGAGGAGGCGGCGGCCGAACTCCTCTCCTACCTGGGCTATTTGGCGTTCAATGGACTCGCCTTCGAGGAGGGTCGCAGTCTTTTCAGCGGCAAGCTGGGAGAGGCGCGCTACCCTTCCTTGCTCACGGTCCGCGACGATCCCACCGACGTGCGCGGGGCGAACCTATCCTTCGACTTCGAGGGCGTGGCCAAAGCCCCCTACACCCTGATCAGAGAGGGCCGGGTCGAGCGCGTGGTGTGGGACACGCTGCGCGCCAAGCAGTCCCGCGAGAGGACGGCCTCGGGCGAGCGGAGCACCGGCCATGCGCTGCCCGCGCCCAACACCTACGGTCCCATGCCCTTCAACCTGGTGCTCTCCGGCGGCGAGTCGGATCGGGAGGAGCTCCTGCGCACGCTGGATCACGGCCTGCTGGTCACGCGCTTTCACTACTCCAACACGGTGGATCCTGCGAAGACGCTGCTGACCGGCATGACCCGGGACGGGACCTTTCTGGTCGAGGACGGCAGGATCGTCGCGCGAACTCAGGACCTGCGCTGGGTGGATTCCGTCGACTCGTTGCTCAAGGGTTTGATCGCGGTGGGCGAGCAGCCTCGGCTGATCTCCGAGGGGCCCGGGTACGACCTGCGCTTCTTATCCGGAGTGCTGGCAGCGCCGGTTGTCTGCGAGAGCTTTCACGTAACCGGCTCCGCCTGACGCCGGCCCGCCCCCCCGGCACCGAACCCGGCCCCACGGGGCCGGCCACGTCAGATACCTCAGCCCCCGCCGAGCAGCCGGAAGACGGCCATCAGCACCGAGCCGAAGACCACGGTGGCGATGATGCTGCGGGTCATGCGCGCCACCAGCAAGGTGGGGAGTGTCACCAGCAGAGCAAGGTTACCCGCGGAGATTTCCACGGAGCCCTCAGGAGCCAGCACCAGCGGAACGGCAAACGCGGCCAACACCGCGACGGGAAAGCCACGCAAGAAGCGGAGTAGCCGCGGCGGCATCGCCCGGTCGGCCAGCGCCAAGAGGGGCAGCGCCCGGGGCAGGTAGGTGACCGTGCCCATGGCCAGGATCGCCAGGAAGAGGTCGATTCCGTCCATTAGGGGCCGTCCTGGCCGGTCCCGGGCTCGGGTCCGATCTTGCCGGCCGTCTCTTTCTCGTCTGCCGGGAAGAAGAGGCCCACCGCGCTGGCAACCAGCGTGGCCACGATCACTCCCATCGTCGAATGCCCCTGCGTCCAGAAGGCGAGCGAAACCGCCCCGGCCACCAGCCCGATGGTCACTTCCCGCAGATGATCGGTCTGCAGAGCGAGCAGAGCCACGAACATGGCGATCAGCGCATAGTCCAGGCCGAAGCGCAGGGGATCCCCGACGAATCCGCCCACCAGTCCGCCCAGCAGGGAGGCGGTGACCCAGGAGATCTGGGCCGTTCCGTTGAGTGAGGCCGTAAAGCCGAAGGGCAGCGAGCGGGTGTGCGGCGCCGCGCGCATGCTCATGACGAAAGACTCGTCCGTAACCTCAGCCGCCAACCACGCCAGCCGTCCCCGACCGATCGGCTCGAGATAAGGGGCCAGGGCGGTGGTGTAGAGCGTGTGGCGCAGATTGACCAAGAAGGTGGTCGTCACCAACGTCAGGGCCGAGACCCCCTGATCGAGCAGGCCGACCGCGAGGAACTGGGCAGAGCCGGCGTAGACCAGAACCGACATCGCCACTATCGCCCAGAGCGGCACGCCAACCGCCGCCCCCAGGACTCCATAGGCGAAACCGATGGGCAGATAGCCCAGAACGATAGGCAAAGCCTCACGCACTCCCCGCCGGGCCGACAGCGCCGCCCCCCCGGCCGCTTGTCGGCCGACGCGGCCGTCGCTTTCTCGAACCGTGCCCTCCTGCGGCGAGGAGGGCTCAGCGGGGGAACCGGCGGGTGTCGTTTGCTCATACATGCGGGGGGCTAGGATACCGGCTCGGGCGAAACAACACGATCGCCCGCGACGCTACACCGAATCGAATCACGCCCAACCACTCTAATTTGCTTGCAATTTTTCTTGGAAACCTTAGAATCAGTCTGCGAGTCGAAAAGTTCTCTTCTTGATGGCGGCCATCAGCGTCAGAGGAAAGGACGGGGCTCGCACGGGGGATAGATACTCGGCCTATGGCCGGGGAGGGTCAGCTTCATGAAACCTCTGAGCGGAGCGTTACGCTACCGGCTGCTAAGGGCACGCTACCTGCTCGCGTCCTTAATCGTCCTGGCGATCCTCGCCGGTGCGCTCTTTTACTACTACCTGGATGCCCGCACGCTCCTGCTCCCCTACTTCTTCCTACCCGTTACGGCCGGCGCGGTGCTGTCGGGCAGAATCAAGGGACTGGCATACGCCCTGCTCGCCATATTTCTGGTGGGCGGCCCCGTGATGTTTTGGGGTAGCGAGTTCCTGCATCGCGGCACCGCGCACCAGAGCGATGAGTTGGCCGCGCTCGGGGCCTGGCTCTTCCTTCTGCCGGTAAGCGCTTTCATCGTCGGCCTGGTCTCGGAGTTGGGGGGCAACCGGCTGCTCGTCTTGGGACTGGGGGCCGACGCCATGAGCGCGGTCGAGCGCGAACGCAAGCGGATGGCCTTCGACATCCACGACGGCATCGCCCAGACCGCAAATACAGCGCTGATGCAGGCGGAAGTCTTGGAGATGCTCGCCGAAAAAGCGGATCCCGAACTGCGTTCGCAGATAAGGAGCGTGCGCGACACCGCCTCCCTGGCCGTCGGCGAGATCCGCACGATGATAGGTCAGCTGCGCCCTCCTGCCCTCTCCGCCTCGGAATTTCCGGCCACTCTGCACCATTTGATTGAGGATTTCGTCGAGAGGACCGATATCAAGATCGAGTTCGACCTGGCAGCCGATCTGAGCGGGCATTCGGACTCTGTCCGCATCTGTGTTTTCCGGGTGATGCAGGAAGCGCTCAGCAACATACAGAATCATGCTAAGGCCTCGCGCGCCTATGTCGGGCTGAACGAAGCTCGAGGAGGAGTCTTCTTGACCATTCGCGATGATGGAGTCGGCTTCGAGGTTCCGGCGCTCAACCAGCTGTTGGCGGTCACCTCGCAATCCCATCACGGGCTCGCGAGCATGCAGGAACGGGTGTGGCTACTGACCGGCCGCATCGAGATCGAAAGCCGGCCCCAGGAAGGCACCGCCATCCGCGCCTTCATCCCCCGGTACCAGGCCTAGGGGGAGCCGGTGACCGTCGACCAGATTCCCCTCGACTACCCTCTGCCCCTCGCGCGCGAGATCCGGGTGCTGATCGCGGACGATCACGAGTTGATCCGTTCGGCGGTCAAGCAGGCGCTGCGCGCGGCGGACGACATCCGGGTGGTGGGCGAAGCGGCCGACGGGGAGGGGGTGCTAAAAGCGCTGGAGGACCGGCAGGTCGACGTGGTGCTCCTGGACGTGCGCATGCCCCGGATGGACGGCTTCACCTGCCTTGACCAGCTTCACGCGCGGAGCCCTGATCTATCGGTGCTCATGCTGAGCGTGGACGACAACCGCGACACCGCAATCGAGGCGCTGCGCCGGGGCGCCTGCGGTTACGTGCTCAAATCAATTCGCCCCGCTGATCTCGCCTCCGCCGTACGGCAGGCGGCGAGCGGCACCGTCTTCATGGGGGGCAGCGGCCTTTCCGACGCCTTCGCGCCCAAGCCCGAGGACGATCTGGATGTCACCCCCCGGGAACTCGAGATCCTGCGCCTGGTCGCCGACGGCAAGTGCAACCAGGACATCGCGCGCGAGCTCCACGTCACCGTGAAGACGGTCAAATACCACCTGACCAACATCTTCGCCAAGCTCGGCGTCTCGAACCGCACCGAGGCGGCCTCCTTCGCGCTCAAGCGCGGCCTGTAGCCCCCGGCCGCCGCCCTCGGAGACGCTGACCCTAGCCTGGCGCGGCCCGCCAGATCGCGGCGGCCTGCAGCCCAAACCCGGACCTCCGACCCCCACTTTCGGACCCAACCCCCGCGAATCCCGGACCAAGACTGGACCCCAGGCGAGGGTTTTCGTTTGCGTGCACCTTTAATCTCATCGCATGGAGTCCGTGAACTGGGAGGAAGGTTGGACCGAGTAATCCGTGTTGTGGTTATCGATGACAATGAGCCCTTCAGGGATGCGCTTGTCCACCTCCTTACCCTCGACGGCTCCATCGACGTGGTAGGCGTGGGAACCGATGGGAGTTGGCTGATGCCTCTGTGCGAGGAGCTCCGACCGGACGTCGCCCTGGTGGACCTGATGATGCCCGTGCTCGATGGAGCGCTGGCCACCAGTGAGCTGAAAGAGCGCTTCCCTGAGATCGGGATCATTGTCTTCTCGGTCTTCAACCAGGAACGCTACGTCCGGCGGGGGCTCGAAGCCGGGGCCGACCGCTATCTCGTTAAAGGAACCCCCCGACAGGAACTGCTAAGGAGCATCAAGTCCTTGGCGGCCGAGAAGCACCTGCGGGAGCGGCACCACGTGTAGGTCGGAAGCCAGAGCGGACGACGCCGGGCCTCAGCACCGCCAAAGGACAAGCGCCTGGGACTGACGACGCAAAGGCCTTCCGGGGAGAAGCGGAGATTTCGAGAGATTGACGGGAGGAGGTGACAAGAAATGTTGGAGCTTTACTGCAAAGTAGTTGCTTATCTCAAGGCAGAAGATGGCGTCACCGCCATCGAGTACGGCCTGATCGCCACGCTGGTAGCCGTCGCCCTGATCGCCGGTGCCTATGCTCTGGGCGGAAGCCTGAACAATACGTTTCAGACTCTTTCCACGAAGATCCACGGCTAGCCACAACCGGCCCGCGCCCGAACTGCAAACTTCGGGCGCGGGCGCTACGACTGGATAACGAATGAATTCATTGAAGACACGAGCAATCGAAGATAGGGGAGTCGCCGCGGTCGAATTCGCGCTCGTGCTCCCCATCCTGCTCGTGCTGGTCTTCGGCATCATCGATTTCGGTCTCTACTACTACAACGACCTCCTCCTCACCCAGACCGCCCGAGATGCGGCTCGCTACGTCTCGGTTGGAGACGTAGCCGAAGCGAACGACGTCATCGACAACCTCACGGCGTCGTTGGTTTCGACCACGTTCACGAGAAGCATTACCTATCCCGCCGGTGTTGAGGACCAAGGTGCAGAGGCAACCGTTGCCCTGACGGGCACCTACAAGACGCTCACTCCCCTTCCGCAACTCGCGGGCCTGGGCGAGACCTTCGCCATCAACGCTACGGCGAAGATGAGGCGCGAGTAACTTGAGCCCGGTCCACCGAAAAGTCCAGAGGGCCCCTGCCGAAGAATCCGGAGCTGTCGCCATCATTGTCGCCCTCCTCCTTGTCGCCTTTCTGGCGCTGGTCGCGCTGGTCGTCGATCTTGGCGGCCTCTACGATCACGACCGCGACCTGCAAACCGCGGCGGACGCGGGTGCCCTGGCCGGAGCTCAGGAGCTCATCTACAGCCAAGGGTCGATAGCCGACGCCTCGGCGATGGCGACGGACTACGTCAACAGGAACGCGGCCGACAGTAACGTGGCTGCCGATGGACTGGTTCCTTGGAGTCCCAACGTGAGCGCGCGGTCTGTCGAGGTTAACCTGCGCGAGGAGGGCGTGCCCTTCTTCTTCGCCCCAATCATCGGCGAGACCGAAGGGACGGTGACCGCCCATGCCAAAGCGGAAGTCGTCTATCTCACATCAGTGAACCACGTGCTGCCCCTGGCCATCCCGTACATGCATCCAGAGCGCTTCCGGGTTGTCTACCGCGGGACAGGGATCAAATACGAGATCACGAATCCCAACCATGACGATAACGAGAACGACGATGGTGTGTACTCAGGCGGGAAGCCCCTCGACAGCCTGCCGGGACCCGGCGCGTACCTCATCGACCTGGAAGCCCTAGACGCAGAGAGCGGGGACCCTGTCTTCACGTGGCCGGGGGTTGGCCTCTGGCGGGTGTTCGGCGAACCAGAGCTGATCACATCCATGGAGATCCAGCGCTCCGGAGATAGCTTCTCAATTTCGGTCGAAACCCCCGGCAGCCTCGATCTTTCTCAGCTCGGAGGCCGGGTGGGTGGATCGAATTTCACCCTCACAAGAAACATGACTGCCTACCCGGTAGGTTCAGCCAATGCCATTTACCAGGCGAGCGCGATCACTATCCCCACCCAGCACATCCGAGAAGGCTGGGGCACGGTCGACGTGACGATTACCGACCGCGAGCTCCAACTGCTGGACGAGCGCGTCGCCCGCTTCTATGTCTCGCGGATGCCGTTCCCGATCTATGACTTTGAACAGACGATGCCGGCCGGCTACGGTGTGCCCGAACCGGGGGACTCTCTTTCCATCGGCGCCGAGGTGACCGTCAGGGTGCTGAAGTTCAACGAGCTGACGGAGCTCAAGGTGAACATGAATACGACCGGCGAGTGGAGCGGCAACGAATTCTGGGCCGACATCTATAGCGACGTCAGTAACCTGTCCGACGAACTCGGCGCCCCCGGAGAAGACCCATACTTCCCGCTCGAGATTGGCAGCCGACTCAAGTCAGAAACGGGACGCATGGTCGGACAGATCGACATGGATCACCTTATTGGAGAGACCGTGATCGTCCCGATAGTCGACCCCACGAGCTTCCCCGGCCAGAGCGACACTTGGCGAATCCAGTCTTTCGCTCCATTCCGCATCGACAGTTACACGGCTACCGGCCAAGGAACCGAGGTGATTGGCGAGTTCGTGCACGGGCTGTCGAACGGGGAGTGGCAATTGGAGCCTCCCGGGGGGCTGTATGTAGAATCAGCGGTCCTGATCGAATAGTGAGAAAAGTGAGCGCCAACAGCAGCAAGCGGGAGGAGCAGTAATGGGAAAACGCAGAGCAATAGCCTTGATCGGGGCCGTGGTGCTGGCGCTGGCCGCCGCCGGCCTCGCATTTTGGTATGTGTCCAATGTGCGGACCGAGGCCGTGGAGCAAGAGGACACGGTCATGGTTCTGGTGGCGGCCGAGGACATCCCCGCCCGCACCAGCGGTGAAGCCGTGGTTTCGAACAACCTGGTCGCACAGGAGGAAGTTCCGCGGCGCCTCGTGGTGCCCGGCGCCCTGGCAAGTGAGACCGACCTGCAGGACCGGGTGCTGTTAGCCAGCGTGAGCAAGGGCCAGCAACTGGTGTCCTCACAGCTGGCCGCTCCGGAAACAGAGAGCCTGGCCTTCCGCATCAAGAATGGGATGCGGGCGGTTTCGGTCACCATCGATCGAGCCCGGGCCGTGGCCGGCCTGATACAGCCGGGAGACCGGGTGGACGTGGTCGCCACCTTCGACTATGAGATCTTCAACCAGGGTAGCGCCACCCTGGGGCAAGTAATCCCCAAAGAAGAAGTGGCCAGAGTCAAATCTGAGTCGGGCATCGACCTGAACGCCAGCAAGTCCTCCGTCACCCGGACGATCCTGCAGCAGGCTGAAGTTCTGCACATCGACCCGCCCGACCAGCTCGCCGCCGACACCCGTAGAGCCACGGAAGCCGAGGGCGACACCGAAGCGCAGGCGCCCGACCTGCCGGTCGCGGTTCTCATGGTGAGCCCGCTCGACGCCGAGAAACTTATCTTCGCCGAAGAGATGGGTGTGGTCGCCTTCTCCCTGGTGCCCGCCGAGGACACCCAAAGGGTAAGCACCCCGGGCCGCATGCTGGGCAACGAGTTCTCCCCCACCCCCCAACCTGAGCCCACCGAAGCCAAGCCGGTGGCAGCCGTCTCGACCAAGCAGTAGGAGCAGGTATGCCTGAAGCAAATAGCAACGGTCAGCGGAGTCCGCGGATTCTGGTCGCGGGAAGCAGCGCGGAGCTGCGGGAAGGCCTCCGAAACGTGCTGCGCGAACACCCATCGCACCCCGAGGTCTTCGAGGCCGCCGATTCCGACAGCACGCTGGCCATAGCCCAAGAGCAGCGCCCGGACGTCATCCTGGTGGACGTGGGACTCGGTCCGGTCGATGGCTTCGAGACGGTTCGCAATCTGATCGCCTCGGTGCCCGGCACCAGCGTGCTGCTACTGGCCAACCGGCTCGAGCACGAGGACTTCCGCCGCGCCCTGCAGGTGGGGGCACGCGACATGCTCCAGGTGCCGGTCACCCGTGAAGACCTCTTTGCCTCTATCGACGCGGCGCTTGCCGTCAGCCTGGGCAAGCGCACGGCCCTCGAGGGCTATAACGCGGCCGAGGCCGAGCCCCAGCGGGCCATGGGACTTGCCGTCTTCAGTACCAAGGGCGGCACGGGCAAGACCTTCATCGCCACCAACGTGGCCGCCGGTTTGGCCCAGGCCGGTAAACGGGTGGCTCTGCTCGACTTCGATCTGCAATTCGGCGACGCCGCCATCGCCCTGGGTCTGGTCCCGGAACGAACCATCTACGATCTGGTGCAGACCTACACGGAACTCGACGAACAGCTGGTCAAGGAGTTCATGCTGCCCCACGTTTCGGGCCTGCAACTGCTGCCGGCGCCGCTATTCCCCGATCAGGCCGAAGAGATCACCCCGGGAGACATCAAACGCGTGCTGGAAGCGGTCGGCGGTGCCTTCGACTACGTGGTGATCGACAGTCCTCCCTTCTTCGAGGAACGCATCCTGATCGCCCTGGAGTGGGCCGACACGGTAATCCACATTGGCAGCATGGACCTGCCAAGCATCAAGAACATGAAGGTCTCCTTCGGCGCGATGGACGCGATCGGCCACCCGCGGGAGAAGATCCGGCTGGTGATGAACCGGGCCGACTCCCGGGTCGGGCTCGAAATAGCCGACTGCGAAAAGCACCTGGGGATGACGGTCCAGCACAGCATTCCGAGTTCCATCGAAGTTCCCCGAGCGCTGAACTCGGGAGAGGTCGTGCTGCTCAGCCGGCCGGGGTCGCGCGTCGCGCGGGAGCTTGCCGGGATCATAAGCGTATTCGAGCAGGTGGAAGCCAACGGCAAGCGCCGCGGGCTCAGCCGGCTCAGGCGAAGCTAAGAGGGGAGTGAGGGCAGATGGGCCTCATGGAGCGAATGGGCGAGGCGGGCAACGGCTCCGGTAGCAGCACAGGCGCCGAAGAGAGCCGCTCGCAGCGCACCGAGTTGGCGGCCGGCCGGCGCGAAGAACTGATCACCACGGTGCACAGTGCGGTGGTTTCGGACCTGGGTGCCCGCCTCTACCGCGGGGATCTGCAGGGGCCGGAGCTGCAACGGCGCGTGCGTCAGGCGGTGGAAGAGAAGCTCGCCGCCGAGGGCGTGCCTCTGCCGCGAAGCGAGCGCGTCGAACTGGTCGACGCCTTGGTGGCCGAGATCATCGGCTACGGGCCCATCGAGGAGTTCCTCAAGGACCCGACCGTGACCGAGGTCATGGTCAACACGCACAAGCACGTCTACATCGAGCGCGACGGCAAGATCGTGGAGACGGACAAGCGTTTCCGCGACGACGGCCACCTGCGCCGGATCATCCAGAAGATCGTGGGCCAGGTGGGACGCCGGGTGGACGAGTCCTCCCCCTACGTCGACGCCCGCCTGCCCGACGGTTCCCGGGTGAACGTGGTGCTGCCGCCGCTTTCCGTGCGGGGGCCTGCGCTCACCATCCGTAAGTTTTCGGCCGAGCCCTTCCGCGCCGATGACCTGGTCGAGCTCGACACGATGACCGAGCAGGCGGCCAAGTTCCTCTCCGCCTGTGTGAAGGGGCGACTCAACATCCTGGTCAGCGGGGGAACCGGCGCAGGCAAGACGACCACGCTGAACGTGCTTTCCAGCTTCATCCCACTCGCGGAGCGCATCATCACCATCGAAGACGCGGCCGAACTCAAGCTGGATCACGAGCACATCGTCAGCCTGGAATACCGCCCGCCCAACATCGAGGGGCGGGGCGAGGTCACGATCCGCGACCTGGTGCGCAACGCCCTGCGCATGCGTCCCGACCGCATCATCGTGGGCGAGATCCGCGGCGGCGAGGCCCTCGACATGCTCCAGGCCATGAACACCGGGCACGACGGCTCGCTCTCCACGGTTCACTCCAACTCTCCGCGGGACGCGCTTTCCCGGGTCGAGACCATGGTGCTCATGGCCGGGGTCGATCTGCCGGTGCGGGCCATTCGGGAACAGGCCTCGAGGGCCATCGACCTGGTGGTTCACCAGAGCCGACTCAACGACGGCAGCCGGCGGCTCACCCACATCACCGAAGTACAGTCCATGGAGGGCGACGTGGTCACCATGCAGAACCTCTTCGTCTTCGACTACGAAGCGGGACTCGATGAGAACGGCAAGCACCAGGGTCGCCTGAAAAGCACCGGTATCCGGCCCAGCTTCCTTCCGCGGCTCAAGGAGCGGGGCGTGGTGGTGAGCGAGGACGTCTTCGCCTTCGAGACCTTCGACTCGTCCTTCGTGTAGGAGGCCAGATGGATCAGCCTATACAGAATGTTGGAATACGTAAGGCACTGGGGCTGCTCTTCGGGGTCCTGCTACTCGCTCTGCTAATGCCGGCAGTGTCGCACGCGGCAGAGATCAACCTGGCCATCACCGAGTTCGACATCGAGCAGTTTCCCGAAGCCTCGGCCGTAGTCCAGGTCGGTGGGGAAGCCGCCCTGAAGGGTGACTTCGATCCCGCCGCGCTCGAGATCCTGGTGGACGGAAAACCGATCGCCAACGCCAAGGCGGAGGCGACCCGGACCGAACCCATCCCCAGCACAACCGTGCTGCTCCTGGACGAGTCGGGCAGCATGAAGGGCGCGGCTATCGCGGCGACGGCGGATGCAGCCCGACGCTTCGTCCAGTCGATGCGACCGGCGGACAGGGTGGGGCTCTACACCTTCGACGAAGAATTTCGGGTGCTCGCGGAGCCCACCAGCGATCCGCAGGCGCTGCTCGCAGCGATCGACACCCTGAAGGCCCGCAAGGAAACCGCCCTCTACGACGCGGTGAACAAGAGTCTCTCCGCCCTGGCGGGCAGCTCTGGCGGCGGCTCCCGCTATCTGGTGGTCCTCTCCGACGGGGGAGATACCGCCAGCAAGGGAACCCTCGAGGAGACCCTCGCTCAAGCCCGGGCCGGCAACGTGCAGATCTACACGGTGGGCCTGATGGGCACCGAATTCGACGCCCGCCCGCTGCAGCAGCTCGCCGAGGCCACGGGGGGACGCTATCTGGAGGCACCGAACCCAGAGGCGCTGGGCAATCTGTATTCGAGCCTCGCCCGGGAGATTCAGAATCAATTCCGACTGACGTTCAAGCTCGACCCGGCGGCCTCGGGCAGCGGTAACCTGGTCGTGCAGGCGAGCAGCGGCGGCGCCACAGTCGAGGCCGCGCGCGGATTCTTCTACCCCACGCCACCGCCCACCGCCGCCCCGGTCGCCCCGCCCGTCGAGGAAGTTGCGGCCACACCGGTCAGCGTCCCGCCCCTGGAGCAGGATGGTTGGGTCGCGGCGTTCATCGGCTGGGGCGGCAGCGACTACACGGTGGCGATACTCCTCTTCGTGCTCCTCCTGCTGGTTGGCTACCTGGTCCTAGGGGCGTTGATGCCCAAGCGCGACGTCCTGGCCGAGTACTCGGACGTGCTGGAGAACCGCCGACGGCTGGGGCCCCGAGCCGCGGGCGAAGATCTCAGCCGCAGACCCGGCGAAGCCTTCACCCAGAAACTCCTGGACCTGCGCGGCTACAACGACCCCCTGCAGCAGCGAATCGAGGCCGCTGGTTGGCAGGTGCGCACCTCTGAGTTCGTGCTCTTTCACATCGCCGCGCTGGTCATCATGATCGCCTTGGTACTGTCGCTCGGCCTGCCGGGCCTCATCGCGGTCATGCTTTCGGTGATCGTCGGATTCGCGCCTCTGCTGTTCCTCGACTACAAAGCCCGCAAGCGTCGAGACGCCTTCGAAGGTCAAGTGCCCGACACCCTGCTGATGATGGCCGGTTCGTTCCGCGCCGGACAGAGCTTCGAGCAGGCCATGCAGGTGGTCGCGAGCGAAGGGCCCGAGCCCACCGCCACCGAGTTCAGCCGGGTGCTGGCCCAGCAGCGGCTGGGCGTAACCCCCGAGGTAGCCCTGCGCACGCTCGCGGACCGGATGCACTCCGAGGCCTTCGACTGGGTGGTGATGGCCACCATCATCCAGCGGCAGGTCGGCGGCAACCTGGCCGAGGTCTACGAAAAGATCGCCCATACCCTGCGCGAACGGGTCAAACTGGGGCGCTTGGTGAAGACGCTGACCGCCGAAGGCCGCCTGAGCGCCATCATCCTCATCGCCCTGCCTTTCGCGGTGGGCGCGCTCATCTTGATCATGAACGGTGAGTACCTGGAACCGTTGTGGACCACCTTGGCGGGCTACGTGATGGTGGGAGTCGCGGCCGCGGGCATGCTGGTGGGCGTCGTCTGGATGCGACGGATCATCCGTCTCGGAGTCTAGGGAGGGATGTAAGAATGATCGTATACGCTCTGATTTTCGTGTTGGCGCTCGGATCGGTCCTGCTCTTCGTGAGGGCGCTTGCCGGGGGTGGCCAGGCGGAGAAGGTATCCGCCTCGCTCGGCCGGCTCGAGGCCTACGACCTCAAGTCCTATCGCCAGGCGGAACTCGCCCAACCAGCTTCCACCCGGATCATGCAGCCGATCAACGCCCGGTTGGCCCGCTTGGCCCGCATGATGACTCCGCAGGGCCGGTTGAGCCGCCTGGAGGCACGGATCGAGCAGGCCGGCCGGCCCTGGGGCTTGGACCTGAACGCTCTACTCGCCCTCAAGTTCGTGGGATTGGCGGGCGGCGCCGTCGCCGCCATCGTGCTCGCGGGGACCGGGTGGGTATCGACTCCCGTCTTCATGCTGATCTCGGCCGCCATCGTCGGCCTCAGCTACTACCTTCCCGATCTGTTGGTGCGGTCCTGGGGCAAGGAACGCCGCGCCCGCCTGTCCCGCTCGTTGCCCGACTTCATCGACCTGCTCACCGTCTCGGTCGAGGCGGGACTGGGACTCGACGCAGCGATGGCGCGAATCGCCGACAAGGTGCGCGACCCTTTGCGCGAGGAGATCCTCATCACCCTCCACCACATGCGGGTGGGCCAGAGTCGCGAGGCGGCGCTGCAGGAGATGGCCCGCCGCTGTAACATCAAGGATCTCGACTCTTTCGTGATGGCCTTGATCCAGTCACAACGCCTTGGGGTCAGCCTGGGTCACGTACTGCGCATCCAGTCAGAGTCCATCCGCGACGCGCAAAAGGCCCGCTACGAAGAGCAGGCGCAGAAGATGGGCATCAAGCTGCTGTTCCCCCTGATCTTCTGCATCTTCCCTTCGCTGTTCGTGGTGATCCTGGGTCCGGCAGCCATCCGGATCTACACCGTTCTGCTCGGCACCCTGGCGGGAGAGTAGTCTCCGTGACGGCAGCTCTCAACCTCTTGTTTCCCGCGGCCGCCCTCGCGGTCCTGGCCTCGGTGACGATCACCGATATTCGCCGCATGGTCATTCCCAACCGGATCGTGCTTCCGGCCGCGGTAGCCGCGCTCGCCTTCAACCTGGCGTGGGGGCCGGGGCCCCGGTGGGAGTACCCGCTCGCCGGACTCGCCGCCTTTGCCTTCCTGCTGGTCCCGGCCGTCATCCGGCCCGGGGCCATGGGAATGGGTGACGTGAAACTCGCACTCTTCATGGGCTTTCTGCTTGGCCGGTATGTGGCGGTGGCGCTGTTCCTGGCGCTCATCGCGAGCGCACTGATCGGGCTCGGCCTGATCGCGACAAAGGTACGGGGGAGGAAGGACCGAATCCCCTTTGGCCCCTTCCTCGCCGGGGGAAGCGCCGTCGCACTGATGGCGGGAGAACAGATACTCTCGGCTTATCTCGGCACGCTCTAGTTCGCGCGCGAGCATGACTCGCCCCCCGCCCGTGAGCCTGCCCTTCACGCAGAGCAGGCCGGGCGAGTTTGGGAGGAGAATCTTCTAGAACATTCGCACCAGGCTGCGGATGGAGCCCACCAGCAAGGCGAACCCGGCAAGTATGTAGCCCAGCGCGAAGAAGGGCTGATCGAACTCCATGGCTACGTTCGAGGCGCCGAACGCCCCCCAGGCCAGAAAGACCAGCCCCATCGCCTGAATGACACCGTTGGGAATCATGACCCTCTCATCGGCCTTTCCCTTGAGCTCCTTGACTATCGCCTTCTACCCAGATCGGCCGCTTTACTTTCCTAGGGGAAGGAATTCGCGGCACTTTGCGCCACAGCCTTACCGCATTGCGGCTTAACAACGAGCCCCAAGCGTCATAGAATGAAGTGACTACTCCCCAGCCCCAGGCTCTAGTCGGGGTGGTCATGGTTTCCTGGATCGCAGCGTCAGCCGCAGTCCTCGTCGGATTCGTCTCCGGCACCGCCGTATGCCATATGGCGGATCCCGTCCCTGCCGACCGCCTTCCCCGCTGGATGTGGCTTTTCCACTTGGGACTCGCGTCGGCCTCCTCGGTCTTTTTCCTCGCTGCCTTCATCAGTCACGGGTTCACCGTCCGGCTGCTGGCGAGCTGGGTGCTGCTGGTCACCCTGGTGGGGGTCGCGGTGCTGGATGTCGAACGGTTTCAGGTCCCCAACAAGATCGTGGTTCCGGGAGCCCTTCTCGCGCTGCTTTTGGCCCCCAGCCTGACCGGCTCGTCCTGGTGGATGCACCCGGCCATGGGATTGCTGGGAGGCGGAGTTCTGCTGGCGCTCTCTGTCGGGCCGGGGAACTCGGTGGGCCGGCCGGAGGTGAAGCTGGGGATCTTCTTCGGACTGGTCCTCGGGGAGCTCATTGCTCTCACCTTGGCGCTCGCGCTGGTGGCACGGCTGGTGGTGCAGCTCGTGCTGATGACGGCGGACCGCTGCGAACTGGGGCTGAAGGTCCCGCTGGCCCCCTATTTGACCGCGGGTGCGGCTATCGCCGTGCTGGTGCTCTAGGATCCGAGCGCGTGGCCGCGACAGACCAACGATGCCGAATGGAGGAGGATCTTCCGGCTCACACCCCCGAGACTGCGCTGCGCCTTCGAGGTTCGGGGTCCACAACGTCAAGGCTCCCTCCTATAATAAATGTAGCGATGCGAAGCGCGAACCCGACAGGGGGTAACAGCCATGGAAGCGCGGCTGCACGGGATCCAGGAAGAAATCAAAGTTGGCGACACGGTCGAGACCAGCATGGGCGTGGGCGAGGTGGTGCGGATCGTCGACCCGGTGCGCGAGGTCGACCAAGCCATGCTCGAGGTCGACCTGGGCAACAAGTGGATGAACGTGGACAAGGTGCGCTCGATCGTGCGCAGGGCGGAGACGTACCCCAAGCTCGAGGAGCCGGCGCCGGGCTGGGACGAGCACGAGTAGCGGCTCCGCCAAAAACCCCGCCTGGGGCGGGGCCTTCGGTGCAAACTTCAATACTATGGTGGAGGATACCGGATTCGAACCGGCGACCTCCGCCGTGCAAAGGCGGCGCTCTCCCAACTGAGCTAATCCCCCAGGTAATGCTTGGTAACTTAGCCCACCGGCCGACGCCCTGCAAGCTTCCGAAAAAGCAAAAACCCCGGGACCGCTATCGGCTGCCGGGGCTCCCAGTGGGCCTACGTGGATTCGAACCACGGACCTCACCCTTATCAGGGGTGCGCTCTGACCAACTGAGCTATAGGCCCTCAAAGACGGGATGAGTAGTTTACCGGCCGCTCCGGCGTTGTCAAGCAGCACACCCGGCCCGAGCACTGCACCGCCGGCCCGCACTCCCCCGTGTGATTCGGCCTGACATATGGGGTAGTCTTTCCCTACCCATGGAAGGCTTCGAGAAAATGGTCGTCTACGGCGTCAGTTTCGACGTCGTCAACAAGCAGCCGATCGTGCTGCTCAAGGTGGAAAACGGCAACCGCTATCTGCCCATCTGGATCGGGCATCCCGAGGCCGCCGCCATCCTGATGAAGCTCCAGGACAACGAGATGCCCCGGCCAATGACCCACGACCTGCTCACCAATGTCATCGACGGCCTGGCCGGCCGCGTCGAACGGGTGCTGGTCACCGAGTTACGGGAGAACACCTTCTACGCCCAGCTCCATCTGGTGCAGAACGAGCAGGAACTCGAGATCGACTCGCGCCCCTCGGATGCCATAGCCCTGGCGGTGAGAACCGACGCCCCCATCTACGCTTCGGACAATCTCATCGAGCAGAATGGGATCGAGTTCGACCCGGAAGAGGACGACGTGGAGAGCGTGGTCGAGGAATTCCGCGATTTTCTCGAGGACATTTCCCCGGAGGATTTCTCGAGCTAGGCCTCGTCTTCCCCTTCGATCCGCGCAACCTCCCGCTTGACCACTTCCAAGATGGAGCCGTAGATCTCCCGCAGCGCCTCTTGGGAGAGCGGTCCCTGATTGGAGCGCGACAGGTAGGTGAGCACCCAGTCTTCCTGGCGGGGGTCGACGAAACCGAGACCCTGGCTCTCCTTGTACTGCTTCAGCTTCTGAACCAGCTTAATCCGCTTGTTGAGAGCTTCGAGGATCTTGACGTCGTTGTCGGAGATCTGTTCCCGATACTGCTTGATCACGGGATCCGCGACGGGACGGTTGGTCTGCTGCTCCTCGGTGCCCACGGTGCCTCCTCGGCCCAGTTTCTTGGAAAAGGGAAGCAGTAGCCTACAGGACGCGGAGTACCTGGCCAAGAGCACCAAGAGTGGGAGGCCGCTGCCGATGGTATAGTGACAGCGGAAACCGACCTGGAGGCCTCGAAAGGTTCCTGGAATGAAGCCAGACGTCATCGAGCTTCGCGAAGACGACTTCGAGCGCGAGGTCCTGGGTGCCCAGGAGCCTGTGCTGGTGGACTTTCACGCCGAGTGGTGCGGCCCCTGCCGAACTCTGTCTCCGATTCTCTTGGAACTCGCGGCGGAAATGCGCGGCTCCATGCGCGTGGCCCGCGTCAACGTGGACGAGGAGCCCGGACTGGCCGCCCGCTACGACGTCTTTTCCATTCCCACCATGATCCTTTTCCAGGGGGGCTCGGTCCGCAAGCGGCTGATCGGCGCGATGCCCAAGCGGCGCCTCCAGGATGAGCTCCGCGAATTCGTTCGCTGAGAAAGAGGCCGATCGGCCGCCGTGCCCCTACGCCTGGGGCGGCCGCAAGACTACTGGTCAGAATTCACAACCATCGGAGGACAACGATGTGTGAGGCGCACGCCTATTTGATGAAGGACGGGGACTCCGAGCGGGTGATGGAGAACGTGATCAGCATCGGCTACGACGGTCCCGATATCGTTCTGCGCGACCTTTTCGGCGACCAAATGCGGCTGCGCGCCCGCATCCGCGAGGTTGCCCTGATCGAGCACAAGATCTTCCTGGAGCCGGTCGAGGAAGACGCCGCCTCCGCCTAGCCTCAAGCGCCCCCGCCTACCCACGGCCTAGCCCCGGCCGCGGGAGATGCCGCGGCCGCCCGGGCTGCAGCGGCGGGCCGTGGTGGTGCCTGGGGTCGACGGCGCGGCTAGCTGATGCCGGCGCTCGCGGAGCGGCAGGCCTCGACGAAGCGCTGCGCGGTTCCCTCCACCGAAGCCAGATGCACGAGCACGCGCGCGCAGACAAGCCGCGCGGCGACCGCTCCCTCCAGTTGAGCCCGGCCCCCTTCGCCCACGCTGAAGGCGAAATTCCGCGCGACCGGTGATTCCGCGATCTCCGCGTCTGCGGTCACCCAGCCGGTCAACCGCTCCCCCTCTTCGAAGAGCAGGTTGCCCCGCCGCGCCTCGAGACTCACGTACTCGGGCGGCCGCAGGTCGCCCAGGAGTTCGCCCTCCGAGGGGAGCACCCCGGCCAGTGCGAACGTGCGCCCCGAGGGCGCCTGTAGCCGCCGGAGCAGATAGAGCATGCCGCCGCCCAAGGCCAGGGTGGGCAGGCCTTCGGTAATCCGCAGACGGAGGTCCCGCATCAGCGGGAAGTTCTGGGAGAGCTCGGGCAGGGCTTCCGGCCAGAGGTGGCCCGCGAGGACGAGACCCGCGGCCTCTTCGGGAAGGCGGTCGTCTTCCAACAGGTCCAGGCGCCGCACCTCGGCGCCGGCTTCTTCGAGGAGTTCGATCGAGTCTCGGCTCCAGGGGGTAAAGCCGCGGCCTCCCGCCACCAGCACCACGGGGCCCTTTGCCGGCGCCCGCGTGGGCTGAGCCGTGCGCGGCAGGAAACCTCGCTGCCCCGCCAGATCCTCGAGTCCGGTGATGTCGATCTGCGAGAAAACCGCCTCGAGCATCTCATCGGAGAGCGGCAGGCCCGCGGGACCAGCTGCGGGCATCTTCCATTCCAAGCGGCCGTCGGCATAGATCGCACCCACCACGGGCACTCCGGTCCGGGCGAGCAGTCCTCGCAGCCGTTCCAGGGCGTCCCGGTTCTCCACCCCGCACAGCAGTAGTCCGGCCAGATTCCAGTCCTGCGCGCGTTCGTTGAAGGCATTCGCCAGCGCGGCTATCCCTTCCCCCCAGCCACCGGCATCGATCAGCAAGACCACGGGGCAATCCAGCCGGCGGGCGACATCTGCCGGCGTCCAGTCCCCCTCCGTCGAACAGGCGGCGGCCGGATCGGTGTCGAACAGGCCGCGATCCGCGCTCAGCAGCGACAGGTCGGCGTCCCGGGTGGCCCGTTCGTAGAGAGAACGCATCGCGCCGAAACCGTAGAGGCAGGGGTCGAGAAAAGACGAGCCTTCCCAACGGTCCCAGGCCAACGCAGGCGAGGAAACGCCCACGTGGTGATAGCGCACCTGCCGCCGCTGACGTCCCACGATCTCCGCCGCGGCGGCGGCAACGACCGAGGGCAACGTCGAGCGGTGAGTCGGAGCCAGCATGATGCGGGGCGTGGACAATCTCTCCCTCCCTTCCTCGGCGGAAGCCCCTTCGCGTGAAAATCCTACACTAGGGCGCCTTCTCTGCCGAATACCACCTGGAGATGGCATCTTTCGACCGCATACGGCGCTCCTACTGGCGTCTCGACGATCTGCTGCTGGCCCGCTCCATCATCAGCGGCGCCGGCGCGCTGGCCGCCACCGTGTTCCTGACGGCCGGAGACCGCACGGACGTGCAGTGGTGGGTGGCGACCCCGGTCATCCTGGTCTTCCTCACCAACATCCCCTTCTTCTACTTCGCCGGCAAGGGCGCGGGGCGCTGGGTCTCCTGGGGACTCGTGCTGGTCGATTCGCTGTTCATCAGCCTGATGGTGGCGGTGACTTCGGGTGTCGGTAGTTCGGTCGCCGTCTTCTACGTCTGGCCGATCATCATCGCCGGTTTGCTGCTGGGAGCCCGGGCCAGCTACCTGATCGCCGGTCTTTGCGGCTCACTCTACCTGGCTCTGGCTATGGCCGAGTCGAACGGCTGGCAGCCGCGGGACTTCCTCGCAGCGGAGGGAGTCTCCGCCGGCGCAGGCCTCGAGGCCGTGGCTCTGCGGATAACCGCCTTCCTGTTGATCGCTCTGCTAACGGGGATGCTCTCCAATGCCCTGCTTCAGTCGAACGCCGATCTGCTGGAGACCAAGGCTTCCCTGGAGCAGGAACTGCGGCGGATACAGCTGACCAACCGTCGGCTGGTCATCATGGACGAGGTGGGGCGCGCGCTCGGCACGATTCAGGATCTGCAGGTGCTGCTGCCCCGGGCGCTTTCCCGGGTCGCCAGCTTCATGGCCGTCGACGCCGGCATGATCACGGTGTTCGCCAACGAGACCGGCGAACCGCGGATCCTCGCCCGGCAGAACATCGACGAGGTGGCCGCGCGGAACCTCTTCGCCTCGGACCTGCCCACCAATCTCGACGAGATCGAGGAGTACGTGGTGGGCGAGGACTCAGAAGGGCGCTACGAGAACACCCTGCGCCAGCTGGATCGCGAGGGCTTCTTCGACTTCCTGGCCGCGCCCCTTCGGCTGGGCGACGAGAGCCTGGGCACGCTCTACCTCTTCACCCGGCCGCAGCATCGTTTCCGCAAGGCCGACGTTAATCTGCTCAGAAGCCTGACCGTGCAGCTGTCTATCGCCATCAAGAATGTGCTCTTCACCCAGGAGCTGCGGGATGCCAACGAAGAACTCATGCATCTGGATCAGTTGAAGAGCGACTTTCTGGCCACCATGAGTCATGAACTGCGCACCCCCCTGACCTCCATCATCGGCTACAGCGACATGCTGCTCTCCGGCATGACGGGGGACATGACGGACAGGCAGAAGACCTTCCTACGCAACGTCCTGAACAACGGCGAGAACCTGCTGAACCTTATCAACGACATTCTCGACCTGACCAAGATCGAGGCGGGCAAGCTCGAGCTCAATCTCGAGCCGGTCGACCTGCGGGACTCTCTGGCCGCGGTGCTGTCGACCATCACACCCAAGGCCAAGGAGAAGCGCATCCGCATCGGCACCTTCCTGCCCACCGACCTGACTCCCCTGAGGGCGGACGCGGCCAAGCTGGGGCAGATCCTGCTCAACCTGTTGAGCAACGCGGTCAAGTACACCCCGGAGGGCGGTTCGGTCTCGGTCGAGGCCCGCGCAGACAGGGAGGGGATGGTGCAGATCCGCGTCGTGGACACAGGGATCGGCATCGACAAGACCGATCTCGACTCGATCTTCGAACGCTTCACCCAGGTGGATAGCTCGCCCACCCGCAACCAGGGAGGCACCGGACTGGGCCTCGCCATCACCCGAGATCTGATCCACCTGCATGGCGGGAGCATCTCGGTCCAATCACAGCTCGGCGAGGGTTCGAGCTTCGTTTTCACCATCCCCCCGGCCGTACGCCAAGAGAAGCCGGCGGCGGTCGGCGCTACCGCCTAGGAGGCGCGAAAGATGGCACGCATCGTAGTGGTCGATGACGACCCGGACATTCTCGACATCGTTTGCATATCGCTGGAAGCCATGGGCCACGAGGTCAGACGAGCCGGGAACGGACGGGAGGGGGTCGACCTGGTCCGGTCGAGCCTGCCCGACCTCGTGCTGATGGACCTGATGATGCCGGACATGAACGGCTACGAGGCGACCGCCGCCCTCAAGGCCGATGCGGCGACGGCGCCGATCCCGGTTCTGGCGCTGACGGCCAAGGCCATGCGCGGGGACGAGGAGCGCGCCCGGGAAGCGGGGATGGACGCCTACATCACGAAGCCTTTCCGGCTCTCGCACATGCTCGACGTCGTGGACCGCTTCCTGGGCCTGACGCACGGGGTGGCCTAGCCCCAATGCCGCCGCCGCCTCCCGGGGCCGCCTCCCCCGGCGACGCCGCGCCGGGAGTTGCCGCGGCCTGGCCCATCGCGGCGCCGGCGCCGGCTACCGCGGCCAGCGCGGCTGGCCCGGCTAGCGTCTTTGGCTCAGCAGCACCAATCGCACCAGTTGGAGAATGGCCATCAGAGCGGCCGCCACGTAGGTGAGCGCCGCGGCGCGAAGCACCGCCCGGGCGCCGTCCAGTTCGACCGATGACAGGATGCCCTGGTTGGAGAGCATGGTCATGGCCCGGCTCGACGCGTTGAACTCCACCGGCAGGGTCACCAGGGTGAAGAGCACGGCTCCGGAGAAGAACACGATCCCCAGATTCATCAGAAAGGGTCCGGCGTCGCCCAGGAAGAAACCGACCATGAAGAGGATGATGCCCAGGCTGCTGCCCAGGTTGGCCACCGGCACCAGACTTCCCCGGACCTTCATGGGAACGTACTCCCGGGAGTCCTGCACGGCGTGCCCCACCTCGTGCGCGGCCACGCCCAGAGCGGCCAGCGAGGAACTGCCGCCGACGTTCTTGCTGAGGCGCAGCGTCTTACTCCGCGGATCGTAATGGTCGCTCAGCCCGGAGCCGCCCGCAACCTCGATGCTGACGTTGCTGAGTCCGGCGCCGTCCAGCAGGCGGCGCGCAGCCTGCGCTCCGTCCCGCCCGTAGGCCGAGGGAATCTTGGAATACTTGTTGAACGTGGAGCTGACCTTCCACTGGGCATACAGCGAAAGCAGGAGGGCTGGGACCAGCAGGATCATCGTCCAGTCCCAGAAGAAGAAGGGCATCCTGTTTGTCTCCTCTCAGGTAAATGCTCTTTGGATTAGGAATGAATCTGCCGAAAGAATATAGCAGTACAAGGGTGAGCATGGCGGCCCGCAATCGGGCCGCTTTAATTATACCCCCTGCCGCTATGGCCATGGGGAAGGAACAGCGGAGTAATTGGATGGTCCCATGTCGGTAACCCGGATCAACGGCGCCGCCAAGCGGCTGGGGGACATCCTCGTCGAGCGGGAGTTGCTCAGCGAGGACGACCTGCTTCGGGCGCTCGAGTATCAGCGCCAGAACGGCTACAAACTGGGCGAGGCTCTTCTGAAGATCGGGGCCCTCACGCATGAGCAGCTGGCCGAGGGCTTGGCCGCTCAGAAGCGGCTTTCGGTCATCCCCTTGAACGAGGTCTACCCCAACCCGCGGGCCGTCTCGCTGCTCAGCGAGAAGTTCATCCGCAACCGGCAGGTCCTGCCGGTGGACTTCGAACAAGACTCGCTGATCCTGGCCATGGTGAACCCCTTGGACGTGGTGACCATCGACGACGTCCGAGTGATCGCCGGTTACCCGGTTCTGCCGGTGGTGGCGACACTGCCCTCTTTCGAAGAGGCGGTGGACTACTTCTTCAGCGGCAAGGGCGTGCTGGACACGGCGGAGGACGGCGACCTCGAGTCCGGGCCCGGGCAGGCGGCCGAACAACGCCGGGAGGCGGAGGACGGCTCGGTCGTGACCTTGGTCAACGATATCCTCGACGGCGCCATCAAGCGGCGGGCCTCGGACATTCATTTCGAGCCTCAGGAGGATCACCTGGCGGTGCGGGTGCGCATCGACGGGGTGCTGCATAACCTCACGGAAGTCCCCTCGGCGCTCGCCGGAGGGCTGGTCTCGCGCATCAAGATCATGGGGGACCTGGACATCGCCGAGCGCCGTCTGCCCCAAGACGGACGGGCCGGCTACCGCAACTCGGATCAGACGGTCGATCTGCGCATCGCCACCCTCCCCACGGTCTTCGGCGAGAACGTGACCCTGAGGATCCTGGACGAATCGATGTTCGAGATCAACCTGACGTCCCTGGGGATGGAAGAAGAAGAGCTCGAGGTGCTCCGCCGCGCCCTCGGCCGGCCATACGGTCAGATCTTGATCACCGGGCCGACCGGGTCCGGCAAATCCACGACGCTTTACTCCGCACTCGAGGAACTCAACCGCCCCGAGGTGAAGATCTACACGGTGGAAGACCCGGTGGAGCGAAAGATCCCCGGCGTTCTGCAGAGTCAGGTGAGGCACAAGATCGGACTGACCTTCGCCCGGGTACTGCGCTCGCTGGTGCGGAGCGATCCGGACATCATCATGCTCGGCGAGATCCGGGATTTGGAGACCGCGATGATCGCCACCGAAGCCTCCCTCACCGGGCACCTTCTGCTTTCGACGTTGCACACCAACGACGCCCCCTCGGCCATCACCCGGCTGGTGGAAATGGGCGTACCCCCCTATCTGATCGCCTCGTCTCTGGAGTGTGTGGTGGCCCAGCGGCTGGCCCGCAGACTCTGTCCGCGCTGCTCGAAAGAAGTGCGCCTGAGCACAAAAGACATGTCCCCCGGCGAGCGTGATTTCCTCGGGGATGGAGAGTTCCTCATACGCGAGCCGGTGGGTTGTCCCCGGTGCTTCGGGACCGGTTACAGCGGGAGGCTGGGGCTTTTCGAGGTGCTGCCGGTCACGCCGGAGGTCCGCAAGCAGATCCTCAAAGGCGCGGGGGACGAACAGATCCGGCGGCAGGCTCGCAAAGCGGGAATGATCCCCCTGCGCGAAGCCGGCCTGCGGCGGGTGCTCGCAGGCGGAACCAGCGTCGCCGAAGTCCTGCGGGTCACCGCCTAGGCCCGACTTCTCCGGCTCGCGAGGGCCTCGCTGCGTTTCGACCATGGGCCGCGCCGGGTATGCCGCCGTTCGTAGCCTGGTTCACAAGCCATGGGAGGATCTATGTCTCGCAAGCTACCTCACCTGCTACTTGTGCTCCTGCTCGCCCTCAGCGTCGCGGTCCTGGTCGGTTGCGGGGACGACGAACCCCAGACTGTCACCGACACCACCGAAGGTGCAGTCATGGACACCGAGACCACAGAGGCCATGGGTACCGAAACCACTGAGGGCATGGGTAGCGAAACGACCGAGAGTATGGGCGCAGTGTCGGGAGAAGAGGTCTTCACGCAGAACTGCGTCACCTGCCACGGCGCCGACGGCACCGGCGGCGTGGGCGCCGACCTGACCGCGCTCAGCCTCGACCAGGCCACGGTAGAAGAGACCGTCCGCACCGGACCCGGCGCCATGCCTTCATTTGAAGGCCAGCTCTCGGACGAGCAGATCCAGGCGGTTGCCGACTACGTGACCAGCACGTTCATGCAGTAGCGGCCGCGGACCACTTCCGGCCCGGCCGGTTCTCGGAAGCCCCGCGGCCCCGGATGGTCGAGGTGATCTGACCGCGTGAGCGCCTGCCGCGCCTGGTGGAGACGAAGAAAGGGGGGAGCCGGGCTCCCCCCTTTTGGTTCAGCTATCCAGCCCTTCCCTACAGGCTAGTCGACTTCCAGTTCTTCCTGGGCCGGCCCCGCGGGGCCAACCACGACTCGGGCCAGACCGACCAGATGGTCGCCCTTGCGCAGGTTCATCACCCGCACGCCCATGGTGTTACGCCCCGTGCTGCGGACACCTCCGGCGGGAATGCGGATCACGGTGCCGTCGTGGCTGACCAGTAGCAGCTCATGGTTGTCGCGGATCGCCGAGATGGCCACCAGGTCTCCCCGGTCCTCGGAGTCCCTGATCGTGATCACGCCCATTCCTCCGCGATGCCGCAGGGGATAAGCCGAGATCGGCGTGCGCTTGCCGTAGCCGCCGCTGGTGACACAGAACAGATCCATGTCATCCTCGGCCGTCGTCATGCCCACGATTTCGTGTCCCTTGGGCAGGGACATCCCTCTGACGCCCATGGTGTTGCGCCCGGTGGGCCGCACGTCGCACTCGTCGAAGCGGATGGCCTTGCCCTGAGAGGACACCAGGATCAGGTGGTCGTCCCCGTTGGTCGGCCGCACGGCCACGAGCTCGTCGTCTTCCTGCAGGCTGATCGCGATGATGCCGTCCGCCTTGAGGATGGTGTCGTACTCCTTGAACCTGGTCTTCTTCACCAGCCCATTCTTGGTGGCGAAGCAGAGGTACTTGGCATCGGTGAAGTCCTTGGTGGCGATCACCGCCTTGATCTGCTCGTCCTGCGCCAGCGGCAGCAGGTTGACCACGGCGCGGCCCTTGCTCTGCCGGCTGCCCAGGGGCAGCTCGTGCACCTTCAGGCGGTACACCTTGCCCCTGGAGGTCAGGAAGAGCAGGAAGTGGTGCGTGGTCGTGATGAAGAGATGCTCGATGTAGTCGCCGTCTTTGAGGTCCATGCCCATGACCCCGACCCCGCCCCGGTGCTGGGTGCGGTACGTGGATACGGGCAGGCGCTTGACGTAGCCCGACTTGGTGATGGAGATAACCATCTCCTCGACCGCGATCATGTCCTCGATGTCGATCTCGTCCTCGCCGGGCGAGATCTCGGTGCGGCGGGGATCGTTGTACATGGCCTTGATCTCGAGAAGCTCTTCCTTGATCACGCCGTAGATCATGCTGTCGGTGGCCAGGAGCGACTCCAAGTACTCGATCCGCTCGAGCAGGTCGCGATGCTCTTCCTCGATCTTGTGGCGCTCCAGCGCGGTCAGATTGCGCAGGCGCAGGTCGACGATCGCCTGGGCCTGCTCTTCGGAAAGCCCGAAGCGCTCCATGAGGTTGGTGCGGGCCGCCTCGGTATCCTCGCTCGAACGGATCACCCGGATGACTTCGTCCAGGTTCTCGATGGCGATCAGCAGGCCTTCCAGCACGTGGGCCCGCTTGCGCGCCTTGTCCAGCTCGTACTTGGTCCGCCGGGCAATGACGTCGTACTGGTGAGCGATGTAGTGGCTGAGCATGTCCTTGAGCGAGAGCACCCGGGGCACGCCGTTGACCAGGGCGATCATGATCACGCCGAAGGTGCTCTGCATCGCGGTGTGCTTGTAGAGCTTGTTGAGCGCCACCTTGGGGATGGCTTCGCGCTTGAGCTCGATGACGATGCGCATGCCCGAGCGGTCGGACTCGTCGCGCAGATCGGAGATTTCGGTAATCCGCTTGTCGCGGACGAGTTCGGCGATCTTCTCGATCATCTGGGCCTTGTTCACCTGATAAGGGATCTCGGAGACGATGATCGCGGTCTTGCCCTGCTTGAGCTGCTCGGTGTGCACCTTTGCGCGCACCATTATCTTGCCCCGGCCGGTCTGGTAGGCCTCTTTCATCCCGGCCCAGCCCATGATGATGCCCCCGGTGGGGAAATCCGGACCCTTGATGTGCTCCGTCAGATCGAGCGAGCCCAGCTCGGGGTTATCGATAAGGGCGACGGTGGCGTCGATGGCCTCGCCCAGGTTGTGCGGGGGGATGTTGGTCGCCATGCCCACGGCGATGCCCGACGCGCCGTTTACCAGCAGGTTGGGGTAGCGTGCCGGGAGCACCACGGGCTCTTCCCGGCTCTCGTCGTAGTTCGGGGTCCAGTCGACCGTGTCGGCGTCGATGTCCCGGAGCATCTCCGTGGCCAGCTTGGCCAGACGGCACTCGGTGTAGCGCATGGCCGCGGCGGCGTCGCCGTCTACGGAGCCAAAGTTGCCGTGCCCGTCGACCAAGGGGTAGCGGATGGAGAAGCTCTGCGCCATCCGCACCAGGGTGTCGTAGATGGCCGAGTCACCGTGGGGGTGAAAGCTACCCATGACGTCACCGACGATGCGGGCGCACTTGCGGTAGGGCCGGTTGGGCTGCATGCCCGAGTCGTGCATGCCGTAGAGGACGCGCCGGTGCACCGGCTTGAGGCCGTCCCTGGCGTCGGGGAGTGCCCTGCCCACGATCACGCTCATGGCGTAATCCAGGTAGGAGTTCTGCATCTCCTCCGCGATCTCTATCTGTTCGATACGACCTTCGAGAGTTTCGAGCACTCTAATGCCTTCCTTGCCTGCTACCGATGCCGGCCGCCGACCCCGCGGCGGCCGTGGTTATTTGGACCTGCAGTTTTCTAGACGTCCAGGTTCTTGACGTACTTGGCGTTCGCCTCGATGAACTCCCGCCGCGGCTCGACCTTGTCGCCCATGAGGATGGTGAAGGTCTCGTCGGCGATGGCGGCGTCGTCCACGGTAACCTGCAGCAGCGTACGCCTCTCCGGGTTCATGGTGGTCTCCCAGAGTTGGTCTGGATTCATCTCGCCCAGCCCTTTGAAACGCTGGATGGAGATGCCCTGTCTGCCCAGCCGGTCGAGCACGGCCTCGAGCTCCTTGTCGTTGAACGCGTAATAGTCATTGCGCTTCTGCGTGACCTTGTAGAGCGGGGGCTGCGCCACGTAGACAAAGCCCGCCTCGATCAACTCCTTCATGTTGCGGAACAGGAAGGTGAGGATCAGGGTGCGGATGTGCGACCCGTCCACGTCGGCGTCGGTCATGATGATGAGTTTGTGGTAGCGCGCCTGCTCCAGATCGAACTCGTCACCCAAACCGGTCCCCATGGCGGTCACAATCGCCTGGATCTCGACGTTGGAGAGGATCTTGTTGAGCCGGGCCTTCTCCGCGTTGATGATCTTCCCGCGAAGCGGCAGGATCGCCTGGAAGCTGCGGTCGCGCGCCTGCTTGGCCGAACCGCCGGCCGAGTCGCCCTCGACCAGGTACATCTCGGTGGAGGCGGCTTCCTTCATGGAACAGTCCGCCAGCTTGCCCGGGAGGGTGCTGTTCTCGAGCACGCTCTTCCGCCGGGTGAGGTCGCGCGCCTTGCGGGCGGCCGCCCGAGCGTGAGCGGCCTGGACCGCCTTGGTCACGATCTTTTTGGCCTCGCCGGGATTCTCCTCCAGAAACTCCGCCAGCTTCTGATTCACGGTCTGCTCGACGAAGCTCCGCATCTCGGAGTTGCCGAGCTTGGTCTTGGTCTGGCCCTCGAACTGTGGCTCCTTGAGCTTGACGCTCAGGATGGCCACCACGCCTTCGCGGACGTCCTCGCCGGAGAGGTTTTCGTCCTTCTCCTTGAGGATGCCCTTTGAGCGGGCGTAATCGTTGATCGTGCGCGTGAGCGCCGCGCGGAATCCCGAGAGATGAGCGCCGCCCTCATGCGTGTTGATGTTGTTGGCGAACGAGAAGACGTTGTCGATGTAGCCCGCGTTCCACTGCATGGCCAGCTCCATCTGCTGGTCCTCGACGGCATCGGAGAAGTACACGATCTTGTCGTGGATCGGGTCCTTCTGCTCGCTGACGTGGCGCACGAAGTCGATGATGCCGCCCTCGTAGTACAGGGTGACCGTACGTGCTTCCGCCGGCGGCTGAACCTCCTCCACGACGGTGCGCTCCGGGCGGGCCGCCTCTCCACCGTTGCCTTCGGCGACGAGCGCGGCCGCGGCCGCGTCCTCCTCGCGCGCAGCAGCCGGACGTTCGTCGGTCAGGACAATGGTGAGCGCGCGATTGAGAAAAGCCACCTCGCGCAACCGCTGGACCAGGGTGTTGAAGTTCAGATCGAGGCTCTCGAAGATCTGGGCGTCCGGCAGGAAGCGGGTCTTGGTGCCGGTATCCGAGCACTTGCCGGCCTTCGCCACATCAGCCACCGGCACTCCGCGCTCGTAACTCTGGCGGAAGAGACTGCCCTCGCGGCACACCTCGACCGTGACTTCTTCGGAGAGAGCGTTGACCACCGAGACCCCAACCCCGTGCAGACCGCCGGAAACCTTGTAGCCCTCGCCTCCGAACTTGCCCCCGGCGTGCAACTTGGTCATCACGATTTCGAGCGCCGACTTGCCGAACTGGGGCATGACCTTGACCGGAATCCCCCGGCCGTTATCGCTGACCGTCACCGAGGAATCCGCGTGCAGGGTCACCTCGATGCGGTTGCAGTAGCCCGCAAGGGCCTCGTCGACCGAATTGTCGACCACCTCGTAGACCAGGTGGTGAAGTCCGCGGGGACCGGTGGAGCCGATGTACATTCCCGGGCGTTTGCGCACCGGTTCCAGGCCTTCGAGTACCTGGATATCGGTGGCGTCATAGGTATGCTCAGTCACTCGCCTGAGACTCCCTTCCTGATGATCATCTCGCGGGGCGCGTCCGCTCCGACAAAGCCCGCGCCCAGCCGTGGCCGAACCACTGGAAGGGGAGTTCGCAGAAGGCTAAAAACCTCTGCGCGAGCGGGGTTGCGCGCCCTGTGAATAATAGCATAAAGGGAAGGCTTTCTGAGGTCAGGGCGTGCTCTCTCAATCCACCCCAGGGGGTATGCAGGGCATGCCCGGTCAGGGGTCGCGGCGGGCCAGCGAAGCCCTCATGGCGGCCGCGATCACCCGCCCCAGTTCGGCGTCGCAGGCGTCTCGCTCGACCGCTGCCGCCGCCGCTTCTTCCTCGGCCGTGAGCGGGCGCGGCGGCGGTCTTTTCGAGCGTCCTTCCGAGGGCCCGCCCGGGGGATCGGCCCTCAACGCCCGAGGTCCGTCCGCGCCCCCTCCGGGATCCCAGCCGGCCGGCCGAAATACGATCTCGCCGACGGCATCTTCTCCGAGGGCCTCGTTCAACCTCTGCCGGATCCTCTCGGAAATCATCTGCAGACTCTGCGCCCAGACCGAGGAGGATGTGGCCACCGTGAGCCGGCCCCCGCGTAACTGCCGCGGGCCGCTGTTGCGCGCGGACTCCGTCCCCACGATCTGCTCCCACAGCCTGGATATGCGCGCGGCGCGGGACTTCGAGGTCAGGTCGATCCCTCGCGCGAGGTCGCCTACGCGCTCCAACTCTCCTCCAGTCAATCCGCCCGCCCTCCTCACTGCTCGGTCGTTGGTCTGCCGGGACCGGGGCCGATCCGTATTACCGTCATAGTAGCGAGCTCAGCGGACGTAAAGTAATCGGTGGTCGTGGTGCTTATCAGCGTCTGTCCTCCCTCCTCGAGCGCGGAGAAAAGAGCCCGCCGGCGTTCATGGTCCAACTCGCTCATGACGTCGTCCAGGAGCAGCAGCGGCCACCTGCCGGCCTCCTCCCAAAGCCAGCGCCGTTCCCCGATCAGCAGCGCGAGCAAAGCCGTGCGCTGCTCGCCTTGCGAGCCGAATTCACGCAGGTCGCGGTCGCCGAGAAACAGCCGCACGTCGTCCCTGTGCGGGCCCAGCCGGGTGTAGCCGCGGTTGCGGTCGTCGGGCCGCTCCTCGGCCAGCCGCTCCCGGTACTCTTCTGCCGTCAGACCCGCGGCGTTGGTGCGATACACGAGTCTGGCCTCCGCCGCCTCCGAAGGAGCCAGCAAGGCAAACCCGGCGGCAAACCGGGGAGAGAAGGCCTGGAGGACCTCGGCGCGCAACCGGTTGAGCTCCAGACCGCGCTCGGCGAGGACCGACTCCCAGGCGGCCTGCTCCGCGGCGCCTGCCCCGCGCCGCAGGAGATAGTTACGCTGGCGCAGGGCCTCTTCGTACTCCGCCTGGATCTCCCGGTAGCCGGGCTTGGCCGCGAGCGCCAAACCGTCCGCGTAACGGCGGCGCCGGCGGGGCCCGCCTTTGACCAGGAGAAGATGGTCGGGCAGGAACACCCTCACGGGCACTTCCGCTTCCCACCGAGTGTAGTCGTCCAGCGGGGCGCCGTCCCGGGTCATCCGCCGCTCCCCGGAACGGTCATAACCGGTGGCGGCCGAGACGACGCGGTCCCCGTAGTCAATGTCGACCTCGACCCGCAGCACCTGTTCGCCGCGACGGATCACCTCGCGCAGGCTGCGGGTGCGCGGCGACGAGCCCCGGAGCGCGACGTGCACGGCCTCGAGCACGGAGGTCTTGCCCACGCCGTTGGGACCGACGAGCGCGTTTACCCCCGGCCCCAGCTCGAGCGCGAGCGAGTCATGATTACGGACGTTCTGTAGCCGAACCCGGCGAAGCACTGCCACGCGCGACCACTTTGACCCGCTCGTCCGCGATTTCCACGACATCACCCGCGGCCAATTTCGCTCCGCGGCGGAGTTCAGCTTCCCCGTTGACGGTGACCGCCCCCTCGAGGATCAGCACCTTGGCCTCGCCGCCGCTCATGACCAGGCCGGCCGCCTTGAGAAACTGCCCCAGGGTTATGGGCAGATCGACCTCTTGGCTCCGAGGCGCGCTAATCGTTCAGCCGGATCGGCATGATCAGGTAGAGGAAGTCATCGCCCTCGCCGGAAAGCAGAGCCGGCCGCAGGGGACTGATGAATTTCATCCGTACCTCGTCTGCCGCAACCGCCGCGATTCCGGCCTGGAGAAATTCCGGATTGAAACCGATCTCGAGGACGTCGCCCTGATAGCGCACCGGAACGGCTTCACGCGCTCGGCCGACATCCTGGGACTCCGCCGAGACGGTCAGGGTGCCTTCCTCAAAGCGCAGGCGTATGGGCGCGTTGCGTTGAGCGAGCAGGCCGACGCGCCGCACCACATCCCCCAGTTCGTCGCGCGCCATGACCACCTCGTGGTCGAAGGAATCGGGCAGCAGTTGCTGATAATTCGGGAATTGCCCATCGATCAGGCGCGAGCTCAGCCCAACTCCGCCGATCTCGAATAGGATCTGATTATCGGTAGCCACCACGCTGATGGTGTCGGCGTCCGACGCGGCACCTATCCGGGAGAGTTCCTGCAAAGAACGTGCGGGGACGATGGCCTCGAGCCTCTCCTCGACTCCGGTGTCGATCTCGGTTTCCTTGACGCTCAGCCGGTAGCTGTCCGTGGCCACCATCTTCACCGAGGTCTTGGTGACGTGCATGAGGACGCCGGTCAACACCGGGCGGGTTTCATCGCGGGACGCGCTCGAGCTCACGCGGTCGACCGTCTCGAGGAAGCCCTTCTTCCCAAGCGTGAAGGCGCTTTCCTTGGGAAACACCGGCAACTGCGGGAAGTCCGCCGCCGGTAGTGACTGCAGCATGAACTGTGACTCTCCCGAACGCACTTCCACCTGGCTCTCGCCGGCCTTCTGCTCGATCACGACCTCTTCGCGGGGTAGGTTCCGGGCGATGTCCGTCGCTATGCGTGCCGGCAGAACCACCGCTCCCGGCTCCTCGACCTGAGCATCGAGTGGAGCCTTGATGGAGATCTCCATGTCCGTGGCCGCCAAATGGCAGCCCTCCGCCTTGGCTTCCAGGAACACTCCCGAAAGCACCTGGATCGAACTCCTCGTTGACACGGCCTTGTTGACCGTGTTGAGGGCGTTGACCAGATCAGCCTTGCGTGCAACTACCTTCATATAGTCGCTCCTTGTCTACCGGATCCCGGTTTGCCTGCGGGGGTTTTCCCAATCACTAAGAACTATTTAAAGAAAGAGATCGGTGTAGTCATAAGGGCTGTGGAAGCTGGGGAAAAGTCCCCTAAGCCGCTAACCCGGGCGAACGGGCCTCGGGATCGCGGTGTGGACCACCGGCGAAGAACCCCACACACCTTAGTTACAATTGTTGCAATCCCGGTCGCTTGTGCACTCTCTCCACCGCTCTTTCCCGGCTTGTCCCCAAGCGCCATCACTGAGCGCTCTTTATCATCGTGGTCAGTTGTTGGATGAGGTCGTACATCTGCCGGTCTCCCTGCAGGAGCTTCGTAACCTTCTCCACCGCATGCAGGACGGTGGTGTGATCGCGGCCGCCCATCCGCTCCCCGATCTTGGGCAGGCTGAGGTCGGTGAGTTCCCGGGCCAAGTACATGGCCACGTGCCTGGCCTGAACCACGTTGCGGGACCGCCGATCTCCTTTGATCTCGGCCTCGGAGACGTTGAGCCTGCCGGCCACGATCTTCATGATCAACTCAATGGTGATCCTAACCTGGGGAACCTCGGGTATGTCCTTGAGCACGGCGGCGGCCACATCGCGATCGATGGGGCTGTTGGAGAATGAGGCAAAGGCGACCACCCGGGTCAGGCAACCCTCCAACTCACGGATGTTGTTGGGCACCCGTGAGGCGATCACCGTCAGCACCTCGGGGTCGTCCAGCCTGATGCCTTCCATCAACACTTTCTTCCGCAGGATGGCGATGCGGGTCTCCAGGTCGGGTGGGTGGATGTCCGTGGTCAGCCCGTATTCGAACCGCGAGACCAGCCGGTCCTCCAGAGTATGAAGCGCCTTGGGATGACGGTCGGAGGAGATGACTATCTGCTTGCCGGCTTCGTGCAGAGCGTTGAAGGTGTGGAAGAACTCCTCTTGGGTCTGCTCCTTGCGCTCGAGGAACTGAATGTCGTCGATCAGGAGAATGTCGTTCGTGCGGTAGCGCTGCTTGAAGCCCTCGATGGAATCGTCCCGCAGAGAGTTGATGAAGTCGTTGGTGAAGGTCTCGATGGTTACGAAACGGACCTTGAGGTGCGGAGAATGCTGCAGGGAGTAATGGCCGATCGCCTGAAGAAGGTGAGTCTTTCCCAGGCCCACGCCGCCATAGATGAACAGCGGGTTGTACGCGGTGCCGGGCGATTCGGCCGCCGCCAGGGCGGCTGCGTGCGCGAAGCGGTTGGATGGTCCGATGACGAAACTCTCGAAGGTGTACTTGTGGTTTAGCCCCGAGAGCGAAGGATGGATCCGGGAGACCGAGGTAGTTGCGGCCGGCGGCGCCGACCCGTTGCCGCGTGGCTCGAGCGTCTGGCGATCGGCGGGTTGCGCTCCGCCGTCTGGCGCGGGCTCGCGGCCCTGGTCTCCCTCACTATCCGAGTCGTAATCCGGGGATTCATGGGAGTCGGCATCCGCCGCCAACTCGGGCGAGACCACCAGGCGGCAGGAGACGCGGTCGCCCAGCACCTCGCCGAGTGCTTCGTGGATGATCGGCTGAAAGCGCGTCTCTATCCAATCCTTGGCGAAGTCGGAGCCCACGCCGACCACAAACGCATCGTCAGAGAAACCGAGACCCTTGGTGGACTCGAACCAAATGCGGTAAGTGCCCTCGTTCAGGCGCTCGCGGATGATGGCGAGGGCCTTGTCCCAGATTTCCCCGCTTTTGTACGTATCCAACAGCAACCCTCTTAGCGGGTAGGAGTGTGACCTTCAGGTCTTCCAGGATAGGTCAGTTGGGGGCCCCTCGGCTAGTCCTTTAGAGTAAAGTCTTCAGGCGGGACATCCCTTTGGCGCTGATGGTGCGCCTTCCTCGGGAATCGCTCTCCACGAGGCCGCTGCTCTCGAGCTCCTCGAGTTCGCGATAAGCGGTGGATGCAGACAGGTGCATCTCCTTGGCCAAGGCGGTGGGACCCACAGGTCCGAGCTCTACCACCAACAAGAGCATCCGCAGGTGCCGATCGCCGAGAGCGGGTTCGGGTGGGCGGGGCTCTTGCGCCGGGGTTTCCTGCGGGGCGGGCCCGGGAACCCAGAGCCGCACCACGGTGCCGCCGCCGAGGTTGTCCTCGATCTCCAGCCTCCCTCCCCGCCCTTCGACCAAAGAACCGGCCCGGCCGAGCCCGGCACCAACGCCGCGAATGACCGCCCGGGCGGCCGGAGTGCCGGTGCTGAACCCGGGGAGACGGGCCTTCGCTTTATCCGGTATCCCAGGACCCTGGTCGGCCACGAGAATCAGATTGCCGAGCTCCAGGATGCTCACCGTAGCGCCGCCGAGACCGGCGTGGATCAAGTTGTCGACGACTTCCTCCACAGCTTCGGGAGGAATACCGCCCCCGAGCTCTCTGGCCAGGGAATTCACCGTATCTGCGAGGGTCGAGAGAAACAGCCGGGGATCCGGGCGCGAGACCTCGTAGAGGGAAGGCACCTCCAGGTGATTGCCGTAGACCGCGACCAATGCCTGGATGGGCCGTTCGAGACTCTGAGCCGTGCTGTCCGGCGGCATGGGTCTTTCCGCTCTCCTTGTCAAGACGAAACAGCTGCGATCCGTTGCGAAATGAAACCGCATTCTATCGATCACAAGCAGGCTTTTCCACAACGGCGTTTCGTGAGAGGGGCCTAATTATCCGCAAAGTGGGCAATCCGTCCAACGGGCTTTCGCATGATCTCCACCGGACGTGCTTGCCTATTTGCAGGTAAAAGTCGCCGTTATCCCCAGCACGGGTCGTGTTCTGTTGAAAAGTAGGAAGAATGATGGCATAGAGATGGGGCGCCGCCGGTGCCTCTTGGGGAAACTGGGGATATCCCTGATCTGCGGAAGGCGGCCTTTGCGGGCGTTACTGCCGGTCAATGCATGCCGCTCGGAATGCGGGGGTATCGTGGCGAAAACCGGCCGAGGAAAAAGGGCGGGCTGAGGAATGGCGAATCCGGCTACTCTCCACAAGCGATTCCCACGTCCGACGCTCAGCAGGGGACTTATCCACAACTTCCACAGACTTGACCCTGCTCGGAGGGCGGCTTCGGGCGGCCCCGTCCCGGGTCTGTTGTACAGGGACGGCCGATGTTTGCACGGCGTGTCGACTCTGCCGCCGTCCGCCGTGCGCTGGGTTTGACTAGTCGAGCCGGTGGAGGCTATACTGCTCCGTCCTTTGCGCCGCCGCTAACTGACGGCGAGGCAAAGGCAAGACAGTTCCGACCGATTGAGAAAGAGGCGTCGTGAAGCGGACGTACCAACCAAACAAGCGTAAGCGGAAGAAGGCGCACGGCTTTCGTAATCGGATGTCCACGCGTGCCGGCCGCGCACTCCTCAAGCGCCGGCGCGACAAAGGGCGCAAGCGCCTTTCGACCTAGCCGCGTTGGTCAGGCGCCGCAGTCGCCTCTCCCGCTCTCAGGACTTCGATCGCGTATACCGGGTGGGGCGGTCGGTTGCCAACCGATACCTGGTTCTATACTATTTCCGCCGTACTGATGCGGCACCGCCCAGCGACGGCGCGCCCTCGCGCGTTGGATTCTCGGTGTCGAAGAGACTGGGATCGGCAGTGGTGCGCAATCGCATCAAGCGCGTCTTGCGCGAAGCCTTCCGCTTGAATGAACACCGCGTGCAGAGCGGTTGGGATTTTGTGCTGATCGCTCGACAGCCGCTGGTGGAGTTGGCCGAGCGTGAAGGTCTTTCAGGCGTCGAGGGCCGCGTTCTCGAAGTATTTCGCAAGTCCTCGCTGCTTCTGCCCGAGAGGGGCGAAGGGGCGAGTGGGGAGTAATGATCAAGGGAGCCTTCATAGCAGCCATACGCCTTTATCAGCGCTTCATTTCTCCGGCGCTGCCCAGAACTTGTCGCTACCATCCGACCTGCTCCCAGTATGCCGTCGATGCGGTCAGGGGCTATGGTGTGGGGCGAGGAAGCGTTCTCGCGGCCTGGCGCCTGCTTCGCTGCAACCCTTTTAGCTACGGCGGCTACGATCCTGTGGAGCGGCAGACGCTCTTCGGCCGCATGCCGGCCGAGTCCAGGCACGCCTCGCATGAGCCGGGGGTGAAGCCTTGAGCAGTTGGTTCTCCCCCTTGAGCGACATCTTTCTGACGATTCTCGAGTTCATTCACGAGAACTTCGGGCTCACCTGGGGCTGGTCGATCGTTATCCTCACGATTCTGGTGCGGTTGATCCTGCTCCCGCTGACCATCAGGCAGATGAAGAGCATGCGCTCCATGCAGGTGCTCCAGCCGCAACTGAAAGCCCTGCAGGAGAAGTACAAGCACGATCGGCAACTCCTCAATCAGAAGATGATGGAGTTCTATAAGGAGAATAAGTTCAACCCCTTCGGGTCGTGCCTTCCCCTTTTGCTCCAAATGCCGGTATTCATCGCCCTTTTCTACATGCTGCGGGGCGCTGAGGCCGAGGGAGTGTTTGTCGCCGATAACCAGTGGTTGTGGATTCGCAATTGGTCGGGGGCGACCTCGGAATTCCTGGCGCGGAACATCACCGAGTTCGACCTGCCGCTCCTTTTGCTGTACGTGGGCAGCCAGTTCCTCTCTTCGAAGATCATGATGGCGAACCGTGATTCGACCCAGGCGGCTATGGTTTACGCCATGCCCATCGGCATCGGAATCATCATGTTCATCGGCCGTTGGCCGGCGGGCCTCTTCATCTACTGGTTCACATCCAATATGTGGCAGATAGGCCAGCAATTCGTTATAAACCGGACCTTACCGGCTCCAGCGGCGGCGGCAGCAGCCGTGATCGAGGCGGAGCCTGCAGGAGGCAAAGGTGGCGGACAGCAGACAAAGCGGAAAACCTCCAAAGGCAAGCGCGGCAAGAGGTAGCGGGCCGAGCATAGAGAAGGCCGTCGACCGGGCCATGGCCGGCTTGGGCTTCGCTCCCGGCGAGTTGGACGAGGACCAATACGAGCTGCGGGTCCTGACCGAGCCGGAGGAAGGCTTCTTGGGCGTGGGCGGCGTCGACGCGGAGGTGGAAGTCGTCCTGCGGGAGGATGCTCTCGAAGCCCTCAGCGGGCTATCCGAGGAGGGCGAGGAAGACACCTCGGACGACGAGGACGATTGGCAGCCGAGTGCGGGCTCAGACCGGTTGCGCGAGTACCTGGATACCGTCCTGCGCCACCTGGGTATCGACGCCCGGGTCACCATAGAGGAGACGGCGGACGCCCTCCGGGCGGAGATCACCGGCGAGGAGATGGGGATCCTCATTGGCCGCCGGGGGCAGACGCTGGATGCGATCGAGCATCTGGCGAGCATTATTCTCTACCCCAACCCGGATGCCCGCAAGGAACTCGAGATCGATGCGGAAGGCTACAAGGGCCGCCGCCGAGCGGGCATCGAGAGGGTGGCGGAGCGCAAGGCGCAGGAGGCGGTCAAGCGGCGCCGCTCGGTCGAGCTCGAGTCCATGACTCCGGCGGAACGCAAGATCGTGCACCTGACTCTTCGCGACTGGGCGGGCGTTAGCACCGAGAGCGTCGGCAGGGAGCCGAATCGTTACGTAGTCATTCATCCCTCCCGCTAATGCGGCTTGCGGGCGCTTCGGCGCCCAGAATCCCCGGACCCGCGAAGCTCTGCGGCCGGCCCGACTTTCTGGCATCATTTGTCCTCTGGAGAGGTTGGCCTGCCGCAGGGCGGCGGCGACCGCTAAAACTCACCTAGAGGAAGTTATGGCCCCCCGGGCGATTCCGACATCCGAGCCCCACATGGAGACATCCCAGAAGCCGACGGTTGAGACCATCGCCGCCATCAGTACGGCCGGCGGGGCCGGGGCCATCGGTATCGTGCGGATGAGCGGTCCGCAAGCGGTGCCCATCGCCAAGCAGGTCTTTCGGCCAATACGAGGCGGGGCCGACCGGGTCGGTGCGGAAAGTCATCGCCTCCTTTACGGTCACATTGTTGGCGCCGCTGGTGAATATGTAGACGAAGTCCTCCTCGCGGTGATGCGGGCCCCCGCGACCTACACCAGAGAGGATGTAGTCGAGGTGCATTGCCACGGCGGCCCCGCCGCACAAAGGGCAGTGCTGGCGATCCTCCTGCAGAAGGGGGCTCGGCCGGCCGAACCGGGGGAGTTCACCAAGCGCGCCTTCCTCAACGGGCGGATAGATCTGACCCAGGCCGAGAGCGTGTCGTCCGTCATCCGAGCGCGCACCACCACCGCTTTGCGCGCCGCGGTGCGCCAACTTGAAGGAGGACTGGGTGATCGGCTGCGAGACCTTCGTCGGCAGTTGGTCTCCGTGCTGGCCGAACTCGAGGCAGGAATAGACTTCTCGGAAGAGGACATCGATGACCTCGACCGCGAAGGTTTGGCTTCGAGAGTGGCGCGGGTTTGCCGGCAGCTGGAGGGTTTGTTGGCGACGGCGTTCACAGCCAGGGCTTTGGAGGAGGGGGTACGAACGGCGATCGTGGGCCGGCCCAATGTGGGCAAGAGCTCGCTTCTCAACGCTCTGCTGATGCGTGAACGGGCGATCGTGTCGGAGATCCCCGGCACCACCAGAGACACCATCGAGGAAACCCTGGAGTGTGGCGGAATCCTGCTCCGTTTGGTGGACACCGCGGGCCTGCGTGAAGGGCGGGACCACGTCGAGGTGCTCGGAATCGAGCGCTCTCGCGCCGCGCTCGATTCCGCCGACCTGATTCTCGCTGTTTTCGACGCAGCCGAAGGGCTTTCCGGCGAAGACCGTCACCTCTTGGACGGGGTCGATCCCGCACGCACGATCCTCGTCGCCAACAAGATCGATCTGGTGCCGACGCGAGGGGATGGTCTCGCCGGCGGCGAGGCCGCCTGGTGGGGTAAGAGCGGCCGGCTCAGCCGGGGAGACGGCGCGAACAGCGCGGACTCCCCGGAGGATCTCGGAGAACTCAGCCAATTCGCGCCTCCCATCTTGGTGTCTGCTACCACCGGACACGGAATTGACGAATTGCGCGATGCGGTGTCGCAGTTGGTGCTGGAGGGCAAAGATCTGGATCTCGAGGAGCCCCTGCTTGCGACGGAACGACAGCGCCGCCTCACCGAGGAGGCCCACAGACATGGCGAACAGACGGTCCGCGCGCTGGAAGAGGGGCTTCCGGATGAACTGGTTTCGGAGGATCTCCGCGCGGCCATCGTTGCTCTCGGTGCCATAACCGGAGAGAGCATCGTCCCCGATCTTATCGACGAGATCTTCACTCGGTTTTGCATCGGGAAGTAGTGGAAGACGGCGCCGGCGCGGAGACGCACACATCTCACTCGAGCGTGCTCGTCGTGGGCGGAGGCGTATCGGGGACCGCCTGCGCGGGTGTGCTTGCCTCCCGCGGTTTCGATGTGCGTCTGCTTTCTGGCTCGCTCGACAGCCTGGGAATTCCTGACTACTCCCCGTGCTTTCTCTTTTCGGGGGCGGGCGAGAAGCGTCTCCTTCGGGGTTCTCAGGGATCCGCATCCGCTGGACTCGGGCGGCTCTGGTTCGAGAACATGTGGGTGTTGCCGGGGGCCTCGTGGGGGGTCGTGGATCGCCGCCGAGTGTCCATTCAACTCAAGGAATGGGTGGAGGAAATCGGCGTCCAACTGAGGCAGGGATTTGCAACGTCGATAGCTCGCGTTCCCCAAGGCTGGCTCGTCGGGACCGCGTTCGGAGAAAGCTTCACCGCGGATGTGGCGGTCTTGTCGGTCGGTCTTTCTCTTGGCGGTCACCATCTGATCGGAGAGCGCGAATTCCCCGGAGCGCGTATCGGCGAAGTGCCTAGCGAGGGCCTTCTGCGGGCGCTCGAGGCACAGGGAGCCGTATTCGATACCGCGGAGGTGAGGGTAGGCTCACGCTTGTGGCGTCTTCCGGGCTCGATGCCGCCATTTCTTCGCCGAGCGCAGTTGAGGCCGGTGAGGCAAGTGGGGCCGGTGGGGATGCTTCGCGGGGTGGTTGAGCCTCCTGTCACGCGGCCGGCCTCGGATCGAGCACCGCATACTGGCGTGGAACCGGACGGTCCGAATTCTCTAGACGCCTGGATCGCTGCGCGTCCGCCGGCCCCGGCTTCACCGGCCGCGGCTTCACCGAGCGCCCCTTCGCCGAAGGCGACTTCACCGGCTGCGCCGTCCTCGCGTATAGCTCCGGATTTGCAGGGATTTCGAGTGGACGAGTGCCCGAAGGGCGTTTTCCCGGATGGTGCAGCCACCGGTGAGTGGTATGTGACTCCTGGTCTCGAGCAAGAGGTGCTAGGAGCGCCGCATTCGCGCGGAGGTTACGTGGCTCGCGGCCTCGTCTTTGGCGGAGGCCGCGCCCATGACGCCCAGGAGCCCCTTGCGACCGGGCAAGTGTTGGAGGGCTTATGGGCGACGGGCCGGGTGACTGGGGCCAGGCACACCTCGGAGAGCCTGTTGTCGGGGATTGCCTGCGCGGACGCCGTGGAAAGGGCCGTTCGGGAACGGGGCGATCGCCTACCCCGGTCCTAGGAGGTCCGGAGAATGGGGCATGGCCGCCGTCTGCGGGGACGGCCCGCCCGCCCCGCCCGCGC
>JADQBG010000011.1 GCA_016278725.1 Actinomycetota bacterium
GCACTCTATACGCAGATGCTCAAACTGCCTTGACAACCCGATAGGATGACCACCTCGATCATCGAATAGTTGACCACCCCTGTCACTTGCCTGCCGGTTGACTCCGGCGCTTCTTGCTCTCCCTGAATCGGTAAGACTCCCCTTCGAAGACCAGGATATGACTGTGGTGGGTGAGGCGATCGAGGAGGGCGGCCGTGAGGACCGGATCTCCGAACACCTCACTCCAGCGGGAGAACTCGAGGTTCGAGGTGACGATGACTGAAGCCGACTCATAACGCTCCGCGAAGAACTGGAAGAGGAGCGGGCCCCCGGGTCCGAGCTCGAGATAGCCGAGTTCATCTAATTATGCCGAAGTCGGCATAAGTGGATCTACGCCGACATCGCGACTATGCCGACACTCGCATGGTCGGGGCCGTGGATCGCCTGCTCGGGGCGGGCTTCTTGGCCGGGTTGCCAGCTGGATTGTCGGCATAGTCACAGTGCTTCGAGAAAGGCAAGCACGCTGTCGGATGGCTTGTAGCGGCCGGGTGTGACGTTGGCCGGGGTGACGAGGGCGAGGGCGCGCTCTTTGATCGTGAGGTCGGCGTGCAGGTAGGGCTGGGTGGAGCGGACGTCGGCGTGTCCGAGCCAGAGCGCGATCACGGTCGTGTCCACTCCGGCTTGCAGCAGTGACATCGCGCAGCTGTGGCGGAGCACGTGCGGGTGCAGCCGCTTGCCTTGCAAAGAGAGGCACCACTTTGCCGCGCTGGCCGCGTGGAGGGCGAGGCGGTGTTCGATCGCGTCGCGGCTGAGTTGTCTGCCGGTGCGGGTTGGGAAGAGCGGGTCGTGTGGGCGGCCGCCTCGCTCCTTCAACCAGGTGGTGAGCACGGTCTGCGTCGGCGCGGTGAGTGGCACCGAGCGCTGCCTGCGGCCTTTGCCCTCGCAGCGGACGTGGGCGCCGGTGCCGAGCACGATGTCGGCGCACCTGAGGGCAATCAGCTCGGAGACGCGCAGCCCGGCTTGGAGCGCCAGGGTGAGCATCGCCCGGTCGCGCCGACCCTCCCATCGGGCCGGGTCGGGCGCTGCGAGCAGCGCGTCGGCCTCGTCTGCGGTGAGGAACGTGATCGTGCGTTTCTCAAAGCGCTTGGGCGGGATCGAAAGTACCCGTGCGATCACCGCGGCGTGCTCGGGATGCCTGAGCGCCGCGTACTTAAACAGCGACCGGATCGCGGTGAGCCTGAGGTTGCGCGTCCTGGCGCTGTTGCCCCGGTCGGCTTCCAGGTGCACCAGGAACGAGGAGATCAGCGGCTCATCGAGGTCACTCCAGTCAAGCGAGGAGGGCGGCTTGCCGGTCTGCTGCTGCGCGAAACACAACAGCAGCCTGAGCGTGTCGCGGTAGGAGGCGATCGTCCTCGGGCTGGCCTGCAGTTGCCTCGCCAGCCGGTCGGTGAAGAACGCCTGCAGCGTTGGGGCGACCTGGGTCATGACCGGACCGCCTGATCACGCTCGAGCAGCCGAGCGGCGTGGCCGAGGAGTTCGGGCGCCGCTGAGAGGTAGTGGTAGGTGTAGCGGGGATCCCGGTGGCCGAGATAGGTCGCAAGCCACGGCAGCCTGGTCTGGATGTCATGGCCGTCGCGATACCACCCCACCAGAGTGCGCACCGCGAAGCTGTGGCGGTGGTCATGCACCCTCGGGGGATGCGGCGCCCCGGCGCCGACGCCGGCTAGCTCGCAGAGCATCCGGTGAGTCGGCCACACACAGGCGTAGATGATCCGCGTGCCGCGCAGCGAGACGAAGAGGCTCTCGCTCGCTGGCCGCGGGCAGAGTCGGTCGCGCCGGTGGGCATATCGCTCGAGCGCTTCCAGCGTGCTGGAGTGAAGCGGCACCTGGCGGGACTTGCCGAACTTCGATCGGCGCACCAGCAACACGCCCTCCTCCCAGTTGATGTCGTGGTGATCGAGGCGGATCGCTTCGCCAACCCGCAGGCCGGTTGAGGCCAGAAGCCCGACCAGCGTCTCGTAGGTCGCCGCGCGGAGCGGATGCGGGATCGACCGGCGCGCCTCTTCCATCAGCGCGGCAACGTCCGCATCTGAGTAGATGAATGGCAGGCGCCACCTGCGACGGATCGGGATCAGACCGGCGGGCGGGACCTCGGTTCGCGGGTCGATCCCCGACAGGTAGCGGGCGAACCCGCGCACGGCCACGAACCGCCGGCCCCAGACGGTGGTCGCGGTCATCTTCGGCGGCTCGAGCGACCAGTCGAGCGCCGCCTCGACCGTGACGGACTCGATCTCGTTGGCGTCGAGATAGGCGACGAACCGAGGCAATAGCCGGGCGGCGTCTGCGAGTTCATGGCCCAGGCCCCGCCGCAGCTGCAGATACTCCTGAAGGTGCTCCTGGAGTGCGCTCATCGGGCGGCCCCCGGCCACGGCTGGGCGACCTGGCGCAGGCGGCCCAAGTCGAGCTTGGCGTAGATAGCGGTGGTCGCCAGGTCACGGTGGCGAAGCACCTGGCTGATCTCGATTAACGACGCGCCCTCGCGCAGCATCGCGCTCGCGAGCGCGTGCCTGAGCTGATGGGCGCCGACGTGCCGAACCCCGGCCCGCTTGCATGCCCGCTGCGCGACGTCGCCGACCAGATCGGCGCGGATCGGCCGAATCGGCGCGCGCAACGTCAAGAACACCCGCCGGCTCTCGTGCCCTCCGCGCCTCGCTAGGTACGCAGCCAGCGCCTCGCCGACATCGCTCGGCAGCGGCAGGCGGTCCCGACGGCGTGCCTTGCCGCGCACCACCAGCTCACCCGAGCGCCAGTGCAGATCGTCGAGCTCGAGCCGTGAGATCTCGATCGAGCGCAGCCCGAGCCGCGCGAGTAGCATCAGCATCGCGAAGTCGCGCACACCATCGAGGCTCGACCGGTCACAGCCGGTCAGTAGCCGCTCGACCTCGGCACGGGCAATTGCCTGCGGGATGCCCGTCTCCCGCCAGCCCGCCACGGGCGGCACCGAATCCGCGAGCGACCTCTCCGTGAACCTGCGCACGTGCAGGAAGCGCAACAGCGAGCGGAGCTCGGCGACGCGACCCTTCGCCGAGCCCACCGAGACGCGGGCGCACTCCCGCACCAGAAAGGCCGACACCTCGGCGCCACTTAGGTCGCACGTGCCCAGCTCATCCTTGGTCGTGACCCGCTCGCCCAGAAACCGACGCGCGAGCTTCTCGTACCGAAGCACCGTCGGCGCGGCCAGATCGCGCGCGACCAGCAGCCACCGCCGGTAATCCGCAATCAGCTCCTCGAGCGGCGTCAGCGTTCGCTGCGCCTTCTCGGGCGTCATCACCCCGGCCTCCCGCAGATACCGCACCAGCTGACGCAGCTCGCCAACACTCGCAACCCGTCGATCCCGACCGGCGCGGCCTGCGGCGCGGAACGCGTCGACCGCGGCCATGTCGAGCTCGCCCAGCTCGACCCCCTCCGCATCCATCCAGCGACCCAGCTGCCCGAGCACCTTCAACATCCCGCGCACCGAGCCCGGCGTGTAGCCGAGCTCCAACAGCCGCACGCGATAGCCCTCCACAAACGGGCCCAGACACCCCGGCTTCCTGCGAGTACCCGACATGATCGCCTCCTTGCCGGAGCACCACGGCTCCGGCGATCGAAGTGAGCTAGTCGGGGCGTGGAACTATGCCGACAACCGCGCCGTCGAGCCAGTGAAGAAGCCCGCCGCGAGCAGGCGATCCACGGCCCCGACCATGCGAGTGTCGGCATAGTCGCGATGTCGGCGTAGATCCACGATGACCAGATCCACCTTCTTCCAGGTTTTGAGGTAACGGGGAAGCCGATGCTCGTCTTGGGCGAGGAGGAGCTCCTGGGCCAAGGTGACAGCCGTGGCAAAGCGCACCCGGGCTCCGGCGTAGATGGTGGCGAGCCCCACGGCCTCGGCCACATGCGTTTTCCCCGTCCCACTCGCCCCGAGGAGGATAACGTTCTCCCGCTCCCGCACGAACTCCCCCGTAGCGAGGGAGAGCACGAGTTCCCGAGAGACGGAGGGCACCAGCGTGAAGTCGAACTCCTCCAGGGTTTTTCGCTGCGGAAAGCGGGCCTGCTTCAGGCGTTCCTGCAGGCGGTGCTCCCGCCGCGACTCGATCTCGGCACGCAGACAAGCGACCAGGTAGGCCTCGTAGGACTCCTCCGTCCCCCGGGCCTCCCGGGCGATCTCCGCAAAGTGGGTGCGCAGACCGGGCATCTTGAGTTCCTGCGTGTAAAGCGCCACCTGGGCGCTCGCCACGTCGGCGTTCATCGGGCCACCGCGCACAGGGCGTCGTAGCAACCAAGATCGGGGGGCGCGAGGGGGAGCAGGAGGGCATCCGGCACCACCGCGGGCGCAGGCGGCTCGTGGGTCAGGTTTAGGCAGAGCTGGCGCACACCCTCCAGGGAGAGCCTCCCCGAGGCCAGACAGGTTCGGAGGGCATCGGCTAAGACCGGGAGTGAGAAGCGCAGCCCGAGGAGCAGGATCTCGGCGAAGAGACGGTAGCCGCCCGGTTCGGACAGGAGGAGGTCCCGCACCCGCAGGAACACGGGGTCGGCCTGCCCGAGGGCCGCGCAGCCGGCCGCCGCCCGGGGTTTGCGCTCAAAGGCGGGCAGGTAGTGCGCAAGCTCCATGAAGGTTCCGCCCCGCTCGTAGCTGCGGGTGTGGGTAGCCACGCGGTGTTCGTCCGCGTAGATCTCGATCTCATCCACATACACCTCCGCCCTGAGCAGACGCCCGGCGTGCCGGACGGGCACGGAGTAGCGGTTGTAGTCGATGCGTGCGAGGGCCAGCTTGGAGATAGACACGGGTCGGGAACTCGCGGCCCGGAAGGGGTGCGGGGGGAGCTCCCGGAGGGCGGTCTCCTCAAGGTCCCAGGCTTCTCCCTGCCGCACCCGCTCACCCTCGCACCAGGCGCGCAGATGCCGGTTTAGCTCCTCGAAGGAAGCGAAGGGGCGGTCGTGGGGTACGAGCGTGTTGCGGCGGACGTACCCAACCAGGTTCTCCACTGAGCCCTTCTCGTGGGCTTCGGCGGGGGTGCAGAAGGCAGAGTCATAGAGGTAGTGGGCGCGCAGGCGGCTGAAGTCCTCGTGCTCCTCGCGCTCATGACCGGCCAGGATCCGCACGACCGCGGTCTTCGGATTGTCATACCAGATCTCGGAGAAGACACCCCCGAAGAACTCAAACGCCGCCACGTGGCCGGCCAGGAGGGCTTCGAGCTTCTCGGTGGGGAAGGCAATGACGAAGGGCACCCGGGAGTATTTCGCCCGCAGGCAAAAGAGGAAGGCGCGGGTCGAGCGGCCCGCGATCAGGACCTGCGCTTGCCCGAAGTCGGCCTGAGCCGTCTTCCCGGGGACGGCCTCCAGAGGGACGTAGACCTCGGTCAGGCGCCCCCGGAGTTCTCTCACCGCCCGGCGCACCGTCACCTCGGAGCCGGGGAAATCATACTCCTCCACCAGGCGGTCGTAGGCCCGGCGGGCGGTGTGGCGTTGCTTGCGGGGGGCTTCCTGGTCCGCTTCCAGCCAGTCCTTAAGGATAGGCAGGTAGGGACCCATGACCGGCTGGGGTCGGGAAACCTTCGGGCGGTAGCGGGGCGCTTCAGCCGGACCCGCCAGCACCTTGCGCACCGTCTGGCGAGAGACCTCGAGCCGGCGGGCGATCTTGCGGATCGACCAGCCGGCCTCTTGCCGCTTCTTGATGTACTCCACGTCGACCATCTTCAGCACATGCCCTTCCCCTGTATGCGGCGCCCCACATGAACGGGGCTGACGGTACAGGACTCGTCGGTGAAGGTGGTCAACTATTCGATGATCAAAAGCCCCTCAGGTGGTCAACTATTAGAGTATCGAACACACCCCGGCCCCGTCGGTATCCGATCAACTCAGTCACGACGCCGGTCACTGATCCTGCCTCTGACCGGTCAAACGTTTCCGCCTCCGCAGCTGCGCCATGAACTCCTCACGCACTTCATCCGGCGTTGGAACCCGCTGTGGGTCCCTGGCCACTACACTCAGCGTGGCGATGTATGCCTCTCCGAATGCTGTGGTGAGAACCCCAGCTGTCGCAGCGCTGACCATGCCACCGACAACCTGACCCGCCCCCGGAATCAGTTTGAGTAGTCCCGTAACGGTGGCTCGCCCGGCAGCAGTACCGCCCGTGCCGGCCATGGCTCCGCCGACCAAGGTTCCCAAGAACGCACGATTCACGGGCAGGCCCCAAATGGCGCTTACGCTGGCCAACATCGTCACCTGTATCGGGACGATGGCCGCAGCGTCGGCGAACGGAATCGGGGTCAGGCCCACTGAAGCCGCGGCTGTAACCGCCGTGGCCACAGCCGCGTGCGACCTCCTCTGCTTCTGCTTCAGACTTACTCGCTGCGCGGCAGACAGGGCGTTTCGTTGCCCCTCGGGAACCACCTGATCAGTCAACTCGATCAGGTCATCCAGTCCCATGGACTCCAGCCGGTGACCGTCGTCAAACACGGTCGCCAATGCCCGAACACGGACAACGTTCTTCACGTCTGACAGAAGATCTGTCACGGCATCCCTAAACCCTTCGTCAGATTTGGCCTTGGTGATCACCGCTATGACAGGCACCTCGCGCCTCGTGAGCATGTGGACGAGTTCGGACTCCGCGGGCTCAACCCGGCGCGAGTCCTCCACCAGGCAAACCCAGCCGACGTGAATATGATCGTCGGCATTCTGCTGCGCCCGTCGGTCTTGGATTAACTTCTCCAGTTCCCCTATGGTTTCTCTAAAACTTGCGGCTTCGAGTCCGCGGGTATCGTAAATGCCGAGGGGTACGCCCTCCTTTGTGATGTACCTCGTGTGTAGCGTAACCGGCCGGCCCACGCCCGTCGTCGCCAGCTCACCCTGGAACACGGCATTAATGAGAGTGCTCTTGCCAACTCCTGTCTTGCCGGCAACGAGGATGTTGATCCTCCCGAGTCGCCGGAGGGCCTCTGCCAGTACTTCGTCGAGGTCTGGGATGCCGTCTACCATGTCTCCTCCTCGTCGGTGCCGGCGCACCCAGACGCCAAGTCACCGCCTGCGTTCGCCAAATCCCTGAACTCCAGCCTCCCCTTCGCCACCAGGCGGTTCACGGTGTCCAGCGCGGCTTGCCTCGCGTCAGGGTCGCCGCAGGCGATCGCCTCGGCGAGGACGGCGCGGGCGTCGTCCTTCCAGCCGCCGATGCGCCAGCCTTCCCGGTCGCTGTCCACGAGTGCACCTAGCACGGCCACCGACCTTCGCGGGTGCGACCGAACAAGGACGGCAAGCCGTCGCGCAATCATGTACGCGGGGTCTAGCAGGCTCGTGCGCCGCATGACGAACTCCAGCTGCGTGAACGCCCACTCGTCCTCGAACTTGCCAGAGGCGAACCACCACGCGAAGGCAGCCAACTCGTCGGCTTCACCAGCAAGTAGCCGGGCCGCCCCAGGTGGGTGGGCTTCCCGCCGCGAGGAGCGTTCGGCGGCTGCAAGCGCGAATGACCACAGGGCCTTCAGACGGTCGGTGACCTCTGGCGGCACATCCAATGGCCAATCACGAAGGCTGCGGCCCACGTATCCCAAGACATGCTTCCTCAGTGCCGTAGGTGCTTTGGACCAGAAGTCGGCCAGGAGAGAGTCGATCGGATCGACTGTCAGCTCGCCCCGCCATGCGAACGTCACGAGGTGCTCGCCGAGTCGTTCTTCGGGACGCTGGCCCACGGGAGCCTCACCTGTGACCGACCCCATCCGCTCCACGGCCCGCTCGTACTCCGGCCGCAACAGTGCGAACACATCGTCGAACGGTCTGCAAAACACGATGTAGGTGGTCCAAGCCGCATCCCAGAACGCCCGCTGCTCCTTGTCGACAGGAAACACCATAGGACGACGAGACTCAGCCCACGAGGGGTCGAGCAAACGGAGCCACGGAAACCACTGGCCGTACACGGAGCGGATGGCGAGCGATGGGTCCCGGTCCACATCGAGGTGGACGTCCAGGGTCTCCCAAAGCTCATGCAGGGAAACGGACGCCGCGGTGGCGGCGACGTCAGAACCCACACCTTCGTGATGACGCTGGACCCACAGGCCGTAGCGCACTGCAGCGTGCATCGCCTCGCCTCTGATGGTGTTGATCGATAGCGTAGCGGGATCGAAGCCGCTGCGCCCGCGCTCCTCTTCATCCCGCGGCGTCGGGTCTGGATCATTCGTCAGGGGCTCGAGGATCTCCCACACGGTGTCCCGCAAAAAATACGGGATCTCCGCTGGGCCCGGCTGCGCCCCAGCGGCCAACAGACCGGCAATAGTCTTGCGCGTCCAGCCCCAGTCCGGGTCACGACGATCTCGATGCTCGTCCGACCTTGGTACGGTCGCCCACGGGTCGTGCACCACGGTGCGCGCAACCCCAAGTGCTGGCTCCCACAGGAACGGCTTCTTCGATTCAACGGCCTGCCGGAGCCCTTGGAGCAGACTGCGAACGTACGTCGCCTCCAAGCCGACGAATTCAGCAGCCGCCGAGGCGTACGGCTCGGGGTTTTCAGCCACGAGTGTCGTGACTAGTCGCCCGAGATCCTCCGGGGTTGCCGTGCCCCATTCGCCGGATGGCCGCCACGCGCGGAGGTACGCGGCTAGGTCGGCAGGTGCCACCCCTTCGAGCTCTTCTACCGAAAGCGGGCTCGTTGGGCCGAGTGAGATTCTGCGGTTACCGGCGAAATCGGGACGCTCGGGCTCGCCTACCTCCTGGACCAGCTTCCCATAGGTTTCCTTCCGGGTCGCAGTTAGATAGGCCAATATCGGCGTGAGCTTTTCAATCCGCCAGCGGTTCGCATAGGAGACCAGCTCCTCGTCCGTCGGCCCGCGCCCAGCCACCTCCGTGGCGGAAGCCGCGAAGTCATCAAGATCAGGCCCCGCGTCAATCCAGCCGATAACGACCGACTGCTGCTTGGAATCAAGCTCGCCAAATCGCGTCCGCTGAAGGTGATAGTACTCGTGACGCATACCAGAATCGTCAAAGAGCATACGCCTTGTCAATCGATCCACCACCAGATCACGGGCCGCATCGGGGAACTTGGAGAGCAGATCCAGCGCAATCCGAAGAAAGACCTTCCAGCGCCGACCTTCGAGCGTCGCAACCAGAGAACGAACGGAACTCGCGTCTGCCTCAGCGGAGAATTGCACCGCATCGCGAATGCCTCCGACAAGCACGTCGAGGATGTCTTCACGATCGAAGTTCTGCTCGTGATCCTCGATGGCGGGGCGCCAGCTGCTGGAGTAGTCCTCGGCCAGCCACTCGCGGCTTGAGCCACCAAGGGTCGGGAACGATTGAACCATGGCGCCCTCAAGCTGCTCGCAGAGCAGCTTGAGAGTCTCAATCGGTGCTGCAGGCGCCAGAGAAGGCAACGCAAGCCCGAGAGCTTCGCCGTAGTCCCACAAGGTGAGACGCGCACCAAGCCTCTCGCGCCGAGACGGGTCCGCATACCCGCCCGCGTCGAACAGAACCCCCGCAAGGCTCAAGGCCTCCGCGATCGCCCTGCCACCTGCAAGGTGGCCCACGAGACGACCAAACTCTTGGCCGGCGATCGGCCGGTATGGGCATTCCAGCCACCGAATCGCCGCCGGGACAAGTTGGCTTCCCAGTTCTACGGGTAGCGCGAGCGCCACGCGTGTCAGATCAAGGTGAACGCGCACGTCGTCCGTGTTCGGAACTGCCAAGGCGGCCCGAAGAATCCGGTCGTACGCGCTCGGATACTCCACAGCCATCCGGGCCAGATAGGATGTGATCGGCCAGCCGGGGAAGCGGACGCCATTCGAGTCCTCGGCAAGTTCCGGAGCCGGCGGATGCTGGAACATCCCCGCGTCGACCAGAGGGCCAATCCAGGCCGGGTCGTTGAGCTTGCCGAAGAAGTACCCATGGGCTACGCGATTGCTGGGGATGTTGTTCTTGAGAGTAGAGACATCAGGAGACCTGGTAGCAAGTAGAGCGTCCAGCTGTTCCAGGATCAAGGTGTACCGCTCCTCGAACCGCCCCAGGATCGCATCCAGCACAGTCTGCACCGTTTCCCACCAGGCAAGGAAGTCGCCGTCCGCGCCCCGGAGCCCGAGAGCATCACGGTGGGCGCGCCGTGCCAGGCTGCTATCAGAGCCCTGCTTGGCGAGCCCGAGCCACGCCGCCCCGACTGGGTCATGCTCCGGGATCTCAAGTGCTGTCAAGATCGCGCGAATTCGGTCCGCATGGCTGTGTTGCCTCGAACAAGGCCCTCCGGCCCCTGCGGTTGAACTGCCGGCCAACGGCTCGAGCACGGCTCGCAGGGCACTCTCGATTTCGCGAACCAGATGGGCCACCAAGTGAGTCGCGCTGGGAAAGCCGGAGCGACCGTCGACAAGCCTGCATGCGTCGGCGAAGAACGCAGCCGGCCCGGGACCAATCAGCAGCAGCCTCCGACATACCCGCTCCTGGCGGGGGTCGGTGAACTCCCGAAGCTCCGAAGCTCGTTGATCACCATCAAAGCCGGGGGTATCGCCGGTTGATGGACGGCCCTCAGTCATCGGGCGACCTCAGGATTCATCGTAGGCCCCCTCCGCCGTGACCCGCCCCGAAGCCCCGCTCGCTTCATCATCCGACCGGTGACTATCGTTTGCGGATTGCGGAGTCGGGTCGCGCCCGATGACATTGCGAAATCCATCAGGAGTGCCGCATTCTCGCACAAGCAGAGCTATAAAGGCCGCAGTGTAGACATAATCGTCGTGGGCCTCATCGTAGGAACAATAACGCTCGTCGGTCTTCCGGCGGGCCTTTCCTCGAGCGGAAGCAGCAGGTCGAACTCTGAAGTGCTTCCAAGCGACCGGGAATTCCGCCGAATGCCGGAATCTGAAAGGTATCTGACCCTCTACCTCCTCGCAGACTCCTTTCGGGCGCAGCCTACCAAGGTTGGACACTGGCCTCTCTTTCTCGCGGAGAATGATCCTCCCGGTCTTCTCAAGAGCTGCGTATGCAGCCCGTTCTTGAGGCAGGAGGTCCTCCTCCTGCACGAAGCTCACCGCGAGATCAGCATCAGTTCTCGGGGCTCTCTTCTGCACGATGTCCACGCGGAGCTCGAATCGTCGGTCGTTCACCACGTCGGAATCGAACCCCGATCGGTACTCGATGAAGAAATCGTGCAGCTTTCTTGGTAGACCTTGTTGTGCCGCGATGAGCCGGACGACCCCTTCGCGGGAGAACGTCCCGAGCGCAATGGGTAAGTGCACCTGGTCAGCTATGGAATACGTCGGTCCGAATTGCGCGACCAGCTCTTCCTCGAAGTTGATCACCAGCGCCTGTGTGAAACCGGCAGCTGCGACCATGAGCCCCGCCTGGTATCGATGCTCTATTCGATTACGGAGTTTGATGGTCAGCTGGAGGTTGTTGCGCACTGGGTCTTTCGGGTCCACCCAGCGCTCCTGGACGCACCGGTCGAGTTCCCACGACTTGCGTTCACCATCGACCTTCAGATACCGGGTTGGACTCTTTCGGTCTCTGTAGTAGTAGCTAACCCCATCTCGTTCGAACTCCGCTTGCAGCAAATGGGTCCAAGCAATGTGCATGTGTACCAGAAAGGATTCGAGCGGTTTGCGGGCGCCGGGGCGGTTGTGAAACTCGACCGCGTTCAACGCCTCCTCACGAGACGACTCAACCATCTGGTGCCATCGGGGCCGCCGTGCCACGAGCTTAGCCCCTGCCACGCATACTTGAGCGCCACCAACCGTCGCGTGACCCGTGGCTAGTCATCAGAACACCTGGCCGGGTTTCGCAGGCACGCAGCCGAGCTGGAGCCCGTCGAACAGCTCCAGGACGGTCGTCTTCGTTCGATATTCCCCGAACGCCGCGATATCCTTCCTCTTGACGATCGGAAACGTCTCCATGACGCACTCGGCGTCCTCGCGCTCGATCCCGTAGAGGTGGAAGAACGCCGCATCGAGCTCACACCGCAGCTGAAACCGCCGCTCCTCATCCCATGCGAAAGGCGGCCCCGAAAACCCGCAGTCTCGGGCGAAGTGCTCCAGTTCCCACGACGTGTACACGAGTTCCAGGACCCTCGGGAGCATCCACTCGGCCACGGTCTGGTCCGGCGACCACGGGGCGGGCTCCGAAAAGGCCGCCGGTGGGAGCACGGGAAGCTGCTCGTAGATGAAGAAGTTCAGGTGGGTACCGCCCACCTTGAAACGGGCGGCGTAGTCGCACGCGAGCGAAGTCAGATTCGCCGCCAAGCAGCTCGCAAGGACGGCCGCGATCTCCGCGAGCATCATCAGGGGCAGGTTGTTCCCCACCCCCACCCGCGGCACCACGGAGGCGATCACCGTACGCTCGTCCGTGCTCCGGCAGATATCCCGCCATCCGAGCAGCCACTCCCGGCCCCACCGCCCGCGCAGCCGCGCGTCCACCTCCGCCTCGGGCACCCAGTACCGCGGCAAGGCCACCTCGGCCGGGTCGGCCTTCTCGGCTGGGGTCAGGTCGCGGGTCTCGAGGCCATCGTAGGTGGCCCACCGGTGGTCGAAGTGGTGGATCATCTTCGCCTCATAGAGCGGCAGAAATCGCCCCATGGTCCCGGCCGGCCGCGCGCCCGCGCCCACCGTCGCCTGGTCCTCATCGCCCGCGGCGGACGAGGGGCCCCTCACGAACACATTCCCCTCCAGCCGCCACCCCTCCGCCTCCAGCGCCGCGCGGGTGCGGAACAGATGCGAGTCGTTGGACATGTCGAACATCCTGAGGAACGACACGCCCCACGGGTTCTCCTCCGACGGCCCCTCGCGCACCAGCACCGGCACCCGCCGGTAGATCCCCTTGGTGATCTCCGCGTCCCGCCGCGTGCGGAAGACCGGGCACGTGCGGGTGTTCGGGTTGAGGAGGGCGATGTCCTCGGCCGAGAGGGTGAAGCGCCGCTCGGGGTCGCGCAGGTCGTCGGTGTCGTGGCAGAAGAAGGCGAAGTCGGCGCCGCGGGTGGCCGGAGCCGCCGCTCCCGTGAGGGTGAGGAGGCAGAACTTGTAGCTGCGGTGGACGCCCGGGAAGATGGGCCGCGCATTCTCGAAGTCGTAGAGGCTGACCAACGAACCCCCGTCCATCAGGTCCTGGAAGAAGAACTTGGTGGTGTCGTCGGTGGCGATGCCTGAGGGGACGATGGTGCCCACCCGGCCAATCGGCCCGAGGAGCGTGCGCTTGGTCTCAGCGAAGATCGTGTAGGTATTGACGTCACCCCGACCGCACAATGGGTAGCGGCCCGAGTTCCGGATCAGGTGGCTCTCGCCCTCGGCCTGACGCCGGGCGGCCAGGAAGGCAGCGTGGAGGGGCGGGTCGTCTTCGGCCAGTCGGTCGATCATGCGCCTGCGGGCGGCCGCATTTGGGGCGTTGGCGATGTCCGGGTCGCGGATGGCGAAGAACTCCTGCTCTTGGAGCTTGATGCGCTCCCACGGCGGGTTTCCCAGCACCACATCGAACCCCCCACTCCAGCCCGCCTGCTCGTTTTCCGCTCGCGAATCCAGTCCCGGCGTTCGGAAGACATCCGGGAAGGCCAGGTGCCAGTGGAAGAGGCGGTACTCGGCGGCCAGGCGCTTCACCTCGGCGCGCAGGGGGCCGGGCACGCTATCCGGGTTCTCCGCCAGACGCAGGAAAACGTCGTGGGTCACAGCTGGGGCCCCGGGGACCTTGCAGCAGACGAAGGCCGCGCACCAGGCATCGGCCGCCAGCTTGGCCTGTCGGAACTCGGCCGAGGCAGCGAGGCCCCGGTAGCGTTCCTCCTTAGCATGGACGCCGGCTGCGGAGTCGTCGGCCAGCCGGTCGATCCCGGCCACGGTCTCGGCGAGGGCGGCGGTGTCGAAGGCGGGAAGGGTGCCTGCGAAGAGGGTGCCCCATCCGGAACGCTCAAGCTTGTTCTGCTTCCGAAGGGCGGACACCACCTTCTTTTCGTCGCCTTCCAGGGGCTTGAAGGCCTCGTCGGGCACCCCGGCCGCGAGCAGGGCGGGCGTGGCCCCGAGCAGGCTGTTGCCCGAGAGGATGCGGTGGTCGAGGAAGGAGAGCGGCTTGCCCGGCTCCAGGGCCTCCATCCACAGGCTGACCTTGCACAGCTCGACGGCCATGGGGTTGAGGTCGACCCCGTGGAGGCAGTGGCCGATGACGTCGCGGAGCGCGGTGCGCCGGGCTGCGGGGGAGGGCTCCTCGTCCCCGGTGCGCACGGCGGCCAGGCGCTTGGCCAGGCGATGGGCGGCCGCCACCAGGAAGTGACCACTCCCACAGGCGGGGTCGCACACCCTCAGGGCCAGGAGGGCGGCTTCCGGGTCGGGGGCACGCAGGGCGTCGGCCGCCACGGGATCGAGCGCCGAGTCGAGCAGGCACTGGATGAGGCTGGTGGGCGTGTAGTAGCTGCCGGTGGTCTTGCGCTCGCTCCCTCCGGCGCTCGCCAGGGCGAAGGTGCGGGCGGCGACATTCACCTCGGGGTGCAGCTCGAGCAGGGACTCGTAGACGCTGCCAAGCTCCTCGCTGCCCAGGTTGCGGTAGTCGATGGCACGGCGGACGTTGCCCTCGGTGGTGAAGGCGAGACCCCGGACGGCGGCCAGGAGGTCGCGGTTCGCGACCTCGGGGGTGCCGAGGGCGGCCGGACCCTGATCGGCGAAGAGGAAGCTTCCCAGGGCGGGCAGGGCGAGCTCCGGGCAGCCCCCGTCCTCCCCCAGCTTCCCGAGCACCAGGCGGAGGCCTCGGTAGAGGTCGGCGTGTCGGCTCCCCCGGCGGCGCTCGGCCAGGCGGCGGAGGCGGGCGGTGGAGTAGAAGCGGGTGTAGAGGGCTTTGGCTTCGGCAGAGGCGCCCGGATCGAGCAGGAGCCCGCGGTCTTCAGCCACGAAGACGAAGAGCAGCCGATAGACCAAGCGGAGGAGGTCGCGGTAGTAGTCCTGGGTGGAGAGGGTGCCGTCCAAGAGCTTTTGGCGCAGCTCCGTGTTGGCCGGATGGGCGATGAAGCCCGCACCCAGCGCGGTGATGGTGTGCTCCACCCCGGTGCGGAGTTGCTCGAGGGCCCGTGTGCCCTGGGCCTCGGCCGCGCGGCTCCAGCGTTCGAGCCACGACTCCTCCGGCCGCTCGGCCTCCACCCGGCTCTGGTGGCAGAGAAGGTAGAGGAGGGCGAAGTCGGCGTAGGCCTCGCCGGTCATCATGGCTTCGAGATCGAACTCCACGAAGGCTTGGCGCGTGAGGGAGCGGTTGTCGCGCAGGATGCGTAAGGAGAGGCCGTTGGAGACGAAGCCCCAGAGGTGCGCGTCGGAGCGGTTGAGGAATTCCTGCAGGAGTGAGTGGGGGCTCGCCTGGGCGGCGCCGGCCACGCCGGGCGTGCGGCGGTCGAGGTCAACGCCGGCACCCACCAGGTGGATGGGCACGCTGCCCCAGCCGTGGGAGACGGCGTAGCTGCGGCGGTCGGAGCCTTCGCCGATCTCCCGGGCCTTGGACACCTGGAGGCGGCCGTAGCCGAGCTCCTGGAAGAGGGGCAGGAGCCACTTCTCCCGGGTGGGGGTGGTGCCGGGGTCGCCCTCGCGCAGAGACGTAGCCTCGCCGCGGAAGGCGGCCCAGGCGCCCTGGAGGCGGTTCCAGGCCCGGTTGGTGGCTTCGCCGAGCTTTTCTCCCGAGAGATGGTAGTCATCGGGGGTGAGGCCGCCCAGGTCCTTGTCGAGGGCGGCGATGCGGGCCAGGAGATCGCGGGGCAGGATGGCGCCCTCGGTGCGGATGGTGGTGAAGCCGTCGCGGGGGCGGGGGCGGGGCACAGTCAGCGAACCTCCGTCGAACGACGGATCGATGACTTCCCGGGACCGGCCTTGTCCCGGCCGGCCGGTCTCGCGAGAAGGTCTGGGAGTCCGCCCTGTGTCTCGCCTGTCATCCGAGCCACCCCTCAAGAGTCTCCAGCTCTAGCTCACCACTGGACTGACTACTCACGATCGCGCAGGTCAATCCGAATCCGTTCCATCACGACCTCCCATGGCTCGCCGGCGTCCGGGTTGCGCTCGTGGTCGGCGATCCGCTCGTCGAGCAGCGCCCGCATCTCGGGCGTCAGTGGCCAGTTCTCGCGGTCCGGGTCCATACCGTCCCAGAGGCTTTGAGCCACCTCGATGCCGTGGGAGACTCGGGCGAAGTCGATGTCGGCCACGGTGACGTCGACGCTCACGTCCACCAGTTCGGCCGGCCGGTGCACGCCGCGCTCCGCGAGGACCTCAAGGCAGGCTTCGATCGCCTCGCGGACGTTCGCTATCGCTTCATCCCGGGTGGCGCCCTGACTCACGCACCCGGGTAGGGCGAGGCACTCGGCGATCCAGATGCCGTCCTCGTCGGTCCAGAGGTTGACGAAGAAGTCCACGTCAGGCCTCCCGTCTCAGGCCGCGTACCGCACGATCTCCACCTCATGATGGCGCTCCAAGGCCTCATCAGCCAGGGCGTAGACCCGGTCCGCGACTGCGTCATTGAGGTAGTACTCGCCGCAGTCGTCGCAGACTTCTGCGGGCACGTCCTTGACCACGACGATGGACTCCCCCCGCTGCAGGGTGACGGTCACTCTTCCTGGACTGGTCTCTCCGGTCTTGCAGATCGTGCATTTCATGAGTGCCTCCGGGCCTTGAAGTCGTCAGTCCACACTGCGGGATCGGGTTGATACACCGTGACAACTTGACACAGACCAGATTCCGGCTCACGCGCGACCACCACGTGGATTGCGCGTCCTTGATGTTCACCAAGGATCAGACAGCTCGGAAACGGTGTGTCATCAGGGTACTCCGTAATCACCTCGCCAGAGCGGATCACCGAGCGCACCACCCGCGGAGGGAGGCCACGCTCGAACATCCTTCCTATCGCGTGGCGCGAGAACCAGAAGTCACGACATTCCACGAGCTAGACCTCCCCACCCCACGTCGGTTCCCACCGGGACGGCCAATCTGAGGATACAATGAAGCCGCCCAGTGACCGAGTGCCAAGGGAGCCCGCCATGCACGGCTCATTCACCGCTGTCGTGAAGCACGAGGCCGAATGGTGGATCGGTTGGATCGCGGAGGTGCCCGGCGTCAACTGCCAGGAGGCCACCCTGGAGGAGCTGCTGGACACTCTCGCCGTGACGTTGAAGGAGGTGCTCGAACTCAACCGGCAGAACGCCTTGTCCGAGGTCACGCCGCCATACGAGGAGGTGACCATCGTCCTCTGAGGCCACGCGGCCAACTCGGGTACCACGCCCATCTGATCGCCCGCGCCTCTCACAGTTCACAACCGCCTCCATGTCCGACAGTCCTCACTCATGCGACCTGGAGCGGCTTGATCCGTTCCACCTCGGCGCCGATCGCCCGTTCCGCGTCCCAGAGGTCGACGGCGCGCTGCGCGTTCAGCCAGAACTCCGCCGAGTTGCCAAACAGGCGGGCGAGACGCAGGGCCATCTCCGGACTGAGGGAGCGTCGCTCACGCAGCAGCTCATTGACCGTCTGGCGGGAGACCTCGAGCGAGGCAGCCAAGCCGGCGACACTCAAGCCGTAGTCAGGCAGAAAGTCCTCCCGCAACATCTCACCGGGATGCGTGGGCCGGATCTTCCGCTTGGTCGTGTTGGGGATGCTCATGCTGGCTCCTCTGTTTCAGTGATAGTCCGTGATCTCGACTTCGAATGCATCGCCGTCAATGAACTGGAAGCAGACGCGCCACTGGTCGTTGACCGAAATCGAGTACTGGCCTTTGCGGTCTCCTTCGAGCGCGTGAAGTCGATTTCCGAGCGGTGCACGCAGGTCCTCGGCTCGGGTCGCCAGATCTATGTACTCGAGCTTTCGCACGGCCCGCTTGATGATGTCCGGCGGCAATCGACGCGATCGACCGGTCAGATAAAGAGACTGCGTCTGGGCATCGGCGAAGGACCTGATCACCGGTCAAACGTACTCTGTCACGTGACACATGTCAACTGGAAAGAACCCGCGGCAAGAACACATACAGCCCCAGCACATCCGCCGGCAACTCGGGGGCCACGGTGGCGGCCTTTCCCGTCGCCCGGGTCCAGGCCTGACGCACCCGCTCGTGAGAACCCGCCAGGGCCGCCGTCCGCTCCCCGGCCACCTGATCGAGGTGGGGCCGCACCTGATCGAAGTCGACAAGGATCCGCTCCACCGCGGCCTGCGCCTGGTCTGGGGCGATGTTGCCTGCGGGCGTCGCGGTCAGAAGGCGCGCTACCTCCCCGTCGGCCAGCCACTCCGCCTCCGACGGCGCGCCCCGGAAGGCAACCGCCCGGCACTCCTCGGCCAGAAGGGCGCCCCGACGACCGAGGGAGTCGGAGATGTGAAATCGCAACCGCAGGAGCAGGAGCGTGGTGCGCTTCGCGACGTCGCGCGTGCGGACAACCCCGAGACGCTTGGCGACCGCCTCGTCGAGGGCGTCCAGGGCCGAGTCGGCCACGTGGGTGGCCAGGCCCTCCACCACCGGGTGGGTTCGCGAGAGGTAGAGTTCCCCATCGCCCACCGGAAGCTCGAAGCGTCCCCGGAAACGGGTCTCATCCAGCAGCCCCATCGCCTCACGCAGGGCGGGTGGCGACTCGGCCAGATCGACGGTCACGGTGCCGTTGCCGGCCACCACGGCTTTGTAGGCTACGAGGGAGTCGCGCACGAACGTCTCCACGTCGAAGCCGCTGCCGATCGCGTTGCGCACTTCGGCCAACTCCCCCCTCACCTCGTCCACCTTGATCGACTCCTGGGCGAACATGGTGCGCGAGCGTTTCTCCCGGTCGGCGGCCGCCTCCCATTGGCGGTGGGCGTCGTCGCGCTTCCTCTCGGCGAGATCCCCGAGATCCAGCATGAGCTGATCGGGTCGCCGTCCGGCCTGCTCGCGGAGCAGGAGCCCCTCCAGCAGGGCCTCCATCAGCGCCTCGGTATCCACCGGAACGGGCACAGACACCCCGGTTCGCTCGCGGATCTTCTTGTGCTTGCGCAGGAGCACGTCGAGCACGATGCCGTCGATCTGGTTATCGGTGCCGAAGTAGGTGAGCACGCGCACGGTAGGGTTCTTCTGGCCGTAGCGGTCGACGCGGCCTTCGCGCTGCTCGTGGCGGGTGGGGTTCCAGGAGAGGTCGTAGTGCACCACGGCGTCGAAGTGCTCCTGCAGGTTGATGCCCTCGCTCAGGCAATCCGTGCAGACAAGCACGCGGCGCTCGTGCTCCCCAAGGGCGGCGACCCGCTCCTCGCGCTCGGCCGGGGGAAGCGTGCCGGTGACCGAGACCACCTCGACATCCTTGAGGGCCTTGCGCAAAACGCCGGCCACGTAGTCGGCCGTATTGATAAAACGACAGAAGACGATGGGGCGGTAACCGTCTTTGAGAAGGTCGGCCACCAGGGTGGTGGCCTTCTTGAGTTTGGCGTCCTTGGCGCCGTGAAGCGCTTCGGCCTCGCGGGCCATGTCCAGGAGACGGCGGCGGGCGGAGGCGTCGGCGCTCTGGTCGGCGGTGTCGCCCGCCTCGTCGGCGTCGGCCCCCGGGATGAGGTCGGTGCCCTCGGCGGTGTCGGCATCCATGAGGTCGAGGACGGTGCGGCGGCCGATCTCGTCGGCTTCCTCGGCCGTGGCCGTGTCGGCGGTGGCGGCGCGGGTGCGCATGGTGGCGGCCGCGGCGGCCGGGCTCGAAGCCAGGGAACGCAGGAGGGCGAGCGCCGACCACCAGCGGACGCGCTGGCGGCGGCGGTCGGTGGCGGCGTCGGTGACCGTCTCGCGGGCGTAGTGCAACACCCGCTCGAAGAGCTTCTTGTATTCGGGGGAAAGCTGGTAGATCTCTTCCCGTTCCTCCCGGTCGGGGAAGGGAGTGTCCTCGTCGAGGTAGCTGCGGATGTCACCCCGCCGGCGCTGCACGAAGTGGCGGGCCAGGCGCCGGCGATGGACCCTATTCTGCTCGCCGCCGAGTTCCATCGGCAGCTGGAGGAAGTCCTTGTCGAGGAACCCCAGGAGCGAGCGGAAGGCCTCTTCTTTGCCGCTGTGGGGGGTGGCCGTCACCAGAATGAGGTGACGTGTCGGGTCGGCCGCCAACGCGGCCACCAATCTGTGGCGCTGGATCTGGGTGCTCCGATCGCCGGCGGCGGAGGCGCAGGTGTGGGCCTCGTCGACGATCACCAGCTCAGGGCAGGCGTTCTTGAACTCCTCGATATGCCGAGGCGACTTGATGAAGTCGGTCGACACCACCACGAAGGGATGGCGGTCGAAGAGGGACTCGCTGATGCCGAGGCCGCGCTCCAGGCGGGCGGCGGTGGAGGCGAGCACCAGCTCGGCGTCGATGTGGAACTTGTCGGCAAGCTCCTTCTGCCACTGCTCGGCGAGCGCCGGCGGACAGAGCACGGCCAGGCGCTCCACCTCACCCCGGGCGAGGAGTTCCTTCGCGATCAACCCGGCCTCGATGGTCTTGCCGATGCCCACGTCGTCGGCGATGAGCAGGCGCACCGGGTCGAGCTTTAGGGCCATGAGGAGCGGCACCAATTGGTAGGGCCGGGGCTCCACGCCGATGGCGGCGAAGGAGCGGAAGGGCCCGGCGCTCGAGCGGAACCCCAGGCGCACGGCGTCGCGCAGGAGCCGGGCCGAGCGGTAGTCGCCGATCTGGGCGGAGTCGCGGGGGTCGGGCAAGGCAAAGGTGGCGGGCTCCACCGACTCGAGGGCCTGCAGGATGCCGGCGACCTCGTCCTCGGTGCCGCCCAAGGGGCGCAGAACCAGCAGGTCGCCTTCGGACTCCGGCAACACTACCCACTCGCGCCCGCGGGCGCGCACCAAGGAGCCGACGGCGAAAGTCATGCCCGACCCCCGAACACGTACGGATACCGATCGATAATCGCCCCCCAGTCGTCTTGATGATGGAAGCGGATCACGGTGAACCCGCCGTCGTCCATGCAGACATCCCGAGCCGCATCCCGCGCCTGGCGCTCGGGGTAGTCGTGGGGCGGACCGTCGATGTAGACGGCGGCCTGGTAGTCGTCGTAGAAGAAGTCGGGGCGGGTGGAGCAGGCTTCGATCAACCGCTGCGCCGACGAGGGCAGGCGGAGATCGCAACCCTCCAAGAAGTCGAGCCAACGACGCTCCAGATCCGAGCCCGCCAGGCGCTTGAGTTCGGCCAAGTGCTGGGCACGAGGTCGTGCACTGCCGGAGACGGCCACCCGCGCCTGCGCGAAGCGCACCATCAGCTCGCGGATCAGTTGACGGTCGAGGAAGCCGTGGTAGCGCTGGTTCTGGTAGCTGAGCAGACAGTCGTAGCAGGCGGCTTCGCAGTCCTCGGTCGCCCCTAGCGCCCGACGTTGGTCGGCGCCGGTAGTGGGATCGAAGTGGCAGATCGCGAGGGCTCCCCGGGCCACCTCGGCCACGGCGCCGGGGGAGTCGAGCAGACGCCGGAGCGCCCCCGCTCCCCCCTCCGCGGCCTCATATAGAAGGATGCGCCGGGGGTCCTTGTCGGAGGGTAGGCTCTCCACTGCCAGTTCGCCGTCCTCCAGTTGGTAGAGGGCTTGGATCGCCCTCTTCAACACCGCCTGCAACGAGAGCATCACGTCGGCGTCGACAGGCTCCGCCAAGTCGACGATCAGGCAGTTGCGCCGGTCGTCCACGAAGGGGATGACCCGAGTGGTTCTGGCGGAGAGGGGATCGTCCTCGTCGGCCTCGATCGCGTCCTTGTCGCTCGCCCAGTAGCCCCGTTCGGTGTCCAGCACGAAGCCGAACTGATCCTTGTTCTTGCGGCGCGCCAAGCCCAGGTTCGCCCGCCAGATGGTGGCCGCGTGGCCATAGGTGAGCGTCGCCAGCACCGCCCCGTCGGACTCCACCGTGGCCTTGTGAAACTTGGCCTCTCCCCCGCGCTCGGCGAAACGCATGCCCGTGAGGAGTTCATACCCGTAGCGCATGCGCTCCTCTTCGTCGGAGTTGATGTGGTCGCGGCGCTTCGTGGAGACGTTCTGCATGCGGAAGAGGTTGGTGTAGGCATGCCCGAGGAGCGTACCGCAGCTCTCGCAGAGGTCGGGGCCGTCGCCCTCGGGGATCTCGTGCAGGTAGCCGCAGTGGCCGCAGAGCTTGGCCTTGCGGGTGATGACGTCGTCGTCTCCCACCGGGAGAATGGCCTTGTTGATGGTGTAACGGGATCCCTCGTGATAGACGATGGCCCGGGGACCGAACTCGGAGATAGCCAAGAATCGGGGGCGCGAGAGGAACTCGTCGCGTCGACCTCCCCGGAACCGGCGCCCCGGGATATAGGCGGAGAGGGGTAGGCGCGGGAAGCTGTAGCCGGGCAGAAAGCCTTCACTCGCGAAATAGCGATAGCTGTAGAAGTCGGACTGCGCCAGGGTGTCAACCTGGGTGAGCAGGTTCAGCTGTTGTTCGGCCTCAGCGCGCAGGCGCTGGGCCTCGCTCTTTGCCTGAGCGGTCGCGGAAGCGTCCAACTTGATCTTCTGTTGCGCAACGGCCTGGGCGTGAGCACTGCGGAAGAGGTCCCGCCAACGCTGACACGCCCGGTCGAACTGCCGCACCACCTGGCCCAGCACCTCGTCGAGCCAACCCACGGTGTACCAATCGGAGTCCTCGAGTTCGTCGCGGAAGGTAGCCAGGATGGTCTCGGCCCGCGCACGCGCCCGTGCTCGGGCCCCCTCCGACGAAAGGCCGTCCAGAAGCTGCTCCTTGATCGCCAGGGTCGGCTCTTCCCCCGCCAGGTCAAGCACGTCGACCAGCGACCTCCCAAGTGACTCACCGGTCTCGGCCAGCCAGACGGCATGCACGTGGGCGCGCACCAGATCCTCGTTGGCCAGATCGATGCGGGGAGGCGCCACGGCGCCCGACACCATGAGGCCCGGCCGCCGGAAGAAGTACTGGTCGTGAGGACTCCCGGTGGAACAGTAGGTGTAGACCAGGGCGGGTTGACCACTCCGGCCCGCCCGGCCGCTCCGCTGAGCGTAGTTGGCAGGCGTGGGCGGCACGTTGCGCATGTTCACCACGTTGAGCTCGGCGATGTCCACTCCCAGCTCCATGGTGGGCGAGCAGAAGAGGATGGGCAGGCGACCCTCCCGGAAGCGGTCCTCCCGCTCCTGACGGTCGCCGCTGGTTACCTGCGCCGTATGCTCGCGGGCCTCGAGGCCCACCAAGGTTTGCGCCACCTGCCGATAGAAGTCGACGAAGAAGGAGTTGGGGTGGGCGCCCTCGTCGGGCAAGTTCGGGACCCGGATAGGGTCGTGAGGCACACAGGAGCCGTCCCCGGCCCGCCAGACAAGCGCAGACGCCGGCACCTGATAGCCGCGGGTGTCGCCGTCGGTGCGGGGCGCCGCCACTTCTTCCACCAGACCGGCCACGCGCAGGGTCTTCAACAGATCTCGGATCACCGTCTCGGTCTCGGGCACCCTGAGCTTCCCGCCGAAATCGGGGAACGTGGCCGTCCGCCGAAGATAGCGGGCGAAACCGCTCCGCGACGAGAGGTAGAGGGCAGAGATGTCGTCGCCTTTGGCCTTCGACCGAGCGAAGAGGGTGGCCGCCCGCTCCCAGGGCTCCTTGTCGTCGATGGCCCACGGCGGACAGAGCCGCTGATTGCTCTGCAACCCGAGACGCTCCTGGAACCCGGGTTCCAGGTAGTCCACTTTGATGGCGAGTCCGCGGCGCATGAAGTCGAGCAACGCACCGGCTACTTTGGAGCGCGTCTCGGGCGAGGCTGTGACCAACGCAGGGTGCACCCCAGCCCACTCCTCCTCGGCCGCGCAGAGCTCTTCCAAAGACTGATAGCCGATCTGCAGAAGGCCGGACTGCTCTAGGTTGGGCAAGGTAATGCGCCATCCACGCTTCAGATCTCTATAGAGGCGGTAGCCCAGAGCATTACGGAGGGCGGCCTGCGTGTCGTGAAGGGCCGCGAACTTCACCTCGGGGTCCTGCGCGTAGGTCGCGAGGGGCAGCGCGAGGGCGTCGAACACCTTGGCCGCCAACTCGTCGTGACGCAATCCGGCCTCCCCGGCAGCCGCCGCTGCTCGGTAGAGAGCCGAACGGAGCAGTCCGACCTCCACGAAGTCGTTGAAGTGCCCTGCCTGCAGGGAGGCGTCCTGGCGGTTGTCGGTAAAGCTGAGCAGCTTCCGCGCCCGCTCGGCGAGGTCGCTGTCGCGAAGCGTGCGGATGGTGGAGAGACCCATGACCGTCGTCGCCGAGCTACGACCTCCGGAGCCCAGCTGCCCCAGCTTGCCGAAGTCGGACCTCACCGTGAACGCGTAGGAGACACCACATGAGAGACAGAAGCGGAAGGTACCGGGAATGAATGCGGCCCCCACCCCGTCGGCGACCTCGCCGCCATCAGGTCCGATATTGATCACCCGTGGGAGAGACTTGACCCGGTCCTTTCGCAGCTTGGACCCGCCGCCGGCGCCGGCCTCCAGCCAGTCGTCAGGCACACGCGTCAGAACCTCGGCAGCGTCGAGCGGCCACGGCTTCTCGGTGCTGATGTAGAGGAGCCCCGGCTCCGGCCCGCCGTCAACCGTGTCCACCCCCGCCAGCCGATCGGAGAGTCCGCGCGGCGAGTATTCCACTCCGTCCGGGCTCCCCCGCCCCGACGCCACCGCGGCGTAGTACTCCTGACCACACTCCCTACAGAACACCAAGGGAAGGAAGACCCGGCCACGCTCCCCAGGCACGAACTTCTGCCCCTGCAGCGATATCTCGCGCCGATCTTCGGTCTCCGGTGTGGCGTAGACCGTCTCTCCCCGGCCGACGAACTGATGCAGCCGGAATGCGAACACTGGGAGGCCGGTGTCGGGGCTAAGACAGCCATACGCACCGAGCAGCAGATTCTCCAGCGCTTCCGCGCAGATCTCCTCGGGGACCCCGCTCTCAGCTTCGAGCTTAGCCGCCGCTCCGTTGGCGCCCCGGATGCTGATGGGTTCGGCCCGCACCAACCGCCCCGTCGCCGGATCGGACACGACGCCGAAAGCGCTCTCTACCCAGGAGGCAAGAGGGTCCTGGACGAACTCCTCGTGGTCCATGGCCGGCGGCCACCCGTTGCGCGCGACCTCTTCGACCCGCGCGCTGAGCAGGCGCATGAACTCAACGTCACTACCGTCGTGGGGCGGCGTCGCCCGCTGCAGGGTCTCGCCGATCACCCGCTCGGGTGCTACCGAGGCACCGAAGATCTGCGTGGCCACTTGAGCCACCTCCGCCCGCTGCTCATCCAGCGTGCCGCCACCGGCGAGGGTGGCCGAGGTGCCGACTATCTGCAGGTCGGCGGCCGCCAGCCGGTCGCGGACGCGCCTCACCAGCAGGGCTACGTCGGACCCCTGCCTGCCTCGATACGTGTGCAGCTCATCGAGCACGAGGAACTTGAGACCTTGGGCGGCCTTGATCAGGTTCTTCTCGCGCTCGCGGGTGAGGATGAGCTCCAACATCACGTAGTTCGTCAGGATGATGTCGGGCGGGTTGGCCATAGCCTCGACCCGGGCCTCGTCGTTCTCCTGCCCGGTATAGCGGGCGAAGGTCACCGGAGCCTTGCGGTCGGGATAGCCCTCGCACAGGAACTTCTCGAGTTCTCCCAGCTGACTGTTGGCGAGCGCATTCATGGGATAGACCACGATAGCCTGCACGCCGCGCCCCGACCCGCGACGCAGAACATGGTCTACGATGGGGACGATGTAGGCGAGGCTCTTGCCCGAGCCGGTCCCGGTGGTCAGGACGTAGTTGGCCCCGGTGCGTGCCGCACGGATGGCGTCGACCTGATGGCGGTGGAAACGCAGGAGGCGGCCGGCGCCGCCGTTCGGTGTCGCGATGCCGCCGCCGCTTTCGGCACCCGAGGCGCTGGGTTCAGCTCCGCCCTTGCCGACACGGAAGATGCGCGCACATTCGGGGTGCAGAGTGCCGTCGGCCACCAACTCATCGACCGTTTCAGCGGGTTCGAAGGTGGGGTTGAGCTGTACCAACGGCGCCGGCCAGAGTAGCCCGCCGTCGATCGCGCCCTCCACCGTTTCGCGGATGCGCTCGTCCTTGATCCGGATGAAACTCTCAACGTACTCCCGGTATTCCTCGACGAGTTGGTCGCGCAGGTGGAAGACATCCAATGCTGCTATACCCCCTAATGACTCCGCGGGCCGGAGCGAGCGCCCGGTTGGCCAGATGTCCTTAGCCATGGGTGCCCAGCCATGGGTGCCATCCTATAACTTTGGTCGGACAGAACGGAAATCGAGTGTGGGGAGGACCGCGGACGTCGGGGTTTGGGAACTCAGAGCGCCGGCACCCGTTCCTCGTTCCCGATAGGGCGCCGACCGTAATCGATCTGGAGGAGGCCCTCGAGCGCCACGGAGCGCCCACCTCCACGACCGTGGTGTCCGGATCAGCATGGACGGCCGGCTGAACCCAGGGAAGCTGTCTAACGAAACCCGGCCACCTCTATCGGGAGGTGCGCTGCCGCCCTCGCCGAGGAACATGAGGGATCTGGCGGGTTGCCCGGGGGGCCGAGAATGCCTCGGGCGCTAGTAGATCAGCACATGGATGTTCGCGTCGGAGAGAACAGGTACTCCCGTGCCGTCGTCCCAACGATAGGTCCACACGTTCACGCTTGTGCCACTCACGCTGGCCGTAGCCCAACGGACGGCAGGCGTTCCCCCAATTACAAACAGACCCGTCGGAGAAGTGGTCGCCTGAACGTATCGGTCGGACAGGTCGAAGCCGAAGTCCAGTCTGTATTGTCCCCCTCCGAGTTTGGTGAAGGTCGGTTCGGTGCCATTCACGTTATTGAACCAGCGGCCTAAGCTGGTCGAAGCCCCGATGATAAACGGTACATTCACCGTGGCTCCGGCTGCCACCAGTTCGCCGGCATTCCTATGGAGGAAGGTGGCCATCTGGCCACGCGTCACCGGATTATCCGGCCGATAGGTGCCATCGCCGTAACCGACGGTGATGCCCCTCTCGGCGATCCAGGCGATCCCCTCTGCGTGCGGGTGACCTGCCGGCACGTCGCTGAAGCTGCTCACCGCGACCGCAGCCACCGGAACGAGAATGAGTATCACTCCCGTCAAGAACAGTGTCAGGCGCAGCCGGCTCCATCCCCTCGTCTGAGGTAGAAGGCGTCTTGCATTCATGTGTTCCCCCTTTTTGCATCCGAGTCGGTGCTCGGACCACGGTCGGGCGGTCAGAAGAGACTGGGTGGGAGTTGAAAGGTTCTCGGCCCCCCGAGCACACCACCAGTTCGACGCTAAGCCCGGACCGGGGAAAAGTCAATTGCTTAGCCCAGCGAACCACACGCGGCGTGGCGCACCAAAGGCCGGCGGGCTGGGGGAAGCCGCTCCGACCCGGGCAAAAAGAAAACCCCGCCATATGCGGGGCTTTTCTATGGGCCCACCAGGACTCGAACCTGGGACCAGCCGATTATGAGTCGGCCGCTCTAACCAACTGAGCTATGGGCCCGCGAACCTAGTCATTTTACCGAATCGCCGGTCAGGACATAAACGCCGTGCTCGGCCATGAGGTTGGGCCAGAAACCCACGGGACCACGGCGGCCGATGTAGAAGCTTCGCTCGGCCTTCATACCAAGGCCGGCGATGAAAAGGCGGAAGTCCGCAATCGTAAGACTGTGGATGTTCGGCGTCTCGTACCATTGGTAGGGCAAGGCGGGCGTGACCGGCGCCCGGCCCCGAAGCAGCAGTTGAGAGCGGGCGCGCCAGTGGCCGAAGTTGGGAAAGCTGACCACCAGGTGCTTCGCCACCCTGAGCGCCTCGCACATCACCAGGGCCGTCGCCCGCGCCTCCTGCAGAGTCTGGCTGAGGATGACGTAGTCAAACATGCCGTCGGGGTAGTAGGAGAGGCCTTCGTCGATGTCGCCGTGATAGACGGAGAGGCCTTTGCCCACGGCCTCGTAGACCTTCTCCTCGGCGATCTCCACCCCGGTGCCGCGCACGTTCTTCCGGTCGACCAGGAGCTTGAGCAGCACTCCGCGGCCACAACCCAGGTCGAGCACCCGGGAGCCCTCCTCGATGGTGTCGACAATGAAGTGGTGATCGTAGCGCACGCCGGCAGGGTCCCGCGCTATGCGGCTGGGCAGGCCTTCGGCGGGACGGCCCTGCTCGGGGTTCGCCAAGAGTTCACGCAGTTCCCGCCCCGGACGCCTCACCCGCCCACCCCCCGCCGGTGGGCCGTGACCTCGAGGAAATGCGTGATCAGGTGCGTTTGCTGTTGCGCCTCGAGCAGGAAGGCGTCGTGGCCGAAATCGGAGCGGATCTCCAGATAGGTGCAGTCCAACCCGTTCCCTTTGATCGCCCGCACGATCTCTTTGGACTGATAAGGGGGATAGAGCCAGTCGCTGGAGAAGGCGATCACCAGAAAGCGCGTCTCGGCCGGCAATTCGCGGAAGGCCTCGACCAGCGTCCCATGTCCATTGGCCAGATCGAAGTAGTCGAGCGCCTTGGTGATGTAGAGGTAGGTGTTGGCGTCGAAGCGCTGGGTGAAAACCTCCCCCTGGTGCTTCAGATAGCTCTCGACCTCGAAATCCATGGTGAAATCGAAGCCGTAGACCTCCTTGTCCCGCAGACGCCTTCCAAATTTCTCGTGCATCGAGCCGTCGGACAGGTAAGTGATGTGGCCGATCATGCGCGCGATGGCCAGACCGGCATCCGGCGCCGTCCGGTCGTAATAATCGCCCCCGCACCAGTTGGGATCGCGCAGAATGGCCTGCCGGCCCACCTCATTGAAGGCGATCTGCTGAGGCGAATGCCGGTGAGTCGTGGCGATCGATATGCAGGAGTCCACCATCTCGGGATAGGCCGTGACCCACTCCAGCGCCTGCATCCCTCCCATCGAGCCGCCGGCCACTGCGAGCAGCCGGGGGATGCCCAAACGATCGACTAGCATCTTCTGCGCCCTGACCATGTCGGGAACGGTCACCACCGGAAAGCGCATACCGTAATGTTGGCCTGTCTTTGGGTCCAGGCTCGCCGGGCCGGTGGTGCCTCGGCAGCCGCCAATCACGTTGGAACAGATCAAAAAGTAGCGGTCGGTGTCGAAGGCCTTGCCGGGACCGACCATGATGTCCCACCAGCCGGGACGGTCATCGCCCTCGTGGTAGCCGGCCGCGTGGGCATCCCCCGAAAGCGCGTGAAGCAACAAGATCGCGTTCGAGCGGTCGGCGTTCAGGGAGCCGTAGGTTTCGTAGGCGATCTCGAGCGGCGCCAACTGGAGCCCCGAGTCGAGCGGCAGGACCTCGAACTCGGCGTACTGGGTTTCCACCAGCCCCACTGGGCTGGCGGCGCTGCCGCCTTCGGTCAAATAGTCACTCATCTGTCAGTTTCTCCGGCGGGGTGTTTGTGACCGGACAGACCCCCCGCCGGTTTGGCTACCGCTGAGAGGCCTCCAAGGCTCGATCGAGATCCGCCAATATGTCGTCGATGTGCTCGAGGCCGACGGAGAGGCGCACGAATTCGGGCGTAACCCCCGAAGCGCGCTGTTCCTCCTCGCCGAGCTGCTGGTGCGTCGTGCTCGCCGGGTGGATCACCAGCGACTTGGCGTCGCCGATGTTGGCCAGATGGCTGAAGAGCTCCAGGGAGCGGATCAGACGGCGCCCAGCCTCGGCCCCACCTTTGATGCCGAATCCCACCAGCGCCCCGAACAGGTTCCGGTAATGATAGCGCTTAGCCAGCTCAAAGCCCGAATCCGACTCCAGTCCGGGGTAGACAACCCACTCGACCGCCGGATGGTCGCTCAGGAATTGGGCCACGGCCAAGGCGTTCTCGCTGTGCCTTTCCATGCGCAGAGGCAGAGTCTCAAGGCCTTGGAGGAAGAGGAAGCTGTTGAAGGGGCTGAGCGCCGGTCCCATGTCGCGCAGCAAGGTCACCCGCAGTTTGAGCGCGTAGGCGATGTTGCCCTTCCCCGGATACGAGGGGTCGCCCAGATCGGGGAAGTCGCCGAAGGCTTCGAGGAAGTTCAGGCCGTGATAGCTCTCGTCCGGCTCGGCCATCACGGGGAACTTGCCGTTTGCCCAATCGAAGTTGCCCCCGTCAATGACCACGCCGCCGATCGAGGTTCCGTGTCCCCCAATGAACTTGGTGGCGGAGTTGACGATGATGTTGGCGCCGTGCTCCAGGGGCCGCAAGAGGTACGCCGTGGGCATGGTGTTGTCTATCACCAAAGGCACGCCGGCTTCCTTGGCGATTTCCCCGACGGCGTCCAGGTCGAGAGTGTTCAGCAGCGGGTTGCCCACCGACTCCGCGTAGAGGGCGCGCGTCTCCTCCCGGATCGCGGTCTTGAAGTTCTGGGGATCGGAGGGATCGACAAAGTCGACGGCGATGCCCAGACGCGAAAAGGTGTGCTGCAGGAGCGTGCGGGTGCCGCCGTACAGGGTCGAAGCCGCCACCACATGGTCCCCCGAGCGCAGGAAGGTGAGCAGCCCCAGAGTAATCGCCGCCTGGCCGGAGGCCGTCGCCACCGCCGCGGTTCCTCCCTCCAACGCGGCCATGCGTGACTCGAACACGGCCGTGGTGGGGTTCATGATGCGCGTGTAGATATTGCCGATTCCGCGCAGTGCAAAGAGATCGGCGGCGTGCTCCGGATCGTCGAAGGTGTAAGAAGCGGTCTGGTAAATCGGCACGGCTCGAGCTTTGGTGGATCCTCCGCTGGGTTGTCCCGCGTGGAGCACCAGAGTCTCGAAGCGCGGATCTTGTCGGGCGCTATTAGACTCGCCGCTGTTCGTGTCGTTCATCTTTGACCCAATCTTGAGTTCGTTGGTCGACTTAGTATAGATTAACTGCTGCGCAGCCTACCGCCTACCTAGAACATGCGCAAGGGGGAAAGTGATGGAGGTTCAGCCGCGGTAGCGGTTGGTGATGGGCAGCCGCCGGTCCTTGCCGAAGGCTTTGGAAGTCACGCGCGGCCCCGGGGGGGCCTGCCGGCGCTTGTACTCGTTACGGTCGATCAGCGTGACCACCTGCTCCACGTCGGCCCGGGGCAGGCCGCGCGCCACGATCTCCTCGATGCTCTCGTCCAGAACCACGTAGGCTTCCACGATTTGGTCCAGGATTTCGTAAGGCGGCAGTGAGTCCTGATCCCGCTGGTCCGCCCGCAGTTCGGCACTGGGAGGCCGGGTAATGGTCGACAGGGGAATGGGCTCCCTCCCCTCCTCCAGCTTGTTCCGGTACTCCGCCAACTGATAGACGATGGTCTTGGGCACGTCCTTGATCACCGCGTAACCGCCGGCCATGTCCCCGTAGAGCGTGGCGTAACCGGTGGCCATCTCGCTCTTGTTCCCCGTGGTCAGCACCAGCCAGCCGAACTTGTTCGAAAGCGCCATCAACAGGTTCCCGCGGATACGGGCCTGGAGGTTCTCCTCGGCCACCCCGGTTTGGGTGCCTGAGAAGTGAGGCGAGAGCATCTTAAGATACGCCGTGAAGGCGTCCTCTATGGGGATCTCGCGAAAGTCGATTCCGTTCCGTTCGGCGAGAAGCCGAGCGTCGCTGCGGGTGCCGCCGCTCGTGAAACGGGAGGGCATGGAGACCCCGGTCACCCGCTCGGGGCCCAGGGCATCCACGGCGATCAGCGCGGTCAGCGCGGAGTCGATCCCTCCGCTAAGACCGAGAACCACGTGCCGAAAGCCGTTCTTCTGCGCGTAGTCGCGCACTCCCAGTTGGAGCGCCGCATAGAGTTCGGCCATCCGCTCTAGGGGCGGGGGCGGATCGGCGGGGGCCGGCCCTCGGTCCGGGTCCGGAGAAGGCGGCTGCGCCAGTTCGAGTTCCACGACATCGACCGGCCAGCGCGCCGGGGCCTCCGCGCGCCCCTGCACTTCGGCGGCTTCTTCCAGGTCAACGTCCACGAACTGGACCTCTTCCGCAAAGGCCGCGAGGCGGGCCCGCAAAACCCCCCGAGGGTCGAACACCAGCGATTGACCGTCAAAGATCAGCTCGTCCTGGCCGCCCACGCCGTTCAGATAGACCACGTAGGCGCCCGAATCGCGGGCGCGCTCGGCCAGCATGTTTTCCCTCGCGGGGCCCTTGCCGAAGTGATAGGGCGACATGGAGATGTTGACGATTAGGCCGGCCCCTCCCCCAAGCGCAGCTTCCTCCGACGGCCCTCCCGCATTCCAGATGTCCTCGCAGATATTGACCGCGACCCGGCCTTCGGGCAGTTGCAGCACCAGCACCCGGTCACCGGAAGCGAAGTAGCGGTCCTCGTCGAAAACGGCGTAGTTGGGCAACCGAATCTTGCGGTAGAGAGCCTGGACGCTGCCTCCGGACAGCACCGCCGCTCCGTTGTAGGCGAGCCCGCCTTCCCACAGGGGACAGCCCACGATGGCCACGAGGTCGTCGCCGACATCCGCGGCGAGCCGCCGGACCGCCTCCTCGCAATCCCGCACGAAGTGGTCCTTTAGGAGCAGGTCTTCCGGCGGATAACCGCAGATCGCAAGCTCGGGAAACACCGCCAACCGGGCTCCCCCCTGCTCCGCCAACTCGATCCCCCGCCGAATCAGGGCACTGTTGCCGGCCAGATCACCAACCGTCGGGTTGATCTGCGCCAGCGCGATCCTCATGCGCCCTCGCGCTCCAGGAAGGCCAGCAGCTCGCGGGTTTTCCGCTCGACCATTTCCGCGTCGCCCCGGGTCTCCAGGTTGAGCCGGATGAGAGGCTCGGTGTTCGAAGGCCGCACGTTGAAGCGCCAATCGGCGAATTCGACGCTGATTCCATCGGTCTCGTCCACCGAGAGCGCACGGGGCCCGTACTCCTCCTTCAGCCGGGCAAGAGCCTTGTCCGGGTTGGAGAGGCGGGTGTTGATCTCGCCGCTGATGGGATAGCGGCTCTGCATCTCGGAGACCAGATCCGACAAGGGCCGCCCGGTGGTGCTCAGCAAATCGGCCACCAGCAGCCAGGGGATCATGCCGCTGTCCGCGTACGAGAACTCGCGGAAGTAGTGGTGCGCCGACATCTCGCCCCCGTACGCCGCGTCCTCGGCCCGCATCCTCTCCTTGATGAAGGAATGCCCGCTCTTGCTCTGGACCGCCACGCCACCCTGCTGGTTCACGATTTCGAGAGTGTTCCACACCAGGCGGGGGTCATGCACGATCTTGGCGCCCCGGTGGCGCCGCAACACGCCCTGGGCAAGCAGGCCCACCAGGTAGTAGCCGTCGACGAACTCGCCCCGCTCGTCCCAGAAAAAGCAACGGTCGAAGTCGCCGTCCCAGGCCAGGCCCAGATCGGCCCCCTCTTCCCGCACGGCGCGGGCGGTGGCTTCGCGGTTCTCGGGGAGCAGTGGGTTGGGGACGCCGTTGGGAAAGGTGCCGTCGGGTTCCCCGCGCAGAATTTCGAAATCGAGGGGCAGCCGCTCCGCGAGTACCTTGACGATCGGCCCCGCCATTCCGTCTCCGCCGTTGGCCACGATCTTCAGGCGGCTAAGGTCCTCCGGCTTGACGTAGCCCAAGAGGTGCTCGATATAGAGATCTTGAATGTCGCGCTGCTCCACCGAACCGGAACCGCCGATAACGACCTCGTCCAGCGCCTTGCTGTCCCCGGCCAAAGCGTCCGCCACCAGCCCTTCGATCTCGGCCAGGCCGGTCTCGCTGCTGATGGGAATCGCCTTCTCCCGCACCAACTTCATGCCGTTGTATTCGGCGGGGTTGTGACTGGCCGTCACCATGATGCCGCCGTCCAGTTCGAGCGCGAAGACCGCGAAGTACACCTGCTCGGTCCCGACCAAACCGATATCCACCACGTCCACCCCGGCCGCGGTCAGTCCCTTGGTGAGCGCCTCGACGAGTCCCTGTCCGGTTGGGCGCATGTCTCTCCCGACCGCGACCTTCTTCGGCTTGAACAGGAGCGCGAAGGCCCGTCCGATGTATTCGGCCATCTTCTCGTCGAGTTCTTCGGGAACCTTCCCCCGAATGTCATAAGCCTTGAAGCCGGTTAGCTTCTCTCTGGCCACGGAGCTTCACCCCTTCCCGGACGACTCCCCCAAATCCTGGGTGAGGCGCTTTATCTCTTCCGCCCGGCTGCGATCGGCAATCAGGGTCCGATTTCCCGAGCGCACGACGATTAGGCCCTCGACACCGAGCAGAGCGATCAACTCCTCCGCATCCTCGGCGAAAACCACATTACCCCGAGCCTCGAGCGCTCGAAGACGCCCTCGGTAGCGGTTACCCTCCCCATCATCCGGCAAAAACTCGGCCAGGGAAGGCCAGCCGCCGATATCGTCCCATTCGAACGAGGCCTCGATCATGCGGATCTCCTCGGCGCCCTCCATGATCCCGAAATCGATGGAGACCGAGGGCAGTTCGGCAAAGCCGTCCGATAGAGCCTGCGGGTCGAGTTCGCCTCCGGACCGGATGGCAGGGCGTAGCGCTTCGAGGTGCCCGGGAAGCTGCCGAACGTACTCGGCCAGGATCGTGGCGACGCTCCAGACGAACATCCCGCTGTTCCAGTAGAAGCGCCCCGAATCCAGGTAGCGGCGGGCGGTGGGCTCGTCGGGTTTCTCGCGAAACTGCTTCAGCTGATAGTGCTTCGTGCCCCCGGATTCCTCCACCGGGTTGCCCCGCTCGAGGTAGCCGTATCCCGTGGCCGCATAGGTTGGAGAGACACCCAGGGTGTAGAGAGCTTTGCTTTGCCCGGCTCCCTCGACGGCCGCCTCGACGTCCTTGACAAACGCAGCGGTGGGTTCGATCCGGTGGTCCGCGGTCAGCACGACCATGACCGGATTCTGCGAAGCCCGCTTCTCCCCAACCCCAGCCGCCGTCCGCGCCTCCGCCAGCAGGGCGGCCAGCGCGACGGGGGCGGCGGTATCCCGGCGCATGGGCTCCCCGATGATGTTCCCCGGGGGCAGCTCCGGGAGTTCCCTGGCGACCTCTTCCCGGAAACGAGCCGCCGTCAATACCAGCACGTTCTCAGGCTCCGTGAGCGCCCGGGCGCGGGCGTAGCTCTGCTGGAGCAGAGTGCCCTCGCCGACCAGGCTGAGGAACTGCTTGGGCTTCTCTTCGGTGCTCAGCGGCCAGAACCGCGTCCCGGCGCCACCGGCCATGATCAGAACGAAGACGTCCCCGGAGCGCGAAGCGCTCATCCTGCCCGGCCGAAGTCGTCTTCCAGCCGCTCGATATCGTCCTCGCCGAAGTAGTCCCCCCGCTGGACTTCGATGAAGACCAGGGGTGCGTCACCGGGATTGGCCATGCGATGCGCCGAACCACGTGGGATATCGAAAGACTCCCCTTCTTGCAGTTCGAAGTCGTCGCCATCTCTGGTCACGACGCCCCGGCCCGCGACCACCACCCAGTGCTCAGCCCGCCTTCGATGGCGCTGGAGGCTGAGCCGCTTGCCCGGGGACACCACGATCCGCTTGACCTTGTGGTCCGCCTCGTCCGAGAGCACCTCATAACGGCCCCAGGGGCGCTCCGACCCCTCGCCCAAATTGTCCGACAACTCGAGTGCCTCCTCCAAGCGCGGCCTCGCCCGCAACGGAAGGCGCTTCGCCTCCCTGTGGATCATCCTAGCAAAGGGATGGTTGAGACCGTTTGAGCTCGACGCGGTCCGGGACCGTTTGAGCTCGACTCTCCCCGGCGATGTTTCAAAAGATGAAGCCGCTCGCTCGATATGCCGCCGGGCCCACTCGGCTGCTGCGCCTGGGAATCGGCCTGGTGATGCTCCTGCTCGCCCTGGGGTTGGCCGGATGCCAGGAGCAGGAGAGCCCCACCACGGTCAGCTCCGAAACTGCGGCCACCTCCGAAACCGCGGCCACCTCCGAAGGTGCGGCACCGGAACCCACGCCCGGCGGCTCCGAGGATACAGCCGCCCGGGAAGCCGCGGCCGAGGACGACCTCATGGTGGAGACGGTGACCACCGGCTTGAACGTCCCCTGGGAGATGCGCTTCTTGCCCTCCGGGGACCTGCTCGTCACCGAGCGCACGGGGCGCTTCCTGAGAATCACTCTTCCCGAAGGAAAACCGGTGCCGGTGGGCCAGATCGAGGTTGTCGCCGTGGGAGAATCGGGCCTGCTGGGCTTTGACCTCGACCCGCAGTTCCCGGAAAGCCCGTATATCTACGTGGTTTACACCTACTCTCATCGCGGTTCGCCGGCCAACCGGCTGAGCCGCTTCACCCTGGATGGGGACAGTCTGGGTGAAGAGAAGGTCCTCTTGGACGGGATTCCCGCAGGCCGGATCCATGACGGCAGCCGGGTGGCCTTCGGCCCCGACGGATACCTGTGGATGACCATGGGCGAGACCGGAAGGTCCACCCTGGCTCAGGATCGAGACTCCCTGGCCGGGAAGGTGCTGCGGGTTGACACAGAAGGCCGTCCCGCCCCGGACAACCCGTTTGGCACGAGCGTCTTCACCTGGGGCCACCGCAACCCCCAGGGACTCGCTTTTCATCCTCAGACCGGCCAGGCCTTCGTCACCGAACACGGACCCAGCGAGAACGACGAGATCAACGCCCTCGTCGCCGGCGAGAACTACGGCTGGCCCGTGGTCACCAGAGTCGACGGGGCTGGGGAATTCCACGGTCCGATCTACACCTGGACACCCACCATCGCCCCCGCGGACGCTTCCTTCTATACGGCCGGCCTGATTCCCGGCTGGCAGGGATCCTTTCTGTTCGTAACCCTCAAAGAGCAGGACCTGAGGCGCCTGGAGCCGACGGACGAGCAGTTCACCGGAGTGAGTGAGGAGCAGATCCTCTTCGATGGGGCCTTTGGCCGGCTCCGCGCCCTCGCCATCGACGACCAGGGGACCATCTACTTGGGAACCAGCAACCGCGACGGCCGCGGCAACCCCACCGCAGAAGACGACCGCATTCTTCGCGTGCGACCGAAGCAGGCTGCCAAGTAGATCGGCAGGCGGTTAGGTAAGGGGCAGACGGCTGGCCGTCGCCGGAGCCCGAACGCAATCCAATCAGGCTCCTCGGGCAGGACTCGAACCTGCAACACCCTGGTTAACAGCCAGGTGCTCTACCATTGAGCTACCGAGGAACGTCAGATCGGCGGGTAGTATAGCCGAAGCGCTTCGGCTTGCAAAGCGGCCCGCCGCCGCCTCGAGACGCGCTACGCAGCCGATTCACCCGGCACCATTCGCTCGACCTCGGCCCCGCACTCGGGGCAGTGGAGTACCGCTGCGTGGGCCCGCGCGGGCTGCTCTATCAAGGGGGCTCCGCAGGCCAAACAGGGGGATCCGCCCCCGAGGCCACGCAGGAACGCTGCGAGAGAGGGCGCCTGCAAATGCCCGCGCGAGCTATCCGAAACCAGCCTCAGCTGCCGCTTCTTCTTGCCTCCGCCCAGATCACACTCGGCGGAAAGAACCAATGCCTGTTCGATCACCATCACAGCCTCCTCATGACACCCACCACGCGTCCCACCACGGTCGCGTCCCGAACCAGAATCGGTTCGAGTGCGGGATTTTCGGGTTGCAGGCGAATATGTCCGTCCTCTTTGAAAAAACGCTTGAGGGTAGCCTCTTCTTCGCCGAGCAGGGCCACCACGATGTCGCCGTTGTCCGCGCCGTCCTGCCGCCGAACGATCACCACGTCGCCGTCCATGATGCCGGCGCCGATCATGGAGGTGCCCCGCACGCGAAGGGCGAAGCAGTCCTCGTCATTCGACATGAACTCGGGAGTGGACACATACTCCTCGATGTTTTCCTCCGCGAGCAGCGGTTCCCCCGCGGCCACGCGGCCGACCAGGGGCACCAGGCGCCCCGCCTTTTCTTGGGAGGAGCGCGAAGCATCGGTGCCCGTCTCCACCAGTTCGAGCGCCCGCCTCTTGGCCACTCCCCGGCGAAGGTAGCCCTTCTGTTCCAAGGTGGCCAGTTGGTTGTGCACCGACGCCGGAGAGGCCAGACCGACGGCCTCGCCAATCTCGCGCACGGTGGGCGGATATCCGTGCCGGCCGACGTACCGGCGGATGAAGTTGACTATCGTCCTCTGCCTATCGGTCAAATCCATACTCGGCTCCTTCACTATCCGCTACCCCAATACCGAACTTATGTTCGTAAGCAGTATAGAACAAACGTTTGGATGCGGCCATCGGATTAGAGTAGCAACGAGACCGGACAGAACCAGAAATCCCCGCACAAGCAGGCGCTTATCCGGGCGGGCCTACAGGGGATTCGAGCCCTCGGGGGAAGTTGCAGGGGTACGGGGCATCCTCTATACTCTGCGGGCACAATCAGCAGGTCCGAGTGGCGGAACTGGCAGACGCGCTAGGTTGAGGGCCTAGTGAGCCTTATAAGCTCGTGGGGGTTCAAATCCCCCCTCGGACATCCCTCTGGCGGGCCGGATGCGGCCCGTTTCTCGTTGGCGGGCAGGTTCCGTTAGCGGTGACTATTGGGGCGCGTTGGCCCGCCCAAGGATGGCGCTCGCGACTCGATCCGCGCTCGCAATGCAGTCAGGGATGCCGATGCCCCAATACGAACCGCCGGCGAGATGCACGCCGGGCAACACCTTCATCCTGCGCTCGATCGATTCCACCCGCTGCCGATGGCCCACGTTGTACTGGGGCATGGCCTGTTCCCAGCGGTAAAGCCGCCGCACCACCGGGTTGCGGGCTCCGAGGAGGCCGGTCACCTCCCGCTCTACGGTGGCCAGCAGGGTCTCGTCATCTTCGCGCAGCAGTTCCGGGGCCTTGGTCCCCCCCACGAAGGCACGTACGAGCAGGTGGCCTTCCGGCGCGCGTCCCGGGAATTTCGAAGAGCTCCAGGTGATGCCCATTATTTGCCTGCCCTCCGAACGGGGAATGACCAGGCCAAACCCGTCGAGGGGGTGGGCCACGTCGGCCCGGGCAAAGCCCAGGCTGACCGTCGCCGCGTCCACGAACTCGATTTGGCCCAGCTCGGTGGCGGCTGCCGGAGCGAGCTCCCGCAGAAGACCGGCGGCGGCGAAGGCCGGAACCGCCAGCACCACCTCGTCGAAAGCTTCCTGCAGGGTACCGCCCCCGCTCTCGCCCGAGCTGTGGCCGAGGTTGTAGGGCGGGCCGCCCCCGGCGCCGTGTTCCAGGCCCTGGACCACCGCGGCGCGGCGGACCGTCCCCGGAGGCATCCCTTCTTCCAGGGCGACGATGAACCGATCCAGGCCCGGTTGCAGGGTGACGAAGGCGCTTCGAGCGGCGGCCGGCTTCGACCTCGTCTTGCGCCGCGCCCTCAGCATGGCCAGCACCAGCGAGCGGTGTTCGTCCTCCATGGTCTTGAAGCGGGGAAAGGTGCTCATCAGGCTGAGGCGGTCGGGGTTCCCTGCGTGCACTCCCGCGACCAGCGGCTCGGCAATGCGCTCCAGGGCTTCTTCGCCCAAGCGCCGGCGCACGAAATCCCCCAGGGTCTCGTCGGCGCTGCCTCCTCGCGGCAGGACGAGGTCGAGACCCATGCGGAGCTTTCCCGGCCAGGAGAGCAGGTGGGTTCGGGCGAGGGGCATGAACTTGGTGGGGACCATCAGCATGACCCCATCGGGCAGGGCGTGGGGAACGCCTCCTTTGAGCACGTAGGTCTTTCCCCCGCCCATGGTCTTGGTTCCGGTGACGGCCTGCTCCAGATCCAGCTCCGAAGCGAGACGCAAGCCCCAGGGCTTTTGGGAGACAAAGCAGTCCGGGCCCCCCTCGATCAAAAAGCCTGCCTCCCGGCTGGTGGCGATATGGCCTCCCAGCCGCCGTTCCCGCTCGAAGAGGCGCACGTCGAGTTCGACGCCTTCCTGGCGGGATCTCTCCAGCAAGAAGCGGGCGGTGGCGAGACCGGCGATGCCGCCGCCAACCACGGCAATCTTGCGGGGTGAGCCGGTCACGCTCGTAGCCGAGTCACCAATTCCCGGGCCCGCTCGCGCCCGACGCGCACAGTGTCGGGAATGCCGGAGCCGTGATAGGCGCCTCCGGCCAGAACCACTCCGGGCAGTTCTGCCAGCGCGGCTTCCACGCGTTCGACCCGCGCACCGTGGCCCACCACGTACTGAGGCATGGCCCGCTCCCAACGATACGCCCGGGCCCACAGGGGCTCGGGAAGGCCCAGGATGTCGGCCAGCTCGCGGGCCGCAATGCGTTTCAATTCGTCCTGCGAAGGGACGCGTTCGCCAAAAGGCACCCGTACGAAGCAGCGCATCAGCACCGTGTCCGCCGGAGCTCGCTCGAAGAACTTGGTGGTCACCCAGGTGAAGGCTTTGATCCTCCTCGCCTCACCCTTGGGAATCACCGTGCCGAATCCGCCGGGTGAGGTCGGCACGTCTTCGCGGCGATAGGCCAGCGTAACCGTGGCCGAGGAGACGTAGGGCATCTCCCGCAGCTCGTCCGCAATGCCCGGCGCCAGGCAGGCGAGGATCTCCGCCGTCGCATGCGCCGGCGTTGCCAAGATGACCGCGTCGGCGGGTTTCGCCTCACCCTCGGCCGTGGTCACCTCCCAGCGACCGTCGGCGCCGCGGCGAATCCCCGTAACCTTCTGGCCCAACTCTATGCGTTCGTCGCCCAATCGCCGCGCAAGCTCCACCACCAGCTCCTCCAGGCCTCGGCGCAAGGTGACGAACATCGTCCGGGGGATCTGCCTGCGGGGCGCGCCCGAGCCGGTGCCGGTGCCGGACCCGTCCCCCGCAGCCTCCGCGAGCTGGGCTGCGGCCCGCTCCCGGGCCTGCCGCGCGGCCCGCATGCGCCGCAGCATCCCCAGGATCAGACTGCGCTCTTCCTGCTCCATCTGCAGAAAACGCGGGAAGGTGGAGGCGACGCTCATGGTCTCGGGATCGCCGCTGTGAATGCCGGCCACGAGCGGCTCCCCCAACTTGTCCAAGGCCTCGCTGCCCAGACGCCGGCGGATGAAATCGCCCAGGGTCTCGTCGCCGGTGGTCTTCCGCTTGGGCAGGACCAGGTCGAGCGCCATGCGGAATTTCCCCGGCCAACTGAACAAGCTGGCGGTGATGAACGGCGTCACCTTGGTGGGCACCAGCAGGATCAACCCATCGGGGAGCGGATGGAGCTTTCCCTTCCAGAGCACGTAGGTGCGGCGATCGGCGTCGTTCGTTGGGGTGAGTTGCCCGCCGAGGTCAAGGTCCTCTATCAACTGCACTCCCCAGGGCTTCTCGCTGACGATGCAATCGGGGCCCGCCTCGACCAGACAATCGCCCACCCGGTCGGTCCGGATGCTTCCGCCCACCCGGCCCGAGGCCTCGAGCAGCTTGACCTCGAGCTCCAGCCCCTGCCGTTTCGCCTCCTCGGTCAACTCCCAGGCCGCGGCCAGGCCTCCGATACCGCCGCCCACGACAATGACCTTCCTGACCTGCGAAGCCGATTCCATATTGGTCTAATTCTCCTCCGGGCCGGCAAGGACCGCTTCCGCCAGCGCCGCTATGAATCGCGGGTGAGTCCCGACCGTGTTGGCGCGGGCGAATCTGACTCCCAATTCGCGCGCGCGCTCCTTGAGTGCGATATCGAGATCGTAGAGGGTCTCGAGATGCTCCGAGACGAACCCCAGCGGCGCCACGACGACCCCCGTATGCCCCGCGGCCGCCAGTTCCTCCAGCACCGATTCGGCGAAAGGGCCCATCCACCTGACACCGGGGCGGGGCGCCGCGCTTTGAAAGGCCAGCCGGACCTCGACCGCCCGCAGCTTTTCGGCCAAGAGAGCCACGGTCTGCTCCAGGCGGGTTCGGTAGACCTGGTCCTCCTCCTGGCCGTCACGGAACGGCAGGCTGTGTGCGGTGAAGAGCACGGGGGCTGTTTCCGGAAGGCCGGCGTCCGCGCGGGCGCTCTCGATGCGATCGGCTACCGCCTCGAGGTATCCGGCGGCGAGGTGCCACCCGGAGACAAAGGCCTGCGCGAGATCGTATCCGTCGCCCAGGACTACCGCCACCCGCTCGCGGTAGGCTCCGGTCGCGCCCTCAGAACCATGGGAAGCCAGCACGGCGAAGCGCAGCCGACCGCCCCAGTCCGCAGCTTCCCGCACGGCTTCTTCCAAGAAAGGCTCGGAGCTGCGCATGCCCAAGAAGACCCGGGTCTCCGTCTGGGCGCCCAGCAGGCCGGGGGTTTCGCTCAGGCGCCTCTCCAGTTCCTGCTCTAGGGCCGCCGCCTGCGCGCGGCTGTTCGCCACCAGGGGAGAGCCGCCTCCGATCAGCCGGTAACGCTCCTGCGCGCTCCGCACCGCTTCAGCCGAAGGCCGGCGCGGCGCCATCACCCGGCTGAGGAAGGCCTCCACCTCGTCCAGATCGCGGGGGCCTCCATAACCCAGGAGAACGACCGCCAGACGTCGCCGGTCCGCGTCCAGCACTACTCCTTCGGGCAGCCGCTGAGGCGATGGACCGCGTCGATCATGAACCCGGCGTTCTCCACCGGAACCGTGGGCAGGATGCCGTGGCCCAAGTTGAAGATGTGCCCGGGACGGCCGCCCGCGGAGTCGAGCACCCGCTTGACTCTCTCTTCGATGACCGCCTGATCCGCATAGAGAACGATCGGATCGAGATTGCCCTGCACGGCGACGTCATGTCCCAGCAGCTCCCAAGCCTGAGCCAGCTCCACGCGCCAGTCGAGGCCGATGACGTCTCCGCCGGCCTGCTTCATCAGTGCGAGCAGGGTGGTGGTATCGGTTCCAAAATGAATCGTGGGAACCGCATGACCGATCCCCTCGAAGACCCTGGTGCTGTAGGGAAGCACGTATTCCTCATAGTCGCGGGGGCTGAGAATCCCCACCCAACTGTCGAAGAGCTGAAGCGCCTGCGCGCCCGCTTCCACCTGATATTTCAGGTAGGCGATGACCACCTCGGTGACTTTATCCAGGAAGGCGTGCCAGACTTCCGGGCGGCTGTACATCAGGGTCTTGGTATCGACGAAGTTTCTCGAGCCGCCGCCCTCGATGATGTAGCTGGCCAGAGTGAAGGGAGCGCCCGAGAAGCCGATGAGGGGCACCCGGCCGCCAAGTTCGCGGCGCACCATGCCGATGGCCTCCCCCAGGAAGGGAACGTCGCGCTCCGGCTCGATCGGAGTGAGCGCCGCCACGTCGTCCGCCGTGCGCACGGGATTGCCGATGACCGGGCCTTCTCCTTTGGCGAACTCGAGGTCAATACCCATGGCCGGCAGGGGCAGAAGGATGTCGGCGAAGATGATGGCCGCATCCAGGTCAAACCGGCGCAGAGGCTGCACGGTCACTTCCGCCGCCAATTCTGGGGTGCGGCACATCTCCAGGAACGAGTGCTCGGCGCGAAGGGCCCGATACTCCTCGAGGTAGCGGCCGGCTTGGCGCATCATCCAGACCGGAGTGCAGTCGACCGGCTCCCGCCGGCAGGCCTTCAAGAAGCGGTGCTCTGAGGGCGACATCGAAATCCTTTCTGCAGGACTGACCTTGAAAATCCAGCGGGGGCGAACGATTCTTCGCCCGCCCCCAGCGGCTAAGAATATCAGTTTGACCGTGGACGGCGCCGCCGCCCCCAAACAGATGGGGGCGTCCGTCCCGCAAGGACGGACGCCCCCTATGACCCCGCTTTAAGCGCCCGCCAAGCGCGCGCTTTCGGCTAGACCGAAGCTTCCTCGGGCTCCACGGCGGCGCCGGGCGATCCGCCGTTCATCGCCTCCAGCCTGACGGCCGCCACCTTGAGTTCCGGAATCTTGGAAATCGGGTCCAGCGTCTGAACCGTGAGCCGGTTGGCCGGCGCTTCCGCGAAGTGGAAGGGCATGAAGACCAGTCCGGGCGAAACCCGGTCGGTTACCCAGGCGAAGGGCTCGATGGAACCGCGCCTGCTGGTCAGGCGCACGCGCTCCCCGTGCTTGATACCCAGGTCGCGCGCGTCATCGGGGTTGATCTCCAGGCGCGCATCCGGGACCAGAGCGTTCAGACCGGGGGCCTGCCGCGACATGGTGCCGGTGTGATAGTGCACCAGTTCCCGTCCCGTCGTCAGGATCATCGGATACTCATCCGAGACTTCCTCGACGGGCTTCTGGTACTCCACCGCCGAGAAGAAGCCGTTGCCCCGGGAAAACCGGCCGGCATGGAGCACCGGGGTTCCCGAGTGGTCTTCGTCCGGGCACGGCCACTGCAGGCCGCAGCTGTCGGTCTCCTCGAAGACGACGTCGGGCGTGCGCTGCTCGCTCTTCGCCTCCAGGCGCCGATAGGTGATGCCGCCGTACTGCGGGGTCACCTGGTTGATCTCGGTCATGATGGATTCGGCGCTGGTGTAGCTCCAGTCGGCCCCCATGCGCGAGGCGATCAGCTGCACGATCTGCCAATCCGGCATGGTGCCTTCGCGAGGCTCGAGGGCCGCACGCACCCGCTGCACCCGGCGCTCGGTGTTGGTGAAGGTGCCGTCTTTTTCCAGGCTGGTACAGGCCGGAAGCACCACATCGGCGTACTCGCAGGTCTCCGTGAAGAAGATGTCCTGCACCACCAGGAAGTCCACCTTGGCCAGGCTCTCCTCGACGTGCTTCTGGTTGGGGTCGGAGATTATCGGGTTTTCGCCCATGACGTAGAGAGCGCGGATCTCACCGTCGTCGATGGACCGCATCATCTCCATGATGGTTTTGCCCTTCTGCCGGTCCTCCAGCGTGACTCCCCAGGCCTCTTCCATCTTCGCAACGGCAGCGGGATCGTCCACCTTCTGGTAACCGGAGAAGACGTCGGGCAGGCCGCCCATGTCGCAGGCTCCCTGCACGTTGTTCTGACCGCGGAGCGGGTTGACCCCCGTGCCCCGCCGGCCGATGTTGCCGGTGAGCATCGAGAGATTGGCCACGGCGAGCACGTTGTTGGTGCCTGTGTGGAACTGGGTGATGCCCATGGCGTAGAGGATGTTCGCGTTGTTACAGGTGGCGTAGAGCTCTGCCGCCTTCCTGATGTCCTCAGCGGGCACGCCCGATATTTCGGCGGCCTCCTCGACCGTCGCGCTCATGATCGATTCGCGGAAGGCCGGGTAGTTCTCGGTCCGCGACTCGATGAACTCCATGTCCTCCAAGCCCTTGTCCAGTATGTGCCGCATCATGCCGTTGAGCAGCGCGACGTTGGTACCGGGCCGGAGCTGCAGGTGCAGGTGCGCACGCCGCGCCAGGTCGATCTTCCGCGGATCGGCCACGATCAGTTTCTTGCCCTCGTTGAGCAGGCGGACGACCTCGATGCCGATAACCGGGTGCGCCTCGGTCGTATTCGAACCGATGAGCAGCATCACGTCGGCTTCGTGAATGTCGGCGATGGAGTTGGTCATCGCGCCGCTGCCAAATGCTGTCGCCAGACCGGCGACGGTGGAGCTGTGTCATAAGCGGGCACAATGGTCTACGTTGTTTGTGCCGATCACCCCCCGCATGAACTTCTGGAAGGCGTAGTTGTCCTCGTTGGTGCATTTGGCCGAGGCGAGCCCGGCAAAAGCCTCGGCCCCGCTCTCCTCCTTGATGCGCTTGAAGTTCTGCTCGACCCGGTCGAGCGCCACCTCCCAGGTGCTCGGGACCAGATTGCCGTCCTCGTTGCGCACCATCGGCGTGGTCAGCCGGTCCGGTGAGTTGACGAACTCCATGCCGAAGCGGCCCTTGACGCAGAGGTTTCCGTTGTTGATTCCCTGTCCGGGCTCGGTGGTCACGCGGACCAGGCGATCGCGGAAGGTCTGGGCCGTGAACTCGCAGCCCACCCCGCAGTAAGGGCAGATGGTGTCGGTCTTGTCGGTCTGCCAGATGCGGACATCGTGGCGGCTGCGCTTGTGGGTCAGGGCGCCCACGGGACAGGCGCTCACGCATTGCCCGCAGGACACGCAGCCCACCTGCTCGAGCGGCAGGTTGTAGGGGGTGTCGATGATGGTCTCGTAGCCGCGGTTGGTGAAACCCCAGCAGCCGATCCCCATGACGTCCCGGCAGATGCGCACGCAACGGCCGCAGTTGATGCAGCGGTTGGGGTTGCGGGCCACGTTGGGATGATCGTCGCGGGTCGCGAAATCCTTGGGGTGCCAGCCCCAGGGAGTCATGTTGACCTCGTACTCCCAGGCGTAATCCTGGAGGCGGCAGTCGCCGGCCGCCTCGCATACGGGGCAATCCAGCGGATGGTTCGAGAGAAGCAGTTCGATGACGAACTTGCGCAGCTTGAAGATCTTGTCGCTCATGGTGGTGACCGACATGCCGTCTCCCACGACGGCGGCGCAGGCGGGAACCGGCCCGCGCGCGCCTTCGACCTCCACCAGGCACAGGCGGCAGCCTCCGTAGGGCTCCATGCGCTCGTCATAGCAGAGCGTGGGGATGTCGATCCCCAGGCGCCGGCATACGGTCAAAATGGTGTCACCGGGAATCGCCTTGACCTCCTGACCGTCAACGGTCAGGGTCAGCGTTCTCTCTCCGGTTTCGGGCGCAACCGCCATCTAGGCCCTCCTCACGGCGTCGAATCGGCACTTATCGTAGCAGGCCCCACATCGGATACAGATGTCCGAATCGATGACGTGGACCTCTTTCTTCTCCCCCGTGATCGCATCGACCGGGCAGGCGCGCGCGCAGGCGCGGCAGCCGGTGCAGTTGACCGGATCGATGCTGTAGGTGGTCAGGGCGGCACAGGCGCCGGCCCGACACTTATGCTCGTGGATGTGCTCCTCGAATTCCTCGCGGAAGTACTTGATCGAGGTCAGCACCGGGTTGGGCGCCGTGCCCCCGAGGGCGCACAGCGAGGCCGCCTTGATGTTCTCCGCCAGATCCAGGAGCAGGTCGATGTCCTCCGGCTGACCCTCACCCTCGGTGATGCGGTCCAGGATCTCGAGCATCCGCGTGGTGCCGATCCGGCAGGGGACGCACTTGCCGCAGCTCTCCGCCTGGGTGAACTTGAGGAAGAACCGCGCCGTGTCCACGATGCAGTTGTCCCGGTCCAGCACCACCATGCCGCCCGAGCCCACAATGGCTCCGGTCTGGTTGAGCTCCTCGTAGTCGACTCTGGTGTCCAGCAGAGACTCGGGCAGGCAGCCCCCGGAAGGACCGCCCATCTGCACGGCCTTGAACTCCTTGTCGTTCTTGACCCCGCCGCCGATCTTGAAGATGACTTCGCGAAGGGTGAGGCCCATGGGCACCTCGGCCAAACCGCTGCGGTTGATCTTCCCGGTGACGGCGAAGACCTTGGTCCCCTTGGATTTCTCGTAGCCCCGCTCGGCGAAGGCTTCGGCCCCCTGGGTCATGATCCAGGGCACGCAGGCCAACGTCTCCACGTTGTTGATGTTGGTGGGGCGGGCCCACAAGCCCGACTGCGCCGGGAAGGGCGGCCGCAGCCGCGGCATTCCCCGCTTGCCCTCGATCGACTGCATGAGAGCGGTCTCTTCGCCGCAGACGAAGGCGCCCGCGCCCTCTTTGATCTTGATCTTGAAGTCAAAGCCGGAGCCCATGATGTCCTTGCCGATCAGACCCCGTTCCTCGGCCTGCTGCAGCGCGATCTTGAGCCGCTTGATGGCGAGCGGGTACTCCGCGCGGACGTAGATGTAGCCCTCGGCCGCCCCGATGGCGTAGCCGCCGACGGCCATCCCTTCGAACACGGCATGAGGATCGCCCTCCAGCACCGATCGGTCCATGAAGGCGCCGGGGTCCCCCTCGTCGCCGTTGCAGATGAAATACTTCTTGCCGTCGGGGCTCTTGGCCTCGGCGGCGAACTTCCATTTGAGGCCCGTGGGGAAGCCCGCTCCCCCACGGCCGCGGAGGCCCGAGGCCAGAACCTCTTCGTGGACCTGGGTGGGGGTCATCTCCGTCAGCACCCGATAGAGACCCTGATAGCCACCCTCTTCCAAGTAGGCGTCGATGTCCTCCGGATCGATGCGCCCGCAGTGCCTGAGCACCAGGCGGTCCTGATAGGCGTAGAAGTCATTGTGCGAGGTTTCTTCCTCCGAGGAAAGCACGATCCATTTGTGAACCGGCTCGTCGCCGACAATGTGCTCCTCGATGATCTTGTCCACCATCTTTGGCGTAACCGTGCCGTAGGTGACCGTGCGCTCTTGGCCGTTCTTGCGGGTGGTGACGTCCACCAGAACGTCCATGGCGCACATTCCGCGGCATCCGGTCCCGGTCAGGGTTGAGCAGCTGCCCTCGCACTTGTCCTCGCGCGGCTTGACCACCGCGTAGGTATCCGTGGCAGCGAGCCCTTTCTCGAAAGCCTCCCAGACGTCGTTGCCACCGGCGGCGATGCCGCCCGTGCCCATGCAGATCCCGACCTCGACCTCAGGAATGGTCTTGAGGGGGCGAAGTACCGTCGGTTTCTTGACCTTCTGCGCGACCGCCATCTACTCGTCCTCCTCAGGCTCGGCAGCGGGTTGGGAGCCGTTGCCGTCACCTTCCGGCGCCAGGGAAGTGCGGAATTCCTTGATCGACTTGACCGCAGAGTCCGCCGTCAGCTTGCCGTAGGTGCGATCGTTGATCATCATGACCGGCGCCATTCCGCAGGCTCCCAAGCAGGCTACGTTCTCCAGAGTGAACAGCATGTCCTCGGTATTCTCACCGTCTTCGATACCCAGGTGGCGGCCGACCTCGAGGCTGACCAGGGGCGCACCGGAGACGTGGCAGGCGGTGCCGTGGCATATGCGCACCACGTGTTTGCCCCGAGGAACCAGACGAAACTGCGCGTAGAAGGTAGCCACGCCGTACAGCGCGCTCAGCGGTTGGTCCAACTCCGCAGCGATAATCGCCATGGCCGGATCGGGCAAGAACCCGTAGATCTCTTGCGTCCCCTGAAGAAGCGGGATGAGGGTCCCCGCCTGCCCTCGGTACTTAGCGAGCAATTCCCTGAGCGGCTCGGCGTCGAAGCCCTCCATGTCGATCATGGGAGGGTGTTCGGCCACTCCGTGAGAATTTTCACCAGTCCGCGTAGCTTTCGTTTCCCACATAGAAACCTCCGGACGATCGAAGAACTAGCGATCGACGCGCTACCTGAGCTCCGCGTCGGAGACGGAGTAGAGGGACACGTTTTGGAGCGCCCGGATCAACCGGATGGTCCGCATCATGTCCTGGTCAAGCGCGTCTACAATAGCCGATGTCATGCCGACCGCAGCCAGCATGCTCAAATAAACCGCGTTGATGGGCGGGCGCAGATCGTCCGGGGCCCCGTTCGAGATGTTGGAGAGCCCGCAGGTGGTCTGCACCTTGGGCTCGAACATTTCCGAGATCATCTGCAGCACTTCCATCACTGCCTGGGAGTGCTGCTGACCCACGTCAACCCCCACCGGCAGGATGATCGGATCGATGATGATCTTCTCGTTGGGGATCCCGAGCTCGTTAGCCGCCGTCACCAGCTCGTAGGCGATGGCCACCCGCTCATTGGCGTCGATCGGGATGGCCTGGCCCATCGTCAGGCCGATAATCTCACAATCGTACTTTGCGGCCAAGGGCAGGATGTTCTCCATCTTGTCCGGCTGAGCGGAGAAGGAATTGATGATGGGCTTGGGCAGCCCCAGGTCGAGGCATTTGACCACTCCCGCCTCCATGGCGACATGGTTGGTGGTGTCCAGGCATTGCTGGACGCCCGGCGCGGCCTCGGCTACCGTCTCGACCACGAACTCCATGATCTTGTCCCCGTCTTTGCGCGCCGGGCCCAGGTTGATGTCGATGACATCGGCGCCGGCGGCCATGATCTGCTTGGCCAGGCTGGCGATCGGTTCCTTGTCCCGCTCCTTCATGGCGGTGCCGATCCGGTTGATCATGACGTTGATGTTCTCGGCGATTACGAGCACGTGTCCTCCTCTTTTAAAGGTCATCCACCCTGCCGGCACGGAGATAGCCCTCTTCCGCCCGGTATGAGCTACGTACGAAGGGCGCCGCCTCCACCCGCAGGCCGAGCGACTCCCCATGCTTCCGATACTCCTCGAAGACCTCGGGTCGGACGTACTCCTCGACCGGCAGGTGGTCCTTGCTCGGCCGCAGATACTGGCCCACGGTGACCACCTCTACTCCCGCCAGGCGGGCGTCGTCGAGCACCGTGCGCACCTCCCCCACTGTCTCCCCCAATCCGACCATGAGGCCGGTTTTGACCACGCTCCGTCCCTCCCGCGCAGCCTGCTCGAGCACCGCCAGCGAACGGCGATAGTCCGCCTGCGGCCGCACCCGCGGATAGAGCCGCGGGACGGTCTCGAGATTATGGTTGAATACTTCCGGACTCGCCTGCAGCACCAACCGCACGGATCCCGGATCCCCCTGGAAGTCCGGCACCAGCACCTCGATACCGGCCTCGGGCAGGCGTTCCCTGACCGCGGCGATCGTGGCCACGAAGTGAGCCGCACCCCCGTCCGGGAGGTCGTCCCGGGTGACCGAGGTGATCACCACGAAGCTGAGCCCCAGCTGCGCGGCGGCGTCGGCCACCTGCCGGGGTTCCTCCGGGTCGAGGGGCGCCGGCCGGCCGCCATCCACGTTGCAAAAGCGGCAGTTGCGGCTGCACACGCCTCCCATGATCAGGAAGGTCGCCGTCCCGTGCTCGAAGCACTCGCCTTTATTCGGGCAGCGGGCGCTCTCGCAGACGGTATGCAGACTGCGCTCCCGCAGCAGCCCTTCCATCTCCCGCAGGGCGCCCGCCTTCGGCAGAGGCTTCTTGAGCCACTCCGGCTTGCGCCCGGGTCCTTCTTTGGGTTTCGTCATATCCCTAACGGAAAAAGTGAATTGCCTCGCCGTGCACGTCCTCGGCCGCCTCGAGCACGCCTTCGGCGATCGTGGGATGCGCATGGATCATGTTGATGATGTCCTCGACCTTGAGCTCCTGCTCGATCGCCAGGCCGATCTCGTGGATCAGGTCGGTGACGTGCGCGCCCATCATGTTGGCGCCGAGAACCCGATCGGTGTCTTCGTCGGCCACGATCTGGATGTATCCCTGATCCTCGCCGATGGCCAAGGCCTTGCCCAGCCCGGCCATGCGGAAGCTCCCGGTCACCGGCTTGAAGCCCTCGTCCTTGGCCTGGTCCTCGGTCAGCCCGATGCTGGCGATCTCAGGCATGGTGTAGATGCAGCTGGGAACGGCCCGCAGGTCGCGTTTCACGTCGCCGCCCATGCAGTTCTCCACCGCGACCAGACCTTCATGCGAGGCCACGTGCGCCAACTGAATGCCGCCGTTTACGTCGCCGACGCAGTAGACGTTGGCCGCTGCGGTCTCCAGCTTCTCGTTGACCAAAATGTAGCCGCGCTGATCGGTCTCGATGCCCAGCACTTCGAGGCCGATGTTCTTGGAGTTGGGCGTGCGGCCGATGGAGACCAGCATCTTCTCCGCGGTGATCTGCTCGCCGCCCTCGACATTGGCGGTTATGAAATTCTCGCCGTACTCGGCGATTCCCTCGACTCGGGTCTTCAGCCGGATGTCGATGCCGCGTTTCTTGAAGATGCTCTGGAACTGCTTGGCCAGGCGTTTGTCCTCGAGAGGCAGCACCTGAGGCATCATCTCGACCATGGTGATCTTGGTGCCGAGTTCACTGAAGATGCCGGCGAACTCGCAGCCGATGACGCCGGCCCCAATGATCAGCAGCGTTTCGGGAAGCTCGGTGAGGCGAAGGGCATCCGTCGAGTCGAGAACCGTCGGCTGGTCGAAGTCGAAGAAAGGCAGCTGAGCCGGCTCCGAACCGGTGGCGATGATCAGCTTGTCGTACTCCACGGTCTCCTTGCCGTCCGTGGTCTCGACTTCGACCTTGCCCTCGGCCACGATGCGCCCGTGTCCCCGGACCAGCTTGATCTTGTGGCGCTTGAACAACCCCTCGACGCCCTCGCGCATCTTGCGCGCGACGTCGTCCTTGCGTTCGTACATCCGTGTGAAGTCCGGCTTGATCTCGCCCTCGATCTTGAACCCGAACTCGTCGCCCTCCCGGGCCTTGTGCAGGGCGTCCACGCTGCCCAAGAGCGCCTTGGTGGGGATGCACCCGCGGTTGAGGCAGGTCCCCCCAACCAGGTCCTTCTCCACGCAGGTCACTTCTGCCCCGCGCTGTGCCGCACGGATGGCGGCGACGTAGCCGCCTGGCCCACCTCCGAGAACGACGATCCTCGTACGCTCGCTCACCGTGTCCACCCTCCTCCGGTTTTCCCTCGTACAAAAGGGGCGGGCCCTTGGCCGGCCCGCCCCTTGCTTCGCTTTTTTGGCTATACCAAATCCGCCATTTGGAGGATCTCGGGTACGATCTCCTCCTTGCCAATGGCCATGATGTGGACCCCGTCACACACGTTCTTATCCTTGAGCAGCTTGATGTGCCGGGCACAGATCTCCATGCCCTTCTTGATGGCCTCTTCTTTGGGAACCGAGGCCATCTCCTCCAGGAGGTTGTCCGGCACGAACACTCCAGGCACGAACTTGTTCATGTACTTGGCCATGCCCACGCTGGTGAGCACCACCAGGCCGGCCATGATCTTGACGTCCTTGCCCTCGGTCACCCCGCGCGCGTACTCCATGAAGTTCTGGAAGTTGTCCATGTCGTACACGGCCTGGGTTTGGAAGAACTGCGCTCCGGCCGCGATCTTCTTCTCGAACTTGGCCTTCTGCGGTTCGATGGGATTCGACTCGGGCGTGACCACGGCACCGATGTAGAAGTCGGTCGAGCCTTGGAGCTCGTTTCCGGTCCAGTCGTAGCCTTCGTTCATCTTCTTTACGGCCTGGATCAGCTGCACCGACTCGAAGTCGTAGACTTCGCGGGCGTCCTTGTGGTCTCCGACGCTCACGTGGTCACCGGTCAGGCAGAGCACGTTGCGGATCCCGAGGAAGTGCGCGCTCAGCAGGTCGTTCTGCAGGGCCAACCGATTGCGGTCGCGGGTGGTCATCTGGAAGACGGCGTCGCCGCCCTCGCTGACAATGTGGTGAGAGACCGCCATGGAGCCCAGCCGCAGGACCGCGCTCTGATTGTCGGTCACGTTCAGGCCATCGACCAGGTCCTTGAGAAGGTCGATGTGGTGCAGCATGTCATCGACCTGAGTTCCCTTCGGCGGACCAATCTCACCGGATACGACGAACTTCCCTGATTCTGCCGCCTCCCGGTACTTACCCATTTAGGCTGCCCCTTTTTCCTCGTCCTTGTCACGAGCATCCAACCGTCCGGGCCGCTCGACGGCGTTCCAGCGCTTGGGACCTTGGATCTTCATGAACTGATCGATCCGGTCCTCTTTCTTCAACTGATTGTGGATCAGCACCCAGGCGCAGGGCTTGTCGGGATCCACCTCGCACTGCCCGTTGTTGGTACCACCGCAGGGGCCGTTCAAGATACCCTTGGCGCAGCGGGTGACCGGGCAGATGGAGCCGTATTCGTCGAGCACGCACTCGCCGCACAGGGAGCATTTCTCCTCGTACTGCAGATTGCGCTTGACGTTGCCCAGGAAGAGCGTGTTGGTCCCAGGGATCACGTGCTTGTCCGTTGCCTCGCGCACCGACTGGGTGCCGGCACCGCACGAGAAGACGATGAAGGCGTCCGTTTCCTTTGCCGCGTCCTTGCTCTGCCGAAAGATGCGCTTCATGTCGAGCTCGTGGCAGGTCGCATGAGCCACGTCGTTGCCGAGCACGGTCTTGCCCGCCGCTTCCAGCCGCGTCTTCATATCGGCGATTTCGTTCTCGCCGCCGGACTCGGTCATGGTCGCGCACTCCCCGCAACCGACCAGATACACCTTCTCTTGGTCACCCAGTGCTTCGAGGATCTCCTCAAAGGGTTTCTGCTGACTGATGATCACTTCGTCATACCTCCGTTCTCGGCCCGCCACTGCGGCGGGCCGGATTCCTATAGCTTCTCGGTCACGGACAGCCGGCCCGCGGCCGATTGCCCGCGGAATGCCGGTGAATGACGGCTTACGCGCTGGTCATCTGTCGCAGGTAGCGAGGCACGTCCGCCGCCTCGCGGACACCGACGACGACCTCCCAGTCGGAAAGCTCTTCTTCGAGCTCGCCGCTGATCTGGGCCACGTAGCCGGGAATTACTATCTTGCGGTGCTTTATCTTCTCTTCGATTCCGCTCTTCTTGACGAAGGGGGCGATGGCGTCGGCCACGAACTTGCCCGCGGCCCACGAGGTAAGCACCGACTGCCCCTCGGTATCCATGACCAAAAGCCAGGTGGGCACCTTGCTGGCTTCGATCTCTCCCGCGACCGTGAAGTAGGTCAGAGAGAAGTTCGTGGTCAGCAGGACCGGGCTGTCCTCGGAGGGATCGTTGAGCGGGTAGACCCCCTGATCCATCTGCATCGGCCGCTGTGGGTCGGTGTAGATGTTCTGAGCCAGCACCAGGAGCGGCATCAGATGGCCCGGATCGGAGGTGTCGAGCACGATGATGCCCGCGTACTTCGCCACGAAGACCCCGGCATAGACGACCTGCAGGTTCTTGTCGTCCGTCATCTTGCAGGGGAAGGCGATGGTCGGAAAGCCCAGCGCGCGAAATTTCTTCTTGATAGCCGCGCGGCGGATGTAGGTCTGATCGCGAAGAGCGTCCTTCAGGTTGGCCGACATCGGGTCGAGCACCACTTCCTTGAAGTCGCCGTCGATCGCCTTCTGGCCGAGTTCCGCCAATTGATCCAGGTCGGGAGCCGTGATGGCAAAGGGAACGTTGAGCTCCTTGGCCGCGGCGGAGACTTGATCGAAGTTCTCGGCGGTGGCCGCGTAGAGCAGGGGTTTCTTGGCCTTGATGGGCTCGGCCGCCTGCTTGAGCGCGGCAGCATCCTCGCTCATCAAGACGACGGCGGCACCGGTGTCCGACGCCTTCTTCGCGCGGTCGGCCAGCCTGCCGGCGTCCGCCGACTCGATGGCGAACATCTTCGCGCGAAGCACCTGGCCCACCCGCTCGAATTCCTGGGTTTTGAAGGTCTCGAGCTTCTGCTCGAAAGCGGAGTCGTCGGTGTCGTCCCCGACGTACACCGCGATGCCCGGGGGATTCTCGAACCGCTTCTCATGGCGGTAGAGCACGGTCTCCTCGCCCACGCTCACGGCGTAATCGCCTGAACCGATCGTGACCTTGCGAACCGGAGGCGCCGAGGCTTCACCCAGCTCTGCCTTGACTTCGTCCGTAACGTGAGGGCACTTGTCCAACTCGGCCTTGCCGGCCGCGAGTTGCATGGCGAAGGCCATACATGTTGGGAACCCGCAATCCTTGCAATTAGTCTTAGCAAGGAGCTTGAAGATCTGAAGCCCGCTTAGCGCCACAGGTGCTGCTCCTTTCTCACTTTATGACCATGAACAAGGCCCCCGGTGGCGGGGCGGCGGACCGCCCCGCCACCGGATGGCCGTACTAGACCTGCTAGAAGAGCGGATCCATTTCCAGAGCCGGGTGACCGACTTCGGTCAGGAAGGTGAGGATCTCGTCCTCTTCGGTCCCGTTCTCTTCGGTCGCGATCTTATCGTACAGGTCCTCATAGCCCTGACTCGCCGCGTTGGCGCCGATCAGTTCCTTGAGTTCCTCCTTGAGCTTCTTGGGCATCCACACCAGCCGGGCGATGCCGCCCTCGGCGCTGACGAACTTGCCCGAGCCCATGTAGAACTTGGAGTGCCCGATGAAACCGGGAGTCTGCGCTCCGCCGCCGACCGATCCGGCCAGCGTCGAGAACTTCATCCCGCTCGGGGTCATGCCGGTGTGATCACGGTCCACCGTCATGATGCCGTTGCACATGGGAAGCACCACGCTGATCGCTTCGAAGCAGCCGCAGGAGGTCATGGGCTCCTCGAGGATGCTGTATGCGTTGAAGCGTTCCAGCGCGTTATGAGACGCGGAGTAGACGAACTCGTTGACGCCCTCCCACTGGCCCATGTGCTCGTCCAGGGTCATGCCCTTTTCGATCGGCTGGTTGGGCCCGGTGGGATTGATTTCGAACGCCGCCTTGCCGTCCAGCCAGTTGTACGCGCCGCACAGGCCGGAGCGCTCCGGGGTGATCACGCAAACGTGATCCGGGGCGAAGCTCTGGCAGAGCGTGCAGGAGTAGAAGGTCTCCACGCTGGTGTCGGTCAGAGACCCCAGCCGCTCGTCGCGCTGCTGGTAGACGGACTGAGCCCGTTCCAGCAGTGCCGAAACCTCCGGCTCTTGGGTGAACACGTTGACCTGAACCTTGTCCAGGATGCCGCCGAACTCGGAGTGGTAGCGGGCGTGGATGATCTTGCCCACGTGCTCGAAGGTGAAGCCGGCGTCGACCGCCTTTTTCGAGATGCGCTCCCAGATGATGTCCCGCTGACCGACGTGCAGATAGCCTTCGGCCTCGTTGAGGAAGTGGTGGATCTGCCGCTCGAGAATCGGCTCGAAGTCCGACTGCATCTTGCGGCCCGAGACTTCGACCAGCAGGCCGAAGGGGATGGTGGAGCCCGGTTCGATGTCGGCGATATCGGGACCCACCACGGTTACCTTACCGTCTTCCACGTCCTCGGCGGTGACGGTGAGTTCGGCTCCGGTCGCCTTGGGGCCCGCCATCTCCACGTAGAGGTCGTCCTTGCGGATCCGTTCCCCCTCGAACGCCGGACCGTAGGCCACGGGAACCGGGACCTCGGTGATGACGATCTTGAGACCGCGGACCTCGATGGCCTTGCTGACGATTTCCGTCAGGGGCACGTCCGAGCAGACGTGCTCGTAGGTGCAGACGCCGGTGGGCAGGATCTGCGGAATGTCGTCCTCCGCGATCGTCGGGAAGCCATAGTTGATGGCCCCCGCCGCCGCGGCGTATTTGAGGTCGTCCACCTCGCCCAGGGCGAGAACGAACGCGAAGACCCGATCCTTGTTGTACTTGAGGATGCGGGCGAAGTCACCCGGCTGCACCCCGCCGAAGGCCATGGCCGCCCGCGTAGCGAAGTTGACCGAGTAGATGTGGCCGTAGATCTCAGGGCCGAAGGGAACCAGTCGGGTTTCCCAGCCCACATCGACCCCACCTTCCACCAGCTGCTCGGCGAAGGTGGTTCCGCGGGATTCGCCGGCCATGAAGACGTAGAGGTACTTCCCTTGCATCTCCCGGGCGAGCGCCACGGCGGTCTCCACGTCCGGAGCCGCGCCGGTGACCGCGGCGAAACCGGGGGCCGAACCGTCCACGAACTCCACGCCCCGCTGACGCATGATCACGTCGTCGGCAAACCCGAGCCAGATCCCTTCGGTCGGCGAGGGACCGACGCCCACGTACTTGAGGGCTTCGATGATCTCGGCCAGCCAGAGGGCGGCCATGCCGCCGTCCAGGGTCTCACCCAGATAGGGGAGCCACATCTTGGGGCTGGGCTCCGGCGGAATCAACTTCTCCGCCTCGTCCAGCACCCACTGAATGTCCTCGAGTTTCTCGACCACGTGGCCCGTGATGCCGTAGATCACGGGGAGGTAGTAGCCGGTGTTGGGGAACTCGACCGTGGTCGAGGCGTCCATGGAGGCAAGGGCCTCCTCGTACCGGCTGGTCGCCAGGTCGTAATAGCGGCGCACCCCGCGGGCCACGCCTCCCGCGATGGTTTCGCGGATGCCTTCCGGCTTGCGCTTAGCAGTTACAGCCATTTACCTACCCCCGCCTTTCAGCCATGTCGACCAGCACACGTTCACGGGCCTCGTGAATACCGAGGGCCTCACGCTTCTTCTGGATGTGGGCCATGGAGTGCTCGAAGATGTCCTCCCACTTGGGATGGAACTCGAGTTTGCCGCCGAACTTCTCTTCCCAGCCATCGGTGTGTATGTCGGTCACCACACCGGAGGCTTTCACGGGAGAGTCGACGCCCCCGAAGATGACGTACACGCCGCTACCGACGCAGTAGGTGGCGATTTCCAGGGCCTTCTCGCAGTAGTACTCGGGAGAGATACCGACCGCAGGTATGTCACTGATGTCCTCGCCCAGGCCGCCGGTCTCGACGATGTCGGCCAGCAGGGTGAGGATCCGAGAGTTGTCGACGCAGCTGCCCATATGCAGCACGGGCGGCATACCGGTGGTTTCGGCCACCTCGGACAGTCCGGGGCCCGCGTTTTCGAACATCTGCGGGTTCAGGTAACCGTGCTTGCCCGAGGCGTGCGCCGCGCAGCCGGTGACGATAACGATGACGTCGTTCTCGATGAAGTTCTTCACCAAGTTGACGATGCCCTCGTCCTGCGGCGTCTGCGCGTTGTTGCAGCCCACGATGGCCACGGCGCCCTGAATCTTGCCGTTGATGATGTTCTCGTTCAGCGGAGTCAGGCTCTCGCGGAACTTGCCGCCCAGCATGTAGCGAATGTACTCGTGGGAGAAACCGGCCACCACTTCCTGCTTGAAGTTCGGGATGTGGATGTCGGCGCGGTTCTCGTAGTTGTCGATCGCCATCTTCACGATCTCATTGGCGATCTCGCGGGCACGGTGCTCGTCGAACTCCATGTGCGTGGCGCCGGTCATCTTGCCCTTAGGCGAGGTGGTCACCAGGTGCGTATGGAAGTTCTTGGCCACGTCCACCAGACCCTGGAAGGTGCACTGGACGTCGACGACCATCAGTTCCACCGCGCCGGTCATCAGCGCGAGTTCCTGGTGGAGCGAGTTGCCTGCGGGCGGCACGCCCCGGCGCATCCAGATCTCGTTGGCGGTACAGCAGATGCCCGCCATGGTGATGCCCTTGGCGCCCTTGGACTTGGCGTACTCGATCATCTCCGGGTCCTGGGCCGCGTCCACGATCAACTCCGAGAGCGTGGGCTCGTGGCCGTGGATGATGATATTGACCTCGTCCTCGTTGAGTACGCCCAGGTTGCTCTCGCTGGAGAGCGGCTTAGGCGTGCCGAAGAGGATGTCCGAGATGTCGGTGGCGATCATCGAGCCGCCCCAACCATCGGCCATGCACATCCGGACCGCGTGGTCCATGATGTTCTCGGCGTCCTGGTCGGTCCCGGCATGGGTGCGGTGCATGGCTTCCACGACCTCGCGGTCGAAGCCGCGGGGACGCACCCCCAGCTTGTCCCAGAGTTCCTGGCGCTTTTTGGGCGCCCGGTAAGACATGGTCTGGTAGCCCTCCTGGCGGCCGAAGTCATTCAGAGCGGCCTCGGCGACCTCGGCGGCCAGCGCCAGATCCTCCTTGCCTTCGACGTCGATGTCGTAGTAACCGGCAAAGCGGCGGAGCTTCAAGGGATCCTTGATGCGGTAGTCCTTGGTCTCCCCGCGGCCGACGGCGAGCAGAGTCTTCGCCATGTCGCGGCCATGATCCGCGTGGGCAGAAGCCCCCCCTGCGCAGGAGCGTAGGTAGTTACGGGCGGCAACGGTGCCCAGAGTGGCCCCGCATACGCCCCGCTTCTCGTCTTTGTTCTGCCCGGTAAACCGGCAAGGGCCCATGAAGCAGATCTTGCAGCAGGCCCCTTCCCCCCCGACGGAACAGTACTTGCCCTTCTCGTCGACCCGGGAGAACATCGTCGAGATGCCCTTTTCCTCCGCGACCTTGAGCATTTCTTGGGCCGCCGGGTCCATCGATTTGTGCGCGTAACCGTTTCCGTTTCCGGTCTTCTTTTCTGCCATTCTCTGTGGTGCTCCTTTCTGCTTTACTGCTATTCGCCCTGCAGGCTCGCGATGGCCTGCCGGACGAGTTCGGCCGATTCTGGATGCCTGAGAACAAGAACCTCGCCGCCGGCCACCAGGAGGCTGACCGCGGTCAGCGACTCCCACATCAAGCCGCGGGTCTTACGGTCTCCCGTGCCGGGCAGTTCGTCCTCCCCGACCTTGGTTTCTTTGGCCTTCCAGGCCTCTTGGCCCACGGTGGCGATGATGGGCATCTGCATCTTGGGATCGTTCTGGGCCAGCGCCGCCAAGCGGTCGCGCTCGAACACGGTGTACGAGTACTCGAGACCGTAGCCGAGAGCTCCGGTGGTGGGATCCATCATGATGTTGGTTTCTTCGACACCCAGCTGACCAAGGAGCACGTTGAGCTGTTTGGCCAGGTTGACGTCGATGGGCGAGAAGGCGATCACGCCGTGCTTGAAGCCCATGGAGGCCGCCCCTACCTGACGGTAGTTGTCCTCTTCCGCGTTGCCCAGCACCACGCGCTTGTCACCCGCCGCCTCCGACATCTCGCGGACGACTTCGGCGTCACGGTCGATATCTCCCGATCCAACCACGACGAAGGGCACGTCCAGGGAATCGATTACCTCCTTGGCGGCAGCTGCTGCCTCTTTGGGATCCCGGTCCGCCCCGTTGGGATCAGTCGACTTCAGGCGCAGATAGATGAACTGCGCGCCATAGTCCTCTACGACCTTCTTGGCCCATGCCTTGGGGTCGTCGTAGACGTCTTGGTAGATCTCGTTCAGCTCCGGGGACCAGTCGTCGGGCGCGGCGTCCCACACCTCGAAGCCGATCACCGGCGCGTTGGGCATCTCGCCCTCGAAGGTCTGAAAGGGAAATGTCGATTCCCCTCCAACCGTGAGATCGCCGATCTTGGATTCGCGGATGCTGCCTTTGTAGTTCTCGTTCGGTGCCTGGAACGCCACGCGTCTTACTCCTTTCCTGCCATTTTGAGCTGCTCTCTCGCCGCTGGTTCGGTTTCTCCGGATGCCCTAGCGCTCGGCCAGCAGCCGCGCGGCCCGAAGAGTGTTCTTGGCCAGCATCATATTGGTCACCGAGCCCACGCCGCCCGGGACAGGAGTGATGGCCTTCGCCTTCTCCTTGACCTGATCGAAATTCACGTCCCCGACGGTCTTGCTCGGGGCGTCCGTGAGATCTGCGGCGCACTGTCGGCAGGGGCTTTTCTTGCCGCGGTTGTACGTCTGGCACTCGGGACAGACGATGACACGGTTGATGCCGACGTCGATGACGACCGCCCCCTCCTTCACCTGGTCGGCGTTCACCAGGTTGGGCACGCCGGCCGCCACGATCAGGTAATCCGCGGTGGTCGTGTGCTTCTCCAAATTCCCTTTCTGCGAGGTGAAGACGTGGGCCGTCGTGGTGGTTGCATTCCGGTTCAGACAGAGGAAGCTGACCGGCTTGCCCACTATGTTGGAGTGGCCCACCACGCAGATCTCTGCGCCTTCGAAGCCGTCTTTGGGATCGATGCCCTCGCCGGTCATGTACCGCTCCATCAGTTCGATGCAGGCAGACGGAGTGGCGGGCGGGAAGGTCGGTTCACCCAAAGCCAGCTTGCCCATGTTGAAAGGGTGAAAGCAATCGATGTCTTTGTCGACGCTAATGGAGTTGATCACCGCCGAGTCGGAGATGTGCTCGGGAAACGGTCTGAGCGGAAGTATACCGGATATTTGTGCGTCTTGATTCAAACTATTCACGATCGCGATGACGTCCTGCTCGGAGACGTCCTCGGGGTGGGTCTCTTCCCGGTAGTTGAAGCCCATCTCGCCGCAGAACTTCTCCACCGCGCCGCGGTACATCTTGGCGCCGAAATTGTCACCCACGAGCAGCGTCGCGATTCCCGGCTCGATGCCCTGGCTTTTGAGCTCTTCCAGCTCCCGCGCGAGCTCCCCGCGAATCTCCTCCGCGATAGCCTTGCCGTCGATGATCTTTGCCGCCATGCGTCCCCCTCTACCGATCGAATGATGTTTGCTGTCCTTCGTGCTTCGTACTTCGCCCGGAACGGCGGGGTGCCGGTCCGTCGCTTTCCTCTTGGGCTCCGATTCCCGGGTGAGGCTCTAGCCCAGCTTTTCGTAGGTCAGCCGCAACACCTTCTGCCGCAACTGCCAGACCTCGTCCATGATGGCCTGCATCCGGGCCCAGCTCACCTGGTTGTACTCCTGGTCCGAGATATAACCCACGTTGATCTTCACATTGAGAGCCGCGCTCTCGGCCGCCGCGTCGGCGAGGAGCACGGCCACGCCGGCGTCGCTGACCGCGTTGACATTGCCGATCTGAGCCGCCGTCAGGCTGAGTTGAGCCACGCGCAGCGATTGCTCGCCGATCGCCAAGGGCACGTTGGCCGCTTCCTTCAAGGATTCCTGCATCTTGCGGTCGCGCTCGGCCTTCTGGTCTTCGGTGGCGCGGGGCAGTTTCATCGCCGCGGAGACCGCAGCGTAGGCCTCGGTGTCGCTCTGCACCAGATCCTGGAGGAAGGCGCGGACCTCTTCCGCTTCCGCCAGCAGCAACTGAACGCGGTCCTCGACGTCGGCGTACTTCTCCTTGCCGAGCGTGAGATTCGCGACCATGCTCACCAGCCCCGCTCCCAGCGCGCCCGCCAGGGCGGCGACGCTGCCGCCCCCCGGTTCGGGGCTGGAGGTGGCCAGTTTGTCGAGAAAGCCTTTGATGCTGCCTTCGACATAGGACTTGCTCACAGTGATCTCCCTAAAGCCGTCATTCCTTCTTGCCCGCCTGTCCATTGCCGAGCACGAACTGGTCCACCAGGTCACGCACCGCCTTGCGGCTGACGGCGTCGTCACCCAGCGCAAAGACGTCGCGCCCGGCGAGGTCGTTTTCGAAGATGGCCGGATCCTGGGGAATCGTCATCGCAGGCTCGAGCGAGGTGTGTTCGAGCAATGCCTGCACGTCCAGACCCTCCGGCACGCGGTTGACCACCACGTAGCGTTCCTTGACCACGAGACCCATCTCGTCGATCAACTCATTGACCCGCTCCACGGTGCGCATCCCGCGCACACTGGGATCGGTGACCACCAACATCACGTCGACGTCTCTGGTGGTGTGCCGGCTCAGGTGTTCGAGGCCACCCTCGTTGTCCATCAGCACCCAGTCGTACTCCTTGGCCAAGGTCTTGATGTACTCCCGCAGGAGGTTGTTGGCGTAGCAGTAGCAACCGGGCCCTTCCGGACGGCCCATCACCAAGAGGTCGTAGCCCTTGGCCTCGGCCAGAGCCTCGTGCATCTTGTACTCGATCCAGCTCTGCTTGTCCCAGCCGGTCGGGATCTCGCGCGCGCCGACGAAAGCTTCTTCCCGCAGGCCGCCCACAGTGGCCGGAGCCTTGACCCCCAGGACCTCGCCGAGGTTGGCATTCGGATCCGCATCGACCACCAGGATCGGCGCCTCATCGCGCTCCACCAATTCGCGGAGGATGAGGCCCGTCAGGGTGGTCTTGCCCGTCCCCCCTTTGCCGGCCACCGCCACGGTTCTCGTTTCGCTCAGGACGCGCCTCCGGTCTCGTTCAACACCTTGTCCATGTTGGGGAAGTAGGTCATGTCCGTGTGGGGCAGGAACATGGCCGCCATATAGTAGTCCATGAAGGTCTGGTTGTCGGAAAGCTCCACGTTGGTCATCGAGGTGGCGATCTGCTCCGCCGAGCGCAGCAGCTCCTTGGAGAACGACACCAGTCTCGCGCCCAGCAACGAGCCGTTGCCCACGAAGGTGAATTTCTCGAAGTCAATCTCGGGGAACAGGCCGATGGCCTGGGCCTGCTCGATTCTCAGGTACTTGCCGAAACCACCCGCGACGTAGACCTGCTCCAGGTCGCTCCAGTCGAGCGCCACGCTCTCCAAAAGAGTCTGGATGCCCGCGTAGATGGCCGCTTTGGCGCGCACCAGGTTGTCGATGTCCGCCTCGGTGATGACGATGTCGTCTCCCGTGCCCGAGTACTCGGCCTCGACCAGGACGTACTCGTTCGCCCCCTCGGTCTCCCGCACCCGCCAGGTGTCCAGTTCCGTGCGGAACTTGCCGTTCTGGGTGATCACCCCGGTCTCCAGAAGTTCGGCGATGGCGTCGATGATGCCGGAGCCACAGATACCCACCGGGGAGACCTCGCTGATGGTCAGAATCGTGGGATCGTACGTCACCGGGTCGATGCGCACGCTTTCGACGGCCCCGTCCGTCGCCCGCATGCCGTGCTTTATCCCGCCCCCCTCGAACGCCGGTCCGGCAGAACAGGAGGTGGCCAGCAGCCAGTCTTTGTTGCCGACCACGGCCTCGCCGTTGGTGCCGATGTCCATGTAGAGCGTGATCTTTTCGGTGCGGAACATGCCGGAACCCAGCACGCCCGAAACGATGTCTCCACCCACGTAGCTGGAAACGCTGGGGAAAGTGTAGAGGTGGACATGCCGGCCCACCTCGATCCCGTCGCCCAGATTCGCCGCCCTGACCGGCGGAATGAAGTCCGCGGGCGGCACGTACGGCGTCATCCGCAAATACTTGGGGTCGATACCGACCAGCAGGCAGGTCATGGTGGTGTTGCCCGCAGCCACCAGGTGGCTGATCTTCATGCGGTCGATGCCCGAGGAAGCCACCAGGCTGTCGATGATGTCGTTTATGGTGTTGACGATCGCCTGCTGCAGCCGTTCCCGGCCGCGGCTCTTCTGGGAAAAGACGATCCGGCTGATAACGTCCTCGCCGAAGCTGATCTGCCGGTTGTACTCGGAGGCCTGGGCCAGGCTCACCCCTTGCTTGAGGTCGAGCAACTGGCCCCAGACGGTGGTGGTGCCGATATCGAGGACCACCGAGTAATCCTCATTGCAGACGGCGCCCGGCTCGAGGTTGATCACCTTGTAGCCGTAATTGGTGTCGACCACCGTCGCCGTGACCGACCAATCCTGCTCGCGCAGGATGTGCGGCATGTTGCGGATCCAGATGGAGTCGACGGAAGCGTTCTCCAAATGGTGCTCGTCCTTCAGCCCCTTCTTGAAGCGGGCGAGGTCGTTCAGGTTGTCGAGCGCGCTGGGCTCCGGGAGCGTGAGGCAGACCTTCTTCACCACCGGGTCCAGGGTCCAGTCCGGAACCAGCGATTCCAGTTCTGCCGGGGTGAGCAGCTTGCCCTTACGGTCGCCCACCATCTCCCGGTCGAGCACCGCCGCATTACCCATGCGCGATGTCTCCGGGACGAAGACCACAACATCCGAGCGGAGGTAGGTCTGGCAGGCCAGCCGCAGCCCGGATTCCCAGTCGGCGTCGTCGATTTTGGAGGCGCGCTCGGCCACGGTCTCGCCGGACACCAGTTTGACCACGCACTTCCCGCAGGAACCGGCGCCGCCACACGAGGCGTTGATGTGGACGCCCGAGCGCATGGCCGCGCGCAGAATGGATTCATCCGGGGCGACGTCGCTTATGGCGAGGTCGCCCGGTTGAAAGGTGAGGGTGTAGCGCTCGGTCACGCTACACCCTCGAACCGTTGTCTGCTGCAGACGCCACCTAGAACAGACCGACGATCTTCCCGTCGCTGGTCAGGTCGATGTTCTCGGCGGCCGGCTTTTTGGGCAGCCCGGGCATGGTCATCATCTTGCCGCAGACGGGCACGATGAAGCCGGAGCCCGTGTTCAGCCGCACCTCACGCACGGTCAGCCGCCAATCCCTCGGCCGGCCGACCTTGGTCTTGTCGTCGGAAAGGGAGGCTTGGGTCTTGGCCATGCAGATGGGCAGGTTGCTGTAGCCCAGTTGGTTGATGCGCTCGATGGACTCTTCCGCCTCGGCGGCGTAATCAACGCCGTCGGCTCCGTAGATCTTGGTCGCGATGGCCTCGATCTTCTCTTTGATGGGCTGCTCGACGTCGTAGAGGAACTTGAAGTCCGGCTCCTCCTCGGAGCACATGCGCACGATCTCCCGCGCCAAGTCCACGCCGCCTTCGCCCCCGTTGGCCCACACGTCGGACAGCACGACCTTGGAGCCCATCTCCTTGACCCGCTTGTCCAGGTGCGCCAACTCGGCGTCGGTGTCGGTGGGGAACTTGTTGATGGCGACCACGACCGGTACGCCGAACAGTTGCATGTTCTCGACGTGCTTCTGGAGGTTCTCCAGACCTTTGTCCAGCGCGTCGACGTTCTCTTCCTTCAGGTTCTCGAAGGCGACACCGCCGTGCATCTTCAGCGCGCGAACGGTGGCCACGAGCACCACGGCGTCCGGGACCAGGCCGGCGTAACGGCACTTGATGTCGAAGAACTTCTCCGCGCCCAGGTCGGCGGCGAAGCCCGCTTCGGTGACCACGTAGTCGGCCAGCTTGAGAGCCAGCTTGGTCGCCTGCACCGAGTTACAACCGTGAGCGATGTTCGCGAACGGGCCGCCGTGAACGATGGCGGGAGTGTTCTCCAGAGTTTGCACCAGGTTGGGCATGAGCGCGTCCTTGAGCAGGACGGCCATGGAGCCCGAGGCCTTGATGTCGGCGGCGGTGATCGCGTTCCCGTCCTTGTCGAAGCCCAACGTCACCCGGCCGAGCCGCTCCTTGAGATCGTCCAGGTCGTTCGCCAGGCAGAGGATGGCCATGACCTCGGAGGCCACGGTGATGTCGAAGCGGCTATCCCGTTCGACGCCCTCGCCTTCCTTGCCGATAGTGACGGCGCGCAGGGCGCGGTCATTCAGGTCGACCACGCGCGGCCAGACGATGTTCTCGGTGTCGATGCCGAGATCGTTGCCCTGGAAGAGGTGGTTGTCGAGGATGGCGGCGCACAGGTTGTGCGCGGTGGTGATCGCGTGCAGATCGCCGGTGAAATGCAGGTTGATGTCCTCCATCGGGACCACCTGGGCATAGCCGCCGCCCGCGGCGCCACCTTTGATTCCGAAAGAGGGACCCAGAGAGGGCTCGCGGAGGGTGGTGATGACCGATTCGCCGATCTTGGCGAGGCCCATCGAAAGACCCACGTTGGTGGTGGTCTTCCCCTCGCCGGCCGGGGTCGGGGTAATTGCCGTGCAGAGAATCAGTTTGCCGTCGGGATTGTCCTTGACTCGATCCATCACATCCAGATGGATCTTCGCCTTGTACTTCCCGTATAGATCGAGATCATCCTCCGAGAGGCCAAGCTTGTCAGCCACCTCGATGATCGGCTTGAGCTCAGCCTCTTGCGCGATTTCGATATCGCTCTTGTACTCCGCCAATGCCCCTCCCTTTACCTTTTCCATTGTTTCAGCTGGCGCGACGATTCTAAGTGACGAAAGATGCTAACGCAAATAGGTAAGACCGTTCAAGTTCGGTCTCGCCCCGCTCCTCCTTCCTAGGTGCCGTTCCCCGGACCGGCACTCCTCCTGGCGGCGACCGCCTCGTGCATGACCTGCTTCAGCGAGCGCCCGCTCTGCTCCGCCACCCGGCGGCAATCCTCGTACTCCGGGGAACAGGTGACCTCGACCCCCTTCCAATAGCCTACCTTGACCGAGACCTCGCCGTCCCCCACAGACACGCATTCCGTGCGCCGCTCGAGTTCATGGCGCCCGCTCAGCCTCCGTCTCAGGCCGAAAGTGGTGGATTCGGCAAAGATGGCGTCCACCAGCGGATCTTCGTCCTCGGGGCGGGCGATCACGGTCAGTTGCACTCCCGGCCGGCTTTTCTTCATAAGCACCGGGACCAGATAGACGTCCAGAGCGCCCAGCGCGAACAGGCGGCTCTGAAGGAAGCCGAGGACTTCGGGCGTGGCGTCGTCGATGGCGGCTTCGAGGACCAGGCAGGAGGGTTCCGCTTCGGCCAAGGCGTCATCTCCGGATTCGCCGGGAATTTCGGCGGTCTTCCCCACGACCGCCCGCAGCAGGTTCGGTCCGTGCTCGAGGACGCGATGGCCCGCTCCGTAACCCACGGCCTGCACGGTCATGGGCGGCAATCCGCCCCAAAAGTCGGCCGCTTCGGTGAGAAGCAGGGCGCCCGTGGGCGTCGTCACCTCGCAGCTTTCCGGCCCGGCCGTGACCGGCACACCCTCGAGGAGAGCCAGGGTGGCTGGTGCGGGAATCCCCACATCCCCATGCTCGGTCCGCAGCCTGCCTTGGCCCAGAGGCACCGGCCCCACGGCCACGCGCTCGATACCGAGCTCGTGAAGCAGGCTGAAGAAACCCACCACGTCGACCATCGTGTCGACCGCACCCAGTTCGTGGAAGTGGACCTCGTTGACGGGGACGCCGTGCAGGTCGGCCTCCACTCGGGCGAGACGGTCGAGGGCCTTCAGCGAACGCTGCCGCACCTGCTCGGGCAGCGCAGCCGCCCGAACCAACGCAGACACCTCCCGGGGCCCCCGGCGCGGCTGCCCGCCGCCATCCTCCACGGTCAGGCGCGTGCAGGCGAAGCCCTTCTCCACCCCACGCTCCGCGCGAACCCTGACGTTCGGGAGGCCCAGGGCCGCGATCGTCCCGGCGAGCCCCCGTTCCAGGTCTCGCTCCGGAAAAGCGTCGAGGAGGGCCGCCAGGAGCATGTCTCCGGCTGCGCCCGCCCAGAGGTCCACATATAAAAGCGTCCTCGGTCCGGTCTTGGTCTTATCAGTCTGGTTTTCCATGGCAGAAAGACAATCTTATGGTCCCGCGCTGGGCATCACAAGCGGGTTCGCGGATCTCTCCCGGGTTTTCGTTGCAATAGCGTCCGCATCTTTCTAGACTTCGGGATATCGCCGCCAGCGTACGGAACCCCACCCGAAGCGGACAGGGATGGAATGATCGAAGAGAGGCTCGCGCACTACATCGGCCGGACCGTGAGGCGCCTGCGCCTGGAGCGCGACTTCACCCTGCAGGCGCTGGCCGATGAGTCCGGTATCTCCAAGAGCTATCTGGGGGATATCGAGAAGGGACGCAAGAACCCGACCACCGACGTCCTCGAGTCGATCGCTCGAGCCCTGGCGGTGCCGTCGCGGCAACTGCTCTATCAGGCCGCTCTCGACGAAGGTGCGGCGGCGGGAGGTCAGTTGGTCCTGGAGGAGGACCGTGACGAAGAGATGGAGGTCCGGGAGATTCAACAGTTGTCCCGCCGTCTGGGCCCTCGGGACCGACGGCTCTTGATAGACCTCGCCCGGCGCCTGTCGAAATGAGCCGGCCTCCGACTGAAGACCGAGACGAGTTCCGGCCGGGCGGGTCTCGAGCGGGATCCGGCCCCGACGACGCCGGATTCGACGCCGACAATGCCGAGCCGGGGGCGGCGGATGTGGGGCCGCGAGGCGAGGATCCGGGCCATGGGGCCGACCATGGCGAGCCGGGGCCGGCCGCCAACGCCGGCTCTGCGAGCGGCTTCTACTCCACGAGGCTTGCCCACTACGGCAGCTGGAGGATGGTGGTGGGGCTCCTGCTGCTGTCCGTGCTCCTGGCCAACCTGGCCGGTCTCGCCATCTCCTTCGCGGCGCTGGGCCTCGACGTCCAGAGCAGCGAACTCCTGAGCAACCCGGTGACCGTGCTGCTCCTGCTGTTCTTGCAGGCGGTGATCTTCGTTTCGGTGGTCTACTACTTCATGGTCCGCCGACGGGTGACATCTTGGCGGGAAATGGGAGTGGCCGACTACGGACCGGGGAGCTCCATCCTGCGCGGCCTCGGTTACGGGCTGCTCTTCCTTTTCGTATCGGGCGTGGTAGGCATTCTTCAGTCGCTTCTGGGCATCGAGCAGACCGATCCCCTGCCTTTCGACGTGGATACCCACAGCCTCTTCGGACGCGCCTCGCTGCTCTTCGGAGGCGTGGTGCTCGCCCCCATCAGCGAGGAGATCTTCTTCCGGGGATACATCTTCCGGGCGATGGCCGCCCGCAAGGGCCTGATCCTGGGGATCGTCTACAGCTCCGCCCTATTTGGCGCCATCCACCTGATACGGGATCTTCCCAGCGATACCGCGGGCCTGCCCGGCTACTTCTCGGTCTTCCTGCCGATCGCCGTGGGCTCGACCCTGCTGGCAGTCGCGTATCACCGCAGCCGCGACCTCTGGACCCCAATCGTGGCCCACGCGATCAACAATGCTTTCGCCATCGGGGTTCTCTTCGCCGCCGGTTCCTAGCGCCCGCTCCGCCGGTTCCTAGCGCCCGCTCCGCCTAGCCCCAGCCCATCTCTTCCAGCCGCTCGTCGGAGATACCGTAGAAGTGGGCAATCTCGTGAATCACGGTGCGCTGCACCTCTTCGCGCACCAACTCCGGCTCCTCGCCGGCAGCCCGCTCGAGGGGACGCTGATAGATGACTATGCGGTCGGGAAGCACTCCGGCATACCAGGAACCCCGATCGGTCAGGGGTATCCCGTGGTAGAGACCGAGCAGGTCCGCGGGATCGGCTCCCTCCATGCCGGCATCCTCCAAGTCGTCTTCGGTGGGCCACTCCTCGATCACCACCTCGACGTTTTCCAAATGAACCAGGAACTCCTCGGGCAGGGAATCGAGCGCCTCGGCCACCAGTTCTTGAAAGCGATCCGATTCCATAGGCCTAGCTGTCGCCGCCAGGGGAAGGCAGATCGCCGCCCGGGGAAGACAGAGCGCCGCCCGGCGGAGAGCCAATGGACTGCCACAGCGCGACGAGTGCCCTCACCGCGTCGCCGCGATGGGAGATTGCATCCTTTTCGTCCGGACCGCCTTCGGCGAGAGTGCGCTCCCAACCGGCCGGCCGGAAGACCGGATCGTACCCGAAACCGGTCTCCCCTCGGGGCTCCAGGGTGATGGTGCCTTCGAGCGTGCCTCTGGCCTCGAGCAATCCCGTTCCGGCAAGTCGAGCAAGTTCGGGTGGAAGGAGCAAGGCAAGCGCACAGACGAAGCGTCCGCGGCGGTCGCTCCGGCCGGACAGCTCCTCGAGCAGCCGAAGGACGTTCTCCCGATCGCCGGCATCCTCTCCGGCGTAGCGCGCGGACCTCACCCCCGGCTCGCCACCGAGAGCATCGACTTCGAGCCCGGAATCGTCGGCCAACACGGCCACCTGGCCTCCGACCTCGGCGAAGCCAGCGCCGGCCTTGAGCAAGGCATTCTCGGCGAAAGTGGACCCGTTCTCCGGCGGCAGGGTTACGTCTGGGGCCAGCGGTTCAACCGCGAACCAGGCGCCCAGCAGGCGGCCGAACTCGCGCACCTTGCCGGCGTTGCGCGTCGCCAGATAGAGCCTTGGCCGGCCAGGCGGCGCCATCGGCTAGCGGCTCAAGTAGCTCCGGGCGATGGTCTGCGCCTGCACAGAGCCGATCTCACGGATGCCTTCGGTGGCCAGATCGAGCAGCAGGTCGAGTTCACTGCGGTCGAAGAAACCCTCTTCCGCCGTGGCCTGCACCTCGATCAGCCCGCCGCTGCCGTTCATCACCACGTTCATGTCTACCCCGGCGCTGCTGTCCTCGAGGTAGTCGAGGTCGAGCCGGGGTTCGCCCTCGACCAGGCCGACGCTGACCGCCGCGACCGAGTCCGACAGCGGCATCTGACGCAGGATTCCGGCTTCCACGGCCTTGTGCAGCGCGGCGTGGAGCGCGAGGTACGCCCCCGAGATGGAGGCGCAGCGCGTGCCGCCGTCGGCCTCGATCACGTCGCAGTCCACGTAGATGGTGCGCTCGCCGATTCCCTTGAGATTGATGATGCTGCGAAGGCTCCTTCCGATCAGCCTCTGGATCTCGAGAGTGCGCCCGCCCTGCCGGCCCCGGGAGGCCTCCCTGGCGGTGCGGTCCGAAGTAGAGGCGGGCAGCAACGAGTACTCGGCCGTCAGCCAGCCCTCGCCGCTTCCCCTGCGCCAATTGGGAACCCCGTTCGTTACGGTCGCCGTGCAAATCACCCGGGTCTTGCCGGCCTCGAACAAAACGGAACCGTCGGCCGATGAGATGAAGTCCGGGGTGACCCGCATCTCCCGCATCTGGTCCGACAGTCGGCCGCTCGGGCGCTCCTTGGCTTTGGGCTTAGCGGTGTCCATCTATCTCGTCGCCTCCTCGCGCTCCCGGTGCGCCGGTTGACTCCGCAGCGCCGGGTCGGAGCCTTCGCCCGACCAAAAAGCGACCTCACGGATGGGTAACTGCAAGAATCTGCGGCCGACCGAACGGAACTGCTCGGGGTCGCCGGTCGCCACAAAACTGTAGCGTCCTTCTTCCGAGGAGCGGTTGGCGATCCCTTTGCGCTCGAGGATCTCCCCCACTTCCCGCGCGATCTCCTGCGCCGAGTTGATCAGGGCCACTCCCGGGCCCAGCAACCGCCTGAGCATGGGCGTCAGCAGCGGATAATGCGTGCAACCCAGGATCACCGTGTCCACTCCAGCAGCCTTTAGCGGCGCGATGTACTCCCTGACCGCCGACTCGACCTCCTCGGAGAAGACGTCGCCCTCCTGAATCAGGGGGGCAAGGCGGGGACAGGCAACGGGAACCACCTCGAGTCCCGCGTCGAGCGCGGTCAAAGCGCGTTGGTAACCGCCGGAGTTGACCGTGGCTTCAGTCGCCATCAGTCCGACCCGCCGGTTACGCGTCTCCTGCATGGCGGCCCGCGCCCCAGGCATGACCACGCCGACGATGGGAGTGGTGAAGGCGGCCTGAAGTTGCGGCAAGGCGGCCGCGGCCGCCGAGTTGCAGGCCACGATGATCAGTTTGACCCCCTGCTCCACCAGAAAGCCGGCATTGCGAAAGGCCAAGGCCTGCACCTGCTCCTGCGTCTTGGGGCCGTAGGGGAACGATCCCGTGTCTCCCAGGTAGATGAAGTCCTCGTGCGGAAGGCTGACGAGACACTCGTGCAGAACCGTCAGTCCTCCAACGCCGGAGTCAAAGAGCCCGATCGGGCTCTCCCGGGCTTCTGGCGTGACCGCATCCGCAGCGCGGCCTGCGCCTAATGTCGCTTCTTCCATGGCGATGCATTCTAACACCCGCCGCCGCCGCTTCCCCGGCGCCGACGGGCTTTAGCCCAACGGCCTTCGTGCTAGTGTCTGCCGCATGAGTCCGGGCCCAGGCAACAGCCGGAAACCGCCTTTGGCTCCCGGCGGTCTTCTGATCCGCGTGCGTGGAAGGGTCCAGGGCGTCGGTTTTCGCCCCTTCGTCAAGCGATTGGCCGAAGCCGAGGGTCTAGCCGGCCGGGTGTGGAATCATCCCGAGGGCGTCGAGATCGAGGTGGAAGGACCCTCCATGGAGTTGCAAACCTTCCTAGCCAGGTTGAGCGCCGAGCCCCCTCCGCTGGCCCAGATCGATTCTCTGGCAAGCGAGAGCGTCCCGGGACAAGGTTTGCGCGGTTTCTCCATCGGCCCCAGCGAATCCGGCCCCTCGGCGACGCTTCCCCCACCCGACGCCGCCACCTGCGACGCCTGCCGCCACGAGATCTGCGACCCACAGGATCGCCGTCACCGCTACCCTTTCACCACCTGCGTCGACTGCGGGCCCCGCTACACCATCATGCGCTCGCTTCCCTACGATCGCCCCTACACCACGATGGCGGATTTCGAGATGTGCGCCGAGTGCCGGGCCGAGTATGAGGACCCGGCGGGGCGCAGACTTCACGCCCAGACCAACGCCTGTCCGGTCTGCGGCCCGCAGCTCATCTGGTTCTCCGCGGCAGAGGCGGACTCGTTCCTGGCGGAGCTCAGGGGGCCCGTGCCCGATGAACCCTTGCCCGGGGTGCCCGCGCCCGCGCCCCCAAAGCTTGCCGAAGGACCCCTGCCCGAATGGATCACGGGTGAAGCGGCCCTTCAGCAGGCGCTTCGAGGTCTGCGCCGAGGTCAGATCCTGGCCATCAAGGGGATCGGCGGCTACCACCTGGCCTGCGACGCCACCTCGCCGACGGCGGTGGCCAAGCTCCGCCGGCGAAAAGGCCGCGACGGCAAACCCTTCGCGCTGATGGCCCGGTCGCTGGAGGAGGTGCAGCGCTACGCCGTGGTCTCTCCCCACGAGGAGAGATTGCTCCAGTCCTCCGAGCGTCCCATCGTCCTGCTCGAACGGCGGGAGAAATTGGACCCTTCGCCGTTCGAAGGGGACGCCGCGCCCGGTTCGCGCCCCGCAGAGCCAGGGGAATTGGCGGATGGGGTCGCCCCGGGATCCCCGGATCTGGGGTTCTTTCTGCCCTACTCCCCCCTCCACCATCTGCTGATGGACGGGTTGGCCGCACCGCTGGTGCTCACCTCGGGCAATCTGAGCGACGAACCCATCGCCTACCAAGACCGGGACGCCGTCCATCGCCTGCGGCGGGTCGCCGACGGCTTCCTGCTCCACGACCGCTCGATCGAGCATCCCGCCGACGACTCGGTGGTCCGGGTATTTCGGCAGAAGCCCTACCCCGTCCGGCGAAGCCGCGGCTACGTACCCAACCCGGTTCCCTTCCGGGGCGCGGATCTGCCCCTGCTTGCCGTGGGCGCCCACCAGAAGAACAGCTTTTGCCTGACCCGCGGTGCCCGGGCCTTTCTCAGCGTCCACCACGGCGACCTCGACCACCCGGAGGCCTTTCAGGCGTTCGAACGCTCCATCGGGGGGCTCACGCGGCTGCTGGGGATCGATCCCCGGATGATCGTCCACGACCTCCACCCCGATTACGGCTCCACTCGTTTGGCGGTCAAACTGGGGGAGCGTCTCGGCCTGCCTTTGGCCGGCGTTCAGCATCACCAGGCCCACGTGGCGTCGGTCCTGGCCGAAAGCCGGCACGCCTCAAAGGCAGTGGGCATCGCCTACGACGGCACCGGCTACGGCACGGACGGCACCATCTGGGGAGGGGAATTCTTTGTCGGTGAGGCCGCGGACCTCAACCGGCGTGCCCACTGGGAGCAGTTCCCGCTTCCGGGAGGAGAACTGGCCGCGAGGCAACTGTGGCGTTCGGCCCTGGGCCTGCTGGTCACCGTGGCCGGCAATCTGCAGGAAGATGACGACTGGACCGCGGGCCGCCTCGCCGCCCTGCCCGCCGCTCAGGCATGGGGGGCACTCCCCTGGCGCCCGCTGGCTCGAGCGGCCAGGCACGGCTTGGCGTCACCCATGACCTCGTCGGTGGGGCGCATGTTCGATGGAGTCGCCGCCCTTCTCGGAGTCCGCCACCAAGCCTCGTTCGAAGCCGAGGGCGCGATCCTGCTGGAAGGACTCGCCCGAACCCACTTCCGCGGCGGCCTGCCCTCCGCGGCGGCCCCCCCTCCCTGGTCCGGGCAGGCAAGCGAGGGAGTCCCCAAGCCGGCTTCCCCGAAAGCTTCCGAGGCGAATCCCCCGGCGGGTCCCCAGCCGGTCAGCCCGCTCGCTCTCCCCCTGCGTCCTCTGCTGACCGGTCTGTTCGAGGATCTGAACGCGGGGCTCGGCGTGGCTGCGATGGCCGGCCGTTTTCACCATCAGCTCGCCTGGACCACGGCGGACGTCGCCGGCTCACTGGCCGAGCAGGCGGGGACCGATACCGTGGCGCTCGGGGGCGGCGTCTTTCAGAACCTGGTTTTGCTCGAACTGACGGTCCGCTTCCTGGAGGGCAAGGGGCTGCGCGTGCTGGTCCACCGGGAAGTCCCCACGAACGACGGCGGTCTTTCGCTGGGGCAGGCGGAGATCGCCGCCGCCCGGCTGGCCTGATGGCCCGCGTATAATGCCTTGCAGTCCAGAACCCGTGACTCCGGCCAGGGAAGGACGCACGTGCGTTATGTAGACGAGTATCGTGAGCCCCGGTTGGTCCGTGAATTGATGGACGAACTCGGCAACCTCCGGGTCCCCCGCCCCCTGACCATCATGGAGGTCTGCGGGAGCCACACCATGGCGCTTTCGCGGTTCGGGCTCCGCAGAGTCTTGCCGCCCGATGTGCGCTTGGTCTCCGGCCCGGGATGCCCGGTTTGCGTAACCCCCTCGGGATATCTCGACCAAGCGATCGCCCTGGCCGGGCGGCCCGAGGTCATCGTGGCTTCGTTCGGCGACCTGCTGCGGGTTCCGGGCTCCAGACAGAGCTTGGAAGAGGCCCGCGCCGAAGGTGCCGACGTGCGCGTGGTCTACTCCGTGCTCGACGCCCTGGAGTTGGCCCGCGCAAACCCAGAGCGCGCGGTGGTCTTCCTCGCCATCGGCTTCGAGACCACCGCGCCCACCGCCGCCGCCGCGGTCGCCCAGGCCGAAGACGAAGGCATCGCCAACTTCTACCTCCTCACCGAACTCAAGGTCATGCCCCCGCCCATGCGCGCGCTTCTCGAGGCACAGGACGTGCGGGTGGACGGATTCCTGCTTCCCGGGCACGTCAGCGCGATCGTCGGCTGGGGAGCCTTTCGCTTCTTGCCCGAGGAGTACGGGGCGGCCTGCGCGGTCGCGGGTTTCGAACCCGTGGACCTGCTGCGCGCCTTGGCCGCAGTGATGGTCCAATTGACCGAAGGCCGGCCTTCCCTCGCCAACACCTACGGCCGGGTGGTCACCGAGGAGGGCAACCTCGCGGCCCAAGCGCTTCTTCGGAAATACTTCCGGCCGGTGAGCTCGCACTGGCGCGGAATTGGAGAACTGCCGGCGAGCGGCCTGGGTCTCCTGCCCGGCCTGGCCCACCGGGACGCCCGCACGGCCTTCTCCCTCGAACCGGCCGAGGGCAGAGACAACCCGGCCTGCCGCTGCGGCGAGGTCCTGCGCGGGGCGATCACTCCACCCGAGTGCCCCTTGTTCGCGGGGCGCTGCACTCCGGCTTCCCCCCAGGGAGCCTGCATGGTGTCCTCGGAGGGGACCTGCGCAGCCTACTTCCGCTACGAGCGCCTGGCCGGCGGCCGGCATCCGGACGACCGCGGAAGTTCGGCCGGCTCCGCTCGCAAAGCCAAAGAGGTCGCCTCGTGAGCGGGCGCGTACTTTTGGCTCACGGCGGCGGAGGCGGACTCGCCCGGCAACTTATCCTCGACGAGATGCTTCCCCCACTCACCAACCCGGCGCTCGCTCCCCTGGCCGATGCCGCGGTGGTCGAAGGCGCGCCCCGCATGGCCTTCACCACCGACGCCTACGTGGTCACCCCCACCTTCTTTTCCGGGGGCGACATCGGCCGGCTCGCGGTGTGCGGCACGGTGAACGATCTGGCCGTCTCCGGCGCGCGGCCGCTTTACCTGAGCTTGGCCGCCATCCTGGAAGAAGGTTTCCCCCTGGCGGACCTGCGGCGGATTCTCGCTTCCGTCAAGCAGGCGGCGCTGGAGGCAGGGGTAGCCGTGGTCACCGGCGACACCAAGGTGGTGGAGCGGGGCGCCGCCGACGGGATTTTCCTGACCTCGGCAGGGGTGGGGAGCTTGGGTTCCCTGCCTGCGGGCTGGGGTGCCCCCGAGCCGGGAGATGCCCTCCTGGTCAACGGAAACCTGGGCGATCACGGCTTCACCATTCTCGCCGCCCGCGAGGGCCTCACCTTCGACCACCCTTTGAAGAGCGACGCCGCCCCGCTCAACGGTCTGGTCTTCGCCTTGCTCGAGGCGGGGGTCCGCGTTCGGCTGATGCGCGACCTCACTCGGGGGGGCCTTGGGGCGGCGCTCAACGAGTGGGTTACCGGCCGCCCCTGGGGTTTCGCGGTGCGGGAAGCCCGGCTTCCCTTCTCCCCGGGCGTGCGCTCCCTGGCCGAACTGCTCGGGCTCGACCCGGTCTTCTCCGCCAACGAGGGCAAGCTCCTGGCCATCGTCCATCCTGACGACGCCAACCGGGCGCTCGAGCTGATGCAGGCCCACCCTTTGGGACGGGAAGCGGCGGTGATCGGGCGGGTAACCGAGGCCAACCCCGGCTTGGTCGTGACCGAGACCGCTTTCGGCTCCAGGCGCATCCTCGACCAACCCGCCGGCGACCCGCTCCCCCGGATCTGCTGAGCGCCTGATGCACGAGATGTCACTGGCGATGGGGCTCATGCGCGAGATAGAGCGTCAGCTCGAGCCTTACGGGCCGGAGGCGCGGGCCACGCGCGTATTCCTCGAGGTCGGAGGCCTGCGCGCGGTCGTCCCGGAAGCCATGCAGCTCTGCTTCCGGGCGGCTGCTCAGGGGACCGTGGCCGAGGGAGCCGAACTGGTGATCGAGCAGATCGCGCCGCGGGGACGATGCGTGGGCTGCGGCCGGGAGCGGGAAATCGACCATAGACTGTTTCTCTGTCCCGACTGCGATCTGCCGGTGAGATTGCTTACCGGCGAGGAGCTCCTGCTGCGCTCGATCGAAATCGAGGAGCCCGAACGGAAAGGCCACAAATGAGATTCGACCGCGCAGAGGCGGCCCGCTTTCATCGGGGACACGGAAAACCGCCGGGTCACGCGCACCCCGAGCACCCAGACCCGGCGCAAGTGGCGCGTCACGCCGAAGTGAGCTCAACACCCGGGGGCCCTGCGGGCGCCACCGGCACAGCCGACGATACCGAAGCTGAGCGCTCGGCCACAGGAGCCCGCAGGGAGATCGAGGTCCGGTTCGACCTGCTGGACGAAAACCGCCGGCACGCAGCCTCGATCCGGGAGCGACTCCGCGAAGCGGCCGTTTTCGCCGTCAACCTGATGAGCTCCCCCGGTGCGGGCAAGACCGCGCTGCTCGAAGTCACCCTGCCCCGTCTGGGATCGACCCGCGCGGCCGTGCTCGAGGGTGACATCGAGACCTCGGCCGACGCCGAGCGGCTCGCCCCCTTCGGCGTGCCCGTCGTGCAGATAAACACCGGCCCGTTCGGCGGCGATTGCCACCTCCCGGCCCCGCTGGTGGCGGACGCGATGGAGAAGCTGCCCCTCGCCGAAATCGACCTGCTCTTCATCGAGAACGTGGGCAACCTGGTCTGCCCCGCGGAGTTCGACCTGGGCGAAGCCCGCAAGGTCGTGCTGCTCTCGGTGACCGAGGGCGAGGACAAACCTCTGAAATACCCCCTGATCTTCCGGGAGTCTTCCCTGGCGCTGATCACCAAGACCGACCTTCTGCCCCACCTGGACTTCGATCTGCCTCGGCTCGAGGAGAACCTCAGGCGGGTCAACCCCGAACTGAAGGTCGTGCAGCTCTCGACCCGCTCAGGCGAGGGCCTCGAGGAATGGTTAAAGTGGCTCGCTGATGAGCGGGGAAAAGCGACTCACCTGACTGAGTAGGCTCCGCTTCGCGAGCGGCGGTCACACCACGATCGGTTTGCCGTCGTCGTCGGTGGGCGGATGCCCGCTTCCCGGACCCAGCTTCACGCCCCCCGGGCCCCTCTGCGATCCCGACAACCCGCCTTCATCCAGGCGCCGGTCGAGTACCGCGTTGATTTCCCCGCCCACGAGGACCGAGAAGCCCATCAGGTAGAGCCAGAGCAGGATGACCAGCATGAAGCTGAATGAACTGTAGGTCAGCCAGGTGATCTGGAACATGTTCTGCGAGATGAACCAGCCGAGCATCCAGGAGAGCAGGGCCATGGCGATCACCGCGAACAGGCTGCCCGGAGTGGTCCAGCGCCATTTGCCGCGGTGGACCGGCGCGAAGTGATAGAGCAGGCCGAGCCCGATTCCCATCAGCACGAAGGCCACCGGCCAGCGAAGGATGCGGATGGCGAAAGTGGGGATGAAGCCCAGACCCAGGGCACTGGTGATCGGCTCCAGAAGCTGCGCGCCGAAGATGCCGAAGAGCACCCCGCCAATGAGAAAGACCAAGAGGGCCAGGGTCATGGCCAGCCCCATCAACCGCCGCTCCAGATAATTGCGCTGGTCCTCCATTCCGTAGGCGCGGTTGATGCCCTTGACCACGACGCCGAACCCCCGTGAGGCCCCCCATAGGGTCAGGATGATGCCGACGGAAAGCAGACCGTTCCGGCGGCTCTGCGCCGGTTGCAGGATCTCCTCTTTGATGATGGTGAAGAGACGGCCGTCGTCGCCGGAGGTCATCTGTTGGATCATGTCGAGAATCCAGGGAATCACCCTGGTTCCCTTGGGCAGATAAGGCTCGAGCGACTGCAGGAGGATCACGAACGGGAACAGGCTGAACATGCCGTAGAAGGCGACCTCCGCCGAGAGACCGACGACGTCGTCGTCCATCGCCTCCTTGGCGGTCGCATAGCCCACCTTCCATCCCCGGTTGTGAAACCAGGAGCGGGGGCTTTTTTCGAGTTTCTCCCGGACGCTATTCACAAGCAGCCACCCCTCTGCAGCGACGCGCAGGTAAGTAGCGCGTCCGTCAGCCGCCAAAATCCCCGTTCCGCTGCGGCCGCCAAACCCGCGTCGGCCTTACCCTCTCCTCCGGATTGGCCCGCCAGAAGAAGAAGGCAGATAGCGCGACGGCCACGGCCGCCACCCCCCAGATCATGTTGTAGCCCCGGGTCTCGGTGAGGAACGGAGCGCTGGCGTCGATGGCAATCCCGGCGATCACCGGGGAAACGATCACCGCCAAGGCGCGGGCCATGGAAAAGTAACCGGTGAACTGCCCGTAACGCCCGCGCGGAACCATGTTGACGAAGATGGCGTAGGGCAGGGTGAGCACGGTCGAGCCCCCCAATCCGAAGATCGGCAGCAAGAAGAACCCCAGGCGCAGATCGCGCAGGAAGAAGCCGATCACGCAGCCCACGAAGTACACCGCCATCCCAATCCACATTATGCGGGTGCGCCCGAAGCGGTCTCCCAAGTAGCCGCTGAGGATGGCGGCGGCGACATGGACCACCCCGACCACCCCAAGCAAGAGCGCGCCGGTCCGGGTATCGGCCCCCAACGCGTAGAGAAAGTAGAGCATGATGAACGGGCGAATGCCGGAGATGGTGGCCTCCCAGAGGAAGTTCGCGACCAGGAAGCGCCGGATACCGACTCGCCCCACCAGCGAAGAGGCAATGTCGCGCAGGCCGGCGCTGAAGCCGAGCGACACCGCCGCGTCCTCGGGATCGGGGGTGGGTTCCTTGATGGTCGCCACCGTGACGAAGGTGACCACCATGATCAAGCCCGCCGCGCCCAGGAAAGGCAGCGGTTGCCACAGGTCGAAGAGAATGCCGCCAACGAGCATGCCGAAGAACATCCCCCCTCCCCGCATGAAGTTCTGCGCCCCCTGGATGCGCCCCTGCTGCTCGAGCGGAGCGACGTCGGGGAGCAGCGATTGGTAAGGCGAGGTGTAGAGGTGATAGGCGGCGAAGAAGAGGAAGGTGATCACCGCGAGCGGGATGAAACCCTCTTGAAAAGGCGCGAGGATCAGGGCAGCGGCGATGAAGGGTGCCGAGAAGATCATGAAGGGCTCCCGCCGCCCCCAGCGGGTCCAGATGCGGTCGCTCATGTATCCACCCAAAAGCGGGATGGCCAGGCCGAAAATACCTTCACCGCCGATGGCAAATCCGATCAGTGTGGCGGAAGAAGTATAGGCGGCAAGCAGCAGCGGCAGGTAGGTGGTGACCACCGAGAGCGCGGTGGAAGAGCCCAGCGTGGCCGCCGTAAGCTCGAGCATCCCCCGCAGCGTCAGGCGCTCCTTCTCCATGACGGCCCCCGGGGGGCTAGCGCCCCGTCTCTCCGATGAGCAGCAGCCGCACGTCCGCGACATTGGTCCCGGTGGGACCGGTGAGGAGCAGCCCGTCTATCGCGGCCAGAGCCGGATAGGAATCGTTCCGCGCGAGCGCGCGGGCGGCCTCGATGCCCGCTTCCGCCAAGTCCTCCGCCGAAGCTCCGTCGACCAAGCCGCCGGCGGCATCTGTCGGGCCATCGACCCCGTCGGTGCCGGCGGAGAGGAAGGTGACCGGCAGCCCCGCCAGTCCTCCGGCGGCGGCGAGCGCGCTCTCTTGATTGCGGCCTCCCCGCCCCTCGCCCCGGACGGTCACGGTCGCCTCCCCGCCTGTGATCAAGGCGCAGGGGGCCGCGAGCGGGACCGAATCGGCCAGCGCCGAATGCGCCAACCCGGTGTGGAACCGCCCCAACTCCGCCGCCTCGCCTTGCAGCATGTGCGAGAGGACCAAGGGCTCGTACCCCAAGTCGCCGGCACGGGCGGCCATCGCCCGGCAGGCGTCCAGGTTGCGGGCAACGATGGTGTGGCTGGTATGGGCCAGCGGGGGCGAGCCCGGTCCCGGCGTCTCCAGCCCTTCACCCGTGATTCCCCGCCGCAACCGTTCCATCACGGCAGCCGGCAGCTCGTCTTCCAGCCCGCGCTCTTCCACGATGCGCAGAGCATCGGCAAAGGTGGTGGGGTCTCCGTACAGGGGGCCGCTGCCGATCGCGGTGAGGTCGTCCCCCACCACGTCCGAGATCACCAGGCACGCGGTGCGCGCGGGCTGAGTAGCCAGGCCCAAGCGGCCGCCGGCGATGGCCGAGAGGTGCTTGCGCACGGTGTTGATCTCGTGAATGTTCGCGCCCGAAGCCAGGAGTGCGGCGCTGGTTCGCCGGAGGTCCTCCAGGGAGAGGTCATCGGCGGGAAGCGACATGAGAGCGCTGGCCCCGCCGGAGAGGAGCACCAGCACGAGGTCGGCCTCACCGGCGCTCGCGGCGAGCTGCAGCAGGCGCCGGGCCGCCCGCGCCCCGGCTTCATTGGGCAAAGGATGCCCCCCAGCAACCAACTCGACCGGGCCGTCGAGCGGCGCCACTCCGGGGGGGCCGATGACCAGCCCCTCTATCTGTCCCTGGGGGGAGCGACTTCCGGCCACCGCCTCGAGCGCTCCCTGGACCATGCCGCGGGCCGCTTTGCCCGCCCCCAGTATGATAAGGCGGCCTCGGGGGAATCCCCCGAGGCCGCCCAATAGGTCAGAGACGGCGGAACGAGTGACCGGAGCCGGGGCTATCGCGTCCAGTCCTGCCCGGAGCACGTCGAGCGCATCCCGGCGGCGCCGGTCCCGCGCGCCCGTCCGCTGTTCTGGAACCGGCATCATCGGCCGATTCTAGCAAACCCTACCCCTTGGCCCGCGCATACTGCTTGGCCACGAAGTCCCAGTTGATCACGTTGAAGAACGCATCGATGTACTTGGGGCGCGCGTTACGGTAGTCGATGTAGTAGGCGTGCTCCCAAACGTCCATGGTGAGCAGGGCGGTCTGGCCGTGCGCGAGCGGCAGATCGGCGTTCATGGTGTCGGTGACCTTGAGCTTGCCGCCCTCCATCACCAACCAGGCCCAACCCGAGCCAAAGCGCCCTGCGCCTGCCTGGCTGAACTCCTCCTTGAAATTGGCGAAGGAGCCGAACTCGCTCTTGATGGCTTCCGCCAGCTCACCGGAGGGTTCGCCGCCACCGTCCGGAGACATGCAGTTCCAGTAGAAGGTGTGATTCCAGACCTGAGCGGCGTTGTTGAAGAGACCGCCTTTCGCCGACTTGATGATCTCGTCCAAGTCCTTGCCGGCATTCTCCGTGCCTTCGATCATCGAGTTGGTCTTCTCGACGTAGGCGTTGTGGTGTTTGTCGTGATGAAACTCCAGGGTCTCGGCGCTGATGTGGGGCTCCAGGGCGTCCTTGGCGTAGGGCAGGTCCGGAAGCTCAAAGGCCATCTCTTTCCCTCCTCTGGATTGGGTGATGCCTGATCGGGCAATCGCCGCAAGGTCTACCCCCGGCCCTTCGTCGGCCAAACGAAGTCGCCACCGGCCCGGCCGGTGCTCCGCTCGTGCCATTTGTCCGCGCCAGACAATTCTGGATCCCGGTTTTGCGGGAGGTTCGAGACAGGAAGAACCCGAGAGAGCACCACATCGGAGGGCGGATCATGAACCTAAAAGGCAAGCGCATAGTCATCCTCGCGGAACGGCAGTACGAGGACCTGGAGCTCTGGTATCCCAAGCTTCGGCTGGAGGAAGCCGGGGCGGAGGTGGTGATCGCCGGGACCGGCAAAGCCGAATACGCCTCCAAGCACGGCTACCCTGTGCGGGTGGACGCGAACGTGGGCGATCTGCCCCCCGCCGACTTTGCCGGCGTGGTGGTACCCGGCGGCTGGGCCCCCGACTATCTGCGCCGAGATCAAAAGGTCACGGCTTTCGTGGCCGCGATGGACGCAGCGGGCAAACTGGTCGCCGCCATCTGTCACGGGGGCAGCGTCCTGGTATCGGCGGGGATTCTGCGCGGACGCCAAATGACGTCGGTCACGGCGATACGCGACGACCTCGTCAATGCCGGAGCCACCTGGGTAGATGCCGAAACCGTGGTGGACCGTAACCTGGTCAGCGCCCGCCGTCCGGACGACCTACCGGCGTTCCTGCCCGCCATAATCGCCGTTCTCGCCGAGGAGCCCAACGAAGAGCCCTAGCGACTGTGGGCGGGCCGCCTAAGGCCCGCCCCAACTCTCGGCCTCGCGCATGATGCCTTCCACCAGATTGGCCACCCCCCGGTCGAGGTCCTGGTCGTCGACCTCGAGCCCCTTTTCCATTGCCAGCGTCGCCAGCATCTGGCGAAGCGCCGCCACGCCGGATCGCCAGATCACCCCGTCGAAACGATAGTGCTCCGGAGTGAGTCCCAGAGTTTCCCGGTAACGGGGATGGTCCTTCAGAAACCATCCGGTTAGCCGCATGCTCGGCGGTCGAAAATCTTCCGTCGACATGGCAGTCACCTCGCGCCGGCAGTCTTGCGAATCTCCCCGCTACCCAAGCAGGTTCCTATCCCGCAGGAAGGCCTCGACCAGGGTGGAAAGACGCGGTTCCTCCATCTCCTGCAACTCGTAGTCCACCTGAACCAGCGACGGGCCCACCTCTATCAGCTTGCCCAGGTCGATAGGCGTCGCGCTGACCACCACCTCCGACGGGACCGCGGCGAGCGTGGCCTCCAGATCGGCGAGTTGCGAGGGGAAATAGCCCACGGCGGGCAGGATCGGGCCCAGGTGAGGGTACTTCTCGAAGATGGCGGCGATCTCACCCACGGCGTACGGCCGGGGATCGATCAGACTGCGGGCGCCCTCCTGCAGCGCCGCCTCCGCCCCGGCGCCGGTCTCCATGCCGCCGTGAGTCAGGGTGGGACCGTCTTCGATTACCAACACGTCGCGGCCTTTGATTCTGGCGCCGTCGCCTTCGCCTTTCAAAGTGATGTGCGAGCGCGCCATGACCACGTGCGCCTCGGGATTCACCTCGGCGATGGTCTTTAGCACTCGGGCGACGTTCTCCTCCGGTGCGGAGCCGACCTTGTTCACCACGAGGATGTCCGCCCTGCGCAGGTTGACCTCCCCCGGGTGATACTCGCACTCGTGTCCCGGGCGAAACGGATCGAGCACCACGATGTCCAGATCGGGACGGACAAAGGGAAAGTCGTTATTGCCCCCGTCCCAGATGATCAGGTCGGCTTCCGCCTGCGCCTGCTTCACCACGGCTTCGTAGTCCACCCCCCCGTAGACGACCAACCCCCGGCGCAGATGCGGCTCATAGTCTTCGCGTTCCTCGATGGTGGCATGGTGCCGCTCTAGGTCCTCGAGTTCGGCGAAACGTTGCACGCGCTGCTCCACGAGATTGCCGTAGGGCATGGGATGGCGGATGACCACCGGGTGCACGTCCAGGGAGATCAAGAGATCGGCGAGAAAGCGAGAGGTCTGGCTCTTGCCCGCCCCGGTCCGGACCGCGGTCACCGCGATGACCGGCACCTCCGCCGGCACCATGGTCGAGTCGGGGCCGAGCAGCCTGAAGTCGGCGCCCGCGGCCAGCGCCCGGGAAGCCTGGTGCATCACGTACTCGTGAGAAACGTCGCTGTAGGCGAAAACCACTTCGTCGGCTTCTTCGTCGCGCACGGTGCGCTCCAAATCCTCCTCGGGAACGATGGGGATCCCCTCGGGATAGCCCTCCCCGGCGAGTTCCGCGGGGTAGCGCCGTTTTTCGATACCGGGGATCTGGGCGGCGGTAAAGGCGACCACCCGAGTGGTGGGGTCGCCCCGGAAGACGGTATTGAAGTTGTGGAAATCGCGCCCCGCCGCCCCCATGATAATCACCCGTCGCTCGTCCACGCGGCACTCCTCTCGTTCCTTGAGTAAGACGTCTTCCCCAGACAGCGTCGGACGGGGAAGCCACGACCCTTCTTCCCCAAAAGACTCCTAGATATGGCGAAGGCCCTTTCCTGTACGGAAAGGGCCCTTCACGACAGCAGCCCTGTAAGCCGGATTCTGTCAGCGGTAGCCATCCATCTGGGACGCGTGTTGCCACGCATCTCCGTGCGGCCAACCCGGAAGCATCGGGCGAGCAGCCCTCGAACGCTCCCCTATTCGGCCTTGCACCGGGTGGGGTTTGCCTAGCCGCCGTGTCACCACGGCGCTGGTGCGCTCTTACCGCACCTTTTCACCTTTACAGCCAACGCACGTGGCGTGGCGTGCCGTGTATTTCTGTGGCACTTTCCCGCGGGTTTCCCCGGCTGGACGTTATCCAGCACCCTGCTCTTCGGTGTCCGGACTTTCCTCGACGGTCTCCGTCCTCGGACGAGAGGCCGCCGCGACTACCCGGGCTGCACGGCAGATTATACCGCCAAGCGGTGCACCCTAACTGAGCGCCCGTGACTCGTGATCGAGCGGGAAGTAACAGGCGGCGGAGTGACCATGCCCGTGATCTTCCATGGGAGGCATCTGCTGGGTACAGATCGGCTGCGCCCGGAAACAGCGCGTGTGGAAGACGCAACCGGTCGGCGGGTGATCGGGGCTGGGCACATCGCCCTCGAGCACCTTGTGCACCCGCTTCTTCTCCAGCACGGGGTCGGGAATGGGGATGGCCGCGAGCAGACCGAAGGTGTAAGGATGGACGGGGTTCTGGTAGAGTTCCTCGCTCGGCGCGATCTCCACGATCTTCCCCAGGTACATCACCGCCACCCGGTTCGAGATGTGCTTGACCACGGAAAGGTCATGGGCGATGAAGAGATAGGCCAGGTTGAACTCCTGCTGCAGGCGGTCCAGCAGATTGAGCATCTGCGCCTGGATCGAGACATCGAGGGCCGAAACCGGCTCGTCGCAGATGATCAGTTTGGGATTGAGAGCGAGCGCCCGGGCGAGTCCGATCCGTTGGCGCTGTCCGCCGGAGAACTCGTGCGGATAGCGGTTGGTGAAGTTGGGGTTCAGGCCGACGATATCGAGCAGTTCCCGCACCCGTCCTTTGCGTTCCCTGCGCTTGCCGATGCTGTGAATCGCCAGAGGCTCCCCCACGATAGTGCCCACGGTCATCCGCGGATTGAGGGAAGCGTAGGGGTCCTGAAACACGATCTGCATCTCCCGGCGCACACTCTGGAGTTCCGACCGCTTCAGTTCGGTCAACTCCTGTCCCTCGAAGACGACGCTGCCCGAGGTAGGCTTGTAGAGCTGCAGGATGCAACGGCCGGTGGTGCTCTTGCCGCAGCCGGATTCTCCCACCAGTCCGAGGGTCTCGCCGGTGTCCAGTTCGAAGCTAACGCCCTCGACCGCGTGGATATAGCCAACCGTGCGTTGAAAGACGATCCCCGACGTAATCGGAAATCGCTTGACCAAGTCTTTCACCCGCAGAAGGGGACCCTCGTAGGTCTTGGCGGGGGTGACTCGGAGTTCTTCGGTAACCGTGGGCACGCTCTCCCTCTCTTACTTCTCTCGGGAATCCCGGTAGTGCCAACACGCGACCAGATGACCCGGGCCGCCGTCGTACGGCGCGAGCGGGGGTTCCTTGTCCACGCAGATCTGGGTCGCATAGCGGCAGCGCGGGTGAAAACGGCACCCGGAAGGCGGATTTACCAGGTCGGGCGGCAGACCGGGAATGTTCGCCAGTTCGCGCCGGCGGGTGTCGTCCAACCGGGGAATCGACCCGAGCAAGGCCTCGGTGTAAGGGTGCTGGGGGTTTCCGAAAAGTTCGTCGGTGTCGGTGTGCTCGACAATCTTGCCCGCGTACATGACTACGATGTCGTCGCTCACTCCGGCGACCACGCCCAGGTCGTGCGTGATCAGGAGCATGGCCATCCCGAACTGATCCTGCAGTTGCTCGAGCAGATCGATGATCTGCGCCTGAATGGTCACGTCGAGTGCGGTGGTGGGTTCGTCGGCGATCAGCAGCTTGGGGTCGCAGGAAAGGGCCATGGCGATCATCACCCTCTGGCGCATGCCTCCCGAGAACTGGTGGGGATAGTCGTCCAGGCGGTTGCGGCCCGCGGGGATCCCCACGGCGTCCATCAATTCCACCGCCCGCTCCTGGGCTTCCTGCTTGCTCATGCCCAGATGGATTCTCATGCCCTCGGTCAGCTGATAACCGATGCGCAAGACCGGGTTGAGTGAGGTCATCGGGTCCTGAAAGATCATGGCGATGTCGTTGCCGCGAATGGACTGCAGCTGTCTCTCCGAGGCTTTCGTCAAATCCTTGCCTTCAAAGAGGATCTCGCCTTCGACGATCCTGCCCGGCGGCATGGGAATCAGTTTCATGATGGTCATGGCGCCGACCGACTTGCCGCAGCCGCTTTCCCCCACGATACCGAGTGTCTTACCCCGGTCGACCGTGTAGCTGATGCCGTCGACGGCGTGCACGACCCCCTCTCTGGTAAAGAAGTGCGTGCGTAGGTTGTTGATCTCGAGCAGGTGGCTCAACGGGTCTCCCGAGTGCGGGGGTCGATCGCGTCCCGGAAACCGTCGCCCACGAAGTTGAAGGCCAGTACCGTGACGGCGATGAAGATTGCGGGCAGGAAGATCAGCCAGGGGTGCGAGCGCAGGCCCTGATAACCCTCGAGCGCCATGGTGCCCCAGGAGGCATTCGGCGCCGAGATGCCCAGACCGAGAAACGACAGGGTGGCCTCACCGATGATGTTGGCCGGTATCTCGAGAAACAGGGCGATGACGATGATGCCAAGCGTGTTGGGCAGCAGATGGCGGAACATGATCCGTCCCCGGGAAGCGCCCAGAGCGCGCCCCGCCTCCACATACTCGTTCTGCTTTAGGGTGAGGATCTGCCCGCGCACCAGGCGCGACGGTGTCAGCCACGACACGACGGCCAGGGCGAGCAGCATCGGCCCGATGCCCCCGCCCAGGATGACCAGGAGAATGATGGCGAATGGCAGATAGGGCAGGCCATAGAGAATGTCGACAAAGCGCATCATGCCGTCGTCCAGAATGCCGCCGACAAAACCGGCCACCGAGCCGTAGATCACCCCCACCGCCAAGATGATCCCGCTGGCGGCAACCGCCACGAGCAACGAAACCCGGCTCGCCATCGCCATCCGCACGAAGAGGTCCCGCCCGAACATGTCGGTGCCCATCCAGTGGTCCGCGTTCGGTAGCTGGTGGGCGACGGAATAATTGATCTCGGCAAACCCGTACGGACGCAGATACGGCCCGACAATGGCATACGCCAGCAGCAGAAAGAGGAAGGCGGTGGCTGCCATCGCGGCCTGGTTCCGCACGTAACGCCGGAGAACGTCCCCCCAAAGGGTGCGCTGCTCGGGATAGAGCAGTTCGCCGGCCTCCGCCACACCGGTGGCCGCCACGGTCGCCAATTTGGTTTGCTCCGGGAGATAGCCCGGGTCCTCCGGATAGACCCGATGTCCGGGCTTGTCTCCGGTGTACAGTCCTCTGTCGTCAGCCATCAGTCGTACCTGATGCGCGGGTCCAGGAAACCGTAGAGAATGTCGACCACCAGATTCGCAAGAACGATCACCGCCGATAGGATGACCGCAAGCCCGAGGACGATCGAGTAGTCGCGGTTGGTCACGCTATCCACGAAATAGCGGCCCATGCCCGGTATGGAGAAGATGTACTCGGTCAGAAAGCTGCCGGTCACCAGAAAGCCGAGCAGCGGTCCCGCCTGGGTCACGACCGGGATTAGCGAATTGCGCAGCACATGCCGCCACACCACTTTGCCCCACGGAAGTCCCTTGGCCTTGGCCGTGCGAACGTAATCCTGCTGCAGCGTCTCGAGCATGGCGCTGCGGGTAAGCCTTGCGAAGTAAGCGGTGAAACCGGTGCCCAGAGCGATGATGGGCAAGACCATGCGCTCGGTGTCTCCCCAGCCGAACGCGGGGAAAAAGCTCCAGCGCACGGAAAAGAAATAAATCAGAAGAGGGGCGATGATGATGACCGGGATGGCCCAGCCGATACTCGCAACGAAGATGGCCAGGTAATCGGCCCAAGAGTTGTGCCTGAGTGCCGCGATCACCCCCAGCGGCACGCCTATGACCATTGCGAGAGTGAAGCTGCCGAGGCCCAGTTGCATGCTCACCGGGAACGCGTTGCCGACGATGCTGGTCACCGTCCGGCCCCGCTGGGTCATGCTGACGCCCAAGTCTCCCTGAACGGCATGGTAGATGTAGCGGGCGTACTGGATGTACCAGGGGTCGTCCAAGCCGTACTTCTCGTTCAGATTGTCCACGATCTGTTGCGGGAGCGATACCTCGCGAGTGAAGGGTCCCCCGGGAATCGCCTTCATCAGCAGAAACGAAAACAGGACCACGGTCAGCAGAACCGGAATAGTCCAGAGTATTCGGCGAATGATGTACTTGGCCACGGTTTCCTTGGTCTAGCTTGATTTCAAAAGGCCGACCGGCAGATGGATCGACGCATTATGTCACAACTTTCGGCGCACGAAGAGCCGTTCGTGGAGCAGCAATCATGGTCGCAAGCGAACCATCGAAGGCGAGAGAAGGCAAAGGAAGGGAGCGCCGCTAATGCGGCGCTCCCTTTTGCCTCGATAGAGCAGCCGCCTACTGAGCGGCGATGCTTATCTCTTCGAAGTTGGTGGTCTCACCGAGGGCGTTCGGGTGCCACCCTTGAACGTAGGGCTTGATCAGGTCGGGGTCGGTATACCAATAGATGGGAGCAACCGGGACCTCGTCCGCGAGCAGTTGTTCCATCTGCTGATAGGCCTCGTAGCGGGCCTGATCATCTCCGGCCTCGAGAGCGCTGGAGAGCAGTCCGTTGTACGTGTCGTTGCTCCAACGGGTGTAGTTGTTGCCGCCGCCGCCCCGCAGGACGTCGAGGAAGTTGTACGCGTCGTTGAAGTCGGCCACCCAACCCATACGGTAGGCCTGCACCTCGGGATTGTTCTGCACGAAGTCGAGGTACTGCTTCCATTCCATGTTCTGCAGTTCGGCATTGACGCCGACCTTCTGCCACATGCTCTGAATGGCGGTGGCGATGGCCTGATGGCCTTCGTCGGTGTTGTAGTAGATGGTTACGTCGAGCGGCTTGCCGCCCTCACCGTAGCCGGCATCGGTCAGCAACTGCTTAGCCATCTCCACGTCAGCGGTGGGCTGAACGTCGGTCTGGATGTCGCTGAAGGTCTCGAAGCCGGGCATCCCCTGGGGCGTGAAGCTGGTAGCCGGGGTTTGCCCCTGCTTGCTCACGTTCTCCACGATGGTGGTCCGGTCGATGGCGAGAGAAAGCGCCTTGCGCACGTTGACGTCGCTGAGGGCCTCATTCTCGACGTTGAAGCCGTAATAGTAGATCCCCAGAAGCGGGAACGTCTCGTACTCCGGCAGGTCCTTCAGGCGGTCCACGTCGGCGACGGGGATGTCGCGCTGCACATCGACTTCGCCGTTCTCAAACGCGGCGACGCCGGTGGTGGCTTCCTGGATCATCGGCAGCTCTACGGTCTCGAGAGACACATCGGCCGCGCCGTGCCAATCCGGGTTCTTGGCCAAAGTGATGTCCTGCTCGTGGTTCCACTCCTCGAGCGTAAAGGCGCCGTTGGTCACGATGTTGGCGGGCTCGGTCCACTGGTCACCGAATTCCTCGACCGTGGCCAGAGGAATCGGGAAGTAGGACTGGTGGCTCATCAGGGGGACGAACCACGGGGCCGGAGCCTTGAGCGTGACTTCCAGAGTCTTGTCATCCGGGGCGGCGATGGCTACGTCTTCGACAGCACCTTCGCCTGCATTGTATTCTTCGGCACCCTTGATGAAGAACAGCTGATACGCATAGTCAGCGGCCGTTTCCGGGTTGAGAATACGGAGCCAAGAGTTCACGAAATCCTGGCTGGTAACCGGGTCACCGTTGGTCCAGGTCGCGTCATCACGAAGGGTGAAGGTATAGGTGAGACCGTCTTCGCTCGCCTCCCAGCTCTCAGCAACACCGGGAAGCGGGTCGCCATTCGCGTCCAGGCGGACCAGCCCTTCGAAGATGTTGTTGATTACCAGGGCCGAGGTGGTGTCCGTGGCCAGGTTGGGATCGAGGCTCGGGGGTTCGGAAGCGATCTGCACCGTGATCGTTTGATCCTCGGCCAGAGCGCCGGCGGCCGCCTCACCCTCAGAGGTGTCGGTCGTAGCCTCGGTGTCGGTCGCCTCGGTCCCTGTGGTGTCCGTGGTGTCGCCATCGTCGCCGCCGCAACCAACAGCGAAAAGGCCGAAGGCCGCAACTAGGACCAGCACCAGGACGGCGCCCATCCACGGCTTAAGCCATTTTTCCAATTTCTTCTCTCCTTCTTCGATTTGCGTACACACTTGCCAACCTCCGGACTGCCGCCTGAGGAGCGGAGCCAAGAGGGTACTTCTACTGAGCGCGGTAGCCCTACGCTATACGATGAAACCCAGGACGATCGTCACCACGAAAAAAGCAATTGCAAAGGCGACGGTCAGTCTGTCCAGGTTCTTCTGAACCACTCCGGTGCCGCCGAAAGTGCCACCCGAGCCGCCAAATGCGGTCGAAAGGCCGGCGTCTTTGCCGGAGTGCAGGAAGATCAGCACCAAAAGTCCGATGCCGAGCACCGTATCCAGAACGGTCAATAACACTTGTACGATCGTCAAGGTCGTCCATCTCCTGAGTCTATTGAACAACCGCTAAAGGCTATCACGGCTCAACAAGCAAGGCATACCCACGCAACAGCGACAGGCGGCCCAACTCGCATGGTACGACGACCGAGGCGGCTGGATGGTTAGTAAGCACGGGGCGATTCCGGGAAAGCCGAGCGCTCGAGGCTCGGAGGAACGCGAACGAACCGGCTAGACGACCCGCCTAGAGGCCTTCCGGACGGAAGTGATATTCCTCGTAAAAGGACATCGGCGACTCGAAGAACAGCAGCTTTTCGTCCGCCGTGCCTGGCCTGATCTTGATGCCGGAGCCTCCGACCTTTCTCTGGAGGTAGGGCACGTAGGCGGGGTCCAGGTTGCGGGCGAGCAGCACCTGCGGGATCGCGATCGCCATGTGGTTGGTCGCCGGCTCCGATTGCCAGGGCGGATCCGAAGCCAGGCCGCTTATAACGAGGATCGCTGCAGCCGCCAAAGACACCGCGGCCCGGCGCCAAACCGGCCAGGTGAGGGGGCGCATCAGCCAGCGGACGGCTGGTGCCGGCGAGAGGGAGGCTCCCGTCCGCGTGGCGGCCGGGGAAGCCGACAGCGCCCTAGTAGAGGTCGCACCGCTCGCTCGGGAAAGAACGCCGGTCGCCGCGACCATCCGCTCGACCAGGGCGGCGGGAGGATCAGGCTCCTCGGCTCGGATAGCCTCGAAAAGGAGTTCGGCCTGTTCCCGTTCCACCAACTCGGCGAAATCCCGGCAGTCCGGACAAAATCTCAGATGGCGCTCGACCGTGGCCCGCCCCAGATCGTCCGCCTCGCCGTCAGAGCAGGCGGAGATGAGCGGGCGCACCGCCTCACAAACCAGGAAGCTCTCTGTCCACCGTCCGTTCATTGCCTCTCTCGTGGGACCGCTCCGCGGAGGCGAGGGTTCCTGCCTCGAGCCGGTCCGTCGTCACCCCCACCTCTCCGCCCAATTCCCGGAAGCGCCGCTGCACACGCTCGCGGGCCTCGTAGATTCGCCACTTGACCGTCGACAGCGTGGTGTCGAGGATCTCCGCTATCTCCTGATAGCGAAAGCCCATGAGGTCCCGAAGCAGCAGAGCGGCCCGCAGATCCTCGTTGAGGGCGCGAATGCTCGCCCAGAGCAACTCCGAATCCTCGAGCCCCAGAGTGCCGTCGTACTCCATCGGGGGAAGCTCAGCCTCCGCCTCATCCCGGCGCCGCCGGTCCAACTCGCGCTTGCGCAGGAAGTCGATACCCGCATTCTTCGCGATCTGGAAGACCCAGGTGCTGAAGCGCGAGCGTCCGTCGAAACCGCCCAGGCTGCGGGCCACCCGGATGAAAACCTCTTGCGAGAGATCCTCCGCGTCTTCCCGGCTGCCCACGAACCGATGCAGATACTGCAGCACCGGCCCGTAGAACTCGAGCACAAGCTCTTCGAGCGCTGCCTCGCTGCCGTCGGCTGCGCGCCGGAGCTGTTCCGGCGTTGGCTGCTCCAAACTGGTCCTCCTGCCTACTCTGACGTTTGCGTACGCCGCTTGGTTAGCGGCGTGGCCGCGTCCGAAGTCCGATTTATCATGCCACATCCCCGCCGCCATCAACAGCGGACGGCCGCCACCCTAGTCCTTCGAGGGCTGGGGACAGAGCGCGGTTCCTGTCATCTCTGGGGGTACGGGCAAACCCAGGAGGCAGAGGACGGTCGGCGCGATGTCCGCCAGACCACCGCCCTCCTTCAGTTCGGCCCCGTGGTCCACGTAGATCAGGGGGACCGGGTTCGTGGTGTGAGCCGTGTTGCGGCTCTGATCGGGCTCGAGCAGATACTCCGCGTTGCCGTGATCAGCCGTGACGAAGACGTGAGCGCCGTCTTTGAGGAGCGGCTCGAGCACGATCCGCAGACAGTGGTCCACGTGTTCTACGGCTTCAATGGTCGCCTCCAGGTTTCCGCTGTGCCCGACCATGTCCGCGTTCGCGAAGTTCAGCACCGTGAAGTCCGGACGCCTGTGCCGGTAGATGTCGGCAAAGGCCTCGGCCACTTCGTGGCAGCTCATCTCCGGCTTTTGGTCGTAGGTGGCCACCTCCTGCGGCGAGGGGATCAGCTTGCGCATCTCGCCGGGATAGGGGTCCTCCCGTCCTCCGTTGAAGAAGAAGGTGACGTGCGCGTATTTCTCGGTCTCGGCAATGTGCAGCTGAGTGAGTCCGTGCTCGCTCAAAACCTCGGCCAGGACTTGGTGCGGCTCCACGTCGGGGAAGGCCACGGGCACGCCGAAGTCCGCCTCGTACTGAGTGAAACTCACCAGGTGGACGGCCGGTGGATTCGGTCCCCGATCGAAGTCGGCGAATCCTTCGTCGATGAGAGCCCGGGTGAGTTGTCTCGCCCGATCGGGCCGGAAATTGTAAAAGACGACGGAGTCCCCGTCGGAAATCGCCGCGTCCTTGCCCAGGATGACTGTCGGCAGGATGAACTCGTCGGTGATGGCCTCTTCGTAAGAGGCCTCGATCGCGGCGAGTGCATCCTCCGCCTCGATCCCCTCCCGATGGACCAGGGCGTCCCAGGCAATCTTGGTCCTTTCCCAGCGGCGATCGCGATCCATGGCGTAATAGCGGCCGATGACGTCGGCGATCCTGCCCACCCCCTGCTCCTCGAGCTTCGACTGGAGATCCTTGATCAGGTCGCGCCCGTGCCACGGGGAGGTGTCCCGCCCATCCATGAACGGGTGCAAATAGAGCTCCTCCACCCCCATGCGGGCGGCGAGCTCGACCAGAGCCTCGACGTGGCGGATGTCTCCGTGAACCCCGCCGTCGGAGAGCAGGCCCATGAGGTGCACCGCCCCGCCGCTCTGCCGGGCCTTCTCGAAGGCTTCGCGCAGGACCGGGTTCTCGAAGAAGGTGCCCTCCGCGATCATCTTGTTGATGCGGGTGAGGTCCTGGTAGACCACGCGGCCCGTCCCCAGGGTGAGGTGGCCCACCTCGGAATTGCCCATCACCCCGTCGGGCAGACCGACCGACAAGCCGCTGGCATTGAGCAAGACCCAGGGGTACTCGGCGAACAGCCGGTCCATGGTGGGTGTGTCCGCCAGGCTGATGGCGTTCGCGGGGCCCGGTTCGGCGTAACCCCAACCGTCCAGCACGATCAGCGCGACCGGACGACGCTCCGCGAGATTCACGGCGTCCGTCCTGGGGGGATCACGCCGTCCGTCCAGGGGAAGCGTGTTTCACCGTGCGGCCCACCCGCGTCCGACTCACTCACGTCCGGCGCTCGTAGCGGACAAGGGACTTGAACGAGTCGACGGCCAAGCTGGCGCCGCCCACCAGAGCCCCGTCGATGTCGGGCTGGGTCATGATGTCCGCAACGTTGTCGGGCTTGACGCTGCCGCCGTAGAGGATGCGGGTGCGCGCGGCAGAAGCAGGGTCCGCCACCTCCGCCAACCGGCTGCGGATGAAGGCGACCGCCTCCTGGGCAATTTGCGGCGTGGCCGTGCGCCCGGTGCCGATGGCCCATACCGGTTCGTAAGCGACAACCATTTCGGCCACCTCTTCGGGCGCCATGCCCTGAGTCCCGCCGAGCACCTGCCGCTCGAGCACCTGCTCGGTGCGGCCCTCCTCGCGTTCGGCTTCGATCTCGCCCACGCACATGATGGGAACGAGCCCGGCGCCGATCGCCGCCCGCACTTTGCGCGCAACCTCCTCGTCGGTCTCGCCGAAGATCTGTCGCCGCTCCGAATGACCGATGATCACGTACTTGACGCACAGGTCGGCCAGCATGGAGGGCGACACCTCGCCGGTGTAGGCCCCCGATTCCTCCCAGAAGATGTCCTGGGCCGCCACCCGCACCACGCCCTCGCCGGCCGCCTCGACGGCCGCCTGGAGTCCGGTGAAGGCGGGAGCGACCACCACCTCCACCCCTTCGGGGTCGGCCAACTCATCGGTCAATTGCTCGACGAAAGCGGCGCCTTCACGCGCCGTCTTGTGCATCTTCCAGTTGCCGGCCATTATCGGAAGGCGGTCGGCCATCGGTCCCTCCCCTGCTAGCGGTCTTCCAGCGCGGCAACCCCGGGGAGTTCCGCGCCCTCGATCAATTCGAGCGAGGCTCCGCCTCCGGTCGAGACGTGGCCCATGCGCTCGGCCAAACCCAGTTGCTGAACGGCGGCGACGGAATCGCCGCCGCCCACCACGGTGAACGCGGGGCTCTCCGCCATGGCCCGGGCAATCCCGCGGGTTCCTTCCGCGAAGCGGTCCATCTCGAAAACCCCCATGGGCCCGTTCCAAAAGACCTGGGCGGCGTCCAGGATGCGCCGTTCGTACTCGTCGGCGGTCTCCGGGCCGATGTCCAGCCCCATCCAACCTGGGGGAATATCGCCGACAGCGACCACCTTCGCCTCGGCATCTTCGGCGAAGCGGTCGGCCACCACCAAGTCGCGGGGCAAAACCAGCTCGCAGTCAGACTTGCCGGCCTTTTCCAGGGCCCGGCGGGCGGTTTCGATACCCGCTTCGTCCTCGACCCGGGAAGCGCCCACATCCAAGCCCTGAGCCTTGAAGAAGGTGAAGCACATGGCTCCGCCGATGAGGATCTGGTCGGCCAGGTCGAGGAACCGTTCGATCACCCCGATCTTGTCGGTCACCTTGGCGCCCCCGAGCACGGCCACGAAGGGGTGCTTCGGTGAATCCACCAGTCCCTGAAGCGCGTCGAGTTCCGCCTGCATCAGGAAACCCGAGACGGCGGGCAGGCAGGCCGCCACCCCCGCCGTGGTGGCGTGCGCCCGGTGAGCCGCGCCGAAGGCGTCGTTCACGTACAGGTCGGCCAGACGGCAGAGCTCCTGCGCCAGTTCGGGATCGTTCTTGGTCTCGCGCGGATCGAAGCGCGAGTTCTCGAGGAGCAGCACCTCGCCCGCCTGCAGGGAATCGGCGGCCTCGGTGACCTCCGGCCCGGTCAGCCGGTCGACCTTGCGCACCGGCGCATCGATCAGCTGCGAGAGCCGAGCGGCGACCGAGTTCAGCCGGAGTTCCTCTTTGGGTTCGCCTTTCGGGCGCCCCAGGTGAGAGGTGAGAATCAGCCGCGCGCCCTGCTCCCTCAGGTACTCGATGGTGGGAAGCGCCCCCCGGATGCGGGTGTCGTCCGCGACCTCACCCTCATCCGTGAGCGGCACGTTGAAGTCGACTCGGACGAGGACGCGGCGCCCGGCCACGTCCACGTCGCGAATGGTCTTCTTCGCCATCAGATCCTCCTCAGAGGATCATCTGGCAGAGGTCGACCAGACGGTTGGAGAAACCCCACTCGTTGTCGTACCAGGAGACGATCTTGACCTGCTTGCCGATGGCCATGGTCAGAGTCGAGTCAAAGATGGAGGAATGCGGATTGCCGATGACATCGACGGAAACGATGGGATCGACGTTGTACTCCAGGATCCCCTTCATATCGCCCTCGGCCGCGGCCTTCATGGCTTGGTTGATCTCCTCGACCGTGGCTTCCTTCTCGAGATCCGCCACCAAGTCGACCACCGAACCGCTGGGGACCGGCACCCGCATGGAGATACCGTCGAATTTGCCCTGCAGTTCGGGGAGCACCAGTCCGACCGCGCGCGCCGCGCCGGTCGAAGTGGGGATGACCGAGAGAGCCGCCGCCCGCGCGCGGCGCAGGTCCTTATGCGGAAGGTCGAGGATCCGCTGGTCGTTGGTGTAGGCGTGAATCGTGGTCATCAGACCGCGCTCGATGCCGAAGTTGTCGAGCAGCACCTTCGCCACCGGGGCCAGGCAGTTGGTGGTGCACGAGGCGTTGGAGAGGATGTCGTGCTTGTCCTTGTCGTAATCTTTGTCGTTGACTCCGATGACGATGGCCAGGTCCGGGTCTTTGGCCGGAGCGCTGATGATCACCTTCTTGGCCCCGCCGTGCAGGTGCTTGCCCGCCAGTTCGCGGTTGGCGAACAGGCCGGTCGCTTCGATGACTACGTCGGCACCATAATCCCCCCAGGGGATCGCCCCCGGGTCACGCTCGCTGGAAACCTTGAAAGTCTCGCCATCGATGGTGATGGTGTCTTCGGTGTGGCTGATGTCCCCCGGCCAGACGCCGTGCACGCTGTCGTACTTCAGCAGATGCGCCAGCGTGGCCGCGTCGGTCAGGTCGTTGACCGCCACGAAGTCGATGTCCGCTCCGCGCTTCTTCGCGGCGCGCACCATTCCCCGGCCGATACGGCCAAATCCGTTGATCCCCACCTTCACTGCCATCTGGACCCTCCCTCTTTCTGACTTCCGTCCCTAGAATCCCGTCCCTAGAATCCCGTCCCTAGAACCGGCCGAGTCTAACATTCGTCTCCGACGTCTCCGACCAACCCGCCTCCCGGGCGTGCTTCAGCAGGCGCCTGAGCCGATGATTCACCGCGGATCGCGATAACTCGGCATCGCTTTCCTCCGCCAGTTCGGAAAGCGTCGACCACGGATTCTCCAGACGGAGTTCCGCCACCTCCTGGAGGGCCGCCGGAAGGCCTCCCAGAAGCTCCGCACTTTCCAGAAACTCAATCGCCGAAAGCTGCTCCAGCGCGGCGGCGCTGGTACGGCCCAGGTTGGCCTGGTCGCAGTTCGCGGCACGGTTGGCCTGCGCTCTGACCTCTTTGAGCACGGCGTGTTCGGCCACCTCGAGCGCGGCTTCCTGGGCCCCGGCGAAGGCGAGAAGCTCGGAAACCTGCTCCCGGCCCTTCAGGTAGACCACGTGGACTCCGCGCCGCAGATATACCCCCGGTCGAAATTCCAAACCGGTGAGGAGGCCCGCCAGATCCTCGGCAAAGGCCAGGTGCGGAGTCACGATTTCCAAGTGTGCGCCGCGCTGCGGAGGATTGACGGAGCCCGCCCCGATGATGGCCCCGCGCACCAGAGCGGCCTTGCAGCAGCGCCGCTGAATCAGCCTCCCCGGGACCCCGGGATTCAGGCGGAAGCTGTCGCTGAGCACGCCGACCTCGTTGAGAGCCTGAATCACCCGGGGCGATCCCTCCAGGCGGAGCACGTACACCAGTCGCCGGCGAAAGCGGTGCTCCCGGGTGGTCAGAAGGGTGCCGTCCGCTCCCAGGGCCTTGAAATAGGAGTAGACCAGGCTCGCCGCCGCCTGCACCGGAGTGGAGAGTTCCAGGCCGTAGCGCTCGCCCTCTTCGCCTCCGCGAATGCGAAAGGTTCCGGCCGACTTCACGAGGCCCGCAACCTCGGCCGTCCGGCAGCATTCACGGGTTTCCCGTCGATGGGCGAGTTCGTCACGCACCTGCCGTGAGAACGAAGCCATGGGGACTACCCGGCCAGGGTCAGGAGAGCCTGCGCCAGATCGAGGGGGTCGTGCCTGACGAAGCGATTGACATCGGCAAGGGGAGCGGACACCACCCGCACCCCCAGATCTCCCGATTTGGGGCTCCACTTCACGGGTTCGGCGCCCTCCCTCTCGTAGAGGGCCAGTAGTTCTGCGGGGATGGGGCGCTCGTTCACCAGCATGACGTCGATCACTCCCTCGCCCAGGTGGCTGAGGATCCCCCGCAGGTGGTCTGCTGCATCGTAACCCTGGGTCTCTCCGGGCTGGGTCATGACATTGTTCACGAATACCACCCGAGCGCGCGTCTCGTGCAAGGCTTCGGCCATGCCCCCGACGAGCAGGTTGGGGATCACGCTCGTGTACAGGCTTCCGGGACCCAACACGACGAGTTCCGCCTGCCGGATTCGCTCGAGAGCCAGGGGCAGCGCCGGAGCCTCCGTCGGCTCCAGCCAGACCTGCTGGATCGGAGACTGGGCCTTTGCAATCACCGACTGGCCGAAGAGTTGAGACCCGTCGCGCAGCCGGGCTCCCAAACGAACATCGGTGGTGGTGCTGGGGAGCACGCTGCCCCGGATGGCCAGCACCCGACCCGACTCCAGGACGGCCTGCTCAAAATTACCGGTAACCTCGGAAAGGGCCGCCAGGAACAGGTTGCCAAAGCTGTGGCCGGCAAGGGAACCGTTCTCGAAGCGGTAGGCAAAAAGCCGGCGCATCAGGGACTCGTCGTCCGCGAGGGCGACCAGACAGTTACGCACGTCGCCGGGGGGCAGCACGCCCAACTCTCGGCGCAGGCGTCCGGAAGAACCGCCGTCGTCCGCCATCGTCACGATGCCGGTGAGCGAATCGGTGAGCGACTTCAGGCCCCGGAGAAGCGTGGCGAGGCCCGTGCCGCCGCCCATGGCCACAACCCGCGTCATGAGCTAACCCTTCCTTCCCACGTCCCGGTGGCGGACCGCCGTGACCACCGCCGGCACCTGTTCCAGCGCGCCCGCAAGCGTCTGAACCAGAGCCACGGAGCGGTGCCGCCCTCCCGTGCAGCCCACGCCGACCAGGAGCTGCCGCTTCTGCTCGGCCAGGTAAGAAGGGGCCAGATAGGTCAGCAGGTCGACCACGCGCTCGACGAAACCCTGGGTCTGCACCATCGACAGCACGTAGTCCTGCACGGGTTCGTCGAGGCCGGTCAAAGGCCGGAGTTCGGGAACCCAATGCGGGTTGGGCAGGAAGCGGGCGTCGAAGACCATATCGACCTCGCGGGGCACGCCGTACTTGTAGCCGAAGGACATGAAGGTCATCAGAATCTGATCCTGCAACTCCCCCGCGAGCACGGTCTCCTGGATGTTCCGGCGCAGGTCGTGCACGTTGAGCGAGGTGGTGTCTATGACCACGTCCGCCCGCTCCCTGAGCTCCGCCAGCATCTCCCGTTCCCGCTGAATCCCCTCGGCCAGGTTGTCCGAGCCGGTCAGCGGATGGGTCCGGCGGGTCGAGTGAAAGCGCGCCACCAGCGCCTCGTCCGAGGCCTCGAGAAAGACCACCCGGCAAAGGACGTTCAGCCGGTCGAGTTCCGCCAGCGCCTCGTCCAGATAGGAGAGGCTGTCGCCGGCCCGCGCGTCCAGAACGAGAGCGGCTCGATCGACCTTACTGCCGTCCAGGGAAAAGAGTTTCGCCACCTGGGTGAGCATTTGCGGCGGCAGATTGTCGATGCAGAAGTAGCCCATGTCCTCGAAGGTGGCTATCGCCAGCGACTTGCCCGCGCCGGACAGGCCGCTGATGATGGTCATCTTCAGATCCGTGTTCTCCGCCGTCAAAGCGCCCCTTCGGCCCGAAGCAGGTCGACCTTGTAAGAGTCATTCGGACCGTAGCGTCCGGGACTGCCGTCGGACCGGACCACCCGGTGACAGGGAATGACCAGGGGCAGGGGGTTGGCGGCCATGGCCGTGCCCACCGCCCGGGCGGCTCCCGGGTAACCCGCCTCGCGGGCGAGCGTTCCGTAAGCGATCGTATCCCCGCGGGGAACGGTCAGGAGGGTCCGATAGACCGCCCGCCGGAAACCCGGCTCCACCACAAGCTCAGGACGAAAGCCGTCGGGCCACCGGGACTCCTCGCCCCGGGCCGCAGCCTCGAGCGCCGCGATCCACGCGGCCGCCTGCGGGTTCAGCGCGCGGACGCCACCGTTCCCTGCGCCGGCGACAGCAGGCTCCCAATCCGGGCGGTTGCCTGAGGCAACCGCGGCCTCAGTTCTCGTTCGGGGCAGGGTCACTTCCACGAGTTGTCCCTCGGCAAAAAGGGCCTCGCCGGGTCCCCAAGGAGTACGAAATGGGTGTGTTGCTGTGTTCTTCATCATTCAAGTCTACCCCGTCTTGTGAACGAAGTCGTAGACCTCCCGCGCCACCTTCCCGGGCAGTCCGGGCACGGCCTCGAGTTCGTCCCGGGAGGCCGCGAGAAAGCGCTCGGGGGAGCCAAAATGCAGCAGGATCGCCCGCTTGCGCTTCTCTCCCACTCCCGGCAGGCCGTCGAGGATCGAGGCATGGCCGGCCGAGCGGCGGCGCGTGCGATGGAAGCTGACGGCGAAGCGATGCGCTTCGTCCCGCAGGCGCTGCAGCAGCAGCAGGGCCGGATCATCGCGCGCGAGCAGCAGGGGATCCGGGCGTCCCGGCAGGTACACCTCTTCTTCCCGTTTGGCCAAAGAGATCACCCCCACGGCGGCGTCCAGTCCCAGTTCCTCGAGAACGCCAACGGCCACCCCCAACTGCCCCTTGCCTCCGTCGACCACCACCAGATCGGGAACCGATTCGAAGGAGGGATCGTACTTCTCCGGAGCGGTGGCCGCGGCCCGGGCGAACCGGCGGAGCAGGGCCTCTCTCATGGCGGCGAAGTCGTCCTGCCCCTCGGACCCCGCGATGGAAAACTTGCGGTAGTCCGCTTTGCGGGGCACCCCGCCCTCGAAGACCACCATGGAGGCGACGATGTGCTCGGGACCCAGGTTGGAGACGTCGTATCCTTCGATGCGCATAGGCATCCCCGAAAGCCCCAAATGGTCGCGCAGACCGGTGAGCGCTCCCCAGCGGCGTTCGCGCGAACGCTCGGTGCGCAGGCGTTCGTGCTGCAGGGCGAGGACGGCATTGCGGTCGGCCAACTGCTGCAGCCGACGCTTGTCGCCCCGCTCGGCCGTCCTCACCGTGACCCGGGAGCCGCGCAGTTCGCTCAGGAATTCGGCGGTCTGCCCGTCCCGCTCCCCCAGCGCGGGCACGATTATCTCGGGAGGCAGAGTGAGTGCCATGGAGTAGCACTCGGCGAAAAAGCGCTGGAGTACGTCTTCGTCGGACTCGCCTTCCACGTTCTCGAGGCTGAAACTCCGCCGGTCGCCGAGCACTCCGTCGCGCATCTGAAAGACCTGGACGTTGGCGTTGCCCTCGTCCCGGGCCATGCCCACGATGTCCACGCTCCCCATGGCCGACTGCCGCGCGCGCTGGCCCTCCATCACATGGCGAACGGCGTCAAGCCGGTCGCGGTAGAGCGCCGCCCTCTCGAACTCCATTTCCTCGGAGGCCCGGCGCATACCCGCTTGGAGACCCTGAGCGATCTCCTTTTGCCGGCCGGAAAGAAAGACGATCACCTGATCTATCAGTCTCCGATACTCCTCCGGGGTGATGTAGCCCGCACAGGGAGCGTCGCAGCGTTTTATCGAGTACTGCAGGCAGGGCGAACCGCTGTGCCGGCCCGGGGTCTTGCCCCGGCATTTGCGGAAGGGGAAGATGCGGCCCAGTGTGTCCAGAGTCTCCCGGACCTTGGCCGCGTTGGCGTAGGGACCGAAGTAGGCGTTCCCCTTGCGGTGCGGCTGGCGCGTGAACATCACCCGCGGGAATTCGTCCTCCAGGGTCACCACGATGTATGGGTAAGACTTGTCGTCGCGCAGGCGGATGTTGTAGGGCGGGCGGTGGCGCTTGATCAGGTTGTCCTCGACGATCAAGGCCTCGGTTTCGTTGGCGGTCACGATCCAGTCGACCGATTCGGCTTTGGCCCCCATCTCGGCCACCTTGACCGGGATCCTGCCCCCGGCGCCGCCTCTGGCGGCCGGAATATAGCTGGCCAGGCGTTTCTTCAGCGACAGGGCCTTGCCCACGTAGAGCACTTCGCCGGCGTCGTCCTTGAACAGGTAGACGCCGGGCAGGTCCGGAGCCCCTTTTATCTGCGTGACAATTTCTTCGCGGCCGGTCATCGGAAAATCTCGGACAACTTTCGCAGGTGGAGAGAGGGAGAGACGAACCGCTCCGCATCCTGGCCCGTGCCGACTCAACAGGGCAAGCACCGGCGGTCAAATGAGGAGGCGGGAAGCGGCCCGAGAATTGTACCTCAGCCGCGGAAAGGGCGCCCACGAGTTGGCGCCCAATAGCCGGCCCCCGCGCAGTACGGACCCGAGACCCGGCGCGCCGGAGGGACAGCGGGGGAAAAGGCGGCGGGCGGCGCAACCGTTGGGCCGGGAGGCTACTCCTCTTCCACCACCGGGGGCACTCCGGTGATGTGGTAGCCGCCGTCGACGTGCAGCACTTCCCCGGTGATCTGCCTGGTCCAATCGCTGAGGAGCGGCACGGCGGCGTTACCCACCTCTTCGATCGTGGTGTTGCGGCGCAAAGGCGAGTTGCGGTCGTACCAGTCGAAGATCTTGCGAAAGTCGCCGATCCCCGAGGCGGCCAGCGTGCGAATGGGTCCCGCGGAGATGGCATTCACCCTGATGCCGCTGGGTCCCAGATCGGCCGCCAGGTAACGCACCGCGGCCTCCAGTCCGGCCTTGGCCACACCCATCACGTTGTAATGAGGGATCGTCCGCTCGGCGCCCAGATAGGTGAGCGAGACGATACTGCCGCCCTCTCTCATCAGCGGGACGGCGCTGCGGGTGGTGGCCACCAGCGAATATACGGAAACGTCCAACGCCACCCGGAAGCCCTCGCGCGTCGTGTTGTAGAACTCGCCCGTCAGTTCTTCCTTGTTGGCGTAGGCGATGGCGTGCACCAGGAAGTCGAGCGACCCCCAGCGCTCCCCCAGAGCCTCGAAGCACCGTTCGATCTCTTCGTCCGAACGGACGTCGCACGAGAGCACGACGTCACTGCCCAACTGCGCCGCAAGCGGCCGCACGCGCTTCTCGAGCATCTCGCCGGCGTAGGTGAAGCCCAGCTCCGCCCCTTCGCGCCTTGCCGCTTGGGCGATTCCCCAAGCGATGCTGCGTTCGTTGGCCAAACCCATTATCAGGCCGCGGCGGCCTTCGAGTAGTCCTGGCATTCTCTCTCCTTCTCCGGGGCGCTCAAGATACCACGACCGCGACGTGTCTTTTGGGAAGCCCGGAGGGTAGGTAGGTGCAAGAACTTCATCCATCCTGACTATTCAACCGGAGGTCGACCGCGCATGGACCAGCTACGCGAACTGCTCGCCACCTTTGCCAACGCCCAGGGAGTTTCGGGCTACGAGGACGACATTGCCGGGTTGCTGCAGGAGCACCTGGCGGACCTGACCGACGAAGTGCGCACCGACACGATGGGCAACGTGATCGGCACCAGAAACGGTGACGGCCCGAAGATCATGATCGCCGCGCACATGGACGAGATCGGTCTCATGGTCAAGTACATAGACGACAAGGGCTTTCTTCGTTTCGTGCCGCTCGGAGGGTGGGTCGATCAGATCCTCCTGGGCCAGCGGGTCGTGGTTCAGGGGCGCGAGGGCAACCTGTACGGCGTGGTCGGGTCCAGGCCCCCCCACATCATGGAGCCCGATGACCGCAAGAAGGTCATCAAACTAAAAGACATGTTCATCGACATCGGGGCTTCGTCCCGGGAAGAAGCCGAAGAATTCGGCGTGCAGATTGGCAGCACGATCACCATCGATCGCGATCTACGGCCTCTCAAAGGAAACCTGGTGACCGGAAAGGCATTCGACGACCGCGCCGGGATGGCCATGATGGTGGCCGCCATGCGGCGGCTCAAAGACCTGGAGGTGCGCGCCACGGTCTACGCCGTGGGCACCGTCCAGGAAGAGGTGGGGCTGAAGGGCGCGCGCACCAGCGCCTACGGCTTGGATCCTGACGTGGCGCTGATCTCCGAGGTCACCATCCCCGGCGACCACCCCGGGGTTACCAAGGAAGAGCGCCACGTGACCATCGGCGGCGGACCGGTGCTGACCGTGGCCGACTCCGACGGGCGCGGAATCCTGGTGCAGCGGAAGGTGATCGACTGGCTGCGCGGCACCGCCGACGCCAAAGGAATTTCCTACCAGATGGACGTGGGCAGCGGCGGCACCACCGACGCCACCGCCATTCACCTGGTCAAGACCGGGGTCCCCTCAGGCGTGATCAGCGTGGCCACCCGCTACATTCATTCGCCCATCGAGGTGCTCAGCCTGGAAGACCTCGACCGAGGCGCTCAGTTGATTGCCGAGGCGGTGATGTCCGCCCACGAGCACCTCTAGAAACGGGGGCTTCGGTCAGGGCCGCGCGCCGGCCAAATAAGTCAGGAGTTCGGGCACCTCGTCGAAGGTAATCTCCAAATCGGCCCACTGAATGAGGTCCTCCGGTGACTCGTCGGAGACCACGGCGACGCTGACCGTGTACGCGTTCGCACTGGAGCGCAGCGCCTCGAGGGCGCGGAAGGCGTCGATGTCGGTTCGGTCGTCCCCGATGTAGACGGCCGCCCGCAATTGACGGTCCTCGAAGAGGCGCCGCACGGCGGTTCCCTTGTTGATCCCTGTCGGCCGCAGGTCGACGACTTTGCGCCCGGGCAACATGATCAGATCGCGCTCTTCTGCCTGAAGTTGGGCGGCTTCCAGCACCGCCCGCCAGGCCCGCGGCTCATCGGGGACACCCCGCGTATGCAGGGCGACGCTCGCGGTCTTGTTCTCGATGCGCACCCCGAGCGCCCGCAGTTCCGGGTTCAGTTCCAGCGCGGCGGTTGCCTCCTGCACCCTGTCGATGACCTCGGGCGGCACAAGGTAATCGTGCTCGCCGGCGAGCAGCAACTCCATCCCGTGATTGCCCACCACCAGCACTTCATCCAGGCCGAGCAGCCCGGCAGCGTCGGGCGCGGCTCTCCCCGAAACCGCCGCCACCAAGCGGTAGTGTTCGGTCAGCCGGCGCACCAGCTCACGGGTAGCCTCGGGAACGAAGGTCTCGTCGGGCCGGGGACGGATGGGCGCGAGCACGCCGTCGACATCGAGGAAGATGCCCGCGGCAGCAGCCCGGCCGATCACCTGATCGAGTACGCCAAACCGGTGAGGGCCGCCATTGGCACCACTGCCGAACTGCTCATTCCGGGTATCAGCCATCTTCCGCCTCACGCTCGTCGTGTTCCCGCACCTGCCGGGCAACCTCATGGGGATCGCGCGTGGTCACCACAAACCCGGTGGTCTCTTCGAAACCCCCGGGCACGTTGACCAGAGAGCGGGGCACCACCTCGGCGTGCAGGTGGCCGACGGCCTCCCCGCTGCGCAGCGCCACCACGTAGGCGGGCACCCCGCCCAGAAGCGACTCGTAGCGGCGCACGGTCCAGGAGAGCGCCTCGGCGAAGGCCCACATATCGGGAAGCTCGCCCAGGCGCTCACCCTCCTCGTCAGAGGCGATGACAAAGGTCAAATTGCGGCTGGGCGCCGGGTGCACGGCGACGCGCACGTCTCCGAAGCGCTTGACCAGCAGATGCGGGTCGCCAATGATGGCGCAAATGGGACACCCTCCCAGCGAACGCCGCTCGCGGAGCGAGCGGAACAACGGAGGGAAGTCGTCCTGGTCCACCGCGAAGAACTGACTGTGGAAACACTCCAGCGACTGCCCGGAGAGCGGGTTCTTGCCCCCATTGATGAAAGGAATCGGCACCAGATCGCGGTAGTAAGACCACTCTTCGAGCACCTGCCAGGAGGTCAGCAGCGCCTCGAGGGCCGGGATGGGAAGGGCGCGCTGTTCCCCGGAGGGATTGTGCTTGAGGACCCCGATATCCATGTCGTGGTACGGCGGCGGCAGGGTCAGCACGAAGCACTCCGCCGCGCTTCCCGACTCGACCAGAATGGGAACGAAATTGAGGAAGGTGCGCACCAGATAGGGCCGGCCGGGCAGGGTCGCCGGGGTGAAATCACCCTTCCAATCCGGGTGTCTCGTGCGCATCAGGATACGGATCGCTTCCCAAGGATCGGGCTCTTCCCCGGGGGGAAGGGAGGCTTCGTACCGGGCGAGGGCGCCGAAGGATTCCCGCTCGGTTTCCACCCGGGGCCGACCCACCTCGATCTCCCCCGGAGTATCGCTCGTGAATACGTCCTCGGGCTGGGCTTCGATGTAGAAGAGCGTGGGCGGCGTCTGGCCGCTGCAGAAAGGACAACTTCCGGCCCCGGTGGGCCGCTGCGAGCGGCGCGGGTTCAGCAGCACCTCGTTCCCGCGCAGGGGATCGAACAGCCGGACGTGCTCTCCGCTGCGGACCTGCACGGGCAGATCGCGGCAGGCGCGGATGCGGGCATCGAGCTTTTCCAGGAACGAATGCTCTAGAATCATCGCGCGCTAGTATACCTAGGCGGGCCGGATTTCCACCCGGCGCACAAAGAAAGCGGGCGGCCCTTGGCCCGCCCGCTCAATCTGCAAACCGCCACCGGTCAGGAGTTAGGCCGGGGAGTCCTTCTTGCCGTACCCCCGTTCGCGTAACACCGAGTCGATCTCCTCGAGGATGGCGGGGTCGTCGATGGTGGATGGGGGCGCAACCGCCTGGCCGTCCGCTATCTTGCGCATGGTGCCGCGCAGGATCTTGCCGGAACGCGTCTTGGGCAGGCGGGAAACCACCAGCGCTGCCTTGAACGAGGCCACGGCCCCCACCTCTTCCCGGATCATGCCCACGAGTTCCTTCTCGAGACCGGCAGCATCCCGATCCACGCCGGACTTGAGCACGCAGAGACCCAGCGGTATCTGTCCCTTGAGGTCGTCCGCGACCCCCAGCACCGCGCACTCGGCCACGTCGGGGTGTTGGGCGATGACCTCTTCCATGCGGCCCGTGGAAAGCCGGTGGCCGGCCACGTTGATCACGTCGTCCACCCGGCCCATGATGTAGATGTAGCCTTCCTCGTCGATGTAGCCGCCGTCGCCGGTGAAGTAGAAGCCGGGGAAGGCGCTGACGTAGGACTCCACAAAGCGAATGTCGTCTTCCCACAGGGTGGGCAGGCAGCCGGGAGGCAGCGGCAGCTTGATGCCGACGATCCCCTCTTGCCCGGGGGGCACGTCCTCGCCCGATGGGTCGAGAATCTGCACGTTGTAGCCCGGCACCGCCTTGGTCGGCGACCCCGGTTTGATGGGAAAGGGCTCTATGCCCATGCAGTTGGCGGCGATGGGCCAGCCGCTCTCGGTTTGCCACCAGTGGTCAACCACCGGCACTCCCAGCAGGTCCGACGCCCAGTGATAGGTATCGGGGTCCAAACGTTCCCCCGCCAGGAAGAGATAATCGAGGCTCGAGATGTCGTACCTCTCGAGGTGTTTACCCTCGCTGTCTTCCTTCTTGATGGCGCGGATGGCGGTGGGCGCGGTGAATAGCACCCGTACTTTGTGGTCCTGAATCACCCGCCAGAAGGCGCCGGCATCCGGGGTGCCCACCGGCTTGCCCTCGTAGAGCACCGTGGTGCACCCGTAAAAGAGTGGTGCATAGACGATGTACGAGTGGCCCACCACCCAGCCCACGTCGGAGGCGGCCCAGTAGACATCGCCGGGCTGCACGTCGTAGACGTTCTTCATCGACCAGTGCAGCGCGACCGCATGCCCGCCGTTGTCCCGCACCACGCCCTTGGGCTTGCCCGTCGTACCCGAGGTGTAGAGGATGTAGAGGGGATCGGTGGCCTCGACCGTGGTGCAGCCCACCGCCTCGGCCTCCGCCATCGCCGACGCCCAGTCGACGTCCCGGTCTTCGGTCATTGCGGCCTGGCACAGGGGCCGCTGCAGGATCACGCAGTTATCGGGTTTGGATTCCGCCATGCCGATTGCCCGGTCGAGCAGGGGCTTGTACTCGATCACCCGCTTACCCTCGATCCCGCAGGAGGCGGACACGATCACCTTGGGTTTGGCGTCGTCCACCCGCACGGCGAGCTCGTGGGCGGCGAACCCGCCGAAGACCACGGAGTGTACGGCCCCGAGCCGGGCGGTCGCGAGCATGGCGATCAAGGCCTCGGGCACCATGGGCATGTAGATCACCACCCGGTCGCCCTTAGTCACACCGAGTCCGGAGAGCACCCCGGCGAAACGGGCGACTTCGTCGGTCAACTCGCGGTAGGAGTAGCGCTTGACCTGATCGGTGACCGGGCTGTCGTAGATCAAAGCCACCTGGTCTCCGCGGCCGGACTCCACGTGGCGGTCCAGCGCGTTGTAGCAGGTGTTCAGCCGGCCGTCGGGGAACCAGCGGTAGAAGGGAGGATTGCGGTCGTCCAGGACGCGGCTCCAGCCGGCTTCCCAGTCGATGCCCTGCGCGGCTTCCCCCCAGAAGGTTTCCGGATCTTCAATCGACTGCCGGTAGACGTCCTCGTAGCGGTCCCCCATCTTGTGACTCCCCCGGTTTCATCTAGTGTGACGGATTCAAGTCCCGGAATCTTAAGAGCGGGCTCGAAGGCTTTCAACGAGAAGACGATTAACGGACCGAATGGTAGGACCACCGGTCGCGGCTTTCTCTACAGGTAGCGCAGTTCCAGGTAGGACCTCTGCGGAACCACGGGATCCACCCGGGCGACGCACCTACTCCCCGCGCTGAGGGCGGCCGCGCGCTCGTTCCAGTTCAGGGTCTCCAGCCTTTGGTAGCGCCGGCCGCGGTACTCGAAACTGTAGAGGACCCGAGTGCGGGCCCGCAATCGCCAGACCTGCTCCACGGTGGCCTGGACCGCGGTCCCTTCACGGAACAGCCTGCGGATCTCACGCGTTCGTAGAACCAGGGGAAGCACTCCGGCGACGGTGAAGCCCAGCGCCAAGAGCAGCGGGACATCCCCGGGCACGAGCAGGCCGGGGGTCTGGAGGTCTTCCTGGCGCCCGACGTAGAGAAGCGACAGGAGGGCAAGCAGCCAAAGGCCGCCGGCCATTGCCACGATCAGGCTGAGCTGCAGGTCCGCGGCCACGATCCGTCGGACGGAGGGTAGGCTACGGCGGGCACCGCCCTGGGTCTGCTGCCCGCCGGTCAAACGGAGAAAGGCCCGCGTGCGGCCGTATTCAGGAGCCGTCGCCGGAGCCGGAGACTCCGGAGGTCAGAGCCCGGCGCCAGCGTGCGGCGGCGTCTTCCAGTTCCCCGGCGAGCGGTGCCGCCACCTGGCCGGTCACGAGCACGTCCTGATCCCGATAGTCGATCTGCACCGAGCCCCGCTCCCGCACCCGGGAAAGCAACGAGCCGGCAGTGTAGGGAATGGCCGCCTCCACCTCGACCCACATCTCGGACAAGGTCGCGGCCAGCTCTTCTCTCAACCGGTCGAGGCCGCGGCTCTGCCGGGCCGCCACCGCCACCACGTGTCTATCGTCACGGGGCGGCCGGAAGGGGTGATCCATCCCGGCTTCCACCAGGTCGATCTTGTTGTAGACCACCACTTTGGGCTTGTGCCCGGCCCCGAGCTCGTCCAGCACGTCGCGCACGGTGCTGCGGTGTTCCTTGGCCAGCGGGTCCGAGGCGTCGACCACCTCGAGCAAGAGATCGGCCCGGGTGACTTCTTCCAGGGTTGCCCGGAAGGCCTCCACCAACTGGTGCGGGAGCTTGTGGATGAAGCCCACGGTGTCGGTCAGGATCAGGGTCTGCCCATCGCCCAGACTCACCTTGCGGCTGGTGGGATCGAGGGTGGCAAAGAGCATGTCCTCGGCTCCGACCACAGCCTCTCCGACGAGCGAGTTGAGCAAAGTCGATTTGCCCGCGTTCGTATAGCCGACGATGGCCGCGGTGGGAAGGCGGGCCTTCTCCCGGCTGCGGGCCGCGGTTTCTCGGCGGAGGCGGACTTCTTCCACGCGTTCACGCATCTTTCTGATGCGCTCGCGGATAATGCGCCGGTCGGTCTCCAGCTGCGTCTCCCCGGGGCCCCGGGTGCCAATGCCGCCACCGGTTCGGGAAAGGTGCTCCCACAGCCGGGTCAGCCGCGGCAGCTGATACTCGAGTTGGGCGAGTTCGACCTGCAGCCGGCCCTCGTGCGTGCGGGCCCGCTGGGCGAAAATGTCCAGGATGAGCCCGCTCCTGTCGAGTACCTTGACCTTGGTGATGGTCTCCAGCGCCCGCTGCTGTTTGGGCGAGAGCTCATCGTCGGAGATGAGCAGGGTGAAGCCGGTGCGCGACTTCCACTCCTTGAGCTCTTCCGCTTTGCCCTTACCCAGGTAGTAGTTGGGATGGACGGTTTGGCGCTTCTGTGCGAAAGAACCGACCACTTCGGCTCCGGCCGTGGTGGCCAGCGAAGCGAGCTCCTCCAGAGACTCCTCGGCCGACCAACGCGGATCGTCCCCGGTGTCCACCGCGATCAGCAGAGCCTTCTCGGCCGGTTGGGCTGATTCGATGTATTCCTTTGTCACCAGTGAGCTCCTCGCCCGGTTAGCCTCGTCTGTTGGGGCCGGCTTCGCCCTTCGGCAGCCGGGCTCAGACTACTCCGAGTCCCGCTTGAGGCTCTGCAGATAGACCAACCCCGGGCCGGTCAGCTTGGTCATGAACAGACCCTCTCCCCCGAACAGGATACGCCGAGCGCCGCTCACGCGCTTGATGTCGTAGTCCAGGTCTTGGGAGAAGGCGGCCAGATTGCCCGTGCTCACCAGGATGGACTCGCCTTCGCGAAGCTGCTGCTTATGGAAGTCTCCGCTGCCGTGAATCAGCACGCTGCCCTCGCCCTGGATCTTCTGCAGGAAGAGTCCGGCCCCGCCGAAAAGAGCCGCGCCCGCCCGCTTCGCCACCGTGACGTCGATCTGGATCTCAGGGCCCCAGGCTGCCAGGAACGAGCCTCTCGTGGTAACCACCGGTCCGTCGGCGAGGTCCCATTCGAGGATGTGGCCCGGTCGATTGGAAGCCAGGAGCACCTCCTGCCCGGGCCCCTCCGCCGTGATGTGGGCGAGCGACACCCCTTCTCCCGAGAGAGAACGCCGCACGACACCCTCCAAACCCCCGGGGATGCGCAGAACCCATTGCACCCCGGGGGTGTGCGCCATGATCGAGCCTTTGCTGGCCCACACCCTCTCGCCCGGAGCGAGCTCGAGGCGCGCGGTTTGAGCTATCTCTCCCTTGATGGTGAACCGGGTTGCGCTCCCGGCCACGGTCTGGTCTGCTTCACCGATTACTTCGCCACCTTCGAAGGAGGCGCCGGCCCCGTATTCCCCCGCCATCATTCCGACATCGGGGTTTCGTCTTCTTCCAGCTTGGCCTCCAGCGTGATCTCCACGTTTCCCCAGAGAGCCTTGGAAACCGGGCAACCCTCTTTGGCCGCCTGCGCGGCTTTCTCGAACTCAGCCTGGTCCACGCCGGGGACCACGCCGCGCACGGTCAGGTCCATGGAGGTCATTTTGAGACCGGCCTCTGTGTCATCGAGCGTCGCCACGGCGTCCACATCGAGCCTCTCGGGTGGAGTCCCCGCCTCGTCGAGCTCGTTCGAGAGCTGCATGGAAAAGCAACTGGCGTGTGCCGCCGCGATCAGTTCCTCGGGACTGGTCATCCCGTCCGAACGCTCCGTCCGCGAGGCCCAGGTAACGTCGAAATCCTGAAATGCGCCGCTGGCGGCGGTTATCTTCCCTTTGCCGCGGGAAAGGTTGCCCTCCCACGTGGCATGAGCTCTGCGTTCCGCGATCGCCATGTCGTCCTCCTCGTTAGTGATTTTGCCCCTCTACCCGCGTCGCCCGCAGACTAACGCAGACCCCCTGCGGCTCTGTCCGCCTGAGCGCGTAGACTGAAAGTCATGAACCCACCACCCGGCGAACGACCATGAACGACGCACCCAAGCGCGCCAGCCGCGCAAAAACGGCCGCGGGGCCTACGGCGGGCGAGCGCCCATCCGTGCCCGGGTTCGAAGTACAGCTGGTCTGCGCCAACGGGCATCTTCTGAACGACTGGGCCCAAGCGCAGGCCGCGCCCAACGCCAAGTTCTGCCCCGAGTGCGGCGAGGGCACGCTCTCCCGCTGCCCCGAGTGCGATACCCCGCTCCGGGGCCGCTTTTTACCGGAGGGCGCGGAGCGCGAACCTGACGGCGGGAAGCGCATCGCACGGGCGCCCCGCTACTGCCACGAGTGCGGCAGCCCCTTTCCTTGGACGGCGGAACGGCTGCTCGCCGCCGACGAACTCGCAGCCCAGTTGGACGATCTATCCGACGAGGAGCGTCGCCTGCTGCGGGCGGCCTTCCGCGACATCCTCACCGAGAATCCGCGGACGGAGGTGGCGGCGCTGCGGATCAAGCGCGCGGCCGAACACGCGGGCAAGGGGGCGAGCCGCATCCTCTTCGAAGTGGTGGAGAATCTGGCGAGCGAAACCGCGAAGCGCCTGATACTCGGGCCCTAAAGACCTACAGCTCCGAGGCGTTTACGCCGCCTCCACGGGCTGAGGCCTTACGCCGCCTCCACGGGCGCGGGCACCAGGTGCCCGCCGGTCTCCCCGTACTCCTCGAAGCCGGGGAGCACCCGGCGGAGAAACTCTCCGGTATGGCTGTCGGGATGGGCGGCCACCTCTTCGGGAGAGCCCACCGCGAGCACCCGGCCACCGCCCGCGCCGCCTTCGGGGCCCAGATCGATCAGCCAGTCGGCCGACTTGATCACGTCCAGGTTGTGTTCGATCACCAGGACGGTGTTGCCGGCATCCACCAGCCGCTGGAGCACCTCGAGCAGCTTCTCGATGTCGGCGAAGTGCAGACCGGTGGTCGGCTCGTCCAGGATGTAGAGCGTATCGCCCGTGGCGATCTTGGAGAGCTCGGTGGCCAGCTTGACCCGCTGCGCCTCTCCCCCGGAGAGAGTGGTGGAAGGCTGGCCCAGCTTGATGTAATCCAAGCCCACGTCGTGCAGGGTCTGCAGGCGCCGGGCGATCTTGGGCTGGTTCTCGAAGAAGCCGACGGCCTCCTCGACGCTCATGTCCAGCACCTCGGCGATGTTCTTGCCCTTGAACCGCACCTCCAGGGTCTCCCGGTTATACCGCTTGCCGTGACAAACCTCGCAGGGCACGTAGACGTCGGGCAGGAAGTGCATCTCTATCTTCAGGGTACCGTCGCCGCGGCAGGCCTCGCAGCGGCCCCCCTTGACGTTGAAGCTGAACCGGCCGGGCTTGTAGCCGCGCACCCGGGCTTCCTTGGTCTGGGCGAACAGCTGGCGGATATGATCGAACACCCCGGTGTAGGTGGCCGGGTTCGAGCGAGGCGTACGGCCGATGGGCGACTGATCGATGTCGATGACCTTGTCGAACACCTCGATGCCCTCGACCTCGCGGTGCGCGCCCGGGCGGATCCCGCTGCGCTGCAGGCGTGCGGCCAGGCCCTTGTAGATAACCTCGTTAACCAGGGTCGATTTCCCGGAACCCGACACTCCGGTGACGCAGGTGAACTTGCCCACCGGGACTTCCACATCGATATTCTTCAGGTTGTGCTGGCTGGCGCCGCGTACGGTGAAGTATCCCCGGCCCTTGCGCCGCGTGGCGGGAACGGGAATGGTGCGCTCGCGGGAGAGGAACTGCCCCGTGACCGAACGGGGCTCTGCCATCACCTCCGCCGGCGGTCCGCTGACGACCACCTCTCCCCCGTGCTCGCCGGCGCCCGGCCCCATGTCCACGATGTGGTCGGCGGAGAACATGGTCTCCTCGTCGTGTTCCACCACGATGACCGTGTTGCCCAGGTCGCGCAGCCGCAGCAGGGTCTTGATCAAGCGCTGATTGTCCCGCTGGTGCAGGCCAATGGAGGGCTCGTCCAGGATGTAGAGCACGCCCACCAGGCTGGAGCCGATCTGGGTGGCCAGACGGATGCGCTGGGCCTCTCCCCCGGAGAGCGTGCCCGCGCTCCGCGAAAGCGACAGGTAGCCCACCCCGACCGACTGCAGAAATCCCAGGCGTTCCCGGATTTCTTTGAGGATGCGGGCGCCGATCAGCTGATCGCGCTCGGAGAGATCCAGCTCATCCAGGAAGGCGAGCAGGTCGCTGACGGAGAGCAGGGTCATCTCATAGATGCTGCGGCCGCCGACGGTCACCGCCAGGCTCTCCGGCCGGAGACGGGCACCTTCACACTTGGGACAGGGGGTCTCGGCCATGTATTCCTCGACCTTGCCCCGCACATAATCCGAGTCGGTCTCGCGGTACCGGCGCTCGAGCCAGCCGACGATGCCCTCGAAGCGGGTCATGTAGCTGCGCTTGCGGCCGTAGCGGTTCCGATAGTTGACGTACAGCCGCTCGCCCTCGAGACCGTGCAAATAGGCCCGCTGCACCGCCTCGGGGAGCTCCTTCCAGGGAGTGTCGAGGTCGATCTCGAATCGGTCGGCTACCCCTTGGAGCACCTGGTCGTAGTACTCGGAACTCGAACCGTTCCACGGCAAGATCACCCCGCCGGCCACAGACAGTTCCGCATCGCCGATCACCAGTTCGGGGTCGATCTCCTGGCGAAAGCCGAGGCCGCTACAGGCCGTGCAGGCGCCATGCGGTGAGTTGAAGGAGAAGATGCGGGGCTCGATCTCGGGAAGGCTCACGCCGTGTTCCGGGCAGGCCAGATTCTCGCTGAAGACCAGCGTGGTGAACTGGGCTTCGCCCGCCTTGTCACCCTTGCCCTTGCCGCCCTTGTCGCCGGTGCCGCCCTTGGCCGTCGCCTGGCCGTGGCCGTTTCCACTGCGCTCCGCCCCGCCGGCTCCGAGGAAGACATCGACTTCGATCAGACCGCCCGCTTCGTCCAGGGCGGTCTCCACGGATTCGGAAAGCCGGCGCCGGACCCCTTCCTTCATCACCAACCGGTCCACCACCACGGAGATGTCGTGGCGCACGTTCTTGTCCAGTTCGGGCAGCTCCTGGTCCAGCGTGTACTGCTCCCCATCGATCTGCACGCGGGTGAAACCCTCCTGCCGGACGCGGTCGAGCACCTCCTTGTGCCAACCCTTCTGCCCGCGCACCATTGGCGAGCGGACCACGAAACGCGTTCCCGGCTCGAGCCCCAGAATCTGATCGACGATCTGCTCTTTGGTCTGGCCTTCGATCGGCCGGCCGCAGATCCAGCAGTGCGGTTTGCCGATCCGGGCGTAGAGCAGGCGCAGGTAATCGTAGATCTCGGTGACCGTCCCCACCGTGGAGCGCGGATTGCGCGAGGTGGTCTTTTGGTCGATGGAAATCGCCGGGGACAGACCTTCGATCGAGTCCACGTCGGGCTTGTCCATCTGGCCCAAGAACTGGCGCGCGTAGGAGGAGAGACTCTCCACGTAGCGGCGCTGTCCCTCGGCGTAGATGGTGTCGAAGGCCAGGCTGGATTTGCCCGAACCGGAAAGGCCGGTTATGACGATGAAGCGATCCCGGGGCAGGCGGAGACTGATGTCTTTGAGATTGTGCTCCCGGGCGCCGGCGACGATTAATTCATTGGAGCCCACAGCATCCAATTATACAGGGGAAGCCGGACAGAGACCGGTCAAAAAGCCCGCAGGCTACTCCGATTCCTGCAGGCGGGCCGCCCCCACGCTCGCCGCGTCGAAGCCCTCGGGCAACCACATCCGCGTGCGGATGATTCCGGCAAATTCCCCATCGCCGTCGCGCCGGGCCTTGTAGCGGATCAACTGACCCACCGCGAACTTGGCGTGCTGCTCCATTTCCCCGGCGCGCATCTGCTCGACCATCCGCCCGATGGTCTCGCGCGACTTGGGCTTATGGCACGTGGTCATGATGTCCCGGCCGACGAGCTCCTCGTTCGCGAGGCGATAGAAGTCCGACTCGAACTGGTTGGCGTAGACCACGCGCAGGTCCGCGTCGGTGACCAGGACCCCGGTCTGCAGGTGCTCGGTCAGAGCAGCTAGTTCGAATGCATCCAAGGGGCCCTCCAGGGCTCGCCGGTACGGTCGTCAGGAGATGGACCGGAGCTTAGCTATCGAACGGCCGATCCTCGTGCAAGTCTACTCACCGGCACGGATTTTCGGTCCGCTCATTGGGCAGCCGAAGAGAGGTGCGAAAACACAAAAGTCGAACAGACCGGCCAGCAGAGGGACCGCTCCGACCACCGCCACGATGGCCGCCGTCGCGCCGCCGAGTCTCATCACGCCCCAGGCGATCAGCACGACACCCGCGACGACGCGAACAATCCGACCAGCAGCAGAGGCCATGAATGTGCAGAACGGGTTCATCTCCGGTCCTCTCGAGTAGGTGATTCTGACTAGGGAGTTCATTCCCGTTGGGGCCGAATCACAATATAACGGCTCTGCCCAACGTCTCTGCGCTACACCTGTAGACCGAGGCCGTTTGCAGCCCGGGCAGAGCATAGCTCTCCATGCCGACGTATGTTAGAGCGGAAGCGTGTGTTAGGCGTCTGCGTCGCCGGAGTCCCGCTCCTTGTTTCCACAGAACGCAGCGGCCATCGCAACACCTACACCGATTTCAGCTTCGTCGGAGAGCTCGGCGCGATGTGGCTAGCGCTCGGCTGCATTTCTGTCATAACGGGTACGATCGCTCTGGGTGGGAGGCACAGAAATGAACGCCACTCTGACAGCCACTTCTCCCCGAGAAACCCTGCCGAGCCGGGATATCGGCAACGCTGCCGTTGCCGATATCTGCGACGCCTGTGGCCGAAACGGCCACCCTCCGACCAGGTGAGTCTCGGTCACGGCCAGCCAAATACAACTCGAGCAACGAAAAGGTCGCCGAGTGATAACTGAATCCGAGGAGGCATGAAATGGAACGGGAATTCCCCACAGACGACGTCGAAATGACCGTGCTCCTGGTGGTGAGCGACGTCGAGCGGGCCAAGGTCTTCTACCGCGACGTGCTGGGCGCCTCGCTCTACCGCGAGTACGCGGGCACCAGCGTGGTTCTCAGCTTCCAGGGGACCTGGCTCCTCCTGGTCACCGGGGGCGGCCCCACCGACGACAAGCCAAACGTCACCTTCGCTCCGCCCGCCGACCCCAACCGAGTCAGCCACGAGCTCACCTTGCGCGTCCCCGACTGCCACGACGCGTACGAGGCCCTGCGGGCCCGCGGCGCCCAGTTCCTTACACCTCCCATGACCCGGGGCAGCGAGACCAGAGCCTTCTTCCGCGATCCCGATGGGCATCTGCTCGAAATCAGCTCAATCGCGACGTGACCGAGACGTTGGGCGCGGCGGCGGGAAGACGACCCGGCCGGTGCCTGTTTCACTCACGGCGATTTCATGACGCCTCCACGCCGAGGCAAGGTCGCCGGCCGGATTTGGGAAAAATACGCGCTTACGGCAAGGCCAGCGGCTGTGCACCCTTTGCTTCCGCCGCGGCCGCCGCCTCGGCGTGCAGCTGCACGCGGGCCAAGTAGACCGCCAGCGGCCGGTAAGCCATGTGCGCCCACTTGCCGAAGGGCACCTCCAGCACCAGCATGGGCACGACCCCCATCAGGTGAATGACGTAGGTCACGTTGGCCGCCGCATCCAGGCCTGAGCGGTGAAGTACGTGCTGCAAGACCCCGGTCGTCGCCACCACCAGGAGCAGGATCAGGAAGATCCAGTCCGACTCATGAGAGTGGGTGTGCTGGGGGGAATCGCGCCGTAGCCGCCCGCGGAGATTCAGCAGCACGGCGCCGATCAGACCCGCCGAGGCCAGGTAGCCGAACACGTGCACCCGCCAGTCGATTTCCGGTCCGCTCGCCAGCTCACCCAGGAAGAACATGACCAGCACCAGCATGGTGACGTAACTCAGCATCAGGGCCAGGTGCACCGCCCAGGGACGTTTGCGGTCACACTCCCTGTACTTGGGCTGCGCGAAGAAGTGCACGGGCAGCGCCGGGAGGCTCACCAGATAGGAGCTCAAGGAAGCTCGCACATCTCCGGCTTTGGTGAAAAAGCGCCACATGCGCGCCACGTTCATGCCCAGCAGGAATACCAGCAATCCGGCCATGGCCCAGTCGAAGACGTGGATCTTCGCGCTCGGCAGAAAGGCGTTGGGGCCGTCATAGTTGTTGATGCTGCCCTGAGACATGCCGAACAAGGTGAAGCCGATTCCGGTCGCGATCGCGGCCAGGACTATGATCAGCAACTCCCACTTCCAGGAGCGGTAGAACAGCCGCGAGATGCCGGTGAAGTCGTACTTGGAAGTCAGCCAGCGGCGCATGCTCATCATGGTCTCGGCCGGTTCCGCTCCCTTGGGGCACTGCTCCGAGCACTCTCCGCAGTAGTAGCAGAGCCACGGCTCCAGGGATCCCTGTAACTTATCCTCGGCCCCGAGTTGCAGGGCATGCATGGACCGCCGCGGGATCACGTGCCGCGCCTCGGAGTGCACACACAGCGCCGAGCAGTTGCCGCAGTTGAAGCACTTGCTCACGTCTTCGGCCCCGTAGGCTTCCAGCTCGTCGGCGAGCCCCGGGTTCAATCGTGTCGCCATCGTTCTCCTCGATCGTTCGGACGTTGACAAAGGAAGCTCATCATCCGCTAGATGAACAGGTTCACGTTGGCTTCGTCGGCTTCGCCCAGATAGGCGGCCACCCCGGCGAACTCCACGCCGTCCACCAGTTCTTCCTCGCAGAATCCGAGGATGTCCATGGAGAGAGTGCAGGCGACGAATTTCACGCCCTGTTCCCTGGCGCTCTCGACCAGCTCATCGAGGGACATGGCGTTCTGTTGCTTCATCACCTTCTTCATGAGAGGCGCGCCCGCGCCGGCAAAGTTCATCTTGGAAAGGCCCAGACGCCCGGTGCCTTTGGGCATCATCCGCCCGAACATCGACTGCAGGGTGCTCTTCTTGTGACCGTTGGTCGACACCTTCCCGTCTTTGCGCAGCACGTTCAGCCCCCAGAAGGTGAAGAACATGGTGACCTCATCCCCCATGGCGGCGGCTCCGTTGGCGATGATGAAGGCCGCCATCACCCGGTCGAAGTCGCCGCTGAACAGGATGATGGTCTTCTTGCTGGTATCCACTATCGTCCTCCTTCGCCGTCGGGGCTCATCACAGCTCCCGGGGAACGGCCTGGTATTGGAAGTAGCCTTCGTCGGTCGCCTCTTTGATCTCGGCGACGTATCCGTACTTGCGCATGCCCATGATCCAGAAGACCACCTCGTGGGTCGGCCGGCCGATCGCCTCGGCGATCTCGGGCACCGTGAGCGGTCCCTCGGCCAGCACCTCGAGAATCCGCGCCCTCATGAAGTGCTCGTCCCGGATGATCTCCCGCACGTCGCGGTTGGCCACTGCCGGGGCGGGCCGGTTTCCATTGGAACCGGAGCCGAGAGCGGCGCTCATACCCCCACCCCCAGCATGCCGTCGATCATGGAGCGGATCTGCGCGTCCGTGTAACCCTGCAGGTCGATGGCGCCCACCGGACAGACCGGTACGCACCCCCCGCACCCCTTGCAGGCGGTCTTGGCGATCACCGCGACCTCCTTGCCCGCGTGCTGGTCCTGCGAGATGGCGTCGTAGGGGCAGGTGTCCTGACAGGCGCCGCACCACTCGCAGACGTCCAGGTCGACCGTGGCGACCAGCGGGTCGAGTTCGGCGAAACCCCGTTTGAGGATGGCGGCGCTCTGTGAAACCGCGGCGAGACCCGACTGCACGCTCTCCGAGGAGTTCCGCGGGGCCTGGCAGCAGCCGGCGATATAAACGCCGTCCACCACCGTCTCCACCGGGCGCAACTTCGGGTGGATCTCGTTGAAGAAGCCGCTCTGGCCCACCGGTAGCTTGAGCGCCTTGGTCAAACCCTGGTTCTCTCTGGGCACCATGCCGGTGACCAGCACGACCAGGTCGGCGTCCAAGGCGAGTTCCTCCCCTTCGGAGAGGAGGTCGCGGGCCGTCACGGTGAGCCGGCCGCTCTGCGGGTCCTTCTCGATGGTCGGCGGCTCTTCGTCGGGGTATTTCACGTAGGCGGAGCCCTTTTCCAGCGACTCGGCGTAGAGCAGCTCGAAGCTGCCGTAGGTGCGCATGTCCCGGTAGAAATGGTACTGGTGCACCCTGCCCGGCAGCGCATTCACCTGCAACGAGGCGTGTGTGGCGGCGTTGCAGCAGTAGCGCGAGCAGTAAGTGTTGGCCCCTTCCTCGTACTGCGGCTGCCGGCTGCCCACGCAGTAGACGTAGGCCACGGTCTTCACCGGCCGGCCGTTGTACTCCAGCGGACCGCTCGAGGCCTCCACCAGCTTCTTGAACTCGGCGATGGTGATCACGCCGTCCTGTCCGTAACCGAACTCACCGTCCGCCGGCTGATAGGTGTCGAAGCCCGTGGCCACCACGATGGAGCCAACCTGCACCTGAATGGTCTCCAGCCGTTCCCCCTGAATCGCGATGGTTGCCTGATAGTTGCCGAAGCTGCCGCTCTTCGCGATCAGCTCGGCACTCGTGAAAACGGTGATGTCCGGGTGCGCGCGGACGGCGCTCTCGAGTTGGGTCACCAACTCCCCGCCGTTACGCCCGTGCGGGTACATCTCCTTGAATTCGGAGACCCATCCGCCCAGCCGGTCTTCCTTCTCCACGAGAAAGACCGAGAGCCCGATCTGGGCCAAGCCGAGGGCCGCCCGCAGTCCGGCGATGCCGCCACCGACGACCAGGCTCTGCGGCGTGGTCTCGACCACGATCGACTCGAGAGGCTCGGTCAGGCGGGTGCGGTTGATTCCGGCGCGCACCAGGCGCAGAGCCTTCTCGGTCGCGCCCTCGTGGTCGTCTGTGTGCGTCCAGGAGCACTGCTCCCGTACGTTCACCTGGGTGTACTGGAAGGGGTTGATGTCCGCGCGGCGGGCCACGTCACGGAAGGTGTAGGTATGCAGTTTGGGCGAGCAGGAGGCGACCACGAGGCCGTCCAGGCCCTGCTCTCTAGCGTCCGCGACGATCTCCTGCTGCGTCGAGTCGGAGCAGGTGAACATCGCCGTCTTGGCGACCGCGACCCCCGGCTCCTTGGACGCCGCCTCCACCACCCGGTCTACGTCGACGTAGTCGCCGATGTTGCCCCCGCACTGACAGACATAGACTCCGATCTTGCGGGCGCTCATACCGTGACCTTCGCTTTCGACTCTTCCTTCGCTTTCGGCTCTTCCTTCGCTTTCAGCTTTTCCACGTGGGCCGCAGCCTGGGCCACAGCGGCTCCGGCGTGCAGGATGGAATCCGGGATGTCCTTGACGCCCGAGGCCGCGCCGGCGACGAACACGCCGGGAAGGTTGGTGCGCCCGGGATCGATGTCCTCGTCGGCCTCACCGACGTAGAAGTACTCGTCCAAGGCCAGGGAACCCTCTTCAAACAGCCCCGCGACCTCGAGGTTCGGTTGAACGCCCACCGCCAGGACGACCATGTCGTACTCGGCTTCGACCACTCCGCCGTCCCCTTCTACGTCTTCATAACGAACGATGAGGTTGCCGTCCTCTTTCTCGGTGATCTTGGCCACGCGGCCTTTGATGAACACGGCGCCCATGTCCTTGGCCTGCTGATAGAACTCGTCGTAGCCCTTGCCCACCGCACGCACGTCCATGTAGTGGACGGTCACGTCCGCGAGCGGCAGGGCGCCCATCACGAGCTGATTGTGCTTTACGGAGTACATGCAGCAGATCCGCGAGCAAAGCGGGTTATCCACGGTGGCATCGCGCGATCCGGTGCACATTATGTAGGCGATGTTGTCGGGGACCTTGCCGTCTCCGGGCCGCACCACCGAATTGAAGGGCCGGGTGGGAGCGAGCAGGCGGTCCATCTGCATACCGGTGATCACGTTGCGGTAGCGCCCATAGCCGTACTCCGGCTTCGCGTCCGCCGGAAAGAGCTTGAACCCGGTGGCCAGCACGACAGAGGTGACGTCGACCTCCATCTCCTCGGGCCGCATGTCCAGCTTCACCGCGTCGGCCGGACAGGCGTCCACGCAGGCATGGCACTCGGAGCAAACCCCGCAATCGAGGCAGCGGGCGGTGCTGTCCAGCGCCTGCTCCTCGGTCATCGTCGCTTCGGTCTCGGCAAAGTCGATGGGAGCGGCGCTCATCGTCTCGCTGGATTCGAGCGGCTCGCGGCGGTCATAGACGTCCTGCCGCCGGAGCACCTCGAGCTTGTCCACGCGGGGCAAGAACTCCTCGAAGGCGGCGGGATCCAGCTCGGTTCCTTCGAGGTACCGGTCGATCATGAAGGCGGCGCGGCGTCCCTGGCCCACCGCCTGAGTGATCATGGTGGGGCCTGTGACCACGTCACCGGCCGCGAAGATCTGAGGAACGGCGGTCTGCAGCGTGCCCGGATCGGCCTTAAGCGTTCGGTTCGGGTTGGTTTCGAGACCAAATGCCTCGGTGTCCGCGCCCATCCCCGCGGCCACGATGACCACGTCGCACTCCAACTGCTTGCGCATCTTCTCGTCGTATTCAGGAGCAAAGCATCCGTCGGCGTCAAAGACACAGGTGCAACGCTTGAGCTCAGCTCCCTGCACGCGCTCCCCGCCGGTCAGTTCGGCAACGCCCCAGCCGTCATGAAGCGTGATGCCTTCGGCCTTGGCTTCCTCGACCTCGAAATCATGGGCGGGCATCTCGTCGCAGCTTTCCAGACTGGCCTGATGCACGGAACCGGCGCCCAGGCGCCTTGCCGTGCGGGCCGCGTCGATGGCGACGTTGCCCCCGCCGACCACCAGCACCTGCTTGCCCGCGAGATCCACGTCCTCTCCGAGCTTGACCGCCCGCAGGAACTCGAGGGCGGTGGTGACCCCTTGCTTGTCCTCCCCGGGTACGCGCAGGCGCACCGACCGGTGGGTACCCGCCGCCACCAGGACGGCGTCATAACCGTCGTACAGCAGCCCTTGAGCGTCCTCCACCCTGGTCTGCGTGGCGATCTCGACCCCGAGCGACGTCACGTTGGCTATGTCGTCGTCGATGACCTCATTGGGCAGCCGGTAAGCCGGGATGCCCAACCGCAGCATGCCGCCTGGCTGGGGGGCCGACTCGAAGATCTTGACGCCGTAGCCCTTGCGGGCGAGTTGCCAGGCTGCGGTCAATCCCGCCGGCCCCGAGCCGACCACGGCCACCTTCTTTCCGTTGGATTCGGGAGCCTCCGGGCTCGGCTGGAATTCCTGGCCATAGCGCCGGTCGGCGATGAAGCGCTTGAGCTGACGGATGGGCAAAGCCCCTTCCAGCTCGCCCCGGGTGCATTGCTCCTCGCAGGGCGCGTAACAGGCACGCCCCAGGCTGCCCACCAGCGGAGTGGACTCCAACACCAGTTCGAAAGCCTCGTCATATTGGCCGCTGCGCACCCGCGCCACGTAGCCGTGAGCTTTGATGCCGGCGGGGCATTCATGGGTGCACGGCGAGACCCCGGCGCGGTCGACGACCGCCTTCTTCGGCACCGCTTGGGGGAAGGCTATGTAGGCTGCCCGCCGCGACACCATGTCCGCGTTGAACTCATCCGGCACCGCGACGTTGCAGGCCATCTCGCACTGCCGACAGCCGGTGCAGGCCGCCTCGTCGACGTACTTGGGGTTCTGCCGGATCTGGGCGTGATAGCCGCCGTTGCCGTCGCTGCGGATGGACTGGACCTCAGAGTAGGTCAGCACATCGATGTTGGGATGGTGGATGGTGGCGGCCATCTTCGGAGTGGAGATGCAACTGGCGCAGTCGAGCGTCGGAAACACCTTGCTCAACAGGATCATCTTGCCCCCGACGCTGGGCGCCTTCTCGACCACGAGCACCTTGTAGCCCATGTCTCCCAGCTTGAGGGCCGACTCCATTCCTCCGATGCCACTCCCGACCACGAGCGCGTCGTATTTCATGCGGTCGCCTTCCGAGATGGTCCCAGGTCGGCCAGGGACCTCGAGTATTCGTGCATGTAGTTGGTGAAGGGTTCGGCACAGACCGAGCAGACCGCCGCCATGCGCACCCGCTGGGGTTCGTAGCCCGCCTCGGACAGCAGTTCCTGCGCATCCGTCATCACGCCGGCGGTGCGCTCTGCACAATCGGGCAGGTAAGCGCACTCTTCGCCGTCGGCGGCGATGAACACCCCGTCGAAGCCCTGCTGTACCGCGTAGAGAATCCAGCTCGGCTTGATACCGCTGGTGCAGGGCAGGCTGATCACCATCACGTTGGGCGAGTAGTGCATGTGCGAACTGCCCGCCAGGTCTATGCCGGGGTCCGAAATGTTGTTGGTGGAGAAGACCAGGATTCGCGGTGCGATCGCCTGGCTCTCGCCTGTCGCAGTCGCAGTCATTACTTCATCTTCTTGACGAAGAGCTTCAGGAAGCCGGGCTCCTCGACGTTGCCCAAGTAGTCGTGCCCCATCTTCTTGCACCAGGCCGGGATGTCTTTGAGCGTCCCGGTGTCGGTCGCCTGGACTTCCATCACCCCGCCGACGGATACCCCCGGCATGCCCTTCTTGGCAGCAAGGATGGGACCCGGGCAGGAGGTGCCGCGCGCATCCACGACCTTCTCCACTTGAATCGAGCTGAGGTCCAACGTCATTTGCTCTTCTCCTCGTGTCGTTTCGCACTTTGTGATTGTGTTCCGTTTCGCAACGTCTGAGGTACCGAGCTCGAGAAAGCTCTCACAAATACCCCTGGGGGTTTTGTACCATGGGGGGTATACGCTTGACAATCCCTGGCGGTGAAACTTTTCGCATGGAGGGTGGGCGTGCCCAAAAGAAAGGGGCCCCGTCTCCGGGACCCCTTCGAGAATATGGTGGAGGTAAGGGGACTCGAACCCCTGACCTCAACGCTGCCAGCGTCGCGCTCTCCCAGCTGAGCTATACCCCCACGTCGAGCGGGGACGAATTATAGCCCCCCCAGGCAGCGCCTGCAACCGCGCCCTGTTCGCCCTCGCCGAGCCGAATAAGACCGGCCGGCGGTCGAGGCGGATCAGTCTTCGACAGGCTCGGTCGCGCCGGCCTCCGTGGCCTCGTCGGCCTCCGTGGCCTCGCCGGCCTCCTTGGCCTCGCCGGCCACACCCTCGCGGGTGCCGGAGTCGTCATCCCCTTGGATGCGCTCGACCGGCGCGTCCTTCCAGAGGTTGTCCAGCCGGTAGAAATCGCGGGCCTCGGGGGTGAACACGTGAACGACGAAGTCCAGGTAGTCCATTAGGATCCAGTCCGCCTGCTCTTGGCCTTCCACGTGGCTCGGGATCAACCCCTGTTCCTTCTTGAGCTGCAGGCCGACTTCCTCCGAGATCCGGCGCGTCTGCCTCGTGCTCCGTCCGGAGCAGACCACCAAGAAATCGGTGTAGCTGACCAGTTCGTGCATGTCGAGCAGCAGGATGTCGTGAGCCTTCATGTCCGAGGCGATCTCCGCCGCCCGGCGTGCCTGTTCGTGGATCTCCCCAAGGCGTTCGGGCGGGCTGGGCTTGCGCTCCCCAACTCTCGGGGGAATGCCTGCTTGTGCGGCGGGTTGGTCAGACATCTCTATTCCCATTCGATGGTCGAAGGCGGTTTACTCGAGATGTCCAGCGCCACGCGATTCACGCCGGGCACCTCGTTGATGATGCGGTTGGAAATTCGTTCCAGCAGATCGTAGGGCAGACGGGCCCAGTCGGCCGTCATGGCGTCGTCGGAAGTAACCGCACGGATGACGATCGGATAGGCGTAAGTGCGCTCATCGCCCATCACCCCCACGCTGCGGATACCGGGGAGCACCGCGAAGGACTGCCAGAGTTTGCGGTAGAAGCCGGCGCGGCGCACCTCGTCGAGAAGCACGGCGTCGGCCTCGCGCAGGACGCGGAGGCGCTCCTCGGTGACCTCGCCGATGATGCGGATGGCGAGACCGGGCCCGGGGAAAGGCTGCCTCCAGACCATCGCTTCGGGAAGACCCAGTTCCTCACCCACCACGCGGACCTCGTCCTTGAAGAGCATGCGCAGCGGTTCCACCAGGTCGAAGTCCATCAGCTCCGGCAGTCCGCCCACGTTGTGGTGCGACTTGATCTTGGCGGCGTCGCGGGTGCCCGACTCGATCACGTCGGAGTAGAGCGTGCCCTGCACCAGGAAGTCCACCTGACCCAACTGCCGGGCCTCCTCCTCGAAGGTGCGGATGAACTCCTCCCCGATGTGCTTGCGCTTCTCCTCGGGATCGCTCACCCCCTGGAGCCGCCTCAGAAAGCGCTCCTGCGCCTGGACATGCACCAGCGGCACGTGGAAATGCCCGCGGAAGGCCTCCTCGACCTCGCGGCCCTCGTCCTTGCGCATGAGCCCATGGTCGACGAAAATGCAGGTCAGCTGATCCCCGACCGCCTTGTAGGTAAGCAGAGCCGCGACCGCAGAATCGACGCCGCCCGAGAGCCCACAGATGATCTTGCCGTCGCCAACCTGCTCCCGGATGCGGGCCACCTGCTCCTCGATTATGTTGGCGGGCGTCCAGGTGGGCACGATGTCGCAGATCTCATAGAGAAAGTTCTTGAGCACCTGCATGCCGTATTCGGTGTGCCGCACCTCGGGATGGAACTGCACCCCGTAGAATCTCCGCTGAGGGTTCTCCAGAGCGGCGATGGCGCCGTGCTCCGTGCGGGCGGTCACCCGGTAGCCGGAGGCCGGCTCGAGCACCGTATCGCCATGACTCATCCAGGAGGGGCTCTCCCGGGGCACGTCGGAGAAGAGCGCGCTGGACTCGGTCACATGCAGCCGCACCCCGCCGTACTCCGCCTTTGCGGTCCTGCCGACACCGCCGCCGCCCAGCTTGGAGAGCAGTTGCAGCCCGTAGCAGATGCCCAGCACGGGCACGCCCAGTTCGAGGACTTCAGGGCTGATCATGGGCGCGCCGGAATCGTTGACGCTTCGCGGACCGCCCGAGAGGATGATGCCGGCCGGCTCCAGTTCCCTTAGTTTCTCGACAGGGGTGTCGTAGGGCAAGAGCTCGGAGTAGACCCGACATTCGCGCACCCGGCGCGCAATCAGCTGACTGTACTGGGCGCCGAAATCCAGGACGATAACCCGCTGGACGTTCTCCGGTATCGCGCTCACCCTAGATAGACCTCCTCGACTTGCACGCCTTCGATCAATCGTTCCGCGTCTTCCTTGACCAGCACTCCCGCCCCGTAGCGCAGAGCGTTGGCGGCAGCGGCGGCAAGGCCGAACCGCAGGCAATCCACCGGCGCCCAACCCTCCACCAGTTTGGCGGCGTACCCGCCCACGAGCGCGTCACCCGACCCCACGGCGGAAACCGTTTCCACCTCGGGGGGACGGCAAGACATCGTGCGCAGGTGCTCCCCGTCCGCGAACTCGGCGACGCAACCGCGCTTGTGAGTGACGACGGCGCTGCGGGCACCCTGTTCCCGCAGGCCTCGGGGAGCATAGACCAGGTCGTCCTCAGAACTGAATTCATGCCCCACTACCATCTCTGCCTCGGACTGGTTGGGGAAAACCAGGTCCGGACCGGCTTTGATCCCCTGCCTGAGAGGTTCGCCGTAGCTGTCAAAAAGGATCTGGATGCCCGGCGCGCGCAGACGCTCGATCAGTTCGGCGTAGATTGCGGGCTCCAAGCTGCGGGGCAGGCTGCCCGCGATGACCACGACGTCCGCGGCCTTGGCCAGATAGTCGAGCTTCTCGCGCATGAAGTCGAGTTCTTCCGCCGCGATCTCGGGCCCGTGTTCGTTGATCTCGGTGGCGTCGCCGGTGGTGGGATCGAGCACGGCGGTCGAAGTCCGCGATTCGCCCTCGATGCGCACGAAGTCGCAGAGGATGCCCTCACGCTGGAGTTCGCTCACCATGCGGTCGCCGACGCGTCCCCCGGCGAAGCCCGTGGCGATGACCGGCTGGCCCAAGATCTTGACCGCACGGGCGACGTTGACCCCCTTCCCTCCAGGCAGGGTCAGGGTGTGCGTGGCCTTGTGGCGAAATCCCAGCGCGAAGTTGGGTACGGTGAGGGTGCGGTCGACAGCGGCATTGAGGGTTACGGTGAGGATCATTCAGACGGAGCTACCCAGCCAGAGCATGAATCGGTCCCAGAAGTAGCGCGCCTTGACTCCCAGGGTGGCCGGACCCACGGCCTCCGCCGCCAGAAGGTCGACCTCGCCGTGAAGCTCTCCCCCCACGCGGATCTGGACCTTGCCGACGGTGGCGCCCTTCTCCACCGGGAGTTCCAGTTCTTCGGGAACGGATACCACCTTCTCGACGGCATCGTCCTCGAAGATCGAGGCTTCCAGCCGTCCCGCGGTGACCAGAGGGAGCTCCTCCTCGATGGTGTACGGAATCGGGAGCGCCGTGACTTGCTCCCGCTCCTCCACGAAGACCGTGTCCTTATACTTGGAGAATCCGTACTCGAGCAGCTTGACCGTATCCGCGTCGCGCTGGGCAGCGGTCGTCTCGCCCAGAGTGACCGCGATCAGGCCCAGATCTCCCTTGGTGCCGGAACCCACCAGGCAGTAGCCCGCGTCCGAGGTGTAGCCCGTCTTGATGCCGTCCACCCACGACACCTCTCCCAGGAGGTGGTTGTGGTTTTCCAGCACCCGGTCATAGTCCCTTCCCGGCCAGGAGATCGTGGCGCGCTGGGTGCCCACCAGTTTCCTAAAGGTCTCGTTCTTCATGGCATGCCGGCCCAGTTCCGCCAGATCGCGGGCAGAAGTGTAGTGGCCCTCCACGTCCAGGCCGTGAGGATTCATGAAATGCGTATCGTTCAAGCCCAGTTCTCTCGCCTTTGCGTTCATGTCGTCGACGAAGGCTTCCACGCTTCCCGAGGCGGCTTCGGCCAGGGCAACGGCCGCGTCATTCGCGCTCTTTACCAACAAAGCTTCCAGCAACTCCTCCACCGTGAGCCTTTCCCCCGGCACCAGCCAGATCTCGGATTCGCCCGCGGCGTCTGCCCGTTTTGAAGCGGTGACCACCCGGTCCAGAGGCAGCTTCTCGAGGGCCACCAACCCGGTCATTATCTTGGTGGTCGAAGCCATGGGCCGGCGTTCGTCCGCGTTCTTCGCGTAGATGACCCGGCCATCGGCGGCATCCACGAGGACGGCGGCCTTGGCCTGAATGAACCCGTCGCCGGGTGCGGCTTTGGCGCCTTCCGGGATCGACGAAGACCCGGCCAGCGCGGGTGCGGACGGTGCCGACAGGAGGAGCAGCGCCGAAAAAAAGACCAGCAGCAGGGCCTTCACAGAAATGCTCGTGTCGCTGGGCATATTGGCGGGAAGTATAGCATGGCCTTTGGGCCACCAAGAGGGGTGACTTTCCCGCGGGGAAGTGGGCTCGGCCCGCCAAGAAGGCGCGAAGCCCAACGGTTCTCGTTGCTATACTCGGCCCGCGGCAAACGCCCACGAGCAATCTTGGAGGGAGGAGAAAGCCAGCTTGGTCATCAGGAACGTTTGGACGCGTCTGAGCCGGAAGCAGCTCCTCGTCCTCTATCCCTTCACGGTCGGCCTGATCAACACCTTGGCCTTCCTGGCCGTTTACTTCGCAGTCGAACCACATTTCGATTGGACCCACTTCGCCGACTCCAATTTCCTGCGGCTGGAGTACCTGCAGGACAAGGTGACCCTCGATTCGTCTCCGCTGGTATTGCTGACAGCCGTGGGCGCCGGTCTGCTTTTCGTCGTACTGCGCTCGGCCATCCGCGCCCCTTTCTTTCGGGCGATCGTGGGACTGGGTTATCCCAAGGCTCCGGCGGGCTGGGGCGAACTCGCCCGGCTATCGATGCTCTACCTTCTCATCTACGTCGTGGTGGTGATCGTGCCTTACTCGTTCCCGGTGGACGGGGCCGCCTTCGCCTGGGTATCGCTGGTCGCGTTTCTGATCGCCATCACCTTTCTCTACGCGGACTACGCCTTGGTTTTCGAGCAGCTTAGCCCGGTTGCCGCCATCCGCCGAAGCATCGACGTCCTCAGCAGATCCCTGCTCCCGAGCCTCTTCATCTACTTCACGGCCCTGCTCGCCTGGTGGGCCCTGCAGGCGCTCTACCAGGGCTACTTCGACGGGGACGGAGGCGTCTTCATCCTTCTCCCTCTCAGCTTTTTGTTGCTCGACGCGGTGATCACCATGGTGGTGGACGCCTTCCTGATCTTCCTCTACTTCGACCGGGCCAGGAGTTAGGCCGTGAACTGGGTCGCCAAGGTCAACGAGGCATATCGCCGGGACGAGGTCTCGGTTCGTCATCGGGAACGCACCTTCACCCTCTTCACCAGGGTCGGCGGGGCCGAGATCCGGCCGACGCGGGCATTCGTGTGGGTGGGCCGGGACCGCCATAGACAGCGCATCTTCGCTCTGGGATTGACACCGCGAGTGTCAGGACGGGCGCGGAGCCGGCGGCATGTGGACTTCCCCGGATGGCGGGTGAGCTACCTGGGAAACCCGGTGGCCACGGTCGCCCTGTTCGCCTACAACCTGACCCGCCGCCGCTAGGGGACCTTAAGCTCTTCGCCTATCTGGATGGTGGTGGGATCCTCGATGCCGTTGACGGCGAGGAGTTCCTCCACCGACACGCCGTACTGCTGTGCGATTGACCAAGGCGTCTCGCCTTCGGCGACCACGTGAATCTGCCCCTCGGCCGAGAGGGTGTTTGCCCCCTCGCCGGTCACCCCAGTGGTCTCCCCGTCACCGGCGGTCCCGGCGGCGGTCCCGGTGGTGTCGGCCGCCTCGGCGCCTTCTTCCGCGGTGCCGGTGGTGTCGGCCGCGCCGTCCGTCGGCCCCTCGCCGGGGGCGTCTTCCCCGGCCGCTCCCGTGGGACTCGTTTCTTCGCCGGCCGCCCCCTCCTTGGGCGCCGGGGGAACGTCCAAGAGAGAGATCACAATGGTCCGCCGGGTGGTGGGTACCTCCGCGGTCCCGGTGCGCTCCACCCCGCCGAAGGCCCCATTCACGGCCAGCAGGCTGACGGCACCGACCACCAGCAACAGAGAGAGAACGGGAGCGATGCGCTTGAGCAACGGAACTATCCCCGGCCGGAGGCGCTCCACAGAGCGCGCTTCATGGCGATGGCTTCCTCGGTGGCCGCGTCCAGCCAGTCGGTGTCGTGGTTGCGATAGGCGTAGAGGATTCCCCGGCTCGAATTGACCACCGCGCCCAAGCCTTCGGCATCAAATGCTCCGGCGACCTCTTCCGGCCCGGCACCTTGCGCCCCGTAGCCTGGGACCAGCAAAGGGGTGTGCGGCAGAGCCTGCCGGATTTCCGCAAGTTGCTCGGAGTGAGTACCGCCCGCCACCGCGCCCACCGCGCTGTAGCCAAGTTCCCCCACGCAGCGCTCGCCCCATTCGGCGGTGAGCTCCGCCACCTTCATGTACAGAGGATTCCCGCGGGCCACTTGCAGATCCTGGATCTCCTTCGAGCTCGGATTCGAGGTCTTGACCAGCACGAAGATTCCCTTGCCTCCGCGGGTCCGTTCCAAAAACGGGACCAACCCGTCCGTGCCGAACCAGGGATTGACCGTGAGGGCGTCGGCTCCCGCCACCTCGAAGTGCGCCCGAGCGTAAGCCTCCGCCGTGCTGCCGATGTCTCCGCGCTTGGCATCCGCGATCACCAGCAGGCCGAGTTGGAGCGCGGCATCGACCACCTGCACGTAGAGCTCGTAGCCCGCCGCCCCCAGCGCCTCGAAGTAGGCGAGCTGAGGCTTTACCGCCACCGCGTGCTCGGCTACCCGCGGCAGCAGATTGAACAAGAAGTCCCGGTAAGCCCCTGCCCCGCGGTCGAGCTCATCGCGATAGTCGAGGGCTTCGTGCTTCTCTCTGAGGATCGGCGGCAGCAGGTCGTAAGCGGGGTCCAGGCCGACGACCACCTGGCTCCGCTTGTCGTCCACCGCCGCAAACAGTCGATCACTGAAGTTATCCACCTGCATCTCCGAGTGATTTCTCCTCTCGGCGCCGCCCTCCTGCTCTCAAGGGACACCAAAACGGCCGCCCCCAAGAGGAGCGGCCGCTGCAAACCCTATAAAGTGCTAAGGGAGGCTGCTACTTGACCGAGTTCTTCAGCGACGAACCGGCGCTGAACTTGGGCACCTTGGTCGCCGGAATCTTGATTTGTTCCTTGGTCTGCGGGTTGATGCCCGTCCGGGCACTGCGCTCCTGCACGTAAAACTTGCCAAAGCCGGTGAACTGGATCTCGTCGCCGTTGCTCAGCGAGCTCTGTACTACCTCGATGAAGGCATCGACGGCCGCTCCCGCGTCTTTCTTGCTCAGACCGGTACGGTCCGCCACCTTCTCCACGAATTCCGATTTGATCACTGCTAACCCTCCCTTAGGTCATGCTCCTAGGTCACCTTACCAAAGCCTATTCTTGCGCACAAGAAACAGGTTTTTGCCTTACTGTAGCCTTTCCCACTGGGGTCCCTGCCTACTCAGGCGGGGGAGATCCTATCCCGAGAGACCCCGACGTGAAAAGGGGGCGAAGTTCGAGTCCCGCTTCCGCTACCGCTTCCCGGCCCCCTTCCTCGCGGTCGACCACGCAAAATACATCGACGACTTCCATACCGGCCTGCCGCAGGCGATCCACCGCTTGAAGCACCGCGCCGCCGGAGGTTACCACGTCTTCGATAACCGCGATCTTCTCGCCTTCGCGCCAACGGCCCTCAAAGGTGTTCTCCGTGCCGTAGTCCTTGGACTGCTTGCGCACGATCAAGAAGGGCAGTTCGACCTCGAGAGAAAGCGCGGCAGCCAAGGAAACCGCACCAAGTTCGGGCGCCGCCAGACGGTCGTAGATTGCGCCGGCAGCCTGACGCTCGCGGAGCATCTGGGACAAGCCACCGACGATCCCCCGCAAAACCTCAGGGTCCGTCTCGAAGAGATACTTGTCCAGATAGTAGCGGCTGCGCCTGCCCGAACGCAGCAAGAAGTCGCCCTCCAGATACGCCTTCTCGAGCAGTAGTTCTCCCAGATGCTCTCGCTCCATACCCCTCCTCTCAGGTTCCCGACACGGCGATCCCACCGATGGCGATCGCCGGTGTCAGCACGCTTCCATGAAACGGGATCCAGCGCTGGTCCCCGGCTCTATCGGTCACGTTTCTGAGCATGGAGAGCAGATCCGAAGCGATAGTGATCTCCCGCACCGGTGCCCCCAGCGCGCCGTTCTCGATCAGATGGCCGACCGCTCCCACAGAGAACTCGCCGCTCACCGGGTTGGCCCCGGAGTGCAGGCCGGTCACGCTAAGCACGTAGAGACCCTTCCCCACCCGGGCAAAGAGCTCTTCCAGCGAGCACTCTCCGGCCTCGAGCACCAGGTTGGACGAGGATACCCCCGGCGCCGAGCGGTAAGACCCCCGCGCGGCGTTACCGGTGGACCCGCGCCCTCCCCCCGCCCGGTTGGCGGTGTAGGTGTCGTAGAGATAACCCGCGAGCACTCCGTCGCGGATAAGGTCGGTTTGCCCCCGAGGGACGCCCTCGTCGTCGAAGGCGCTGCTGTCCATACCCTCGGGATGGACGCCGTTGTCGACCAGGCAGAGCTGGGTCGCTGCCACCAGCTTGCCTTCCTTGCCCACGAAGAGCGATCGCCCCTTCTGCACGGCTTCCGCAGAGAGAGCGCGCGCGATGATGCCGAGCACCGCCGCGGCGACCTCGCGGTCAAGGACGACCGTGTAGCTGCCCGATGCGCAGGGCGCGGCACCAAGTAAGCGCCTTGCTTTGAGCGCGGCCTCGGCGCCGGCGACCTCCGCCTCGAGGTCCTCCGGTTCCCGCCCGGTGGTGTACCCCAGAGCGGTCTGCACATCCTCGCCCCGGCGGGCGTGCGCGGACAGATAGCAGTAGCAGACGGTCTGCTCCCCCTCCACTTCGACCCCGAGAGAGGAAACCAAGGCCACCTGTGATTCCCCATCCGCGTAGGCGCTCTCTTCGACCGTTTCGATCTCCTCGGCGGCCAGCGCCACCGCCTCCGCCTCCATCGCCAGCGCTATCTTGCGCTCCATCGGAGTGGAGCCGACTCCGGGCCGCCACAGGCCGGGCACGTCGGGGTAGCTTCGCGGCGGCTGGGGAAGGGCGACGTGCGGATCGGGGTCGGTGGCTTCGGCATTGGCCACGGCGCGGTCCAGCGTCCGCCGGAAGGCTTCGTCGCCCAGATCCGCCGTGTAGGCGTAGCCCTGTCGGCCGTCGAGCACGTAGCGCACCCCCACACCGCTGGGCGCGCCGGTCACCAAAGACTCCACCTGCCGGGCGTACACCTTGATCGAGGTGGTGCGGGAGCGTTCGAGGTAGAGTTCGACCTCGCCGGGAAGCGCCGGAGTGGCCGCGAGAAAGCGCCTGCCCAGGGATAGCAGACTCGGGGATCCGTTGCTCGTCCCTTGTTGGCCTTGGCCGGGGCCTCCCCTAGACACTGGTGCCTCCCACCGTGAGTTCGCGCAGCCGCAGGGTTGGCTGTCCGGTCCCCACCGGGACCGATTGCCCCTCTTTGCCGCACATGCCCGCTTTGACGTCCAGGTCGTCGGCGATCGCATCGATGGCGGATAGCACCTCGGCCCCATTGCCGATGAGGGTGGCCCCTTTGACCGCCGGGCCGATCTTGCCGTCTTCGATCAGGTACCCCTCGGAAACTCCGAACACGAAGTCCCCGGTCGCAGGGTCCACCTGCCCTCCGGAGAGACTCTTGGCGTAAAAGGCCCGAGGAGTGCTTTCGATCAACGCCTCGGCGGTGATCTTCCCCGGAGCAAAGTAGGTGTTGGTCATGCGCGGGTATGGCAGGTGGCGGAAGCTCTGCCGCCGCCCATTGCCGGTCAACCGCTGGCCCAGCCGGCGGCCGCGCAGGATATCGGTGAGGTAGGAGGTGAGGATTCCGTGCTCCACCACCGGGGTGCGCTCTGAGGGCGTGCCTTCGTCATCGAAGGCCGCGCTGCCCCACATTCCCGGAGTGGCGCCGTCGTCGTACGCGGTGACGAAGGGCTCGGCCACCCGCTCACCCTGCCGCCCCTGCCAAATGCTCGTGCGTTTGACGATGAAGTCCGCTTCCAACCCATGACCGCAGGCTTCGTGGAAGAGCACGCCCCCAAATCCGTTGGCCAGCACCACCGGCATCCTGCCTGTGGGCGCCGGCCTCGCTCCCAACATGGTTATGGCCTTGTTCGCCGCCTTCTGGGCAAACGCCCCAAGATCGGCGTTCTCGATCAGTTCGTAGCCGCCGTGCTGAGCCAGAGTCTCGTAGCCGGTCTGGATAACGCCGTCGCGCTGAGCCACGACGGTGAGCGAAAGCACCACCCGGGTCCGGTCGTCCTCCGCCAGGGTGCCCTCGGAGTTTGCGATCTGCACGCGCTGCCGGCTCTCCGAGTAACCGCAGGCCACCTGGCGAACCTCCCCCGAAACCGCCCGAGCCGCCTCGTCCACTTGCCTAAGAACGGCGGCCTTGGCCGTAGTCTCCACGTCGGAGGGTTCGGTGTGCACCACCACGAAGGAAACGCCGCGACGCGCCTCCAGCTTGCGCAGCGACCCGGGTCCGTCGCCCGAACCGGCACTCAACTCTTCGGCCAGCCGCAGCAGGTCCTCTTCGGCAAGCGAGTCGGTATAGCCAAAAGAGGTGCGGTCCCCACGGACCAGGCGTATGGAGGCGCCTCGGTCCTCGCCGGAAGAGACGCTCTCCACCCGCGCTTCTTCCAAGCGCAGCGATAGGGAGCTCTTGCCTTCGACGAAAACCTCGGCAAAATCGCCCCCCCGACGCAGAACCCGCTCCAAGGCGCGGTCGAGAAGGTCGGGGTCGAGCCCCCAACCCGCTGTCACCTCTTCTCCCGGCCTTACGAGGCCACCGGGCTCTTGGTCAGAACCTCATCCGCCAACTGAATGAACGGGGTGGCTTCCGGAGCGGAGCTCGGTAGCGCCAGCATCGACCCATCGCGGAAGTAAAGCTCCACCTGGGGCTTCGATTGCCGCATGAAGAAGTAGTAGTAGACGCCCGCAGCGGCCGAGCCGATGATGGACAGGAACCCGAACCACTTGAAAATCCGCTTCACTTAAGCCACCTCTCCCTCTTCAGGCGTCTCCTGGGCGTCGCGGATGCAGGTCTTCATGTCGTAGAACACGAGCCCGATCCGGCTGTCCTTCTTCGCCGCGGCCAGCACGCCTATGACTTCATCACCGGGCTCCGTAACCACGAATACCGAGCCGCGGTCGGTCTCGACCATAAGCTGGGTGAGCTCCGACGACCCCGCCTGCTTGCTCTGCTGATCGCCCAGAGAGGCCATGTCGTGGGCCTTCTCGATCATGTAGACCTGAACGCTCTCCGGAAAATTGGAGGCGAGAACTTCGTTTCCCCGAAAGAGCACCGCCTTATCAAGGTCGGTGGAGATGTCCATCATCTCCTGGAAGGCCTTCTCCGCCTGCTCCTTCATCTACTCAACTCCTTTCCGGACACGGATCCCATCAGCACGGCTTGAACAAACCGTAAGGACCACGATGTCGCTCTTGGGTTTTCAACTTCTCTATGTCCCCTCCGGGACGCCCTCAAACCGCACGGGACGCCGGAAGGGGCGACGCTGGTAGCGCTCCTTACTCTATCACCGGGCGACGGCCGCCGGAGAAGCAGGCCCCCCGGTAGAGATCGAGGAGAGCCCCGGGGGAATAAACCGGCTCGGGTTGGAGCAGCTTACTATCATTACGAAAGGAGCCTCACGTGGGCGAACACGAAGACAAGGTCAAAGGCGAAGTAAAAGAAGAGGTCGGGAAAGCGACCGACGACGAGCAACTCGAGAGCGAAGGCAAGTACGACAAGGCCAAAGGCAAGGTCGAAGGCGCCGTCAACGATGCAAAGGACAAGATCGACTAGAACCAAGGAGCGGTTGACGGCTCCTCAGGCTTATCGAGGGGCCGCGGTTGTTCTCAAGACTCGTTCAACCCCTTCCTCCAGACGCAAAGAGGCCGGACCGCGCTAAGCGGTCCGGCCTCTTAAAGTGCCGTCGCCTTCCCTCGCGTTCCGCGGCAACTTAGGGTTGCCGCCCGCGGTATCGGGCTAAAACGGCGCCGCGCAATTCGAGCCGCGCGGGCGTTGGGGCCGACTTACATCATGCCGCCCATGCCGCCCATGCCGCCCATGCCGCCGCCGGGCATGCCGCCTGCGCCTTCTTCCTCACGCTCGGCCACGATGACCTCGGTCGTCAGGATGTTCTTGGCGATGGAGGCCGCGTTCTGCAGCGCGGAACGGGTGACCATGGCGGGATCGATGATCCCGGCCTTGACCAGGTCCTCGTATTCGCCGGTGGCCACGTTCAGGCCGATGCCCTTTTCCTTCTCACGCACGGCGTTGACCACGACGGAGCCTTCCATGCCCGCGTTGTTGGAGAGCTGCCGCAGCGGCTCCTCCAGCGCGCGGACCACGATGTTGACTCCAGTGGCCTCGTCGCCGCTGGCCTCGACGGCCTTGACGACATCGGTCACCAGCACGAGCGCCACGCCGCCACCGGGAATGATGCCCTCTTCGAGAGCGGCCCGGGTAGCGGACAGGGCGTCCTCCACGCGGTGTTTCTTCTCTTTGATCTCGGTCTCGGTCGCAGCGCCAACCTTGATGACTGCCACCCCGCCGGCCAGCTTCGCCAGGCGCTCCTGCAGTTTCTCCCGATCGAAGTCGGAGTCGGTGTTCTCGATCTCGTTCTTGATCTGGTTGATGCGGCCCTTGATCTGCTCGACGTCGCCGGCGCCATCGATGATGGTGGCGTTGTCCTTGGTCACAACCACCTTGCGGGCGCGGCCGAGTTGGCTGAGTTGGGTGTTCTCGAGCTTGAGGCCCATCTCCTCGGTGATGACTTCGCCGCCGCTGAGGATGGCGATGTCTTCGAGCATGCGCTTACGCCGGTCGCCGAAGCCCGGGGCTTTGACGGCGATACCGGTGAAGGTGCCGCGCAGCTTGTTCACGATGAGGGTAGCCAGGGCTTCGCCCTCGACGTCCTCGGAAATGATCAGCAGGCCCTTGCCGGACTGAATGACCTTCTCCAGCACGGGAAGCAGATCCTGGACGTTGCCGATCTTCTGGTTGGCGATGAGGATATATGGATCCTCGAGCACCGCTTCCATCCGCTCGGGATCGGTGACGAAGTAGGGGCTCAGATAGCCCTTGTCGAACTGCATACCTTCGGTGAACTCGAGGTCCATGCCGAAAGTCTGCGATTCCTCGACGTTGACCACGCCGTCCTTGCCGACCTTCTCGATGGCGTCCGCGATCACGTCGCCGATCTCACGGTCGTCAGCGGAAATGGTGGCCACACGGGCGATTTCTTCCTTGCCCGAGACCTCCTTCGAGAGATTCTTGATCTCGTCGACGGCGGCGTTTACGGCCATCTCGATGCCGCGTTTGAGGGCCATGGGGTTTGCACCGGCGGCCACGTTCTTGAGGCCTTCGCGGACGATGGCCTGGGCCAGCAGGGTGGCCGTGGTCGTGCCGTCACCGGCGATGTCATTGGTCTTGGTGGCGACTTCGCGCACCAACTGGGCGCCCTGGTTCTCGAAAGGATCTTCGAGTTCGATCTCACGGGCGATGGTCACGCCGTCGTTGGTGATCGTGGGGCTGCCGAACTTCTTGTCAAGAACAACGTAGCGGCCCCTGGGGCCCAGCGTTACCTTGACAGCGTCGGCCAGTTGGTTGACGCCGCGCTCGAGGGCCCTACGGGCTTCCTCGCCGAAAAGCATCTCCTTTGCCATTTGTTAGCGATCCTCCTTGTGGGATTTGTTTGGCATGCGGGTTCTCGTACGGATGAGCTACTCGACCTTGGCCAGGATGTCCGAGGACCGCAGGATGAGGACTTCTTCTCCCTCGACCTTGATCTCCGTCCCGCCGTACTTGGAGAAGATCACGGTGTCCCCTTCGGAAACACCTACGGGAATCTGGGTGCCGTTTTCGTAGCGCCCCGGTCCTACCGCGATGACCTTGGCCTTTTGCGGCTTCTCCTTGGCCGTATCCGGCAGAACGATCCCGCTCGCCGTACGCTCTTCTTCCTCGAGCACGTTGACGACGACCCTGTCCTCCAGTGGCACGAGCTTCATGCGCAACCCTCCTTTGGTTGGTGAAGTGGTGCAATGTCGCCCCCGGACGGGTGACCCCACCCGGCAGCTTGCCTGCCTTTACGTAAGTTGGCACTCCCACGGGGAGAGTGCCAGACTGCCGAAGATATTATGCCGATCGAGCCAATTTGTCAAACATCGGCGAAGAGTGCCAAAAATGGGATCTGCCCCTGAGCGCCAAGGTCGGGAGCCGCAGGTGGGCGCCACGACGATGAAAGCCGACCGCTCACCTTCAGCTAAGGTACCTCTGGTACCTCTAGGTCACGTACTGCGCCTCGCCGTTGCCCCAGGACCAATCGGCCTTTGACACCTCGACCAGGTTGATCACCACGTCTTGGCGGCGTATGCCGGGTTTTGCCCCGAGCAATTCCACTATCTTCGCGTACAGCGCCTTCTTCTGTTCGACGCTCCGCCCCTCGTTGAGGAAGATCTGCACGAACACCACGTCATCGGAACGGTCGATCCCTTGATAGTTCGGGTTGAAGATCAGGCCGCTCTCGTCGTGTTCGGCGATGATCTCGAACTGATCTCCCTCGGGCGCCCCGATCGCCTCGACCATGGCGTGATAGACGGCGTCCCCCAATTCCCGGCGGTACTCCGGCGACTTTCCTTTTCTCATATCGATACGGACCAGCGGCATCTCGGCCTCCTCAGGAATAGGCATGGATCGAGGAGTAACATGCCCCGCTACCCTCCCGCTTCATGCCCCGCCCTGACAAACTTCCGAGAAAGCCGACTTCACAGGGATCCGCTTCGCCCCGGCGACGTTGGGGGTAGAGAGTCCCTCATGGGAGAAGTGGTTCTATACATCGCCGCCAGTCTCGACGGCTACATCGCCCGGACCGACGGCGACGTTTCCTGGCTGGATGCCTACCAGAGCAAGGATCAGCAGGCGGACTACGAGGCCTTCTACGAGACCGTCGGCGCCCTGGTGATGGGCAGCCGCACGTACGAGCAGATACTCACCTTCGGTGATTGGCCGTACCCGGGGCGTCAAACCTACGTGCTGGGGCAAAGGCGCCTGCCGGTGCCGGATGGGGCCGAGGTCACCTTCTACGCCGGGGGCCCCGAGGACCTCATGCGCATGGTACGGGGCTTCACGCAGGGCGACGTCTGGCTCGTGGGCGGAGCCCGGGTCGTCGGCAGCTTCCTGAAGGCCGGACTGGTGAACACCCTGCGGCTCGCGGTGGTGCCGGTCGTGCTCGGCGAGGGAATCGCGCTGTTCGAGCGCTCGCTCGGCGGCCTCAGCCTCAAACTGCAGGGAGAGCACCGCTTCGAGAGCGGGATCGTCGAGCTCAGCTACTCGATCAGCTGAGGGTGAACCTCTCCCCCGGTTTCGGTACCGCCACCTTGAACCCCAGGCGCGACTCGAGCACCCGCTGGAGGGCGAAGGCAGCCTCGGGCTCTCCGTGAGTCAGCAGTGTCAGCCGCGGCTTTGCGATCTGCGAGGCCCACTCCACCAGTTGCTCCTCGTCGGCATGGGCGGAAAAACCGGTTAGATCGTGGATGTGCGCCCGGACCGCTATCTCCTCCCCGAAGATGCGCACCGGGTCGCTGCCTTCCAGGATCCGCCGCCCCAGAGTGTGTTGCGCCTGGTAGCCGACGAAGACCACGTGCGCCTCCGGCCGCCACAGGTTGTGCTTCAAGTGATGTTTGATCCGTCCGGCCTCGGCCATCCCGCTCGCGGAGATGATGACCACTCCCCGTCGGCCGTTGAGTGCGCGCGACTCGTCGGCCGATTCGGTGAAGTGCAGCTCCGCGAAGCGGAAGATGGGACCGTTGTCCGCGATCATGGCCCGGGCTTCTTCGTCGAAGACGTCCCGGTGGCGGCGGTAGACCTCCGTGGCCTCTTTGGCCAGAGGACTGTCCACGTAGATGGGCAGGTCGCACTTCTCTTCCTCGCAGATCTGGCGCAGGTAGTAGATGATCTCCTGCGTCCGGCCCACGGCGAAGCTGGGGATGATGATGTTGCCTCCGCTCGACTTTGCCGCCTTGATTATCCCGCGCAACTCTTCGATGGCGTCCTTGGTTTCCTCGTGCCGCCGCCCGCCGTACGTGGATTCCAGCACGAGGTAATCGGCGCGCATCCCCGATTCGGGATCGCGGATCAAAGGTTTTTCGGGCTGACCGACGTCCCCGCTGAATACCAGGTGGACCGGGGCCTCTTTCGAACCGGCCGGGAGCAGCGTGAGCTCCAGGATGGCGGACCCCAGGATATGGCCGGCATCCCAGAAGCGCAGGCGAACCTCCGGACCGAGGTTGACGTCCTCGCCGTAGTCATGGCTCTGGAACTGTCCGATGGCGCGGTCCGCGTCTTCTCGGGTGTAGGCGGGCCTCCAGGGCTTGCGTCCGGCCCGCTTGGCCTTACGGGTGCGCCACTCGGCGTCCATCTCCTGGATGTGCGCCGAATCGCGAAGCATCACGGCGGCCAGGTCAGCGGTGGCGGCGGTCGCGTGGATGGCTCCCTGGAAGCCCTCGGCCACCAAGCGGGGAATCAGCCCGGAATGATCGATATGGGCGTGGGTCAGGATAAGAAAATCGATCTCGGCCGGATCGAAGGGAAAGGGCAACAGGTTCTTCTCGGCCGCCTCGGTGTTTCCCTGGTGCAGGCCGAAGTCCACCAAAAAGCGGGTACCGCCCGCCTGGACCAGGTAGGCGGATCCGGTGACCTCGCGGGCGGCGCCGAGTACGGTGAGCGTGGGGGGCATCAGAGACCTGCCTTTTCTGAGTTCGGGTTGAGGTCGGCGTCGAGCGCCAGGGAGGCCGCGGCCTCCAGGGCCAGATACGCGGGGAAGGGCAGGAGCGGCCCGCTGCGCGCGGCCGCCGCGATCATGGCGGCGTTATCGGTGCAATAGGACAGCCGGGGAATCACCACCTCGAAGCCGGCGGTGGTTCCTTCGTGCTCCAGCCGGCGCCGCAAGAGGGAGTTGGCGGCCACGCCCCCGGCCACGGCCAGAGTGGGCACGCCGGTCAGTTGCCCCGCCTGAAGCAACTTGGAAATCAGCGCCTCGACCACGGCTTCCCGATAGGCGGCCGCGATATCGGCGCGGTTGGCCCGGCGCTCCGCCTCGTCCATCTCTCGCAAGAGGTAGTACATGGCCGTCTTCACCCCGGAAAAGGAGAAGTCCAGGTTTCCCTTGCGCGCGAGACCTATCGGAAATTGGAAGCCGCCCGGCTCGCCCTGCTCGGCCAGCGCGTCCAGTTCGCGCCCGCCCGGGTAGCCCAGGCCGAGCAGCCGGGCGCCCTTGTCCATCGCCTCGCCCGCGGCGTCGTCCAAGGTTTGGCCAAGCAGCCGGAAGGTGCGGCTGTCCTCCACCAAGATCAGCGAGGTATGGCCCCCAGAGGCGATCAGGGTGACCATGGGGAAGGCGACCTGGGGCTCGGTCAGCCAGACGGCGGCCAGGTGACCGTGCAGGTGGTGCACCGGCACCAAAGGCAGCCGGTGCGCCCAGGCGATTGCCTTGGCCGTGTTCAGGCCGATGAGAAGCGCGCCTATGAGCCCCGGGCCCACCGTCACCGCCACGCGGCCGAGGTCCTGCGGGCGCAGTTCCGCCTCGGCCAACGCCTCCCGCACCACCACGGTGGCCCGCTCCACGTGAGCGCGGCTGGCCACCTCGGGCACCACTCCGCCGTATTTTTCATGAATGACGTCCTGGGAGTGGACCACCGAGGCCAGCACCGATCCCGATTCGTCCATGACGGCGGCCGAGGTATCGTCGCAGGAGGTCTCCACTGCCAGGATGGGGCCTTCGCCCGCTGTCAGCACGGCGGGATTCGGGTCAGCCACGTCTCCCCTTCCGCCGATTCTCGACTTGGCCTTCCCGCGGACGCACCATGATGTAAGCATCCTCCCGGTTGTCGTGGTAGTAGGCGGGCCTTTTCCCCGACACCTGAAAGTCCCGCGCCTTGTAGAGGCGAATGGCGGCCTCGTTGGAAACCCGCACCTCGAGCGTCAGGTCCACGCCGCTGTCCGCGGCGAGCAGCACGAGCTCGTCGAGCAAGAAGCCGGCCAGGCCCCGGCGGCGATGCTCCGGGGTGATAGATACGTTCATCAAATGCCAAACGTCGCCGTAATAGCGGGAGACCAAGTAGCCCACGAGCCCACTCCCCTCGGCTTCGACCGCCCGGGTCCAGCCCAGAGGATTCCGCACCTCCCCCAGGAACATGCGGTACGTCCAAGGAGCGGGGTACACCTTCTGCTCGATCTCCAGAACCGCGGGGAGATCGCGCACGTCCATCTTCCGCACCCGATATCCCTCCGGCGGCTGCATCAGGCCCAGGGGTCTTTCATCTTCTTGATGTGCTGGTCGGCGTCCGGCGCCCGGACGTACAGGGGCCGGACGGCTTCGGGAGAGCCGGGCTCACCCGGACGGGGGGTGCCGGCGGCGAGGAGGTCCACCAGGAGATCAGCTGCGGGGGACGGGTTGGAGTACGTTTCTTCCGACGAGGGACCCTCGGAAGGCGCTTGCTGCAGGGCTTCTTGCCCGAGCACCAAGAACTCCGCGGAGGGCAGCCACTCCTCACGCGCCACCCGGCCGTCGCCGACCACCCAGGTGCCAAAAGGTGAGCCGGTGACTCCTTCGGCGGAGCTGGAGTGGTCCAGTTCCTCCCTGAATCCCTCCAGGCGGTCGGGATCGATGGCGAAAGGAGCCCGGCTCAGCAGCCAGCCCCCCTCTGCACGCTCGTAGACGGCGGCAAAAACCTGTCCCCGGCGGGCGTCGATGGTGGGAATCAAGCGGTCGACACCGGCCGGGGCCACCAGAACCGCCCTTGCGGCAAGCGCGGAAAGCGCCGTGCGCCCGATCAGCGTAATCCCCAGAGCCAGGGCCGCAGCCCGGGCGGCCGCCACGCCGATGCGCACGCCGGTGAAGGTTCCCGGGCCCACGCCCACCACCAGGCCCCCGAGATCCTCAGGCTGAAGCCCGGCGTCCGCCAGCACCCGCTCGACCATGGGGAAGAGCGTCCTGGTCTGCGAGCGGGCCTCGTCCTCGGCGGCGTGGGCGGCCAACTGCCACGCCCCCTGCTCCCGGACCAAGGCCGCCACCGAACCGCGCGTGGTCGAGGTTTCCAGGGCAAGGACGGCCGGAGGCGCCGCCGCCGAGCCCGAGCGGGGGCCGAAATGAGCTCGGCTCTCGGGCGAACCGTTCAAGCCTCGGCCTCCGCCGCCGAGTTCCAGCGGGCCGCCGCATCGCCGGTGCCCGCGATCACCTCGAGCCTGCGGGTGTCGGCGGTCTCATGCTCGAGCCTCACGGCGTAATCCGCCTGGCCCAGCCGTTCCCGGCCCGCTTCCGGCCACTCCACCAGGGTGACGGCGTCCGGGGACACATACTCCTCCAGAGCGAGGACATCCTCGTCGAGGATCAGTTCGAGGCGATAGAGGTCCAGATGATTGACCGTCAGCCGGCGGCCCCGGTAGACGTTCGCGATGGTGAAGGAAGGACTGCGCACCGGGTCGGTGACCTCGAGTCCCCGGGCGATGGCCCGGACCAGCGCGGTCTTCCCTGCCCCGAGAGGGCCTTCGAGCAGGATCAGCTCCCCGCCCCGCACGATGCGGGCGAACCAACGGCCGATCCGCTCGAGTTGATGGAGATCCACCCCTTCTGCGGCGAAGACCGGGCCCCCGCCGGCCGAACCGGCGCCGTCATCCTCGGGCCCGGGGTCCGGAGCATGGCGCGGTCCGTTCACCACAGAGGGAGCTGCTCCGTCTCGTCATCGGCCGCGGCCACGGCCGGAGCCGAGCTTTCCAGAGCGGTTACCGGCTCAGCCGCCGGTTCTCCCGCCGATGCTCCCGCCGCTTCGGCCGCCGGTTCGACCGCAGGTTCTCCCGTCGGTTCCCCCACCGGTTCCGCAGCGGGACCTTTGAGCACCGACTCTCCGCGTTCCAACAAAACGCGTAGCCGCGCAAAATCCTCTTCGAGCACCTTTCTGTTGGCCGGGGTGTAGAGCGCAGCGGCCGGGTGGAAGACCGGGAAGACCACCACCGGCACCCCTCCCACCTCCATCCGCTTGGCCCTGCCGCGCACCGCGCCCATGGGCGCTGTGGTCTCGGCGATCAGATGCGTGGCGAAGCGGCCCAGCGTGCAAAGCACCCGCGGCCGGACGATTTGCACCTGCCGGAACAGGTTCTCCCGGCAGGCGTCGATCTCGTCAGGTTGAGGATCGCGGTTCTGCGGAGGCCTGCACTTGAGGACGTTCGCGATGTATACCTCACCACGGGAAAGCCCGATCTGCTCCAGCAACTCGTTGAGCAGCTTGCCCGCCTGCCCCACGAACGGCTCCCCCTGCTTGTCCTCGTTGAACCCGGGAGCCTCTCCGACGAACATCAGGTCGGCGTCGGCGCTGCCCGTGCCAAAGACGATCTGTGTGCGGCCCTCGGCCAAGCCGCAGTCCCGACAATCGGTCAGACCGGCGGCCAGTTTATCCAGGCTTTCTGTGGGTTCGCGCAGCCGGCTCCCAACTCTCTTCGGCGGTCTAGGAAGCTCCCGTATTCTCCGCGGGCAGCACGAAGCAGAGTACCAAATAGGCCAACACGATGATCAGGTTGGGTCCGGGCAGCAGGATGGAAACCACCCACAGCAGCCGGATGATACTCGGATCCAGGCCCACGTAATCCGCGATCCCCGCCGCCACTCCGCAGAGCATCTTCTCGTCCCGGGATCGCACCAGTTTCTTCTTCGCCATGTCACTCTCCTAATAGATGCGGCCGCTCTTCTTGGTGACCTACCCAAAGTCCCGCAGCTCACCACTCCTGACCGGCGTGATATTCTCGTCACGCCGTCTGGTATCTGCCCGCAGAACTGGAACGGGACGACTTCTGAATACATCGCCCGAAAAAATGTCCGCCTTCACCCGTGGCGCATCCGAACGCGCTCCCTTTCCTCAACCCCATTCATCCCCGCCCCGCGTGGCCATCATCGGAGCGGGCCGCATGGGCGTTGCCCTGGGCCTGGAGTTGCTCGCGCAGGGTGGCGAGCTTGCCGGTCATCTCAACCGGAGCGCCGAGGGCCGCCGGCAGGCCGCCCAGAGATTGGGCGTACCCGGCGCGGCCGACCTCCCCAGCCTTGCCGCCCGCGGGCCCGAACTGTGGCTCTTGACGGTTCCCGACGCTTCCCTGCCCGAGGTGGTGGAAACGCTCTCGCCTCTCATCGAGCCGGGTCAATACGTCGCCCACACCAGTGGCGCCACCTCGGTGTCTGTCCTGGAACCCTGCGCGGCGCGGGGAGCGGTCACCCTGGCCTTCCACCCCTTGCAGACGGTGACCGCGTCGCCGGCTCCCGAGCTCTTCCGGGGAATCAGCATCGCGGTGACGCCGGGAACCGGTGGGGGCGCCTGGGAGGCCGGTCTTCGCTTGGCGGAACTCCTCGGCGCGCGCCCTTTCCCGCTGCGGGACGAGGACCGCGCCCTCTACCACGCGGCCGGTGTCATGGCCAGCAACTACGTCGTCACCCTCGCCTGGCTGGCGCGGCAACTCTTCCAACGCGTGGGTATTCCTGCCGACGGCGCGCTCGATGCCCTGCTGCCGCTGACCACCAGAGCGGTGGAGAATTTGCGGGAGGTGGGAATTCCCCAAGCGCTTACCGGGCCCCTGTTGCGGGGAGACCTGGCCACGATCGCCCGGCATCTCTCGACGCTCGAAGAGGAAGCTCCCGAAGCGCTGCCCGCCTACCGGGCGCTCGGCGGGGCCACGGTCGGCCTGCTGACCGAGCACCAACTGTTGCCCGAAGCCACGCTCTCGGAGCTCGAACAGATGCTCGCACCGCCAGCGCCGCCAGAACCTAGTGACCCGTCCACGTCGCCCAAAGGAACCCGATGACCACCAGCATTCAGCAAGAAAAGGAGCACACCGCCGAAGGCCGGCTCACGGTCACGACCTACGAGATCCTGGTCTCCACCGCAGGCGATGCCGACATCATCGGCCTCTCCGCGGAGGTTGCCTCGCTGCTGCAGGATTCCGGCCTCACCGCGGGCAGCGCCACCGTCTTCGTCCCCGGCGCAACCGGGGCGATCACCACGCTGGAATTCGAGCCCGGAGTGGTGGCCGACTTTCGGCGCCTGTTCGACGAGTTGGCCGCGGCGGACCGCGACTACCGGCACAACCTGCTGCTGGGTGACGGCAACGGTCACTCTCACATCCGGGCGGGGCTCTTGGGTCCCAGCCTGGTGGTGCCTTTTACCGAGGCCCGGCTTCTGCTGGGGACCTGGCAGGAGATCTGTCTGGTCTGCTTCGACAACCGTCCGCGGGGGCGCCGGCTGGTGGTTCAGTTCTCCGGGGTGAGCGCATGAAGGCGCGTCTGCAGGTAGCGCTGGACTTCGTTGATCTGCCCCGCGCCCTCCGGGTGGCCGAGCAGGCCGTCGAGGGTGGGGCCGACTGGCTGGAGGCGGGCACTCCTCTGATCAAGAGCGAGGGACTGCAGGCGGTGCGGGCCCTGCGGGAGCGCTGGCCCGGGCTCACCATCGTGGCCGACATGAAGACCATGGACGCGGGCCGCGCCGAGGTGGAGTACGCCGCCAAGGCGGGCGCCAAAGTCGTCGGCGTGCTGGGCGCGGCCTCGGACGCCACCATCCGCGAGTGCGTGGAGGCGGGGCGCAACTACGGCGCCGAGATCATCGTGGACATGATCCAGGTCTCGGACCCGGTGGTGCGGGCCCGCGAGGTCGAGGCCCTCGGTGCCTCCTACATCGGGATTCACGTGGCCATCGACGAGCAGATGGCCGGCCGCACGCCCTTCGAGGTGCTGAAGCAGGTGGCGGAGGCGGTCTCCATCCCCGTGGCCGTCGCCGGCGGAATCAATTCGGAGACCGCGGCGGCGGCGGTCGAGGCCGGCGCCGCCATAGTCATAGTGGGCGGAGCCATCACCAAGGCCAAGGACGTGCGCGAGGCCGCCGCCCAGATCAGACAGGCGCTCGACGAGGGCACGAGTGTCAAGTCCGAGTACTTCGTGCGCGCGGGAGAAGCCGATCTGCGAGAGCAGTTGCTCCGGGTCTCAGCCGCCAACGTCTCCGACGCGCAGCACCGCAGCGGCGATCTTCCCGGCATCACCCCCCGGGTGCCCGGAGCCAAGATGGCGGGACCGGTGCTCACCGTGCGCACCTACCCCGGCGACTGGGCCAAGCCGGTGGAGGCCATCGACGAAGCCGAAGAAGGCACCGTGCTGGTCATCGACGCGGGGGGTTCCCTGCCCGCGGTCTGGGGCGAGCTCGCCACCCACTCGGCGGTGCAGCGTAAGCTGGCCGGAGTGGTCATTCACGGGGCCGCCCGCGACCTGCCCGAGATTCTCGCCCTGGGTTTTCCCCTCTTCTCCAGCCTGGTCACCCCCACGGCGGGCGAGCCCAAGGGCTTCGGCGAGATCGGAGCCCCGATCCGCATCGCCGGGGTGACCGTCCGCACGGGCGACTGGGTGGTGGGCGACGACGACGGGGTCTGCGTGATCCCCAAGGAGAAGGCGGTCGAGACCACCAACCGGGCCATGGACGTGCTCGAGCGGGAGAACCGCCTGCGCCAGGAGATCCAGGAGGGCAGCACCCTGAGTCAGGTGGCCTACCTGCTCAAATGGGAGAAGCGCTAGGCTGTTTTTCGATTGACTCGCCGCCGCAGAGTGGTTCCCATTCGCGGGCTCCCCGTCACCGGCGCCCGAGTAGCCCCGGCCGGCGGCGGGGAAACTTCGGGCATGGACCCTAAGAGAAGTCTCGATCGGAGCCGGCGGGCGGCCCGCCACCGGCCGTCTGCGCTCCCGCGCACTAGCGAACCGCGGACCGGGATGCCACCCACCGGGACGCCGCTCACCCGAGCGCCACTACCCGCCGCCCTGGTCGTGGCTGTTCTGGGGCTTGCTCTGCTCGGACGCCTGCTGGCCGCGGCTCCCGCGCAAGCGCACGTCCCGCTGCTGGAACCGGCCGAGCACCGCGGCGCAGATGGCGCCGAGGAAGGCTCAGCCTTCCCGGGGGCCGTCCAGGTGCCCACTCCGGAGGTCTCGCGCGCCGTCTACGGCACCCTGGCCCCGGACGAACAGTTCGACGCCTATCGCTTCACGGTGGACGAGGGCGTCACCATCCCCGTTCACATCCTGGTGCCCGCCGACGGGGAGCTCTCCGATTTCCGGCCTTCCTTCGCGCTCGTGGGCCCAGGAATTGAATCGCGGGGCTCGCCGCCGGCCTTCATCGCGCAGGCCCTTTCGGCAGACGCCTCGGGCGGGGGGATTTCGGCGGACACCCCGGTCATGGTGGTGACTCACGAGCCCGGCGAACGCAGCACCTTCTTCGAGCCCTTCAGTCTGGAGCGCTACTGGGAAGGACCCGAAGTCAAAGCCGAGCTGGTCCCCGGTCAAAGCTATTTCCTGCTGGTCTGGGATGAGGGCGTCCGCTCGCAGGCTCTCCCCTACGTGCTGGGTTTGGGTGACGTGGAGCGCTTTGGCTTCAGCGAGGCGCTTCACTCGGTGACGGCGGTGTTTCGGCTGAAGCTGGGGCTCTACGGCCAGGAGGAGTTCCAGTGGGGCTGGTTCTTCATCCTTCTGCTGATCCTGGTTTTCCTGCTGGGCGGGGCCTTCTTCTTGGGGAGGCGCATGCTCTCTCGGTAGAGCGCGCGGCGCCGGCTATCCCCTAGCGAAGGTCGATGATCACGTTGTCGATCAGCCGGGTCTTCCCGAAAAAGACGGCCACCGCGAGCAATACCTCCCCGGTGATGCGCTCGACGCTCTGAAGCGTCTGCGTGGAGACCAGTTCGACGTAATCCACGCGCGCTCCCGGGACGCCTTCTATCCGCCGGCGCACCTGGTCGCGCACCGCCTCCGCATCGCGCTCGCCCGCCCGCACCGCGACCTCAGCCTCGCACAGAGCGCGCTGAAGCATGGGAGCGGCCCGCCGCTCCTCCTCGGAGAGATAGACGTTCCGCGAACTGAGCGCCAGCCCGTCGGCCTCGCGCACGATGGGAGCCACCACCACCTCGGCTCCCAGATCGAGATCGCGGGTCATCCGGCGGATGACGAGGGCCTGCTGGGCGTCCTTCTGACCGAAGTAGGCGCGGTCGGGACGGCAGATACCGAACAGCTTGGTGACCACCGTGGTCACCCCCCGGAAGTGCCCGGGCCGGCTGCGGCCGCAGAGGCCCCGAGTGAGTTCCTCCACCTCGACCCAGGTGCGGTGATCGGGGGCGTACATCTCCTCCGCCGCGGGTGCGAACACCAGGTCGACGCCCGCCTGTTCCGCGAGCTCGAGGTCGCGTTCGAGGTCGCGGGGGTATCTTTCCAGATCTTCTCCCGGGCCGAACTGGGTGGGGTTCACGAAGATCGAGAGGACCACGTAGTCGTTCTCCTGCCGCGCCCGGCGCACCAGAGAAAGATGGCCCTCGTGCAGATAGCCCATGGTGGGCACGAGGCCGACCGAGGCTCCTCGCCTGCGGGTCTCCTCGACCAGCGCGCGCACTTCGGCCTTTTCCCGACTCAGTTGCACCGCCTACTCCTCCACGCCCGCACGGGGAACCCGCGGCCGCCCGGCGGCCGGGGACTAGGCATCGCCCCGCCCGTCATCCAACCGCCCGCCCTGCGCATCGCCCGGTCCGCCATCAAACGCGTCACCGCGCGAATCGCCCAGAGCGGGGACCCCGGCGAGTGAGGTCGCCAATCGCACCGCCCGGCGCACGCCGGCCGAAACCACGTCGACCGCGGCGGTACCCACCTGAAAGACACTCGCCGGCCGTTGCCCGGTGGCCATCACGAAGACCGCGTCGCCGTCCACCGGAGTGTGCACGGGAGAGATGGTGCGCGCCAGCCCGTTGTGGGCCATGCGGGCAACCATGAGACATTCGATTTTGCGCAGATCCGCGTTGGTCACCACCACGGATAGGGTGGTGTTCTGGCCCGCGCGTTCGAACAACGGGTAGTCATGCTGCGCCAACAGGAAGCGGTGGGCATCCACGAAACCGCCGCCCGCACCCCCTGCGCGGGCCCCGGCCAGGATCGAGCCGTCTTCGGCAAGGACATCGCCGAAGGCGTTCGCCACCGTCAGCGCCGCCACCCGCACGTCCCCGGGGAGCGTCATGGCCGCGGCGCCGAAACCACCCTTCATCCAACCGGTCTCCCCCAGCACCTTGCCCACGGTGGCCCCGGTGCCCACCCCCACACTGCCCTCTTCGAGTTCTGGCGCATCGGCGCCGGAAGCGGCCGCGCTGATGCCGGCCATGGCCGCCTCGGCCGCCGCGTATCCCGCGTCCGGCCGCGGCCGCCTGCCGGGCTCGCCCAACCCCAGATCGTAGATGACCGCGCCGGAGACCAGGGGAATGGCGGCGTAGGGAGTGGCGTAGCCCAGGCCCCGCTCCTCGAGGTACTCGACCACGCCGTCGGCCGCGCCCAAGCCGGGGGCGCTGCCTCCGCAGAGGATGATCGCTTGGATCTGAGAAACACTGGCGAGGGGGGAGAGCAGGTCGGTTTCCCGGGTGCCCGGAGCCATGCCGCGGACCTCGGCCGAGGCGGTCACGCCCTGCGGGGCGAGTACCACGGTGCAACCGGTGGCCCCCTCCCGGTCGGTCCAGTGACCGGCGGAAACGCCCTCTATGTCCAGCTTGAAGCTCACGAAGGCAGCGCGAGGCCCAAAGCGGCTAGCGGGAGTTCTTCCTCATCGCTTCGAGGAACTGAGTGTTCGACTTGGTCTCTTTCAGCTTGTTGATCAACAACTCGATGGCCGCGTTCGGTTCGAGGGCGTGCAGCACGGAGCGGAGCTTCCACACCACCTTGGCCTCTTCCGGGGTCATCAGCAATTCTTCCTTCCTCGTGCCCGACTTCTCTATGTCGATGGCGGGGAAGATGCGCTTGTTCGCGAGCCCGCGGCTCAGGTGGACTTCCATGTTGCCGGTCCCCTTGAACTCCTCGAAGATCACCTCGTCCATGCGCGACCCCGTATCGACCAGGGCGGTGGCCAGGATGGTCAGCGAGCCGCCTTCCTCGATGTTACGAGCCGCCCCGAAGAACTTCTTGGGCGGGTAGAGCGCGGTGGAGTCGACGCCGCCGGAAAGGATGCGGCCGCTGGCGGGTGCCGCCAGGTTGTAGGCCCGGGCCAGCCGGGTGATGGAATCGAGCAGCACGACCACGTCCCTGCCCACCTCGACCAGGCGCTTGACCCGCTCGAGCACCAACTCGGTCACCTGCAGGTGGTTGTCCGCGGGCTGGTCGAAGGTCGAGGCCACCACTTCCCCATTCACCGAACGCTCCATGTCGGTGACTTCCTCCGGGCGCTCATCGACCAGCAGCACCAGCAGGTGCACCTCGGGATTGTTCTCGGTGATGGAGTTGGCCAGTTCTTTGAGGATGGTGGTCTTACCGGCCTTCGGCGGGGAGACGATCAGACCCCGCTGGCCCTTGCCAATCGGGCTGACCAGATCCATGACGCGGGGGGCGATGCGGTCGGGGCTGGTCTCCAGACGCAAGCGCTCTTCGGGAAACAGGGGCGTCAGCGAATCGAAGTTCGGGCGGTGGCGGGCGGCTTCGGGATCGAGCCCGTTGACCGTATTTATCTTGAGCAGGGCGTGGTACTTCTCGTTGTCCTTGGGATTCCGGACCTGACCGGTGATCTCGTCTCCGCGGCGCAGCTTGAAGCGCCGGATCTGAGAGAGCGAGACGTAGATATCGGAATCGGACTGCGTGTACCCCTGTGTCCGGAGGAAGCCAAAGCCGTCCGGAAGTATGTCCAAGAGCCCGGTCCGCACCTGCAGGCCTTTGTCACCGGACTGCTCGTTCAGGATCCGATTGATCAGATCCTGCTTGGAATACTTGCGGAAGTTCTTTATGCCCAGCTCTGACGCGACCTGATGCAGATCGGACAATAGCTTGGGTTCTAGTTCGGTTAGCTCCATCGTTCCTCCAGCGACCACGTCTGCAGCCTCTCTTCTGAATAATTGGGAAAATACCTAAAATTGAACAATCAGAATTCCCATAGTGGTGAAATGAATCCTCGTGCTACGAACAGCTACGGCATGACGCCTGCGTTCGCTTAAAGTCGGATCTCCCGCCGTTCCTGCGTGAAGAGCTGGATATTGTCGACGAAGCGAACGTTGCGGCACCGGGTGCACATGACTAGGGTCTGGGTGCGGGCCCCGTGGCCGAAATAGAAGACGCCGCGTAGAAGGTCGCTGCGGGTGACGCCCGTCGCGCTAAAGACGACGTCGCCCTTAACCATATCATCTGTCGAGAGTTTTGCCTCGATATCGTCGATCCCCAGCTTTTGGCAGGCCTCCACCTCGCTGCGCGACAGCGGCCAGAACCGCGCCTGGATCTCGCCGCCAAGGGATCTCATGGCGGCGGCGGTCATGATCCCCTCGGGCGCCCCACCGATACCGATGTAGACGTGGTCGCCGGTTCCCTGCACCGCCGCCGATATGCTGGCGGTGATATCACCGTCGGGGATCAGTTTGATGCGCGCCTTGGTCGCCCGGATCTCCTCGATGAGGTCCTCGTGCCGGGGACGATCCAGGGTGATCACCGAGATGTCCTTGACCGGCCGGTCGTACGCTTTGGCGATCGCCTTGAGATTCTCGCTCACCGGCAGGTCCATGTCCACGGAGCCCGCCGCGCGGGGGCCCACCACGATCTTCTGCATGTACATGCGCGGGACCGGCAGGATGTTGCCGGGCGCAGCCACCGCCAGCACCGACATCGCCCCGGTCTGACCGCGGGCCAGACTCTCGGTGCCTTCGAGCGCATCGACGGCCAACTCGCAGCGGCGGCCCCCGGCCCCCACTTCGCGTCCGCCGATCAGCCCGTCCGCTCCATAGCGGTCCCCGAAACCCACGGTAACCCGCGCGGAGATGGCCATAGCGTCCAGAGTCTTGCGCATCGCATCCACGGCGGCCCGATGAGCGACCGCCCCCTCGCCCTGACCCCGCATCCGGGCGGCTTCCAGCGCGGCCGCCTCGGTCGCCTTCACGAAGTCGTCACACATGCAGCGCCCGTCCGGTCCCCCATCCATGTTGGCAGCCTGCGGCAGGCCTTCCCCTTTCCGCTTGTCCGCCTTGGGTTTCATTCGGCGACGTCACCCTCGGGGGAATCTGCCTGCTCGCGCGTATCGGTGGGGGCCGCCCGGCCGGCGGAACCCGGCGGGCCGCCCGCCTCCGCCGATTGCGCGCGGTCCCCGGAATGTCCTTCGAAATCCCGCTCAGCGGATTCCGAGATCAGCTCGTAGAGCGCGTCCACGACCAGCCCCACGGTATCGTCGATATTCAGGTTCTCGATGATCAGTGTTCCCTCCGCCTCGGCCCGGCGAATGATGAAGTCCTGTATCTTGCGGATCTGATCGAAGTTACGCAGATACCGCTTGAAGGGCCGCCGCCCGTCGGTCTCGCGATCTCTGATAACGAAGTGGCTGCGGTGAAGTTCCTCGTCCCTGAGGGCCACCACCATCGGAAGGACGAGCGCATCCTCCCCGCTGGGAGAGGCCATAAAACCGGGCACCATGTGGACTCCCTCGATGACCATCCCCGTGGCCTCTTTGATGGCCCGGTCGACAATGGCGTTGATCCCGGAATTGACCGCCTCGACCTGCTCGACGAACCCCACGATGTTGGGGTCCAGACTGGGACCGATCGGCACCCGCACCGAGCCGCCGGCGTCGAAGCTGGAGTAGTGAATGGCCGGCATCAACGCCGCCGAGAAGAAGGAGCGCATCACTTCGCGGATGGCATCGGTAGCGATGATGCGTACGATCCCCAGCCGGTGGGCCAGCGTGGTCGCCAGCGTGCTCTTGCCCACACCCGTCGTGCCGCCGATGAGGATGATCACGGGACGGTCTTGGAGGGCCAGTTGATGCCATTTGTGGTAGCGCTCGACCCAAGGAACTCCCTCCATCCGCCCGAGCACCTGCTCCACCAGACGGTCGAGTTCCTCGACGCTGACCCGCTGCGCACCCCTCATGACCAGTTCGGTTTCCACCGCCAAAGCCACCTCGGAAGCTCCGTGGGGGGAAAGCCCGGTTGCCGTCAGCGATTGACCAAGCAAACCCTTGGAGAAGGGCACGGCATGCCCTGCGTCCAGAATCTGGAAACGCGGGCGGGTGACCGGATGGCTGAGTTCTTCCGGCGCTTTTTCGCCCGCCGGTTGCTCGTCGAAATTCATCGGGCGTTGAACCTCTCTACCGCCAGGCGGCCGAGAGCGCGGGAGTGCCTCGCGAGCTCGCCGGCCTGGGCCGGCTCGACTTCGACCGGCAGGTTGTCCATGAACACCACCGCGCGGCCGCGCGCCTCGGCGGCCTCGGCGACCACGTCGACGGCCGCGGCTTTGATCTCGGTCAAGAAGATCTCCGCCCCTTTAACGCCGGGGTGCTCCAGGTCTTCTCTCAGCCTGAAGCGGTCGGACAGGTTGCGCGAGTAGGCCACCACCTCGGCCCCGTGCTCCTGCTCCAAGAAGTCGGTGAGCCGGGAACGAAGCGCCTCCGGAGCCGTGCTGAAAACCGCCACTTTGCGCCCCTCTACCGAGGTGGCGGGCCGAGGGCGGAAGACCACCGGAATCACGGTCAGGCCCGGTTTGACCGCCTGGATCGCGGCGATCATGGCTGCAATCTTTTCTTTAGAGGCAAGCGGCTCCTCCGCCATGGCAAGAACGACGAGATCGCTGATCAGGACACGATAGGTACCAAGGTATCCGGTGACGTAATCAATCGGCTGCTGGGCTCCCGCCAGCAACAGCCTGGCGTCGGTCTCCACCGGGGGGACCGCGGCGCCGCTTCCCTCGAAGACGATCAACTCCGGGGCCAACTCATTCGCCACCAGCGCGCCTTCGCGGACGTTGCTCGTCAAGGGTTCCCCGGCCAGTCCCCCGCCGCACCGGCGGCAACCAACGGTGGTCACCCGGCTGATCACGGCATCTTCGAAATGATCAGACGCGGCGTGGCGGCCCTCGCGACTCCACGCCAGCAGATCCTTCGCCCCGAGTTCGCGGGAGATCCCCTCGATGACCTCCGGTTCGGGCGGCCCGCCTCGCCCCATGGGGACGATCACCACCTCTCCGGCGCCCGACTCGGCGAACATTTCCCTGAGGTTTCGCGCCACGAATCCGCTGACGGCGGTCTTTCCGACCCGCTTCGCCGTCCCGATGATGGAAAGCGAAGGACGGGTGGCGATACGCTCGAGCCGCGGAGGGGTGAAGCGAAAGTCCGAACCCTCATAAGCCACCCCTTGCGCCAGGGCATGGCTTACCAGACGAAAGCGCTCCGCATAACCTATCACCGGCTCGTCGCTGGCGTCTACGACCACTTCCGGGCGAAACCGCTCGAGGGCCCGGTTCAAGCCCTCGGCGTAGTCCCCGCCGGCGATCTCGGTGGGCAGTCCGTAGATCTCCTCGGCGCGCGACCGCAGATCCTCAGCCTCGATCTTCTCGGTTCCGCCGAGAAAGAGCGCCCCGCAAAACCGGTAGCGGCCGGAGAGTTCCTCCAGGGCGGCGATGACCACGTTCGGGTAGTGCTCCCCGTCGATCAGGACCAGGGCGGCCCTGCGGTCAGGCATCCGTAACCACCCGGTCGATGTGGTACTCGTGCTTGGTGTACCGCGCAGCCCCGGCGTCGAACTCGACGATCCGCTCGCTGCCCCGGAAGGGGTAGTGCCGGGTGATGGTCACCTTGCCGCCTTCCACGTCGATCACGTTGTAGCAGGGTTTGGTGTCGCCCCGCAGACGCAGCGTGCTGATGGTGCCGGTGTTGACCACGAACATGTCCTCGAGCCGCCAGACGTAAGGCACGTGCTTGTGTCCGGACAGCACCAAACGCACCCGGTTACGGATCAATACCTCGAGCACGTCCCCGGCGTCGTGCACCACGTTCCGTTCTCGGCCGGTGCCCGGCACCGGCAGCAGATGGTGATGCAGGGCGAAAATGCGCAGGTTGTCGTCCTCGCCTTGCTCGAAGCACTCGTCGATCCAGGGGTAGCGATGGCGGCCTATGTGGCCGTGGTCCAGGTCGGGCTCGCTCGAGTCGACGCCCACCAGGGAGACCCCGTCCAGATAGAGGGCCGAGTCCCGCTCGCCGAACAAGCGCTCGAAGTGCAGGTAGCCCACGTTGCGGCTGTCGTGGTTGCCCGGGGTTATCACCAGATTCTCCGTGTCCAACCGGTCGAGATATTCCCGGGCCTCACGGAATTCCTGGCGGTAGCCCATGTTGGTCAGGTCACCGGTGATCACCACGGCATCCGGAGCCAGGTCGTTGACCTCGACCAGGGTGCGCTCGAGCAGGTTCGGGACGAAGTACTGCGAGCCGCAGTGGATATCGGAGAAATGGACGAGACGGATCTGGCGCGTTTTCGCGTTGGACATTGCCACCTTCTCTCAGCGGGGGTGCAGGGACCGAGCCCTGGCCTCCTCCCGTTCTCTAACGCAGGCGCAGCCCGTCACCCGCCCCCAGTCCCGCCCGAATCGAGTTTCCCAACTCGCGGGCGAGTTCCCGAAGGCCCTGACGCGCCTCGATGCCGAAGAAGAGGGAGAGGAGATCGAGACCGTAATCATCTTCGCCCAAAACCCGCACCTCGTAATCTTCCGCGGATCCTCCGCCCTGCTCCGCGGCCAGATCGAGAGCGTCGTTGTAGGTGCCGATCTCGTCAACCAGACCCAGTTCGAGCGCCCGCTCGCCATTGTAGGTGAGGCCGTTGGCCAGTTCCCGCACCTCGGCCACCTCGAGGCCCCGCCCCTGCGCCACGTCGGCGATGAATTGCTCGTACACCTCGTCGAGTTGCTGGTTGAGGATGCGGCTTTCCTCTGCGGTCAGGCCGCGTGCGGGATTGCCTATGTCCTTGTACTTTCCCTTGGTCAGGACGGTGTACTCGATGCCGAGCTTGTCGTACAGGCCCTCGAGGTTGGCCGCCGTGAGGATGACGCCGATACTGCCCACCGAGGAGGTGGGCGCGGCCAGGATGGCATCGGCCGCGCTCGCGAAATAGTAGGCCCCGGAAGCGGTGAGATCGGCCACCGAAACGATCACCGGTTTGCTCATCGTCCGGACGCGCTCGTAGATCTCCCAACTGGCCGCCGGGCTGCCGCCCGGGCTGTTGACGCGAAGCACGACCGCGTCCAGGCTGTCGTCCCTATCCGCGTCCGTCAGCAGGTCGACCGTGCGCACCGGCTCGATTCCCGCGCTGCTGAATAAGTCCTGTTCGCCGGCGGAGACCACGCCGTCCAGCCGCAAGACCCCCACCGTCGTACCTCCGCCGCCCAGATCCGCCCCGTCCCAGCCGCCCAGGATCAGCACGAAACCAACGAAGGCCACGTAGAGCAGCACCGCCAGCGCAGCCACGCCGAGGATGATTTTGGCGGTGCTCGACACGGCGCTAGGAGAGCACCCGCAGGGTCACGGGCCTGCCCTTGCACACCGGCAGTCCGGCGATGGCGTCGATCGCCCGGAAGAAACCGTCCTCCCGGGTGGGATGGGTGACGATCACCAGTTCGGCCTGGTCGGCGTGGCCTTTCTGGATCATGCTCTCGATGGATACGCCCTCGTCCGCGAACGCTCCGGCGATCTGCGCCAACACTCCGGGCCGGTCGGCGACGTTCACCCGCAGGAAGAAGGCGGAGGGGACCTCTTCTGAGGGAATGGAATCCAGTGACTTGTAACAGGAGCAATCCTGGAGAAAGCCGGTGGTCTTGGTGCCGGCGATGCTCACGATGTCGCTGACGATGGCGGAAGCGGTCTGACGGCCCCCCGCCCCCGGGCCGGTCAGCATGATCTCGTCGATCACGTCGCCCTCGAGAAACACCGCATTCGTGGAGCCCTGAATGGAAGCCAGAGGATGGTCCTCGGGCACGAGCGCAGGGTGCACCCTGACGTTCACCCTTCCCCCGATCAGGCGGGCGGCGCCTATCAGCTTGACCACGAAGCCGAACTCACCGGCGTAGCGCACGTCGTCCAGGGTCAGCGTCTCGATGCCTTCGTAAGAGACGTCGGCCATGGTGACCCGGCTCTTGAAGGCAATGGACGCGAGAATTGCCATCTTGGCCGCCGCGTCCCCCCCGCTCACGTCCTCAGTGGGGTCGGGCTCCGCGTAGCCCAACTTCTGGGCCTCGGTCAGCGCCTCGGCATAGTCGCCCCGGCCCTGGGCCATCGCGGTGAGAATGTAGTTGGTGGTCCCGTTGACGATCCCATAGACGGTGTGGATGCCGGCCGCGATCATGCTCTCCCGCATGACCCGAATGATGGGAATGGCCCCGCCCACGGCGGCCTCGAAACGGATCTGGCGGTGAAGATCTCGGGCCAACTGAAAGAGGGTGGCCCCCCTGTGCGCCAGCAACTGCTTGTTGGCGGTGACCACGTTCTTGCCGCTCTCCAGGGCGGTCTTTACAAAATCGAAGGCCGCACCGGTCCCGCCGATCACCTCCACGACCACGTCGATCTCGGGGTCGCCCACGATGCTGCTGAAGTCGTCGGTCAGAAGCTCGCGGGGCAGGCCCGGCCGCTCCACCTGGAGATCCTTCTCCAGAACCTTGACCACCCTGAGCTCCACTCCGGTTGCGGCGATGATCTCGTCCCGCTCCCGCTCGATCAGCCGGTAGACCCCCGAGCCGATGGTGCCGAAGCCCAAGAGCCCGATGCGAAGCACGCTCTGTGCGCCCGTGTCTCTCTGGCCGGCAGGTCCCTGACCCATCGCTTCCTCTTTCCTCGATGCTTCGTCCATGGCTACCTGTCCCCCGCTTGCCCGCCCTCGAGCGGCCGCTGCCGGGCGACCAGATCGCCGTAGGTCTCCCGTTCCACGATGAGCTGCGCCTGCCCTTCCTTGACCAGAACCACCGCGGGGCGCGGGTTGCCGTTGTAGTTGGAGGCCATTGCGTAAGCGTAAGCCCCGGTGCTCGGCATGACCAGCACGTCCCCCGCTTCCGGTTTGGCGATTTCGATGTCCCTGATCAAGATGTCGCCGCTCTCACAGTGCTTGCCCGCCACCGTGACCAGCGTGTCCTCGGGCTCGTCCGCCTTGTTGGCGAGCATGGCCTCGTATTTGGCCTCGTAGAGCATGGGCCGAATGTTGTCGCTCATGCCGCCGTCCACGGCAACGAAGGTGCGGATCCCCGGGACTTCCTTGATGGTGCCCACCCGGTAGGCGGTGACTCCCGCCTTGCCCACCAGGGAGCGTCCGGGCTCGACCAGCACCCGCGGCACGGGCAGCCCGACCCTGGTCATGGCTTCTTCGAGGCCGCGCACCTTGACCTCGGCGTACTCGTCCACCGTGGCCGGAGAATCCTCTTCGGTGTAGCGGATACCGAGCCCTCCGCCGGCGTTCAGATAACGGCAACTCCAGCCGATCTGGTCGTGGGCGTCCTTGATCAGCCCCACCAGCACCTCGATGGCCCGCTGGAAGCCTTCCATCGAGAAGATCTGACTGCCGATATGGGCGTGAAGACCCACGAGCTCCAGGTACTCCGAGGTGTGCGCCCGGCGGATGGCCTCGAGCGCGATCCCCTCCACCAGTCCGAACCCGAACTTGGAGTCCTCCTGGCCGGTCTGGATGTAGGAGTGGGTCTCGGCGTGCACGCCCGGCGTGATGCGGAGCAAGATCTTCTGGCGCAACCCGCGTGCGGCGCACAGCTCTTCCAGCAGGTCGAGCTCCATGAAGCTGTCGGCCACCACGAAGCCGACCCCGTTCTCCAGAGCGTATTCGAGTTCTCCCCGGGTCTTGTTGTTCCCGTGGAAGAAGATGCGTTCCCGGGGGAATCCCGCCACCAGCGCGGTGTGGTACTCGCCGCCCGCGGAAACGTCGAGCGAGAGTCCCTCCTGATCCACGATCTGCAGCATGGCAACGGCAGAAAAGGCCTTGCTCGCGTAGATCACCTCGAAGTCGTCGGTCCGGCTCGAGAAGGCCTCCAGGTAGCGGCGGCACTGGTCGCGCACCGCCTCCTCGTCGTAGATAAAGAGAGGAGTTCCAAACTTCTCCGCCAACTCGACCACATCACATCCGCCTATCTCCAGATGTCCCCGCTCGTTGTGCCGGGTGGAGTTGGGGTAGATCAGAGTGTGGGTCATGTGTGCTCCCGGGGGGTCGAAAACTCGCCGGTACGGTACCACAACGACCGCATTGCTAGAATTGTGGCAGAACGTATACGACCACGGAGAAACCTGTTCAAGTGAACAACCGAGGCGCCGAGGAAGAACGTTACGCCTACTACCGAGGCCGCAAGCCGCCGCGTTTTGTCACCGAGAGCGAACGGGAGGCGGCCCGCATCCTCGACTACTACCGCATCCCTTGGATGTACGAGCCCAGAACCTTCATCCTGGAACAGGACGAGGAGGGTAACATCCTCGAGGCCTTCACTCCCGACTTCTATCTGCCCGAACTCGACGTCTACATCGAGGTCACGCAGATGAAGCAGTCACTGGTCACGGACAAGAATCGCAAGGTCCGGAAGATGGCCGAAAAGTACCCGGAGGTACGGGTCAAATTGCTCTACAAGCGAGACTTCATGATTCTCGCCCGCAAGTACGACCTCACCCTGCCCCTGTGATGAGCACGGACGGCGCGGCTCGCAGGGTCTTCCTCTCAGAACAGCAGATAGCGGAGCGGGTCGCCGAACTGGCCGCCGAGATCTCCCGCGACTACCAGGGCCGCCTGAGGGAACCCCTGCTCCTGGTCTCGGTGCTCAAAAGCGCGGTGATCTTCCTGGCAGACTTGGCCCGGGCGATCACCGTCGACGTCGAACTCGACTTCATGGCCATCAGCTCGTACGCAGGCGAAGCCCCCGGGCAAGACGGCGGCGGCGAGACCCGCGGGGTTCGCTTCTTGAAAGACCTGGATCACCCCATCGCCGGGCGAGACCTGCTGATCGTGGAAGACGTGATCGACACCGGGCTGACGCTTCACTACATCACGCGCTCACTGCGGATGCGCGAACCCCATTCGCTGGAGATCTGCACCCTGCTCGACCGGCCCTACCGCCGCCTGGTCGACCTGCCCGTGCGCTACCAGGGATTCACCGCCCCCGATGACTTCTTCATCGGCTATGGCTTCGACCAGCGGGGCCGCTTCCGCAACCTCCCCTACCTGGCGTTCGCCGAAGAGGAGTCGAGCTGACCGCGGCGGTCCTCGAGGAGCTTCGCTTTCGCTCGACGGTGACGCCCGGATTGGTGGTGGCGGCCGACCTCTTTGTCCCGGCGGCGGCAACCCCGGAGGGCCCGCCCCTTCCCGGCGTGGTGGTGGTCCACGGGGCCGGAAGCAATCGCAAACGCCACGAGACCTTCGCCCGGGCCGCCTGCGCCGAAAGCATGGCCGTCCTGACTCTCGACCTGCGTGGGCATGGGGGAAGCGGCGGCGCGGTGGATGGGGAGACCGTCGCCGACGTCATCGACGCCGCCCGCCTGCTGCGCAGTCACCCTCTGGTCGATCCGCTGCGGATCGGCTTCCGCGGCTCGAGCATGGGCGGTTACCTTGGAGTCAAGGCGTCGCGGGACGCCGAGTTCGCCGCCCTATGCCTACTCTGTCCGGCGCCGGAGGAGGTGCTTCTGGAAGGGCTGGACTACTTGGCGCTCAGGGAAGAAGAGGGCGAGATCGTGCAATCGGCCCGCTTTGAGCCCGACGCCCTGAGGGGGTTCCTCGAGAGGAGCGACATCTTCGCCGCGGCGGAGGAGATCGAGGTCCCGGTTCTGTTGGTGCACGCGCGCCAAGACGAGACCGTCCCCTTCACCGCGTCGCTGAGGTTGGCGGAACGGTTGCAGGGCGATACCGAGGTGATCCTGCTGGCGGGGGGCGATCACGGAGCGGCGCAGAGGTCGCCGGCTCTGCACCGACGCACCTCGCGCTGGCTCAAGGAGCGGTTGTCGCCTGGTCTGGGGCCGGAAAAGGCTTGAAAGCTTAAGGGATGGCTTTGAGCAACAAGCCTGGGAACGAGTCTGATTGCGGAATCAGCGCGCGCACTGCACGTATTTGAGAAAGATCTCGAACGCCTGCTCCATCGCGGCCTCGTCCACCTGGGGACTCGAGGTCTCCAGGCATTCCTTCATGCGGTGACTGATCAGGTGGATGCCGACCCGATCCAGGGCTGACTTGACCGCCGAGAGCTGCGTCAGCACCTGCTCGCATTCCTTTTCTTCCTCGATCATTCGCTGCAGACCGCGCACCTGGCCTTCGACGCGGCGCAGCCTATTGAGCACTCGCTCTCTATCCTGATCGACCGCGGGCCGAGCCGGCGTCGACTCCATTCCGGCCTCCTTCCAGTGGAGGGGGTTGATGCTGGCTGAAGAGTATACCCTCCCCGGTAATACCGGCAAAACCGGCCGAGAGGCGAGAACCTGGTCAGCAAAAAGGCCGCGTGAGCGGCCTTGGTATGGAGCGGAGTACGGGATTCGAACCCGCGACATCCAGCTTGGGAAGCTAGCACTCTACCAACTGAGTTAACTCCGCCCGCTGCGCAACAGGCGCACGGTCCCTTTGCCCGACCGATTTTAACACAAGGGCTCGGTCCGGGGCTCGGTCTGCCGGCGCCAAATCTTGCCGCCCTCGGCCGCCGCTCACCACCACGGCGGCCTCCTCACCCGAGCGCAGGACATTCCCTATCCGCGGCCTCCGTACGCTGCCAGCGGACACTCACCGCTGCTGAAGAAGTTCGCTATTTGCGGGTATTTTTCTGCTTACCTCTGGTTGACATCCCCCTTGGACACGGTAGAATGGTACGCAGAGTCCCGAGAGACAAGACGCAGCTTCTCGAGACCATCACAACACCTCTTGTGGAGGAACGGCGGGGCTAAAAGACCGCCAACTACGTGGAAACAAGAGTAAGTGAAGGTCGTTGAAGGAAGAAAAGCGAGGTTACTCGGGACTCGCGCTATTTAAAGGGCTGGGGCCTTCCCCGGCCCTTTTTCGCGTCCGGCCGGCCGCAGGCTATAATTCCCGTTGGCCGGCCGTTGGAGCCGGCCGCGGTAATTGCGCAAGTCGGCTGTGCTGCACGCAGCCAAAACGCCCCGGCCCCGCACCACCCGCTCGACACTAGGGGGACACTTGCCCAGCAGCTCTAACGGGAGCGCCGGGAGGGACATCCGCACCCCACTGCTGATGGGGAGCTTCCTGGCCGTCGTTCAGGCGGCCCTGATAATCGGCGCCACCTATCTCGCCGGTCTTGCCTTCTCCTGGTGGGCACTGGTGCTGGGGCCCCTGGTGGCATTCTCCACGCTGGGGATTCTCGCCTGGATCGGACTCGGTTGGGACACCTTCCAGAACATCTCCCACCGACAGGCGCTGCAGGCCGAAGGCATCCTCGACATCGTGATCGAATCCTTGACCCACCTCAGGCAGGGGCTGAACGCTGATTCAGCGCGCGAGGTGGCTTACCTGATCTTCGCCAAATTGCAGTTCGACGCGGTTTCCATCACCGACACCTCGACGATTCTGGCTTATGTCGGCGAAGGCGAGAATCACCACCTTCCCGGTAGCAAGATCAAGACGCGCATGACCTATGAAACCCTCGAGACCGGCGAAATCCGCACCGTGAACAGCCGCTGGCTGATCGGGTGTCCCTATCTCGACTGCCCCCTGCACTCCGCAGTCATCGCTCCGCTGGTGATCCGCGATCGGGCCGTGGGCTCGCTCAAGCTCTATTACGCCCGCCCCAAAGAGATGGGCGAACTCGAGCAAACGGTGGCCAGCGGACTTGCCCGCCTGCTTTCGAGCCAGCTCGAGCTCTCGGAACTCGACTCGGAGCGCCAGGCCGCCCTCTCCGCCGAGCTCCGCGCGCTCCAAGCGCAGATCAACCCCCACTTTCTCTTCAACGCGCTCAATACCATCGCCATGTTCTGCCGCACCAAGCCCACCGAGGCCCGTCGCCTGGTGCTGGCCTTCGCCGATTTCTTCCGGCATACCCTGCAGAGTCCCGAGGACTTCATCACCGTGCGGGAAGAGCTCGAATACGTGGACAACTATCTGCAGTTGGAGAAGGCCCGCTACGGCGATGAACTCCAAGTCGAGGTGCACGTGCCCGAGGAAGCGATGGAGCTCTTCATCCCGCCTCTCACCATCCAGCCGCTGGCCGAGAACGCGGTCAAGCACGGGAAGCGGGCCGGAGGACAACGACTCTACGTCGAACTAGAGGCCTCCATGGACGACGACCGCCTCACCGTTCTGGTGCACGACGACGGACGGGGCTTCGAGCCGGAAGTTCTTGCGGATGTGTTGGCGAATGGGCCTTCGCAAGAGCACGGCATTGGGGTGTTCAACGTTCACCGCCGCCTCCGCGCCCTCTACCAGCAACGCTCCGAATTTCTCCTGGACAGCGACGGCGGCGGAACCAGCGTGGGCTTCTCACTCCCGCTCGAGCTCTGCCTGCCCGACGACACCCCCGACTTTCTCGAAGACGCCGACGGGTACCGCGAAGAACTGCAACCCTCCGCGGATGAGGTGGTCCAATGACGCCGAGAGGAAGCGGAGCGCCCGGCAACTCCCGCACGCCGGGCATCTCCCGCAGCCCCGGCGCCGACGGTGACTCCGGCGAGGCCGGCCTGCCCCAGCAGCCTCACTTGGCCTCCTCTCGCCCGCGGCCTCGGCCGCTCCGGGGCGAGCAACAAGGGAGGGTGAGGGAGCGTCAACTGCAGAGCGAGGCCGAGCGGGAGCGCGCCGAGGAGTTCCGCGTGGTCGCCGTCATGCTCCGTCAGCGGAGACTGAGTCTGCTGGCGGCCGGAATGCTCTTCGGCCTGGTAACGGCTACGATCATTCTCGAGTACCTCTTTCCTGGCTTGATGAACCGTCCGTTCTGGCACGGGTTCAGTCCATCTTTTCTCTTCGCCGCGGTGCTGGTCTATCCGATCACCTGGGTGATCGCCCTCGTCTACACCCTGCGCGCCAACGACATCGACGAACCCCGAGATTCCTGAGTGAACGCTGCTGCTCCCGGCCACCCGCTCGAATTCGCCCTGATCGTGGGCTTGGTCCTGGTCGTGCTGACCGGCGTGGTGGCGTGGAATCTGCGGAAGCACCAGCGCACCGCGTCCGAGTACTACCTTGCCGGCCGCAAGGTCACGGTGCTGCAAAACGCCTCCGCCATCTCGGGGGACTATCTGTCCGCCGCCTCGTTCCTCGGGGTGGCCGGGCTCGCGTTCCTATACGGTTTTGCCGCCCTGCATTATGCCTACGGCTTCTTCTTGGGCTTTGCCGTGGTCCTCTTCTTCATCGCCGGACCACTCCGCAAGTTTGGCCACTACACCATTCCCGACTTCGTGGCCGGGCGGCTGCACAGCAAGGCCGGGCGGGCCGTGGCCGTGTTCTGCGTGCTGGTGATCAGCCTGCTCTACGCCGCGCCGCAGATGCTGGGCGCCGGCAAGATCATGCTGATATTGCTGGGCGTGCCCTACGAAGCGGGCATCGCGGTGGTGGCGCTCACCATCACCTTTTACGTGGTTCTGGGAGGCATGCGGGCCACCACCATCAACCAGGTGATCCAGTTCTGGGTCGCCCTGGTTGCCATTTTCGCGGTAGCGCTCAGCATCGTCGGCGACGGAAACCTGACCTACGGAGAGGTGCTCGCTGGGCTACGGTCGGCCGAAGGCGAGGGGTCTGCCGGTCTAGACGCGCTCACCACCCACTCCCTGCCGGCAACGCTCTCCCTATTGGTGGCGCTGGTCCTGGGAACGGCGGGCCTGCCGCACATACTGGTGCGTCTCTACACGAACCCCGACCGCGCCCGGGCCCGTTGGAGCGTGCTTCTCGTGCTGTTGCTGATCGGCAGTTTCTACCTGGTGGCGCCCTACATCGGGTTTGTCGTGCGCTACCTGGTAGTCGCCTCCACGGGGCCCGGGGGCGGCGGATTTTCGCAGCCGCTCCTCGAGTGGCTGGCGCTCGACGGCAAGAACCTGGCCGTGCCCGCCGCCGCGCTGCATTTTGGGGGGAGTTTCGGCCTGGGATTGGTCGTGGCCGGCGCCCTTAGCGCGGTGCTCTCCACCGTTGCCGGCCTCTTGGTCGTCACCAGCGCCGCCCTGGGGCACGACCTCTACTACACCCTCTACAATCCCCAGGCGGACGAGCGCACCCGCGTCCTCGTGGCGCGCGGCTCCACCATCGTCATGGGCCTGGTTATGCTGATGGTCGGGCTCGTGGTCGAGCAAATGCAGATCGCCGTGCTGGTGGGCCTGGCCTTTGCCGTGTCGGCTTCCACGCTATTTCCGGTGCTGGTCGCGGGCATCTGGTGGCGAGGGCTGACCGCCAAGGGGGCGGTGGCCGGGATGGCGGTGGGTCTGGTCAGCTCGCTTGCGCTCATCTTCGGTCACGGGCTGCTGCCTACCTGGCTTCAATGGGAGAACCCGGGCGGGATCACCGTGCCTCTGGCCTTCTTTGCCCTTTGGCTGGTGTCGCGGCTGGACGGGGACATTCCCGAGGATGTGGACCGTTTCATGGTGGTCGTCCACGGAAACCGAGAGGAACGGCGCCTGCGCTCGGCGGGCCGTCTGCGCTCCCGGCGGTCGTTCGCAGAGATAAAGTAACCGCGAAGGTCGAAGGGCGCGGCGCGGCCGGGCTCCCGGCGGGTCAGCGGGCGCCGGACGGCGGGCGGAATTCGGGCAGGTCAGCCGGCCGACGTCAGGCGGCCTCGCGTCGCGCGGACCTCCGGCGGCGGCTCCCGGCCAAACTCAGCTCTGACAGACCGCGCAGTAGCCCGTGCCCCGGCCGGCAACCACGGTCCGGTCGAGAGGGCGGCCACAGCGGGCACAGGGCTCCCCTTGCCGGCCGTAGGCCTGCAGGGTCCGTTGAAAACCGCCGGGCCGGCCTTCCGCGTCGACAAAATCCGAGATCGAACAACCGCGCAGGCGCACCCCCTCCGCCAGCCGGCCTCGAATTTCGGCGGCAAGCCGCACCACCTCGTCCTCGCTGAGTGCGCCGGCCGGGCGTAGCGGAGAGAGCCGGGCGGCCCAGAGAATCTCGTCGGCGTAGATATTGCCGATGCCGGCCAGACGGCGCTGGTCAAGAAGGAAGGCCTTCAACGGGGTGGTTCGTCCGGCGAGCATCCGGGCCAAGTCGGCGTGCGTCCACTCGCCCTCCAGGGCGTCGGGCCCCAAGCTCTCGAGCCGCCGGGTGGGCCGGCCGAAAGTGAGTTCCACTCCCCCGAACTTGCGCATATCGCGAAACAAGAGGCGCCGAGGCTCGTCTCCCTCCAGGAGAAAGGCGAAGCGTCCGTGTTTGGGCAGGTCCGCGCCCGAAGAGGTCAAAGTGACCTGGCCGGTCATGCCCAGGTGGAGCATCAGGTAGGCGTCGTCGGAGAGCACCAGGGTGAGGAACTTGCCGTGCCGGCGCACATCCTCGATCAGCCTGCCCGGGAGGGCCTCGCGAAGCAGGCCGGGCTCCGCTCCCTCGGGAAGCATGAAGGGCTCCACCTGCTCGACCTCGACAAAGCGCCGGCCCGGCAGGCGCTCGAGCAATCCCCTTCTGATGGTCTCGACTTCGGGAAGTTCCGGCACGGCCTACATCCGGTCGGGGGCGTCGACCCCGAGCAGGTCGAGGCAACGGGCGATCACCCGGCGGGTGAGCAGGCAGAGGGCGAGGCGTGACGAGGCCACCGCCGGATCGGAGCCGATCACCCGGCAATTCTTGTAGAAGGGGTGAAACTCGGCCGCCAGTTCCTGGGCGTAGCCGGCGATCCGGTGGACGTGACGCCGGTCGGCCGCCTCCATCAGCACGTGCGGGAACTCATCGAGCTTCTTCACCAACTCGCGCTCGAAGGAAGTCAGAAAGAGGCTGGGATCGGAGGCCAGCCCGGGTTCGAGTTCCGGGGGAGCGTTCCGCAGGATCCCGGCGATGCGGGCATGAGCGTACTGCACGTAGTAGACCGGGTTTTCCTGGGACTGGCTGCGGGCCAGATCGAGATCCAGATCCAGGGTCTGGTCGTGAGAGCGCATCACCAAGAAGAAGCGGGCGGCGTCCTTGCCGATGGCCTCCAACAGCTCGGCCAGGGTGACCATCTCGCCCCGCCGGGTGGACATCTGCCGGGTCTCCCCCGCCTCTTGCAGGCTGACCAACTGGCCGATGACGATCTCCAGCCTTCCCGGCTCACCCGCCAGGAACTCGACCGCCGCCTTCATCCGGGGGATGTAGCCGTGGTGGTCGGCTCCCCAGATGTTGATCAGCAGGTCGTACCCCCGCTGGAGCTTGTCCTCGTGATAGGCGATGTCGGCGGCGAAGTAGGTGGGTTGCTCGTTCGAGCGGATGAGAACACGGTCCTTGTCGTCGCCGTAATCGGTGGTGCGCAGCCAGACGGCTTCGTCCTGCTCGTAGGCCTGGCCCGCCGCCAGCAGCCGGTCGATCGCGTCGCGCACCCGCCCCTCGGTGTGAAGCGGGGTCTCGCTGAACCAGTTGTCGAAGGTCACGCCAAAGCGTTCCAGTTCCGCGCTCATCTGTTCGAGTACGATCTGGCAGCCGCGCTCGCGGAAGAACCGCACGGCTTCGCCCGAGGCGTCTTCTAGGCCCCGCTCGCGCAGCTCCTCGAGCCGGCGATCTCCCACCTCCTGCCGGATCTGGGCCGCGATGTCGGCCACGTAGGCGCCCTGATAGCCCTCCTCGGGGACCGCGAGATCCACGCCGAAGGACTGCGCGTAGCGGGCGGCCACGGAACGGCCGAACATGTCCATCTGCCGGCCGTAGTCGTTGATATAGAACTCGGTGGTCACCCGCTCGCCGCTGAAGCGCAGGAGTCGGTCCAAGGCGTTGCCGTAAGCCGCATAGCGCGCGTGCCCCACGTGCAGAGGGCCGTTGGGATTGACGCTCACGTACTCCAGCAGGATGTTCCGGGGCTCTTCGCGCCGCCCGGCTCCGACGCTATCCCCCTGTTCGAGCAGATCAGAGGCCATCTTGACGAACGCATCTGAGCGCAGACGGAAGTTGAGAAAGCCGGGACCCGCGATCTCGACGGCATCGACCAGCGCCGCCGCCTCCGGATCGGCTTCCAGCCGGCTTTTGAGTTCTTCGGCAAGTTGCCGCGGGGCGCGACGGGCCGTCTTTGCCAACTGCATGCAAAAGGGCGTGGCGTAGTCGCCGTGGGCGAGGTCGGCGGGGCGCTCGAAGACGAATTCCGGCGCAGGGTCCCATTGTTCTTCGGTGACCCAACTCCGCACTACGCGTTCCACTATCTCAGCGAGCACGCTCGGCCCGTCCTTTCTCGCAAAAACCGGTTGAGGTCGGCGCCGGGGTCAGATCCGGCGCCGGGCGTCATTGTACCGGGAGCGCGGCACTCTGCCGACCGCCTCAGGAATCGGATCCGTAAACCCCTTCTTTTCCCCGGGCGGGGATCCGGCAGGCAAAAAGCTCTTCCAGGCGGCCGATGTCCTCAGGAGTGCCGATGGCGATCAGGATGTCGCCTTCCTCGAGGATCGCATCGGAGTTGGGATTGGTGTCGAAATCCCCAGTCCGGGCGTGACGTACCGCAAGGATGGTCGCTCCCGTGTTGCGGCGGATGTGCAGATCGCCGATCGAGCGCCCCACCACCTCGCAGGTGTCGTTCAAAGAGAACTCCTCGAGCCGGAACTCGATCTCCCCTCCCCCGGTCATCACGTCCAGGTAGTCGCTCACCAGGGGCTGCAGCAGCAAGTTGGCCATCTTCCGCCCGCTGAGGTCGTAGGGCAGGATCACCTGGTCCGCCCCCGCCCGCTTGATCTTGCCCACGGCGTCCCCCACGTTGGCGCGGGCGACGATGTTCAGCCGAGGGTTCATCTCGCGGGCGGAGAGCACCACGAAGGTGTTGGCGGCGTCGGTGTCGAGCGCCGCCACCAGGCCCTGGGCCCGCTCGATTCCCGCTTCGAGCAGCACCTTGTCCTCGGAGGCGTCCCCCTCGACCACGGCCACCTCCGCGCGGTAGAGCATCTCGACCACGGCGGGGTCTTTGTCGACCACGATGAAGGAAGCCCCATGCCGCTCAAATTCCCGCACCACGTTCTCGCCCACCCTGCCGTAACCGCAGACGATGTAGTGACCGCTCATGCGCTCGATCCGCCGGTTCATCACCCTCCTCCTGAACATCCCGGTGAACTGTCCGCCCACAATGAAATCCATGACCACACCCAGCCCGTAGAAGAAGGCGGTCACCCCGAAGACGATGAGCCCGATGGTGAAAAGGCGCCCCGCTTCGGATAGGGGGCGCACCTCCATAAAACCCACCGTGGTGATGGTGGTCACCGTTTGGTAGAGGGCCTCCAGCAGATTCATGCCCTCGATGAGAATGTAGCCCAGGGTCCCGACCAGGACGATGGCCACGAAAAGGCCGACCAGAAAGAGCAGGTTCCGCGCCTCCGAGAACAACCCATCCCCCCTAATAGTGGTACGGCTCCCCCCGCTCGATTCGGATGGCCCGGTAGAGCTGCTCCGCAACCACGCAGCGCGCAAGCTGATGCGGGAACGTGAGCCGCGAGAGAGACCAGCGCACATCCGCCGCCTGCAGAACCGAGTCGTCGAGGCCCACTGCGCCCCCCAGTATAAACTGGAAATCGCTGATGCCCCTAAGCTTCCGCTCCGCCAGCAGAGCGCTCAGCTCCTCGGAAGAGAACTCCTCCCCCAGACGGTCGAGGACCACCGTGTGCGCGTTCCCTTTCAGGCGGCCGATAATGGCCTCGCCCTCCCTCGCCTTCACCCGCGCCTGCCCTTGCGAAAGGGGAACCTCGGAGAGCTCGTGCACTTCGAGCTTGACGTAGGGGGAGAGCAGCTTCTGGTAGTGGGCGAAAACCGCTTGGTAGGGCTTGGAGAGCCTGCCCACGCAAACCAGGCGAAATCTCATCGGACCGGGAAGCTCAGCGGGGTGAAGCACCCCACCGCCCGGGCCGGGAACGCCTTACAAGAAGAAGAGCTCCTGTCGCCCGTCGCGTTCCGGTTCCTTGGGGCGGCTGAAAGTATGGTCGCGCACGACGGTGGGCATGTTGCGCCAGAGACAGATGTCGCTCTTGAGGTAACGCGCCTTGATCTCATCCGAGCACTCGCTGGTGCAGGTCAGGCAGATTTCCTCCTCCACCTGGACCTTCTCTCTGCGGGGACGCTCTCCTTCGTCCAGGCGGCGTGAGGCCTCGAGCAACAGGCTCTGCACCTCGATCGATGGACTGATCGGGAACTTGACGGCATGTTCCGGCACCACGAATTTGAAAGTACCTGAAGTCCAATTGGAGAGCTCCAGAGCCTGGTCGAAGGTCTGCCGGTTGACAATGTCCTGCAGGGTTGCCCGATCGGTATAGCCTCTCTTGAGCAGAATCAAGCCCAGAGGCTCGTTTCTGCGCTCGTGACCGTAGCTCAGCAGGCACTCTTTGAGAGTGTCCTGGGTAATGACCCCGGCGACAACCAGCCGGTTCCCGATCAAATCTTCGGAGAGCGGCAGCGAGATGGCATCGACCCGGCCCCGGGTCATGTAGACGTAGCCGTATTCTTCGAAATCCTGGATCTCGAGAATGCCCGTCTTTTCGTACGCGGCTAGGAACTGCAAAATGCTGAATATCGAGAAATCCTGGATCTTACCCCAGAGGATCATCCCTTCACCTCCTGCTGAAGTGAATCGGCAGGAACGCGGGGCGAGTTGAGTGCTTGGCCCTCAACGACGGGCACGCCCAGTGAACCCGGTACAGGATTCTGAACGCAGACGGCGGCGGAGGGATACGCGCCCGACCTAGCGGTCGGGCTCCTCCTTGGGTGGCAGGGCAGCCCCGGCTTTGCGAAAACGGCGGCCGGCGGGAACACGCCCGGGCCGGCGTTCCGTGTGGTAGCCGCCTTCTGATTCGGGCGGCGGTTGCACCTTAGTGGAGTCCTGTTCCCCCAGGCCGATGAAGGTGTCCTCGGGCTGGATGTGCGCGACCGGGTGCCGGTCCTCCACTTCAGGACCTCCCTCCACCGGCTCCGCCTCGGCGGGCTCGGTCCCACCGTAGACGGGACCGCCCGCGGCAGATTTCTGCGCCAAAGCGTCGGCTACGTGGGGTTCCGCGGTCGAGGACCCGGATTCGGCCATTTGCGGCCCGCCACCAGCCAAGGTGTTGCCGGACTCCCGCTCGCCTGCCGGCTCGGGCCGGGGGGGATTAGCGAGCTGCCAGCCGATGACAATAAAGAACCAGGCCAATACGAAGAATACCCCGGCGAGAATCAACAGAGTGACATTGAAATTGTTCAGAAAAGGCAGAAGCGCAAGAAAGGCGACGCCCAGGAAGATGATGCCTATCAAGAGGCTCAAACCACCGAGAATGCGGTAGATCAATGCCGTCTCCTCATTGCGCTGTACGAGAGCGGGATATCCGCCTGCCTAGGCGGGCCACGGTTTCCATGCGCGCCGCGGTGTCTACGCGCAGTCTAAAGAAGCGCTGGGGGCAGCGCAAGGACGTGCGCGCACGGCGCCCTGCGCGGGCGGCGCAGGTCCGGTGAACCTAGTGTCTAATCCGCTCCCTTCTCCGCACGCAACGCCTCCACCTCGGCAAGGACCTCCTCGTCCGTGGAAGTCCTTTCGATGATGTCCCGGAACTCCTCCACCGTGATCCCCATCTGGCTGAGCAGCATGCGGTCGCGGCCGCAGGGATGCGCGTAGGTCCCGGGGTTGCCGTGGTAGGTGGCCCGGGCTTTGTCGATCATGCGTGGCAGCCACGCCCACTCGCCCAAGCTGTCGGACCCAGGTCTGGGTTTCTCAACGCGAAGATCCATGCTTGCTGGCTTCTTTCACCCGTTGTGCGTGCCCGTCCCTGTTACCCGCGGCTCGGCAGGGCGACACACGAAGCGGGTTCGCGGCTGGCGAAGCGGGTTCGCGGCTAGCGCCTCGGCTCGAGGGCAAACAGCAGGGCCTTCTCCAGTTCCCGGACGTGTTCGGGTTCGGTCACCTTCTCCCCGCGGCAGTCGGCGACGTAGAAGACGTCCACCACCTTCTGCTTGAGCGTGGCCACTTTGGCCAACCTCACATCGAGCAGCAGGTCGTCCAGGGTGCGGGCCAAGGAGTAGAGCAGGCCGATGCGGTCCTGGCTATGCACCTCGATCACCGTGAGGGTTTCCGAGGCGTCGTTGTCCACGACCACCTTGGCCGGGTGACGAAGCACCGAGGGCCTAGCCAGAGGGTTCCGAGAAGCCTTCTCCGCCAAGCGGAACTCCAGGGCAAGCCTGCCCTCCAGCGCACGCCTGAGGTCTCGGATGATTCCCTCCCAACGCTCATCTGGGATCCGATCCTCGAATTGATCAGAAACCTGAAAACTCCGCACCACCAACCCCGGCCGGGTGGCCTCCACCTGGGCGCTCATGATGTTGACGTCGTGGTGGCTGAGCACGCCACTGAGCCGCGTGAGCAGGCCGGGATGAACCGGAGAGCTAACCAACAACTCCTGCGCTCCGGCGACCTGCCCTTCTCGGACCTCGAAAGTGATCTCATCGCCGGCCGCCCCCCCGGGAATCACCCTGCGGAAGTTCTCGGCATCATCGGTCGGGGTGGCATCGGCCGGAGCAGTTGCGGTCACGCGGGCCGCGGACTCAGGCAGCCCAATCTCAGCCCGGCTTTCTCCCATCCCTCCCAGCCTGTCGCCCAGTTTGAACACCAGTTCCTGCACCAGCGCAGACGTCCAGGGCGTCCAGGAAGCGGTACCGGTGGCGACGGAGTCGGCCACCGTCAACACGTAGAGCATCTCCAGCCGCCGGCGGCTTCCGACCCGTGCCGCCACGCGGTCGAGTAGCTGCTCGTCCTCGAGGTCTCGCCGGGTTGCCGTATCCGCCAACAGCAGGTGCTCCCGCACCAGGAATTCCAAGTCGTCCACCACTTCCGGCCGGCAGGCCAAGGCCTGCGCGGCAGCGCGGGCAAGCGCGGCACCGGCTTCGGAGTGGTCGCTTTCGGGCACCCCCTTGCCCAGATCGTGAAACAGACAGGCGAGCAGGACCGTCTCCCAGTGCGGGGTAAGGGCCAGTTCGGAGGCGAGCGCCGCGGCGGTGCGGTCCGCCCGCTGGGAGACCGCCATCTGCACGGCGATGGCCGCCGCGTGAAACGAGTGGCCATCGACGGTGTAGGTGTGCAGGCTATCCCCCCGGCTCAGATAGCGGATCGCCCGCCACCCGGGGATCCATTCGGAGAGCAGGCCCACGTGCGAGAGGCGCTCGAGCCGGGGGAGTCCGTTGTAACCCTCGCGCAGTAACTCGAGCAGCAGGACGCGGCGTCCTTCCGGGATGAGCGGTAATTCGGCGGGCAGGGACGAGGGGCGCCGGTTGGACGTCAGGCCGACCTCGAGCAGAACCGACTCCCAGGCGTCGCTGGTCAGAAGGGCGACCGCGTGCGCCGCGTCGGTGATGCCCGCCATCACCTCGGCCACGTCGGACTGTGCCCGCTCGGACAAGAGTTGGGCAACCTCTTCCTGAAAGTCCAGGAACAGGCGGTCCACCCGGCGGCCGGCCACATATTGGAGGGCCGCCCGCGCGCGCAGCAGCACATCGACCGCAGCTTCCAAGCGGGCTACCGCCTCGGATTCCAGCCAGCCCGCGGCACCCAGGGTTTCGACTTCCCCGCCGCCCCTGAGGGCGAGTCCCGCCCAAAGCAACTCGTGGACGTCGCGCAGGCCGCCGCGGCCTTCCTTGAGGTGAGGCTCCAGAAGGGCGGCCGAGGCACCGTAACGCTCGTGCCGGGCGTCCCTCGCCTCGAGCAGACGGCTGACGAAGTCGCGGCCGCCGTCTTGCAGGGTCTGCCGCCGGAGACGGTCCGTGAGACCGCGGTGGAGTTCCTGGTTGCCCACCAGAAAACGCGCTTGGAGAAAAGCGGTTTCCGCCTCGAGGTTGTCGGCCGCCAGGCTCAGGCATTCGCCCACGGTCCGCGCGCCATGGCCCAACTCGAGTCCGGCGTCCCAAAGGGGGTAGAACAGGGCCGTCGCCGTCTCCTCGACCAGATCGGAGTCCTCCTCTCCGTAGAGGAGCATCAGGTCCAAGTCCGAGTACGGACTCAACTCCCGGCGGCCGTAGCCGCCCAAAGCCACCACCGCGAGCCCCGCCTGGCGAAAGCGTCCGCCGGCCAGGATTCGCTGCTCCGTCTCGCGGAAAAGCGAGATGAGCACTAGGTCGAGCAGGTCGGCCCGCCGCCGAGCCAGTTCGAAACCGCCGCCGCCCTGCTCGTGCAGCCGTCTGAGTTCGTCTAGAGCGCGGCGGAGAAACGCCTCCGGTGCCTCCTCCGGCAGATACATGGCGGCGTTCCTAGATCGCCGTTGCGCCCCGTTCGCCTGTGCGAATACGGATGACCTCGTCCAAAGTCGACACGAAGATCTTGCCGTCGCCGATCTTGCCGGTGGCCGCCGATTCGGCGATCGCATCGACGACCTCGGCCGCCATGTCCTCATCCACGACGATCTCGATCTTCACTTTGGGCACGAAATCGACCTGATACTCCACGCCGCGAAAGACTTCGGTATGCCCCCGTTGGCGGCCAAAGCCTTTGACTTCGGTTACCGTCAGCCCCTTGATGCCCAGTTCCTGCAAGGCGTCCTTGACCTCATCGAGCTTGAAGGGCTTGATCACCGCTTCGATCTTCTTCATGTAGTCCTCCTCATCGGGGCGGAAGCGGCGGACAGCCGCCGTAATCCTGTTGGAAGCAAGATACGGCGGATTGCTCCAGATGACCAATGTACCAGGGGCCAAAACCGCCGCCCGGTGAAGTGGACAGCCGGACAATTCGACCCGGCCGGCGCGGCGTCGGCCCGGCCGACCGGACAACCCCACGGTTCGGCCCCCGCCTAATTCGGTATGTGAACTGAGGAGCGGGTCGCCAAGAACCCGCTGCGCGAACCGGCAGGAGGAGTATATGAGTCAGGTCGAGAAGCCGCGCGAGGGCCGGCGTCGAGTGATCATCGAGGGAGTCACCCCCCAGGTGGATTGCGGACGCTTCCCGATCAAGCGGGTGGTGGGTGAAGAGATCGAGGTCCGGGCCGACATCTTCACCGACGGACATGACGAAGTGGCGGCCTCGCTGCTGTTCCGGCGCGAGGGAGAACGGCGCTGGCAGGAACATCCTTTCGAGTATGTGATCAACGACCGCTGGCGGTCTTCTTTCACCGTGGAGACAATGGGCCGCTGGGAGTACACCATCGAGGCCTGGGTTGATCATTTCCGGACCTGGATCGACGACTACGCCAAGAAACGCGCCGCCGAGGTGGATACCGACATCGATCTGGTCATCGGGGGCGGTCTGGTCGAGGCCGCAGCCGAACGGGCCGAGAAAGCCGCCAGACGCTGCCGGCGCTCGGGAGATCAGGAGGGCGCGGAGCGGGCCCGCGAGGACGCGGCCCGGCTCAAAGACCAGGCCCGCCTGCTGCAGGACGACAAGGCGCCGATCGACGAGCGCCGCGAGCTGGCGCTCTCTCCCGAGTTACTCGCGGCGGGGAGCGCCTATCCGGACCGCGAGCTATCCAACACCTACCGTCAGAGGCTCGAGGTGTGGGTGGATCGGCCAAAAGCCCGCTTCAGCGCCTGGTACGAATTCTTTCCCCGTTCCTGCGGCGAGGGGACCAGGCATGCCGGGTTGAAGGACTGCGAGAAGCACCTGGAGTACGTGGCCGCGATGGGCTTCGACGTCGCCTATCTGCCTCCCATCCACCCCATCGGCCTGACCAAGCGCAAGGGGCCGAACAACCGGGTGGTGGCCGGGCCCGAGGATCCGGGCAGCCCCTGGGCCATCGGCGGCCGCGAGGGCGGCCACAAGTCCATCCATCCGCAGTTGGGGAGCGAACAGGATCTGCGCAGCTTCATCCGGCGCGCGGAGGAGCTGGGGATGGAGGTAGCTCTGGACATCGCCTTCCAGGCTTCGCCCGACCATCCCTGGGTCGAGGAACACCCGGAATGGTTCCGCTGGCGCCCCGATGGCACCGTGCAATTTGCCGAGAATCCGCCCAAGAAGTACGAGGACATCTACCCGATCAACTTCGAGAGCGAAGACTGGCAGGCGCTCTGGGAGGAACTCGAGCAGGTCATGCTTCACTGGGTGGCGCTGGGGGTGAAGATCTTTCGGGTGGACAACCCGCATACCAAGCCGTTTGCCTTCTGGGAGTGGGCCATTGCCGAAATCCAGCGGGAGCATCCGGAGGTGCTCTTCCTGGCCGAGGCCTTCACCCGGCCAAAGGTGATGTACCGCCTGGCCAAGCTCGGTTTCTCTCAGTCCTATACCTATTTCGCCTGGCGCAACGCCAAGTGGGAGCTCGAACAGTACTTCACCGAATTGACGCAAACCGAGGCGGTCGAGTTCTTCCGGCCCAACGTCTGGCCGAACACCCCGGACATCCTCACCGAGTACATCCAGTTCGGGGGCCGCCCCGCGGCGATGGTGCGTCTGTTCCTTGCCGCCACTCTGTCCGCCAACTACGGCGTTTACGGGCCGGCCTTCGAATTGGTCGAGACCGCCCCGCGGGAGCCCGGCAGCGAGGAGTACCTGAACTCAGAGAAGTACGAGATCCGCGACTGGGACCTGGCGCATCCCCACAGCCTGCGCGAGTTGATCGCGCTCGTGAACCGCATCCGCCGGGAGAATCCCGCGCTCCACGCCAACCGTTCGCTGCGCTTCCACGGCATCGACAACGAACAGCTCATTGCCTACTCCAAGCGCACCGAGGACGGGGAGAACGTCATCCTCGCGATCGTGAACCTCGATCCCTACAACACGCACAGCGGTTGGACGGCGCTGGACCTGAGGGAGCTGAACGTGGAGACGGACCATTCCTACTACGCCGAGGACCTGCTGGGCGGCGCCAAGTACGTGTGGCAGGGCGCGCACAACTTCGTGCAGCTCGAGCCGGGAACCGCCCACATCTTCCGGGTGCGTCCGCAGTTGCGCTCCGAGACCGATTTCAACACCTACATGTGACCCGACTACAAATGACCGGGCCGGTCCCCCGGCACTTCCTCCGGTTCGAGGGCGGCGCGGAGCGCCCGGACCTCGGCGTGCAGCGCCCGGATGGCGGCGGCGCCGGCCAGTTCGCCGTCCTCGTTCTCGGCGTCTTGGCCGATGAAGAAGGAGGCCAACGCCGCGGTGACGTATCCGAAGACCGCGAATGAGTAGATGGCCAAGAGCACGGTGAGAATCCGGCCCTCGGCCGTCACCGGCCAATACTCCGAGCCGATTGTGGTCAGCATCATGGCCGTCCACCACAGGGCGTCACCGTAGCCGGCGAAGGGCTCGCGCCCGTCGACGTTCTCCAAGGCCAGCATTCCCGCCGCCCCGGTGGCGACCACGACGCCGGTGAAGGCGAAGACATAGCCGAACTGCCGCCTTCCCAGGATCACGCGCAGATTGCGCATGGTCCGGTTGAGCGAAGTGACGATGCGCAGCAGCCGCAGACCCCGCCCGATCCGGGCCAGGCGCAGCAGGCGCACGAAGTAGAAGACGCGGAAGATCCGCAGCGCGGGCAGAATCAGCGAAATGGCTCCCAACCAGTTGCTGCGCAGGTAGGCCAGCCGGCTGGGGGCCACGATCATCCGGACCACGAAGTCGATGATGAACACCACCCAGATGATGATGACCAACTGCTCGAGGAAGGGGTGGAGCCCCCAGAGCAGCTCCACCAGCAAGAGCGCAAGCCAGACGAAACCAAGGACGAGCAGGGGGCGCTCCAGCCAATCATCCAGTTGGCGGACCAGTTCCCAGCGCTCCTGATCGATCCGCTCGCGTTCCTGCACCCCGTCCTCCCTTCTCTGCTTGCCGGCGGTCCTTACCCCCGCGATTGTTCGCCATATACCATTCGTTGCCGCAGGCATGCATCCTCGGCACGCGCGCCGGGAAGAGGAATCAACGAATCCTGGGAGAAGGTCCAAGAATCCTGGGAGAAGAAGTTCCCAAGACAGGAACCTCGGCAAGGGAGAGACGTGAACGAGCGAGACCGCAGTCAGGACGTCAGTCTGCTGGAGAGCGACCCGCTCTGGTACAAGGATGCGATCATCTACGAACTCCACGTGCGGGCGTTCGCCGATTCCAATGGCGACGGCCGGGGAGACTTCCGCGGGCTGACCCAGAAGCTCGACTACCTGAAGGACCTGGGAGTGACGACGCTCTGGCTGCTGCCCTTCTACCCCTCCCCCCTGCGCGACGACGGATACGACATCGCCGACTACGGCGACGTCCATCCCGACTACGGCACGCTTCAGGATTTCCGCGTCTTCCTGCGAAGCGCCCATCGGCGGGGCATGCGGGTGATCACCGAGTTGGTCATCAACCACACCTCGGATCAGCACGATTGGTTCCAGCGCTCCCGGCAGGCCAAGCGTGGCAGCAAGTGGTGGAACTACTACGTGTGGAGCGACACCCCCGAGAAATACCAGGGTGCCCGGATAATCTTCAAAGATTTCGAGAGCTCCAACTGGGCTTGGGACCCGGTGGCCCAGGCCTACTACTGGCACCGCTTCTACTCGCATCAGCCCGACTTGAACTTCGAGAGCGCCGCCGTGCGCCGCTCGATCTTCCAGGTGCTGGACTTCTGGCTGAGGATGGGCATCGACGGGCTACGGTTGGATGCGGTGCCCTACCTCTACGAGAAGGAGGGCACCACCGGCGAGAACCTGCCGGAAACCCACGCCTTTCTCAAGCGGCTGCGCCGGCACGTCGACCAGAATTTCTCCGACCGGATGCTGCTGGCCGAGGCCAATCAGTGGCCCGAAGACGCGGCCGAATACTTCGGCAAGGGCGATGAGTGCAACATGGCCTTCCACTTCCCGGTCATGCCCCGGCTCTTCATGGCCACCCGTATGGAAGACCGCTATCCGATCATCGAGATCCTGAACCAGACCCCGGAAATCCCCGAGAACTGTCAGTGGGCCACTTTCTTGCGCAATCACGACGAGCTGACCCTGGAGATGGTGACCGACGAGGACCGGGACTACATGTACCGCATGTACGCCCACGATCCCCGGGCGCGCATCAACCTGGGCATCCGTCACCGCCTCGCGCCGCTTCTCGAAAACGACCGGCGCAAGCTGGAGTTGATGCACGGACTGCTCTTCAGCCTGCCGGGAACCCCGGTTCTCTACTACGGGGACGAGATCGGCATGGGCGACAACATCTATCTGGGCGACCGGAACGGGGTGCGCACCCCCATGCAGTGGAACGACGACCGCAACGCCGGCTTCTCCAAGGCAAATCCTCAACGGCTCTACCTGCCGGTCATCATCGACCCGGAATACCACTACGAGACCATCAACGTGCAGGCGCACAACAACAACTCGCAGAGCCTGCTCTGGTGGATCAAGCGCCTGATCGCTCTGCGCAAGCGCTACCACGCCTTCGGCCACGGCGAGATCAAGTTCCTGCATCCCGAAAACCGGAAGGTGCTGGCGTTCACCCGCTGCTTCGAGAACGAGCGCATCCTGGTGGTGGCCAACCTCTCTCGCTTCGTTCAGTTCGTGGAACTCGAACTGGACGATTACGCCGGGACCGTGCCCGTGGAACTTTTCGGGCGAACCAGCTTCCCCCCGATAGTGGAGGAGCAGAGCTACTTCCTCACCCTGGCACCGCACTCGTTCTACTGGTTCGAACTGCAGCCTCAGGAGATCCAGGAAGAGGCCGGACAGACGCGCGTGCTCAACGTCCGCGACGGCTGGCAGCAGGTCTTCGGGGAGAAGACGGTGGATGACCTCGAGCGCGTGCTGACCCGGCACCTGCGCAACCGCCGCTGGTTCCGGGGCAAGGCCCGCACCATCGTGGACGCCGCCATCGAGGACACCATCCCCCTGGAAACCGCCAGCGCCACCACGGTGGTGACCCTCGTGCGCGTGGAGTATGCCGCAGGCGAGCCGGAAACATACGTGCTGCCCTTGAGCTTCGCCGTGGGAGAGCGGGCCGAGCAGGTGCGAGAAGAGCTTGCCTATCGCACCGTATGCCGCCTGCGGGTGCGCAGCCGGGGCCAGGAACCGCTCGAGGGGATTCTCTACGACGCGCTGGGCGAGGGGGAGTTCTCCTTCCTGTTGCTCGAGGCCATGCGCAACCGGCGGCGCTTCAAGGGGGCCAAGGGCGCGCTCACCGGTGTGCCGAGCAAGGCCTTCCGCACTCTGGCCCCGGCGGATGAGGAGATCCCGCCGCCCAGTCTGCTAAAGACGGAGCAGACCAACACCTCGGTCAGCTTCGGAGACAAGCTGATACTCAAGCTCTATCGCCGGGTCGAGGAGGGGGTCAACCCCGACCTCGAACTGGGCCGATTCCTGACCGATCATGCCGGCTTCGACCACATCCCCGCGGTGGCCGGGGGGATTGAGTACCGGCGTCGCGGGCACGAGTCGGTTTCGCTCGCCATCCTGCAGGAATTCGTGCCCAACGAGGGCGACGCCTGGCGCTTCACCCTAGACGGCCTGGGCCGGTTCTACGAGCGGGCTCTGGCCGACCGCATCGCGGTTCCCGACCAGGCCTTCGTGAGCAGACCCTTGGCCGAGCTAGAGCAGGAAGAACTGCCCGACTTCATCCTCGAGGCAATCGGCACCTACCTTCCGGCCGTGCAGATGCTCGGCCGCCGAACCGCGCAAATGCACGCCGCGCTGGCCTCCAACACTCGGGACACGGCTTTCTCGCCCGAGGCCTTCACCCCACATTACCAGCGCTCCCTCTACCAGTCTGTGCGCACGTTGGCCCGGCACGCCTACGACACCTTGCGCGATCAGTTGGAGACGGTGGCCGAGGAGGACCGCGCCGATGCGGAGGCGGTGCTCGCACAGGAACCCGAGATGGTCGCCAGGCTTCGCCGGATCCTCGATCAGACACTCTCGGGGATGCGCATGCGCACGCACGGCGACTATCACTTGGGCCAGGTGCTCTACACCGGCCGGGACTTCGTGATCATCGACTTCGAGGGAGAGCCCGCCCGGCCGCTTACCCAGCGCCGGATGAAGCGCTCTCCCCTGATCGACGTGGCGGGCATGACCCGTTCCTTCCACTACGCGTCGCTTTCGGCTCTGCGTAACGGCAACATCCGGCCCGAAGACAGGAAGCAGCTCGAACCGTGGGCCCATTTCTGGTACCAGTGGGTCTCCGCCACCTTCCTGGGTTCCTACTTGGAAGAAGCCGGGCGGCCGCGCTGGTTACCCAAAGCCCCGGAGGAATTCGACCTGCTCTTCGACTTCGTCCTGCTGGAGAAGGCGGTCTACGAGCTGAGATACGAACTGAACAACCGCCCCGAGTGGGCCGGCGTGCCTCTGCTGGGCATCCTGGAAATCCTCCGGGAGCCGCTGCGTGTGGGAGTCTGAGCGGGAACGGCTCGAGGAGCTCGCCCGCC
>JADQBG010000013.1 GCA_016278725.1 Actinomycetota bacterium
ACACCGATCTCCAGGGTCCGGGGACAATAACGTGTGTGGGCGGTACAGCTAGCCCGCCGTCGGCGGGAGCGCGTTCTGCGAACCCTATGGTAATCGTGATAGCTACCCCAATGGTGATGGTGATGGCCACGTGATCGTGACCCTGACGGCGACCGAAAGGCTCTGCTCGCGGCCTTGGCCCAGCCCGTTTCGGGCTTGCGGTAGGGTAGTATTGCGCGCTATGGACGACAGACCGTCAGAGCAAGGGTCGTTCCCCGAGGAGTGGGACCCCGAGGAATACGAACGCGCGCGGCAGGAACGTCTGGCCCGCCGGCAGCAGCGCCGGCGGCCGCGGCGGACCGGACCGGGCGGAGTGCCGCCCATTTTTCTGCTGGCGGCGGTCGTGGTCATCCTTCTGATAGCGCTCTTTGCCCTCTTCTCTTCGTGCGGGGATGAAGACCCGGCCTCGGGGCCCGGGGAGACCTCGGCCTCATCGGATTCCACCGACCCGGGTAACGGCGAGGGCACTGCATCTGCCGGGGAAGAAACCACCTCGGCGACAGCAGAGGCCGGCGCGGCCGGGCCGGCAGATACGGCACCTGATTCGCCGGACGCAACCGCCGAAGTCACGGCGGCCGAGGGCGGAGATGTGGCCGCCGGCGTCGGCGAACCGGTGATGCTTGGGCCGGTGCGGGTCAATGTGACCTCGTTGTCCAGCACCTCCCGGCCCACCGCTCCCCATCGGCCCGTGGACGAAGCCGCCGTCACACCCAGCACCGGCAACTTCGTGCAGGCATTCGTGTACGTCCGGAACGGCGGTGCGGACGCGGTCCGGGTCGAGCCGCAGGACTTCACGCTGGTCGCCGAGGGCCGCGCCTCCGAGCCGCTCTCCGGGCTCACGGGCCCGCCCGCCCGCACCCTGTTACCCGGAGCTTCGCTCGACCTGATCTTGACCTTCCCGGCTCCCGAGGGGGAGATTTCGGGGCTGGTCTACTCACCGGCCTGGTTTCCCGGGAGCCTTTCGGTGACCGGTGAACTGACGCCGTCGGGAATGAGCGGCGGAAGCGGCTCCGTGGCGCCCGAGGGCGGCACGGAGGCGGGTGGCGAGTGAAACGGGAACTCTGGGCGGTGGCCGCGCTAGCGCTGCTGGCTGGGCTGGCGGCCTACCTCTACTACTTCGCTTGGAGCGAGCCGCTACTCGAAGGCGAACACATCGAGAGTTGGGCCTATGGGATCGAGGGACAGAACCTGCGCGACTTCGAGACGGTGGAACGCGGGGACGGCCGTCTCCAACGGATGATCGATCTGATCAACGACGCGCCGTTGTCCTCGGATCGGGTGTCGCTCGCCAAAGGCGAGTTGTTGGTGGTGCTCTATCGGGAGGACGGACTCCAGTTTCACCTGTTTCGGGGGGGAACGGACCAGGTGGGGATCTCCGAAGGAGATCGGAGCTACGTGGGGACGCTCGTCTCCGCTGAACTCGCGGAGATCCTCGAGGGTTTGGCCGCGGAGGTAGGGGCGGCGCCCGCGGGTTAGACCGCTTGTCCCCCAGGGGCGTCCCCTCGTCCCCCATCGCCTTGTTGGCCACCCTTTTGGTCTGACATAATCAGCGGCCCGGTCAGATCAAGGGGCGAAGCTTTTTTCGGGGGAAAGATGCTGGACAAGATCGATCATCTGGGCATAGCGGTCGACGACCTGGACTCGGCCTTGGCGGTGTACTCCACGACCCTCGGCTTGTCCGTGAAGCGGCGCGAGGTGGTCGAAGAGCAGGGCGTCGAACTGGCGGCGCTGATCGTGGGCGAGACCCTGATCGAGTTGCTCCGTCCGCTGAGCGAAGATACCCCGGTGGGGCGCTTCTTGTCCAAGAGAGGCCCCGGCCTTCACCATGTGGCCTACCGGGTGGACGACATCGAGGCCGCCCTGGCCGCGCTTCGCGAAGCGGGCGCCCGGCTGATCGACGAGATTCCTCGCCGGGGAATGGGGGGCTCACGGATTGCTTTCGTGCACCCGTCCGCCACGACGGGAGTGCTGACCGAACTGGTCGAGCCGCCAACGGCGGCCGATGCGGCAGCGGCCGAGTAGAGCGGGCGGGTTCGAGCCAAAAATACCGGCAGATGTGTCCAGCGCGCAGTTGGGGGGCGTGAATGACTGACGCACACGTGACTGACTCGGGGATCGAACTCCCGGTCTACTACGATCACAAAGACGTCGAGGGCAAGAACTGGCAGCAGGAGCTGGGTTCGCCGGGGCAGTACCCCTACACGCGCGGAGTCTACCCGCGCATGTATCGCGACCGCTTCTGGACCATGCGCCAGTACGCCGGCTTCGCCTCGGCGGAGGAGACCAATCAGCGATTCCATTACCTGCTTGACTGCGGGCAGACCGGGCTCTCCGTGGCTTTCGACCTGCCCACCCAGATGGGCTACGACTCCGATCACCCGCTCTCGGAGGGTGAGGTCGGCCGGGTGGGCGTGGCCATCGACTCGCTCGCCGACATGGAGCTCCTGTTCGACCGGATTCCCCTGGATCAGGTCTCGACCTCGATGACCATCAACGCGCCCGCCTGCGTGCTCTTGCTGCTCTACGAGTTGGTGGCCGAGAAGCAGGGGGTTGACACCCGGGAGCTCCGCGGCACCATCCAGAACGACATCCTCAAGGAGTACGTGGCTCGGGGCACCTACATCTTTCCCCCCCGGCCCTCCATGCGGTTGGTGACGGACACCTTTGCCTACTGCAACGAGCACCTGCCCAACTGGAATACCATCTCGATCTCGGGCTACCACATCCGCGAAGCGGGCTCGACGGCGGCCCAGGAACTGGCTTTCACCCTGGCGGACGGCATCGCCTACGTGGAGGCGGGCTTGGCCGCGGGCCTGGAGGTGGATCAGTTCGGACCCCGGCTGAGTTTCTTCTTCAACGCCCACAACAACCTGCTGGAAGAAGTCGCCAAGTTTCGGGCGGCGCGGCGCATGTGGGCGCGGATCATGGAGGACCGCTTCGCGGCGCAGGACCCCAATAGCCTGAAGTTGCGCTTCCACACGCAGACCGGGGGCTCGACCCTGACGGCCCAGCAGCCGCACAACAACATCGTGCGGGTCGCGGTGCAGGCGCTGGCCGCGGTGCTCGGGGGCACCCAGTCGCTGCACACCAATTCCTTCGACGAGGCCCTGGCTCTGCCCTCTGACGAATCGGTGACGGTGGCCCTGCGCACGCAACAGATCATCGCCCACGAGAGCGGCGTGACCGATACGGTGGATCCCTTCGGGGGCTCCTTTGCCATCGAGAGTCTGACCGATGAGTTGGAGGCCAAGGCGGAGGAACTGATGGCCGAGGTCGACCGGATCGGCGGCGCGGTGGCCGCGATCGAAGAAGGCTTCATTCAGAGGCAGATCGAGGACGCAGCCTACGCCTACCAGTTGGCGATCGAGCGGGAGGAGAAGATCGTGGTGGGGGTCAATCGCCACACGGGCGACGAGCGGCCGGAGATGCGGCTGCATCGCGTGAACCCCGCCGTTCAGGACGGGCAGCTCGAGCGGTTGGCGAAGATCCGCGGCTTTCGCGACCAGGATGAGGTGGACCAGGCCCTGGCCCGGGTGCGCGCGGCCGCCAAGGGCACCGACAACCTGCTGCCGCCGATGAGGGAGGCCCTCGCGGCCTACGCCACCCTGGGCGAGGTCATCGGAGTGTTGCGCGAGGAGCTTGGGGAGTTCAAGGCGCGGTTGGCGATTCAGGTCTAGTCAAGGTCTAGGAGGCGGTTGGTGGATCTCTACGAGCACCAGGGCAAGGAATTACTGGGCTGTATGGGCGTGCCGGTGCCGGCCGGCCGGGTGGCCTTCAGCGTGGACGAGGCGGCCGCGGCGGCCGAGGAGTTGGGCGGGCCGGTGGTGGTCAAGGCTCAGGTGCACACCGGAGGCCGGGGTAAGGCGGGAGGCATCCGAGTGGTTGACGATGCCGCCGGCGCGTCCCGCGCGGCCGCAGACATCCTGGGTATGGACATCAAAGGCCACACGGTCGGGCGGGTCTACGTCGAGGAAGCCTCCGACATCGCGCGCGAACTCTACGCGGCCGTCGTGTTGGACCGGGCGGAGAAACGCCCGCTGGCCATGCTCTCATCGATGGGGGGCATGGACGTGGAAGAGATCGCCCGGGAACACCCGGGGGCGATCGCCCGGGTCCACATAGATCCGCTCCTGGGGTGGAGCGACTACTTGGGCCGGCGGCTGGCGTTTGAGTCGGGACTGGCGGCGGATTTGGGACCTGCGGTTTCGGAGGTGATGGCTCGGCTGTACGAGGCCTTCGTGATCTACGAGGCCACCCTGGTGGAGGTGAACCCGCTTGCCGTGCTGGCCGACGGGCGGGTGGTGGCCCTCGACTGCAAGCTGACCGCAGACGACAACGCTCTCTTTCGGCATGCCGACATCGCGGGTATGCGCGACGTGAGCGCGGCAGATCCTCAGGAGCAGATGGCGCGCGACCGCGGGGTCACCTACGTCAAGCTCGATGGTGACGTCGGCGTCCTGGGGAACGGGGCGGGCCTGGTGATGAGCACGCTGGACGTGGTGGCCAACGCGGGTGGCCGCCCTGCGAACTTCCTGGACGTGGGTGGCGGAGCAAAGGCGGAAGAGATCGTCCAGGCATTGGAGGTGATCACCTCAGACCCGAAGGTTCGGGTGATCTTCTTCAACATCTTCGGAGGCATCACCCGCTGCGACGAGGTCGCCCGAGGCATCCTCACCGCCGTCGACCAACTGCGGATCACGCTGCCCATCGTCGTCCGCTTGGATGGGACCAACCAGGAGGAGGGCCGCAGCCTGATCGCCGAGGCCGGACTGCAGAACGTGTACTCCGAACCGACCATGACCGCGGCCGCCGAGCGCGCGGTCGCGCTGGCAGGAGCTTAGCCATGGCCATCTTGATCGACGAGAACAGCCGCGTAGTGGTGCAGGGGATCACCGGCCGAGAGGGCTCCTTTCACGCTCTGCGCAACCGCGATTACGGAACCCGGGTGGTGGCGGGCGTAACCCCGGGCAAGGGGGGTCAGCAGGTCGAGGGGATACCGGTGTTCGACACCGTGCGCGAGGCGGTCGCGGGCGAAGGGGTCGATACTTCCCTGATCTTCGTGCCGGCGCGTTTCGCGGCGGACGCGATGTACGAGGCGATCGATGCGGGCGTGGGCGTCGTCGTCACGATTACCGAAGGCATTCCCGTGCACGACATGCTGCGCGCCTACCATCACGCCCGGGCTCGAGGCGTCACGCTGATCGGCCCCAACTGCCCCGGACTGATCTCTCCAGGCCGCGCCAACGTGGGCATCATCCCCACCTCGGTGTTCAAGCAAGGAGGCGTGGGCCTCGTGAGCCGTTCCGGCACCCTGACCTACCAGATCGCTCATGAGCTGACCCGCAGGGGGATCGGTCAGTCGACCGCGGTGGGGATTGGCGGCGACCCGATCGTGGGCTCTTCCTTCATCGACGTGCTGGAGAGATTCGGGGCAGACGAGCAGACCGAAGCCGTGGTGCTGGTCGGTGAGATCGGCGGCAGCGAAGAGGAGGCGGCGGCCGGCTGGGCCCAAGAGCACCTGGACAAGCCTGTGGTGGCGTACGTCGCCGGCTTCACCGCGCCTCCGGGAAAGCAGATGGGGCACGCCGGAGCGATCATCTCCGGTTCGGCGGGCACCGCGCAGGCAAAGCAGCAGGCACTCGAGGCGGCGGGCATCCGCGTGGGCAAGGATCCGGACGAGGTGGGCGATCTGGTCGCCGAAGTCCTGCGCTAGAGCAGCGTGAGCCGGACCAGAAGGGCGAAGACGTAACCCTCGAGAGCGCAGGAGACGAGTATCAGGGCGAACCCGACGGCCAGGAGCATCAGGCCGTTGCTTTCCCGGTTCACATCCCCCCTCGCTCCCTCGTCCGCCCAGGAGGCGGATTCGAAACCCGGTCCGTTCACGGGGACGAGCACCGATAGGCGGGCCAGGCGGCCCACGCCCTGCAGGGTGGCTGCGCCAAAAAGCGCGGTGAAATATCCGGCCAGGCCGAGCACGATGCCCAGAACCAGCGAAGAGAGAATGAGGTCCAAAGCATTGGAGCCGGGTAGCACTTCCATGAAGTTACCTTAACACCGGCGGCGGAGACTGTAACCCGAAAATCGGACGGGCGGGCATGAGCGAAGACGCGGGAAAGTATTCTTTTCTGTTGAAGGCGGCCAGAGAGCTGGGCGCAGATGGAGCGGCGATCATCGAGGCCGGCCAGGTGGTGGTGGACGAGCGCGTGCGCCTGAAGTGCGCGGTTCCGCGCTGCCACGGCTACGGCCGCTATCTCAACTGCCCCCCCAACACTCTTTCGGTGGCGGAGTTTCGCGAGGTGCTCGGGCGATACTCCAGTGCGATGGTGGTCCAGGTGGAATCGAGCCACTCTTCCCTGGATCTGGACGACGAGGGACTCGCGGGCAAGGATCTGGCCGCGCTCGAGGAAGAACTGCACGGCGATCAGACCCGGTTGCTCGGCCGGATCCTGGGCGGGCTCGAAGCGGCCGCGCTCAAGGCGAACTACTACTACGCCACCGGCTTCACCGGGGGGCTCTGTTCGCTCTGCCCGGATTGCGTGGGAATTGCCGGCGGCGAGCCCTGCCGCCATCCTTTCGAGGCGCGTCCGGCCATGGAAGGCGTGGGCGTTGACGTATTCCGCACGGCGGCGAACGCCGGGCTGCCTATCGCCCTCTCCTCGGATCAGCCGGTGCGTTGGACCGGCCTGCTGCTGATCGACTGACCGGGTTGGCGGGCGGGGCTACTCTCTCTCGAGCTTGATGCTGACGTCCCGAGGCAGCGCCAGACCGGCGGCCGCCTCGCATGCCTTGAGTATCCCGGAGCCGATCGGACAGGTAACGTGCCGTACGCATTCGGAAAGCGCTCCGTAGACCTGGCCTTGGCCCAGGCCCGCCCGGGTCTCCTCGAGCATGTTGACCTCCGGCAGGCGGTCCGCAGCCTTCTGGATGGCGGCGCAGTCACTGGTGATCTCGAGTTTGACCTTCCGCATGGATTCGGCCTCGGCCACGATGTCGGCGTGAAACCCGCAGACTCCGGGATCCACGGTTGCGCGCACTCGCCCGGTCTGGGCGCCTCTGGTTCTGGTGCTGTTCTTCTCTGAAGTGCTCATGTTGCCATCATACCCCAGGTGGTATTAAAAGGAAGCGATCGACGATAGGCGGAAGCTATGTTCGACAAATAGTCGTTCCAAACGGACTGCGGTCGGTTAAAGTGCATGGCATCGTATGCTGCGAAATCTGGGCGAGAGGGGGGCGGATGGGCTTTAATCTTTCGTGGACCGGACTGGCCGGCAGCGTTCTGGGGATTATTGCGGGCCTGGTGATCTTGGGATTCGACGTGAGCCGGTTGACCGTGGCCGGCTCTGAAGATGCAGCCGTCACCATGGGAGTGATCACGATTGGCCTGGGCGTGGTCGGGCTGATCATGGCGTTCCTATCCGAGTCGTCACCGCGCTTTGCCCGCATGGCCTTTCTCGTGCTTGGGATCGCCGGCTTCCTCGTGGCCGCCATGCTCTGGATCCCCGCCGGCCTTCTCATGCTTTTCGAGGGCCTGTCCGGGTTGTTCGTCCAGGAGGATCAGTAGGCGCCTCCCGGGCCGAGTAGGCGCCTCCCGGACCGGCGTGTTAGCCGTTGGCGCCGCGGTGGAGGGTCAAGAGAAAGACCATGTTGTCCTTGGCGTCCACGGCGTGCTTGAGTTCTGCCGGCATGTAGACATAGGTGCCGGGGCCGGCGTCGTGCCGCTCATCGCCAAGGAGTATGGATGCCGTCCCCTCGAGAACGTGAATCGAAGCCGGGACGCTGGCCGTGTGCTCCGAGAGGCACTGCCCGGGGCTGAACGCGAAGAGGACTATCTTGGCCTCCGGGGTGTCGACGATGGTCTTGCTGACGATCCCGTCCTTGGCGTACTCGATCATCTCGTCGAGGTTTCCGACCCAGCGGGAAGCGCCTTTCGTCTCGGCCATTGACCGCTCCTGTAAGTCGTTAGTTGGTTGCGCCCGTCTGCCCTGGGCCCACAATGCGGGGGTTAGCCCTTCAGTTTCTCCAACCGCTTCGAGAATAGCCTACCTGGAGACCGGTGGCCTCCCGCACCCGCTCCATTACCGGCTCGGCCACGGCGCGGGCTCGACGCCCACCCTCGACCAACACATCCTCCACATAGCCCGGATCTTGCTCGAGTTCCTTGCGGCGCTCGCGGAAGGGTCCCAAGTTCTGATCGATCAACTCGAGCAGGCGCTGCTTCACCTCGCCGTAGCCCATGCCGCCGGCGCGGTATCGGGCCTCCCACTCGGCCGTCTCGGCGGGGTCGGCCATCAGGCTTAGCAGCAGGAAAGGAGTCGAAGTCTCGGGGTCCTTGGGCTCCTCGACCGGGGTGGGGTCGGTGACGATCCCCATCACCTTCTTCTTCAGGGCTTTGCCTTCTTCGAAGATGCCGATCTGGTTGCCGTAGCTCTTGGACATCTTCCGGCCGTCGACACCGGGGACCACCGCGGTGTTCTCCAGAATGCGCGCATCGGGAATCACGAAGGTCTCCCCGAACTCGTGGTTGAACTTGGCGGCGATGTCGCGGGTCATCTCGATGTGCTGCTTCTGGTCCTGGCCCACCGGGACGACCTCGGAGAGGTAGATCAGGATATCGGCCGCCTGCAGCACCGGATAGGCGAAGAGCCCGTGATTGGGGATCAGGCCCTGAGCCACCTTGTCCTTGTAGCTCACGGCGCGTTCGAGCAGCCCCATGGGAGTGACGCAGGAGAGAATCCAGCAGAGCTCGGTCACTTGAGGCACGTCGGTCTGGCGGAACAGAGTGGTCTTCCCAGGGTCCAGGCCGAGGGCCAGGTAATCCAGGGCCACGCCGTTGGTCAGCTCGCGCAGCTTGGCCGCGTCGTGGACGGTGGTGAGCGCGTGATAGCTGGCGATGAAGTAGAAGGCCTCGTTCTCCCGCTGCAACTCGAGGTGCTGCTGCAGAGCACCGAAGTAATTACCGAGATGTAGTCGGCCCGAGGGTTGAATGCCGGACAAGACGCGCATGGCCTAGAACCATAGCGCAACCGCGCCGGGCCGCCAATGGCAGCGGGCCCGGCGCCTTTTGCCGGCCCTTATGCGAATCGGCACCTGTTTGGTCGGACCTTCCATCTCACGGATGACTATGCTAAAACTAGCGCAAGCGTCCGAACGGGCGTCGTAGGGCTGTTGCTACAGCGACCGTGCCTCGCTCGAGGGCAACCCCCCGGGCAGACGGTACGGTGGAAAGCTCTAGCGATCCAGTGACCTCTCCGTCTCGCGGGGTGGCTGCTGGATTTTTGCGTTGGGGGGTTTTTGGGTTCTTTGATTTCGCCCGGTGCGATGCCATCTTTGCCTTTGCCTGCGGACCCGCCCAACGCTAGAGTTGAGCTGAAGGAGGGAGCATGAGGGAGCTACAAGCCGCTGCAATCACGGACGCTGTTGCCCGGCTGGCCAAGGAGGCCTGCTACTTTTTACCCAAGGACGTGGTCGACAAGTTCGACAGCGCCCTGGAGAGCGAGGAGTCCGAGACCGGAAGGGACATCCTCAGCCAGCTTCGAGAGAACGTGCGCATCGCCGACGCCGAGGAAGTCCCTCTCTGCCAGGACACCGGCTTCACCGTGGTCTTCATGGAGATCGGTCAGGATGTGCACGTGACCGGTGGCGACCTCAACGAGGCCGTCAACGAGGGGGTCCGGCGCGGTTACGAAGAAGGTTATCTGCGTAAGTCGATGGTCACGCAACCCTTCGGCGAGCGCAAGAACACCGGCGACAACACCCCGGCCATCATCCACAGCAGCATCGTTCCCGGGGAGCAGGTGAAGATCACCCTGCTGCCCAAAGGCGGGGGGGCCGAGAACATGAGCGCTCTGGCGATGCTGAAACCCAGCCAGGGCCGACAGGGAGTCGTCGACTTCGTGCTCAACACCATCAGCAATGCCGGCCCGAACGCCTGCCCTCCGCTGATCATCGGGGTGGGCGTGGGCGGAAGCTTCGACAAGGTCGCCTACCTGGCGAAGAAGGCGATTCTGCGCGAAGTCGGCTCACAAAACCCCGAACCCCACCTGGCCGAACTGGAGGACGAACTCGAGCGCCGGGCCAACGACCTGGGCATCGGTCCCATGGGGATGGGCGGCCGCACCACGGTGATGGATGTCTTCGTCGAGGAATACCCCACGCATATCGCGGCCCTGCCGGTGGGTGTCAATATCCAGTGCCACTCCGCCCGGCACAAGGAGGTGGTCCTGTGAGCGAGAAGCGCATCACCACGCCCCTCACCGAAGAGGCGATCGCGGATCTGCGCAGCGGCGACCGCGTGCTCATCTCGGGCAAGATCCTCACCGCCCGCGACGCGGCGCACAAGCGGTTGGTCGAACTCGTGGAAAAGGGTGAGCCACTCCCGGTCGCGCTGGAAGGCCAGATCGTCTACTTCGTGGGTCCCTCTCCGGCAAAGCCGGGGCAGGTCATCGGCTCGGCCGGACCGACCACCTCGGGCCGCATGGACTCCTATTCTCCGGTCCTGCTGGAGTTGGGGCTCAAAGGTATGATCGGGAAGGGCTATCGCAACCAAGAGGTCCGCGACGCCCTGATCAAGCACAAGGCGGTGTACTTCGGAGCGGTGGGAGGCGCGGCCGCTCTGATCGCCAAGCGCATCTCCTCCGCCAAGATCATCGCTTACGAGGATCTGGGCGCGGAGGCCATCCGCGAACTCGAGGTGGAGGATTTTCCCGCGGTGGTGGTGAACGACATCTACGGCGGCGACGCCTACCAGGAGGGCCGGGCCCAATTCGAGCGGAAGGAGGCGGCGGGCACATGATCGCCGAGAAAACGCGGCGCCACGAGAATGTCGGCGCCGGTAATTGGAAGGGCTGGGGGATGTGGGCGTGGATCCTCCACCGCGTCAGCGGACTGGCTCTCGTGCTCTACCTCTTCATGCACATCAGCGTGATCGCCGCTTCATCGCGTGGCGGAGCTGATGAGAACATCTTCGAGACCTTCGAGCAGAGCATCTTCGTGGTGCTCGATCTGCTGCTGACGGCGGCGGTGGTCTTTCACGGCCTCAACGGCCTCCGCATCCTGCTGTTCGATCTGGGCATCGGCACCTACCGCCACAAGAGCCTCTTCTATGGGGTGATGGCGGCGACCGCGGTGGTCCTGGCGGTGTTCGCCTACGCTTCCTTCTATTACATCTCGAACGGGGAGGGTCCCTGGTGAGACAAGAAGTCTTGCGCAAAGGTGAGGGGGGCGTGTGGCCTTGGTTCCTTCAGCGGATAACCGCGGTGCTCCTGCTCTACGGGCTGACGGTTCACCTGGTCGTACTCCACGTCCTCAATATCGGCCGGCTGACCTTTGACAACATCGGCGACCGACTGGGCTCCGGATTCTTCATCTTTACCGATTTCCTGCTCCTTTTTGCGGTCGTCTTCCACGGTCTCAATGGAGTGCGGATGGTATTGCTGGACTACGGCTTCGCGGGTTCCAAGCGCACCGCGCTCGACGCGGCGTTGGTAGTCATCGGGGTCGCGGCGATCGCCTACGGCATCTGGGCGTTCTGGCCCTGGTTGACGGACTAGTAGGGGGGCGGATGATCTACCACGAGCTAATCGTCGTCGGAGGCGGCCTTGCCGGGCTGCGGGCGGCCATCGAGGCGAAGCGGGCCGGAGTGGACGTGGCGATTCTCTCCCAGGTCTATCCCGCGCGCAGCCATTCCGGGGCAGCGCAGGGGGGCATCAACTCGGCCCTGGCCAATCACCCCGATTCCGCGGACGACACTCCCGAGAAGCATACTTTCGACACGGTCAAGGGATCCGACTACCTGGCCGATCAGGACGCCGCCAAGCAGATGTGTGAGGACGCGATCCCCATCCTCTACCAGATGGAGCACTGGGGATGCCCCTTCAGCCGGTTCGACGACGGGCGCATCGCCCAGCGACCCTTCGGCGGCGCGGGATACCCGCGCACCTGTTACGGGGCGGACAAGACCGGCCACTATCTGCTGCACACCTGCACCAACGAGGCGATCAAGGCGGGAGTACCTTTCTATACCGAGTGGTTCGTCACGGACATCGTCCGTGACGCCGACGGGCGGGCCTGCGGAGTCGTGGCATACGACATGACCGCCGGTGGGTTCGAGGGCTTCCAGGCCGAGGCCGTGGTCATCGCCACCGGCGGCGCCGGCCGCACCTACTCCAACTCGACGAACGCCATCATCTCCACGGGCTTCGGGGCGAGCCTCGCCTACCGGGCGGGGGTGCCTCTGAAGGACATGGAGTTCATTCAGTTCCATCCCACCGGCCTGCTTACCACGAACATCCTGATGACCGAGGGTGCCCGCGGCGAAGGCGGTTATCTGATCAACGGTGAGGGCGAGCGTTTCATGGCCAAATACGCTCCGAAGGCCATGGAGTTGGCCCCGCGCGACATCACCTCACGGTCGATCTGGACGGAGATTCTCGAGGGCCGGGGCATCGACGGCAAGCAGTTCGTCTATCTGGATCTGCGCCACCTGGGCCGCGACAAGATCATGGAGCGGTTGCCGGGCATCCGCGATCTCTCTATTCACTTCGAGGGAGTGGACCCGATCGACGAGCCCATCCCCATCGTTCCCAGCCAGCACTACACGATGGGTGGAATCGACACCGACATGGACGGGCGCACGGAGGTGCCGGGGCTCTTCGCTGCCGGCGAGTGCGCCTGCGTTTCGGTGCACGGCGCCAACCGTCTGGGCGGGAACTCCCTGCTCGAGACCCTGGTCTTCGGCCGCCGCAGCGGAGCGGCTGCGTCCGAGTACCTCAGCGGACTGGCGCAGCATCAACGCGGCGCGGCGGAGGTCGAGCAGTCGCTGACGCGTATGGACGAAAAGCTGGCGGCTCTCACCTTGCGGTCGGACGGGGAAGACCCCTACGCCGTCCGTACCGAGATGACCGAGACCATGAAAGAGCACTTCGGCATCTATCGCGAAGAACAAATCATGCAGGCGGGGCTGGACAAACTGCTCGCGCTGAACGAGCGCGTGCACAACATCTACCTGCGCCACAGCGGCCGTGTTTTCAATCTCGACATGATCCGCACCTACGAACTGCAGGGAATGGTGGAAGTGGCGTTGACGACGGCCGCGGGCGCCCTGAACCGAACCGAATCACGAGGCTCGCACTCGCGCACCGACTATCTCACGCGAGACGACGAGAATTGGCTGGTCCACACGCTCGCCCACCGCGAGCCGGACGGCCGTCCGAAGCTGGACCAGAAGCCGGTGGCTCTGGGTCTCTACGAACCGCAAGAGCGTAAGTACTAGGGAGGAGCGCAGATGCCGGAAGCCACCTTCCGCATTCACAGGTACGACCCGGAGCGCGACGGCGACCGCCGCTGGCAGGAATTCACCGTTCCGTACGAGAACAGCCTCACCGTGTTGGAAGGCCTCTTCTACATCCAGGAGAACCTGGACGGCTCGATTTCTTTTCGCTACTGCTGCCGGGCCGCGGTTTGCGGTTCCTGCGCCATGTACATCAACGGGCGCTACCGCCTGGCCTGCCAGACGAACGTGAAGAATCTGGAGGACGCTCCCATAACCGTGGAGCCGCTGCCGCGCATGCCGCTGGTCAAAGACCTGGTGTGCGACATGACCGACTTCTTCGCGAAGTACGAGTACATCAAGCCGTACATCATGCACGAATCACAGTATCCGGAGAAGGAGACCCTGCAGAGCCCCGAGGACCGGCACAAGCTGGACAACCCGGTGGACTGCATCCTCTGCGGTTCCTGCTACAGTTCCTGCCCCAGCGTGTGGGGAGAGGACAATTACCTGGGCCCCGCCGCGCTCCTCTGGGCCTACCGCTTCGAGGCCGATACCCGGGACGAGGCCCGCAAGGCCCGTCTGTCGAGTTTCGACAACGAGCGCGGGGTCTACCGCTGCCACACCATCACCAACTGCGTCGAGGCCTGCCCCAAGGAGTTGAACCCGACGGAGGCCATTCAGTGGCTCAAGGGAGCAGCCGTACGTAGACGGATTTTCGGACGCTGGAAGTAGTCTGTATGGACGACTTTGACGGCCGGCTCTGTTAGGCTATCTGTGTCCAAGCAGGCACCGCTAGCACGGGGGACTAGCCGGTGAAGCGGGCGGGGGGCGCAGCCCCCCGCGCCGGGATTCGCGGCTGCAGAGGACGCTCGGGTCTGCTTCATATTCTCGGCCTATAGGAGGTTCCCCCGCCATGGACGCCGTGATCCTCGCCCGCATTCAGTTCGCCTTCACGATCGGCTTCCACTTCCTCTTCGTGCCCCTCAGCCTGGGGCTCTCTTTGTTCCTGGTATTGGCCGAGAGGCGCTACTACAAGACAAGGGAAAAGGCCGACCTCGAGGTGGCCAACTTCTGGCTCAAGCTGTTCACTGCGACCTTCGCCATCGGGGTGGCCACCGGGATAACCATGGAGTTCGCCTTCGGGACCAACTGGGCCGCCTATTCTCGCTTCGTGGGTGACATTTTTGGGGCTCCGCTCGCCGCCGAGGCCCTCTTCAGTTTCTTCCTGGAATCGACCTTCCTCGGGGTGCTTCTGTTTGGCCGGGGGAAGATTTCGCCCCGCCTGTACTACGTGTCGGCCTGGCTTGTGGTCTTCGGAGCCCATCTGTCGGCGCTGTGGATTCTGATCGCGAACTCCTGGCAGCAGACGCCGGCCGGGTACGAAATCCAAGAGGGCAGAGCGGTCATGACCGACTTCTTCGCCGCCATGTTCAACGACTCCACCCTTCCTCGGTTCTTGCACACGGTGTCTGCCACCTGGGCTGCCGGAGCCTTCATGGCGGCGGGCATCGCGGCGTTTTATCTTCTGCGCGGCCGCAATCTGGCCTTCGCCCGCCGGACGATGGGCTTCGCCCTGGTCTTTGGTCTCTTGGTCACCTCGGCCATCCCGGTAATCGGTCACTTCCACGCGGAGCAGGTGATCGCCACCCAACCGGTGAAGATGGCGGCCTACGAGGGCCAGTTCGTTGCCGGGGAAGCCGACGAACTGATCCTCTGGGGATGGGTGGACGAGAGCGCGGAGGAACTCAGATACGCCGTCGCCGTGCCTGGCCTGATGGGCTTCCTGACCCGGGGTGCCGATCTGGCCGGCCTCAATGACGTCGCTCCGGCCAACCGTCCGCCTCTGCAATTGACCTTTCAGTCGTACCATCTGATGGTGCTGATCGGGACCTATTTGGCCGGCGCGATGGCTCTCGGTCTGCTCCTGCATCTCACCAACCGCCTGGAACGCAGCCGCTGGTTCTTGTGGGTGCTCGTGGTATCTGCCCCTCTACCTATCCTGGCCAGCGAGTTGGGCTGGATGGCGGCGGAGGTCGGCCGGCAACCCTGGATCGTGCAGGGCCTCATGCGCACTTCCGACGCGATCTCCCCGGTGGTTCCCGCCGGGGAGATCGCGCTGACCCTGGCGCTCTTCGCCGCCGTGTACGCCTTGCTCTTCGTGGTGTTTCTGAGGGTGTTCCTGGGGACGATCGCGCGAGGTCCCGCGCCCGATGACGGGTCCGCGGCAGACGAGGCGCTCACCGATGTGCCCGGCGGGCCCGGAGATGCCGAGCGTCCCGTACCCGTCGGCGCCTGAGAACAGGAGTAGGACCATGGATCTCCAGCTGATTTGGTATCTGCTCATCGGTGTCCTCCTCGCCGGCTACGCGGTGCTCGATGGATACGACTTGGGCGTCGGGGCCCTCTATCCTTTTGTCACCCGCAATGATCGGGAGAAGGCTGCCCTGAGGAGCGCGATCGGCCCGGTGTGGGACGGCAACGAGGTTTGGCTGATCACCGGCGCCGGTGCGCTCTTTGCGGCCTTCCCCTTTGTCTACGCGACCGTCTTTAGCGGCTTCTACCTGGCGATCATGCTGTTGCTCTTCTCGCTGATCTTCCGGGCGGTATCGATTGAATACCGGGGGAAGGATCCTCGCTGGAGGCGTTTCTGGGACATCGTGTTCTCGGTTTCCAGCACCCTGGCCGCTCTGCTCTTGGGGGTGGCGGTCGGGAACATCGTGCGGGGCGTGCCTTTGACGCCCGAAGGGGAGTTCGACGGCACCCTCCTCACTCTCCTCCATCCCTACAATCTCCTGGTGGGAGTGTTGACCCTCGTCTTGTTCGCGGTTCACGGCGCCGCCTGGGGGGTGCTGCGCACCGAAGGAGCTCTCCAGCTACGCCTGGCCCGGGTGCGGAGCCGCGGGGCGCTTGTGTTCGCCGCGCTGTTCCTGGCCACCACCGCGGCCACCTTCTTTGCTGCGCCCGATCGGGTGGACGGGGTTTTCGGCTCGGTTATCGGTTGGGCGGCGCTTGCCGTCGTTTTAGGGGGAGTGGCCTTTCCCTTTCTGCGCAGAGATTCGGAGAGGGCGTCCTTTCTGGCTTCCGCGGCGAGCGTGCTGGGTCTCGTGGGGCTCTGGGCGGTGGGCAACTACCCCAATCTCGTACCTGCCCTCAACAATCCCGACCTCAGCCTGACCACGGCCACCTCCTCCTCGGACCTCACCCTCAAGGTGATGCTCGTGATCGCCCTGATTGGGGTCCCGATCGTGCTCACGTACACCGTGCTGGTGCATTGGGTGTTCAGTGGAAAGGTGGAAGCCGAAACCGAGGGCGAAGGGTACTAAGTTGCGCGAGTCGGGCCCTCGCGGACTGAATCCGCGAGGGCTTATGCCACTCGCGCCGGCTTAGGGAGCGCTCCGAGCCAGCGCGTCCCGCACCTCGGGAATCAGGATGTTGTTCTCGAGGTGCACGTGCCGGTGGATGTCCGCTTCCATCGCGGCGAGGGTCTCGTAAAGGCCGCCATAGGTTGCGCACGCATCCTCGGGGGTTTGATAGCCATTGGTTAGGGTGCGCATGTCGTGCAGCAGGCGGCCGGCGTCGTCGTGATCCGCTTCGAGGCCTTCCAGCCACTCGAGGAGTTCGGGCGGTGGCGGCACGGATTCGGCATCATCGTCCCCCAGTGATTCCCGGATAGCGGGAAAGATCACCGACTCCTCTTGCTCGAGATGAGCCAGCAGGTCGTTCCGCAAGCGCTCGAATACTCTTCCCAGTTCGAAGAGCTCCTCGTGACGGTCGCCGTGGACCTGGATTACCTTGGCCAGGGCCGCACCCGCTTTGGGAAGCTTCTCCCGCAGGTACTCGTGGTGCGCTTCTTCGATATGGCGGGTGAGTCCCGCCGGGGAGTAGCGCGACCAGTCTTCGTGCAAGGAGTCCTCCTGATCCTGCGCCTGGGCGGCCGCCTCGATCTCCGCGATGAGGTCGCCCACGGAAAGATGCATGCCCTTGACCGCCTCCGATAAGGGCCGGTCGCCTCCGCAGCAGAAGTCGACACCATATCTCTCGAAGACATCCAAGGAAGCCGGGATGTCGCGGGCCACGTCTCGTATCTTTGATGAAGCCGTAATTGTCATCGAAGCAGCCTCCTCCTCCGACCGGCGGTCGGGTTGGTCTACCTATACCCTCGAGGGGTGGGGCTGGTAACGGACCGACGAAGAGAGGGCGGCGCCGGCGTTTGGCACATGTGACAAAAAGAGGAGTGCCGGGCCCCAGGGGCCCGGCACCGGCTTACGGCTGGGGTTGCGGTCGCGCGCTAGACTAGCTCAGCGGATAGCGCCCGTATTCCTCGGCCGCTTCCATCATGGCGATCGCATTCAGCAGGGGACCGTTCGGCGGAAACTCACAGCCGGTAGACAGAATGTAGCCGCCGCCCGGGCCGAGCACCCGGATCTGCTCTTTGCACGCTTCCTTCACCTGCTCGGGAGTGTGGAGAATCATGTCCGGGCTGGGGGGCATGTAGCCGATCAGGCAGACCTTGTCCCCGTACTTCTGCTTGAGCTCCTCGGGGGTCTTGCAGTCGTCCGGAAGCCAGGCGAAGGAGATCGCCGCGGGGTCCATGGCCTCTATCTGGACGTCGAAGTACACGTCGTTGCCGCAGTTGTGCACGATCGGCAACATGTTGTTCTTCCGGCACCTGTCGGCGATCTCGGTGGTGAAGGGCCCCTCCATCTTCTTCCAGAGGTCCTTGCTCATGATGGATCCGGAAGCGAACAGAGTGTCCAGCACGATGGCATGGGGTCCGGTTTCGCCCAGGGCGTCGATTTGCTCGAGGAGAACGTCGGTGATGATCCGGCACGCGGCGATCACCTCGTCCGGGTGCTTCATGCAGTCCAGGAACAGCTTCTCTGCGCTCCGGAGCATGGCAAGGATGCCGAGCGGCCCGTAGAGGAAGGTCATGACCGCGGTGCGGTCGCCCATGGCCTTCATCACGCCGTCGGTGTAGCTCTGCAGGTACCGCATCCGCGTGGTCTTGCGGGGGTCGATGTGCTCGAGCTTCTTGTAGTCCTCCACCGTCTTGATGAAGGGATTGCCGTAGACCGGATGGGGCGTGTCCTCGATCGGGTACACCATCTCCGCCCCGAAGTCCGCCGCCTCGACCGAGAGGTCGACCAACAGCAGCACGCCGTCCATCCCGATGAGCTTCTCGGCATGCACCATCGACTCGACTGCGAGGTCCGCGTCCTGGGCCCATTCCTGGTAGGTGATGCCGAGCACCCGCCGGGCCGCTGCGCAGACCAGGGGGCCTGCCGGCACGCGGTCGGCCTCCTTGAATTGCATCGCGGCGACGACTCGCTCCAATCCGGTCATTTGATCTGTTCTTATTGCCAAGGTTGCTCCCCCTGTCTCGGGACGCTCCTGTTCTCGCGCCCCATGTTTCATGTCGGCCGAATCGTTCTCGTATATCTCGTGATAACTCCTAGCCCCTTTGTCTCTCCACCTCCTCGCTCGACTCTTCCAGCAGAGTTGAAATCAGCTCCTCGACGCCCGCTCCCGTGCGGAAGCTAACGCGAAAGAGTTGTCCCCGGGGCCTCGATCCGCGCACCTGCTTTTCGGCGGCGGCGAGGGCATCCGGTGACGCCCGGTCGGCCTTGGTGAGCGCCACCAGGTCCGCCTGTTGGAGCTGTTGTTCGGTTATGTGTGCCATGTCGGGACCGAAAGCGTCCTCCCGATTGTTGGGATCGATCAGCAGAAGGATCCGGCCGGCCCGGATCCTTCCCAAGCGATCCGCCCCATCGACCGCAGCCTTGATCTCCCTGGGGATGACGATCCCCGCGGGCTCGGCCAGGACGTACTCCAGCCCTTCCCGGTAGAGTTCGTTGAGCGCCTTTGCGAAGCTCCCGGCCTCGCTGCAGCCGATTCACCCACCGCCGATGCTCCGGACGGGAAACCGCTCCATTACGGCTTCGGTCTCCAACTGGACTTCGCCGGTGTCGTTGATGACCACGCCCGCCCGGCCCCCGCGGCGGGAGATCTCCTCAAGCGCTGCCAGAATCGCGGTCGACTTTCCCGCGCCCAGTACCCCGATGACCGATAGGACCTTCACCGCTGGGGATCTCCTTTGTCGGGTTCGTTCTCGAACTGCGCCTGGAGTTGGGCTATGTAATCCTCGTCGTTCGCGAAGTCGTATTCGTCGAAGTACAGATGCTCGCGCTCCTTGACCACGCGCAGCCGGTGCTTCTCGGCCAGACTGTGCGCCGCCCCCAGAGTTGCCTGTTTGACCTCCTCTTCGGAGATGCCCTGAACTATGGAGTTGATGGCGACGTAGAGGTCCTTGGCCGGTCCGCGGAGCTCGCCGTGGCTGGCCGCCGGGTGCTTCACCCCGATGGTGTCGGCTTTGAGCGTGCCCTGTGAGCACACCAGGTGGGACTTGATGTGTCCCACAAAACGCGCCCCCCGGTCTACGCAGTCCCGGGCGATCTCGTCCATCATCTCGCGCAGAAGTCCGGCGATTTCCTCTGCAGGAAGGGGTTCCTCCGCGTGCAGCTTGACCGCAACCCCGTAACCGCTGACACCGTGGTCCAGGTAACAGGCGTCGTCCAACAGTCCGTCGTCGGGCAAGTCACTCACCTCCCTGCTGGGTAACCGGTGCGATCCGGTCGAGAAGCTGTTCGATCCCCTGACCGGTGGTCGCCGAAACGGCGATGAATTCGGCGGTGGGGATGACCTCGCGGGCCGCCGCTTGGGCAAATTCCAGCTGGGCCTTATCGACCGCGTCCGCCTTGGACACCGCCACGATGTCCGCGTCAGAGAGCTGCGCCGTGACCAGCCGGCCCATGAGTTCCGGATCGAGCAGCTCTTCGGGCCGGGTCGAATCAAACAGCACGATAACGGGGCCGGCTTCCACGGTTGCCGTCCTCCCGCTCATCTCGGCGGCGGCTTTCACCTGCCGGGGAATCGCCACGCCGGTGGGTTCGACGAGGACCAGATCGGGAGCGAAGGTACGGGCCAGGTCGGAGAGGGACTTGGCGAAGGTGGTGGCCACCTCGCAGCAGATGCAGCCTCCGCCGATGTCCTTGACCTTCATCCCCGACTCCTCCATCACCTTGCCGTCCACGGGAATCTCGCCGATCTCGTTGACCACCATGGCGATCTTGAGACCCCGTTCCTCGCTGAGGCGGCGGGAGAGTTGGAGCAGCAGGGTGGTTTTCCCGCTTCCGAGAAAGCCCGCAATCTGCACTACTCGCAATTTCTGTTTGGCCATGCGTTCTCCTAAGCGGTCAGGTTGCGATAGATCCGGGGCAGCCGGGTCGGCAGGTGGGTGACGTTCTGGATGACCGTGTAGTGATACTCACCGAATAGGTCGTCCAGGTAGGCCGGACCTTTGGGGTCGACCGTAATGCAGAAGGCCTTGATCCCCTTGCGTCTGGCCTCGGCGAGCGCCATGCGGACGTCTTCGGTGGCATAGCGGACGTCGCCGTACCCCAAGTCGTACGGCCGGCCGTCGCTGAGGAGAACCAGCAGGCGCGATTCGGCGGGCTCCCCGGCCAGGTGGTCGGCCGCATGCCGCAGGGCGGCCCCCAGGCGGGTGTACTCCCGCGGCTCGACGCCGCCGATGCGTCCGGCCACGCGCTCGCCGTAGTCCTCGTCGAATTCCTTGATGGTGAAGATGTCCACCCGGTGGCGGCCCTCGCTGCTGAAGCCCATGATGGCGTAGCGGTCGTCCAGGCGGTCGATGGCATTGGAAAGCAGCACCAGCCCCTGCTTCTCGACGTCGATAATGCGCCGGCCCTCCACCTTCTCGTCCGTGGAATCGCTCATGTCGAGCAGGAAGAGCACGGCAACGTCCCGCAACTTCTTGTCCCGCCTGATGTAGAGCTGATCGCTCATGGGAGCGCCCGCCGCCCGGTCCACCAGGGCGTCGGTCAGGGCGTCCACGTCCAGCTCGTCGCCGTCCGTCTGGCGGAAGTAGCGGCGAATGCGCTCGGGTTTCAGCCGCTCGAACTGCCGCTGGATCAGATGGACTTCGCCCGAATACTCCTCGAGGGTGTCCTCGGCGAAGGCGGCGCTGCCCGGAGGCAGCCGCCGGCAGCGGACCGTGATCCAATCCTTCTTGTAGTCGTCCGCCTCGTAATCCCACTCGTCGTATTTGAAGGTGCCGTGCCCCACCTCGTCGTCCGGAGGCGGCTCGTCCGCTAGGAACGGCTCATCCTCGCTCCCGTCGGTGTCCTTGAACATGATCTCCAGTTCCGGCATCACTTCCGCCGGGTGGAAACTCTCCGGCAGTTCCAAGCTCGAGCCGGGCGTTCCCAGGGTAATCGTAGATTCGTCCCCTTCGCCGGCCTGTCCGGCTGCCAACTGCATGCCCAGGGGAAAGTGGTCGTGGAAGGGCGGGTAGGGGACCTCGGCCAGGTCGAAATCCTTCATCCTGCGGGGAGAGCTGCCGTTCCCCTCGAGCCAGAGTTGCTCCATTTGCTCGAAGAGCTGCGCAGCCACCGCCAAGCTATCCTCCGGACCCGTGGACAACTCGCGCAAGGTCCTGGTGGTTTCAGTTATGAGGCGCAGATGGGCGTCGTCGGCCAGCAGGCGAATGCCAAAGGGCAGGGCCACGAGTTGGGCCCGCAGCGTGGCGGGGGTGAGGCCCACCCGCCGCTCGGTTGGAGGCAAGAACTCAGCATATATTTGCCGGAGGACCAGTTCCGCATCCTGCCGGAGGCCGGGAAGGGCATGAAAGAGCAGGTAGTCGATGCGGTGGTCCTCGGCGAGCCCGACGAGGAACCGCTCCAGCCGTCTCGATGCCTCCTCGTCGCCGGGCCGTCTTTTCTCGAGCAGTGCCGCGGCCAGACGTTCATCGCGGAAGCTGCCAAACCGGCTGTGCGCCGCGGAGTGAAGCGCCACCAGTTTGTAGAGCGCGAGCGGCGAGCGGCCCAGGCAGCCAAGCGTCGGACGGATGTGAATCGCCCGGCCGTTGTTGAACGCGGGCACGTCCGGAGGGATGGTCGTGGGGTCCAGCACGTCGAACATGCTTCGCACGGTAGCCGGCTCCCCCAGAAAGGCTTCGAGCAGCAGGCTGATCTTGCCCCTGAATGCCGAGAAGGAGGTCTGCCGGCAGAGCAACTGCACGGCTTCATGGCTGCGCTTCGAACCGTACGACATGTAGAGGACCAGGTCCTCGTCGCGGGTGGCGACTTCCAGCCCCAGGTCGACCCACTCGTGCAGTTGTTCCACCGTCATTCCCGCGAGCAGTGCCGGGAGCGCCTGGAACATCCCCTTGACGGCGTGGCGGGAACGCTCTCCCACACGCTTGCCCAGCTCCCCCAGGACGGGAAGATCCTCGCGCGCCAGCCAGTGCGATCCCTGGCCCACCGCGCTAAGGAACCCCTTGGCGGCACGCCAGTCGGTGTCGAGCAGGAGCAAGGCCTCGGCATGCCAGTCACGCAGGAAGGCGAGGTCGCGCCGGGCAAGGACGACGGGCGCCTGCTCGAAGTAGGCAGATGCCAGATCGATGTCCCGCGTCATTTCGACTCCGCGCGCGGTGACCTCGTTGAACTGCTCGGCGAGAAGGAGCGGTGCCAAGGACCTGGTCATCTGCAGGTAGGCTTGAACCAGGCGCGGGGAGCGGCGGGCCAGGACGGGTACGGTCTCGTGCACCTTCTCCCGGATCTCGGGGTTTTGCTCGAGTGAGTCGAGGCCCTCCAGGGCATCGGCGAGAAAGGAGCGCTTGTCCCGGAGGCGTTGAGGGGTCACATAGTCGGCCAGCTCCACCCAAAGGGCGAGGTCTTCGCTGGGCATGACCTGCAGATAGCCCGCCTGCGACTCCGCGAATCGGCCTACCTCCCCTTCCAGGGAAGTGGCCCGTGCGATCAGCTCATGCCGCTCTGCCGTGGTCTCGGCGGTGCCGGTGGTGTTCTGGACGTTGCCGCTCACGCGCTTCGACTCCGCTCCTCTCAGGAGGGGAAGACCGTTTCAACGAGCTCTTGCAGAGTCTCCAGCATGTCCTCATCGTCGGTAAGTGGCTTGACCATGGCCGTCTCGGCGGCTCTGCGGGCCGGGACTCCCGCCTGGATCAGCCGGGAGGCGTACACGAGCAGGCGCGTCGAAACCCCTTCTTCTAGCCCGTGGTCACGCAGGTTGCGAACCATGGCCCCCAGTTCGACCAGCTGCTCCGCCAGTTCTCGGGTGGATCCGGTCTCCTCGACCAGGATCTCGGTTTCGACCGCCTTGGGCGGGTATTCGAAATCGAGGGCCATGAAACGCTGGCGGGTGGACTGCTTCAGGTCCTTGAGGATGCTCTGATAGCCGGGATTGAAACTGACCACCAACATGAAGTCCGGATGGGCCTCGATCAGATGCCCCTTCTTCTCGATGGGCAAGATGCGCCGGTCGTCGCCCAGCGGGTGGATGATGACGGTCGTGTCCTTGCGCGCCTCGACCAGCTCGTCCAGATAGCAGATGGCGCCGTGGCGGACGGCCGCGGTCAGGGGCCCGTCGATCCACTTGGTCTCGTTCCCGATGAAGAGGTACCGGCCGACCAGATCGCTCGCCGTTAGGTCCTCGTGGCAGGCCACCGTCACCAGAGGGAGATCGAGCTTAAAGGCCATGTGCTCCAGGAAACGGGTCTTACCGCTACCGGTGGGCCCTTTGAGCATCACCGGCAGCTTGAGTTCGTGCGCCCGCTCGAATAACTCCACTTCGTCCCGGATGGGGCGGTAGTAGGGCTCCTCGGCGAGCCGGTAGTCCTCGAGGGAGAGTTCTTGCCCGGGGTGCAGACGTGTCTTCACGAAATTCACCAGCCCGTTGGGGGAGGACGGGGACAGTTGCTCGCATAAATGGCGCAGAGAAAACGCCACGCCTCTGCGCTCCAGGAATTGTATAGGCAGATTCGCCGGAGTCTATTCCTAATCGGCGGAGCGGTCGGCCTGCTCGGATTGGTGGATAGGGCCGGCGACGGATGGCGATGCATCGTCTTCTAGATTCATCCGGCCCGGCGGAGGCCCGGCCGCGGCCCGTCTCGCCCGCCGCCTCCCTGGATGGCATCCTAGAGCCGGGGAGCGGTGATCATGTCTCTATCCGGGACCCGAGGAACCGTCACCGTTCCGTCGGTGAGCAGCACGACGCTGGCCGAAGGACCCTTACGGAAGAGGGCCGCATCCACGGCCTTCTGCACGTCGGCGAAAGGCCGGATGAAGGCGGCCTCCATGTCCTCCGGAGGGATGCTGGTGACTCCCCAGATCTCAGCCTTCTTGGAGATGTGCGCCAGCCGCGCCGCCTTGTGGTAGCCCAGCACATACTCGCCCTTGATCGAATCGAGCACCGCCTGCGGGGAGGGCTGCTCCGCCAGGAGGTTGAAGAAGGTCTCGTCACCGATCCCGTGGCGGCATTTGCTCACCAGGATGAGAATGCCGTTTTCCTTGAGCATGAGGGAGCCGTTCTCGATCGCCTTCTGCGACTGATAGAGGTCGTAGTCCATTGGATACGAAGCCACGGTGATGACGATGTCGGCGGCCTCGGGGACGTCGACCACATAGTGCATGTCCGCGTGCTCCACGGCATCCGCGAAGCTCTTCTCCAACTCGCCCGCGTGCACGGAGTGAATGCGGTGCTGCCGGTCTAGGACCATCTGGATGGAGAAGATGGGCATGTTCCCGGTCTTCTCGCGGAAGATGGCGATACTTTCCACCATGTCTTCGTGAACGGGGTTGCCCTCGAGCGACAGGATCTCGGCCTCCGGTTCGAGGGCAAGCCGGTGGTTTGCCTGCACCGTCTCGAAGCCGGCGACGCCCGGGAAGATCGATTTGCGTCCGCCGGTGTACCCCGCGAAGTAGTGGGGCTCCACCGAGTTGACCAGCACCAGCCTCTCCGCCTCGAGCACGCGGCGGTTGATCCAGAGCGGTACTCCTCGCGAGGTCTCGCCCAGGTACTCGAGCTCCTCCTTGTTGCGGGCGTCGTGCGCCCAGACGTGGCCGTACCAGTGAGTGCGCACAACGCGGCCCAGGATCTGCTCGAGCTCCTCCTCGCTCGGCGGCTGGTGGGTGCCGGTGGCTACCAGGAAATCGACGTCGTAGCCCTCGAGGTCCTCTTTGAGAATCTCGAGCAGTTTGGGCGTTGGGGTGGGCCGAGTGGCGTCGTTGACGATGAAGAGGATCTTGCCGTCGGAAGCGGCCAGGAACTCGGGAAAACTAGGCTGACCGTTGTGGGAGTCGAGAATCGAGTGCAGATGGCCGGCCTCTTCGCGAACTCTTACCGTCTTGGGTTCGATGATGCTGCCCAGGCGGCGGCGATCGATCTTCAGCGGAACCGTTCCCATGTCCCAGCGGACGTCTATGTACATCGTCTCGCCCCTTCGCTCATTGTCATCGTTCTGGCTCCCCTTGCTGCGCCCGCGCTAGTGGTCCTGCTCGAGACCGTAGGCCCGGCAGAGGATCTTCGCCGGATGAATCGCCTTCAGACCCGTGCCGTCTTCCAGCTGCATCCGGCAGGTGCTGCACTCGGTCAGGATCAACTCGGGTTGGACCTGGGCCACCCGATCAAACAGGGGGCGGCCGCAGTCCATCGAGAGTTCGTAGGTTTCCTTCTTCATACCGAAGGTCCCCGCCATGCCGCAGCAGCCGGCGTTGAGATCGACGACCTCGAGTCCCGGCACCTCCCGCAACAGATCGAGGAAGGCGGCTCCGGGCTTCTGGACCTTCAGGTGACAGGGCAGATGGTAGGCGACCTTCATCTCCACCCGGCGGGGCTCGGGCGACCGTTCGGGATGGTCCGCCCGGAATTTGGCCAGGAACTCGCCCAGGTCGCGCGTGGCGGCGGCCACCACGGCCGCCGCCTGTCCCTGCGCGCTCTCGGTGCCCAGATAGTCGTTGTAGTGCTCCTTGAAGGCAAGTGTGGCCGTGGGTTCGCCGCTCACCAGAAGGGCGCCGCCCTCGACGGCGGCCTTGGCCCCGCTCACATTTCGGGCTGCGGCCTCCCACGCCTTCTCCCGGTAGCCGTAGAGCATTTCCGGGATCCCGCTCGACTGTTGGTCGGGGAAGGTCACCTCGATCCCGTGGGCGAGCAGCAATGCCTCCATGCACTCCGCCAACGAAGGATCGTGGTAGTTGGCGTAGAGATCGTAGAAGAAGGCCACCGAGGCGGGCGGTGCCGCCTCGGCTCGAGGGAAGGCCTTTCCCAGCGCGCCGGCGTCCCGTTCTTCGAGTCGCTGGGCGAAGGTCTTGGCCGCAAAAGGCGGCATGGTGCGCCGGCGGTCTATTCCGGTAACGCCCTCGGCCATCTTCCGCAGGAACTTCAGGTTGGCCAGCCGCCCCGAGACTGCTGCAGTGCTGCTTCCCGTCTTGGAGAGGCGTTCCGGGTCGCCGAGCAGCCGGTCGGTGGCGCTGCCGGAATGCGCGTCACGGTAGCGCGCCTTGGCTTCCAACATCAGCTTGGGGATGTTGACGTTGGAAGGGCACTCCACAGCGCACATTCCACACTCGATGCAGTAATCGGTTATCAGCTTGAGCTCTTCACCCGCGTGCGCGGTCTTGGGGTCGAGCCGGCCGGAGAGAATGTTCCGCAGCACGTTGGCCTTGGCCCGGGGGGAGGCGTGCTCCCGCTTGAGCGCCTTGTAGGTGGGGCACATGGTGGTCGCCACCAAGCTCTTGCACTGGGCGCACCCGTGGCACTTCTCCACCTCGGCCTGGTAGGCGCCTTCCCCCCAGGAGAGCACGGTGCTCTGGTCGAATGTCCAATAGTCCGCGCCGTAACGCATGTTCTGAGCGGCGCCGCCGCTCATGCCCGGTTGCAGGATCTTCTTGCCGGGGTTCATGATGCCCGCCGGGTCGAGGGCTTCCTTGACCTCTTGGAACACGCCGTACACCTCTTCGCCGTAAACCATCGGGATCAGCGGCGTGCGCACCAATCCGTCGCCGTGCTCGCCCGAGGGCGTGCCGCGCAGCTCCAGCACCATCTCGACGACTTCGTCCAGCAGGCGCTGCATTCTGGCCAGGTCCTTCGCGTCCTTGAGATCGAGCAGCGGCCGGGTGTGGACGTTGCCGTCGCCGGCGTGCCCGTACATGATCCCCGGGATGTCCATTCCCTTGAGAATGCCGTCCAGGTTCTCCATATAGTCGGCCAACACCGAGGGGTGAATGGTGACGTCCTCGATCACCTCGGCGATCCGCTTGGGCCCGGGGAGCTTCTGCAGCAGGGGGACGGCCGTTTTGCGCACCTGCCAGAGCTCCTCCTGCTCCGCGGGATCGAGGGCCCGCTTGACCTCGAGGGCGGGCCCTCCGGCAAGCAGGCTTTCCAGGGAGCGCAGGCTCTCGTCGAGCTCGTCGGTGTCCGCGCCTTCGAATTCGATCAGTAGCGCGGTGTTGGCGCCCGGAGGCAGCATGGCGTCCAGCTTGGGCAGTTGCGTGCGGACGAAGGTCAGGAAGTTGGAATCCATTATCTCGAGCGAAGTGGGCTTGAGATCCAGAATGGGGAAGACGGCCTCGCCCGCCGCCCTCACGGCCGGGAAGTAGGCCATGGCGATGGCGCGCTTGCCGGGCAGGGGCACGAGGTTGAGGGTGGCCTCGGCGATCAGGCCCAGACTGCCCTCGGAGCCGACGAATAGCTTCTGCAGGTTGACTCGGCCGTCCTCGATCACCGTCTCGAGCCGGTAGCCGCTGGCGTTCTTCATCACGTGCGGTTGGGCTCGGCGAATAGCCTCGCCCTTGCTCTCGAGCAGCGGCAGGATCCGGCTGAAGGCGCGGGCGGGGCCACCCGATCCACCGACCAGTTTCTCCAGATCACCGTTGCGCGCGACCGTCTTGGCCTCGAAGAGTTCGCCGCCGCTCAGGGCCATGCGCAAACCGAGCACGTGGTCGATGGTCATCCCGTATGCGACCGAGCGCGAGCCCGAGGAGTTATTCGCCATCATGCCGCCGAGCGTGCAGTAGTTCTCGCTCGAGGGGTTGGGCGCGAAGAAGCGGCCGTAAGCTTTGACGTGCGCGTTGAGCTGGCCCATGACCACACCCGGCTGCACCCGCGCCCAGGAGCCGTCCTCGGCCACCTCCAGGATCTTGTTCATGTGGCGGGTGAAGTCGACCTGCAGCCCGGGACCCACCGCCGCCCCGGCCAGACCAGAACCCGCCCCGCGGGGCACGAGCGGCACGCCGTTCTCGGTGGCGTAGGCGACCAGCGCGAGGAGATCCTCGGTGTCGCGCGGCGACACCACCCCAACCGGGGTGATCTGGTAAAGCCCCGCATCGGTGGCGTAGAGGTGACGGGTGAAGCTGTCGAACTCGACGTCGCCACGAAGCTGTCGACGCAGGTCGCGCTCGAGAGCATTGATGCTGGGTCTCATAAGCGTCCAACCATCCTGCTGAGCATTAGGGAACTTGCCATACTACCATCGGCCACGTTAGCTATTCATGGTCCATTCTGAGACAATGCGTGCGGTACCCGTTGCCAATCGGCGGTCCCGGCCAGGCTCGCGCGGGAGGAGGTGGTCTCTTGCTCAACATCTTCAAAACCACGCCCGACGGGCTGGAAAGACGCGAAGATTTCGAACCGGGCAGCTGGATCGATCTGGTCGATCCCAGCGAGGAAGAGATCCTCCGGGTGAGTCAGGCCCTGGCTATCCCCACCGATTTTCTGCGAAGCCCTCTGGACCCCGAGGAGAAGTCGCGGATCGACGTCGAGGAAGAAGTGGTGCTGGTCATCGTCGACATTCCGGTGATCACCCGCACCGAGGAGGAACAGGGATACGACACCATTCCGCTCGGTATGGTGGTGCACCCCAACTTCTTCATCACGACGACCCTGCAGCCGAACCCAATTCTGGGCGAGTTCGAGCGGGGCTCCATCCGGGGCTTCTCCACGGCCAAGAAAACCCGCTTCTTACTGCAGATTCTGCAGCAGATCGCGACCTTCTACCTCCGCTACCTGGGCCGCATCAACCGGGAGAACGACAAGCTGGAGCGGGAACTGCGCTCCTCCATGCGTAACGCCGAGCTCTTCGATCTGCTTACGCTGGAAAAGGCGCTCGTCTACTTCACCACCTCGCTCCGCTCCAACGACGCCGTGCTGACCAAGCTGCTGCGTACCGGCGCGGTCCGCATGTACGAGGAGGACGAAGATCTGCTCGAGGACGTGATCGTCGAGAACCGGCAGGCGCTCGAGATGAGCCAGATCTACTCCAGCATCCTGTCGGGGATGATGGACGCCTTCGCCTCGGTGATCTCCAACAACCTGAACATGGTGATGAAGCTGCTGACCTCGATCACCATCATCCTCTCGATTCCGACCATGGTGGCCAGCTTCTACGGCATGAACGTGGATCTTCCTTTCATGGAAAATCCGTATGCCTTCGTAATCACCATCGGCATCGCCTTCTTCCTCTCGGCTTCGGCCGCCCTTCTTTTCTGGCGGAAGGACTTCCTCTAGCGCGGAGGCGACATCGTGGAACTGGTGGTGCTGGGCTCGAGCGGGTGGTTCCCCCGGGGGCCGCGGGCGACGACTTCACTGGCGGTACACGAGGAGAATCGGTTGATCGTGTGCGATGCCGGCACGGGCATTGCCCACCTGCGCGATGAGGGTTTTCGCCATCTGCTGCCCGAATCCGGCGAGATCCACCTGCTGCTTTCACACCTTCATCTGGATCACACCGTCGGCCTGAGTTTTCTCCCGGCCCTGTGGTCTAACCCCACGGTAATTCACGTGCCCGATCAACAGACGACGGGCTATCCTCCCGGCGAGGTCTTGGACCGCCTGATCGGTCCGCCCTTCTTCCCTCACGGTTTCGCGGAATTCCCGATGGACCTCCGGATCGAGCCTTTGACGGAGGGCGAGTTCGAGATTCCCCCGCTGCGCGTCCGCGCCAGAAGGCAGAACCATCCGGGCGGTTCCTTCGGCTTTCGCATCGGTGACCGGCTCGTGTTCCTGACGGACACGGTCTACGACGAGGGCTCGGCCGATTTCGCCCGGGGAGCGCGCCTGTTGGTTCACGAGGCCTGGATCCGCGGCCATGAGGATCCCGAGCAACTGAAAGCGGGGCTCGACGCGCACACCTCGGCGGAAGGGGCCGCCAGAGTCGCCCGAGACGCGGGCGTCGAGGAGCTCCTCCTCAGTCACCTCACCCCGCTGCGCAACGACGGCTTCCATCAGGAGATGCTGGCCACCGCCCGGGCCATCTTCCCCCGCACGTATCTCTGCAGCGACGGACTCTCCCGCCTGCTCTAGGGGAGGACGTGAGGGGCCTCTGCTCGGGACCCCTTGACTAGACGCGGCGAACGCGCGGGGGCGGCGCGGGAACGGCCGCCGGGTTTTCTCTACGCTCCAGAGTCTCCACGGGCAGCAGCCTGAGTCGGCGCACCCCCATGAGGAGCAGAAAGCCGGCCGTGAGCAGGGCCGTGGCCAACGGTCCGCGCACGCCGTAGGCTCCGGAGACCATCTGCACCAGCAGGTACCACCAGGCATCCAGCCAGCCCAGGGGGGTTTCCAGGGCCAGGTAGGCGTAAAGCGTGAGCGGTGCGATCAGCCCGGCGAACAGGAGCCCGGCGTTGTGTCGCAGCCGCGGCCACTGCCCGAAGCTCCAGTATTTGGGCTCGAAGAAGCAGGTGGCCAGGGGCCAGAGCCAGGCGGCGGTAACCGCCGTGAGCAGACTGAACGGGGAGTGGCTGGCCAGCAGCGCCAGCCCTGCCAAGAGGACGAACAGCCCGCTGCCCAATTTGGCCATCTCGGCCATGACCACGGGCTCTCGCGGCTTGAGATATCCCAGGAAATGGCGCGATGCGATGAAGGTCAGCAGGCCGACGGCCAGCAGGGCCAGGGTCGGGGGTAACTTGGGATCGGTGGCCGCCGCCGACGTCCAGGGGGCGGCGCCTTCGAAGCGCGGAACCAGCCCGGCTTGTCCGGCCAGGACGGCCATGCCGAGCACGGCCGCCACCGGGAGCACGAAGGAGAGCGCGTTGCGGATGTAGCGCAGCCAGGATTCGGGACGTATCTGGATGACCGCCAGCCAGGTGAACGCCATGACTCCCGAGGGCAGAAGCATCAGGTAGGCGAGCACGTTCAGCGCGCGTTGCGTCAGATAGCGCCCCGAAGGCAGCACGAGCACGGCCGGTGCCGCCTCGGGAACGGCCGTGCCGCGATCAAGCGTGAGAATCAGCCTCTCGATGGCGGCGCCCTGATTGGCCATGGCCTCCGGCGTCACGGTACCCTCGGTGAGGTCGAACAGCGAGATCGTGGGGATCCCTTTGGCGAGACCCGCCACCTGTTCCCCCGACTCGAGGCGGAGGGCATGCCCCGCGATCTGGTGGCCCAACCCCGGAAGCTCCAGGCTGATCTCGGCATTCAGCAGGATCTCCTGGGTGAGCTGCACGTACCAACCCGGCGTCACGGTGTTGTTTCCCATTACTCCGGCCGTGAGATGGGTGCGCTCGGCTTTGCCGAGACCCTGAATCGACAGCACGCTCTTCACCGGCACGCCGTCCAGCGAGTCCAGGTACTTCTCCAAGCCCAGGCCCCCGTAAGCCCCGCCCTCGGTCGATAGCAACACCATGGTCTTCTCGTGGGGACGGCCGAAGAAGGTCTGGGCGAGTTCGAGCAGCATCGCGGTGCCGGAGGCGTTGGCGGCCGGCGAGAGCGGAGTGTCCAGCCGGTCCCCCCGGGGCGCCGAGATCACGAGGGTCTCGGCGGATTGGCCGGGTAGCGTGACGAAGACGTTGCGCAGTTCTCTGCTTTCTGCGCCGAGGTCGGCTTCGAAGGTCTGAACCTCCGTCCTCACCCCGAGTTCGCCGAGCCGATCTTCGAACCAGGAGGCGGCCTGAGAGCTCTCCTCGCTGCCGACGGGACGTTTTGGGTGAGCCGCGGCGAGCTCCGCCGCCGCGCGGTACGCCCGGTCCCCGTCGAAGAAGGTGGGTTCGGTCGAAAGCTCAGGAATCGCTTCCGGCAAGGAAATGGAGAGGAAGATCGCGGCGAGGACGAGGGCGGCCAGCCCGGCGCTGATGAAGTAGACCACCTTGCGCCATTGCCAGATGTAGTCGGTCAGGCGTCGTCTGACTGTTGGATGATGAATACCGCGCCGGGAAGCCATAGGGACCCATTCTAGTCGTTACGGAGACGGTGGGCCAAATGCGCACCCCGGTGGCGGGTGCTGGAGGGCTGCGCCGGAGCAGGGGGCAGAGGGGGGGCTCCTACGTCACCAGTTACGCAGGCCCTTTAGTTCGTCTCGGTTCGGTCCACGCTCTCTTCGTAGCGGCCGGAGATCTGGTCGCAGAGAGCGCGCCCGATCATCTTGTCGGCCAGCATCTCGGGAGGGATCTCGTATCCATCGCCGGAAAGCAGTTCGCGCAGGCTCTTGATGCGCACAGTCCGAATCTCCGGGCTGAGGCCATGAGGCCCCGCGTTGCCGCCTCCTCCAGGCTGAGTCCGGAGCTGTTCTCGGGCATCGGGCGCGGATAGATAATGCAGGCATTTAAGAATCTGGTCGGTCGAAATGATCACGCGTTCTCCCTCGGGGGCCTAGCGAGCGCCTCATGTTATTCTGGCTTATCGGCCCTGCTCGGCACCTTCTTTACACTCATCGTGCAAACAGGAGGACCCCATTTTGATCTCGATCGGGGAAGCTCTAGACCTCATCCTTGGCCAAGTGCGGGTTCTCCCGCCAACCCGCCTTCCTTTGACCGAGTCTCTCGGGCGCGCACTCGCCGAGGACGTCTTTTCGCCGGACGATATCCCGCCCTTCGACAACTCGGCCATGGATGGATTTGCCGTGCGGGCAGAGGATCTGCGCGGCGCGACGGCGGCCGCGCCTGCGGCTCTGCGGTTGACCGAGACTATTCAGGCGGGCGGCTACAGCGAGCGGCCGGTGCAGTCCGGGGAGGCCGCGAAGATCATGACCGGGGCGCCCGTGCCTCCGGGGGCCGATACCGTGGTCAAGGTCGAGGTGACCGAAGAGCGCGAGGGCCGGGTGTTCATTTCTGAGGATCCCGGCAAAGGCGCGAATATTCGGCGGGCCGGGGAGGACATCGGGGCCGGGGATCGGGTGCTGGAGCGCGGAGACCCCATACGTCCCGCCGAAATGGGACTGCTCGCCAGCGTGGGCCGGGCCGAGGTGGAGGTCCATGGGGCGCCGCGGATCGCCATCATCGCGACTGGGAGCGAATTGGTGCCGCCCGGGAATCCGCTCGGCGCGGGTCAGATCAGGGATTCGAACAGCTACACCCTGTTCTCTCTGTGCCGCGAGATTGGACTGGAGCCGGAGAGGTTGGGCATCGCCCCCGACGAGTACTCGGCCACTCGGCAGATGATCGAGGTCGGACTCGACTACGATGTGCTGCTGACCTCGGGAGGGGTCTCGGTGGGCGAGTTCGATTTCGTCAAAGAGGTGCAGGACGATCTCGGGGTCGAGCGCCTGCTTTGGAAGGTGGCGATGAAGCCGGGCAAACCTCTGGTCTTCGGGCGGCGGGGAGACTCGCTAGTCTTCGGCACTCCCGGCAATCCGGTGGCGGTGATGGTGGCTTTCGAGGTCTTCATTCGCCCTGCGCTGCTCAAGATGATGGGATTCTCGAGGTACCGGCGCCCTGTGCGCCGGGCGCTGCTCGACGAGGCCGTGCGCAACCGGCACGGACGCGTTCACGTCATGCGGGTGCGGGCCCGCGAAGAGGATGGGCGATGGCACGTGCGCTCGACCGGGCCTCAAGGGTCGGGGATCCTCCGCTCGATGCACCTGGCCAACGGCCTTATCTTCATCCCCACGGATCGCCCGCAGTTGGAACCCGGGGAGGAAGTCGACCTCGTGCTTCTGCGGGACGACCTCGTCTGACCGGGGTTCGTCCGGCGGAGCGGTTATCTAGGTCACGTTTTCTTAACGTTGCGTTGAAGTATCCCGTCGACGGGAATACAATGTTCATCATGAATGCCGCCACGGATCGGAGGAGGGTCCCAGATAAGACGGGATCCTTGCGGGAAGCCTCCTTTGGGGGTGCGTTTATTTGAGGCCTGGTAGCCCCGTGCTGCCGGGCCTTTTTCGTTCCGGACGGCCCAACGGCTGAACACCACGGAAAGGAGCGGTGATGGCGAACCACTTCACCCCGGAGGAACTGGCAAGAGAGTTTGGTTTGGAGACGAAGGAGATCGTCCAGTTCTGCTTCCGTGAAGGGATTCCCATCTACAAGGGCAAGGTCGACCGCAGTCTGCTGAGCGTGGTCATGGACGCCAGGGGCGTCAAACCGGCCGACAGGGAGGCCGCCACCGTCTAGACAGTGGCCCCGCAGACAACGGGGGACAAAGGGGACAATCAGGAATCTGGCAAAGGGGGCCCTGCCGTGGGCCCCTCTTCTTTGGTGTCGGTGCCCCCGGCAGAGCGCCGTCTTAGAGCAGGTCCTCCAAATTACGGAGGATGGCCTCCCGCCAGCCGCCCGCGCGATCGCCGGCCGATGAGGGAGAGTTGCCATTCGGAAGGTTGACCAGCACGGCACCTTTCGCGCCCTCTTTGACCCAACGCCGCACCGCCATGACGCCGTCGAGTTCGGTCTGTTCCAGCGAGATCAGCGGCCCGGGTGACTCCGACTCGAAATCCAAGGTCCGCAGAACGCGTCCTATCTCGAGTGAGGCGGTCGCCCGGGTGACGTTGAAAGCCGCACTCAGTTGCCCGTCCCAGACGAGGTTTACCCGCGCCTCCCGCCCGCGGCTTCCGTCTACATGAGGCCATAGAGCGGCGAAGCGCAGCGAGCAGGCGTCGCGTAGGGCCCGATGGGAGTGTCTCAGGCCCTGCAGCGCCTCGACCCCCTCGCGGACTTTGCCCGCCTCCTCGTACCTCTGCTCGCGTGACAGGCGGCGCATCAACCGGTCGGCGCGGGCCTGCGGAGTCTCCTCCAGTTCAGCCGGCTCGCCTCTCAGCCAAGCCGCCAACCGATATGCGAGTTCATCGTGGCGTACCTTGTGTTCTTCGCTCGAGCAGGGCCGTAAGCAGCGGTCCGTCTGACCATAGATGCAGGGGGTGACCGCCGGGCTCTGACAGCGCCTCAGGGGATAACAGCGCTGCAGCAATTCGATCGCGGCGTTGACGCGGGAACGGCCCCGATAGGGACCGCAGGCCTCGACTGTGGGGGCAGCGCCGTTGTTGTGCTCGCTCCGGCTGGACCGGCGGTCGCTGACGTAGAGGCGTATCCCCGCCTCCTCCTGCGCCAGTTTGACGTAGACGTAGTTCTCCGGCCGCCGCCCGTAGATGTTGGCGGGTGGGCGATGCTCCAGGATGAGTTGCTGTTCTTTGACCACGGCTTCGAGGGAGGTTCCCAGAGGCTCGTGCGTCACCCGGGAGAGCTTCTTGATGGCCTGGCGCACCTTGCGCGAGTGCGCGGATCCGGAGAGGAAGTAGGAACGCACCCGCTCGCGCAGGTTCTCGGCCTTGCCCACATAGAGCGGATTGCCTTCGGCATCGAGGAACAGGTATACCCCGGGCGCTTTGGGCAGGTCCTGGGTCAGAGCCAGTTTGTGCCGGTCGCCCTTGTGGGTGGGGTCGGCGAAACTCCGAAGCTCGCCCAATCTGGTAATTCCCTGCTCCTGGAGCCGGCCCACCAGATGCGCGAAGACGTGAGCGGTGGCCTGCGCGTCGGCGAGGGCGCGGTGGCATGCCTGCACCGGCGAACCCAGGCTGGCAGCCACGGTCCCCAGCCGGTAGTTGGGAAGGCCGGGCGCCGCCCGCCGGGCCAGGGAGACCGTGTCGATGGCGGCATCCCCCAGGCGCCTGCCGTTGAGGCGGCCCAGTTCGTAGTTGAGGAAGCTCAGGTCGAAGGTGGGATTGTGCGCGACGATCACCGCACCTCTGAGGAAGTCCAGGAAGTGCGGCATCACCTGCTCGATCCGCGGAGAGTTGACCACCATCTGCGGGGTGATCCCGGTGATCTCGACCACCTTGGGGTGGATGGGCCGCTGAGGATTGACCAGCGTCTCGAAGGTGGCGACCTCCCGGAGGCCCTCGAGGCGGACCGCGCCGATCTCCGTGATCTTGCCGATCCCCGGGCGCATGCCCGTGGTCTCCAGGTCGAGAACCACGAAAGCGATCTCACTCAGGTCGGGATCTTGGATCTTCCAACTTGCCAGGCTGAGCGTATTGGGGCTGCTCCAGGCAAAGCGGTGATCGCTCCTGACGATGGCATCCATCGCCTCGCGGCAGATCTGTTCCGGGGCCGCTTTGAGCGCCAGCAGCCGGGAGGCGGCTTCAACATGGTCCACCGGCTCCCCGCGAAGGAGGAGCATGTCATAGAGATCGTCAGCCAGTCCTAGAGCAAGCTGGAGCTGCAAAGGATCAGCCGGCGTTCGCGTAATCCGGAGCGGTCTGCATCAAGATGCGCTGGGCTTCCGCCTGCTCGGCTTCCAGCCGGGCCTCGAGTTCGGCGATCCTCGACCGCGCGAGGCGCTGGGCCTCCTCGGCGCTCAAGGAACTCGCGTTGATCTTGGCGTTTCGCAGGGAGCCGCGCGCGGAAGCCTCGGCCAGGTCCATCGCCGCGATCAGGTCGCCCATCACCGCCATGCTGACGGCGGGGATGGTCTGTGCGGCCATGGCGTACACCTCCAGGCTGGCCGTCGCCAGTTGCAACGGGATCTCGATCGCCTGGAGCAGGGCCGTGTCCAGAGCGGCGCGGCGCTCCTCTCGTTCCTGCCGGTTGCTCTGGGGCAGGCGTAATGCCCGTTTCACCTGCTGGTAGGCGACCACATCCTCGTCGATCAGATTCTCGATGCGGTGAAGCAGAGGATCGACCGAGATATGGCAGTGACCGACGGTCTCTTCGTCCTGCTGGGAGCGGCCATCGGTGCGGGAGGCGAGGTGACAGGCCAGGCTGACCAGTGCCGCGGCCGAGGCGCCGGCCACGGCGAGCGCAGACCCGCCGGCAACCTCGTGGGATCTGCCCGATAGGCTCAGCAAGAACGAGCGCAAGGAATCGTCGACGTAGCTAGGCGCAGACACGTTAGGCTCTCCCTCCCATACTTCGGCTGCAGCCACCTACAAACAGGTGCAAGGCTACTCCACCAATCGGACGGAAACCAGACTCCGCTTGCATTTACCCGTGCTCTCGGGCTTAATTAGGAACGCTTTCTGGCCCGGCGGTGGGAAACGGCTCCGCCGGGTCTTACACTTTTCCAGGGGTGCACCTCATGCTCGACAAGCAGCAGATCGAAGAAATCCTTCCTCACCGCGACCCCTTTCTCTGGCTGGACCGGGTGCTCGAACTCGATCCGGGCAAGCGGGTGGTGGCCGAGAAAACCCTGACCGGCGAGGAAGACGTCTTTCGGGGGCACTTCCCCGGTCATCCCGTCTTTCCGGGCGTGCTGCAGATCGAGGCCCTGGCCCAAACCGGCGCCGTAGCGGTGCTCTCTCTCGAAGATAATCGGGGCAAGATCGCGCTCTTTGCGGCGGTGGACGACGTTCGCTTCAAGCGGCAGGTGGTCCCCGGCGAGACGCTGCGGTTCGAGGTCGAGCTCACCCGGCTGCGGGGGACCATCGGTAAGGGGAAAGGCATCGCCTACGTGGGCGAGGAGGTGGCCTGCTCGGCCGGCCTCACTTTCGCCCTGCTCGACCCGGCCTGAGCGGAGCGGGAAGGGAACCTACGACGTGAGCATGCTGCAAGGACGGCCGGTGGCACTGGCGGCGCTCGGCACCTGGGTTCCGCCGCGGGCGGTGGGCAACAAAGACCTGCCTGCGCATCTGGAGACTTCGGACGAGTGGATTTCGCAAAGGACGGGCATCCGCTCCCGCCGGATTGCGGACTCGGGCACACCGGCCTCCGAACTGGGGATCGAAGCGGCACGTGAAGCTCTTACCGCCAGCGGCACCGATCCGGGCGACATCGGCCTGGTGATTTGCGCCAGCGTATCCCCCGACCAATTGATGCCGGCCACGGCCGCCCGCATCGCGGCGGCGGTGGGTGCCGGCAATGCCGGAGCCTACGACGTGCTCGCGGGCTGCACCGGCTTCATCTACGCCCTTGGGGCTGCGGCGTCTTCCGTGGCCGCCGGCTTGGCCGAACGGGTGCTGGTGGTGGGTGCGGAGGTGATCTCGAGCATTCTCGACTGGGAGGACCGTTCCACCTGCGTGCTTTTTGGGGACGGGGCCGGGGCGGCGATCGTGGCCCCGGCCGAGGGCCGGGGGCGGCTGCTGGGCTTTGACCTGGGAAACGACGGCACGGGGGCCGATCTTCTCGAAGTCCCTGCCGGGGGCTCGCGGCTGCCGGCCAGCGCCCAAACCGTGCAGCAACGGTTGCACTTCCTGCGCATGAACGGTCGGGAGGTCTACCGCTTCGCCACCCGGGTGGTGCCGGAATCGGCCGAGCGAATCCTGGCTGAGGCGGGCCGCAGCGTCGCCGAGGTGGATCTCTTCGTCCCCCATCAGGCGAACCAGAGGATCATCGACGTGGCCGCGAAGAAGCTCGGCATTCCCGAAGACCGCGTGCTCAGCAGCTTGGCCGAGTACGGGAACACTTCCTGCGCCTCCATCCCCATCTCGCTGGCGCACGCCCTGGAACAGGACCGCCTGCACGACGGCGACTTGGTGCTGCTAACCGGTTTTGGCGCCGGCCTCAGTTGGGGTTCGTGCCTCCTGGAATGGGGAGCTTAAAGCCTGCGATGTTGTTGTTGTTTCCGGGACAGGGCAGCCAGAAAGTGGGCATGGGCCGCCATCTGTGGGAGGAGTATCCCCAGGCGGAGGCCACTTTTGCCGAGGCCGAAGAATTTCTCGGCTGGGATTTACGGAAGCTCTGCGCCGAGGGCCCGCAGGAAGAACTCACGCGGACCGACAAAGCCCAACCTGCGATTTTCGTCACCGGCGTCGCCGCGTACCGAGTGCTGCGGGATCTGGGGCTTTCCTTCGACGTGGCCGCCGGGCACTCCTTGGGCGAGTACGGCGCCTTGGTGGCCTGCGGTCAGCTGAGCTTCGCCGACGCGCTGGCCGTCGTGGCCGCGCGCGGGAAGGCCATGTGGCGATGTGGGCTGGAGCAGTCCGGGACCATGGCGGCCATCGTCGGCCTGGACGAGGCCGAGGTGGAGGCGATCTGCGCGGTGGTCGAGGGAGCCTGGCCCGCCAACTACAATAGTCCTGGTCAGGTGGTGCTTTCAGGGAGCCGCGAGGGTGTGGAGCGGGCGATGGCCGAGGCCAAGGAGCGGGGAGCGAAGAGGGTGCTCCCCCTGGCGGTCTCCGGAGCTTTCCACAGTCCGCTTGTAGCCGGGGCAGCCAAGGAACTGGCCGAGGTGCTGCATCGGGTGCAGGTGCGGGAGGCCGAGGGCGCCCGTTTCTTCTCGACGATCGAGGTGCGATATCCTGACGCGTCTGAGATCCGCGAGATCCTTGTGCGCCAGTTGACTTCGCCGGTGAAGTTCACCCAAAGCCTGCGCCTGCTCCTGAAGGGGGAGAGCGCGGCGGTGGAGACGGGACCGGGAACCGTGCTGGCGGGTTTGGTCAAACGGATCGACCGGCGCTTTCCTGTGTACTCGGCCGACGACAGGGAATCTCTCGCCGCGGTGCCGTTCCGCGAGGGCGGAGCAAGCCGGTGACGCAGCTTGGCCACCCACGATTCTTCAATCAAATCCACAAGGGAGACCACTGGACATGAGCCCCGAACTCAACCATGACTTCAGATCGCTGGGGGGCCGGGTGGCCCTGGTCACCGGGGCGGCTCGGGGAATCGGGCGCGAGATAGCTCTGCGGCTGGCAGCGCTGGGCGCCGACGTGGCCGTCAACGATGTCCCGTCGGCCCAGGAAGGCGCGGAAGAGACCGCCGCCGCGATCCGCGAACTCGGCCGGAAGTCGGCCGTCACCCTGGGCAGCGTCGCGAACGGAGACGACGCTGCGCGGATGATCTCCGAGGTCGAGGAGGCCTTGGGCGGTCTTGACATCTTGGTCAACAACGCCGGACTTACGCGAGACGGGCTGTTCGTGCGCATGACCGAAGAGGATTGGGACCTGGTGGTCGACGTGAGCCTCAAAGGCAGTTTCTTGATGAGCAAGGCGGCCGCTCGCGGCATGATGAAGCGCCGCCGGGGGGCTATCGTGAATCTCTCGAGCGTGGTCGGCCGCCGCGGGAACGCCGGACAGGCCAACTACTCCGCGGCCAAAGCTGGCCTGATCGGGTTGACCAAGACGCTGGCCCGCGAACTGGCCTCGAGAAACGTCAGGGTGAACGCGGTCGCCCCCGGCTACATCCAGACGGAGATGACCGCGGCATTGCCCGAAGAGGTCCGGGGGCAGATCGCCGGGAACACGCCGCTGGCCCGGCTCGGCGAACCGAGCGACGTGGCCGAGGCGGTCGCCTTCCTCGCCGGCGACGGAGCGGGCTTCGTCACCGGCGTCGTGCTACCGGTCGACGGCGGCCTGGGCATCTAGCTGCGATGGGAGGAGCATCCGTGGGGCAGCAGCACATCAACGGGCGCCGGGTGGTGGTGACCGGAATTGGGGCGGTATCGCCCGTGGGCCTGGGCAAGGCCGACTTTTTCAACTCGCTTGTCGAGGGCCGCTCGGGAGTGGGTTGCGTCACCCGCTTCGACACCGAAGGTTATGCGGTGAGGATCGGGGCCGAGGTCAAGGACTTCAATGCCGCAGACTTCGTGGAGCGCAAGGCGGCTAAACGCATGGATCGCTACGCCCAGTACGCGGTCGCCGCTGCCCGTATGGCGCTCGAGGACGGGCAGTTGGATCTTTCCGTGGAGGACCCCTACGCGGTGGGCGCTTTCATCGGCTCGGGGATCGGCGGCCTGGACACCTTCTTCGATCAGACCAAGATCTTGATCGAACGGGGCCCGGACCGGGTCAGCCCCTTCTTCATTCCCATGATGATCCCGAACATGGCTTCGGCCAACGTCTCCATCACTCTGGGACTCAAAGGTCCGGTCACGGCGACTTCCACCGCCTGTGCGGCCAGTACTCACGCGATCGGAGACTCACTTGAACTGATCCGGCGCGGAGCCGCCGACGTGATGCTGGCGGGGGGCTCGGAAGCCCCCATCGGCCCCATCGGCCTCAGCGCTTTCGCCGCGCTGCGCGCGCTCTCTACGCGCAACGACGATCCGGCCGCGGCAAGCCGGCCTTTCGACGTCGACCGCGACGGTTTCGTGATGGGCGAAGGTGCTGCTGTGCTGATCCTGGAGGAGCGCGAACACGCCCTCGCTCGGGGGGCGCACGTCTATGCCGAACTCGTGGGCTACGGCATGACCGGCGACGCCAGCCATCTGACCGAGCCCGATGAGAGCGGAGAGCCCGCGGCGCGCGCGCTTACCGGAGCCATGCTCATGGGAGGCTGCCCGCCCGAGGAGCTCGACTACATAAACGCGCACGGCACCTCGACCCCGCTCGGCGATGTCATGGAGACCCGCGCCATCCACCTGGCTCTGGGGGATTCGGCCAAACGAGTGATGGTGAGTTCGACCAAGAGTATGATTGGCCATTGTCTGGGAGCGGCCGGCGCACTCGAGGCAGCGGTGACCGTGCTCGCCATTTCCGAAGGCAAGGTGCCGCCGACGATCAATTTGGACGAGCAGGATCCCAGGTGCGATCTGGACTACGTCCCCAATCAGATGCGGGAGGCGGAGCTGCGCTACGCTGCTTCTAACAGCTTCGGTTTTGGCGGTCACAACGCGTCCGTGGTCTTCCGCCGGCACGAAGCATAGGCACGAAGCGTAAGAGCGCGCCCCGCCCGCGGGGGGCGTCGCGATTCCGACTGGATCCGAGTAGATGAACAAGTACGTCACAGTTCAGATAACCCAAAAAGGGGCGGTTCCCAGCGAACCGGCCGCACAGGGGAAGCACTGCCCCGCGTGCGGCATCCCGCTCACGCAAGAGGTTCTCGAGGAGTCGCTCTTCGTCTGCCCGGGCTGCGAGCACCACCTGCCGCTGGATGCGCCCGGCCGTATCCACGCGCTCGCCGACGCAGGCTCCTGGCTGGAGGTGGCGGGGGAAGTCAGACCAAGCGATCCGCTGGCCTTCGAGGACGTGCGTCTCTACAGCGAGCGTCTGGACGACGCTCAGGCCGAGACCGGCCTCTCGGAGGCATTTCTCACGGGGACCTGCCGCATAAACGGGGTTCCCGCCGCGCTGGGGGTCATGGACTTCCGTTTTCTGGGCGGGTCTATGGGCTCGGTGGTGGGGGAGCGCTTCCATCAGCTGGTGCTGGCCGCGATCGACGAGCACCGCCCGCTGGTGGTGGTCACCTCTTCCGGGGGCGCGCGCATGCAGGAGGGCATTCTCTCGCTGATGCAGATGCCCAAAACCGTGGTCGCCCTCGACCTCCTGGCCGAGGCGGGTCTGCCCTTTGTATCCGTCCTGGCGCATCCGACGACGGGCGGGGTGCTCGCCAGCTTCGCCACGCTGGCCGATGTGATCATGGCCGAACCCGGCGCCCTGCTTTGTTTCGCCGGCCCCCGGGTGATCGAGCAGACCACTAGGGAGAAGCTTCCCGAAGGCTTCGGCCGGTCCGAGGCCAACCTGCAGCACGGTCAGATCGACATGGTCGTACACCGCCGCGACATCAAGGAGCGCGTGGTGGAGATCCTCAGGCTGTTGGAGGGGGGTGTGATCTGTCGACTTGAAGAACCCGTTCGAGAGGATGAGGAAGTCCTACCATGGGGAAGCAGCCCGTTTGCTCAAGCGTTTGCACGAGCTAAAGAGCTTGCCGTCGCTTCCCGGGGTTGGTTACTCGGAAGAGATACGTAGCCTCGAGGAGCGCCTCGAGGAGCTGCGCGAGCGCCAACCCTCGACCGCGGTCTGGAAGGTGGTGGAGCGCGCGCGGAACCCCCATCGGCCACAGACCCTCGACTATGTCGAGCACATTTTTTCCGACTTCCAGGAGTTGCGAGGTGACCGCGTTTCGGCGGACGATCCCGCGATCATCGGGGGAATGGGCACGCTCGCGGGCCGCTCGGTGATGCTCATCGGGCAACAAAAGGGCCACGATCTCAAAGAGCGGCAACGCCACAACTTCGGCATGGCTCGGCCCGAGGGCTACCGCAAGGCTCAGCGCTTGGCGCGTCTGGCGGAGAAGTTCCACATGCCGGTGATCAGTTTCGTGGACACTCCGGGAGCGTTTCCCGGTGCCGACGCCGAGGAAGGCGGACAGGCGGGCACCATTGCGCGCACCCTGCAGGTGTTCAGCGGCCTCACGGTGCCCACGCTCTCCGTGATCCTGGGCGAGGGGGGTTCCGGGGGGGCGGTTGCCCTGGCGCTGACCGACCGGGTCTACATGCTCGAGAATTCCATCTATTCGGTCATAACTCCGGAGGGGTGCGCGGCCATTCTCTGGCGGGATGCCTCCGAGGCAGGCAGTGCCGCGGACGCCTTGCGGATAACCGCCCAGGACCTGCTGGAGCTGGGGGTGATCGACGAAATCATTCCCGAGCCGCGAAAGGGCGCGCACAAGGCGCACCGGGCGACCGCCAAGAAACTGGCTCGGGCGCTGGAAGCGGGTTTGAGTGAATTGGAGGAGCTCAGCCCCTCAGAGCGCAGGCGCCTACGCCGGGAAAAGTACCTGCAAATGGGGCAGGTGGCTTCCTAAGCGCCCGGCTGCAGCGGCGCGGCCTGGCGACTACGGGCGCGGCCGGCCTCCCGCACCTCCAGCGCGTGTCTCACGGTTTCGGTCAATTCGGCCACGCGGAAGGGTTTCATCACGAAGTGGTCCGCCCCCTCATCGAGCGCGCGCAGCGTGGTGTTCGGGTGGCTGAGGCAGGAGATCATTACCACCGCCGGGTCAAGATCGGTGCGCTCCCTGATCTGCCGTAGCACCTCGATGCCGCTCATGCCCGGCATCATAATGTCGAGCAGAACCAGGTCCGGCCGGAGGGCATCCACCTGGGCCAGCGCGGTGCGCCCGTTCTCGGCCCAAGAGCATCGGTAACCGCATTCGCCCAGGAGATCAGCGAGGAAGTTGCGGATATCCGCTTCGTCGTCCACGATGAGAACGACTTTGTCCTGGGGTTCCAACGTGCGGGCCTCCCACGCGCTTTTTTCCGACAATGCCTGTATCGGTCAACGCAATCGGAGGCTTGAGGGTTCGGCCGGGCTCAGGCCACGGCCTGCTCCAGATAAGGCTGCCAGGACTCGGGGATGATGGGCGAGGCCACCAGAAAATCGGTCAGCGAGGGAGGCTTGGGTTTGGTCTGAAGCACCATCCCGATCTCGTGAGGCAACTTGGAGCCCTTGCGCAGATTGCAGGGTGCGCAGGAGGTGACGATGTTCTCCCAACTGGTGTCGCCCCCACGGCTGCGGGGCACGACGTGGTCCATGGTCAGATGCCGGGTGCTCCCGCAGTATTGACAGGAGTAACCGTCCCGGGCCAGCACCGCCCTGCGCGATATGCGCCGGCGTTCGCCGCGCGGCACCTTCACGTAGTACTTGAGTCGCACCACCAGCGGAGAATCGAAGCAGAAGCGTTCGGAGCGGAGTGTGTGGGGGCCGGAGGCGACAACCTCGGCCTTTTCCTTGAGGACGAGCACCAGCGCGCGCTTGAAAGAGCAAACATTGATCGGCTCGTATGTTGCGTTAAGGACCAGTACCTTGCGCGGCAACCGACCTCTCTCCCGCAGCGCTGACCTGCACGCATTCTACCCGAGGGCCGCAGTCGGCTCAAGCAGTGCTCTGCCCCGGGCTTCCTTCCCCCGGCTGCCCCCGGCGTCGCGCGTCCGTTACTATGGGCAGATGCACGAACCCGATTTGTTCTCCAGCCGGTTGGCCGAGGAACTGGCCCGCAACGCGCCTCTTGCCACGCGCATGCGGCCCCGCACCCTCGATGAGGTGGCCGGCCAATCCGAACTGCTCGGTCCCGAGGGCCCCTTGCGCCGTTCTCTGGCGAGCGGCACTGCAGGATCCATGATTCTCTTCGGCCCTCCAGGCACGGGTAAGACCACGGTCGCGCGCTTGGTGGCGGAGGAGTTGGGCGCCGCCTTCTCGGAGCTCTCCGCGGTCAACTCCGGGGTGGCCGATGTGCGCCGGGTTCTGCAGGAGGCCGAACAAAGGCGCGGCGAGCGGGGCCGCCGGACCGTGCTCTTCATCGACGAAATCCACCGTTTCTCCAAGTCGCAGCAGGATGCCCTGCTCCACGCCGTCGAGGACGGGATCGTCACCCTGGTGGGGGCAACCACCGAGAACCCGTACTTCGAGGTGATAGCTCCTCTGGTTTCGCGCTCGGATCTCTATCGCTTCCATCAACTGTCGGTGGATGAGTTGTCGGGTCTTCTCGACCGAGCGCTTCAGGACGAAGAGCGGGGCATCACCGGGGTCGACGTTCCTCCGGAAATCAGACATGCGGTTGCCGAGGCGGCCCTTGGGGACGCCCGCCGGGCGCTCAACAGCCTCGAGCGCGCCGTTGCCCTGGCCCGCGCCAAAGGATTGGCCGTCTTGGACGAGCAGACCCTGTACGAGGCGGTCCAGCGCAAACTGGTTCTCTACGACAAGGACGCCGACGCTCACTACGACACCATCTCCGCTTTCATCAAGAGCCTGCGCGGGTCGGACCCAGACGCGGCCCTCTACTATCTGGCGGTGATGCTGAGTGGCGGAGAGGATCCCAAGTTCATCGCCCGGAGGCTGATCATCTTTGCCAGTGAGGACGTGGGCAATGCCGATCCCCGCGGAATTGAATTGGCGATCGCCGTGGCGCGGGCGGTGGAGTTCGTCGGCCTGCCCGAAGCGCGGATCAACCTGGCCCAAGCGGTGACCTATCTGGCGCTCGCGCCGAAATCCAATGCCGCCTATGTGGGGATCAACGAGGCTTTGGCCGAAGTCGAGCGCAACGGCGCCGAGGCTCCGCCCGCTCATCTGCGCGACACCCACTACTCGGGAGCGGAAGCCCTGGGGCATGGCGCCGGCTACGTCTATCCCCACGATCACGGAGGTTACGTGGGCCAGCAGCACCTGCCGGAAAAGCTTTGGGGCCGCCGTTTCTACCGGCCCACCCAGGAAGGCGTCGAGGCGCGGTTGTCCGCCTTTCTGGAGCGGATGCGCTCCCTGCGGGGGGAGGGGAAGGACCTATGAGCACTTCGTTGGTGCTGCTCAGCCTGATTCTGCTGGTGCTGCTCTTCACCGGCTATTACGTCTTTCGCTTGGTCTCCGCGCGGCGCGAGTTCACTCGGCGGCAGGGGCAGCGGCCGGCCTTGGGCGCCAGGGACGCGGGCGGTTCCGGCTCTCCGCCGCTCATGTCGGCGCGGGCGCAGGAGGCCATCCGCGGTACCGCGGAAGTCCGGGTTCATGATGCACCGCTGGGGCTTAGGCGGATTTCCCAGGAGCCCATCTTCGTGCGCAAGCGCAAAGACGGCGAGACCACGGTGCAACTCGAGCAGCGGCCTGCCGCTCCTCTGCGATACATCCTCGATCCGGTGACACGGCACGTCCTGGAGCAGCTGGTAGCGAGGGCGGATTCAGACTATGGTGACGCGTGGTCGGTCTTGGCCGAAGAAGATGACGAGGGACGGCTCAGGCTGACCAGGCTGGGCTGAATGGCAGTGCGGGAGGAGAGACGTCTGGGTCGGCGAAGAGAGCGAGAGCGTTGCCTCTGGCGCACGGACGCGTTTGAGAGTTAAGGCAAGGTGCTCACGGCACGTTTTCCAAGAAGCGGGTGTTAGTATGACGGCGAGCACGAATCTCGCGGAATTGCAGGTGTTTGATGGCCGGTAAAGGAGGGGGCGGTCCTATGGGCGGCTACGGCAAGTTCTTCTTCGGCGGACTCCTGGGGGCCCTCTTTGGGTTCCTGGTATCCCCCAAGCGTGCTCAGAAGGTTCGCGATGCGCTGCTGGGGGGTGCGCGGCAGCAGGTGGACCAGGCGTCGAATCGGCTCCTCGAATCTCCTTACTCTCCCCCCGAGCCTTTCGACTGGAGGGAGGCGGTGCCGACGATCGTCGAGACCCCCGCGGAGCCGGAAGCGGAGCCGGAAGAGGAATCGGAAGCGCAGTTAGAAGCGGAGTTGGAATCGGCCCCCGAGGTCCCGGAAGAAGCGGAAGAGACCGCGACTTGGGAATCAGTCGCACACGAGGAACTTCCGGAAGAGCTGGCCGAGGCGCCTGAATACGAACTGCAGCACCCGGCCGACGACTCTGAGGAGCCCGAGGCCGCGGAGCCCGAAACGCCGGAGGCAGTCACGGCTGTCGCCGCCGAACCGCAGGAGATCGAGGAACTCAGCGCTGAGCAAGAAGAGGCCCCGGTCTTTGTGGAGGAAGAGCAGGGGGAGGAGCCCGAAGAACAGTCCGGTGTCCTCACGGAAGAGTCGGAGGTCGTCTACGCGGAAGATTCGGCGACCTACACCGCCGACTCTTCGGCAGAGGAGCTGCCGATCTGGACCGTCCCGGTGGACGACGAGGAGATCGGGGCGTTTTCCGCTTCCGCCCCCGAAGGAGCTCACGAGGAAACCCAGGCATCGGCGGCCGAACCCGAACCCCCACGGGATCTGGAGCCGGAAGCCGAGGCCCCGCCGGCCGTCGTCCCCGAGCCCGAACTCGAACTCGAGACCGAGCTGGACCTCGCCCCCGAGCCGGAACCCGAGCCTGAGCCCGAACCCGAGACCGAGCCCGAGACCGAGCCCGAACTCGAGACCGCTGACTTTGCGGAGACGGCTGCCGAGCCCGAACTCGAGACCGAGCCAATACTGGAAGCGGCGCCTGAGCCCACCCCCGAGCCGGTGAGCGAATCGGCTCCCGAGCCGGAGCCTGCCACGGTTACCCCGGGCGCGGTTGCGCCCGCGGACCTCAAGGCGCGCATCGAGGAAACCCGGCGCAGGATTCAACAGGAACTGGAGCAGCCTTTCGCCGAGGCCGAATCCCCTACGCCGGTCAGCTTCGAGCCTCCGCGCGAGGAGGATTTCTATCCCGAACCGAGCGCCGAATCCCCGAGGAAAGAGGAGGTCGAGCAACCAGAGGCGGAGGAAGCCGCCCTGTTGGGTGAGATTCCGTCGGAGCCCGAGGAGTCCGCGCCTGCGGCCGCTCCGGCACTCGACCCCGCCACCGGCGAATTCGATCAGGAGGCCATGCGCCGGCGTATCGAAGAAACCCGCTCCCGGCTAAAGGCGAAGGCGTTCGATGCGATGATGAGCGGCGAAGGGGCTCTGCTCGGTCGCTATGAGGGCAAGAGCGCCCCCGCCCAGGGGAACAAGGTTCATGTCGATACCGAAGTCGACCATACGATCGAATCGACCCTGACCGAAGAGGAATTCTAGGAGAGCGCGCCCTCTTGCGGAAAACCGCGCGCGAAGCGGCGCGGCCTTCGGTCCAAGTCGCAGACCACATGCAGAGCGCTCCTTGCGGGGGGCGCTCTTCTCTTTGACCTCGGGTCAGCGCGGGGTCAGCGGGGGTCTTCCTGCGGCGGCAGGAAATCCTCCTCTTGGTGAGCCGCCTGCGGCACGTGCAGCGGCCGGCGGAACAGATTTCGCAGATCCGTCCATGGCGCGGTGCGGGAGCCCTCGACGATTTCGAGAAAGCCTTTGACCTTGGCATCCAGATTGTCCACGTGATGCAGGATAAGCGCCTCGATCGTCTTGGGCCGCTTGGGTGAGCCCCACTCGAGTTCGCCGTGATGGCTGGCCAGGCAGTGCAGAACCAGGTGGAGCTTGTCCTCAGGAAAGCCCTCCAGCCCGCGCGCCCGCTCGGCCACCATATTGAGGCCCAGAACCGTGTGCCCCAGGAAACGCCCTGCGCTGCTGAAGTCGATGGTGGTGCCGTAGGTCAGCTCCTCGACCTTACCGATGTCGTGCAGCAGGCCGGCGGTTATCAGCAGGTCGCGGTTGATGCGCGAGTATTGCTGCGCGATATGGTCGCTGAGGGCGGCCACCGAAACGGTATGTTCGAGCAGGCCGCCCAGGTAGGCGTGGTGGTTCTGCTTGGCCGCCGGGGCGGTGACGAACCGCTCGAGAAATTCCGGGTCCCCGAAGAAGGCATCCAGCAATCGCCGCAGGTCGGAGTCGTATACGGACTCGATATGGAACGCGAGAAAGCCTCTCAACTCGTCGACGTCGCGGTAGGTGCGGGGGAGGAAGTCGGAGGGATCGATCAGATGATCCTCGACTCGGCGTATCTGCGCCGCTTCGATTTGGATCTGGCCGTCGAACTCGGTTACGCGCCCCTCGACCCAAACCACGTCGCCCCCCTCGAAGCCGGAGGCCAGAGACTCGACGTCGTCCCAGACCATGCACACCACCTGACCATCCCGATCGGCCAGCTTGAGCCGCATGTAGGGCTTGCCGTTCTTGGCGGTGCGCAGGTCTTTGGCGTTGACCAGGTAGGTTTCCTTGAGCCTTAGACCCACTTGGAGCCCCGCCGTCCCGTGGCGGTCCGGCGCGCCGTCGGGTTTATCATTGGCGCTGTTGGGCGCGCCCGCCCCGTGGGATTGTCCGAAGTCGAGTTGTGCCACCGATCTACCTCCTGATTGGCGGCGATTCTACCAGCCCGGGAGGATAGAGCGGTGAGGTTCGGGGCAACAGGCTCTCCCGAGACTCAGCGGGCGGCGCGGCGCCCAAACCACAAGGTGGCCGCGATCCCCGCAAGGGCGACGAGCGCGGCTACGAGGAAGAATTCGGAGTAGACCGCGCGAAGGGCGGCGGCCACGGTTTCGTCGTAGGCTGCGACCAGCGCCTGGTACTCCGGCTCCCGCATACCCTCGGCTCGCAGCGGGAGCGGTTCGTCGGCCATCAGTCCGTTGAAGCGGCGGATTCCCCAGGAGCTGAGCGCCGCGAGCCCGACCATCATGCCCACCATCCGCGAAACCGTGACCAGGGCGGACCCGGTGGCCATCCAGGCCGCGCCCGCGGCCCGGATCACCGTCGCGCCGATCGGCGGGATGACCAAACCGAAGCCGAAGCCGGTGATAAGCAGATCCCTGGTCATGACAGCGTTGCCCGGGTGCGCCGGCCAGCGCGAAATCAGCAGGTAGCCGAGCGCCGTGACCAGAAAGCCGGCGGCGGCCACCGGCCGATATCCCAACCGATCGGCCAGATAGCCGCCGATCAGCGCGCCCACGGGGATCATCACGGTCATCCTGATGAGGAGCAGACCGCCTTCGATCTGGCTCATGCCGAGCAGCGAATAGGCGTACAGCGGCACCTCGACCATCCCGACGATGAGGGCGACGCCCACCGCGAAGTTGGCCAGATTGGCGGCGGAGAAGGCGGCGGAACGGAAGAGCCTCAGATTGACCAGGGCCTGGGCGCGTCCCGATTGATGGAAGAGGAAGGCGCCGAAAGCGGCGGCGGCGAGCACCAGCCAGACCGGTCTGACCGCGGCGGAGCCGGTCTCCGTGTTGCCCGCCAGGCCGACGGCGAGGCCGGTGAGACTGACCGCGAGGATCGCGGCGCCGACCCAATCCACGCGCGTATGGGCCTCGTCCTCGCCGGTGTGGCCGGGCACCAGCCGCCAGATGGTCCACGCGAGAAGCAGACCGAGGGGGACGTTTGCCAGGAAGACTCCCCGCCAGCCGAGGACTTCGGCCAGAGCCGCCCCGTAAAGCGGTCCGAGAACTCCGCCTGCCTCCGCGCTGGCGCCGATCACCCCCAGGGAGAAAGCCAGCCGCTGCGGCGGGTAGAGGTAGGCGGCCACCGCCATGGCGATCGGTACCAGGGCTCCCCCGCCCGCAGCCTGTACGACCCGGGCTGCCACCAGGGTCCGCAGGTCTGGAGCCAGCACGCAGAGGACGCTGCCGACGCCGAAGATCGCCAGAGAAATCAGGTAGAGCAGGCGACGGCCACGCACGTCCGCGATGCGCCCGAACAGGGGCATCGCCACCGTGTAGCCCAAGAGGTAGCCCGTGATTATCCAGGCGGCGTCATCCAGCCGGGTGACGGGAATGCGCAGGTCCCGCAGAATGGACGGCAGGATGGTGACCACCATGGTCTGGTCCAGAGCGGCCAAGAAGACGCCGGCCGAGACCGCCGCGAGGGACAGGCCTGGACCTCTGGCCAACGGGCGCATGCGCGGCCCCGGTGCCTTAACCGGTGGTCTCGGGACTCGCCGAACCGCCCTCGCCGTCCGGGGCCTCAATGGTGATCTCTTGGCCGAAATCGGAGAGGGCAAGGTGGCGGACGGTTGCTTCCGGCTCTCCCGAGGTGGCCGCGCCTTCCAGACGGATCTGCCGCACGAGCTTGTCGTCGACCCCGATCCAGACCTCGGTGAGGAAGGGTTCTGCGCGGTCCACCGCCTGCACGATGGCCTCTACCTCCTGGGCAGGAGTGGAGCCGCCAAAGTGGTAGGTCTCGGTGCCATCGACCTCTTCGCGCCCCAGGTACTCCGGCTCTTCGATCTGCTGGAGAATGCCGATCATGCCTTCGCCCAGGTTGAGGTTGCCCACCGGGCTGAACGCCGCCGGCACCGCCTGCCAGGACGAGGCTCCGGGAGAACGCAGGTAGTGAGTATCCTCGAGTGCCACGAATTCGATCTCGATTGGGACCCCGTTCTGCAGGAGGTCGACGTTCGCCCGCATGCGGCCCTCGACCGCGACATCGCCCTCGAGGGCGACCACATCAAAGCCTTCCGGTGGCTTCGCGTCCGAGGGTTTCTCGACCTCGTAGGTGAAGTGGAAGGACTCCTGGGCCTGCATCGCCTCGACCGAGTCGGCGAACACCTCCTGCGGAACCACGGATTCCTCGTCGTTTCCGGAGCAGGACCAGGTCGTAAAAGAGCCGAGCGCGAGCAGCAGCGCCATTGCCGTCAGCGCCAGCGGGAGCCGGGGTTCAAAGCTCGTCTTCATGCGAGTCCACCTTGTCGGAGCGGGTGAGCCGGGGTTAAGGATAGGGGTATTATGGGCGGGCGACGGCATTGGAAACAAGCGGGAGGCAAACGGTGGAGGCCACGAGGGAGTTACCCGACGATCTGAAAAGGGCGCTCGAATTTCACGGGCATCTCTGCCCCGGCCTTCTGATCGGCTACCGCGCAGCTATGGCGGCGTCCCACGCCCTTGGGGTGGGTGCATCGGCGGACGAGGAACTGGTCCTCATCGCGGAGAACGACAGCTGTTCGGTGGACGCCTTTCAAGCGATGCTCTCCACCACTTTCGGGAAGGGGAATCTGATCTTCCGGGATTACGGAAAACAGGTGTTCACCCTGGGGGAGCGCGGGTCGGGCCGGGCCGTGAGGGTCGCGCTTCGCCAGGACGCGCTGGACGCCGGGACGCCGGCAGCCGGAATGCTGGACCGCGACGAAAAGATCGACCGCCTGCTGCGCGCGGAGGAGCAGGATCTCTTCAACATCAATTCGGTTCGCCTCGAGCTTCCGGCCAAGGCCAGCATTCATGCCACGGTTCCCTGCAGCCGTTGCGGCGAAGGGGCCATGGAGACGCGGACGATCAGGAGCGGAGGGAGCTCCTTCTGCCTGCCCTGCGCCGGCGACCTGGGGCTTTCCGCCGGCAGTTGATCCTCCGCAGTCTGCGCGAACCGGCCAGGCCCGCCCTGACCGTTCGTCTTTTTCCGACCCCGGCCGTTTAACCCTGACCGCCGATTGAAACAATGCCCGAGAAGAGGACTGCATTGCGGGGGGTATCTCATGGCCCGAGAAGGACGCAACGGCCATCCCAATTATTTTTCCGGTGAGGACTACATCCTCGAGTTTCGCAGCTTCCGTTACGGCTTCAACCGTACGGATTTCCGTCAACGGGTGGAGCAGGCGGCGGTGGAACTCGAGCTGGTGCGGCCGGGAACGCTCGACGAGGACGAATGCGCCGATCTGGTTCAACTCGTTGCCAGCGGCGCCATCGGCAACCCGGTGAGCACCATGGGCGACTATCTGCTGGACGAGGGGAAGTCCGTCATCAGCCATGGGGGAGAATGTCTGATCTATTGGTTGAGGGAGCTGGTCTTCCGCGGGGCCTGGCTGGACCAGCGGTTGCTGGACAACCAACTCGAAGTGGTATTCGACGAAGCTGATGGCGCTTTCCATTACTTCCCGCGGGGTCATCGCTCCCGTCAGATAGGACCGCCGCCCCACCCGTCCTGGGTGGAGGTCGCTTACGAGAAGTGACCATGCAAGGCTCGCTCTCCGATCTTCGCCTTAAGCTAAAGCGGGTATTCGCCCGCTACTATCTGGATCTCTGCTCCCCGGCGATCCCCGACCCTTCGCCCGCCTATGATGCATGCCGCCGGTATCTGGACGCCTGGTCCGAGTCGGCTGAGTACGGGTTGGTCGAAGGTGAGCTCAGCGATGAGGTCGAGAGGCTCTCGGGAGAGATAGAGCAAGACCTGCGGCAGAAGCACAAGGAGCTCGACGAGTGCTTTCGTGACGAGCCCTTGGAAGAACGCTTTTGGGAAGTGGTTCAGCAGAGCCGAAGAGCCGCGCGCCGCTGAGGCAGCGGTCTGGGTGGCGTAACCACCGGCCGGTGGTTACGTTCTAGCGGTAGGAAGCCTCCTCGCTGGGGGATTACGACGTAAGGAGGTGCGAATGTTGCGAAGCATTGGCGGCCACAAGGCCGTGCTCGCCCTACTCTTGGCCTTTCTGCTTGCCCTGACCCTGGGGGCGACGGCGTACGCTCAAGAGGACGAGGGCGAGGGTGGGTCTGACGACGCGGTGACCGACGTCCTGTCTGACGAGGGGGAAGCGACCGACGAAGAAGGGTTACCGGAGGGGGATACAGAAGTGACGGGCGAGGATACGACCTGGAGCGAGAACCTCTCCACCGACAGCTTCGGCCTCGTGGTCACTTTCAGCAAGATAACCTTGACCGCGGACGGCGACCAGCTTCCCCCGATCACCGTGGGCGCACCTTTCAACCACGGCAGCTACGTGAGTGCCCTTGCCCACGAGGCGCCCAAAGGCCCGCTCCACGGCTCTGTGGTCAGCCTGTTGGCGAAGAGCGATGTGGGTAAGAAAGGCTTCGTGCCGGAAAGCTCCGATACCGGCGGGCACGAGGGCGAGGGTGAGGTGGATCCGCCCGCAACCGAGGACATGGGCGACGACGACACCACCGCGACGCCCGAGACCGTGGCGCCCGCCGCCGCGATGACCGCAGGGGCGAAGGCGGCGAAGGTGGGCAAAGCCGAGAAGTTGAAGCCGGCCAAGAGCCAGGCGGTGGCCAAGCAAAAGCCGGCAAAGCAGTCGGCGAAGTCCTCGGCGTCGAAGGGCAAGAAGAAGTAACCGAGGGATCTGCTTCCGCCTCAACCGGGGCGCGGCCGGACGGCCGCGCCCCTGCTTTCTCTAGACCAGCACCTCGAGAGCGGCCGGCACCGCCCGCGCCCAGAAGGGTGCGGACCCCGGGTGTTCCCCGTCCATCTCCAGTGGAATGAGCGGCTCTCCCTGCCCCTGGCCGTCCCCCTCGATGGTCACCTCCGACCCGACGAAGTGAGCAATGCGGGGGTGGTCCAGATGGCGCCCGGCGTACAGCCGGCGAAGATTGAGCAGGAGGTCCCGGCGGGTCACGTCGCCGATGGCGATGACGTCCAGCAGGCCGTCGTCCACCCGGGCGTCCGGGGCCATCCGCATCCCTCCCGCGAAGTACTGCCCGTTGGCCACCACTATGCTGGCGCTCGGTCCCTCGAACCGGAGCCGTCCGTCGACGGACAGCCTCAGCTCCCGATTCTCGTAGGTCCAGAAGGCGGTCAGGATCGCGCTCAGAAACGAAGCGAAGCCGCCGAAGGCCTTGCTGCGGGAATCGACCAATTCGGCAACCCGCCCACCCAGGCCCACGTCGCTGATGTTGAGGAAGTGGCGGCGGGTCGCCGCGCCGCTCCGGCCGACGAAGGTGCACTCGACCACGTCGATTGTCCGAGCGCGGCGCCGGCGAAGCCGCGCCGCCGCCGCTTCCAGACCGCGGCCCAGATCGAGGCCCCGGGGGAAGTCGCCGCCGGTGCCGCGGGGTACGGCCGCGAGCTGCGGCCTGTCCTGGCGCGGGAGCGCCAGGATTCCGTTCGCCACCTCGTTGGCGGTGCCGTCTCCGCCTACGTAACCAATGACCGCGTATCCTTGACCGGAGCCTCTCTGAGCCAGTTCCGCCGCGTGCCCGGAATGCGCGGTCACGGTGTGGTCGAAATCCACACCCAGTGCCTCCAGGCGGCGGGAGAGTTCCGGCCATCGCCTGCCGGTCGCCCCGTTATCGGAGGCCGGGTTGACGATGAGTAAGATCTCGGTCATGAGCGCAAGTAAAGCAGAAGGATAGAGAAATCGGCATCGCCCCCGCGGGTGGAAAGCGGCGCCAACGTTGCCGAAGACAAAGGAGACGCGGGCTTGGATTTGCAGGAACGGAGTACGGTGGCCAAGATCCCGCGCACCATGGCCACGCAGCACCCGGACTCGGCCGCGCGCTACGTGGGCATTCAGGAAGAGGCCGAAGAAGCGGTGAACGCGCTCTCGCCTCCCCCCCTGGGTCTGGGCATCGAAGAGATCATGATCGACTTCGAGGGGAAGCTCACCCCCTATCACCAGACCAACCAGATAGCCCAGGGGCTGCTCGACCGGGGCGTAGTCCCCGGCCGGGACGTCTGGATCACCCCGCGTATCTCTTCGGCCACCGAAGAGACTGCCTTCAGGCAGCTGATGGCTCTGATGAGCGTGATCGAGGCCACCTACCAGGCCGGCCAGCGCGAGCCGGAGGCCCGCGTGGAGGAGGTCATTATCCCCATGGTCCAGAGCTGGGGAGACCTGGTGAAGGTTCGCGACCGCATCCGCGACGTGATCTATCTGGGTCACAAGGAGTTCCGGCTGCCCTACGAGCCGGATTCCCTGCAGCTGGTCCCTCTCTTGGAAGAAGTGCCCAATCTGCTCTGTGCGGCGGATCTGCTGCGCGGTTACGTCAGGGGATGCGCCGAGCAGGGTTTTGGCGTGACGCGCCTGCGCGTCATGATCGGGCGAAGCGACGCCGCCCTCTCCTACGGCCATCTGGCTTCGGCTTTGTGCGCGCGGATTGCTCTGTCGCAGATCTATCACGCCGCCGATCAGGTCGAGTTGGAGGCCGCCCCCATCCTGGGCGCGGGCTACCTTCCCTTCCGGGGCGGCGTCATGCTCAGCAATCTGGAACGCTTGGTCTCGGTCTATCCCGGGCTGAAGACCATTACCATCCAGAGCGGCATCCGCTACGACACCGGCGAAGCCGCGGAGGCCGTGTCCCGGATCCACGAGCTGCTTTCGGGCGAGCCCGCGGGGGAACCTCGGCTGGAAGCCGAACTCGAGAGCTTTCTGCACAACGTCGTCGGGGCGGTCAGCCTGCCCTACCTGCGCACCTTCGACAAGCTGCTGAATCTGGTAAGGCCGCTCTCCGACATGATGCCGGCCCAGCGTGACCGGTTGGCCCGCAAGGGCAGCGCCGGCTACGCGCGCGCAGCAGCGGAACCCAAGGCGATCGCCGATCTGGTCGATGACGCCGACCTGGCCCGGGATCTGCGCGATCTAAGGCTTACCGCGGTCACCGACCTGCCCCGCGCCATCAGCTTCACCGGTGCCCTTTACTCTGTGGGCCTTCCGCCGGAACTCATCGGCTTGGGCCGCGGCCTCGACGAGGTGCGCAGACGCTGGGGAGACGACGCGTTGGTCCGCACCCTCGAGGTGTATCCGGCGGTCGAGGACGATCTCAAGTGGGCCTTCCGCTATCTGAACCTGTCCGTGGCGGAGAAGGTGCTGCCCGATGAAGCCTTTGACGAGGTCCGCCAGGACGTGGAGCTTGCCGCGGAGATCGTCGGCGTGCCTTTCTGCGAGCCGTCCGGGGACTACCATCTCCTGCTTGAGACGATACAGCCCATGTTGCGCACTCTGATCAACGGTCACGAGTTACCTCCGGCGGATCTCGACCTGGTGCGGAGTTGGCTAGCGCGCTTGGGAGTGCTTAGGGGCAGCCTCGGATGAGTGCGCCCTGGCGGGCGGCTCGAAACCGGCGGGTTTCCAATTTGGCCTATATGGTTGTAGCATTCAGGGCTGGAGGATCGCCCTGCGGAACGGAAAAGCTCCTTGGGATTACCCGGCATAACGCCGCGAGCCGACCACAGTCTTCCCCCAACAGAGTAGAGGTAGCGCAATGAGCACCCCCCTGACCGAGGCCTTTGCCGAGCGGATGCAGAGCGTCGGCGGCCGCATCTCCTACACCACCGCCGAGGCACTTGTCGAGACACTAGACGGGCTCGTGGAGCGCGACCGCCCGGTTCTGTTCACACCAGAACTCCGGGACCTGGCGCGCCAGTTGCACGATGCCGGTCATGAGGCCTATGTCGGTACCCGCGAAGGCGTGGCCGAGCACAGCGAGGCCGAGTTCGAGGAAGTCCTGGAGCGGGCAGGCACCGGCGTCTCCGGGTCGCTTCTCGGCATTTCTTCTACCGGTTCGATAGCCGTGGGGCCGGGTGGCGGCAACGGCGGTCTGCTGATTGCCTTTCCTCCTCACAGCATAATCGTTCTGCAGGCGGACAGTCTTCGCAAGAATCTCGCCGAGGCCCTGCCCGAGATCGAACGCCGTTTTGGGGAAATCGGCGGAGAGGTGGTTTTCGTGAGCGGCCCCTCGCGCACGGCGGACATCGAGATGCTGAGCGTGGTGGGAGTGCACGGCCCCACCGGTCTGGACGTGGTCATCGTTGACGGGAAGGAGGCGTAGGTGGCTACCACCAGCAAGCGCAACCTGCGCGAAGAGATACACCGCTCGCTCGAGGACAAGACGCTGCAACGCGCGATCACCAGCGCCATGGACACCCTTTTCGAGCGGCGCAAAGGGGCTCTCGAGAGCATCGACTTCGAAGGGACCCGGCGCGAGGCCAGGAGGCTCAAGGAGGAGGCGCTCGAGCACAATCCCGAGCTCTTGGAGCAGTTGATCAAGACGGTCGAGGGCTACGGGGGCAAGGTCTTCCTCGCCAAGGACGCTGAAGCTGCCCGCACCTACATCGCCGATCTCGCGGTCGAGAAGGGCGTGAAGACGGTGGTCAAATCCAAATCGATGGTCTCGGAAGAGGTTCATCTGAACACCGCCCTCGAAGAAGAGGGCATCGAGGTCATCGAGACCGATCTGGGCGAGCGCATCATCCAACTGGCCCACGAGCGGCCCAGCCACCTGATCGTGCCCGCGGTCCATAAGACCAAGGATCAGATCATCGAACTCTTCGCCCGCACCATGGGGGTGGAGAATCCCCCGACCGAGGCCGAGGATCTCACCCGGCTGGTCCGTGACGATCTGCGCCCGCGCTTCATGAAGGCCGACATGGGGGTGACCGGAGCCAACTTCGTGCTCGCCGACACGGGCACGCTGGTCATCGTCGAAAACGAAGGCAACGCCCGCCTATCGACGCAACTGCCGCCGATTCATGTGGCCATCACCGGTATTGAGAAGCTCATCCCCTCGATGGAGCAGTTGGGCACTTTCCTCGAGCTCCTGCCCCGCAGCGGCACGGGCCAACTCCTCACCGCGTACGTCTCGCTGATCACGGGCAGGCCTTCCACCGACACCATCGACATGGGCCGGGCCAACGCCGGACAGGTCACGGAACGTGAGTTCCATCTGGTGCTGGTCGACAATGGCCGGAGTGAGGCCCGGGAAGATCCGGAGCTCCGCGAAGCCCTGTATTGCGTGCGCTGTGGAGCCTGCTTGAACGCCTGCGCGCCCTACAACCAGGTGGGCGGCCATGTCTACGGCGTCGATCCCTATCCCGGCGGCATCGGCTGTGCCTGGACCTGGATCACCAAGGGCCCCGACTCCGCCAAGGAGATCAACGGGCTCTGCACGACCTGCTCGCGCTGCACCGAGGTGTGTCCGAGCATGATCGACATCCCCTGGCTAAACACGGTGATCAAGCAGCGGAACAACGAGCGTCTGGGGATGAAACTAAGAGATCGGGTCTTCGCCCGGGCCGATCTTCTGGGCGACGTCTCCAGTCCGTTCGCCCCGCTGGTAAATGCCGCCATGAAGACACCGATGGCCAAGATATCCATGGGCAGCATCGGCATCGACCGCACCCGAAAGATGCCCGAATATGTCCGGGGCACCTTCGAGGACTGGTTCCAAGAGCGCGGTCAGGTCACCGTGCGCCAACCCCGCCGCTCAGCGGCCATGTTCGTGGATTGTTTCATCAACCACAACAAGCCCTACGTGGGCGAAGCCGCGGTTCAGGTCCTGGAGCGGGTGGGTGTCAAACTGGAACTCGCGCACAACGAGTGCTGCGGCCGGCCCGCGCTCAGCCAAGGAGCGCTCGACAAGCCCCGGGCCTGGGCCAAGAAGAATATCGAACGCCTCCACCGGCTGGTGCAGGAAGATAAGGACATCCTCTTCATCGAGCCCTCCTGCCTGTCGTCGGTTCGCGACGATTACCGGCGCCTCCTGGAAAACGAGGGCGACGAGATGCTGCGCAAGTTGGACGACATCGAAGAGCGCAGCTGGGACGTGACCGAGTACTTCCTGCATCTGGTGAAGGAAGACAAGCTGGACCTGCACCTGCGGCCGCTCGCCGAGACTTTCGTGGTGCACGGCCATTGCCACCAGAAGTCCTTGGGAATCGGCAGCGTGCCGGGAGAGGCCCTGCGGTTGATCCCGGAGGCCGAGGTCATCGATGTCAACGCCCTCTGCTGCGGGATGGTGGGCTCCTTTGGCTATAAGGAGGAGTACAGCGAGCTGTCACGGGCCATCGGGCAGCGGCTGTTTGACAAGCTGAACGCGCACGAAGGGACCGTGGTGGCCTCGGGCATCTCCTGTCAGTCGCAGATAGGCGAAGGCACGGAGCGCGAGCCCAAGCACCCCATGGAGATCCTGATCAGGGCCTTCGCCTAGACTGATCCGGCGCCGGGAGACTTCGGCTCCCGGCGCCGGATCTTGCTTCTCGGGTATACTCTGCGCAGGCCTGCGGCGGCCGTCGGGCCTGCTGCACGGCTCATCATTGATGGTGTATCTCACCGCCCGTTAAGGAGTAGTAGATGTCGTCCTTCTTCCAGCGTCGCACGAACTTCGTCGTGCTCTTCATTGCGGGCGCAATCTTCTTCACGGCTCTGGGCTTCTTCGTCGCCACCGGCGTAGATCAGCCTCCGCAGATCCAGGCGCAGGAGCTTTGGACTGAGGGCTCCGGCCTCTCCGACGGACAGCGCGACGTCCCGAGTTTCGCGCCCATCGCCAAGCAGATGCGAAAGACCGTCGTTCGCATCGAGGTAATGGGCAGCGCCGCGGCATCGACTACCCCGTCGGTGCCGGAGGGACAGGCGCCGGACGACGGTTTCCATGATCCCAATAACCCCGGTGGCCAGCTGCCCGAGGACCATCCCTCCGTGCCTTCCGAGGGCTCGGGGGTCATCATCCGGTCGGACGGCTACATCCTGACCAACAACCACGTGGTCGAAGGCGGCGAGAGCATCATCGTCTTCCTTTCCGAGGGAGAGAGCTACGACGCCCAGGTCATCGGCGCCGACGCCCGCGACGATCTGGCTCTGATAAAGGTGGAGCCGGAGGGCGAGCTCTCGGTGGCTCCCCTGGGCGACTCAGAAGCCATGGAGATCGGCGACTGGGTAATGGCCATGGGTAATCCGCTGGGCTTTCAGTATTCCGCCACGGTGGGAGTGGTGAGCGGCAAGGGGCGCGCCCTGCCGGCCAGCAATTTCCGCGACTATATTCAGACCGACGCCGCCATCTACCCGGGAAACAGCGGCGGCCCCCTGTTCAACCTGGCCGGAGAGGTGATCGGCATCAACACCGCGGTGATCCCCGATACGAATCTGGGCTTCGCCGTGCCGATCAATTCCGCAAAAGAGATCCTGCCCGACCTGCTCGAGTCGGGGAGCGTGACCCGCGGCTACCTGGGCGTGACCATTATGGACGTGGCCGACAACCCGGAGGCGCCGGAGGGCGTGAGCCAGGGGGCGTATGTCCAAGCCGTGCACGAAGGTGCTCCCGCGGCCGAGGGCGGCATCCAGGAGGGTGACGTCATCGTCGAGTTCGACGGGCAAGAGGTGGTGGATTCGACTCAGCTCACGAACCTGGTGACCCGGACTGCGCCGGATTCCAAGGTCGAGATGGTGGTCGTCCGTGACGGCGAGCGCAAGACCCTCGAGATCACCATCGGGAAGCTTCCCGGCACGCTGGAGTAGTCTCCTGGAAGAGATCATGAAGCCGCCGGAGGCACGAAACCCGGCTTCCTCCGGCGAGGCTGCGCTGGGGCGGGAGGAATCGCTCTCCTGGGTGGGCGTGTTCCTTCGCGGGCTCTTCATGGGCTCGGCGGACGCGGTGCCCGGCGTCTCCGGGGGAACCATCGCTTTGATCACCGGGATCTACGAGCGCCTCATCGGCGCGATCACGGGGGTCGGCCCCTGGTTGGTGCGCGATCTGCCCAAGCTGAGAGACCCCGGCGCCCGGCGTGATTACTGGCGGGCCCTGCAGAAGATGGATCTGATTTTTCTGATGGTCCTGGGCGCGGGTATCGTCGGCGCCGTCATCACCGTCGCCCGGTTGCTCAACGTGGCTCTCGAGGACTACCCGGCTCCGACCTACGCCTTCTTCTTCGGTCTCATCGCCGCCTCGGCTTACGTCCTCTACCACGAGGTCTCTCTGTCGACGGGCGGACGGATCGCGGCGGGTGTTGCCGGGCTCTCTTTCGGTTTCATCCTCACGGGGATCACCGCCGAGGCGGGATTGCCTCACAATCCCTTGATCATCTTCGGCGCGGGGATTCTGTCCCTGAGCGCCATGATCCTGCCTGGGATTTCCGGAGCCTTCGTGCTTCTCATCCTCGGCCAGTACCCCTATCTAACGGGCAAGCTCGAGGAGCTGACCGACGGCCTCGTGGGATTGGTTTCCGGAGGTGGCGGTCCGGTGGTGCGGCCCGCGCTGGTGGTGGCGGCATTTCTCAGCGGAGGGGTCTTGGGTCTGCTGTCCATGTCCCGTTTCGTCAAATGGTCGTTGGAGCACTATCGGCAGGCCACTCTCACCTTTCTGGTGAGCCTCATGCTGGGCGCGCTTCGGCTGCCGGCGGAGAAGGTGATTGCCTCGACCGAGGCGTGGAGCGCGGGCGTCATCGGGGTTACGCTGGCCGCGGCTGTGGTGGGCGCCGGTCTGGTGCTGGTCATCGAGCGCTTGGCCGGGGGCATCGAGGTCTAGGCTCGGCGCCGAGCCCGTGCAGCGGGGGATCCCGCTAGAGCACCATCCCCAGGAACTTCTGCGTGCGCTCCTCGCGCGGGTTCTCGATCATCACCCGGGGGTCGCCTTCCTCCACAACCAAGCCCTCGTCCATGAAGATCAGGCGCGACCCTACCTCGCGGGCGAAGCCCATCTCGTGGGTGACCACGACCATGGTCATCCCCTCGAGCGCCAGCGTCTTCATCACGTTCAGCACGTCGGCGACCAGTTCGGGGTCGAGGGCGGAGGTGACTTCGTCGAACAGCATCATGTCCGGCTGCATCGCCAGCGCCCGGGCGATGGCCACCCGCTGCTGCTGCCCGCCGGAAAGCGTGCCTGGATAATCGTCTGCCTTCTCGGAGAGACCCACCTTATCCAGCAGGTCGCGGGCGATCTGCTCGGCTTCGCTTCGGGACTTACCCTGGACCTTCATCGGCGAGAGCGTCAGATTCTCTATTGCGGTCTTGTGGGGGAAGAGGTTGAACTGCTGAAAGACCATTCCCGCCTTCTGGCGGATCTGGTTGATGTCGGTCTTCGAACTGGTGATATCGACGCCCTCGATGAAGATCCTGCCGCCCTGAATGGGCTCCAGGCCGTTGATGCAGCGCAGCATGGTGGACTTGCCGGAACCCGAGGGCCCGATTATGACCACCACCTCGCTGCGCCGGACCTCGAGGTCGATGCCCCGCAGCACTTCGAGATCGCCGAAGCGTTTGTGCACACCCTCGAGCCTTATCAGAGGCTGATCCATCGTTCCCCCTACATTCCTATCGGCCGCGTGCCCTTGCCAAAGCGCTTTTCGAGGCGCGAGGCAACGCGGATGAGGGGCAGGGTGAAGATCAGGTAGGCGATCGCAGCCGCGGTCAGCGGGGTGGGATTGGCCACCCGGCCCATGATCTCGCGGCTCTTCTGCAGCACTTCGGGGACGGTGATAACCGAGGCGAGGGCGGTGTCCTTGATCATGGCGATCAATTCGTTGGTCAGGGGCGGAACCACCACGCGAATGGCCTGAGGCAGCACGATGTAGCGCATCGACTGGGTGTTGGTCATTCCCAGTGAGCGCGCCGCCTCCATCTGCCCGTGGGGTATGGAGCCAATTCCCGCGCGAAAGATTTCCGCCGAGTAGGCGCTGTAGGTGAGGGTGATGGCGAGAACCGCCGCGGGAATGGGATCCAGGATGAGGAAGTCGAGACCCGCCTCCGAGCCTACGAGCGCCAGTCCATAGTAGATGTAGGTCAGGACCAGTAGGAGGGGCAGTCCCCGGAAGAGGTCGATGTAGATACCCGCCAGCCAGCGGAACACGCGGATGCGCGAAATGCGCAGCAGGGCCAGGATCAGGCCTCCGACAAAGGAAAAGAGCAGGGCGAAAAAAAGGATTTCGGCGACCACCACGAGCGCCCGCAGCAGCTGAGGCACGGTGTCGGCGAGAATCTCCGTGTTGAAGTAGTACTTGATGACCTGGTCCACTGGTTTCCCCCTGGGCCGGTGCTGATAAAGCAACGGGGACTGGAACTACCCAGCCCCCGTTGCGTTCCTTCTCAGAAGCTCAGTCTAAGCGACGGTGAGCGGTGCTCGCTGTCGTTACTGCTGGGTCGCCGGCAGCTCGCCGAACCACTTCATGAAGATCTTGTCGTACAGGCCATCGTCTTTGACTTCCTGCAGCGCCTGGTTGATGGCGGTCTGCAGCTCCGTGTTTTCCTGCTTGATCCCGTAGCCGTAGACGTCGCCGGTCTCGATGGTGCCGGTGTTCTCGTAATCCGGCAGCTCGCGGATGATGTAGGCGTTGACCGGCGCGTCGTTGACCACCGCGTCGATGCGACCGGAATACAGGTCCTGGAAGGCGTTCAGCACGGTTTCGTACTTCTTGATCTCCTGCACGCCCTCGACCTCTTCAACGGCGAACTGGCCCGTGGTGTCGATCTGCACGCCCACGATCTTGCCGGCCAGACCTTCGGCCGACTCAATGGGGGCATCGACCGGGGCGGTGATAGCGATGTCGGCCTTGATGTAGGGATCGCTGAAGGCGATCTGTTGCTGGCGCTCTTCGGTGATGGTCATGGCCGACATGATTACGTCGTACCGGTCGCTGACCAGGGCGGGGATGATGCCGTCCCAGGCTGTCGATACCACTTCCAGCTCCAGGCCCATCTTCTTGGCCATGGCTGTCATCAGGTCGACGTCGAAGCCGACGTAGTCGCCCGACTCGTTGGCAAACTCAAAGGGCGGGAACGCGGTGTCCGACCCACCCTGTAGAACGCCTTCTTGAACGGTCGGCGGGGTATCGATGTTGTCCGACTTGGTGACGGCCTGGATTTCCGCGTCGACCTCTTCGTTCGTCGGAGCCTGGGTCGTTTCACCCACGGTTGAGTCGGTGCTCATGGCTTCGGTCGAGTCCGTCGCCATCTCCTCGGTGGTCTCGGTGTCGGTGGCTTGGGTCGTGTCTTCCGTGCTGGTTTCGTCGTCGCCGCAGCCGACAAGGGCCGGGACGAGAGCGAGCGCAAGCGCCAAGAGAACGACGATCCACAGGTGATTCCTCTTCAAGCGGGCCTCCTCGAATTCGAGTTGGTTCGTTGCATAAGGATACGACGGTCGGAATAGCCGACTGTTAGGCGCCATTGATACCACACCGGTTGTGAAGCTGTCTACGAGGTAAGTGGAGCCGGGAACGGTCTGGTAGGGTTTGGCTTTGAGGTATTGGCCCCCACCGAAGGAGTAGTTTGAAGCGTCGCCCCTTCCCCCACTGGCTGACGCCCCTGGTCGACGAACTCACCGCCGAGGTGAGAGGCGTGGTCGCCCCGCACCTGGGGCACAGCGGGGCCAAGGGCCTGGCCGGTCGCGCTGAGGGAGGAGACACCACCTTCTCCATCGACGTCCTTGCCGAACAGAGGGTGGCCGCATTTCTCGAGGAGCGGCAGGCGCCCGTGGCCCTCTATTCCGAAGACCAGGGCCTCAAGACCTTCGCAGGCTCCGGGAAGGCGGAGTACGTTCTGATCGTGGATCCCATCGACGGCACTCGTCCCGCTGCGGCCGGATTCGAGGCGGCCTGCGTGAGCGTGGCCGCCGCCGATCTGGGGGGACGGCCGCTCGAGGCGGCCGTCCCGGTGATGGGGGACGTGGTCTACGGCGTGGTCCACGAGATCAAAGAGGGCGGCCGGTTTCGGGCGGCGCGCGGTGAGGGCGTCGAGGCGCTCGACGGCGAGGGCGGCTCCCGGCCGCTGGCCCCTTCGGTTAGCGAGGATCTGTCTCGACTCTTCTGGGCGCTCGGCTTTCGCGGCCGGCCCGCCCGGGAGCTCACCGCCGTCCTGGGAGATTTGATCGATCTCTCCTCGGTAGATGGCGGGGTGTTCGATTTAGGGAGTGCCACCTACTGCATGACCCGCATCCTCACCGGGCAGCTCGACTGCTTCATCGACCCGGGGCCCCGAATGATCGAAGTCGCCCCCTGGGTAGAGGAACGCTTTCGCCAGGTGGGGAAAGGAGCCGTGTTGAACAACGCCCCCTATGACGTGGCGGCTTCCACTCTGATTCTCGAAGAGGCGGGTTGCCCGGTGACAGACGCGACCGGTGGGAGCCTGCATGACCGGCCTTTGCTCGGTGCGGGCAGGGAATACCAGATGGCGGTGGTTGCCTCCGCCAACGCACCACTGCACCGGTTGGTCCTGGCAGAGCTAGAGCGCGGCTTGAAGGCCTTCTCGCTCGGGGGGCCGGCCGGAGGAATGCCGAACCCCCGGGAAGGGGCACGGGCATGATCGCCGAGTTCTGGGAGCCCGCCGCAGGTGGACGCACCAAGTGCACGCTCTGCCCGCATTTCTGCGTGATCGACGAGGGCCGCGAAGGTTTGTGCAAGGTTCGGGGCACCCGCGGCGGCCGGCTCGAGAGCCTGGTCTACGGACGGGTGGCCACCGTGGTTTCGGACAGCATCGAGCGCAAGCCCTTTTACCACTTTCATCCGGGCACGTTTGTCCTTTCGCTGAGCACTCTGGGATGCAACGTGCTCTGTTCCGGCTGCAACACTTGGCAGCTCTCGCATGCCACCGCCGCCCGCGGGGCGGCGGAGAAGTTATCCTTCATGACACCCGAAGAAGCGGTTGCCATGGCCGAGAAGCACAAGCTGCCGGGGATCGCCTTCGCCTTCGGCGAGGCGGCCATCTGGGCCGAGTACGTCCACGACGTCTGTGTCGCGGCGAAGGAAGCCGGCCTCTTCACCTGCTTCGTCACCGCCGGCTACATGAACGTGAAGACGCTCGATTATCTGGCCCCGCATATCGACGCCTTCAAGTACGACCTCAAAGCCCCGGACGGGCGGGGTTGGGGATGGCTGACGAAGGTCGAGGATCCCGAAATCACTCTCGACATGGCGGTCCGTGCCAAGGAGGATCACGGATGCCACGTGGAAGTGGTGAGCAATCTGGTCCCCGGCATGAACGATGACGACGAGAGTCTGACGAAGATGGCAAACCAGGTGCTCGAGCGCTTTGGAGCCGGAACCGCGTGGCACGTGACCCGTTTTCTGCCCGAGTTCGAACTCTCGTACGTGCCGGCAACTCCGGTGAAGACACTGGAAAGAGCGGCCCAGATCGGACGCAAGGCCGGCTTGGAGTTTGTCTACGTGGGTAACGTCCCCGGCCATCCCGGCCGGCACACCGTCTGCCCGGAGTGCGGGCGCACCGTGATCCGGCGCGGGGACCAGCGCGCTGAGGAAAACTGGGTCCGGGAGGGCCGCTGCCCCGACTGCGGCTTGGATCTGGGGATCGTGGGCGGCGAGAAGCCGTGAGGGGGTTCGCGTCCGTTGCGCGGACGCGTTACGAACGGGGTTTGCGGCAGGCGAGAGGAACCGATATAACTGACAGGCTTCCCAGGGGACTGGGAGGTCAGTCTGTGCATCGGAACCATTAGGTTAGGAGATCCACTTGGAGGCCGCCCGGCGAGTCGTTCTCACACTTCCGGCCAAAGCGGAGTACGTAGCCCTATCACGCCTGGCCACATCCGGGCTCGGCAGCGGATCCGACATGGCGGAGGACGTGGTGGAGGATCTCAAAGTTGCGGTCAGCGAGGCCTGTTCCTACTTCCTCCGGGAGGCCCCCGCTGAGAGCGAGACGGACAGTTCATCCTCTCGACCGGACCAGGAGGCGGAGGAGCTTCGTATCGAGTACGAACTGGGGGACGAGGTCCTCCAGATATCGGTCTCCGGATGCAGCGATGTCAATGCTGCCGGGACCGTCGAAGTCGATCCTTTTTCAGAGTTTGGCCTGGGGATGACGATCATCAGGGCGCTCGTCGACAAGCTCGAGCTTTCCGAAGCGCCCGAATCGCGCACGTTGCTCCGTTTGACCAAACGCTTGAAATGAAGGACCTCTACAGGGCTCTCATCGTAGACGATGAGCCCCCGGCCCGAGCCGAACTCAGGTTCATGCTCGCGCGCCACAGCCGGATCAAGGTAGTGGGGGAGGCCGGGGGCGCCGAAGAGGCCCTCGCGCTCGCCGAGAACCTCTCGTACGACGTCATCTTCCTCGACGTCAATCTGCCCGACATGGACGGCATCGAGGTGGCCCGGCGGCTGGCCGAGCTCGCCGAGCAACCCTACGTTGTATTCATCACTGCATATTCCGAGTTTGCGGTTCGGGCTTTCGAAGTGAGCGCCTTCGACTACTTGGTGAAACCGGTGACCGAGCGCCGCATGGACCAGACGGTCAATCGCCTGCTCTCCACGCTCGATGCCACGCCTTCGGCGGTGGAGCAGGCCCCGAGGCAACTCGACCGCCTCCCGGTCAGCCGGGGCGACAAAACGGTTCTGCTGGACATGCAGGAGATTTTCTACTTCCAGGCTGAGGGAGACTACGCCCGCGTGTTCACGAACAAAGCGGGCTATCTGGTCAATTACTCCCTTAAATCGCTGGACGAGCGTCTGGATTCCCGTTCGTTCTTCAGGTGCCACCGGAGCTATATAGTCAATCTGCAGCATGTCTCGGAGATAATCTCCCTCCCCTCCAACCTCTACGAACTCAGGCTCGACGACGACCGGCGCACCGTGCTGCCGCTGAGCCGCCGGCAGACCAGGGAGTTGCGCAAGCGCCTCGATTTCTGAGGCTCTCCCGCCCGGGGCTCGCCTGCTGGCCCGCCTGTCCTGCCGGCCCGGGGCTCGCCTGCCGGCCCGCCTGTCCTGCCCGCCCTCGATTGGAGTCCGCTCGCTTGTGGCAGAGAAAGGGCCCTCCGTTTCCGGAGGGCCCTTTTCGATTCGTCCCGTGAGGAACGAGGTTCCTGGCCGAATATGCTTCGGCGCTTTGGCGGGAACTAGTGGACGTCGGCGCCACCCGCGCCGCGGGGCACGCGCACACCTTCAACCATCTCTTGGATGTGCAGGGGCGGAGCCGGGGTTACCCGGGAGACCACGAAGGCCACGATGAAGTTCATCGCCGCACCCACGGTGCCGATACCCTGAGCGTTGATGTCGAAGAACCAGAGGCTCATGTCGAAGAACTGGGCTCCGACGATGTAGAAGGTGGTGAACCCGAGGCCGACCACCATACCGGCGATGGCGCCCTCCCGGTTCATCCTCTTGTCGAAGATACCGAGGATGATGATCGGGAAGAAACTGGCCGCCGCGAGACCGAAGGCGAAGGCCACCACCTCGGCCACGAACCCGGGTGGGTTGATGCCGAAGTACCCTGCCACGATGACCGCGCCCAGGATCACCAGACGGCCCACGAGCAGACGTTCACCCTCACTCGCTGCCGGGTGAATCAGCTTGTAGTAGATGTCATGGGATAGTGAGCTCGAGATGACCAGCAGCAGTCCGGCCGCGGTGGAGAGGGCTGCTGCCAGACCGCCGGCTGCCACCAGGGCGATGACGATGGCCGGGAGGCCCGCCACCTCGGGGGTGGACAGGACGATGATGTCGCGGTCGATGGTGATTTCGCTGGTTTCCGGGTCGGCCGTCATCTCTAGGACGCCGTCGGTATTCTTGTCCTCGAGGCCCAAGAGGCCGGTTTCCGACCAGCTATCGACCCACTCGATCTCATTGACTTCCTCGACGCTCTTGCCCTGCAGTTCATCGATCAGGTTGTATTTGGCGAACACGGCGATGGCCGGAGCCGTGGTGTAGAGGATGGCGATGAACAACAACGCCCATCCCGCCGAGTACCGTGCGGCGCGGACGCTGCGCACGGTGTAGAAGCGGATGATGACGTGGGGCAGACCGGCGGTCCCGATCATCAATGACATTGTCACCATAAACACGTTCAGACCGGATAAGTTCGTAAACGGCTGGGTGTAGTTGGTCAATCCCAGATCCGTCTGTATCTGATTCAGGCGACTGGTGATGTCGCTGAAGGTCAGAGCCAACTGGGGGATCGGAATGTCGGTCAGGATGACCGCGATGGCGACCGCGGGCACCAGGTAGGCGATGATGAGCACCGTGTACTGCGCCACCTGGGTCCAGGTGATGCCCTTCATTCCACCGAGCACGGCGAAGAAGGCCACGATGAGCACACCGACGACAACCCCCCACTCGATGGACAAACCGAGGAAACGGCTGAAGACGATGCCGACGCCGCGCATCTGACCGGCGACGTAGGTGAAAGAAACGAACATGGCCGCGATGGCCGCCACCACTCTGGCTACGTTCGAGTAGTAGCGGTCGCCGACGAAGTCGGGCACTGTGTACTTTCCGAACTTCCGCAGGTACGGGGCCAGGAGCAGCGCCAGCAGCACGTAGCCGCCGGTCCATCCCATCAGATAGATGGCTCCGTCATACCCCAAGAAAGAAATGAGACCGGCCATGGAGATGAACGACGCGGCCGACATCCAGTCGGCCGCGGTGGCCGCTCCGTTGGCTATGGCGGGAACGCCGCGGCCGGCGACGTAGAAACCGCTGGTCTCCTTAACGCGGCTGGCGTACCCGATGTAGATGTAGCCGGCGAATGTCAGCCCGACCAGTAGATAAGTCCAAGCTTCAACAGACATCGTCTACCCCTTACTCGTGCACGTCGAATTCTTTATCGATACGGTCCATCCAGCGCGCGTACACAAAGATCAGGATCACGAAGACTACGATCGATCCTTGATGCGCGAACCAGAAGGAGAGCGGCACACTAAAGAAGTTAATGTCCGCGAGCGGCTCCGCCAGAAGGATTCCGGCGACGAAGGAAACGAGCGCCCAGACCACGAGCAGGCCGATGATCAGAGTGATGTTCTTGCGCCAGTAGGCCTTTCCGGCGGGGCTGTTGTAGTCGTATGCCGCGCGTTCTGGCGGTGTTTGCAGATCAGGTTCCATGAGAGGCATCCCCCTTAGACGAATCGAGGAGCTTCGCCGGAGCCTCCGGTATGGAAGCTTCCCCCCGGCGAGTGGGACCGGCTTTGGGCCGGTCCGGGTGATGGTCTGTCATCTACCTCCCTTCCGCCGAAGTCCGCGGGCCGAAAGTTGCAGGATGAAGAGAGTGTAGTGCAGAGGCTTCACCGCCGAGAATCCCGGCGGTTCAGTGGTGAGGCTGTGCCGACGAACGGTGAGAATTACCGGGGATGCGGCGGAGGCCGCCGAAGTCCGCCCGACGAATGGCCTTCTAACGGCTTTCTAAGGCCGCCTCTTCCTCCATGCATGGCGACTTTTGGCCCTTTTTGACAGAATGACCCCATGGCGACGTCAAACAAGCAGCAGGGGGAGGCGCCTCAGACACCGCTTGGCGGGCGTCTGGTGGAGCGAGCGCTGCAGGGTGAGCGTCTGGAGGCGGCGCTGGAGCGCGCCCAAGGACTCCCCCGGATCATGATCGACCGCGAGGCCGAGATCACCTTCGAAATGGTGGCCACCGGGGTCTTCTCCCCCCTTACCGGCACACTCGGCCGCGCCGACAGCGAGACGGTTATCGAGCACGGCCGGCTGGCCGATGGCACGCCTTGGCCCATCCCCCTTACGTTTGCTCCCGCCGGGCGGCGGAACCACGAAGTGATCGAGAAGCTGCGCGAGGGCGACGAGGTGCTGCTCGTCGGGCAGAACGGACAACCGGTGGCGCTGCAGCGGGTCAGCGAGATCTTCACCTATGACCGCGAGAAACGGGCGCAGCGGCTCTTCGGCACCACTTCTCCCGAGGTTCACCCGGGCGTGGACGCCATCTTCAGGCGGATGGGCGAACTCTCGATCGCAGGCGAAATCGAACTTCTCGACCGGCCGAGCTGGGGATCGTTCGAGCGCTACCGCATGACGCCCCGGGAGACCTATCGACTGTTGTATGAGGAGCGGGGATACCGTTCCGTCGCGGGTTTCATCACCGGGGCCAATCCCCCGCATGTCGGCCATGAGTACATGCATCGCACCGCCCTCGAGGTGGTCGACGCCATCCTGCTCCTGCCGCAGGTGGAACTGGAGCGGCCGGAGTACGTCAAACCCGAGTACCGGATCCAGGCGCTGGAAGCGCTGACAGACGTCTACTATCCGCCCTTCCGAGTGGTCATGTCGGCGCTCCGCACCAACTATCTGTTCGCCGGCCCCCGCGAGGCGGTGCTCCACGCGATCATCATGCGCAACTACGGCTGCACCCACGCCTTGATAGGACGTGATCACGCCGGCGTGGGCGACGTCTATGACATGTACGCCAGCCACCGCATCTTCGACGAATACTCGCCCGAGGAGCTCGGCATCAAGATCGTGGCCTTCTCGGAGGTCTTCTACTGCGCGCGCTGCCGCATGCCCGCCACGGAAAACACCTGCCCGCACGACACGCGCTACCGGATGCAGATCTCCGGCACGGGAATCCGCGAGGTGCTCCGCCGAGGGTTCTTCCCGCCCAAAGAGATCTGCCGCCCAGAGGTCAGCCACATTGCCATGCAGGGGGTCGTGCCCAGCGGCAGCGGCATGGGAGACGGTGCCAGACGCGGAGTCTACGCGCCGGGGCAGACCATCCACAGCCTCTTTTCCTTCTATGAGGTGGCGCACAGGCTGGGCGGTTATCTGCGTCCGGAGATCATCGGGGAAGCGTCCCTCGGAGAACGCGACCTCGAGGCGGCGTTGCTCGACGTGCGCAGCCATGCGGACCGGGTTTACGAGGCCGTCTTCGACGAGATGGCCGAAGCAGGGGAGACCAACCGCAGCCTGGCTGCCCGTTGGCGCACCGAAGCCCGCGAGATCCTGATCGACCACCAGGCCGATCTGCTGGCGCATCTCGAGGAAAAGCGGCGGTTGTTGCATGCCGGCGAAGGGCTCGATCAGTCTCAGGAGGGACTGGAGCGAGACATCTCCCGCGCCGAACGCGTTCTCGAGCAACACCCTCGGCCCCTGCACCCTGACGCCGTCCGGGCCCGCCTGTCCGATCCGGGCTCTCTCAACTGGAGCGCTGCCAAGGAAGGGGAGAAGGCGGGGGAGTGAGGCGATGAAGAGCATATGCGCCTTTGACTTCGCCACCCTCGACTACCCGCGGGTCGGTTTCGACGACAAAGCGTTGGAAGCCCTCGAACTCATGGTGCAGTACGAGCGCAACTACGCCATGATCGTCGAGGCCGGCGACATCGTGGGAGTGATAGAGCAAGGCGAGATCGTGGCGGCCTACGGGCGGGGTCAACTGCACACCGACACCCCGGTTTCGGCTCTCGCCCAAGACCGCCCGTGCGTCGATAAGGCAGCCAGCTTCGATGACGTCGTGCAGTTCATGGCGGCTTTCGACCTCTTCCAGATCTGCCTGGAGGATCGGGTGCTGGACGATTTCATGCTGCTGCGGGCGATCTGGACCGAACAGCTAGCGGTTGCCAAGGAGTTTCGTGAGTATGAAGCCCCCGCCGCCCCGATAGAGGAAGGCAGCTATGGCATCGGGTATGGGTAACGGGACGGGAGCCCGCCGGGAGCAGGGCCGGCCCCCCCTGGTGGGAGAGTTGGCCACGGCCAACTACATCCGGGTTTCGCGCCGGCAGCGGGTGGTCGAGGTGGCGCGGCTCATGGCCGAGCGTTGGATATCCTCGGTGCTGGTCCTCGAGGCACGGCGACCGGTGGGCATTCTGACCAAACGGACCATCATCAAGGATGTCCTGGCCCGCGGGTACACGGGCATGGAGTTGACCGCCGGCGAGATCATGCACTCTCCGATCATCACCATAAGTGCGGACGCCGGCGTCGATGAGGCTGCGGCGATGATGGCGAGGACCGGTCTTCGCCACCTGGCGGTGGTGAGGGACGGCGAGCTCATCGGAGTGCTTTCGCACTACCACCTGGCCCCGATTCTGCCCGACCTGGTGCGCAACCGGGAGGCGGCCAAGCCCCAAGCCTAGGCCCCAAGCCGAGGCCCCGCGCCTAGGCCCCGCGCTGTTCCCGAGTGAGTCCCGTCACGCCCTCCGCCCAGCGCACGAAGTCTTTGAGCGCCCCTGCGATTCCTCCCTCGTGCGGCTGAAGGTATTCGGGGAACACCTCGAGGGTCAGCAGCCCGCTGAAACCCATGCCCAGGGCTCGGTCCACGAAATCTGCCAGATCCAGGTCGCCCTGGTCAAAGGGAAGATGCTCCTGGAATTCCTTCTTAGAGAAATTGGAGAGGTGGATGGTGCGGACCCTGTCCCGGAACTGGGCATAGGCGGCCACCAGATTCTCGCCTGCGGTGCCAAAGTGCGTGGTGTCGAAGGTCATGAACAGGTTCTGCTCTTCCAGCAACTCCCAGAGCTCGTCCCGTTCTTGGTAGCGGTAGGGTGACGTCGCGAAGGGCACCTTGATCCCGCGCCAACTCTTGGAACGCGGCATGTTCTCCACGGTGATCACGACGTCGCCACCGCCGACGGTTTTCTGGAAGTCGTCGACCCCGACCATCCAGCGGTGAAAGGTGACTCCGTCCACCGCCCGCTCGGGGGGATGGAAGGTCACGCTGCGGGCCTGGACGGCTCGCGCGACATTGACCGTCGAGATCAGAGAGGTCACCGGGCCGTCCCATCCGGGCACCGACTGAAAGGGGGCGTGCACGTTGCGGATGGGCATCGCGTAGTGACGGGAGAGCTCTATCAATTTGGCGGTGGTTCCGGGGACATGCTCCCGGTTCACCAAGTACTCGAATCCGTCGAACCCGGCCTCGGCCGCAACCTTGAACTGGTCCTCCAGTCCGAGAACATGAGCGCAGCCGCTTGAGACGATCAGTTCCACAGGCGCTCTACAGGTGGAAATGGAATCGGAGGATGTCCGCCAGGTGTTCCACCGCCTTGAAGGCGCGCTTGAGATTTTGCCGTTCCCATTCCGACCATTCCTCGGGATAGACGAAATACTCGCTGTCTTTGCCGTGCAGCACCTGTTCGAGCGAGTCCTGGATCTTGAGCCTCAGGAAGAGTTCGTTGGCAAAGAGCAGATTCTCGGCGGATTCCTTTTCCAGGGCGCTGCTCTCCCGCAGCGCTCGGATCCGTTCGGCGGTCTGGGTCTCCCTGATGCCGTGTTCAATCGCCAGCACCTTGACCGAGGCCATCAGCGGCAACAGGCCGTATCGTTTTACGTTGATGCCCTTGCGGCCGTCGGGTCCCTTGTCGTACTGGAACCGTCCCAGGAAGTTGAGGGGAACCGGCTTGGCCACGGCGTCTTCGGCCAACGCGCGCACCGCAAAAGGCGCCCGCCCCAACTCGTCGATGGTGAAGTCCCAGAGCTCGCCGACATGGCGTGATTCTCCCTCGATGGCGCGAAGATCCAGGAAGATGGTGAGATCACGCAGCAGTTCCCCGTCCTCCATGCCGTGGATCATTCGATAAACTCGATTCTTCCACTCGGTCAGGGTGCCGAACCACCGGTCTTCTCGGGCCATGACACCACCCTGGCACAAGTCGAAACCGCACGAGTCCAGGTCCTCGTTCACTTCCTGGGCCAGCCGGCGGTAGTAGGCCAACGAGTTGGTGTCCGCGTCGTCGGCGACGATCATCCCGTTGTCCTGGTCGCCGCGCAGGACCTGCTCGCGACGGCCCTCGGATCCGAAGCATACCCAGGCGAAGGACTGAGCCGGGCGGCGCAGGTCGGGTCTAAGTTCCTGCTGGGCCAGACGGATGAGCCGCCGCGTGAGCGCATCGTTGTAGTCCGTGAGGATCTCGGTCAGTGATTGGGCGTCCACGTCCCCGAGGAACAGCTTGTGGATGAAGCCATCGATCTCCGTACGGGTTCGGCACAGTTCTGTTGTCGACTGGGCACTGCCTATGCGGGAGGTGAGCACCTCCCCCTCGTAACCTTCCACCCGGATGAGATCCTTCATGGAGACGAAGCCCAGCAGCCGGCCGGCCCCGTCGACGACTACCAAGCGGCGCACCCGGTGGCGCATCATCAGGTAGAGGGCCTCGTACAGGTGGACGTCCGGCGTGGTGGTGATCAGAGGGCTGGTCATGATTTCCGATGCGGGGGTGCCGATCTCGCCCGTGGTGACGATCTTGTAGACCAGGTCGCGCTCGGTCACGATTCCCAGGGGTCGCTCGTCGGGATCGGTGACGATGACCGCCACCAATTGCTGGTCCCGCATCAACATGGCCATTTCCTGTGCGCTCATGTCGGCGGAAACCGTGCACGCCCGGGGAGACAGCACTTCGCCCACTCGGGCCTTGTAGAACAAGCCCAAGCGTTGTTCGGGCGTGACTCCGCCCCCGAATCCACCGGTTGGCTGGCCTGTAATGTGAGTGTCGATCGGAAACCCCCGTGCCCGGATTCTACCAGTCTAGTCGCTCCCCGCAGAAAGTGCTGCGCTAACCGTATGCTAGACTCGCGGCCATGAGGGCAAAAAGCGCCTCGTCCCCCCTCGCCCTCCGTGGCTTCTCGTTCGCGCTCTTGGCGGCGATCGCCGTCTTTTTGCTGGCGGCGGCTTCGGCCTCCGCCCAGGACGCCCCCGGACTCGAGATGAGTCACGCGCCCCGCCTCGCGCCGAATACGGCACCCGGAATCCTTGCAGTCGAGGTGCAGACGGACATCCCCTGGAACGCGGGCCGCCTCACCGTTACCATCCGCGGCCCCGGCGATCCCTCTCCCACCGCGGATCCGTTGACCTGGCCGGTCGCCGCCGAGATCCGTCGGGAACTGGAGTCGGTCGGCTCTAACGTCAATCTCGAGGTGCCCCTGCCGGCGGAATCCTTCGCCAGGCCGGGAGCTTACCGGGCTTTCGCCGCCCTCACCGGGGAGGGCGGCAGGCGATTGGAGGGCGAGGCCTGGGTCGGCCTGATTCCCGGAGGCGTCACCGTCGACTTGGCCACGGTGTGGCCGATCGCCACGGGCATCCACCGTGACCCCGATGGCGTCTTCGTCGACGACGTTCTCATGGAAGCCGTCAAGCCGGACGCCCAGGCCGCGGGCAGTCTCTACGCGCTCTTCCGGGCGGTCGATGACTTCCCCTCCTGGCACCAGACTCTGGCCATCGAACCGGTGCTCCTGACGCAACTCATGGAGATGGCGGACGGTTTCACGCAGCGCGCTACCGCGGGCGAGGAGATTGCAGTCGATGAAGGCGAAGGGGCCGCCGCCGCGGCGGATCAGGCGCTCTCGTTGATGAAGACCGTGGCGGCGCTGGACAACGTTCAGATCCTGCCCGCTCCCTACGCCATGCCTTCTCTGCCGTTTCTCGGAAGCCAGGGCTGGATCGACGGCAGGCAGCAGATGCAGTTGGGCAAACAGCAGGTCCAGGAGGTGCTCGCACTTCCGCAGACTCTCGATGCCGCCTACCCGCCCGGACTGGAACTGACGGACGAGAGCCTGGGCTCCTTGAGTAACGCCTCCATCGATTACGCGGTGGCTTCGGCGGAGGTCGCCGGCGGTCTGGCCGAGCCCAACGCTGTTTTGGGGGCACCGGTTCGGGTCCGGGATCGGCAGGGGAACCGGCTGACCCTGGTCTTCGCCCATCCCCGGCTGCGTGCCGCCCTGGTTCCGCCCTGGGACGCAGAGCGGTTTCTGGCGGCCCTCGCATCGGTGGTGACGGAAACCGGAGGGGGCCCGGTGGTCGCCGTGCCCGCGTTGGACTACGCTCGGCCCCCCGCGCAGTTCCTGGAGGTGGTCGGAGAGGCACTCGGCGCGAGCGGTCAGATCCGCAGCGTCACGCTGGATGAGTTGCTCGCATCCCGCCCGCCCTCGAGCCGCCCGGTCTTCCTCAACCGCTTCGCCGGCAATCTCGAGGGTTTCGTCGGCCAGACCTACGCGGAGCGTCTTCAGCGCACACGCCTTCTGGTCGACGATCTGGCTCAGGCGAGCAAATCAGAGCGCTCCCCGCTCGAATCGTTGAAGCTGCTCCTCTTCGACGCCGAGAGCCGGTACTGGTTCGCGGCAGGCGAGAACCCTTTGGTGGTCAATCTGGGACTCACCTACCTGGACCGCGCGGCCGAACTGACCCGCGAGGAGTTCGACAAGGTCGACGTCGAAGGGGACAAGTCGGTCATCGTGATGGGATCTAGCGGAGAGGTACCGGTCGCCATCATCAACCAGACCGGGTATCCGCTCGAGGCGAGACTGGTCCTGCGCGGTGAGGGTCTCGAGGTGCCGGGCGACGCGACCCGGACCGTCAGCCTCGGTCCCCAGGAGAACATCATCCCGGTGCCGTTGGAAGTGACCGGCTCCACCGGACGCCTGCATGTCGAGGTCTTCCTGGGACAGACCCGCGTGGACCAGGACAACATCGAGGTCAGGGGCTTCTCCCTGCTTTCGATCCTTCCCTGGATTCTGATCTCGGTCGCCGTCCTGGCCGTGCTTGGCTTCGTTGTGCTCCGCCTGCGTTGACGATCTCGCACAGGCGCTAAAGTCCGCGCGCGTTTTCCCGATTAAGTGTACGTGCACTGCGCCCCGCTCTTCGGCGCGAGGCCCGTTACCTCTACTGCGAACATTCGTTAGGACGGGCATGAGAACTATTTTGAACCTGGCACTGACCTTCCTGGTACTCGCGCTGGTCGTGCTCGACGGCGTGGCCATGTTCGTCGCCTACCAGTCCTCGCGCGAGGTTGCCGAGGCGGCGGCCCAACAGGCGGTCATCGAATACACGGCAAGCCGAGGCAACCTGGACGCCGCGGAGGCCGCCGCCCACAGTTACGCTGAGTCCAAGCACACACCCCTGCTCGCGATCGAGTATCACCGTGGTCAGGTTCGTTGGTTCCGGGCGGTAACCGAGTCGTATCCGGACACCTACCTGTTCAAGTACGTGCCCTTGCTCAAGGACCATCTGGGACAGTCCTACGAAGCGGTGGTCCAGTTCTGACTTTCCCGCCCCGTCCGCTTGAGCGGAGAGCGATGCGGTAAAGTGGCGGTATGACCCTTTCTCCTGAGAGCCTCGAGCGGGTCGAGCGGCTTGGCCGGCTACTCGAGGAGTCTGCCTTCACCGTTGTCCTCACCGGCGCCGGGATATCCACCGCTTCGGGCATTCCCGACTTCCGCACTCCGGGGACAGGGCTCTGGGAAAAGGCCGATCCGGCCAAGGTGGCCGCCCTGGATGCTTTCCGCGAGGATGCCCGGGGTTTCTGGCGCTTCTACTCCCAACGGCTGAGCCGGTTGGGAAACGTAGAGCCCAACCCCGCGCACGTGGCTCTGGCCTGCCTCGAACGAGGCGGCCGCATTCACGGACTAATCACCCAGAACATCGACCGTCTGCACTCCAAGGCCGGCAGCGGCGAGGTGGCCGAGGTGCACGGATCGATCGATCGCGCGGAGTGTCTTGCCTGCGGCGACGATTACCCCTATGACAGGGTGATGGACGATCTCTCCGCGGGAATCGAAGTGCCGTGCTGTGACTGTGGCGAGGCTCTCAAGCCGGGGGTGACTCTCTTTGGAGAGGACCTTCCCCCAGACGCGCTCCGCACTGCGGTTGGCTGGGCGCGGAGCGCGGAATTATTGATCGTCGCGGGCTCCTCCTTGCGGGTTTGGCCGGTCGCCGGTCTGCCCGAGATGACGCTGAACGCAGGAGGACGGTTGGCCGTTCTCAATGCGGAGGCCACTCCCTACGACGCGGAGGCCGTGCTCGTCGAACGCTCCCCGCTGGAGGATTTCCTGCCGGTGGTGGCCGAACGGCTGGGCTGTTCCCAGGCTTAGGAGGCGACTTGGAGCTCTGGTACACGCATCTGCTGCGCGAGAAGCTGGATCAGGACAGCCTGCTGGTCCAGGGCAACCGGGCTTCGGCCTTGGGCGCGCTCGACGCGGGGGTCCGCTTCTTCGCGGGTTATCCCATCACCCCCAGCTCGGAGATCATGGAGACCATGGCTCGGGAACTGCCCAAGGTGGGCGGAGTCTTCCTGCAGATGGAGGACGAGATCGCCTCCATCTGCGCCTGCATCGGGGGGTCGCTTACCGGCGAGATCTCCATGACCGCTACCAGCGGGCCCGGCTTTTCTCTCATGCAGGAGGCCATTGGCTACGCCATCATGGCCGAGGCCCCCCTGGTCATCGTCAACGTGATGCGGGTCGGCCCCTCCACCGGACGCCCCACCGCCCCGTCTCAGGGGGACGTGATGCAGGCGCGCTGGGGCACCCACGGAGACCACCCCGCCATAGTGCTCGCCGCATCGAATGTGGTCGATATGTACCGGCTGACCATGGCTGCGGTGCGCTTCGCCCAGAGGTTCCGCACCCCGGTCACTCTGTTGGCGGACGAGGTGGTGGGCCATATGCGGGAGAGCTTCTCTGCGGAGAAGGCCGGGCGCTACCGGCTGAGCAGCGGCGACTTCGACTTCACCGAGAACTACTCGCGCCCGGATCTGGTGCGCGAGGTGCATCCCCCCCATCAGTTGGGCGCCTTCAGGCATCCGCACGTCACCGGCCTGGTGCACGACGAAACCGGCTTTCCCACCAACGATCCGCAGAAGAGCGCGGAGTTCCTGCGCGAACTGCACGACAAGGTCGCGCACCACCGAGACGAGCTCTGCCTATACGACGTGAAGAACGAGGGCCGGGGCCGGGTCTGCATAGTGGCCTACGGCTCCTGCGCGCGCAGCGCCCGCGCGGCCATGGATCTGGCGCAGCACGAAGGCATCCCCGTCGAGGTGCTGCATCTCTACACGCTGTTCCCTCTGCCGGTCGAGATCCTGCAACGGGTGGCCCGCAGGGTGGAGTTCATGCTGATCCCCGAGCTCAACCTGGGGCAGTACGCCCGGGAAGTGCGCAAGATGGCCGAACAATGGACCACAGTGATCAGCATGGGCAAGATCGACGGGACCCTGATCACCCCCCGGGAACTCGTGGACCGGGTGAGCGATCTGGTCGGCAAGTACGAGAACGTGTGAGGCGGTGACTCGATGACTTCGGCGCTCGACCGTTTCCTGCACACCGACCGTCTGCCCCACATCTGGTGCGCCGGTTGCGGCGCCGGCATGGTCACCGGCGCTTTTCTGCGCGCGGCGGCCAAGCTCGACCTGCATAAGGACACCACCGCCATCATCGGCGGTATCGGCTGTTCGAGCCGCGCCGCCGGCTATCTGGACTTCGGCACGGTGCACGCCATCCACGGACGCGCGCTCGCCTTCGCCACGGGCATCAAGATGGCGCGCCCCGACTTCACGGTGATCGTGTTCACGGGAGACGGTGATGGGGCGGCCATCGGCGGCAATCACCTGATCCATGCCTGCCGGCGCAACATCGACATAACCTGCATTCTCTTCAACAACTCCATCTATGGGATGACCGGGGGTCAGGCCTCGCCCATGTCGCAGGAGGACGACGTCAGCGTGACCGCGCCCTACGGGCAGGCGGAGAGGTCTTTCGATCTTTGCCGCCTGACCGAGGCTGCCGGTGCCACCTACGTTGCCCGCGGGACCGCCTACGCCGGCCGCGAACTGGAGAGGCTGATCCGCGACGGGGTCCGGCACAAGGGCTTCAGCTTCATCGAGGCGGTCTCGCAGTGTCCCACGGAGTACGGCAAACGCAATCCGCCCAAGGGCGCGATCGCCATGCTCGAGGATCAGCGGGACCGTTCGGTGAGCGCGAAGGAGGCCGCCGGCATGACGCCCGAAGAGTTGGAAGGCAAGCTGATCACGGGTTTGATCTACAAAGACGAGAGCGCTCCCGAATTCCAGGAGTCGTACCAGCGCATGGTGGAGCGCGTTCAGCAGGATTTCGATGGCACAAGCTAGCGCAACCGCAGGCAGGCTCGGTTCGCGCCGGTTCGTAGAAACCCGGCTCGGCGGCAGCGGCGGACAGGGAGTCATCCTGATGGGGGTGATTCTCGCCGTCGCCGCCGCCCGAGACCACAGGCACGTGGTGCAGACGCAGTCCTACGGACCGGAGGCGCGCGGCGGCTACAGCCGCGCCGACGTCATCATTGCCAACGAGCAGATCGACTATCCCCAATTGCAGGGCGCGGATTTGCTGGTGACCCTATCCGATCAGGCGGCCAAGCACTACATCGGGGGGCTCCGCCGGACCGGCGTGTTTCTCTATGACAGCGATGAGGTCTCACCCCCGACGGTCCTGGCTGAGACTTACGCGGTTCCCCTCATCCGACTGGCGCAGGAAATCACCGGCAGGAGCCAGAGCGCCAACATCCTTACGCTGGGTGCGATCGTCGCCCTCACGGAACTGGTGACCCGGCCTTCGCTCGAGAGGGCGGTCGCCGAGATGGTCCCGAAAGCCTCCCTAGACCTCAACCTGCGTGCCATGGAAGCCGGGCTCGCCCTGAAGCCGGAGGAGTGGCGGGTAGTTTGATGCCCCGCCCCGGTTAGGGCGAGGTTCTCCAGAGCCCCCGGGATTCTCTCACCGGGCTCGCGGGGATTAGAAGGTCAGACAATCGAGCAACGGGAGGGGCTTCCGTGAAGATCGGCATGGTGGGTTTGGGCAAGATGGGCGCCAACATGAGCCGGCGTCTGCTGCAGGGGGGGCACGGGGTGGTGGCCTACAACCGGTCGCCCGGACCGACTCAGCAGTTGGCGGAGGAGGGTGCCGAAGCCGCGTTCGAACTGCAGGAGTTGGTGGACAAGCTGGAGGCTCCCCGGGTGGCCTGGGTCATGGTGCCGGCGGGTGCCGCCACCGAAGGGTTGATCCAGGACCTGGCCGAACTGCTGGAACCCGGGGACGTCGTGATTGACGGCGGGAATTCGTTCTATCAGGACTCGATCCGGCGCGGCGCCTGGCTCAAGGCGCGCGAGCTGCGCTTTCTCGATGTGGGCACCTCCGGGGGAATCTGGGGCCTCAAAGAGGGCTACAGCATGATGGTCGGCGGCGCCCCGGAGACCGTCGAAATCGTGCGCCCGGCCTTCGAGACTCTCGCGCCGGGACCGGACAAAGGCTGGGGCCATCTGGGTGACTCCGGCGCCGGGCACTTCGCCAAGATGGTGCACAACGGCATCGAGTACGGTCTGATGCAGGCTTACGCGGAGGGGTTCGAAATACTCCGGGGCAAGAAGGAGTTCAACTATGACCTGCATCACGTGGCTCAGGTCTGGAGAACGGGCAGCGTCGTGCGCTCTTGGCTTCTCGATCTGACCGCGACGGCCCTCGAGGAGGACGCCGAACTCGAGGGAATCGAAGGCTGGGTGGCGGATTCGGGGGAAGGCCGCTGGACGGTCAAGGAAGCGATCGACCTGGATGTTCCGGCGCCGGTGATCACCCTCGCCCTGCAGATGCGGTTCGTCAGCCGGCAGGACGAGAGCTACGCCGCCAAACTGCTGGCCGCCATGCGCAATCAATTCGGAGGCCACGCCATGAAGTACGTCGAGCCGCAGGAGGAACCGCCGGAAGCCTCCCCGGGCGTGATCGGCCGAGGGGAGTCCGGCTCCTAACCGGAGTGCGCCGTCGGAAGGGCGGGAGCTGCTGAGATGGCCGTCATCATTCCCCAACCGGAGCGCGAGTCTTACCTTTTCGGGGTAATCAGCGACACGCACGCCCGGCTCTCGCCGGACGTGCTCGAGGCTCTCGAGGGAGTCGACGGCATACTGCACGCCGGGGACGTCGGGTCCGCGCAGGTGCTGACCGGCCTCGAGGCGGTCGCGCCGGTGTGGGCGGTCCGCGGTAACGTGGACCATGCGGCTTGGGCCCTCGAGTTGCCGCACGAGCGGGTTCTCGAGGTGGCGGGGCGGCGCGTTCTGCTCGGCCATATCCGTGGCGACCTGACCCGTACGGCCGAGCCGCAGGCTCGGGGGATGGATGCCGTGATCTTTGGGCACAGCCACCGCCCCTTGGTGGAATGGCACGACGGCGTGCTCTACCTCAACCCCGGGTCTGCCGGTCCTCGTCGCTTCGGGCTCCCCCGCGCGGTTGCCCTTCTGGAAATCGGCGCGGCGGGGCTCGACCCGCGTATCCTGATACTCGAGTAGGCGCAGCCGGGTTTTGCCGTAAACAAGGCGAGGAAAGTGCAGAACAGACGGGTTAGACAAGCGGGGACGTGATGGAACTCGAGCAATTCCCTCAGCGGCGAGAAGAGAGCGATTCGGATTGCGCTTGCCCCCCCGCGCGCGGGCATTACCTGGTGGGCGGAATCGTGGGGGCCCTGTTGGTCACCGTGGTGGTGGGTGGTCTCTTTCTCGGTTGGTACTTGGGACAGACCGTTGAAAACCGGCCGGGTACCGTCCCTCTGCGCTTCACCCCGGACCTGCCCGTGGCGCAAGGCGACTGGACGGTGGTGCTCGCCAAGATTCCGGTTCACCGTCCGGGAGCGGAAACTGAAGCGCGGGCGATAGCCCGGCAGGCGCGCGGCAAGGGGATCCCCGCTCGGGTCTCGCTGGCCACCCCCGAAGGGACGGAGTCCCCCGAGGGCTGGGTGGTCTGGGCGGGAGCCTACCCGGACGAGGCATCGGCAGACGCGGAGAGGCTCTCGGTGCAGAGGCTGGGGTTCGGCACCGCGGACTCGTCGGAGGTAGGGCGGTGAACGAGGCTCCTTCCTGCCGGTACGCCTTCTACCTGAAAGACTGCGCCCTCATCCCCATGGCGGTCGGGGCAAGGGCGCAGAATCTGAAAGAACTGCGCGACGCCCTGCTCTGGGTTCCCGCAGACAGCATCTACCATCATTTCTGGGAGCGGCTGCTGCGCCCGCAGTTCGCCGAACCGGAGTACAACAACGACTTTGCCTCGTGGGCGATGCACTCCCTGCACGAGAAGGATCTGGCCGAGCGTCTCGCGATCATCAATCCCGTCGACTTCCCGGACCTGGAAAGCCTGCGGCGGGAGGTGGCCGAGGTGGTGGAAGAACGCTTGGACGCCATGGAGTACATCCCCTGGGCCCGCGCCGACCAGCAGTTTCATTTTCTGCACTCGCAGATCGTGATCTTCGACACGGGACTCGTGCTGCGCACTCCCAAGGACCTGCCCGAGGCCATTTCCCAGCTTTCTACCGGGAGCATCTTCTACCACTTCATCGACGCGCGCCGCCGCACGCCAGGCGCCGTGGACGACTTCAGCGCCTGGATTGGGGAGTGCGGCGGGGGGATGGAAGAGCTGCGTACGGACCTGGCGAGCATCGATCCGTACTTCTCCAGTCTGGAGTATCTGCGCGATCTCCTGTGTGAGGTCACCTCCAGTTTCCTGAACGGAACTCGGTGCCGTATTCCGCCGCGGGAGCAACCTCTCTACCGGGGCCGGCGGACGGAGAAAGGCTGACGTGGCCGATATCCTCGAGAAATACGCGGAGGTCGCCGGCTCGACCGTCGTCAGCCACCTGCGCCAACTGGGACGGCTGCTTCGAGGGGTGAGGGTCGTCCATGTCAATTCGACCAAGGTCGGTGGCGGGGTGGCCGAGCTCCTGGGAGAGCTTCTGCCGCTGATGGACGCTCTGGGGCTGGAAGCCCGGTGGGAGGTGATCGAAGGTCCCCCCGAGTTCTACCAGACGACCAAAGCCATGCACAATGGGCTGCAGGGTCAGCAGGTCAGCATTCCCGGTTCGGGATACCGCGCCTATGAGGAGGCCAATGAGGAGACCGCGGAGCGCCTGAGGCCGGTTTTAGAGAATGCGGATTTCGTCTTTATTCATGATCCCCAGCCGGCCCCTCTGCTGTCCCTGATCCCCAACCGTCGGGGCAGATGGATCTGGCGCTGTCATATCGACGTGCGCCGCCCTTACCGCCCGGTGTGGAAATACATGCGCAACTACGTCGAGTCCTTTGATGCCAGTGTCTTCAGCCTGGCCGACTTCGCGCAGGCCCTGCCTCACCCGCAGTACCTGATCCCGCCCAGCATCGACCCCCTCAACGAGAAGAACATCGAACTGCCCGAGGAGGAGGTGGCTGCGGCCCGGGAGCAGTTCGGCCTGGACCCGGAGTTACCCTTGATCGTGCAGATCTCCCGCTTCGATCGATTCAAGGACCCCCTGGGGGTAATCGAGGCCACGAAGATCGCTCAGAAGACCACCCCGGTGCAGCTCGTGCTGGCCGGCGGAGGCGCGACCGACGACCCCGAGAGCGAAGCCGTGCTGGCCGAGGTGCTCGAGGCCGCCGAGGGAGAAGAGCACATCCGCGTGCTGGAACTGCCTCCCGGCGCGAACCGCACCGTCAACGCGCTGCAGCGAACGGCCGACGTGATAATGCAGAAGTCCCTTCGTGAGGGCTTCGGCCTGACCGTCAGCGAGGGCATGTGGAAGAGCAAGCCCGTGATTGGCGGCGACACCGGAGGTATCCGCCTGCAGGTGGTGGACCACTACACGGGGTTTCTGGTTCGCACTCCCGAAGGAGCTGCTCTACGTATCCGCTACCTGCTGGCCCGGCGGGATGTGCTCGAGGACGTCGGTCACCGGGCCCACCGATTTGTGCTCCAGAATTTTCTCATCACCCGCCAACTGCGGGACTACCTGGCTCTGATGGTCGCACTCCATTACGGCGAACAGGGTAGGCTGGAAGTAGGTACTCCCAATAACCACCCCATCTAGCCCGAGAAAGGGGGAGTTGCTCTGACTCCCGAGGAGAAGAAAGGCAAGTCTGCCGGAGCGGACCGAGGCGATGAAATCCTTCGCTTCGTCGCGGTGTCCAACCGGCTCCCCATAGTCATGGAGCGCCGACAGGGAGGCTGGACGGCCAAGCCGGGCAGCGGAGGCCTGGTGACCGCGCTGGCGCCGGTTCTGAAGAACCGCGGCGGGCTCTGGATCGGCTGGCCGGGCATAACCGGCGAGGTCGATCAGCAGGCTCTGGACGACGCCTCTCTAAAGGCGGGCTACCGGCTGCACCCGGTGGAACTCGATGAGGAAGAGGTCGAGGCCTTCTACCGCACCATCTCCAACGGAGCCATCTGGCCGCTGTTTCACGGTCTGCCCACGCTGGCCAACTACTCACAGGATGCTTGGGACATCTACGAGCGGGTCAACGAACGCTTTGCCGATGTGATCTACGGCCGCACCAAGCAGACCGACTACGTGTGGGTGCAGGACTACCACCTGATGTTGGTGGGCCGGTACCTGCGGGCCCTCGATCCGGGAAGGCGGATGGGCTTCTTCCTGCACATCCCCTTCCCGCCCCTGGACATCTTCCTGCAGATTCCTTGGCGGGCGCAGATTTTGAACGCCCTCCTGGACTTCGATCTGATTGGCTTCCAGACCATGCGCGACCGGCGCAACTTCCTGGAGGCGGTGCGCCGGGTGGTTCCCGACGTGCGTACCCACGGGGCCGGCAGCGTGGTTTCGGTTGAGCACCTCGACCGCGAGGTGCGGATCGGAGCATTCCCCATCAGCATCGACTATCAAGAATTCTGCCAGCAGGCGCAGGATTGGCCGGTGGGGGAGGGCTCGCGCTGGCTAAAGCACGCTTTTGGCGGGCGCTGCATCATCCTGGGGATCGATCGTTTGGATTACACCAAGGGGATTCCCCAACGGCTGGAGGCCCTGAGAGTCGCCCTGACGCGATATCCCGAGTTGCGGGGGGGCGTGACCTTTATCCAAATTGCCGTCCCCAGCCGCACCGACGTGCCGGAGTACCGCGTGCTCAAGGAGCAGATCGACCGGCTCGTCGGGGACATCAACGGCCAGTTCACCGAGATGGACTGGACGCCGATCCACTATATGTACCGCAGCGTGTCCCGGGATCAGCTCTTGACCTTCTACCGCGCGGCCGATATCGGCCTGCTCACCCCCCTCGCCGACGGGATGAACCTGGTGGCCAAGGAGTACGCGGCCGCCAACGTCGACGAGAACGGCGTGCTCATCCTCAGCGACTTCGCCGGCGCCGCCGCGCAGCTTCACCGTTGGGCCATCACGGTCAATCCGCACAATGTGCTGGAAGTGGCGGATGCCATCTACGGCGCCTACAAGATGGCTCAGGGCGAGAAGCGCTACCGCATGCGAAGGCTGCGGGCGTCCATCAGGAGAAACGACATCTTCCGCTGGGTGGACAGCTTCTTGGAGGCGGCGGTGGCCCGGCATCTGGACGACTTTCCCTACCACGAGGACTACGTGCCGCCCCTGGAGTAGCCCTCGCCGGATAGGCTAGGGCTGGGCTAGGGCTGGTGGGCTAGGGCTAGGCTAGACGTCCTCCTGCCGAGCGCCGTTGGCGCCGTTCGACTCGTACTCGGATTCGGGCGCCGCAGACCCGGAAACCCGAGGCACCAGCAGAACCCGGGAGATGCGCATGCCGTCGACCTCCAGGATCTGCGCGTCGAAGTTCCCGATCTCGACCCGGTCGCCGATCCGCGGACGCCGCTGCAGACGCTCGAACACCCGGCCCCCAAGCGTGGGGAAGCCTTCCTCCGGCACCTCCAGGCCCAGCAGTTCCTCCAGCTCGTCCACCCGGGCGCTGCCGTCGACGGAGAAGCCGCCATCGTCGGTCTCCTGGACCATGGGGGCTTCGATGTCGAACTCGTCCTGCACCTCGCCAATCAGTTCCTCGATGATGTCCTGAATGGTGATGATGCCGGCGGTACCCCCGTGCTCGTCGACGACGATGGCAAGGGGGGTGCGCGTCGTCTGGAAGCGGAGCAGAGCAATTTCGATGCTGGTCGTCTCGGCGAGGAACCCGATCGGCCGCAGCAAGGTGCGCACCGGCAGGCTCCGGTTGGCCCGGTAGAGTTCCTTGACGTGCACGTACCCCACGGTGTCGTCCAGATCTTCTTCGAAGACGGGGTAGCGGGTGTGGTTGGTATCGGCCACATGGTCCAGAGCTTCCTCGATCACCATGTCCGCGGGTAAGGCCGCCATCTCGGTGCGGGGGACCATGACGTCGGTCACGGCGCGCTCCCCCAGGTAGAGGGCGCGCCGCATGATGGACTGTTCCACCTCGTCGATGTGGCCGCCCTCCTGGCTGGCGGTGATGATGGCGCGTAACTCCTCTTCGGAATGGGCCAACTGAGCTTCGGTGGCCGGCTGAACCCCGAGGAGGCGAAGAAAACCAAGCGCCGCGGTGTTGAAGAGCCAGATCACCGGCACGAACACCCGGTAGAAAGTGCGCAGGGGCAAAGCCACCCAAAGAGAGACCTCTTCCGGCTTTTGGATCGCCAGAGACTTGGGAGCCAGTTCGCCCAGCACGATGTGCAGGAAGGTGATGACGGCAAAGGCGAGGACCGCCGAGGCGGTGTGGGTCGCTGCATCAGAGGTGAGCCCCAGCGCCTGCAGCGGAGGTTCGATCAGGTGAGAGAGAGCCGGCTCGCCCACCCAGCCCAGCCCCAGGCTGGCCATGGTGATACCGAGTTGGGTGGCGGAGAGGTAGGCATCCAGGTGGTCCACGAGATGCTTGGCCATCTTGGCCCGGGATCCGCCGTCCTCGGCCAACTCGTCGATGCGCGTTCCGCGGACTTTGACGATGGCGAACTCGGCGGCAACGAAGAAACCGTTGACGAGCACCAACCCGAATACAGCGAGGACGCCGAGGACGTCATTCATCGCTCGGTCCTTTTCGTCCGGGGTCCGGCCGTATGTCGGCGGCTAGTTCGAGGGTCGTCAGACGTATCCATGCGTCGGCGAAAGAATAGCAAACCTCCGCGAGATGGGTGCCGGAGGAGCTTCCGCCCCCCTTTGTCGTCGCGCGTTCATCCCTCACTTTCCCCGTGACCGGCCGGTGCGAACGCGGTGCCCCACAACGTGAGGCGCTCGGACCGATCCCCGGGTCTGTTTCCGGTGACGCCGAGCGTTTGCCCAGGGTCTTGCGATAGGCTGGACGAAAACCGCGGTCTGCCGACGGATGCGACCAGGAGGAAGCTTCATGGACCAGTCCACTGTCCTCATCCCAGAGTACAAAGCCCACTACGGCACGTTGGCCAACTACGTCGACGGCCGTTGGCTGCAATCGTCGTCTTCACGCTCCCTGATCGTGGACAATCCCGCGACCGGACAGGAGATCGCCACGGTGCCGCTCTCGGGCGCCGGTGAAGTGGACCAGGCGGTGCGGGCGGCAGAGCGGGCGTTCGGCGAGTGGAGGCGGGTGCCGCCGCAAGAGAGGGTGCAGCATCTCTACAAGCTCAAGACTCTGATCGAGCAGCGCTTCGAAGATCTGGCGCGCGTCGTCACCCAGGAACACGGCAAGACCCTGGACGAGGCGCGAGGCTCCGTTCAACGAGGGGTAGACCATCTCGAGGTGGCCGCGGGCATGCCCTCGCTCATGATGGGCTACAACCTGGAGGACGGCGCCGGGCGGGGGATCGACGAGGAGATGATCCGCCAGCCTCTGGGTGTTTTCGCCTGCATCGCCCCCTTCAACTTCCCGATGATGGTGCCCTTCTGGTTTTGGCCCTACGCCGTCGCCGCGGGGAACACCTACATCGTCAAGCCCTCGGAGCAGGTTCCCATAGGCCAGAACCTCCTCTTCGAGCTCATCGGGGAAGCCGGATTTCCGGCGGGAGTGATGAATCTGGTGAACGGCGACCGCGAGGTGGTCGAGGCTCTGCTGACCCACCCCACGGTCCGCGGGGTCTCCTTCGTGGGATCGACCAAGGTGGCCCGCATCGTCTACGAGACCTCGGCCAAGCACGGCAAGCGCGTGCAGGCGCAGGGCGGGGCGAAGAATCATCTGGTGGTGATGCCGGACGCCCTGATCGAGAAGGCTGTGGGCAACTGGATCAATTCCATGTTCGGCTGCGCGGGAGAGCGGTGCCTGGCCGGAGCAACACTGGTCTGCGTGGGCGATGAGGCGCACCAGAAGACCAGAGAGGCCTTCTTGGCGGCCGCCTCCCCCCTCACGGTCGGTTACGGATTGGACGAGCGGGTGGACGTGGGTGCGGTGATCTCGCGGGCCGCCCAGGAACGGATCCATTGCTACATAGAAAAAGGGCTGGCAGAGGGTGCCGAGCTCGTCCTCGATGGGCGGAATCCCGAGATCATCACCCCCGGCTGCGGGGGCGGCTTCTTCGTGGGCCCCACGATTTTCGACAAGGTGACTCCAGACATGACCATCGCCCAAGAAGAGATCTTCGGGCCGGTGGCCTGCATCATGCAGGTGGAGAATCTCGACCAAGCCCTCGAGATCATCGCCCGCAGCCCCTTCGGCAACGCCGCCAGCATCTACACGCAGGATGGATGGACCGCACGGCGCTTCAAGTACGAGGCGGACGCCGGTAACATCGGCATCAACGTGGGGGTGCCGGCGGCGATGGCTTACTTCCCCTTCGCGGGGCGGAAGGACTCCTTTTTCGGGGACCTGCACGGTCAGGGGCGCGACGCCATCGATTTCTTCACCGACAAGAAGGTGGTGGTCAATCGTTGGATCTGGGATGGTAAGGCCGCGGGAACCTGGAGTTGAGCATTCGGTGCCCCGTGCGGTGCAGGCCCAAGGTGTGTCGGAGAATTGAAAGAGGCTGATGACGATGAATCCGGTGGAAAGCCCCCCTCGACAGATGTCCGCGGACGAGATCCGGGCGCTGCACGACGAGTACATGCCGCCTGCCGTGGCCAACTACTACGAGGAGGCCCTGCCTATGGTGAAGGGCCGGGGCATGTACCTGACCGATGCGGACGGCATCGAGTACCTCGACTTCTTCGGAGGGATCCTCACCGTCAGCGTGGGCCACTGCAATCCAGAGGTCACAGCCAAGGTGAATCGCCAGAACGAGACGCTGCAGCACGTCTCGACCCTTTACCCCACACAGCCCCTGGTGGAGTTCGCACGGAAGCTGGCCCAGATCGCGCCCGGGCCGCTGAAGAAATCCTTCTTCACCAGCTCGGGAACCGAGGCCAATGAGACCGCCGTACTGATGGCCCGGCTGGCCACGGGGCGCAGCGAGATAATCACCCTGCGGCACGCCTACTCGGGCCGTTCCGAGGTGGCCATGAACCTGACGGCTCAGGCGCCGTGGCGCAAGGCGGGCAGCACTTCGCCCGCGATCAAGCATGCACATAACGCCTATTGCTACCGCTGCAGCTTCGGGCAGACCTACCCCGCCTGCGATCTGCGTTGCGCCAAGGACCTGGAAGAGCTGATTCAGACGACCACCTCAGGTGAACCGGCGGCCTTCATGGCCGAGCCGATTCAAGGAGTCGGCGGCTTCGTCACCCCGCCCAAGGAATTCTTCTCCGAGGTGGTTGGCATCACCCGCAAGTACGGCGGGCTCTTCATCTGCGACGAGGTGCAGACGGGCTTCGGCCGCACGGGCGACCGGTGGTTCGGTATCGAGCACTGGGGCGTGCAGCCCGATCTGATGACGATGGCCAAGGGCATCGCCAACGGATTGCCCATGGGGGCCACCATCACCACGCCGGACGTGGCCGAGAGCTACACCGGCCTCTCCATCTCCACCTTCGGCGGAAACCCGGTGAGTTCGACGGCGGCGCTCGCCACCGTGGAGTACATGGAGGAGCACGATCTGAGGACCAACGCCCGGGTGCAAGGCGAGCGCCTGTATGAGGGTTTGCTGGCGCTCAAGGAGAAGTACCCGGTCATTGGCGACGTGCGCGGCATGGGCCTGATGCGCGCCCTGGAGTTGGTGTATCCGGATTCAGATGACGGCAAGGCCCCCAACCCCGAAGCGGTCGCGCGGGTGTTCGAGGAGACGCGCGAGCGGCAACTTCTGGTCGGCAAGGGCGGATTGATGAACAACGTCCTGCGGATCACGCCGCCCCTCATCGTCAGCGCCGACGAGGTGGACACCGCCTTGGCCGTGCTCGATCAGAGCTTGGCCGCCGTCTAGCCCTGGCCGAGCGCGCCGCGGGCGGCGGGACCGAGGAGCGGGCCGGACTGGGGGTGAACGGAGAGTCCCGCCCCCTGCGGGGCTACGGCTTGGCGCTGCTCGCGGCTTTGCTCTGGGCCTTCTCGGGCAACCTGGGCAAGGTGGTGATGGACGGCGAGGTCCAGGCCCTCACCCTGGCTCAGGGACGAACGCTGGTGGCCGCCTGCGGGTTGGGTCTTTACGTGTGGGCGCGTGGCGGCATGCGCATCCGCCTGGCGCCGGACACTTGGCTGTGGATCTTTGTGTTTGGGACCTTCCTGGGACTCGTGCAGTTCTCCTACTTCGCGGCTATCGAGCGGATCCAGGTGGCCCCGGCGATTTTGCTGGAGTACCTGGCCCCGGCACTGGTGGTGGCCTTCGCCTGGGGGTTTCAGGGCCGCCGCCCCTCGCCGGGCACGGTGGCCGCGGTGATCACCGCCCTGCTCGGTTGCGCTCTGGTGGTCCGCGCCTTCGACCCCGGCTTTCTCGAGCTCTCTCTGCCCGGGATAGGTTTTGGGCTGATGGCGGCGTTCACCTTCGCCGCCTACATCCTGGTGGGCGAACACCTGCAGGAGGAGGTCCCGGTCGCGCAGCGCTTGTTCCTGGGCTTCGGGGTTGCCCTGCTCGTGCTGCTGCTCCTGCAGCCGCCCTGGCAATTGCCGGCCGCCGTCTGGCAGCCGCGGGCGGTGTTGGGCATCGTCGTGGTCGGGCTCTTCGGCACGTTGGCCCCGTTCTCCGCTTTCATGGCTTCGCTGGGGTATCTCGATGCGGGCCGGGCGACCACCGTCTCCACCATGGAGCCGGTGTTCGCGGGGGTCATTGCCTTCTTCTGGCTGGGAGAGCGGCTCGGCCCGATACAGATCCTCGGAGGGCTTCTGGTGGTGGCCGCCGTCGTCGTCCTGCAGAGGGAAGAACGCAGCCGGCCGGATGATCCCACGTTGGCGGTCTTCGACCCCGAAACAACGGAGCGCTCCGACTAGGATTTCGCCCGCTTGCGCTTCAGCCCCGAGCGTTGTACCGTACCGCCCGGTTCCTTCCGGGTTGGGGCTCCGAGGCTCCCGCTTGGAAGCTCCTCACAAGTCGGCACCGTTTCCCCGGGAGGCATCTTTGCACTCAGACCAGATCCCCGCCCTGCGCCGGACCCCCTCCGGGCTCTACGAACTCACGGAGGACGTGTCCGCCAGCCCTCTCTACAATGAGGACATCGGGCCGACCAGCATCGCCCAGCGCAGTTGGAGCACCTACAATCTGGCCGCGCTCTGGGTGGGAATGAGCGTGCAGGTGCCCACCTACATCATGGCCGCCGGCCTGGTCGAAGGGGGAATGAGCGCCTGGCAGGCCCTGATGACGGTGCTCCTGGGCAACATGATCGTGCTGGTCCCCATGATTCTGAACGCTGTTCCCGGTACCAAGTTCGGCATCCCCTTCCCGGTGCTTGTGCGCGCCAGCTTCGGCACCCTGGGCTCCAACATCCCGGCGCTGCTGCGGGCGGGGGTGGCCGCGGGGTGGTTCGGGATTCAGAACTGGATCGGCGGCTCGGCCCTAAACACCTTGATGGGAGCGGTGTGGGCGGGGTGGCCGGTGGACGGCGCGGGCAAGTGGATCGCCTTCGGGGTCTTCTGGCTGATCAATGTGTGGATCATCGTCAAAGGGATGGAGACCCTGCGGCGCTTCGAGGCGTGGGCCGCACCGGTCTTGATCGCCATGGGAATCGCGCTCCTCAGTTGGGCGGTGGTCGAGGCCGGCGGTTTCGGCCCGATCATGTCCCGGCCGAGCAGCTTCGAGAGCGGCGCCGACTTCTGGCGCTTCTTCGTGCCCGGACTGACCGGCGTCATCGGCTTCTGGGCCACGCTTTCTCTGAACATTCCCGACTTCAGCCGCTATGCCAAGAGCCAGCGTGCCCAGGCGGCCGGGCAGGCGCTCGGGCTGCCGACCACGATGACCCTGTACGCCTTCATCGGCGTGGCCGTCGCCTCGGCCACGGTGGTGATCTTCGGCGAGGCGGTTTCCGACCCGGTGGCGCTGATATCTCGCTTCGACAATCGGTTGGTGATCATCTTCGGCATGTTCTGGATGGCGGTCGCCACGCTGTCCACCAACATCGCGGCGAACGTGGTCTCACCGGCGAACGACTTCCAGAACCTCTGGCCGAAGCGCATCAACTTCGCCATAGGCGGCGTGATCACGGCGGTCCTCGGCGTGCTGATCATGCCTTGGCGGCTCCTCGAAGATTACGGCTCCTACATCTTCGATTGGCTGGTCGCATACGGAGGGCTGCTCGGCCCCATCGCCGGCATCATGATCGCCGACTACTATCTGATCCGCCGGGGGCGGCTGAACGTGCGCGACCTGTACCTGCGGGGCGGTGAGTACGAGTACTCTTCGGGCTTCAATTGGAAAGCCATAGCCGCCCTGGCCTTGGGCGCCGGAGTGGCGCTCGTGGGGCGCTTCGTCCCCGCGGTGGAGTGGCTCTACAGCTACTCCTGGTTCGTTGGCTTTGCCATCGCCTTCGGTTTCTACTGGGCGGTTATGCGGGGGACTCGAGAGCTCGATGCCGATCCCCAGCCGGTTGTGTCGGCCGTGGCCGTGGTGACAGATAAGACACCATGACGGCGTAGTCTGTAACAGATAGTGACGATCGTGTGGCGCCCAGGAACAATTTGTTCTAGAGTGGCGTCATGGAGAAACGCATACCGTTTGGCCTGAGAGGCTTTCAGCGCCCGCCGCCCGCGGAGTCCGGGGGCGTTGACGGCTCGAGATCTGCGGTCATCGAACTCGACGAGACGGACCAGGCGATCATCGAGGCGCTGGGCGAGGATGCGCGAATGTCGTTCTCCGAGATCGCCCGCCGGTTGGAGGTCTCCCCCGGCATGGTGCGCAAGCGTTATCACCGCCTGATCGAGGCCGGGCTGGTCCAGGTCCACGCCATCACCAACCCCCTGCTCACCGGGCGCAACGTCTGGGCGATGGTGGGGATCAAGGTGGAGGCCGGGCGGCTGCAGGAGGTGTCCGAGCAGATCGCCGCCTTCGAGGAGGTCGTCTACCTGATCGTGGTGGCCGGCTCCCAGGACCTGATGGCCGAGGTCTTCGCCCGCGACCACGCCCACCTGCTCGACTTCCTCTCTGCCCGCCTGCAGAAACTGGAAGCCGTGCGCGAGACCGAGGTCTGGATGAATCTGCGCATCGTCAAGGAGACCTACTTCTAGAGGAGCCCGCTCGGACCAGCGAGGCCTTGGCGGGCATCACCACGACAAAGGGAGCGGAAGCAAATGCACGTCTATCTACTGGGGCTTGGGGCTATCGGGTTCGTGCTGGGGCAGGATCTGGCGCAGAGCGGGGATTTCGACCGCGTCACCCTGGCCGACTTCAGCCCGCGGGCCATCGAGCGGGTGCAGGAGCGGCTGGGTAAGCCGGACAAGGTGACCTGGCAACAGATCGACGCCGGCGACCGCGAAGCTCTGGTGGAGGCTTTTGCCGACGCGGATCTGGTGATCAACGCCCTCGAGCCCAGCTTCAACATCAACGTGATGGAGGCGTGCCTGCGCTCGGGGACCAACTACATGGACATGGCGCAGGGAGGGCCCCGCTACCTCACGGGAGTGCCGGACAGCTTTGAGTTCCTGGGCTGGAGCCGGCAGTTCGAAGATCTGGGCCTGCTGGGCATCCTGGGAATGGGCATGGATCCGGGAGTCACCAACGTCTTCGCCCGTTATGGGGCCGACCGCATGGACGAGGTGACCTACATCGGGGTGCGGGACGGCGATAGTGGCGAGGTCGCCGGCATGGAGGGCAAGTTCTACACGCTCTGGAGCCCATCCATCGCCATCGAGGAGTGCCTGCTCCCGGCCATGATCTGGGAAGACGGGGAGTACAAGCGCATCGGCACCTTCGAGGACCCGGAGATCTTTCCCTTCCCCGAGCCGGTGGGCCCGCAGAAGTGCTATGTGGTCGACCACGAGGAGGCCAAGACCATCCCCAGTTGGCTGCCGGGGATTCAAGGAAAGGGCCTTCGCCGCTGCGACTTCAAGTACTCCCTGGACGACGACTTCGTCAACACCCTCAAGGTGCTGGGTAATCTCGGGCTGAACTCGCCCTTCCCCATCAACGTGAAGGGGCAGATGGTGGTGCCCCGCGATGTGGTGGTGGCCCTCATGCCGAACCCGGCCGAGGTAGAGGGGGAAGCCACCGGTTGGGGTCTGATCGGCACGCTGCTCGAGGGCAAAGTGGGCGGCGAGGAGAAGAAGCTCTTCTACTATGTGAAGAACTCCTACGAGGCCTGCCGCGAGGAGTTCGGCTCCTCCGCCGTGGCCTACCAGACCGGCCGGCCGCCGGCGGCCATGGCCGAAGTCTTCGCGCGAGGACAACTGACGATCGACGGCCGGCAGCCCGCGGGGTGCTATCCCTGCGAGAGCTTCGATCCCGAGCCCATCGTCGAGAACCTCAAAGCGCACAACATCGTGATGGAACTGGCCGATCTCACCGACCGGCTGAACGCCCGCTAGTAGTTGGAGCGGATCGGCGCCAGTGAACGCTCGGCGGACGGGGGCGAGGCCCCGGCCGGCGAGAGGGGCCGCGAGGCCGCTTTGACTCGAGGGGAAGGCAACCGCGGCCTCAGCCTCTGGCACGACACCAGCGGGGAAGCTTTCGCGCCGCGGCCCCGGCTACCCGGTAACCGCGAGGTGGACGTGGCCATCGTTGGCGCCGGCTACAGCGGTCTCTGGACCGCCTACTACCTGAAGCGGGCCGACCCCTCCGTTCGCGTGTGCGTAATCGAGCGCGAGGTTGCGGGTTTCGGGGCTTCCGGGCGGAACGGAGGCTGGTGCTCCTCCCTCTTTGCCACTCCCCGGGAGAAGCTGGCGGAATTGGGCGGACGTTCGGGCGCGGTCGCCATGCAGCGCGCGCTGTTCGAGACCGTTTCCGAAGTGGGCCGAGTGGCCGCGCACGAGGGCATCGACTGTGACTATCGGCGGGGCGGCTGTCTCGTTTTCGCCCGCAATCCTTCGCAGAGGGAGCGCCTGCGAACCGAGGTCGAGCGGGAGCGTTCCTGGGGCTTCGGTGAGGATGACTACCGCTGGCTGTCCCCCGAAGAGGCCGCCCGGCACATCGAAGTGCGCGGTAACCTGGGCGCTCTTTTCACCCCTCACTGCGCCCGGGTGCACCCGGCCAAGCTGGTCCGCGGGCTGGCCCGTGCGGTGGAGAGACTGGGCGTTCCCATTTACGAGCACACCGAGGTGACTAAGATCGGCCCCGGGAGGGCGGGGACACCGCACGGAACTGTTGCCGCCGAAGTGGTGGTTCGCGCCACCGAGAGCTTCACCGTGGGGTTTCCCGGCGAGCGGCGTTCCTTGCTCCCGGTCTACTCCTTGATGGTGGCTACCGAACCACTCGGGTCCGAGCTTTGGGAGGCGATCGGCTGGGATGGCGAGGAGTGCTGGAGCGACGGTCGGCATCTCTTGGTCTACCTCAGCCGGACCGCGGACGGGCGCATCGCCCTGGGAGGTCGCGGCGCCCCCTACCACTTCGGTTCGCGGATGGCCCCCCGCTTCGACCGCGACGAACGCGTGGCCGCCATGCTTCGAAGGGCGCTTGGCGAACTGCTGCCCGAGACCCGGAAATATCGCCTGACTCACCATTGGGGGGGCGCCGTGGCGCTCCCCCGGGATTGGGTGACCTCGGTCGGGCTGGACCGGCCCAGCGGGTTGGGCTGGGCCGGAGGCTACGTCGGTGACGGGGTCTCCACCACCAACCTGGCGGGCCGGACGCTGGCCGATCTGATTCTCCAGCGGGAATCGGAACTGGTCCGTCTGCCCTGGGTGGGCCACCATTCCCGCCGCTGGGAACCGGAGCCTTTCCGCTGGCTGGGGGTGAACGCCGTCATGAAAGGGTTGAGGGACCAGGATAGGGCCGAAGAGCGGGGCGGCGCCGACTCCCCGCTCTTCCGGCTCACAGAGAAGCTCGCCGCCCGATCCGGTTGATCGGGGGAAGCCTTGTCGGAGCCGCCCAGGACCGCGCTTAGAGCGCCCGGCGGTCGATGACCCGCTGGGACTTGCCCTCGCTACGTTCGATGCTGCCCGGCTCTTGGAGGACCACGTCGGTGGTGACCCCGATCAGGTCCTTGATGTTCTTGCGGATGCGGTCGCGCAGTTCCACCAGGACGTGGTACTCGTGGATCACCTCTTCCTCGTCCAGGCTGAGGACGGCCTCCTTGGCCTCTTTGTAGACTCTGGGATTGATCTCGACCTGTACCTCGAGTTGGTCCATCGAGCCTTTGCGGTCCACCACCAGGCGGTAGTGGGGCTCCACCAGTTTCTCCATCAGAAGCACCGATTCGACCTGGGTGGGGAAGACGTTCACGCCGCGGATGATGAGCATATCGTCGCTGCGACCCGAGACGCGGGCCATGCGCACCGTGGTGCGGCCGCATGCGCAGGGCTCCTCGATCAGCCGGCTGATGTCGCCGGTGCGGTAGCGGATAAGGGGGATTCCCTCCTTGGAAAGGGTGGTGATCACCAACTCGCCCTGTTCCCCCGCCGGGAGCACCTCACCGGTATCCGGATCGATGATTTCGGGATAGAAGTGGTCTTCGTTCACGTGGAGGCCGCTTTGAGCCTCCAAGCATTCGAAACTGACGCCGGGACCGGTGATCTCGGAAAGACCGTAGATATCCAGCGCCTTGATGTTCAGCTTGGCCTCGATCTCGCGGCGCATTTCCTCAGACCAGGGCTCCGCCCCAAAGACGCCGACGCGCAGGGGCAGGCTGGGTAGATCGACTCCCATCTCCGCCGCCACGTCCGCGATGTACAGGGCAAAGGAAGGCGTCGAGCAGAGCACGTCGGATTCATAGTCCTGCAGCAGCATCAGCTGCTTCTTGGTGTTGCCCCCCGAGATGGGCACCACGGCCGCGCCGATGAGTTCCGAGCCGTAGTGGGCCCCCAGTCCCCCGGTGAAAAGCCCGTAGCCGTATGCGTTCTGCACCACGTCGTCCTCGCCGGTGCCCGCGCCGGCAAGGGTCCGCGCCATGCATTCCGCCCAGACCGCGATGTCTTTCCGGGTGTAGCCCACGGTCGTGGGTTTACCGGTAGTGCCTGAAGAAGCGTGAATGCGGATGATTTCGCGCATGGGCACGGCGAACATACCGAAGGGATACTGGTCGCGCAGGTCGCGCTTGTAGGTGAAAGGCAGCCTGGACAGGTCGTCTATGGATTCCACCCGGCCGACCTCGACCCCGTTTTCGTTGAAGAGGTCTCGGTAGAAGGAGACGTTGTCGTAGGCCCGGTTGGCGACTTCGGCCAAACGCGCGCTCTGGAGGCGGCGCAACTCATGCCGCTCCATCGTCTCGTGCTGCTGATCCCAAATGGGCACGGTTCCCCCTTCTTAGGTCTTATGCCTGCGCGGCGGCGTTTGCCGGGGCGGCGCGTAGCGAGAAGCACCCATTATAGGACGGCAACTCGCCGGGAGACCAGGTGTGGCCTGGACTTGCGCCGTTATTGCCGGGGCGGCTCGGTGGGGTGCGGAGCGGGCTAGAAGGTGAACGCCGAGGGACAGATGTCGTTCAGCACGCAGTCGGGGCAGTTCGGACGACGCGCGGAGCAGACGGCCCGCCCATGGTCGATCAGCAGGTAGGTGATGTCCCGGCGCTTGTCGCGGGGCACCACCTCGAGCAACTCCTGCTCCGTGGTCTGGGGGTTCTTGCCCGAGCCCAATCCCAGTCTCTCGGCCAGACGGTGCACGTGGGTGTCCACCGCGATGCCCGAGTCCGGATCGCGGGCAAAGGCGTCCGGATCGATGTTCTGCAGCACCACGTTCGCGGTCTTGCGGGCGACTCCCGGCAGGGTGAGCAGGTCCTTCATGTTGTGCGGCACCCGCCCGTCGTACTCGCTGAGCAGCTTCTGCGCGGCTCCCAGCACGCTTTTCGTCTTGTTGCGGAAGAACCCGGTTTGGTGGATGTCCTGCTCGAACTCGGCGGGATCGGCGGCGGCGTAATCCTCGAGTGATCGATACTTCTCGAAGAGGGTGCGGGTGACCTCGTTGACCTTCTTGTCCGTGGCCTGCGCGGACAGGATGACCGCGACCAGCAGTTCCCAGTCGCTTCGGTAGTCGAGCGCCGTCCGCTTCTGTTCGTACTCGCGGTCGAGGCGCAGGAGCACGGTTTCGGCCTGTTGCCTGCGCCACTTCTTGGCTTTCATCCTGGCCAAGTTGGGCCGCCCCTAGGCCTTCCCCGCCTGCCGCCCGAGCGCGAAGGCGCGGTGGTTGGCCTCCACCGTTTTGGGGGGGACGTTCTCCTCGATCACCGAGAGCCAGGCCTCTTCGGAGAAGGTCAGGTGAACCGAGACTGCGCCCAGCAGCACCACGTTTGCCGTCTTGGGGTTGCCGGCCTGCTGGGCGAGGGCGTTGCCGTCCACCGGGAGCGTTCTCTCCCAGGAGGCTTCGATTCGCTCCCGGACGTCCCCGGGGTACTCGGCGAAGCCGGCGGCCACCGTGCTCGGGTTTATCCGCAGGAGGTTGTAGATGAGCAGCCCTCCAGGACGCAACCAGTGCATGTACCGCAGAGCCTCCAGCATCTCGAAAGAGAGCAGCAGGTCGGCCGCTCCGGCACTCACCAGGGGCGAGGCGACTTCCTGCCCGAAACGCAGGTGGCTGACCACGCTGCCGCCTCGTTGGCTCATCCCCACCACATCGTTTTGCTTGACGTCGTAGCCTTCGGCCAAGGCCACCTGGCTGAGCAGGTGGGTGGCCGTGATCACGCCCTGTCCGCCGACCCCCGCCACCAGCAGGTTGGTGGTCTTCGTGGCTGTCTCCTGCATCTTTTCCGTCATCCCTCAGGCCTCGGTTCGCGCGGTCTCGACGATGGCGCCGAAATTACAGAGTTGGGCGCAGACGCCGCATCCGTTGCATTGGGCCTCGTCGATGCGTACGTAGGCCGACTGGCCTTCTTCTTCGTAGGTCAGGGCGATGCAGCCTGCTTTTAGACAGCGCTTGCAGGCGTCGCAGGCCTCGAGGTCCACGGTCATCGGGGCGGCGCTCACCTTGTACTCGAGCACGCAGGGTCCCTTGGTAATGATCACCCCGGGTCCGGCCGTCTCGAGTTCCTTTCGGAGGGTCGACTCCACCTCGGCCAGGTCGTAGGCGTCGACTTCGGTCACGCGCTCGATGCCGAGGGCGCGCACCAGGCCGGGAAGGTCGACATTCGGGGTCTCGTGGCCCATGAGGGTGCTGCCCGTGCCCGGATGCTGTTGCCCCCCGGTCATGGCGGTGGTCCGGTTGTCCAGCAGGATGATGACGGCGTCGCTCCGGTTCCAGGCCACGTTGAGAAGAGGCGTCAGCCCGGAGTGGAAGAAAGTCGAGTCGCCAATCACGGCGACCACCTTCTCCCGCAGCTTTTGTCCGGGTTGCACGACCTTGGCCATACCGTGGGCCATGCCGATCCCGGCGCCCATGGCAATGCAGCTGTGCATGGCCTCGAAGGGTGGCAGCGCCCCCAAGGTGTAGCAACCGATGTCACCGCTGACGAAGACGCGGAGCTTGCTGAGCACCGTGAAGATCCCGCGGTGCGAGCAGCCCGGGCAGAGGGCCGGTGGCCGTTGCGGCAGCCCTTCGACCGGCGTGGGGGGAGCGGTCGCCAGCAGAGCGTCGGCCCCGGGGGCCCCGTCCGCGGAAAGTCGCCGGGCGATCAGGCCGGCGTCGAATTCGCCCACGCGAGGCAGCACGTGTTCCCCGCCGTCGATCTCGATGCCGAGCAGCCGGAGCTGTTCCTCAATGAAGGGATCGAGTTCCTCCACGACGTAGAGACGGTCGACGTACTCGCGCAATTCCTGAGCCAGCCTGGCTCCCACGGGATAGGTCAGGCCCAGCTTGAGCACGCTTGCCTCGGGAAAAGCTTCGCGCACGTGCTGGTAGAGCACGCCCGAGGCCACGATGCCCAATCCGCGGCTGCGAAGCTCGAGCCGGTTGAAGCCGAGTTCGTCGGCGCGGCTGCGTAGCCGCGCCACCCGCTCCTCCACCAGGGGATGGCGGATGCGGGAATAGCCGGGCAGCATGGTGTACTTGGGGGTGTTCCGCGGAATCGAGGTCAGCGGGTTATCGCACTCCGGCGGGCGCTCGCCCAACTCCACCACGCTCTTGGAGTGCGACAGCCGGGTGGTGGTGCGCAGCATGACCGGAGTGTCGTACTCCTCGCTTAGTTCGAGCGCCGACCGCACCAAATCCTTGGCTTCCTGACTGTCGCTCGGCTCCAGCAGGGGGATTTTGGCGAAGCGGGCGTAGTGACGGTTGTCCTGCTCGTTCTGGGAACTGTGCTGCCCGGGCTCGTCGGCGCTGATCAGGACCAGGCCGCCCTCCACCCCGGTGTAAGCCGCGGTCATCAGCGGATCGGCGGCCACATTCACGCCCACGTGCTTCATGGCCACCAACGTGCGGGCGCCGGCGAAAGCCGCGCCCAGTCCCACCTCGAAGGCCACCTTCTCGTTGGGCGCCCACTCGCTGTAGACGTCCTCATACAGGGCCAGGTTCTCGAGGATTTCGGTGCTCGGAGTGCCGGGATACGCGGAGGCAAGCCGCACTCCGGCTTCCCAGGCTCCCCGGGCGATGGCTTCGTTGCCAGTGAGTATCTCTCGCATCGGCGCAGTCCCCCCGAAATGCTTCAGCTTCAGTCTTGGCTGCAGGCAGCCGGAAGTTTGGACTATACAGGAGGGGCCCAGCCGCCTGCCATCGCCCGGCCATGGTCCGCCCTCGCCCTTAATCGCCTGCCTCGCCGGCGGCGAACGCGCACCCGGCGCGCAAGACCGCATGAGGAGCGGTACCATGGGGAGCATGGACAGGAACCTGGACAAACCGATGCCCGCCAATCCGGCCCCTTCACCCCCGGCCAGTGCGGCTCGCGCCTCTGTAGTTCCCGAGGAATGGCCAAGGCTGAGCTCCCGGATAGAGACCCAGAACCGGGTGTTCCGGCTGCGTCACGACCTCTCGGTATCCCCGCGGACCGGGCAGGCCCACGAGTTCGTGGTGCTCGAAGCCGGTGATTGGGTTTCCGTCGTCGCCCTGACCGGGGACGGCAGGCTGGTCGGCATTCATCAGTATCGCCACGGCTCCGGCGAGGTGACCCTCGAGATCCCCGGCGGACTGGTGGAGCCCGGCTCGTCTCCGTTACAGGCCGCGCAAGAGGAGCTTCGCCAGGAGACAGGTTACGGCGGCGGACGCTGGCGCAAGCTGGGGGAGCTGAATGCGGCCCCGGCGCTTTTCAGCAACCACCTGCACGTCTTCCTGGCCGAGGATGTGAAACTGCTGGGCGGTCAGGAGCTGGACGAGGCCGAGGACATCACCGTGGAACTCTTGGACCGAGACGAGATTACCCGGAGGGTGCTTGCCGGCGAGATCACCCACGCCCAGGTGGTGGGTTCCCTCTATCTCTGGGAACTCGCGGGACGTGGCGAGGTCCACAGGACGTGGCGGAACGAGCCGCCGGAACGCGGCCGGGAAAGCGGGGAGCAATCAAAGTGAGCTCCATTGGACGACTGGCGGTGGGCATTTCAGGGGCGTCGGGGACGGTGTACGGAGTACGCCTGCTCGAGGTGCTACGCGACGCCGGAATCGAGACCCACTTGATCCTCACCACAGCCGCGGAAGAGGTCGCCCGGCGCGAACTGGACCAGACCCCGGACCAGATCCGGGCCCTGGGGACCTATGTGTACGCCGACGACGACATGGCGGCCCCTCTAGCCTCGGGATCGTTTCCGGTAGACGGGATGGTCATCGTCCCCTGCTCGATCAAGAGCCTCTCGGCCGTCGCCAACAGCTACTGTGACTCGCTGCTGGTGCGGGCGGCCGACGTGAACCTCAAAGAGGGCAGACCCCTGATCCTGGTCGTCCGCGAGACGCCCCTGCACCTGGGGCACCTGCGCTTGATGGAGCGGGCGGCCGAGCAGGGAGCCGTCATCCTCCCGCCGATGCCCGCTTTCTATCACCGGCCCACCTCCATCCAAGACCTGGTGGATCAAACCGTGGGCAAGATCCTGGACCGTCTGGGGGTACCCCACGATCTCTATCGCCGGTGGCGTGGTTGATGGGGGCCGTCCGGCCGCGAAAGCAGTTTGGGAAGTGAACACCGAGGACCGCGCAGCCGCGCTGCGCCGTACGGTGCACTCCTATCTGGCGGAACGTTACGTCGCCACCATCTCCACGGTGGCGCGTCCCCACGACCAGTCCGATGCCGCAAAGGCGGATTGGGAGGCACTCGAGGTCATCTGGGGGCCGATCAGTGCGCCCGTTCGCCCGTCACCGAGAGGGGACGAAGGCGGGGAGGCCGCAGGCGCCGCCGACGCCGCGGACACCCCCGACGCTGCGGACACCGCCGGCGCCGCTGACCCCGGACCGGAGCCCTGCGAGCCGCTTCCCGAGGGCTTCCCTCACGCCGCCACCGTCTTCTATGCGCTCGACGGTGAGTTCGATCTGCTCTTCCTGAGCCGGGAAGACAGCCGGCACGCTCGGGACATCGCGCAGTCGGGACGGGTGGCCGCCACGGTGACCGACTCCGCCCAGGAGTGGCGAGACGTGCGGGGGCTGCAACTCTGGGGCCGCGCCCGGGTTCTTCGGGGTAATCAACGCCTCTCCGCCCTGACCCGCTACGTCACCCGGCTCCCGCTCCTGAAAGAGGTGGCGCGCGACCCCCGCACCGCGGCCGCCCTCAAGAATGTGGGAGTTTTCCAGGTGAACCCTGAGCGTATCGCCTGGACCGACAATCGCTCGGGTTTGTTCGGAAGGGAGATCATCGATTTGCGGGAGAATCCCCGGGGGAGCTGAGCCCGCCCCACGGGCCGGCCTAGGTCGGCCGCCGCCAGAGCAGGCGCCCGCCCTCGATCACCGGGATAAGCCGGCGGCGCGCGACCAGATGGGAAAGATGAGCCTGCACGCAGGCCCTGGCCAGGAAGTAGTCCGGTAGACCTCGGAATTGGTGATCCCATTCGCGCGCGAGAGCGGCCAGCACCGCCTCGGTGGAAGCACCCTCGTCCGTCCGCTCCGCCACCTGGGCCACGGCGCGGCTCAGATTCTCGATGCCTTCGCGGTTCGCGGCCGCCAGTGAGGCCACGTCGTCGCTCGGTTCGCCGTGTCCGGGGATCAGCAACCGCGGAGCCGCCGTGGCGATGGCCTGAATCGAAGCCAGGGCGCCGTCCACGGAAGCGTGATAGACGAACCCGTGCTTGGCCCATACGGCCGGCGGGAAGAGGGCATCGGCGGCGAACAGAATGTCTCCGATTCGGAGTCCGCACTGCCCGGGGGCATGTCCCCCCAGGTCGACGATTTCGGTCTCGACCGGATCTGCCTTTCTGCCCTCCCGCAACTCGGCGGTGGCCGGCTCCTCCAACCTCGGTTCGGCCGAAGGCGGAGTCCACGGTCCCGGCTCGAGTTCGAGGTCGACCTCCAAGGGTGGAGCCTGGAGGAACTTGGTGCGTAGCCCGGGGGGCGGCTCGGCCAGACCGTAGAGCGCGAAGGGTTCCAGGCGGGGCCTGCGGATAAAAGCCGCCTCTTCGGCCGGAGCCGCCACCAGCACGCCGGCACGCTTGGCTAGTAGCGCTCCTCCGCCAAAATGGTCCGCGTGGGAATGGGTCAGGAAGAGAACGGAGGGCCGCAATCGCTCGGCCTCGAGCGCGCGGAGAACCTTCTTGCCCCGATCCCCGTCCAATCCCGCATCGATCACCAGGGCCTCATCCCGGCCCAGGCGGACGACCCCGACATTTACGGGACCGGGAAGGTAGCCTACCGTTTGGTTCATCCAGCGGATTGTCATCGCGCGGATACTAACACCGCGTAAACGTTGACCACCTCTCGCCATGATCCGGCTCGGCGCGCCGCCGCCGGCGCTGGGCGCCGCGCGCCGCGCGCGTTCCCGAGCCTGCGCCCGCGTAGCTTTATCTCACGGGAAGCGCGCCCTGGTGCCGCGAGGAGGAACTCGAGAGAAAAAAGAATCCGGCCTTCTCCGGGGGGATGAAGAAGGCCGGCATAGGGGGGTCTCATTCGTTTGTGCCATCGTTCACAGCACGTTATGGATGCGATAGTACTCCGTGTCATAGGAGCTGTAAAGGGTCAATTGGGATTTTTTTGTGTAGGTATGACCGCTAGACCGCGATTTTGCGCCACTGATCGGCAGTGGCGACCGCTTCCCCAAAAGTTCGGTAATGGACAGTCCATTTCCCGGGATGCTGTCTAGCGCGCCACCGGCAGCCTTGCAGGCGGATCGGGCACCTCTTCGGCTATCATCGCGCCGATCGGGCCCAGCGCCTCGATTTCCGCGCCGCAGAGCGCGGGCAACTGGCCATCGTCGTCGGGGTTCAGGACCGCCACCACACTGCGCGGATGCTTTCCGGCGGCGTCCCTGTCCGCCAGGTCCAGGATCGTTCCCGGGTCGCCCCCTCTGACCACCCTGATCTGGGGACGGCTCAAGGCCGAGCCGGGCAGCGGCGGGCGGCGCACCACGCCCACTTCTCCGCTGCTCAATCCGACCACCGTCCCGGGCGGATAGACGCCCAGCATCTCGAGGAAGAGCTTTACCAGCACCGGTTCGAATTGAGTTCCGGAATGTTCCAGCAAGAAGCGCACGCCCTCGTGAGGGGTGCTCGTGGTCTTGCGGTAGCTTCGCCGGGTGGTGATCGCGTCGTAGCGGTCGGCCACGCAGATGATGCGCCCGAAGAGGGTGACCGAATTCTTCCGCGTCAAGCGGGGGTAACCGGACAAGTCCAGGTTGATGTGGTGCTCGAACCCGGCCACGATGGCCCGCAGCGTCGATTGGTTGAGCTGTTCTTGCTCGAGAAGCAGGATGACGGCGTGAATGGGGTGCTGCTGTATCTGCGCCCGTTCGCCGGGGTCCAACTGAGTCGGCTTCTCCAGGATCCCCTTGGGCACGAGGATCTTTCCCAGGTCGTGCAAAAAGGCCGCCAGACACAGGTCGCCCAGGGTTCTCTTGTCGAATCCCAGTCGCTGCCCCAAGGCCACCGAGAGAATGGCGACATTGGTGGAATGGGTGAAGAGGTAGTCGTCGAATTCCTTGATGGTCGTCATCGAAAGCAGCGCCGATTCGTCCTCCAGCAACTGGTCCACGACCGCCTGCGTGACCCGGCGCAGACGCCGGGTGCGGATGTGCCGGTGCTCTCGTACGGTTTCCTGGATCTCCCGGCATACGTCGAGGCAGGCGGAGTAGGTGCGCAGCGGGAGGTGGGCCGCCGGCTCTTCCGATTCCCTCTCGGGTTCGGTGAGCTCGACATGTTTCAGGCCCAGGGCCCGCGCCCGCGCCGCCAACTCCTCCAAGCCGCGCTCGCTCTTCTGGTTGAGCTCGTAGAGCACCGAGCGCATCTCTGCGTCCCGTACCCCGGGCTGGAAGGTGATGCCGCCCAGGTTCCACCGATCGAAGGTATCCATGAGGTAGCGCACGTTGAGATAGTCGGAGGGGCCGATGCGCAGCCTCTCGTCGTTGACGAAGACGCAGCGGTTGCGCACGCCCACCCAAACCTGCTCATGGGCCCAGCGGGTGCGGACCGTGCGCAAGAACTCGGCGATGGCTCCCTGAACAGCGGTGTTGCCGGGGTCGTGGAAGCCGGTGGTCCGCAAGGCGACCGCCAGGCGGTGAACCAGGCGACGCTCGTCTTCGCGGGCTGCGGCGTCGCAGCGAGGCAGAGGGGTGATCGGCTGCCCGCTCACTGGGATGCGGCCTCCTGGCGATTCGCTTCCCACAGTCCCCGCCTTGCCTGCCGTCTGACGGCGTTGTCGGATGAGCGGAGCGCACGGGACAGGCTCTGGCGCGCGCTGGCCGTCCCAATTTGGCCCAAGGCGCGCAGGGCGAAGAGGCGCAGGTGAAGCGGCTTCGGCCGGAAGAAGGATCTCCCTCGCCAAAGCTCGTCCAGCAGCGGTACCGCCGAATCATCGCCCAGCTGACCCAACGTATCGAGAAAGGCGTCGATCTCGCCTTCGGAGCGCGTGCTGAAGTCCCGAGCGCGAACCTGAAGCAGCAGCCGGGAAAGAACCTCGGCCGGAGGACGCAGGCGCCCCAGCTGCCGCACGGCGACCACGCGCACCGCGGGACTGGGGTCGCTCAGAAGCGCGGCGAGCACCGGCACGGAGGACCGCTCACCGATGGCGCCCACCGAGCGCGCCGCTTCCTTCCGCACGCGCTCGTCGGAGTGCGCGAGCACAGGCTCCAGATGGGGCATCGCCCTCGGGTCTTTCATCCGGCCGAGCAGATAGACCATGTTGCGCGCGACATACCATCTGGGGTCGCCGAGATGAGGCAAGACCAGTTCCAAGGGAACGCCGGCTCCTGCGGTCAGCACGTCCAGAAGCACGTGGCGCGACTGCTTTCCCCCGGACTCGATCAGCAACTCGATGAGCAGCCGGTGGGCCCGTTCTCCCAAGATAAGGAGGAATGCCGTGAGCTCCTGCCGTCCCCCCGGGCCGGCAGCGTCCAGAGAATCGAGGGAGGCGCGGAGCCTCTCCTTGTCGAGCATTCCCTCGAATACGTCGTCCACGAGGTCCGCATGCTCCCCCAAGTCGGCCTGGACGGCCGCGGTCTCCTGAAGCAGATGGGTCAGCCGGGCAAGATCCCCCCACTCGAGAAGCGAAGACGCCAGGTCCTCGAGGCCCCTCACCGCCACGATTCTGTCTTCGTCCGAGGTGGCGTTGGCCAGAATCTCCAGGAGAACGATCCCGAATTCCGCGAGAATGTCCTGTTCGGGCTCGAGTTCGCGTTCGAGCTGGATCAGTTCCTCCTCCGGGACCACGTTGCCTACCAGGACTTCGTCCCCGGGAGCATCAAGCTCGAGTGATTCTGTCAGATCGGCATGCGGCGTCCGCACGAGGCGCGCCCGTTTCTCCTCCTCCAGTTTGCCCTGCAGTTGCGAGGCCAGCTGCCTCAGGCCGTCGGCGGAGCTCTCTCCTTCGAGCAAGGGGTCGGCAACCTGGTACTCCAGATGGGGCAGATTTCTCTCCCAGAGGATGGTGACCAGGTCGTGATCGGCCTTGTCCACCTCCTGGGCCTGGCCGAGGGCTTCGATCAGCTCCGCGGCCTCATCGCGGCCCAAGCCGTTGCGGAAGGTGAGAGAGCGGATGCCGTCACGGAAGAGGATGAAGGGAATGCTTTCCCGCAGGTCGTCGGTGGTGAAGACCGGCTCTTCTTCGTAGGTCAGTGAGTTCTCGGACACCGCGAGCCGCAGCGTGCCGTCGGCAAGCGCGCGATCGAATGCACCAGCGAGCTCGTCGAGGCAGTGGTTGGCGAGGGGATGATCCGGCGGGTAGAAGCGGATCGCCCTGTAGGCCTTCTGCAAAGAGGAGCAAAGGTCGATCGCAGGGTTCTGGAAGCCGTGAGATGTCGAGAGTCTGACCAGCGACTTTGCCTCCCCTGGGATACCTACGGTACTTCGGACAACTAGGAGCCGAACTTTAGGAGCGGCCCGCACTCCTTTGGTCGACACACAACTAAAAGACGTATACTTGTCCCCCAGGGTAACGATGTGCGTCCACTTTGCTGCTAGTCCGCGGACGCGAAGGGAGAGTTGCGCGATGCCGAATATCGGATGGATGGAGATCGGGGTTCTGGTGGTCCTGGCCCTCATCATCTTCGGTCCCAAGCGTCTTCCCGAGCTGGGCAATTCCGTCGGTAAGGCGATCACCAACTTCAAACGGGGGCTCAAGGAAGGCGAGGACGAACTGCGCAAGGCGGTATCCGAGACCTCCGAAGTCGACGCTGAAGCAAAAGCCGAAGTCAAGAAGTAGGCAACACGGCGGACCTTCGGGCTCGAGCCGTCCTCTCCAGGTGACTTCGCCGCCCGCCCTGGCGGAACAGGTCCTCGAGGGCAGCACTCGCGCGATCGCGCGGACAATCAGCCTGCTCGAGGACCACGATCCGTTGGGCCGGCAGATCGTCCGCACTCTCTATCCGCGCACCGGACGGGCGTCCCGCGTGGGGGTTACCGGTCCGCCCGGTGTCGGCAAGTCCACTTTGCTCTCCGCGCTTACCCGCGTGGTGCGCCGCGCCGAGCTTGCTGTGGGGGTCATCTCGGTGGATCCCTCCAGTCCTTTCTCGGAAGGGGCGGTTCTGGGCGATCGCCTGCGCCTGAGCGAGCATTTCCTGGACAGTGGGGTGTTCATCCGTTCGATGGGCACGCGCGGGCACCTGGGGGGCCTGTCCGAAGCCGCTGCGCAATCCGCGCTGGTGCTCGATGCCGCGGGCATGAACGTGGTCTTTCTCGAGACGGTGGGGGTCGGCCAGAGCGAGGTCGAGGTTGCCAGCGTGGTTGATACGGTCGTGCTCGTGCTCATGCCCGGATCGGGCGACTCGATTCAGGCGCTCAAGGCGGGCGTGATGGAGATCCCCGATATCATCGTGATCAACAAGAAGGACCACCCCCGCGCTATGGCCACCGCCCGCGATATCCAAGCGTTCCTCAACCTCTCGGAAGAAGAGGATAGTCCCTGGGCCCCCCCGGTGCTCCTGACCGACGCGGTGGGCGGTGAGGGCGTCGAGGAGCTTTGGGAGGCGATCCAGGATCACGGACGCTGGTTAAGCGAGGAGGGCCGCCTGGAGCGGAGGCGCCAGAACAATGTCGAGGCCGAGGTCGCCGCACTTGCCGCGAATCGGCTCCAGGCCAAGATCAAAGACATGATGCGGGACGACCCCCGGGTGAGCCGGCTTCTCGCCGAGGTTCACGAAGGCCGGCTGGACCCGTTTTCCGTGGTTGAGTATCTGATCGCTTCCTTTGGCGGGCCCGCCGCCGGAGGCGCGCCTGAATTTCCCGGCCCCCCGCCGAACCCGAATGTTAGGTGACGTGCTCCATGGATCGAGGTCTGCTGCCGATGATTGCCCAGTGAACCTTGACGGAGACCTCCCCCAGCCCATTTCGCACTCCCGACCCGTCACTTGTCCGGGTTGTGGTGAGCCGGTGATGATTCCTGGGGCAGGAGGCCCGCCCGGAGACGGATCTCCGCAACCCTCCGATGCCCGGGTGGCCCACGCTCTTTGCGGTTGCTACCTTTTCGCCATGCCGGAGGCGTCATTCAATCGCCTGTTGGACGCCATTTTCACCTCGGCCCGGCCCTTTTCGGGGGGTGAAGTCTGATCCTGCTCCCGGGAGTCCTTGGACCTGCCGCGCCGGTCATCTAGAATCAGCATCCTCCGGGCCGGGGGGTCCCGGGAAACGGGAAGAGGAGGAGCCGTGGCAAGGAAGATCAGGGTCCTGATGGCCAAGCCGGGCCTGGACGGGCACGACCGGGGGATCAAGGTCCTCAGCAGGGCCATGCGCGACGCCGGGATGGAGGTGGTCTATACGGGCCTGCATCAGACGGCCGAGCAGATTGCGCAGGCGGCCATCCAGGAAGATGTCGATGTCGTCGGTCTCTCCATCCTGTCCGGCGCCCACATGACTTTGGTGCCCAAGGTCGTGGACTGTCTGCGCGCACTCGAGGCGGAGGACATAATGGTGCTCGCCGGGGGGACCATACCCCAGGAAGACCGTGAAGCCCTGCTTGCGAAGGGCGTGGCCGCCGTTTACACACCCGGTGCCATGACCCGCGACATCGTCGCCTTCGTCAAAGAGAAGGCCGGCGGGGAAGAACTCGGTGAGTGAAGAAGCGGATGAGGCCCCGGCGCGTCACCACACCGAGCTCCGGGTCCGCTACGCCGAGACCGATGCACAAGGCGTCGTCTACCACGCCAACTATCTGGTCTATTTCGAGGTCGCCCGCTCGACTTTCACCCGCTCGCGGGGCCTTGCCTACCAGCAGATGGAGGAAGCGGGCTGGTATCTCATGGTGGTGGAGGCTTCGCTCCGCTTCAAGGCTCCCGCCCGGTACGACGATCGTCTGACGGTCGGCACCAGGGTCGCCAAGCTGCGGGGGAAGCTGTTGGGCTTCGATTACGAAATCCGTCAGGCCGACAGCGGGCTGCTTCTGGTGACCGGGGAGACGCTTCACATTTGCCTGGATGAAGACAAGCGCCCCCGGGAGTTGCCGGCGCAGGTGTTGGAGGCCTTCGCCTGAGGAAGCCACTCTCTGGTGGACCGACTTCTGATGGGACCATTTTCCCGCTCATGGTAGAATCTGCGGCTCAACCCTCCCTCAGCTAGGAGAACCCTTGGCCGGTCATGAAGCAGTGGTCTGCGGTTACGCCAAACTGCCGAGCGGGACCGCTGCCGGACAGGTGTATCAGATGCTCGTCCTGGTCGCGCGGGTCGACCGGCGCACTCATATCGTTCAAGCCGCGTCGATCACGCTGATCACGCCCGTGGCCCGTGAATGGGTGGAGGACATTCTCGTCGGCAGCCATTTGGTCGACGGACAGGCCGCCGTGCTCGACGAGTTTGAGACCAACTACATCGGCGGTGCGCAAAAGGCCATAAAGCAGGCTTACCGCGATCTGTGCGAGCGCTATTCCGAACTGCGCAACGCCCCCCGGCCGACCCTCGAGGGTCAGTAGAGATCCACTTCGACCGAGCTGACTCCGGTGTTGATCTTCACCCGCAGGTCGTTGCCGCCCCCTTCGTAGACGTATAGACCCCCTTCGTCACGGAATGCATCGGGGACGTCGGTGGAAGAGAGCGCGTTGTCGGTCTCGAGCGTGATGTCCAATTCCGAGGGCAGCCGCAGATTGTAGTCGCCGGCTCCCCCCTCGATCGTCACTTCGGCATCTCCGCTCGCGACCACTTCTCCGACGGTGACGTCGAGCGAACTCGCCCCCGCGTCGACGTTGAGCGCGCGCAAAACGGTCTGCTCCAGGTCGATGTCCGCGCTCGCCGCCCCGATGTTGACGTCCAGGCTCCAGGCTATCCCGTCCGCCAGGGTGAGTTCGACGAACTGGCCTCCATCGCCAAAAGGCAGAAGGTCGAAGTCGAATCCTTGGCCTTCGCCCGCGGAGATGTCCAGGGCATAGGCGTCACCGGCCTGCTCTCTGATCTCCGCGGAGTCGCCGAGCCGGTAGCGGCCCTCCACGACTCTGGGGATATCCCCAGAATTGATTTCCAGGTCCAACGCCCCGAGGTCTATGCTCAAGGAGGCTTCCTCGACCCCGCGCGCCCGGGGGCCCTGGAGATCGCCCTCGGTCAGATTGCCGTTGCCGTTATCCCAGCCCACCTGCCAGGCAAGCACCGCGAGCGCGACACCCACGAGCAGTACGGCCAAGATCACTGCGGCCGCCCTTCCGCCTCGCGATCTGTCAAAAAGCAGGTAGACGCCGAGGATCACCAAGAACAAAGGCCAAAGCCGCCAGGCGGCGGCGACGAAATCCCAATCCAGGTAGCCCAGGTTGGCAAGAAGGAGCAGCGCCCCCAGGCCGATGAGCAGTAGCGCGATCAGCAGTCTGCCGGCGTTCATCGGCCTACCGCCGGAAGAGCAGCAGTAGTCCGAGCAGAATCAGCAGAACCGGCCAAAGTTCACCCCAGTTCCAGAAATCGAAGAATTGGTCCAGGAAGAACCAAGCGCCCAGTGCGATGAGGATGATGCCCACCGTCCTGCGCGGCCTGTCGTGATCCTCCTCGGTTTCGGCCGGTTCCTCGACTGGGCGTGGGGGAGCCGCTGCGGCCGGTGGAGGCGGGGGCGGAGGCGGAGTATCGGCCGGCGGTTCCGCTGGGGGCACCGGCGGTAAGGCGTCCTCAGGGGGTGGCGATGTGTCCGCACCGACCTCGGGCCCCGACTCGGCCGAGGCCACGGTGCCGGGCACGGGCTCTGCCTCGGCTCCGGGCTCCACGTTCGGAACGGGCTCCACCTTTGGGACGGGTTCGACCACTGCCGGCGGGACTTCCTCCGGGGTTTCGCCGGCGCCGCTCTGCTCCCTGTCGCTCATATTGGCGCTCCTTCGCAGTAGCTTCCGCGGGGTTGTTCCCATTTTAAACGCCCCACAAATACGTGATGGGCCGGGCTAGCGCTGCGATCGGCGCAGAAGCCCTCGGAAATCCTCCAGGGGCCGGGTGTTCGCGACATCCTTGGCCTCCAACCACCCGCGCCGGGCCTCGCCCACCCCGTAGGGCAGAAGATCGAAGCCGCGCGGCGAGTGGGCGTCGCTCGAGATCACGACAAGCGCTCCCAACTCCTTGGCCCGGCGGGCATGAGCCGCCCGAAGATCCAACCGGTCGTAGGAGGCGTTGATCTCGAGCATGGTGCCCGTGGCTGCCGCCGTCCCGGCCAACTCCTCGATGTCCAAGGCATAGCCCTCCCGCCTCCCCAGGAGCCGGCCGGATGGATGACCGATCGCGTCCACGAACGGGTTCTCCAGAGCCGAGCGAAACCTGGCCATGATCCGCTCAACCGGTTGCTGAAAGCCCGAGTGTATGCTGGCCACCACGAAGCCGAGCGAGGCCAGGAGGTCGTCGGGCAGATCGATTTCCCCGTCGGCCAGGATGTCCACCTCCGAGCCGGCCAGCAACTCGATACCGTCCAGGCGGGCGTTCAGTAAGCGGATCTCTTCGCTCTGCCGGCGCAGATCGTCGTCGCTGACGCCGATCCCCATGCCGATCGACTTGGAGTGGTCGGAAATGCAGATGTACTCGAGCCCGCGGTCCCGGGCGGCGATCGCCATGTCCTCTATCGTCCGGCGGCCGTCCGACCAGTCCGAATGCACGTGGAGGTCACCGCGCAGATCTTCCCGGTTCACGAGGTTGGGGAGCGCACCTTCCAGGGCTGCCTGGATCTCGCCCCGCCCTTCCCGCAGCTCCGGGGGAATCCAGGAGAGACCCAGGAGTTCGTAAACCGCAGCCTCTTCCGCGCAGGGATGCGCCTTTCCGGTCTGGACCTCTTCGACGTTGTACTCGTTCACGCGCAGCCCGCGCTTTTGGGAGAAGCCCCTGAGCTCGACGTTGTGCTGCGCACTGCCCGTCGCGTGCTGCAGCAGGTTCCCGAAGGAGGCCGGGGGAACCAGGCGCAGGTCCACGTCGAGATCGTTGTGGGTGTGGATTAGAACCTTGGTCAGGCCCGACTGCTCTACCCGGGCGACCAGTGGCAAAGCGCCGAAGAACCGCCCGACCGTCTCCGGCTCGTCGGTGGAGGCCACCAGGTCCAGATCGCGCACCGTGGAACGGCGGCGGCGAAAACTTCCGGCGATCTCCGCCTGCGCGACGGCCGGGTGATCGAGCAGGGCCTGCAGCAGCCTGCGGGCCGGTTCTTCGACGTGCCCGAGCAGCCGCCGCGGAGCCGGCGCGGGACCGCGCGCCAGGGCAGTCTCGGCAGAAGACAACAGCTTGGCTTCGGACTTGGCGCCCATACCCTTGAGGGCCCGGATGCGGCCCGCCTCCGCCGCCGCCTTCACGGCCAGGAGACTGTCGATCCGCAACTCGTCCCAAAGCCGTCGGGCCGTCTTGGGTCCGGCTCCGTCCAGTTCGGCCACTTCCAACACGCCCTCGGGATAGCTCGAGCGGAGCTTCTCGAGCTGGGCGATGCGGCCGGTCTCCACGTACTCACGCACCTTGGCCTCTATGGCCGGGCCCACTCCCGGGAGCTCGGTCAAGCGCCCCTCGAGAGTGGCCAGGGCCACCGAATCGGTCAGTTGGCCGAACTCCCGCGCCGCCTTCTGGTAGGCGAGAACGCGGTAGATCGACTGCCCCTCGAAGGCCAGGTATGCCGCCAAGACGCGGAGTTCCTGAGCGATCTCCCCATTCCCGGGGAGGGAGGTCATGCCGATTTCGTAGTCCGGTTTCAAAGGCCACCTGGGTTCGAGGCTTCGGCCCGCCGTGTGGGAAACGCCGGTGGGGGGGATAGCCCGGGACACACCCCGACCGTTTACCCAAAATCGCATGCCGGGTAAAAAATAGCCGAAGACCAACCACAAGGAGGGTTCCGTGGCCGACAAAAGGGTCGAGCGCAACGTGAGGTCCTCGGACCAAGAACATCCCCGCACTCCCACCGAGAAGCTGACGGCTTCTCTATCATCTGAAGGAACGCTCAACATCGAGAACGCGGAAAACGACAAGGCGCGGGCGACTCTCTTGGATAAGTTCAAAGAGAGAGACGAGCGCTACCGCCGGGAACACGGCTCCCCCCCGGGCGGGTCCGCCAAGAAGGCTCCGGCTGAGGAAGACAAGGAAGACAAGGAAGACAAGGAATAGGCCGCGCAGCGTCCCTTCTCGCGCTTTCCCGCTGATTCACCAGCCGTTCCCTCAATAGAAAGGGGCGAAGATGATAATAGACAGGGAGAAGATCAAGTCTCTCGCAGCAGCGCAGAGCTCCAACGGCGGTTACTACATGTCCGCCTTTGTCTCCACCAGCAGTCTCGAGAACTGGAGAAAGAACACCCCCACCTTCCTCAACAGCGCTTTCACCGAGATGATGAAGGAGCGCGACTTCTCGCACGAAGAGAAGCGCTCGCTGGAAGGAGATCTCGAGCGCATACGCGGTGTGCTCAGTTATGACATCACGCCGCAGACGGAAGGATTGGCGGTTTTTGCCGATCAGGCGGGCGGCGTGTTCGAGCGCATCGAACTGCCCGTTCGTTTCGAAGACCGGCTGGTCGTGGGCAAGTCGCCTTATCTGCGCCCCCTGCTGTGCGTGCTCTCCCTGTTCGAGCCGTTCGTGGTTGCTCAGGTAAGCAAGGACGACAGTCACCTCTACTTGGTCGATGAGTTGCGCGTGGTGCGCTCGGAGGACTTCACCGGTCCCTATCTGAAGTCCAGCAATCAGGAAACCGGCGAGGTGCCGGTCAAGGAGTACTACGCCGCGAATCGGCAGGAGTCGCTGATCGACCAGCACCACAAAGAAGTGGCGGCAGCCATCGACAAGATGATCGAGGAGCTGGGCATCCACTGGGTGGTCCTCAACGGCAACCATGACATCGTCAGCGGCTTCCGCAGGGCCCTGAGCCAGCGGGTGGCGGCTCGGGTTGTCGGTGAATTCCCGCTGGACGCCACGGCGAGTATCAAGCAGACCATCTCCCGGGCCCGCGAGGCCATGAAGGCAGGCCGTGCTCACGGCCGTCAGGCATTGGCCGAGCGCATCCGCGAGTCGCTGGGGGCGGGCGGCCGCGGTGTCGCCGGCTTCAGCGACACCGCCGGAGCGCTCTTCCGGGGCCAGGTGCAGCGTCTGTTGGTCGATCAGGAATACCGGCCCAGCGGTTTCCGTTGCGTCGAGTGCGATTTCGTCAGTCTCACGCAGTCGGACCCGTGCCCGGTCTGCGGCGGCGGGATGCTGCCGGTCGAGGATGCCGCCGGCGAAGCAATGAGAGTCGCGGTACGGCAGGGCACCTACGTGGAGATCGGGGAGGACATCCCCGCGCTCAAGGAGTTGGGCGAGATCGCCGGTCTGCTTCGGTACGGCTAGCCCAGGGCGGACCCGGCTTCCCCGCCGTCCGCCCGGCAGTTCCGGAGCGCATCAGGCGGCACCTGTAACCCGGGGCCCACTAAGGGAGTGGGCCCCGATGCCGATATCCACCTGGTAGTCGTATTTCCTCTCGATGAGGACGACCGGCGGAACGCCGCCGCGGGTGGTGGTCGAAGTCCCGAGTCCACAGCAGATGCCGTCGCCGGCCCAAGAGATAACCCCAAAACTCGATCTCTCCCCGCTCGAGGATTTCGCGTGCCCCCAATGCGGAGGGGTCGTGGCGGTTCCCCGTGGAGTCGATCGCTTTGACTGCTCCTGGTGTGGGTCGCTGCTGGACCCTGGGGGAAGCCTGCGCTTCTATCGCCGCTACGAGGAGGTGCATGTCTCATCAACTGAGGCCGCACAGCTGTTTCGCGCCTGGCTATCCTCACCGGTCATGCCCCGGGACCTAGCGAGCGAAGTCTCTTTTGATTTGGGTCAACTCCAGTTCTTTCCCTTCCTCCGCCTTAAGGGCGAAGGGGAGGATCGTTTGCTGCCGATGGCCGAGGTGCCGGTTCCCGAGGTGCTAGATCTGGCGCGGGTTCCGGCGACCCTCAGGGAAAGCACTGCAGAAAGTGGAGAGATAGACGACTCGCCGCATCCGGAGGTCGACCGCGTTCGTTTGGCAGAAGCTCTGCGGCGGGCCCAGGCGGAGCCGTACTACGAAGCCGTCTTGGAACAGCGGGGTTACTACGTAGCCGTCTATGACTATCGGGGCCAGCCCTACCGGGCGCTCATCGACGCGGCAGCCGGACGGGTCTGGTCTTCACGACGCCCCGCCCGGCTGCGCTCGAACCGCGAGATCCCGGTTTCTCTGGGCGCCGCCGCGCTTCTCGCCGCCGAAGCATTGTTGATCCCCGGCTTTCTCCTTGCCTCGGCGGCGGTTTTGGCCAGCGCATTAGTCCTCTTCTTCGCATTGAGGCCTTGGGTGCGCAATGGCTGAGCCCGCTCTCGAGCTCACCTCGATCAGCTGTCCGCGGTGCGCGGGCTCGCTGGAGTCGCATCCCGGCGAACCCGTTCTCGAGTGCCGCCACTGCCGGACTCCGTACTTGATCGCCGGTTCCGGCGAGGGATTTGAGCGCCGCCACTTCCCGAAGAAGGTGGATCGTCTGAGGGCGGTGGGCGCAGCCACGCGCTGGTTGCTCGATTGTGCCGACGCTCCGGACGACATCGCGGCGGCTGCCTTCGTGGATGCCAGGCTGCTCTACCTGCCGATATGGGAGGCCCGCGCTTACCTGGTGGGCTGGGAGTTTGGGCGAAGGTACCGAACCCGGCGGGAATCCCGGCGCGTGGGCGAATCCGAGGTGATCGACCTCGAACTCGTGGACGAGACGGTCGAGGCGGGATTCTTCGACGAGCGCCGCCAATACCGAGAGGCGGTGGACCTGCGGGCGCTGGGCGTTGGGCGGCCGCACATCACGGGCAGAGATTTCAGTCACCCATTCCTGCCGGGGGAAATGGAGGACGAAGCCGCCGTTCTCGAACCTCAGGGTGACCGCGAGCGGCTGCAGCAGGATGCTCGGTCTTCGTTCCTGCAACCACCCACGGGGACTCTGCAGCGTGACGGCCGCTACTTCCTGATGCGGGAGTCGCTCGCGCTGCTCTATTACCCTTTGTGGCATCTGCGTTACGAGTACCGGGAACGCCTCTACGACGTGATGGTCGACGGTCGGAACGCCGTGATCCACGCGGCGCACGCGCCGGCGGATAACAATAGACGCCTCGCCTGGCTGCTCGCTTCCTACGCCGGCCTCGCGCTTCTGTTGGCCCTGGCCGTGTCGCTTTGGCGGAGCGGCGGAATCCTGGCACCAGTGGGTCCCTACCTCGGGCTGCTGGCCTTGGTCCTGGGGGCGGGTGTCCACTGGCGCTTCGAGTTGCTGGGGGAGGTGGAGCACCATGAGCCCTTCGCCTCCTGAGCACGCCGCCCGGCCTTTGCGGAGACCGCGGGTGGCGCCGCAACTGCTCGCCTTGGTTTGTCCCGGCTGCGCCTCCGCGCTCACGCTCTCTCCGGGGGCGGCCGCCTACCCCTGTCGGTTGTGCGGACGCGTCTGCGAACCTGACGGCCACAGCCTTCGCTCGGTTCCCGTCGGTTACGTCGACCCCACCAGTGCGATCGCACCGCGAGGGCAGGTCCAACTGCTGCCCGTGTGGCGGTTCGGGGCGCGCGTGGACGTGCGGAGCAAGCGGGCGGCCCATCCCGCTGCTCCCGGCTACGTCTGGGAGCAGGTCAGGAAGAGCGCGGCCCGGGCCGGCGGTCGTTCGGACCTGCCCTCGATTTTCGTCCCGGCGTTCGCGCTCGAAAGAACCGTAATCGCCCGGCTTGGCCTGAGGCTGCTCCGGGCCCAACCCGCGCTACCTCGGCCCGAGCCCGCATTCTCTTCCCAGGGGGGACCCTCGCAGGGCGGAGGCGACCTTCTTCCCATCTTGCTGTCCGAGTCCGATGCCCGCATCGCCGCGCACTTCGTCTATCTCGCGCTCGAATCCGACGCGACCCCCGATTTGCGGGCGATTGACTACGAACTGGACCTGCAAGACGGAAGCTTGCTGGTCATACCGGCCGATTATGACCGGCGATTCGTCCATGACGCCAATTGGCGTCTGCTCCTCAGGGAGTTCGATGGTTTGCTTGCCTGATGACCGAGCACGCCGGCCGCGTGCGAGATGAAGGAGGATTCGTGAACGACGTGCCTGAGCGCATAGACGAGAGCCGCGGCGCATTCGAGAAGGCCGCGGAGAAGCTGCCCGGTTATCGGGGCTACAAGGAGCGGGAACTGCGCCGCGAAGCGGACAGGCTCCAGCGGGATTACGTGGCCGAGAGGCTCGAGGCGGCCCGGCGCAAGATGGAGGAACTGGAATTGGCCTTGAGCCGAGCCGGCGACCTGGCGTTACTCGGGCAGATAGACAACACGGCGCGTAAGCTGCGCACGGTCACCGATCGCTTCCGCTTTGCCGACTATGGTTATGCCGGGCTGTTTTCGGCGGTGAAGGTCGACCAGAAGGTCCTCGAAAGGTTGTATGAGCATGACGTCCACCAGCAGGCCCAGGCCCGCGGCATCGAGGAATTGACCGAGGCGCTCGGGGTGGAAAGCCCGAGCCTGAGAAGCGACGTGCAGTTGCTCGACGAGCGCGTCGAAGCCCTGGACGAGTCCTTCGTCGAACGCGAGCATCTGATCACCGGAGTCGGGAGGTAGATATGGCCCTCATGCAGATCATCGAGTACATGGACGAGGGGCCCGATGAAATGATGCATCGGATCCCCAGCGAAGGTTCGGGCGAGTTCCGGCTCGGCTCTCAACTCGTGGTTCAGGAACCTCAATGGGCGGTCTTCTTCCGCGACGGCAAAGCTCTGGACGTATTCGGCCCCGGCCGCCACGTGCTGACCACGCAGAACATCCCCCTGCTCACGGCACTCCTGACTCATCCGCTTTACGGCGACACTCCTTTCCGCTCATCCGTCTGCTTTGTCAGCAGGCGGGTCTTCACCGATTTGAAATGGGGCACCTCGGAGCCGATTCTCTTCCGCGATTCCGAATTCGCCATGATCCGCCTGCGCGCATTCGGCATTTACACACTCCAGGTGACGGACCCCAAGTTGTTGGTGATGAAGCTGGCGGGGACGCGCGCCATTTATCGCAACGAGCAGATCGAGGACTTCGCCCGAGGCATAATAGTGGGCCGGTTGGCCGACCTCCTCGGCGAGAATCTCGACTCGGTCCTCGATCTGCCCAGATACTTCGACGAGTTGGCGGCCGCGCTCAAGGCCCGGGTCAAGGATGACTTCTACCAGTACGGGCTGTCGCTGATCGACTTCGTAGTGAACGCCATCACCCCGCCCCAGGAAGTGCAGAAACGGATCGATGAGCGCAGCGGCATGGAGGCGGTGGGGGGCATGGAGCGCTACTTCCGCTTCAAGACCGCGGCCGCCATCGGCGACCTGGCAAAGTCCGGAGGGGATGGCACCGGGGGCGGCGTTGCGGATGGCGGACTCGCCGGGACGGCGGCTGCCGGCCTCGGGCTTGGCGCGGGTGCAGGGCTGGGATTCATGATTCCGGGCATGATGCAGCAGGCCATGGCGGAGGGCCATCAGCCCAGGATGAGGTGTCCGGGTTGTCAGGCCGATGTCGTCTTCGGCAGTCGCTTCTGCCCCCAGTGTGGGACCAATCTGGCCGCCGGAGCCGCCTGCCCCCAATGTGGGGCTCAGGTCGCCGCCGGATCCAAGTTCTGCATGAATTGCGGTCAGCGGCTGGGCGCTGAAGCACCGGCAGCGGCGCCAGAGGCCGCAGCGGCGGCGGAAGCGGCGGAGCGGAAGCCGGAAGCCGGCCCGGGACAGGGAGAGTAACCGGTTTACCGCAGGTCGCGGGCGACTGGGAGGAGCGAGGGCGTCCCCGGCGGGGGCGCCCTAGGTGAATATGATTTCCTCGGTGAGCAACTGGTGCAGGTTATCGAGGGCGCGAAACTGGAGGGCCTTCACCGCACCCTCGGTCTTACCCATGAGCAGTGCGGTCTCGAGGATCGAAAGCTCGAAGAAGAAACGGCACTCTATGACCTCGCGCTGGTCCGTGGTCAGCTCCTTCAGGGCTTCCCTCAGCGTGCGCTTCCGCTCCTCGAGCAGAACCTGCGCCTCTGGATCGCTGGTGGGATCGTTCATCGGGAGCGCCGCGGCCTCGGCCTCGTCATCCACCGGCAGCCGCCGCTTGCGGTAGTAGTCGATGATGCAGTTCTTCGCGATGGTGTAGAGCCAGGTGGAGAACTGTGCCGGCTTGGGCCGGTAGCGGTCGATGGCGCCCAAGGCCTTCTCGAAGACGGTGTTGGCCAGGTCCTCGGCATCCTCGCGATTGGAAATGCGGAAGTTGATGAAGGTGAAGACCTGCGAGAAGTAGAGGCGATAGAGATAGGTGAAAGCGTCGGGATCGTTCCGCGAGGCCTTGACTGCAATCAGCTTGATGGCGGTTTCGGTGACCTCGCGGGGCTCGGGTTCGACGCAGATTGTGGCGGCTGACATCGACATCTGGCGGGCGGACCTCTCTTCCCGTAGCGCTTCTCGCCCTGCTTATCGGCGGAGGAGGCTGCGTTCTTGAGCACCAGGGAGAAATATTCTCTCTATGCCATCACAATTCGCGTTTGGCGAAAGTCAGGACAGTCGAAGAAGGTTTCGGCGGTTGGAGCGGAGGGTGGCGGCGGGGGAACTGGGCCTGCGGTGAATTGTGGAAAGCCGCCCCGAAGTGCCGCGCGATGTACGGTTGAGCCGGGGGTAGGCGCCCGGCTCGATGTACGGCCTTAGTTCGCGGCGGTCGTGACGGGCGTGTTCGTCGCCTCGGTGGTCGAAGTGCTCGACTTGGGAGGCGAACTGGTCTTCGGGGGAGCGGTGGTCGTCGTCGGGGCGGGTCTGGTTCCCACCTCGATCACCTTGGGTTTCATGGGGTAGTTGCTCACGAAGGTGTCATCGTGGACTACCTGGCCGTTCGCGGTCACTTTGCGGGTGACTTTGATCTTGCGGCCGGTCTGTCCTTCATCTACCAGCCGGGTCTGACCCTCGAGGAGAGCGTCGGTTTTGACTCGAGTCTCGGTCGGAGGCTGCACGTCGTACCAGTCCCCGGTGGAGTAGTCCACCGTGCGCCCGGTGGGCTTGCCGTAGATTGCGAAGGTCAGGCTGCTCCGGGAGGCTGCCGATTTGATCAGGATCCAGCTGTCGGTGTCGTTGCGGAAGCGGAACTCGGGCCCGCCCCAACTGACGGTCGCGTCACGGCCCTTCGGGTAATGGCTGATGTAGAGCGAGTGATTCGTGCGCGCAGTAATGTCCAACCCGGCAAAGAAGGCCGCGTTGTAGAGCGTGGTCGATACCTGGCAGATTCCTCCGCCCAGGGAGTCCTCCAGCTTGCCGCCGATGATCACCGGAGCGGTCTTGAAACCGTTGTCGGCCGTGCGCTGGCCGACCACGTTGTTGAAGTCGAAGGTCTCACCCGGTCCGATCAGGGTGCCGTTGATGAGTTCCGCCGCCCGCTGGACATTGTCCCGCCGGTTGTCCGAGCCGCCGAACTCCGTGTTGAACCGTCCAAGCGCCACCTCAATGCCCATGTTCTTGGCTTCTTCGGTGGTGCGCTGCGGTTCGGTTTCGGTCACCACGGCATTGGCGACCCGGTTGGAGGTCGATTTGGCCGCGGCGGTCAAGGCCGCCGCCGTCTTCTCGTGGTCGAGTGCCAAGCCGGTCTGGTGCGGAACGATGGTGGCGGTCTCGCCGTTGGTCTCCCACGTGGCTTTTTTCGCCGGATGATCGATCGTTTGGCCGGCTTCGGTCAGCAGAGGTTCCGCCTTCGCCGCGGATATGATGGGAATCAGCCGTGCCCCATCGCCTTCGCCCTCGACGGCAAAGTCAATGTACGCGGCTATCTGAGCCGGGTCGAGCGTCCACACCTGGTCTTGATACTCCAGAGCGACGTTGTCGCTGATCATGGTTTGGGCCTCGGCAACGGCCCGGGCCGTATCGCCACCCTTGATCGCGGGTTCGCGCACGGTCATGGGGATAGGGAGATCGGTCGCGTGCAGCGAAAAGAGCAGAGCCTTTAGCTCGTTCTTGAGTTGACCCTGGTCGACCACGAACCCATCGGATCCCTCGGTGATCTTCACCTGCCCGTCGTGGATGGCCAGGCTGGCGTTCACCGGGGGTTTGTCGAGGGTCTGCGCAACCTCCGCGATCAGCGTGTCCAGCCTTTCCGACTCGACGGTGCCTTGCAGCGGCACTTCGAAATCGGTGAAGTAGAGCGCGAAGCGGCGGGCAACGTCGCGGAATATGTTTCGCTCACGGGTCGAGGAGAAGGCTGCCTGTACGCTGGATTCGACATCGAGTACGGTTCCCAGGCTGGTGGGCATGACCGGCCACTCCTGGCCGCCACCCTTTAGTATGATGGCGCTCGCCTGCGTCTTCTGGGCGCGGGCGTCCAGTTGAGCGACGGCTTCCTCGCGGGTGAGGCCGCCCACGTCGTAGCCGGCAATGGCGACGCCGGAGTGGATCTTGTCGTAGTGGACCAGTGCGTCGCCGGCGAACAACACCAGAGCGAACACCAGAAAAAAAGCGCCGCCGAGCGCAAGAAGTCTCTTCCGGCGTGAATACCGGTGGGGTTTTTTGGTGGCGGGCAAGCTGCAACTACCTCCGCGGAGGACAGAACCTAATGAAAAAGACAAGGAAACATAGCAGAAGCGGTCTGCTGCGAACAGCGAATCGGTCCCTTTTCCCGGGTATTTTTTCGTGCCAAGGGATCCACCCCCGATGAGCCAGACGGAAGCCCTCGACTTCTCGCTGGCCGACCGACGACTGACCGAGGCCGGGACCGCGGGTCTGCTGGATTCGGGCGTGGTGCAACGAGCCCGCATCGTGGCAAGAATGTATGGAAGCGGGCGGACCTCCGGGCAGGCCCTTGCCGATTCCCTCCGCGTCTCTCGCGCCGCGGTGCACAAACACGTCGAGCACCTGCGCCGGGACGGGTTCAACATCTCTTCGCAATCCGGTGCCGGATACGTCCTGGATTCGCCGACGGACCTCTTGCTCCCCGAAGCGTTCCTACCCAGGCATCTGGCGGTCCCCGGGGGCCCCGGAGAGACCCGGCGGCACACGCTAGGCTGCGGGCGGGGCAAACTGATGCCGGCGGACCTCTGCCGCTCGGGTCTTCCTTACCATTACCTGCCAACCGTAGGTTCGACGAACGACGTGCTCAGGCAGTTGGCGCAGACGGGGGCTCCCGCCGGTACCACGGCCGTTACCGACTATCAGGCGGCGGGCCGGGGGCGGCTGGAACGGCAGTGGATCAGCCGGGAAGGCCTCGATCTTACTTTCTCGTTGCTCCTCCGCCCGCACGCCGAGCCCCGAGCGCTCCGCCTGGTCGTGCTGGCGGCGGGCACGGCCGTCGCGGAAACGCTTGCGGCGCTGCCTGGCCTCTCCGGCGAAGTGGGGCTGAAATGGCCCAACGACGTGATCGTCGGGGGCAGGAAGGTTTGCGGGCTGCTCTCTGAGGCTTCGCTCGATATGGACGAGATCCATTGGGTCGTGGTCGGTATCGGGATCAACGTAAACGGACGGCTGGATCACTCCGTCGTGGTCCCCGAGGGTGCCCTGCCTGCGGGTACGCTTGCCGAGGTTTCCGGGAGCAGCCTCCCGCGGACTCCGCTTCTCAGCCGCCTGCTCCACAGGCTCGAAGACCGCATCGGCCAGACTCTCGAGGGCCGGCAGGCCGAGATCATCGCCGCTTTCAGCGAGTACGATGTTCTTCACGGCCGCCGAGTGCTGGTCAAACAGGGGGATTCGGCAGAAGCGGAGCTAGCCGACGGCGTCGTCGAAGGTATCGGTGGGGACGGTGAACTTCTGCTGCGGACCTCCGGGGGTCGCGTGGCTCTGCCCTTTGGGGAGGCGACCGTAATACCGGAGAGCGGTAAACCGCGAGGCGGATAAGGGTTGACAACGTGGCCTTTCAACCTTAGCCTCTGACTCATGTCCCGCAATCCGCGAAAGAGCCGAAAGCAATCAGAGCCCCCCGCCCCGCCGCATTGGTCGACGGGCCTCGAAAGCGTTCGCGGTCCGCGGGCCGCAGCGCTCGTCGGCATGATGGCGGCGCTTCTTGCCGTGCTTTCCTGGGTGTCCCTTCCCCTGCCCTTCAGTCCCGTGCCTTTGACGTTGCAGACCCTCGGCGTGCTGCTGACGGGAGCGCTCCTGGGTCCGCGTTATGGCGTGCTGGCCACCGCGGTCTACCTGTTGCTGGGCTTTGTCGGCGTCCCGGTGTTTCACGGGGGTACCGGCGGTCCCGGTATTCTCTTTGGTCCGACGGGGGGATTCCTCTGGGGATTCTTGCCCGCGGCTTTCATTATCGGGTGGTTCGCGCGCTCGGCCGCGGCCGACCGGTACGGCCAAGCGGGACCCCGGGGCGCGCGCGGCATCATCGTGATGGCCACGGGTCTGGTGCTGGCCTCGGTCGCGATCTACCTGGTGGGGCTTCCCTGGCTTTCCGCGGTCACAGGACTCGGGGCCAGGGAAACGATCGTGGTCGGCCTGCTGCCCTATCTTCCCGGTGATCTGCTCAAGGCCGGTGCTGCCTTCTTGCTCATCCGCAGTCTCCAGCCGGTGATGACCCCCGCCCGGTTCTCGGCTTCCCTCGGCCGCTAGCCGGCGCCCGGCGGCTTCGCTTCGGCGCCCGCTTGAGGTATTCTCGTCCCCCGCGGAGGGCACCCAGGCCAGAGGCGGGATTACTTGACCATCATCGAGGCGATTATCATGGGAATCGTGCAGGGACTCACCGAGTTTCTGCCGGTCTCCAGTTCGGGACACCTGGTCATAGTCCCCGAGTTCATGAATACCGAGCCACCCGGCCTGGCTTTCGACGTCTTGCTGCACCTGGCCACGGCGCTCGCCGTTATCGGCTACTTTGCGGCCGAGATCTATAAGATCGCCCTCGCCTTCCTGGCTCCCCGACGATTGACGCCGGAGGAAGCCAAAGCCTTTCGCCGTCTGGGCCTGTGGCTGGGGCTGGGCACGATACCCGCGGGTCTTGCTGGGGTACTGCTCGAGGATTTCTTCGCGTCTCTCTTCGATTCCACCCTTGCGGTCGGGGTCTTTCTGCTGGTCACGACCGCCTTGCTCCTCGCGGCCGATCGGTTGACGCTCGACCGCAGCAGCGGGCCGCCCCTGGACCGTCTGGGGCCAACCAACAGTCTGATCATCGGCCTGTTTCAGGCAATGGCGATCGCTCCGGGGCTGAGCCGGTCGGGTTCGACCATCGCTGCCGGCATCTTCTTGGGTCTAGAGCGAGAGGCAGCCGCACGGTTCTCGTTTCTCCTAAGTATCCCGGTGATCCTGGGGGCGGGGCTACTCAGCCTGGGTGACCTGCGCACCGGTTTTGGAGGGCAGACCGGGGTCTACATTGCGGGCGCGGTTGCGGCGCTGCTATCGGGGCTCTTCGCGGTTCACTTCATGCTGCGCTTCCTCCGGGGGCATCGGCTGCGCCCCTTCGCCATCTACACCTTCATTCTGGGTACCATCGTAGTCCTGCTCTCGCTCGCCTGATCTTTCGCCCGGCAGAGTGCCGATTCTTCGGGCTAATCCTTCTCCGCGAGGGGTATGCGCATTTCGCTCTCACCCTTTCTTCACAGCCTGGGTATAGGCTGGAGCAAACCGGCCGGAGAGGGTTCTCCGGCCTCGAAGATAGCGGAAAGGAAGGATCTTATGCGCGCTGACCCCAGGGGAGCCCTTCGGGCTCGGCCCGTGCTCAGTCTACTCATGATCATGCTGGTGGCGCTGTCATTGGCGCTCGCCTCTTGCACGGACGCAAACCAAGACAACCAAGACGAGGGGTCTCCCCAAAGCACCGAGGCGGGCTCAACGCAGTCGAACGGGACCGACGGCAGCGGCACAGCCAATACCGAAGACACGGCCGCGGCGGCCTCCGGCTCCGAGGCCGGCGGCGCTTCGCTTGTGGAAAGCCCGGCCCTCGCAGTTGCGGAGCAGTTGGCGCCCAGCGTCGTGACGGTGTTCTCTCAGGGCACCACGCTCGACTTCTTCGGGCAATCCCGGCAGCAGGAAGGCACCGGCTCTGGAGTGATCTATCGGGAAGACGGCTACATCGTTACCAACAACCACGTGGTGACCATCAACGATCAGCCGGTCGACCAAGTTCTGGTTAGGCTGGCCACCGGTGAAGAGCTGCCGGCGCAGATCGTCGGGCGGGACCCGGTGGTCGATCTGGCCGTGCTCAAGGTCGAGGCCGAGCAAGATCTGCCGGCGGCTGAGTTCTTGACGGACATAGCCGAGCTCAAGGTTGGACAATACGCGATCGCCATCGGCAGCCCGCTGGGGGTGGCCTTCAACAATTCGGTCACGCTGGGAATCGTCAGCGGGATCGGCCGCGAGATCCCCTTCGCCGTCGGTGCCGATCGGATGGCGCTCACGGATCTGATCCAGACGGACGCGGCCATCAGCCCGGGCAATTCAGGCGGGGCGTTGGCCGATGCGCAGGCACGGGTCATCGGCATCAACGTCGCGTACATCCAGCCCCAGTCAGGTGCGCAGGACCTCGGGTTCGCCATCCCCGCCGATCTGGTGGTCGATGTCGCCGACGAGCTCATCGCAACCGGGGACGTGCAGCACGCCTATCTCGGGATTCAGACGGTGAGCGTCAGTGACGTGGGCACGGAGTTCAACCTGGATGTGGAGAGCGGTGCTCTCGTCTACCAGGTCTTCACCGACACCCCGGCGGAGCAGGCCGGACTCGAGCGCGGAGACGTCATCGTGGAGGCGGACGGCACCGGGATCGAGAACGACTCCGACCTCTTCTCGCTGCTGCGCCGCAGGGATCCGGGCGACAAGGTCGCCTTCACCGTGGTCCGGGATGGTAAAGAGCAGACAATCGAGGTGACTCTGGACGCGCGGCCCGAAGACTTCGGCCGGTAGGCTCCGGACGCCTCGCGGTGGACTCGGCGGCCTGTCCGGTGGCGATCCGCCGGCGGATCGCCGAGTCAGCTCAACTCTCGAAACGAATCTGGAAGCCCTCCTCTCCCTGGGGGGCTTCCTCGATTGCCTGGACGTTCACGACTTCGGCGCGGTCTGGTCCGTCCCAGGACCAGTCGATCATGGCCTGCACCGGATCGTCCTCTCCCTCGTAGACGGCCTCGACGCGTCCGTCGGGGAGGTTACGGATCCATCCGGCGACTTCGTAGTCGCGCGCCCGCGTGGTGGCTGAGTCGCGGAAATAGACGCCCTGTACCTCACCCTCGATCAGAACTCGCACGCGACGGCTCATGTCTCCTCCCGGGGATCGGTTGTGGGCCGTTCCTCCCCCGCATCAGTCGCGAAGTATGCGGAGGCCTCCATATTTCCGCCGCCGCCGCCGGCGCAGGCGGTAGACCAGGAAGAACACGAAGAGCACGATCAGAAATCCGAGCAGGGGCAGAAGGGCGAGCGCGAGCGTGCCCAGGACGACGAATAGGTCCTCGAAGAAACTGAGGAAGGGATTGATGTCGCCGCCCCCCACCACCGTCGCGCCCGGCCGGATGATGCCCTTGACGAAGTGGGCGAGGGCCGCGAGCAAGACCCCCGCCACCATGCCGACTACGAGGACCAAGGTATCCTCTTGCGCGAGGACCGCTCCAAAGACCACCGCGCCCGAGGCGATGCGGAGCGGCGTGGCCACCAGGTCTTGAACGGAATCGACCACCGGGACCTTGTCACCCCCGATCTCGATGACGGCCAAGGTCAACAGCAGGGCCAGAACCCAAGTCGACTCGAGAAAGGCGAAGCCGGTGCCGGTGAAGTCAATCGTCGAGAAGATGTCGAGGCGGCCCAGCAGCCCCACGATGGCCAGAGGCAGGAAGGCCCGCACCCCGGCGAGGCTTGCGAGCCCCGCTCCCAGGGCGATGGTGGCTATCAGGCTGGTGAACAAGAAGTCCATGCGGCCGCGATTTTAGCACCTCATGCTCGATATACTGGCCGACAGGAGCGATGAGAAAACACCACACAGACAAGTACGAAAGCCGCTACGCCGGCCGGACGAGGGTCATGCGCTCATCGGCCATGCGCGATTTGATGAGCCTGACCGCCCGGCCGGAAATCATCTCGCTGGCCGGCGGCCTCCCTGCCACCGATGCGTTTCCGGCGGAGGTCTTCCGGCGGATCACCGCAGAGATCGGGGCGGAGAACCTCGCCCTTTCTCTGCAGTACGGCCCCACCGAGGGCTTCGATTTTCTCAAAGAAGACATCGCCCAAGTGATGGCGGCCGAGGGCACGCAGATCGATCCCGCCCACGTGCTCGTCACGACGGGCGGCCAGCAGGCCATCGACCTGATCACCAAGACTTTCATCGATCCGGGGGATGTGGTGCTGACCGAAGGTCCCGCCTACGCCGGCGCCCTCACCACCTTTTCCACCTACGAGGCCGATGTCCGCCATGTGGCCATGGACAATCAGGGAATGGTGATCGAAGAGCTGGAGACCGAACTGACGAAGCTGCGGGGCGCGGGGCACCGGGTCAAGCTGGTTTACGTGGTTCCCAACTTCAGCAACCCCGGGGGAACCACCATGAGCCTCGAGCGCCGCCGGCGCCTGGTGGAGCTGGCGGAGGAGTGGGGATTCATCGTCGTCGAGGACAATCCCTACGGGTTACTGCGGTTCGAGGGCGAGCCGCTCCCCACGCTGCTTTCGCTGGACGAGCACGACAACGTGGTCTACCTGGGCTCTTTCTCCAAGATCATCTCCCCGGGGATACGAGTCGGGTGGATCGTGGCGCCGCCCGCCATTCTGGGCAAAGTGGTCTTCGGCAAGCAGGCGACGGACCTGTGCTCCAGTCCCTACAACCAGCTCTTTGTGCATGGATTCGTGGCCAGCGGCGCCTGGCGGGACTACCTGGATAAGCAGCGCGGCATCTATCGCGGCCGCCGCGACGCCATGTTGAGCGCGCTCGGCGAGGAGCTTCCTCGGGGGTCCCATTGGACGGTGCCCGAGGGCGGTTTCTTCGTCTGGGCCACCCTTCCCGGGTCTCTGGACACTGCGGATCTTCTGGTTAAGGCCATCGATGAGAACGTGGCTTTCGTCAAGGGAGAGGCCTTCTTCGTCAACGGCGAGGGGGGCCGGAGCATGCGGCTTTCCTTCAGCGCCGTCCCCGAGGAGAGGTTGCAGGAGGGTGTTCGGCGCTTGGGCGCGGTCATCCGTGACCAAATCGAACTGCTGCGCGCCCTGGGACTGGGTGAGTGGCCGGAGGATTCGGAAGGTGAAGCGATGGGGGGAAGGAGAAGCGATGGGTGAGGAGCACGTAGCCGTTCTTTACGGAGGCAGGTCGTTGGAGCGGGACGTCTCTCTGCTCACGGGCCAGCGAGTCAGCCGTGCGCTGCAGAGCGGCGGTTACCGGGTTAGCGAGATAGACGTGGATGAATCCCTGGTGCGGCGGCTGGCGGAACTTCGCCCGGACGTGGCCTTCATCGCTCTGCACGGCAAGGGCGGGGAGGACGGCACCGTCCAGGAGCTTCTGGAGATCCTGGACATTCCCTACATCGGATCGGGAGTCAGGGCGAGCATACAGGCAATGGACAAGGTGCTGACCAAGCACATCCTGGAAGCCGAGGGCATTCCCACACCGCCCTTTCACGCCTTCAGCGATGCCGCCTTCAGAGAGTTGGGGGCGAAGGACACCCTGGAAATTATCGCCCGTGAGCTCGGCCTGCCCATCGTGGTGAAGCCGGCGGCCCAGGGATCGGCGTTGGGAATCAACTTCGCCGCCGAGGCGCGGGATCTGCCCCGGGCCATGGTCTCGGCGCTTTCCTTTGACCGCAAGGTGCTCCTGGAGAAGCACGTCGTTGGCCGGGAATTGGCCATCAGTCTGCTGGAAAGGCCCGGAGAAGGTCTGCAGATTCTGCCGGTGGTCGAGGCCACCCCCAAGAGCCATTACGCCTTTTACGACTTCGAGTCCCGCTACACTCCGGGAGAGACCGACTTCACGGCCCCGGCCGATTTGGACGCCGAGACCGCCTCCCGGGTCGAGGATGTCGCGCGCCGCACCTTCGAGGTCCTGGGCTGTGAGGGATTCGGCCGGGTGGACGTCATCCTGGACGAGGAAGGCACCCCCTGGGTGCTCGAGTTGAACACCATCCCCGGGCTCACCGAGACTTCGCTCATGCCGTTGGCGGCCGAGGCCGCCGGGCTCTCCTTCGAGGAACTCGTGGAAGCGGTCACGCGCACCGCCTTCCTCGCGGGCGCGCGCCACCGGCATGGGCGCCGCGCGTGACCGTCGGGCGCGGTGGAGAGACGCCGCGGTCCGGACTGGACGATAAGGCTCTCTCGCCCCACGCGCGCATCAACCGGGAATCCTGGAACGAGGTGAGTCTGATCTACCAGCAGGACCACGGTCCTCAACTGGCGGAGTCGGGAGGACTCGGCTGGGGGGTATGGCAGATTCCCGAAGCGAAGCTCCAGGTGCTGGGCGAGGTCGAGGGTCTTGACGTTCTCGAACTGGGATGCGGCGCCGCGCAGTGGTCGATCGCGCTCGCCAAACGGGGCGCCCGCCCCGTCGGCCTGGACGTCTCCGAGAATCAGCTGGAGCATGCCCGCCGGCTGCTGGAAGCCGCCGGACTGGATTTCCCCCTGCTCCACGCGAGCGCCGAGGCGGTTCCTCTGCCGGACGAGAGCTTCGACATCGTCTTTTGCGATTGGGGCGCTACCGCCTTCACCGATCCCCACCGCACCATTCCGGAGGCCGCGCGGCTGTTGCGGCCCGGTGGCCTGCTCGCTTTTAGCGGATCGACCCCCATCCAGGTGCTCTGCCTGATCCTGGAACAGGAGGTGCCGGGGACCGAACTCCTGCGCGACTACTTCGATCTCAAAGCGGTGATCGAAGACGACTGGGTCGAGTTCATGCTGCCCTACGGCGATTGGATACGCTTGTTTCGGGCGTGCGGCTTCGAGGTCGAAGATCTGATCGAACTGCAGCCTGCCCCCGACGCGGTCAGCACCTATGTGACGGACGAGGTGCGCGAGTGGGCCCGGCGCTGGCCCTACGAGCAGATCTGGAAGGTCCGCAAGCGGGGCTGAGTGTCGCACAGGTACCGGGGCCACTGTCGCCCAGGAGCCGGGACCGCGTGCCAAAGGCGACGGTGCTAAAATCCTCCTCCGCGCCCCCGTAGCTCAGGGGATAGAGCAAAGGTTTCCTAAACCTTGTGTCGGCCGTTCGATTCGGCCCGGGGGCATTCGAGCTCGCCGCGAGAGAATGGGGTCCGTCTGCGGCCCGTTTTTTCGGAGTGACTTGCTTGTTAGGCAGGTGAATCTGCGTGAGCTTTCTAATGTGGGTCTAATTATGTACTCCCGGTAGAGAAGCTGTGAGCAAAGGCTAAACAAAGCGTATCTTTTTGCCGATGAAATCGCTTATAATGTTGAAGACTTTGCTTCGGCGTCCCGCTGTCGTCCGGGTTGCCGGGGCAAAGCCACCGGAGACTGACGCCCCCGGGAGAGCGAGGCGACGATGAGAAAGTCACAACTGGTCCTCAAATCCTTATTGGCCGTGCTCATGGTCGCCAACATGGTCGTCCTGTATCAGTACGTCTTTGGCGTCAAGGGCCCGGCTGACGGAGAGCTTCCGTTCGCCATCATGCAGGAGGTCGGCGGGTGGCTTTCTGATGGCCCCAATGAACCGGAAACGGCCGAGGCCTCGCCCGCGACGGCCACCACGGTAACGACTGTGGCGGAGTCGCTGACCCCCTCGAGCGAAGGGAAATCCGCCCCTTCGGCTCGCGCGGACCTGGATAACACCGGCTACGTCCTTGTCAACCGTCCGTCGGCCGAATCGACAAGCACCACGCGGACGGTGCCGCCCGCGGTCGCCGAGATGACGCTCACGACCTCGGTGCCGGTCACTCTGGTCACGATGGACGAGTCCGGCGACAAGAAAGCCGATAAGTCCGGTGACGAGGTCGGATTCGGCACCGCTGCATATGTCCCTGACGAGGCCAAGCCGGCCACGGGCCAGGCCAAACCTCCCTCGAAGACCAAACCCGCACCAAAGGCCAGTGCGGCCCCATCGGCGGAGAAGAAACCCGCTCCCGCAACGGCTAAGGCTGCGCCGGCCCAGAAGAAGGCGGCGCCCCAAGGCAAGCTTGGCAAATCCGCTGAGCGGAAAGCCACTCACAGCCAGAAAGCCGCTCACAAGCAAAAAGCTGCGAAACCGGCACAGAAGCGGGCCGCTCCGGCGAAAGTCAAGGCGACCAAGAGCGCTCCGGCGCAATCTCAAAGCAAAGCAGCATCGGGCGACGAACCATCGCCCTCCAAGGGAAAGAAGAAGTAGACGGTTTGAGAATCCTGTTGGTCGAGGACGAGGACAAAATCGCCTCGTTCATCGTCAAGGGCCTGAAGGCCGAGGGGCATACGGTGGACCGCGTCGGGACCGTCTTGGAGGCCATGGACGCGGGTCTGGGCGGACAGCACGACCTGGTTGTGCTCGATCTGGTGTTGCCCGACGGCGATGGCCGAGAGGTTCTGCAGGGACTTCGCAAGAGCTCGAGCGATGTGCCTGTTCTGGTGTTGAGCGCCCTGGTCGAGATAGATGACAAGGTCTCCCTATTGGACATGGGCGCCAACGATTACCTGACGAAGCCTTTCGCCTTCCGGGAACTGGCCGCTCGGGTGCGAGCGCTGACTCGGCAGGAACAGGCGCGCACCGACCTTCTGGAGGTGGGCGAGCTCAGCCTGGATACCCGCACCCGGGTGGTCAGCCGCCGAGGCAAGCAGTACGATTTGCCCGGGCGCGAGTTCTCCCTGCTGGAATACCTGATGCGCCACCCGGGGCAGGTGCTTGCCCGGCAGCAATTGCTGGACGCGGTCTGGGGGATCAATTTCGACACCGAGAGTAACGTGGTCGACGTCTACGTCCTCTATCTCCGCCGGCGGCTCGACATCGAGGGCGAGCCATCGGTAATCGAAACCGTTCGCGGAGTGGGGTACCGACTACCGAGGTAAGCATGTTCGGTATTCACCTCCCGAGGAAACTCTCCGCCTCCGCGCGGGTGGCGTGGGGTATCACCGCCGGTATCGCGCTGGGGGTTGCGCTTCTCTCCGCCGTCTCCTACACCATATTTTCCCGGCAGCTTTCGGCTGAACTCGAGCAAGCCCTCCTTCGGGAGACCGAGGCCTATGTGGCCGCGGTTCAGAGTGCCACGGAAAGGGGTGCGGACGATTTGCGCGAGGCCTCGCGCGCGTATCTCGGCGCACGATCCAACGACGCCGGGGCGGTTCTGGTCTTGCGGATGGCCGATGGTGAACTGCTCTCCGCCGCGGGAGAGCCGCCGGCCCCTATTCGGCGGAACCTCGCCAATCTCGGGTCGGCTGGAACCACCCGCTCTTTCACTGAACTCCAGGTGGAATCAGGAACTTACCGGGTGGCGACCGTCCCGGTGACCGACCCTTCGGGACAGGTGCTGGCGGTGTTTCAGGCGGCCCTCTCCACAGAGCCACTCGAAAGCACGGCGGCAGATCTTGCTCGCGCACTGTTGATCGCCGGAATCGCTGTGAGCGCCGGGGGCGGTCTGATCTCCCGGCGGATCGCGGCCGCATCCTTGCGACCCCTCAACGCCGCCGCGCGGACGGCCGGCCTGGTCACGCACGCGTCGCTATCCCAGCGGGTCGAGTACGAAGGTCCCGAAGAAGACGATGTGGGCAAGCTGGTGGACACCCTGAACCGGATGCTGGACCGTCTGGAAGCAGCCTTCGCGGAACAGCGCCGTTTTATCGCGGATGCTTCTCACGAGATGCGCACGCCGCTGACGATAGCTCGAGGGCATCTGGACGTCATGCGGGCCGAGGGCGGACTCAACGAGGACCAAGAAGCCACCGTCGATCTGGTGGTCGACGAGCTCAAGAGGACCAGCGACCTGGTGAGCGATTTGTTGCGGCTGGCCCGGCTCGAGGCCGGCGGACCTCCGGCGCTGGGGCCAATCGACCTGGGTGAGGTCGTTGAGGAGGCGATAGTGCGAGGACAGGGCTTGGGCCAACGCCGGTTTACCTTCACCCATGGCGGGGCGCTCCCCGTGCTCGGGAACCGCGATCTTCTGCTGCAGGCGCTGCTCAACTTGATAAGCAACGCCGTCGGTCACACGGTCGAAGGGGGCCGGATCGATGTGGTGTGCTCGGAAGACCGGCCGTGGGCCGAGGTGACGGTCAAAGATGACGGCCCGGGAATCCGTGAGGGTGAGCTCGAGCGGGTCTTTGACCGATTCTATCGCTCCCCCGGGCAGGATCGGCCCGGTGGCGGCGGAGGGAGCGGCTTGGGCTTGGCGATCGCCCGGCGACTGGTCGAGGTGCACGAGGGCAGGCTCATCGCACGGAACAATGGGACGCCGGGCGCGGTATTCGTGATGCGAATTCCATTATTGAAGGGGCCGTTAGAGCATTCTAACTCGCCTCTAACAGCAACTTAACTCGCATCGGCGAAACTTCTTGCATATAGCAGGAGGTGTCCCAATGCAACGTGCCGTCAAAATCCAGCTTCCGCCGCCGCAGCGCCCGGGACTCCGCGTGATCTCCGGAGATCTGGACCGGGACACGAGCAACTCCGCCGCCGGCGCTGAGGGCGCCGTCCGCCCCGAAGAGGCAGACGAGCGCCTCTGCCTGAGCGCCTTGCTGCGCGAGGTGCTGGCCGAGTACCGCAACGAGCCCGGCGTCCTCACTCTGCCCTAACGCCAGAGGCCCCCGAAGAGTCCGTGAGGGCGGGTTTGGCCGAACCCGTCCTCTATCCCCCTCCTGTCACGATCCCCCTCCTCACAGAAATCGCTGCATTTGCGATAGTTCCAGGCTTTCCGGGTATATAACAGCTCGGGTTGTAGGATCGCGATGGAGGGAAACAATGGGTGCCGGGGATGTTTGGGCGGTCACGAAGCACACGGTCAAAGAGGGTCTGGACGACAAGGTGATGCGGTTGGCGGCGGCGCTCTCCTTCTACACCATGCTGTCGCTGGGCCCGCTTCTTCTCCTGCTGATAACCATCGCCGGTCTGCTCATCGGCACCCAGTCGGCGCAGGACCAAGTGGTCGCTCAGGTGAAGGAGATGATGGGCAGCAATGTCGCCAGCACCGTGGAGACGATCATCAGCCAGAAAGGTTCCACCGCGGGAGGGATAATCGGCATGGTTGTCGGCTTTGTCCTCCTGGCCTTTGGTGCGACCGGCATCGTCTCTCAACTGCAGGAGGCGCTGGACAAAGTGTGGGAAGTCGAGAAGCCCGGCGGGCTCAAGGCAGCCGTGCTTTCCCGGGCAAAGGGACTTCTGGTGATTCTCCTCGCGGGCGTCCTGCTCTTTGCGGTCACTATCTCGAGTACCTTCATCACCAGCGCGGGGGACTGGATCTCCGGCTATTTCGGAGGCAGCCGCCTCATTCCCTGGGTGATCGATGTCTTTATCTCGCTCCTTCTCATCGTGCCTCTGTTCGCGCTCCTCTTTCGGGCGCTCCCCGACGTCAAGATCGCTTGGGAAGACGTCTGGGTGGGTGCCGCGGCCACCGCGGTGCTGTTCATCGTCGGTAAGTACCTGATCAGTCTTTACCTGGGATACAGCAGCACGACCTCCACCTACGGTGCGGCCGGCTCGCTGGTGGCTCTGCTCATCTGGGTCTACTACTCGGCGATCATCTTCCTTTTCGGGGCAGAGTTCACTCGGGTATATGCCCACCGCACCGGGAAGGAGATCGTGCCCGAAGAGGGAGCCCGGCGACTGGAGCCCACGGCCTGCTGAGCCAGAGGCGGTCTTGAGCGCGATTCCTGTGCGCGGATGCCCCTGGGGAGCGGGCCTCAGGAGGTTTTTCTTCAATAGACAAGCGGGCATACGGGCCTGAGAGGCAGGGAGGAGGTCTTCTTTGGTCCCGTTCTACCCCAAGTTCCGCGGGCAGGGGTTACAGCACAACATAGTGAGTTGGGTCGGCGGGCTGATCATGCTCGTCGCCGTCGTTCTCCTCGGCGCCTTCCTCGTCCTCATATTGGCGATCCCCGACGTCAACCCCTACTTGGGCATCGCTACCTACCTCATCACCCCGGGCATCTTCTTCTTCGGTCTGATCATCTTTCTCGCGGGCATGTGGCGCGAGAGCCGCCGCCGGCGTCGGGGAGAAGTGGGCGGCCTCGCCTACCCCGTGATCGACCTGAACAAGACCGGACAGCGCCACCGCGCGCAAGCGGTCGTGGTGGTAATGCTCCTGGTCTCGCTCCTCGTCGGATTCGCCGCCTACGAAGGCTATTCGTTCACTGAGTCGGTGACCTTCTGCGGTGAGGTCTGCCACACGGTGATGGAACCGGAATACACGGCCTATCAGGGCTCTCCGCATGCCAACGTCCTCTGCGCGGAGTGTCACGTGGGCCCGGGAGCCTCCTGGTACGTGCGCTCAAAACTATCGGGAGTGCGACAGGTATTTGCCGTCTTGCTCAACACCTATCCGCGCCCCATACGGGTTCCCATCTCCGACCTGCGGCCCGCCCGCCAGGTGTGCGAGGAGTGCCATTGGCCCAACGAATTCGTCGGCTCGACTCTCATGCGGATCCCGGACTTCTACTTCACCGAGGCCAATACGGCTTCCCAGGTCTTCTTCGCCCTTCACGTGGGCGGAGGCCGCGATCAGGCCGAAACAGGCGGCATTCACTGGCACGTTTCCGAGGGGGTCCAGGTGTCCTACATCGCCACGGACGAACTGCTGCAGGAGATTCCCTACGTCGTGGTGAGATACCCGGATGGCAGTGAGAAGGTCTTTGCGGACCCGTCACACGACCTTACCGCCGAAGAACGCGCCGAACTGCCCATGAGGGTGATGGACTGCATGGACTGCCACAACCGGCCCACGCATATCATCGGCTCACCGGACCAGGAGTTGGACGATGCGATGGCCAGGGAGGAAATTCCCCCGGATCTGCCCTCGATCAAAGCCATCGGCTTCGAGGCGTTGACGGAGGACTGGCCGACCGAGGAGAAAGCCGTCGAGGGAATTCCCGACCTTTTGCGGAACTTCTATCAGGAGAAATATCCCGAAGTCCTCGCGGATAGAGAGGAAGACCTAGGCCGAGCCATTGAGCGCATTCTCCAGATCTGGCAGACAAGCATCTTCCCGGCGATGAACGTCACCTGGGATACGTACCCGGTCAACATCGGACACAAGAACTGGCCCGGCTGCTTTCGTTGCCACAATGGGGAACACGTCTCTGAGGACGGCGACGTGATTTCGCGGGAGTGCAACCTCTGCCACACGAGCCCGCAAAGGAGCGCGCTGCGTCCGCTGGAGGCGCCGAACCTGCTGTCCGGGTTCTCCAACTGGCATCCGTTCGAACTCGAAGGAAGGCACGAAGAGATACTCTGTTCCGCCTGTCACGATTCGGGGGAACGCGAGCCTTCGAGTTGCATCGAATGCCACGAACTCGATTCCGCAGCCCCCCACATGAGCTCCCTCGATTGCGCGGCGTGTCATACCCAGGGCGCGGCGGTCCAGCCGATCCGCGAATGTGCGGAATGCCATCCCAGCCCGGCCAATTGGCACCGAATCGAGGGCCACGCGAAACTCGAATGCACCCGCTGTCACGAGCCGCACCAGTGGGATCCTCCGCGACGCGATCTGTGCCTCGGTTGTCATCCCCAGATGGCCGGACCCGAAGGGCTCAGCACTTATCTGGCCGCCTTCCACCAACCGGGGGCGGTCTGCCGCACCTGTCACATCTTCAGGCCCGGCCCCGGGGGCGTCCCCCTGCCCAAGGAGCAGTAGAGGACAGAAACGCGGCTAATCGGAATTCCGTTCAACCGAGGAGCGGCCGGGGACCGTCAGTAGAGCGATGGTCGCCCCCAGCACCGCCAGACCGGCCGCTATCCACATCGCCCGCCCGAATCCCTGGGCGAAAGCGGCGCTATCCAGCTCCTGCCGCCCGGCGATCCCCGCGGCCAGCGGAATCAGCGCAATCCCCAGCAGTCCGGCCACGCGGGCGGCGGCGTTGTTGGTCCCCGAGGCCAGTCCGGAGCGGGACGGGGCGAGGGCGGTGAGGGCGGCCGTGGTCAAGGGCGCGACGTTCGTGCCCAGGCCCACGCCGAAGACGAATACGGCCGGGAAGACGTGCCTGAAGTAAGACCCCCAGGTGGGCTCGACGTTCTCACCGGACACCCGCGACAAGAGTATGAGGCCGGCTGCCACGATGAGCGGCCCCACGGTCATCGGCAGCCGCGGTCCGATGCGGTCGGTTAGGTTACCCATCAAGGGCGACATCACCAGCAGCAGGATCGTGACGGGGGTCAGGGCGGCTCCCGCGGCCAGCGGACTGTAGCCGATGCGGCCCTGCAGCATGAGGACCAAGAGGAAGAAGGTGGCTTGAAGGGCGGCGTAGGTGGTGAGCGTGGCGCCGTTGGCGCCCGCGAACTGCCGGGAACGAAAGACCCCCAGCGGCAGCAGCGGCTGATCCTTGCGCCTCTCCACGAAGAAGAAGGCTGCGGTCAGCGCGACCCCAACGAGGAGGGCCGCCGGGATCGCCGGGTGGCTCCAGCCCAGACGCGGACCCTCTATGGCGAAGAAGACCAGGGAGCCGAGTCCGAAAACTGCGCTGGCTGCGCCGGAGAGGTCCAGTTCGTCGATCGAGCGGTCTCGGCTCTCGGGCACATGGCGCCAGGCTATGAATGCCGCAGCCAGCGCGACCGGCAGATTGATCAGGAAGATCAGCCGCCAGGTGGAAGCCTCGACGATCCACCCCCCAAGCAGAGGGCCCGCGGCGGTCGAGAGGGCGGTGAGACCCGACCAGGCCCCGATCGCGGTACCGCGATCCTTCTTTCTGAAGGTGGAGGCGATGATTGCCAGGCTGCCCGGAACCATCAGGGCGGCGGCGATGCCCTGAATAGCCCGCGCTCCGATTAGGGCAAAGATAACCGGCGAAGCGGCGGCCAGACCGGAGGCGGTGGCGAACCCCAGCAGCCCCACCACGAACATCAGCCGCCGCCCATAGAGATCGCCCAGACGCCCGCCAAGCAACAGCAGGGAACCGAGGGCGAGAAGGTAGGCGTCCACCACCCACTGAAGACCCGCAAACGCGGCGCTCAGATCGCGCCCAATCACGGGCAGGGCAACGTTTACCACGCTCTGGTCCAAGAAAACCATGGCCGACCCCAGCACGGTGGCCGCCAGCACCCAGGCCCCGCAGGCGCTCCTGAGGGGGACTTCGCCCGCGCCCAGGCCGTTTCGGCAGTCATCGTCCGCCGGAGAGAGGAGTGTCTTGAGGAAGTCGGGCATCGTCAACAATCCGCGGCCATTTGACTTCTATTGCCCAAGGGAGTTGCGGGCAAAGCAAGTCGACGAGCCGTTTACCGACTCCGCCATGCACCAATAGTTCATCTAGGTACACCACTGGAGGCGGCGGGCCATGAGCCAAACGGGTCTGAAAGTGTTTGATCGCACGGTGCAGGAAACCAACGAGTGGCTCGGGGAACTCGAGCAGGACCTTCACACCGAAGACCGTCAGCGCGCGTACATCAGTCTGCGTTCTGTGCTGCAGGCGTTGCGGGACCGGCTTCCCCCTCCGGAGGCCGTGCATCTCGGGGCGCAGTTGCCCATGCTGCTTCGCGGAATGTATTACGAAGGTTGGACGATGACCGGCAAGCCTCTCAAGGCGGATCGGGAGGAATTCCTGGAGCGGATTGCTGAGGGGATCGTGACCAGCGGACCGGTGGATCCGGAACGTGAGGCCCGGGCGGTTTTTCGGATTCTGGCCCGTCGCATCTCGGCCGGCGAGATCCAGGACGTCACCGGCAGTCTGCCTTTGGGGCTCCGGGAACTGTGGCCGGACTAGGCTTGGTGCCCGCCGGCCCGCATGCCGCGACGGTAAAGGATGCGTCCCATGCACGGCGAGAGGCAATTCGAGAATCGTGACGAGGCCGGGCGGGTTCTGGGGGAACGCCTCCGGGCTTACGCCGACCGGGACGACGTCATCGTCCTGGCTCTTCCCCGGGGGGGAGTCCCCGTGGGCTATAGGGTGGCCCGGATTCTCGGGGCGCCCCTCGACGTATTCTTGGTGCGCAAGCTGGGCGTGCCCGGGCACGAGGAGTTGGCCATGGGCGCCATAGCCTCGAGCGGCGTGCGGGTTTTGAACGACGAGGTCCTCTCCTATCTCTCGGTCGACAGGAAGGTGCTTGAGGGCGTGACCGAGCGAGAACTCCGGGAGCTCCACCGGCGCGAGAAGGAGTATCGCGGGGGCCGGCCTCCTCCGGACGTGCGGGGCAAGACAGCCATCCTGGTGGATGACGGGCTGGCCACGGGATCGACCATGCGGGCCGCGGTGCAGGCTCTGAAACTGCTGGAGCCTTCGCGCATTGTGGTGGCGGTTCCCACCGCGGCCCCCCAGACCTGCGAGGAGTTCGCGGTCGAGGTGGACGAGGTGGTGTGCGCGATCACCCCCGAACCCTTCTATGCCGTGGGGGCCTGGTACAAGGACTTCTCTCAGACGACTGACGATGAAGTGCGGGAGCTCTTGATGGACGAGGGAAGCGATACGGCCGTGGAGAGCCGGGTCACCGTCGAGGTGGCCCAGGCTGAGGGTGGATCCACCCGTTTGGAGGGCGAACTCATCGTGCCGCGGAGGGCTCAGGCGGTGGTGATCTTTGCTCACGGGAGCGGGAGCAGCCGCCACAGCCCCCGCAACCAGTATGTGGCGCGGGTGATCCGCGAGGCGGGCATTGGCACGCTCTTGTTCGATCTCTTGACCGAGGAAGAGGAACAGCGCGACATGTGGAGCGGGCATCTGCGCTTTGACATCGATTTGCTGGCGGAACGGTTGGCCGGCGCAGCCGATTGGCTGCGCCGGCGCGAGGAGACGCGCCGATTGAGGATTGGGTATTTTGGGGCGAGTACGGGCGGAGCGGCCGCCCTCGTGGCGGCGGCCAGGCATCCGCAGGGCGTGGGCGCAATCGTGTCGCGCGGCGGCCGACCCGATTTGGCGGGGGAAGCGCTGCCGTCGGTACAGGCGCCGACTCTGCTGCTGGTGGGGGGCGAAGACCATGTGGTCCTCGAGCTCAACCGGCAGGCCCTCGAGGCTCTGCCAGAAGGACTGATCAAGAGATTGCAGGTGGTGCCCGGGGCGACCCACCTTTTCGAGGAGCCCGGCGCTCTGGAACAGGTGGCGCGCCATGCGCGCAACTGGTTCGAGCTTCATCTGACCGAACCGCGCTAGGGCGGCAACCACCGGGGAGAGATTCGAAGCAATGCCAGCCTCTGTCCAAGCTTTGCGTGAGCGGAGCGCGGCGGGGCCCGGAGTTCTGCCGCTGCTGGTCTCGTTGCCGCATGCCGGGCTGGTCGTGCCGCCCGAAGCTAAGCCCTATCTCGTGCTGACCGCCGACCAGATTGCCGCCGAGGGGGACGGTCAAGCAGGCGAAGTCTTTGCCCCCCTCTCTGGGCGGGTGCGCGCCGTTCTCTCGAGCGAGGTTGCGCGCGCCGTCGTCGACCTCAATCGGGCCGGGGACGACTTTGGCCCGAACGGAGTGGTGAAGGCGGCGACCTGCTGGGAGGATCCGGTCTACCATCCTTTTCCGCCACAACCGGTGGTAGAGAGGCTGCTCCATCGCTATCATCGCCCCTATCACGATCGCCTATCTGAGTTGGCGGATCTGGAGGGAGTGGCGTTGGGTGTGGACTGCCATACGATGGCGGCGACCGGCCCCCCAGTGGGCCCGGATCCCGGCCGGAAGCGCCCGGCAGTCTGCCTGAGTGATGCCGGCGGGGCGCTGCCCGGGACTTGGTTCGCCCGGTTGGCCCGCTGCTTCGTCGCTCAGTTCGGGCCATCGGTCTCGCTCAACGACCCGTTCAAAGGAGGCTGGATAACGACATCGCACGCCTCGGAGCTGCCCTGGGTGCAGATCGAACTATCGCGCTCCGGGGAAATTTCGCCGGAGGAGAAGTCGGACCGCGTTCTGGCCGCACTCACTGAATTCTGCGAGGGGCTGCCCCCCGGATCTCCAGCAAGGCGGGTTCGGACTTGACAGATGGACCGTTTGAAGGAGTGGGAAGCCCTCCGGTGAATGTTATGGGCGACCCCCTGCCCTTGAGGAAGGAAGCCTGGATGAGCGCCGTCATCGAGAACGAGCGGTTGACCGAGCTGGACATCGACGTCTTCGCATACCTGCGCCAGACTCGCGAGGAAGCCGGCTATTCGCTTGAGGAGATAGCCACGCGCATGGACGTGCGGGTGGCGTTCCTCAGCATGCTCGAAGAGGGCGAACTCAGCCGCAAGCTGGGGCCGGGCTATATCCGCAGCTTGGTGGTTCGCTACGGAGCATGTCTGGGGCTGGACTCAGAGGATCTCCTCGAGGCGGTCGGCCGTTTGCTCGACGGAGCCAACCCGCGCGAACTGCGGGAAGGGCGCAGCCACACCGACAGGCGCGCGTCCCTCAGGAAGCGTCCTTCGCCTCCGTCAATTGAAAGCGCGCCGTTGCTGAAAGACGCGGCGCCGGCTGACCTGCCCGCGACGGCTGTTCCGTCGCTCTCATTCGAAGTCGATAGCGCGCCCGCTACGGTTGCTCCCTCCCTGTCGTTCGAAATCGATGGCCCTTCCCCGGGCACCGAGAGCTTGGATTTCTCAGCGTCTCTACGCGGCGAGCAGGATCGGGCTTCTTTCTCGAGGCCGGGCGGCGAAGCCGGCGGAGCGGTTGAGAAGGACACGACCCCGGCGCGAAGAGTGTACGAGGCCCGGTCCCGCGGCTCCCGCCCCGCTAAAGGGCGGGGCGTCCTGCGCACCCTGATGGCTGTCGCGCTGCTTGTGGGTATGGTGGGCGTCATAGCGGTCGGCGGTCTGCTGCTGGGGCGCTACCTTAGCGGGGCAGGCGAGGCCACCGCGGCAGGCACTGCCGCAACGTCCAACGCACCGGCGGATCAGCCAAGTGGGGGCGACACCGGAGCCGAGGCCGGCACGGCCGCAGGGAAAGTAGCTGAAGGGCAGGAAGGAGCTATCAGTGGCCAGGCGGCAGGAGTGAACGGCGCCGAGGGACCGCAAAGTTCGGCAGATGCGGGCGATCGTGCGGTCGCGTCCGGCTCATCCGGGAAATCCACGGAACCGCGGTCGATAACTCCTTCGGCAGCTTCGGAGTCGACAGCCTTCGCTCTGGAACTGCGAACCTCGGATGAGGTCTGGCTGGAGGTCACCGGGGAATCCGGCAAACCCGAGTACTTCGCCGGATTGAAGCAGGCCGGTGAGCGTCTGGCCATCGACGCCGAGGGCCCCGTGCTGGTCATCACCGGACGCCCCGAAGCGATCGAGTTGCAGGTCGAGGGAGCCCGCGTGGAGGTACCGCAGGAGTTTCGTTGGGTGGTCAACAGTGAGGGAGTCACCACTCCCTAGACAGGCCGTCCGCAAATCCAGGCGGCGCGCTCTACCGGAAGCGCGGTCCACCCTCCATCCTCCTTTGGTAGAATCCTCCGGGGTGAAGGCTATTCATCCGTTCACCTTAGGCTCGGGAGGACTTGGGCTCCTTTTCAACATCCGCCGTTCGCCTAGGCGCTCTGGCCGCCTTCAAATCCGCCGTTGATGCGGGAAGTTTGAACCAGGCCGCGAACCTGCTCTTTCTCAGCCAGTCTGCTCTCTCCCAACAGATCCGCGCGCTCGAGACCGGTCTTGGGGTGGAGTTGTTGCGCCGGACGAGCCGCGGCATCGAGCCGACCCCCGAGGGGAGCGCATTCTACGACTACTGTTGCCAGGTCCTTGAACAGACCGTTGCGGTCGAACGGCAGATCCACACCCTGCGCGAGGGCAGTACCGAGGTATGGTTGGGGATCGAGACCGTCCTTGGGGAGCACCTCCTCCCCCCGGCGCTTGTCGCCTTCCGGAAGGCAAACAGAGACGCCGGTATTCGTCTGAGCATCGACCACACTCATGAGATCGTCGATGCGGTTCGGCAAGGTTCCGTCCATCTCGGCATCGTGCCCGACCAGGAGGACGACCCGCACCTGCGGTGGACCCATTTGCACGATGAGCCGCTCGTGGTGATCTGTCACCCCGACCATCCGTTCGCTCGCGCGGGCGAGGTGGACGTCGAGCAGTTCGGCAGTTTTCCCTACGTAGCCCGAGAGACCTGGACCAAATGCCGGCAGCTGAGCACCCGGGCGCTGGCGACCATAGGCGTTGACTACGACGAGTTGGACATCGTGGTGGAGATGAAGACTTTCGCCGGCAAGAAGTCCGCGGTCATGGCCAATATGGGCTACTCGCTGGCTCCATGGTGTGGTGTGTGGCGCGAAGTTTCCGACGGTTCCTTGGTCGAGGTTCCGATCAGGGGACACCGGCTCGCCTACCCCGTCTTCCTGGTGGAGCGGGCCTCTTGCCGCCTTCCCGGTTTGCAAGGAGTCCTGCACGCCTTTTTGCTCGGCCGCAACTGGGAGGACGTTTCCCACCTGAGCAATGGCACGTCCGATTCTTCGTCGGACATTACCTTGGCGGAGGGCTGCCCCAGCTAACCCGCGCCGAGCGTTTTTAGGCTCGGCCTTGACCCAAGCCGCTTCCCGACCGCCGGCTTATAGCCCCCCCGGTATTTCCGTTAACCTCCGTCGGTCTCGCGCTGGTGAAATGGTGGACGGACCTCGGGGGATGCTTGTCTTCGCACGTGAACTCCAGAACAAGCACCCTCTGCAAGCTGTGCGAAAGGAGGACTTGGAAGTATGCACCCATTCAAGATGAGTGGGGGTTCCGGCGCATTCACCTTGGCGGTTCTGACGGCGATTTTGCTGCTCGCCCTGACAGGCTCAGCCGCAGCGGTGACCTTCCCGGACGTTAACGCGGGTGATCTCTACTACGACGACATCATGTGTCTGGCCGAGGAAGAGATCGTCGGTGGCTTTGCGGACGGCGAGTTCCATCCGTATTGGGATGTGCAGCGCGCCCAGTTCGCGAAGATAGTCGTCCAGGCGATCGGAGCCCACACCGCCAGTGAAAGCTGGCCCGGCGACCCCTCAGACCCCAGCTTCCCCGATGCCGGTCCGGGAGCTACGTCGCTCTTTGACTTCATCGAAGAAGCGGCGGCGGATTATCTCGATCCGCCGATCATCCAGGGTTACACCAGTGGCGACTTTGGACCCAACGACGAAATCCAGCGCTACCAGATGGCCCTCATGATCGTACGCGCCGCCGGCGCCTCGCTGGAGGAGACTCCGGCAGGATATCCTTCGGCGGAGGACCGGTTTGGTGACCATGCGGCTCTCGCGGAAATTGGTGACGAGGCCCTTCGCGCCGTTTACCTGCTGAAGTTCAATGGTTTGGTCGACGGCTTCGAGGACGGCAACTTTGCGCCTTACGCTTACACCAAGCGCGGCCAGGCAGCCAAGGTGGTGTGCCGGATGATGACGGAGACCGCTGTGGTGCGTCCCACGGTACCCGAGGACCCCACTCCCGTAGATCACACCAGCTTCATCAGTAGCTATGAAGGCCCGCAGACCTGCGAGAGCTGCCACCCCGGGGTCACCGAGGACGTGGCAGACTCGCTCCACTTCTCTATGGAAGAGGAGGAGGTGCCCGGATTTCAGGGAATGTCCGGACGCTACTGAGGACTCCCGGGATCGGTGTTACCGATCAACATGCTCGGCAAGATCGCTTTGGTTGACGAAAACGGAGTCCCGACCGGTGAGAAGGTCGACGGTGGCTGCCTGACCTGCCACATCGGCGACGGGCAAACGGCGGGGATCTTTGGAACCGACAATCCCGACGTGACTGTGGCAGAGGGCGACGATCCCATCGTCTTCGAGAAGCAGTTCGATGTCAAAGACGGCATGGTCAGCAATGTCCCCGAGGCGGCGATGGAAGGCATTGACTGCCTGATCTGCCACGCCTCGGCCGCAGACGAAGGCACCGTGGGCGGCGTCGCCGTGAGCGTGTTCCGCGCTAACGGCGACGCCGCAGTATACGAGGCTGCCCTCAGCTACGACTTCAACGCCAGGACCGCCGTGCCCGCCACCCCCGAAACCATTCAGGCCGCCGGCGCCGCGCCTGAAGACTACCTCAAACCCGACGGCAGCCAGTTCATGTTGCAGCAGGACCGAAGCACCGAGACGGCGCAGACCGTCGGGGGCAAGGCCCAGTTCGCTCAGTGTTTCTACCCCTGCCACGGCTTCTCCGGCGGCGGTTATTCCAACAAGAAGGGTGCACGCTTCGAGGCGGGTGCGGATGTGCATGCCGACAGCGGCATGGACTGCGTCGATTGCCACAAGGTTCTGACCATTGATGGCCAGACCCACCGCTTCGCGGCAGGCAGCACCGCCGACATCATGGTGAACGATGCCTGGGACGTCGATATCAGCTGTGACAATGGTGAATGCCACGGCCCTGCACCTCACGGCGAGAAACTCATCGACATGCACACCGACACGGTCGACTGCCGGACCTGCCACATCACCGAGGTCAAGGGGGGCATCAAGACCCGCTCGTGGACCGAGACCGCGCTCACCGCAGTATTCCCCGTGTGGAAGGCGGAGGGTGGCGACTATGTGGGCGGCCAGTGGGTTCCTCCTACAACCAAAGCCCAAGTCGAGCTGCCCAACTACCTCTGGTGGACGGACGAGGTCGATCCGGCTGCCGCTCCGGCCCGCTGCGCCAATCCTCAGGACTACCAGCAGGCCTATCGTGACGCCGGCGGCAAGATCTACGCTTTCAAGGGCTCGACCTTCACGATACCGTGGGAAGGCACCCATGATGACGGGCAGGCCGTCTGGCACAAGAAGGGCTACTTCCACATGAACGCCGGGTTGGATACGGATCCTGGGGATGCCGCCGACAGCGGATGGCAGGAAGCCTACGAGAAGGGCATGAATCTGGCCCTTTCCATGGGTATCCGAGAGGACCTGCGCCCGGACGCCAGCCCTTGGGATTGGCAGACCCAGCAGCCATCGGCCGCCGTGGAGGAAGTGAACTACCAGATCACGCACATGGTGAAATCAGGCGAGGAGGCGTGGGGCTGTGACGACTGCCACACGGACACCAACAGCTCCGTCCTTGATTTCGAAGCGCTGGGTTACTCTGCCGATGAGATCGTCGAGTTGACGCAGCCGCGTTAGCCGGTAGATCACTCTTTTCTGGAGCAGGGTCCAGCTCAGAGCACGTTCTCGCGGGAGGATCCCGATGGGTCCTCCCGCGGCTCTACATATTTGGGGCGATCCTACGCCGGCCTCCGACCCACTCCCAGCCGGCTTGGCAGTTGCCGTTCTCGCCTTAGGAATGGTTCTTTGCAGGGGCACAGGGTAGACTTGCGCGAATGGAATCTCCCCTCCCGGCGCAGCAAGAAATAGAGACCATCGAGCTTGCGGACTACCTGCGGGTTCTGCGCGAGCGCAAGTGGGTCGTTCTCCTCACCACTCTGGTCGTGGTCTTCACCGTACTGCTGATTTCCTTCCTGCAGACCCCCCGCTACCGGGCATCGGCGAAAATCCTGTACAGCAAGACCAATTTCGAAACCGCGCTGTTCGACATGCCCCTCTTCCAGACCCGCAATCAGGAGCGGGACATCCAAACCGGTGCCAGTCTGGTCAAGGTAGACGCAGTCGCTCAGGAAGTGCGCGCGGAGCTCGGCACCGACCGGGAAATCGACGAGCTCGTCGACATGGTCACGGTGGAGCCGCAGGGCGCCACCGACGTCATTGCAATCTCGGCGGTAAGCGACGACCCCAAAGAAGCCGCCGCGGTGGCCCAGTCTTTTGCCACGCAGTTCATCGAGTTCCGCCGGAACACCGACCGGGCCGCCATTATCGACGCGCGGGACCAGGTGGGCAAGCAACTGGAGGCGCTCACGGCAGAGGAGCGCCGTTCCGAGTACGGGCTGATGCTGAGAGAGAAGTTCGAGTCGTTGCAGATTCTCGAGCAGTTCCAGGACGGTGGTTTTCGCCTGGTGCAGCCTGCCGATGTTCCCGAAGCTCCCTTCTCGCCACAACCGCTCAGAAACGGGGCGCTCGCCCTGGTGGTCGGACTGGTTCTGGGAGTCGGTCTAGCCTTTCTGCTGGCCTATCTCGATCGGCGGCTCAAGGACGAAGAGGCTCTCGAGCGGGCTTTCCAGCTACCCGTGCTCGCATCCATACCCGCGCTCGGCGGCCGCTGGCTGCGCAAGCGCGAGGATCTGGGCCTGCGCTCGGACCTACCGGTCGGCTTTCCCGACCGGAATTCGCCCCTCCTGGAGCCCTTTCGGGTGCTTCGGTCCAATCTGCAGTTCCTGAACTACGATGGCAATCTCAAAGTGATCTTGATCACCAGCGGGCTGCCGCAGCAGGGTAAATCGATCACGTCGATCAATCTGAGCGTCAGTCTCGCGCTTTCCGGCCACCGGGTACTGCTGGTGGAGGCCGACCTCCGCCGGCCGATGCTGCATGAGTACCTCGGTCTGGATAACCAGATTGGCGCGACCAGCGTGCTGTCGGGCCAGCAGACCTTCTCGGAAGCCATCCAATTGGTGCGCACGGACGAGTTCGCCCCGGACGCGCCCGGCCGGCGGACCGGCACGCGGCTGCAGAAGAATATGTACGCCTTGACCTCAGGTCCCCTGCCGCCCAACCCGGCGGAATTGGTTGGCTCCGACCGGATGGAGGAGTTGGTCGAGCGGGCGCGGGAGGCGGCCGACTACGTCATCGTCGATAGCCCGCCGCTCCTGCTTGCCTCGGACGCGCTGAACCTGGCCAAGTACTGCGATGGGATCATCCTGGCCACCCGGGTCAACGAAACGACCCGCGACGACGCCCGGGAGATCCGCGCCGCCCTGGGCCGCAGCGGCGCGCGGATCCTGGGGCTGGTGGCCGGCGGGGTCAAGCTGGACCGGCAGAAGTACTACAGTTATGGAGCCTACACGGCGCCTGTCGCGGGAGAAGCCGAAGCTCAGAACCTGGGGTAAGGCCTCACCGCATCATCCAGCCGCCAGAGATTCCAACAGAAAGGGCCCCGGATAACCGGGGCCCTTTGCATGCCGGACCGTTGGGACACCGCCCTAGGGGCGGGGCTGGTTCACGACTCTATCCAGCTCCAGTGGAGCTGCGCTCGTTTCTAGCGGGCGGACCGTCGGATGGCAACCCCGCCACCGATCAGGGCGACGCTACCAACCAGCGCCAAGACGATCTCGAAACCGGTGAACGGGAAGGTCGTACGACCGTCGTCGGTTCCGGCCAGCTTCTGCCGAATCAGATTACGCAGAGCTTCTTGCACATCCTGATCGCCGTACTGGTCTCCTTGCGAATCCTCCAGGACGGCATTCAGTTCCGCGTCAGTGTAGTCGCCGTCCAGGTCGCCATCCAGTGCGTAGTCGTTGTAGATTTCCGTCGGCGTCGCCGCCGCCATTGCTGGGACCGCGAGCAGCAGGACCATCAGTGCCGCTGCGGCTCCCAAAAGAATCACCTTTTTCATGAACCCTCCCTTCGGTACACGGCAGTGCGCGATTTCTCGCGCAAGTACACACTACCCCCAAATCACAATTCGAACAACCTCAAGTGAAGCCGAATGTCTACTGAACATCGGGCGCGGGGGCCGCTTCCTTTATCAGTTCGGTAAGTTCGGCAATTAGTTCCAGATTCCTCTGCGGTCCTACCGCGCGGGGATTGCGCTCTCTGGCTGCCTCGAAGAGGCTTCGCGCCTGGTCGAGCAACGCCTGAGCTTTCGCCGCATCTGTCTGGGGAGGCGCGTGAGGTAACGCCAGTTCCTTCCAGCTTTCGACCCGGTCCCCGTAGGTCAGGTCGGGGCGAAGGACGGCCAGTTGCGCCAGGGCGACTTCGCCCGCCCGGTTGTAGAGGGCCCAGTTCACCGGTTCTCGCTCGATGCCCTGGGTCATCTCTTCCAGGGCGGCCGCCAGTTCCGCCTGGGCGGTTTCGATGGGTCCTCCCAAAGTGGGCGTGCTCGTGCTTTCGTTTGACGAATTGGTGAGGGCGTCGCGGGCGGCGGACCGGTGGATAGTGCCCGCGGCGAAGAGCGGATCGGGAGACACCGGATTGAGCCTGGCTGCGGTGTCGGCGAGATCAAGCCCTGCTTCCTTGTCGGTGGTGCTCGTCGCGAGTGCGGAATCCGTGTAGCGAATGGCCAGATACGGGAACGCGAGGCTGGCCAGCAGGGCCAGGGAAAGGCCGAGCAGGGTCCCCCGGAATAGATGGGACAGGAGCCCGTAGGGCTGCAGGAGCAGACGCAGGCGCTCACGGCGCGCCTCCCGCTTGACCCGCCGGCGCGCCTTGGACTCGTGGCGCTCGGAACGCCGGTAGCCGGTGTGCAGACCACTGTCGAGATCGGGGAGGTCTCCCTCGGTTTCGGCGGCTGCGGGCGCCTCTACGGAAAACACCGCCCCAAAACCCAGTGGCCGGCCCCAACCCCGCAGCAGGGCGCCCGCGCGCGGCCAGAACTCACCCACCAGGGCGTCGGTTTCGGCGAGGGCCAGACCCAGAACCAGCAATGCCGGCACGGTGACTCCGGGCATGTGCCACAACCAATCGACGCTGCCCTGGATACCCCAGAAGCCGAAGCCCATCAACAAGGCGACCGGCCAAGCGTAGGCCTGAGGATCGTCCCCGAAACGTCCCCGGCGGGCCCCGTGACCGGGAGGGCGCCAACGGTTGAAGGTGGCCCCGAACCGGGCCATCAGAATGCCTCCCACCGCCACTAACACGGCGGAGAAGAAGAGCAGGGCGCCGATCACTCCGGTTTCGGACAGCAGACGTAATTCGAGCGAGTGAGGTTGGCGCACATCGGCGTCGGTGGTGCGGATTCGGTCGTAGGCGTGGATGAAGTTGTTGGCGCCCACGCCTTTGGTCGAGTTCTGCTCGTAGAGCGTCCAGGCGTCACGCCAGATGCCGATCCTTCCGCTTGCGGACAGGGCGGCAATCCGGAAGTCCTCCCTCGCGGTGCCGGGGATCACTTCCACGTAACCCTCGGCGACGAATGTGTCCCAAGATTCTGCGGCCCAGTCCCGGACGCCGCCCACCTGCTCGTCGAACTGAATGAACCCCCAAACCCCGAGCGCCATCACCGCGGTCAGCGCCGCCGTGCCGAAAGCAAGCCGCATCCGCCTGGAGACGGGGATCCAATGTTCGAGCAGGGCCAGGACGATCCCCACGATGCCGGCCATCAGGGCTGAGACCCCCATCACCCTCACGGCCGCGGAGCCGCCGATCACCTGGGGGCCCTCCCGCCAGTAGTCCGCCAGCGTCGGCATCGACCAGACGAGCAACACAACCGGTGGCAGGAGAAAGACGAGGCTCCTAAGCCGCGCCGGCGAGAGCAGGAAGTAGATCAGGCCGGTTAGAATGGCGGCGTAGAAACCGCCGCGCGACTGCGTGAGAATGGCGGGCGCAAGCAGAGAGGCGCAGATTCCCAGGGCGAGTCCGCGCATGGGCACCCACTCGCGGGGATCTGCGGCCACCCAGAGAAGCGGCCAGAAGAGAATCAGGAAGAGCCCGGCCGCGTTGTTGGGATAGCTGACGGGATACTGGAAGCGATTTTGGATGAAGAGCACCCCGTCGCCCTCATTCAGCCAGAGGGCGCGGGCGGTGAGCAGCAGCAGCGCGACCGCGCCCAGCATGAGCAGATAGCGCAGGGAGACCCGCGCTTGAGGTACGGTTAGGTATGTAACCGCGAGCGCGAGAACCAACAGGTAAAAGAAGGTCCGGTTGATTTCCTCCCAAACCAGGTCTTTGGAGCCCGCCCATCGCCAGGAAACCGCCACCCAAACGGCGTACAGAAGGAACAGCGCGAGCACCGCCAGGGATAATTGCCGCGGGCGGCGCGGGTAGGCGACCAGCGCCGCCGCCACGACGCCGAGAAAAGCGGTTGCGAGAGCGCTGGGCAGCCACTGGTGCGGCTGGAATCCCCCCGAGGAGAACGCGAGCACCAGCCAGAGAAGGACCAGAAGGCCCAGGGGGACCGCCCAGAAGAGTCCGGAGAACCGTCGGACTTTGGGAGCTTCCGCGCTTTGTTCGGCCTCGAGCACGCCGGCTAGAGGAATGCGGCGTCGAAGCGTTGCTGGAACGCCTCGGGGTCGACGTATAGGCCCTGCGCCCCGAAGTGCTCGGTGGCCATAGCCCCCATGAGCGAAGCGATGCGGCCGGTCAAAGACCAGTCATAGCCACGCATGATGCCGAAGAGTAGTCCCGCCCGGTAGGCGTCGCCCGCGCCGGTGGGATCGACGACGGCTTCGGAGGCAACCGCCTCGATGGTCAGCTCCTTGTCCCGGGCCCAGATGGTGGATCCTTGCCGGCCTCGGGTGACGATCAGCGCTTCCACCTTGGCGGCCACTTCCATTCGGGTAAGTCCAGTCCGGCTGCTCACGAGTTCCGCCTCGTACTCGTTGAGCGCCAGCCAGGTCGACTGCTCTATCACTTGAGTGAGTTCTCCCGGGGTGAGCGAACCGATTTGCTGGCCCGGATCAAAGAGAAAGGGAACCTCGAAGGTGGCGAAGTCGGCGGCGTGAGCGACCATGGCCTGCGCGGCGTCAGGAGTAATCATGCCCACGGTCGCCGGTCCATGCTCCCCTGAGACCCCTTTGTGCGGATCCGGGAGAATTCGGGCGATCTCGGGCTCTTCATACTCGGCGAAGCCGCCGTAATTGCCCACCTCGACGCGGTGTTCGGCCGAGCCACCCGGGCTGCCCAGCCCACTCGGCGACCCAGCGTCAACCGAGGCCGCCTCAGCTTCGGCCGCAAGCGCCTCGGCTACCGAGTTGTTGTGCGCCCAGGCGGAAGCTCCCGAGTGGAAGGCGGTGAGTTGGCTGTCCTCGAGGTCGGTCATGATGTAGCCGCGGGCGGTGATCTCGTCCTCGATCACCTGGATGTAGCGCCGCGGGATCAACTGCTGATCCAGCCAGAGCGCGTAGGGCTCGAAGTCGGTCCCCACCGTGGCCAGAGGCAGCGCCGACATGCCCAATTGCCTCAGGTGGTAGCTGACGTTGGCGCCGCAGCCCCCGAAATCGGTGCGGATCTGTTCGTAGGGAAAGGAGAGGTCGAGGACGTGGGCGGCCTCAGGCCGCAGATGCTCGCGGAAGCGTCCCGAGTAGACCATGATCGTGTCGTAGGCGAAAGTGCCGCAGATCAGGGCCTTGGGCGGGGAGGGGCGCGCTTCGGAGCGAGGCACGTCTGTTTCAGCGGGCGGCACGTCTAGTACCGGTAGGTCTCGGGCTTGTAAGGGCCATCCACGGGAACCCCGATGTATTCGGCCTGCTCCTCGCTGAGGGTCGTCAGCTTGGCTCCCAGGTGGTCCAGGTGGAGCCGAGCGACTTCCTCGTCCAGCTTCTTCGAGAGCACGTAGACGCCGACGTCCTTGGGCGTGCCGCCGGGCTCACCGTCGGCGCCGCGCCACAGATCGAGTTGGGCCAGGGTCTGGTTGGTGAAGCTGTTCGACATGACGAAGCTGGGATGGCCGGTGGCGCAGCCCAAATTGACCAGTCTCCCGTCGGCCAGCAGAAAGATCGAGTGGCCGTCGGGGAAGGTGTAGCGGTCGGTGCCCGGCTTGATCTCGGTGTGTTCGATCCCGGGATAGTTCTTTAGCTCCTCGACCTGAATCTCGTTGTCGAAGTGGCCGATGTTGCAGACGATGGCCTGGTCCTTCATGCGCTCCATGTGATCGATGCGGATGATGTCCCGGTTGCCGGTGGCGGTGACGTAGATGTCGGCCTGAGGGAGGGCGTCTTCCACCGTGGCGACGGTGTAGCCGGCCATCAGGGCCTGCAGGGCGTTGATGGGATCGACCTCGGAGACCAGCACCCGGGCGTTGTAGCCGGAAAGCGACTGGGCGGAGCCCTTGCCCACGTCGCCAAAGCCGCAGACCATGGCGATCTTGCCGCTGATCATGACGTCGGTGGCGCGCTTGATCCCGTCCACCAGGGACTCGCGGCAGCCGTAGATATTGTCGAACTTGGACTTGGTCACGGAGTCGTTGACGTTGATCGCCGGCGCCAGCAGGGTGCCCTGCTTCTGCATCTCGTAGAGGCGGTGCACGCCGGTGGTGGTCTCCTCACTGATCCCGTGGAAGTCGGCCAGGGTGCGGTGCCAGAATTCGGGGTCGGCCGCAAGGTTCTTGTTGAGCAGTTGGTTGACCAACTGGAGTTCCTTGTTGTCGGTGGGCTCGTCGAGGATAGAGGCGTCCTCCTCGGCTTGGTAGCCGCGGTGGAGCAGCAGGGTGGCGTCGCCGCCGTCGTCCACGATCAGGTTGGGACCGCTCCCGTCCGGCCAGGTCAGTGCCTGCTTGGTGGCCCACCAGTATTCGGCTAGGGTCTCGCCCTTCCAGGCGAAGACAGGGATGCCGGCGGCGGCGATCGCGGCCGCCGCGTGATCCTGCGTGGAGAAGATGTTACAGCTGGCCCAGCGGACGTCGGCGCCCAGTTCGACCAGGGTTTCGATGAGGACCGCGGTCTGGATGGTCATGTGCAGCGAACCGCTGAGCCGGGCGCCCGCTAGCGGCTTCTCGGGGCCGTACTTGCGGCGGGTGGCCATGAGTCCGGGCATTTCCTTCTCGGCGATCTCGATCTCGCGGCGGCCGAAATCGGCCAGGCCGATGTCGGCCACCTTATAGTTCAGCGCCCCGCCTGGGGCGGCTTCCTTGGTTTGCTGTTGCTCCGCCATCCTTGGCTCCCTTCGTCCGAATCTCGCGCTATTGAAGCATATCGTCCGGAGACGCGGGAGCCGCAGGAGCCGCCGAGCCGCGTGGCGGCGCGGGGCGGCGCGGTTGTGGGGCGCGTGGCGGCGTGCATTGCGGCGCGTGGTCAGCGTGGGCCAGGTGTGCGCCTAGTCTTCGTCCCCCAGGAAGTCGGCGAGGCGGGTGACCCCCTCGCGCACATCGTCCACGTTAGCGGCCAGAGAAAGACGGACCCAGCCGCGGCCCTCCTGGCCGAAGGTGCTGCCCGGGGCGAGCGCCACCCGCTTCTGCTCGAGCAGTTCCAGGACGAAAGTATTCGTGTCCTCGCGGCCGACGTGGACCCAGATGTAGAAGGCTCCCTGCGGCCGCAGATACTCGAGTCCGCGCTGATCCAGCACCTCCATGGCTACTTCCCGGTTGCGGGTGTAGGTGGCGAGCATGGCCTGCACGCAGTCCTGGGGGCCGAGCAGCGCAGCCTCGGCCGCCTTCTGCGAGGGGGTTGCTGCGTTTGAGACGGTGGCCTCTTGGATCTTGGCATAAAGCTCGATCACCGGGGGCGGAGCCAGGGCGTATCCCACCCGCCAGCCGGTCATGGCGTAGGTCTTGGAGAAGCTGCCCACCACGATCAGACGGCCTCCGCTGTGGAAGCGCCAGGCCGAGTTGTGTTCGCCTTCGAAGAGCAAACGGTGATACACCTCGTCCGAGATCAGCCAGAGGTCGCGCCGGCGGGTGAGTTCGACCAATTCCTGCATCAGACGCTCGGGAAAGACCGTTCCCAGAGGATTCGACGGGCTGTTAATGATCAGAGCGTGGGTTCGTTCGCTCAGCATCGCCTCGATCTCATCGATATCTGGCAGGTAGTGGTTCTCGGCCCGCAGGGGGTAGCGAACCGGCCTCGCCGCCGCGGCCTCCACCACCATGGCGTAATTGGGCCACCCCGGATCGGGAATCAGCACCTCGTCGTCGGTGTCCACCACCGCACGGATACCTCCGAAGAGCGCACCGATCCCACCCACGGTCACGCAGATCTCTTCGGGGAAAGTCTCGTCGCCGTGGTAGAAGGTGGCCGCTTGGGCGAGGGCGTCGCGCAGCGAACTCAGTCCAACGTCCGCCGTGTATCCGGTGAAGCCATCCAGGGCCGCCTGGTGGGCCGCGTCGGTGATGTGGCGGGGTGTGACGAAGCCCGGCTCCCCGACCTCGAGGTGGATGGCGTCGGGGAACTCCGCCGCCCGCGTCATCACCCGGCGGATGCCGGATTGCTCCAGACTGCTGATGAGGAGGGAAGGAAGCGCCACGGCTTTTCCCTACCCTCAGGGAGCCGCCGCCCAACCGCCGGAGGTCGCGCAGTGCGCGCAGGCCTCGGCTCGATCCCCCGAGGTTCGGGCAGGCCTCGGGTCGGTCCCGCGGTATGCTCAGACAATGCTCGATCTTCCCTATCCTCGTTTGCTCACCGCCCGACTCGTTGGCGAGCCGCTTTCACCCTCGCACGAGAGAGTGATGGTGGAGTGGTGGGAAGATCCGGACTTCTCCCACATGGTTGGCGGGCCCCGCCCCCGGGCCGAGACGCGCCTGCGGTTGATCCAGTCGATCGCGGAGGGAGAGGCATTGCAGGAACCGAGCCGCGGACGGGCCTGGCGGATGACTTGGGTACTCCGCCGACGCGAATCCCAGGAATTGGTCGGATGGGTCGGAGTGCGGCAACTCTGGCTGGCGGGCGGCAGAGCCTACGCCGAGCCGTGTTCGCTGGGCGAACCCTCGGCGGAGGTCTTCTACGCGCTCGCACCCGAAGCGAGGACGCAGGGTTTGGCCACCGAGGCGGCAACGGCCGCGCTCACGGAGGCGCGGCGCCTGGGACTACTGGCCGAAAGGACCGTCGGCCTGGTTCTGCCGCAGAACCAGGCCTCCCGTCGGGTTCTGGAGAAGCTGGGCTTCCGTGCGAACGGGACGCTCATCCATGGGGGCATACCCCATCTGCTCTATGAGCGCCGGGAGTGGGACCGGTCGCGGCCGGCCCCACCGGGGAGCGACCAGCCGCTGCCGACGGAGCCCCTCGAGCGTCCCCTCGGCCTGGGCATGATCGGGGCGGGAAGGTATCTGCAGGATTTCCTGGCTCCGGGGCTCAAACGGCAGATCGGAAAAGGAGCGGTGCGCCCGACCGGCGTGGTCACGCTTCGCCAGGAATCCGCCGCCAAGGCGGCTTCTGCTTTCGGTTTTCGCTTCGCGGCGACCGGCGATGAGGGAATCGCCCGCCTGCTGAACGACCCCCAAACCGAAGCGATCGTCATCGCCACCCGTCACGATACCCATGCCCAGTTGGCGGCGGCGGCGCTGCGCGCCGGCCGCCACGTGCTCGTGGAGAAGCCGCTCGCCCTGACCGAGGAGGGGCTCGAAGAGGTGCAGTCGGCCTTTGCCCAGACGCGGCGGCGTCTGCGACTGCTGACCGGCTTCAACCGTCGCTTCGCGCCTCTGGCCGGGCCTCTGGCTCGGGCGCTCCGGGGGCGATCCGGGCCTTTCCAGCTGAGCATCGTGGTCAATGCGCGTCCGCTTCCCCCCGGACACTGGCGCAGCGATCGAGTCCAGGGCGGAGGGCGGCTGCTTGGCCACGCGGTGCACTTCATCGACCTCGCCCGCTTTCTGGTCGATAGCACGTTCGACCGGGTGGAGGCGGAGTGTCTGGACGGCGGAGGGGCAGGGGTCGGAGCCGGGTCGAGGCCGTGGACCGGCTCGCGGCTACACACACGCGAAGAAACCGGTGATCCCGAGAACCTGCTTATCCGGATGGCTTTTGCGGACGGGAGTCGGGCCGTGGTGCACTACTGCCCCACCGGGGATCCCCGCCTCTTGGGGGAACAGTTGTGGGTGAGCGGCGGCGGCCTGACCGCTTGGGTCAACAACTGGGCCGCTCTGGAGATCCGGGCAGACGGCGAGACGCTATCGCAGAGTCTCCCCGCACCAGACAAGGGATTCCGCGCCCAGTTGGAGGGCTTCCTCGAGGCGATTCGCTACGGCTTGCCTGGGGACTTAACCCGGGGGGATGAGCAGTTCGAGGTGGCTTTGCATGCCATTCGCGCGGCCCAAGACCTGAGGGCTTAACCAAGGAGGGCCGCCGGCGCTATCCGTGCCCACCGGACCTTTGGTCAGTTACGGACCGGGGCGCAATCGCCCGCTCGGGCTCAGGCCAGCGCGCAGCTGCCGATCCCGCATTCCTCCGCTTCTTCTTCCCCCAGTTGCTCCCCGTTCCCTTCGGGGCACAGGGTAGCGACTTCCTCTTCGTCTCCGGCAAAGGCAGTTTCGGCGGCCTCACAATGGGCCCGCTCCAGTTCGGCGATGCGGGGACCCATCGAGTATTCCTGAGTCAGCTCGGATTGCACGACGAAGCCGCGCGCCTGCATGGTCGCCAGCAACCGATGGGCCGTGGCTTTGTTGAGGCCGACCTCCCGGGCCAGGTCGGTCAGCCGGGCGCTGGGATGCCCCGCGAGGGCCTCGAGCAGTACCAGCGATCGATAGACGCACTGGCATGGAACCCCGGCCTTCGTGGAACCCACTGGCGCCCTCCTTTGGCATTATGAACGGTATGGCGCGAAATTCGCCGATTGTGAGCGATTGTAGAGGCCTCATCCCGGGAGATGACCTTGGTCCCGCCGAACGGTTCATGATCGGCGATGAGCGGTAGGCTTCGTTTGGAAAGCGGCTCGCAGATCCGCCGGAAACGCGCGCATCGTCCGGGGAATGAACTCGAGGAGGGCTCCAGATGAGGTTGGTCACCTACGAAGACGGCTTTGGCCGCGTGGATGGAGATCGCATCATTCCCATGGGTGCGGACCTTCGCACCTATCTGGTCAATGGTGTCCACGAGGACGGAGTTCCCATCGAACTGCGCTCGGTCAAGTTGCACGCGCCCGTCCCCAACCCGAGCAAGGTAATCGGCATCGGGCTGAACTACCGGGACTTCGCTGAACTGACCGGCCAGCAGATCCCGGAGCTGCCTATCCTCTTTCCAAAATTCGCGAACTCGATCATCGGCCCGGGTGATCCCATCATCATCCCGCCCATGTGCGAGCAGCCCGACTACGAGGCCGAACTCGCGGTGGTCATCGGCCGCGCGGCCCGCAACGTCAGCGCCGACGAGGCCCTGGACTACGTGGCGGGCTACACGTGCGCCAACGACGTCACCGCGCGCGATATGAGTGCCAAGGCAGGTCAGTGGCTGTGGGGTAAGGCGATCGACAGCTTCCTGCCCATGGGGCCCTGGTTGGTGACGCCGGACGAGCTCGAACCGCAGGACCCGCAGCAATTGGACATTCTCTGTACGCTCAACGGCGAGGTCTTGATCGACTCGACCACCCGGCACATGAACACGACGGTGGCGGGCCTCATCAGCCACCTGTCCCAGATAATGACGCTGGTGCCGGGCGATGTGCTGCTGACCGGTACGCCCGCGGGAGTCGGGGTGAACCAGGACCCGCCTCGCTGGCTGAAGCCGGGAGACGAGGTCACCATCTCGATTCAGGGGATCGGCGACCTGACCAACACCGTGGCGGAGGCCTGAGCCGGAGACGGTCCGTCTATACACCGAGCAGATGCGGCGGCCGGAGTACGCTGCGGCGGCCGGAGCAGGCTCCGCCGCCGTGTTAGAGCCGGCTTTCAGTCCGCCGTCAAAGTGTTGTACAGGATCTTGGCCACGTGGCCGCGGGTCGCTGTGCCGTAAGGGTCGAAGATGCTCTCACTCTTGCCGTTCACCAGGCCGTTGAAGTGGGCGGCGGCCACGTAGCCGCCGTCCGCCGGAGCCACGTCGGTGAAGCCGGGGTCGTAGTCCGCGGGTGGGGCCGCCAGTTGGTCGCCGGCGGCGCGCACGAGAATGCGCACCAGTTGGATGCGGGTCAGCCGGTCGAACGGTCCGAAGTTGCCGTTGGCGTAACCGCTGATGATGCCCGCCTGCGCCGCCCTTTCTACGAACTGGAAGGGATAGGCGGCTCCGTCGTTGGGCACGTCCGGGAAGCTCGCCTGGGTGAGAAACTCACCCGTCTCGTCCAGATCGAAGCCAAGTACCGCCATCTTTGCCAGTTGGGCCCGGAGCACCGGGTTGTACGGGCCGAAGGTGCCGTTCGCGTAGCCGCCGATGACGCCCGCCGCCGCCAGATAGCTGATGGCCGGATAGAACTCGTGCTCGGTGGAGACGTCCGGAAAGCTCGGAGCGGGCGGGACCCCGGGTTCGGGACTCTCCACGGTGGTCGACGTCGGCGGCATGGAGGTTGTCGTCACCGACGGCGGTGCGGTCGAACTCGTGGTGGATGTGGTGCTGGTGGTCGGGGGGCTCGTGGTGGATGTCGTGCTGGTGGTCGAGGTGGTGCTCGTGACCGGGGGAGCGGTGCCCGCGCCGTAAATCCACTGCAGTCCGGCTATGTCTCCGGCGCTCAAGACTCGCTTCTGGGCTCCCGAGCTTCCCTGGCCGAACATCACCTTTTCGCGATCATCGCCGTAGAGATCCCGCAGGTTCAGCCAGTGGCCCAACTCGTGCAGGGCGGTGCTCTGCACGTCGTAGATGGAGTACGAGGAGCCGGTCCCCCAACTGTAGTAGTCGTTGAAGGCGATGTCGGCCTCGTAGATGATCCCGTTCGAGGACCAGTAGGAGGCCTGAGCGAGCATACCGGCCGGCAGCAGGGTGCTACTCCAGAAGATGGAGTTCTGTCCGTCCCCGGAATTGTCGGTGACGGCCGAAGCTCCCAGGTTGCGTAAGGTGAAGCCGCCCGCGGCATTCCAGGTGGAGGCGGCCGCCCCGACCAAGGAGGCTTCGAGCGAGGTGTCGGCGGTGTTGGCGTTCACCGAGAACGAGGTGCTGTTTCTCGGCCAGCGGATGCCGCCGTAGCCGAAGGTCACGTCGAACCAGACGGCGTTGCTGCGCTCGCCGAGGGAGTTGACGACCGTCGCATAGCCGGAGCCCGCGGAGGCGGGATAGCCGCTGACGGTGCCAGTCGGCACTTCGGCCACTATGCGCGTGTCTGTCCACTGGTTGATGCTCGTGGCGCGGACGGGAGTGGTGCCCCGGTAGGTGAAGTCGACGCCCGCATCCACCCGGGTATTCCCAAAACCCGATCCGGTGATGGTGACCAGGGTATCGGTGCCGGCGGAGCCCGAGTCAGGGGTGATGGCGCTGATCACGGGACCGGCCGTGCTCGCGGCGGCCTCGGACGCGGACGCGGTGTCGGCAATAGTTGACTCCGCGGTTACCGAATCGGGCGAGCGGGCGGGAATGACGGTCTTGGCCGAGTTCGCTATGTCCCGGCCGGAAACCACGGCTTCCACCTCTTCCAGTGTCAGTCCGAGCTCGGGCGCCCGTTCCCCCTCCACGCGAAGCTTTCCCTGCCATCCTCCGATCACTCTGCCCTCGGCGTCGAGAAAGAGGAGGGCGATCTCACCCGGCTGGAATGACGGCGATCCGGGGACGACCATCGTCAGCCCCCCGAGTTTCCCGCCGCGGGCTTTGGCCACGACGGGTATGCCGGTTCGTTCGTGGTTGGGCCCCTTCATCGTCCGGCGAACGCGCAGATCTGCGGTGGTCTCGAGTTCTCCCCGACCTTTCGCCTGCCGGGTGCCGGTGCTCTTCACCTCGGCCACCACGACGTGGTCCGCAAGTTCCGCCATCTCACCGAGTGACAAAGGAATCACGGTGCTGGCCCGGACAGGCGCTGATTGAACCGCAAATAGGAACGCGAGGCAGAGAAAGAGAAGAGGGAACGCGGCCCTGGAGCCGAGAGCCAGTTTGTGCACGGGGTGCCTCCGGACTACGAGTGTGTTGCCGCGCCACGCCGGTTTCCGTTTGCCGAGAAACCCATCGCCAGCCAGAGGAATTTATCGGCTGTTGATTAGTTTTGCCTTAGAACGGAAAACAGGGCCTTACGGCGCGGCTACTTTCCATGGTGCACAATTAAAAAGCTTTCACTATAATGAAATTGGCGCCAGGGATTCTACGGGGAGGCAACGGATTTGCCGCGACGGTGTGGTCACCCGCGGCGAGGCAGGGTTATGTATCGGCTGATTGATAGGCTCCCGCACAGGCGCGCGACTCTGGTTCTCGCCGATGGCCTCCTGGTATTCGCTGCTTACTATTGCGCCCTGCTCCTGCGATTTGACGGGACCGTTCCCCCGGACCTCGGGATCTTCGGATCCTTCCAGGCATTCCTGCCGATCGCGATCACCGTCCATCTTGGCGCCAATTGGGGCGAGGGCGTCTATCGCATCGTTACCCGGTTCTTGGGCGTCGGCCAAGCTCTGCGCATGGCCAAGAGCGGGTTGTTCGCGATGACCTTCCTGCTGATGGTCGTGCTGGCGCTCCCCGGTTCGCGCATCGCGCCGATCTCGGTGGTCTTGATCGGGGCGCTTCTCTCCGTGGTGGCGATGGCGGGCTACCGGCTCTACTGGAGGGTTCTCGTAGAGCACACCGACGCACCCGGGGGCGAGACCCGCAATCTGCTCGTGGTCGGGGCGGGCGCCGCGGCCAGCGCCGTGGTTTCCGAAGTCCACCGTAATCCGAGCATTGGGGCGAAAATCGTAGCCCTGGTGGATGACAATCGCAGACTCAAAGGCATGCGCCTCCGCGACGTGCCGGTGATGGGGACGGTCGACGACGTCCCGTCGCTCGTCGAGCGCCACGGCATCGACGAGATTCTCATAGCCATTCCCTCGGCGGAAGCTGCCGATATGGCGCGTATCCATGAGATCTGCAGCCGAACCAGTGCCAAACTGAAAACCCTTCCCAGCCTGGGCGATTTGGTCAATGGGGAGGCATCGCTGGCGGACGCCAGAGAGCTCCGGATCGAGGACCTTCTTGGCCGGCCCAAGGCGGAAATCGACGTGGAAGCAATTGCAGAGTTCATCCGGGGACGTCGGGTTCTCATCACGGGGGCCGCCGGCTCCATCGGTTCCGAACTCAGCCGGCAGATCTCCGCCTTCCATCCCGCGCAACTCGTGCTGGTGGACAAGGACGAGTCCGCGCTATACCAACTGCATGAGGACCTGCGGAAGCTGGGCGACTCCAGCTACTCGGTTCATCCGATGAGCGTGAGCGTACGTCATAAGGTGGAATGGCTTTTCGCCCGGGTGCGCCCGGAAGTGGTCTTTCACGCCGCCGCTTACAAGCACGTTCCACTGATGGAGATGAACCCGGACGAAGCGGTGATCACGAACGTGAAGGGGACGGCGATTCTGGCGGAAACCGCCGCCGCCTACGGGGTGGAGCGCTTCATCAACATCTCCACCGACAAGGCGGTCGATCCGGTGAACGTGATGGGCGCCACCAAGCGCATCGGCGAGATGATCGTCAGGCGCATGTCGCTGCACCACCCGGGCACGAGGTTCGCTTCGGTTCGTTTCGGCAACGTGCTGGGCAGCCGCGGGAGCGTAATCCCCATCTTCCGCCGGCAGATCGAGGGCGGCGGTCCGGTGACGATCACCCATCCCGAAATGACACGCTACTTCATGACCATCGAGGAGGCCGTCAGACTGGTGCTGCAGGCGGCGACTCTTGCGGAAACGCTGCCGCACCGCGATCGCAACTCCACCGGTGTCTTTGTGCTGGAGATGGGCGAACCCGTCACTATTCTGAGCCTCGCCGAGCAGATGATAGGTCTACTGGGCAAAGGACGAGATATCGCGATCGAATTCACCGGGCTGCGTCCCGGCGAGAAGTTGGAGGAGCACTTGGTCTGCTGTGGGGAGGCATTTGCCCATACCGAGCATCCGCTGATCAACGTGGCCACGCTTGATGACGGATTACGTCCCAACCCCAGCGACCTGCCCGGCAACTTCGACGGCAACCTGCGCGAGCTTATACACCTCGCCGAGATCAACGCGGACTCGGACAAGATCCGGGCGGCGATGATGCGCTGCGCGCCGACCTACCATGCCCAGAACGGGAACGGGAACGGCCGCGCGGAGTTGCGGGAGTTTCCGGTGCCGGGAACTGGAGGCGTAGTGCATCAGCTTGAGGCGGCAGATCAGCGGCGGCGCGACGCGGGTATCGATGACGTCGGTCAGATCGAGCGTTCTGACCCCAGGTTCAATTCATCGTCCTATCCGGCGGCGACTCACTGACCCGCCACGCAATGGGCCGTCTTGAGGCGTCCGGATTACGCCAGAGCTCTTCCTCTTACGCCTTGACCACCCGCGCCGCCACCCCGGCCGGCACCGCGTTGCGCGTATCGATCACCAACTGCGCCCGCTCGTAAAGCGCAGCCTCACCGAACTCCTCATGCGCCGTCATCAGCACCACCGCGTCGTAGCGGGCGAGTTCCTCCGCCGTGCAGGGGACGCCGGCCATAACCACGTCATGGTGGCGGCCGGCGTGCGAGCGGGGAATGTGTGGGTCACAGTAGGAGACGTCCGCCCCCAGATCCCGCAGTAGCTCGATGATCTCGTAGCTGGGGGACTCGCGGTCGTCGTCGATGTCGGCCTTGTAGGAGAGGCCGAGGATCAGCACCCTCGCGTCCTTGATGCTCTTGCCCTCGTCGTTAAGCGCCCGCACGGTGTGAGCCGCCACCCACTGCGGCATGCTCGTGTTGATCTCGCCCGCGAGCTCGATGAAGCGGGTCCAGTGCCCGTACTCCGACGCTTTCCAGGAGAGGTAGAAGGGGTCGAGCGGGATGCAGTGCCCGCCCAATCCGGGTCCCGGATAGAAGGCCTGGAAGCCGAAGGGTTTGGTCTTGGCCGCCTCGATCACCTCCCAGATGTCGATGTCCATCCGCTCGAAGATCATTTTCAGCTCGTTGACCAGGGCGATGTTGACGGAGCGATAGATGTTCTCGAGGAGCTTGGAGCTCTCGGCGACCCGAGCGTGGCTGACCGGCACCACCTGATCCATCACCTGCGCGTAGAGCGCGGCCGCGACGTAGGTGGAGAGTTCGTTGACGCCACCGACCACCTTGGGGATCGACTTGGTGCCGAACTCCTTGTTGCCGGGATCCTCGCGTTCGGGCGAGAAGGCCAGGAAGAAGTCATCGGGCGTGGCCAGGTCGGACTGTTCGAGAATGGGGAGGACTTCCTCGTCGGTGGTGCCGGGGTAGGTGGTCGATTCCAAAACGACCAGCTGTCCGGGCTTGAGGTGTTTCTGGATCTCGGCGGCGGTCTCCCGCACGTAGGAGAGGTCGGGGTCGCGGTGCACGCCCAGCGGTGTGGGCACGCAGATGATGATGGCGTCGCAATCGTCGAGCCGAGAGAAATCGGTGGTGGCCTCGAAGCCGGCGGTCGACTCGAGTCCGGCGGCCCCGTCCTGGCGGGAGCGTTCGCGGGCGGCGTTCACCCGCTCGGGCCCGATGTGGCGGATGTAGGATTCCCCCCGGTTGAGCATCTCCACCTTGGCCGGGTCGACGTCGAAGCCGACCACGCTGAAGCCCTCTTCGCTAAAGAGCAACGCTAGGGGGAGACCCACATAGCCCTGGCCGATGATGCCGATGGTCGCGGTTCGTCGCTGGAGCTTAGCGAGTAGCTTGGATGCGAGCGGATTGTCGCTCGGCGCGGCCATGGTCCCGTCGCCCCCGGTCCCCAGCCCGTCGCCAGCGCTGGCTCGCGCGGTTTCAACCTCGCCCGCTTCGGCCCCAAGCTTCCGCTGCAGTTCCTCCGCCGTGAAAGTCTCGGCGGGTTCTACCGGTTCGACCGGATCCATCTAAAGCTCCTTATTTCGAATCTGCGGGCCGCCGTCCCCCCGGATCACCGCGATGATCGTGAAATCTCCTAACCCGCCGCCCGCCGGTACCACTCCAACGTCTGCCGCATGCCCTCGTCGAAGGGCACCGTCGCCTCGTAGCCCATGCGCTCCCGGGCGCGCTCCACCGCGGCCTGCGATTCGCGCACGTCGCCTTCCCGCTCGGGGAGGAACTCGGGCTCGAGGTTCTTGCCCACCAAACGGTTTAGGACGGCGATCAGCTCCAGCAGGGTGATGCGGTCTCCGCGGGCGACGTTCATGGGGGGGCCGGGCGCCCCCTCCGCTTCCAGCGCCGTGAGGTTCGCCTTGACCACGTCGTCTATATAGGTGAAGTCGCGTGCCTGCTGCCCGTCCCCGTAGACCGGATAGGGTTCGCCGGCCAGCGCCTGCATCGAGAACTTGGCGATAACCCCCGAGTACTGCGAGGTGGGGTCCTGCCGGGGGCCGAAGACGTTGAAGTAGCGCAGCGGCACGGTTTCCAGAGCGTAGTTGTGCATGAAGACCCGGCAGTAGTACTCGCCGCTCAGCTTGGAGACGGCGTAGGGGGATTTGGGGTTGGGGTTCATCTCCTCGTGCTTGGGCAGCTCCAGGCTGTCGCCGTAGACCGACGAGGAGGAAGCGAAGACCACCCGTCCGACGTCCGCCCGGCGCGCCGCTTCCAGCACGTTCAGGGTCCCCCCCGAATTCACCGCGTCCGAAATCAGCGGTTCTTTGACCGACCGCGGCACCGAGGGCAACGCTCCCTGATGCAGAACCGCGTCCGCGCCGGTGATCACTTCGACCACGGTGTCGAGGTAGCGCAGGTCGCCCACCACGAATTCGAACTGCCCCTCGAGCGCGGCCAAGTTCTCGATCCGCCCCGTCGAGAGATTGTCCAGCACCCGGACATTGTCGCCCCGCTTCACGAGTGCCTCGACCAAGTGAGACCCGATGAAACCGGCTCCTCCGGTGACCACTACCGTTCGCGCCACAGATTCTCCCCACCTCGGTATCATCCTTCCAGCGCCGAAAGGATACCGAAATCCTGGCGCCGGCGACGGCGGTGACACAATCAAATCGGGAGCGAAGCACGTCCTAAGTACCGCGAGGCGATTATTCTGCCGTGTTGGGGATAAAATGGGGCGGGCGGAAGTCGCCGCAAGAGAAGTTCATGTAAGGACTATGCTGCCGGGCCAACGCGGAGGGCAGCGCGAAGGAGCGATCGGAATGCTTGGAGCCCACTATCGCGTCACGACACTGGCACTCGTACTTTTGCTGGCGCTGTTTGGCGCCGTCTTGGTCGGCTGCTCGGGAGACGAGACGACCGAGGATACCGGGACCACGGAAGAGCTGACGACGGATTCGACCGATGGCGTCACCGACGATACGGCGACCGAGGACACAGCCACCGAGGACACGTCCGCGGGCGTCATGCCTCCAGGGAGCGACCAGAGCGCCCAATACAAGGAGCAGATCCCGGATCTGGAGGCCCAGGTCGAAGACAATCCGGAAGATCTGGAGAAACTTCAGGAACTCGCCATCGCCTACTATCAGACCGCTGATTACGAGAAGGCGGTCGAAACCTACCAGCAGATGCTCGAGGTCGAGGATAATCCCGAGTTCCATAACAATCTGGCCAACGTCTACCGCGACATGAACGAGATCGACAAGGCCATCGAGGAGTATCGCACCGCGATCGATCTGGACCCCACCTCGGTCATTCCGTACGTGAACCTTGCGGTGGTCTACGGCTTCAACGGCCAACCCGACGAGGCGGCCGCCGTGATTCAGGAAGGTCTGGACAACATCGACGACGAGCAGGCGCAGGCCATGCTCGAGCAGACATTGCAGCAGATACAGCAGTAGCAGCCGGGCAACAGCAGCAGCCCGGGCGCGCCTGGGGGCGGATACCTTGAAGGGTCCGCCCCTTTTTTTCGCATCAGGAGGCCAATACGCGCGAGCGGGTAAAAAATACCTATCGACAACAGAACAATTCGCGACTATTCTGAATCTGGCCCTTTTCTAAGGTTTTCTTAATCTGCGGAAAGGGCATGCATTCCGCGCCACAGGACGTCTGTATCGCCAAGGCTGGCGGAAAGCCGGTGGGACGTCCGGCAGGGAGAGGCACAGACAAATTAGTGGCAACGAAGCCGTCTTGGGGGCTTCTGTCCGGAGGGAGGTCCACTCTGACCCAAGATCGCGGTGCGTCCTGCAACGCCTTTAGGTCCGCGTCGTAAAGCCCGCCGCAAGCTTTTGGGCTCGTGCGTGGCAGAAATTTGAGTGGAGGGAGAAACATTCAATGGTCAAGCGAAGATTTTCGGTCTTCGTTGCTCTTGGCCTCCTGATCGCGGTCATGCTTGGATTCGCGCCGGGGGTGGCGCAGCAGTCAATGGCTGCTGAGACCCTTTCCGCGGGTCCCGTGACGGATCCGTATTGGCAGAGCAAAATAGAACTGACCGCACAGAAGTTCGAGAACAAGGTCACCCAGGATGAGCGGGAAGCCGCGGCGGCACGCCTGCAAGAGAAGGCAGCCGAGGCAGCCGCAGCGCCGGGTCCTCAGGCTGCTGAGCCCATAATCGGGCAAGGCGACATCCCTGACTATTTCAGCATGACGGTTCCGTACTGGAACTACACGCAACCGCTCCCCAAGTTCGTCGACACGCTGCCCGGGCTGGGCGCAGCCAACCCGAACAATCTGGGGCAGTACATCCCGGTGGCGCTCCCTGACACACAGAGTTATCCGGGCGTGACCAACGGCAAGATTGCGGCGGCTGACGCGGACTACTACGAGATGGCGGTCGTCGAGTACGAAGAGAAGATGCACAGCGAACTAGCGCCCACTCGGCTCCGTGGCTACGTGCAGATCGAGACTCCCGAGATCGTTGCGCAGTATCCGGGGCAGAGCAAGCACATCCAGCTCTACTATCCCGACGGCACCGCGATCGATGCCGACCGGAATGCTGCGGGCGTTCAACCGGTCTTCGCGGTGGACAAGCCGCACTATATGGGCCCCATGATCGTGGCCCAGCGTAACAAGCCGGTACGCCTCAAGTTCTACAACTACCTGCCCACGGGCGAAGACGGCGACCTCTTCATCCCGGTCGATCCAACGGTGATGGGTGCGGGCATGGGCCCCAACATGCCGATGGTCGTCTCCGCGACCTACACCCCGGGCAGCCGCACGGTCGAGGTTACGACCAGCGCGCCGCACGGCTTCACTCTGGGCCAGAAGGTCTACCTGAACAACTTCAAGCCCGAGGCATACAACCTCTCGACCCGGATTACTTCGGTTCCCACCGATACCACCTTCACCGTCGACCTGCTGCGTGACCCGGGCAGCGACGCGACCACCATCGGTGACGTGTCCGAGGCCTTCACGGACAACCGGGCCGTGGTTCACCTTCACGGCGGCCGTACTCCGTGGATCAGCGACGGCCATCCCCACCTCTGGTGGACGCCCGCCGGTGAGAACACCACTTATCCCGAGGGCGTTAGCGTGACCGAGGTGCCCGACATGGAGGCCACCGCCAACAGCGGGGCACCCGATGACGGGGTTACCACCTATTACTGGACCAACCAGCAGAGCGCCCGTCTGATGTTCTTCCACGACCACGTCTACGGGATCACCCGTCTGAACGTGTACGCGGGTGGGGCGGCTCCTCTGGCCATTCGCTCGCCCGTGGAGCAGGACCTGATGAGCCGGGGCCTGATCCCCAACGAAACCGCGGAGATTCCGCTGGTCATCCAGGACAAGACATACGTCAACGCCGAGCCGGTCACAGCTAACAACCCCCACAACATCGAGGAGCTCGACCCGACCTGGCGTTGGGGCACGGGCGCCGATGCGGACACCAACGGCTTCCCCGATCCCAAGAGCGGTGATCTCTGGGCGCCGCACGTCTACATGCCGGCACAGAACCCCGCGGATCTCACCGGTATGGCGGCCATGGGCCGTTGGCACTACGGTCCCTGGTTCTGGCCCCCGACAACCGGCATAGCTTATCCGCCGATTCCGAATGTCTACGCGGATGCGACCCGGCCTTGGGAGCCGACGCTGATGCCCGACATGCCGGATCCGGCCATGGGCATGGAAGCGTTCAACGACACACCGATCGTCAACGGGACGGCCTATCCCAAAATCACCGTCGATCCAAAGGCCTACCGTTTCCGCATCCTGAACGCAGCCAACGACCGCTTCTTCAACCTGCAGCTCTACCAGGCCAGCCCGATCGTCGGCGGCATCACCGTGACCAACGGTGGTACGGGTTACACCAAAGCCCCCACCGTCACGCTTAGCGGCGGCGGCGGCACCGGCGCGACCGCGCGGGCATTCATTGCGAATGGGTCCGTCAGCAAGATCGAACTGGTCACCACTGGTAGCGGCTATCTGTCCGCGCCGACGGTCACCATCACCGGTGGCGGAGCAACCGCTTCCGGGGCGACGGCATCTGCGTCTGTGTACAGCGCGCCCACCGAAGTGGGTATGGTGCCGGCCGCGTCGAGCACCGATCCCAACTGGCCTTCGGACTTCGCCAACGGCAACCCCAGCTGGCCCATCGACGGCCGCGAAGGTGGCGTGCCCGACTGGAACACCCGAGGCCCCAACTGGATCTCGATCGGCACCGAGGGTGGTTTCCTGCCCATGCCGACCGTGGTCGAGCAGCGTCCCATCGACTGGAACGTCGACGTAACCCTCTTCCAAGCGGGTATCGTCAACTCCGGTTCGTTGATCATCGGCCCGGCCGAGCGGCATGACGTTATCGTCGACTTCTCGCAGTACGCCGGTCAGACGCTGATCCTCTACAACGATGCTCCGGCGGCCTACCCGGCCCCCGATCCTCGTTATGACTACTACACCGGTAGTCCCGATCTGAGCGATACCGGGGGTTACTGGGGTACCAAGCCCGGCTTTGGCCCCAACACCCGCACCATCATGCAGATCACGGTGAATGCTGGAACTCCTCAGCCCTTCGACCTGCCGGCCCTCGAAGCGGAGTGGCAGCATGACGCTACCCGGGTAGACGCGAATGGGGCACCCCAACCCGAGGGTGTCTTCGAGCGCGAGCAGGACCCGATCATCGTGGGTCAAGGCGAAGTCACGCCCGGCCGTGACCAGTACGACAAAGCCTACGGGACGACCTTCCCCACCGTTCAGGCGGAGTGGGGGCTTTCCGGGATCGGCGACAAGACCCTGACCTTCCGCAACATCGTCGGCGACCTGATCACCTCCGCTCCCTTCAAGGAGAAGGCGATCCAGGACGAGCAGGGCGAGACCTTCGACCAGTACGGGCGGATGAGCGGTAATCTGGGCGTGATGCTGCCCAACCCGGTTCCGGGTGGACAGACCTTCGTGCTGCAGAACTACTCCGATCCCGCCACCGAGGTGTTCAAGGTCACGGCCACACCGCTGACCCCACCGCTCTCCGGTGACGGTACGCAGATATGGAAGATCACCCACAACGGCGTGGACACGCACCCCATCCACTTCCACCTGTACGACGTGCAAGTGATCAACCGGGTTGGTTGGGACAACCTGATCACTCTGCCCGACGCGAATGAGCTCGGCTGGAAGGAAACCCTTCGCGTGAGCCCGCTCCAGGACACCATCGTCGCCATCCGGCCGGTGATTCCTGAGCTGCCGTTCAAGCTGGGTGACAGCATCCGCGGCCTTGAGCCCACGCTGCCGGCGGGTTCGGATGGTGTCGTGTGGCCGAATGGTGACAGCATGTTCACCAATCTGGACCCGCGGACCGGACAGCCCCTGGTGCCGGTTCTAACCAACGAGCTCTACAACTTCGGTTGGGAGTACATGTGGCACTGCCACATCCTGAGCCACGAAGAGATGATGATGATGCGCGCGACGGCGGTCTACGTCTCGCCCGCACCCACCACCACTCCGACGGCTATCCCGGTGAACGCGACGACCACTGCACTCCAGTGGAAGAACAACCTGAGCGTCGCCGGGCCGATGTACCATCCCGAGGAGACCTTCGAGATGCCCGCCGCCACGAACTTCATGGTGGAACGGGCAACCGATGCGGGATTCACGACGGGCTCCACCATGTTCAACGTGCTGAAGAGCCCGGTCATCGATCCCAAGACGCCGTACGCCGATCAGGAAGTGGTGTCGCTGACCGACGGGACCGCCGCTCCTAGCACCACCTACTACTACCGGGTGCGCGCTGAGACCGATCAGGGTTACTCGGTGTGGTCGGAGACTGTGTCGGTGACGACGCCGGCGACTCCGCCCGTCACTGTCGTCTCCCCTAACGGCGGCGAGCT
>JADQBG010000023.1 GCA_016278725.1 Actinomycetota bacterium
GCGAGGCGCAGATCCAGCCGGGTGGTTTCCGACCAGATGCGCGCCTCGCCGAAGTTCGTGACGTCGTCCGGCCGGCGCAGGATGGCACGGACCAGCGACGGCGCGCCGCCCCCAGCCGTGTAAACGACGTCGCGCGCGAGATGCGCATCCGCGAAGAGCGCGTCGAGAGCGGCGGCGAAGGCGGTCATCAGAAGCTGCCGTTCAGGCGCACCCGGCCGACGGCGTCGCCGGCCCCGCCCGCGACCGCTTCGACCGCCACGCCGATGAGGGTGTTGTCGGTCGCGACCGTGGTGCAGCGCTTGTTCGTGTCGTCCCAGTAGACCTTGGCGCCGACGGTCCAGGCCTGCGAGCCGATCTTGGTGAGGTCGAAGACGCCGGTCAGCGCGGCCTCGACGGTGCCGCCGCTGGACGCGTCGCCGGCAGCAACGCCGAAGATCGAGCCGACGAGCAGGCCGTCGCCGGAGGTCACGGCATAGGGCGCGGTCAGGGTGAGAGTGGCGCCGGGCTGGACGTAGTTCTTCATCTTTGGGTCCTCTTGGATACGACGACGGGCGGCATGAGGGCCGCCCGTGCGTCAGGGATCAGGGTTCAGGGATGACCCGGCTCACGCGCCGGGGTTCTTGTAGAGGCCGCGCCAGTCAATGGCCTTGGCGCCGAAGTCGAGGCGGCACTTGATCTCGACGCCGTCGACGTCGAAGCCGTTGCGCGTCTCGATATAGGCGCCCTGCTGCCCCTCGAGATAGGCGTACTCGATGGTGTCGATCTGGTTCGGGCTGGCCGCCAGGTACCAGGCGGTCTCGCTGGCCGCGTCGAGCCGCGGCTCGGCGATGGGCGAGAGCGTGCGGATCGACTGCGGCACGACGTTGCCGCTCTGGGCGGGCACGAGGTTCTGGGCGACCAGCTGCTCGGCCTTGAGCTCCAGCGCGGCCGGCACGATCAGGAAGGCGGGACGGACGTTGAGAACCGTCTTCTTGTCGAGCCCGGTCTGCTTGCGCATCGCCGCGCGCGCCGCGCCGACGCTGTCGACCCCGAGCGCGGCACCGGTCCCAGCAAGGTTCTTGTGGGTACCATGGAACAGCGCCGTGCCGTCGGCCATGGCCGGGTTGGTCGTCACGATATCCCAAACCACATCGCTCTCGAGCTGGGCGATGGAGTTGCCGTACATTGCCGGGATCCGGGTGAAGGCGTCGAGATCGTCGTTGATCAGCACCTGCCGGGTGATGGCAACCACGCGGCCGTAGGTCTCGATGCGGTAGCTCTCCTTGCTCTCGCCGAGCGTGCCACGCTTGAACTCGCCGCTCTCGCCAACCTTCAGAAGCTGCGGCGCTTCGCCGAGCTGGACCCGGTGCATGGCCTTGAAGTCGGTCGCCAGCACCTGGCGGCAGAACAGCATGAAGGTGCGGGGATAGGCCTCGTAGGCCTGGCGCAGGGTCTTGTTGGTGACGGCCGCGAGGATCTCGGGGAAGTCCGAGGTCGAGTGCAGGGCGCGGGTCGCCACCTCGTCGCGCGAGAGGCCACGGGTGCTGGCGCCCGCCGTCTCGAGGCTTTCGCGGGCAAGTTCCATGAGCGTCATGCCGCGGTATTCGCGGGCGGCGTCCTCGAGCGGGAAGAGCGTAGGGCTGTAGCGGTGCAGCAGCGCGTTCGAGATCGCCTCGCGCCGCGTGACCGTGGCGTCGCGCCCGCCGAGCGGGATCGAGACATGCGGGAAGGTCCGGGTCTCGTCGGACTTGGCCGCGACCTGGTCGAGGATCAGCCGGCGGGCTTCGTCGATGGAGACGCCGCGCCTGATCAGGTCGTCGGCAAAACCGCGCTCGAGCTGGAGCTTGTCGGCAAGGCCGTGAATCGTGGAGACGCGCTCACGCTCCTGCGCACGGGCCTCGCTGACCAGCGCGTCGGTGTCGACGCTGCGGTTGCGGTCCTCAGGCGCCGGGTCGGGCGTCGGCTTCGCCTTGGGTTTGGTCTCGGCGGCGCGGGTCTGCGTGTCGGCAGCGCCGGTATTGTCGTCGGTCATGCTCGTCTCCTCGGGCACTGCGGTTTCGCTCTTCTGCTCGGCCGTCTCGGCCTTGGTCTCGGTCTTGTCCGTCATCTGGGATGTTCCTTCGCTGGTGGGGGCGTCCCGGCGATGGAGGACGCAGTCGTGATGTTCACTGTTGGAACGGAAGCCGGCGGCGGGGTCGGCGCCCACGGGCACCGCGGAGATCTCGAACGGGGTCCAGTCGACCGCCCGCCAGAGCTCGCGCTGGCCGTCGGGCTTCGAGATCTCGAAGCGGTGGACCTGGTAGCCGATGGAGACCGCGCGGATGTGCCCGGCCTCGATGTCGCGCCAGATGTCGCCCACCGCGTCGCGCTCGGAGAGCCGGATGCGGGCGATGCCCTGGCCCTTCTCGATCCGCGCCGAGCCCGGCACGACCGAGCCGATCACCGCGTCGAGATCGTGCGCCTCGTGCACCTTCAGGAACGGCGCGCCCGCGTTCAGCCGCTCGAGCCGCACATGCTCGGGCGCCATGCTCAGCTCCTCGTCATGCGGCTCGCCGAAAAGCGCGGCGCGCCGCACCCGGGCGCCGGTCGACCAGATCACCTCTACGCTGCGCGTCTCCGGGTCGATGCTGTTCGGCGCAAGCTCCGCCGACCGGCGGAAGGCCGGCAGTTCGATCGTCTGCTCCATGAATGGATCCTCGTCAGGCCGCGTCCGTGTCCGGATCATCCGGTTCGGTTGCGGGGTCGGTCGGCGCATTGGCCTGCGCGCTGCCGGTCTTGGTGACCCGGCGCGGGTCGCTGTCGAGCACGAGGCCCAGTTCGTCGAGCTTCGCGTTAGTGGCCGCGATCTCGGCCAGCACCGCATCGGGGTTGCGGCCCTGCCGGGCGATGGCCTCGGCGAGCGTCATGGTGCCGGAGCGGATGGCGAGCAGGTCG
>JADQBG010000021.1 GCA_016278725.1 Actinomycetota bacterium
GAATCGGCAGGGTCCTCTCTTATGTCAACAACCTACGTGGGCGGTACAGCTAGCCCTGAGAGTCCGCCCGGGGCAACTCTCCCGCAGGCGCGGCGAGGATGATCGGTAACAATCCCAATCCTTTTCGTCAGATGCCCTTGCACCCTGGGCGTCTTGTGTTAGAAATGAGTGAGCTTCGGTAAGGAAACTCTCATTTGTCAGCCGAGGCCTGGGCAACTATCGGTGACTCAGCAATTCGAGAATTAGGGGATAGAGCATGCGATTAGACAGCAGGGTCCGCTTGGTCTTGTTCGGCGGGTTGGTGCTTGGGATCCTCTTCGGTTCCGTGGGCGCTGCTCTTGCCTGGGAGCCGGTGGAGGTTCCCAAGTACGTCGAGCCCCTGGTGATCCCTCCAGAGATGCCGGAGTCGCCAAAGGACTTCGATGTGGTTGGGCCGCGCAACTTCGACTATTACGAGATCGCGGTACGGCAGTTCGAGCAGTACATTCTTCCTACTGAGTGGTCCGAGGCCAACAACATCGGCCCCACGACGGTCTGGAGCTACGGAAGCGTCGACTTCCCCGAAACCCTCAACTACCCGGCCTTTACCATTGAAGCCGACGTGGGCACGCCGACCCGGGTCAAGTGGATCAACGACCTGGTCGACGAGAACGGCGATTATCTGCCGCATCTTCTCCCGGTGGACCAGACCGTTCACTGGGCCAACCCACCCGCAGGCGTCGAAGGGCGCGACATGGAAGGGACCAGTCAGGAGCCCTACACGGGCCCGGTTCCCATCATCAGCCACCTGCACGGCGCGGAAGTCACGGAAGACAGCGACGGTTATCCAGAGGCCTGGTACCTGCCCGCCGCGGACAACATTCCCGCCGGCTACGCCTTGGGCGGTAGCCTCTACGATTCTTACAAGGCGGAGTTCGAGGATCGTTGGGGTCAGACTTGGGAGCCCGGCACCGCAGTCTTCCAGTACCTAAACCGGCAGCGCGCCACCACCCTCTGGTACCACGACCACTCGCTGGGTATCACCCGGCTCAACGTCTATGCCGGTCCCGCCGGTTTCTATCTCCTTCGCGGGGGCGAGGACGACGTGGTCACGACCGAGGCCGGTGAGGAAGCGGTGCTCCCGGGCCCGGCGCCCGCCATCGGCGACGAGGCCGGAACTGACTACTTCGAGATCCCCATCGTGGTGCAGACCCGCTCATTCACCCAGGACGGCGAGCTCTTCTACCCCGACAACCGCGCTTTCTTCGAAGGCCTTGACGAGGATGCGCTCGATTCCCTCCCCTTCAGCCCGGAATCGGAGATCCCTCCGATTTGGAACCCGGAGTTCTTCCCGGAGATTCCGGTGGTCAACGGCAAGACCTGGCCCTATCTGGAGGTCCAGCCCAGGCAGTACCGCTTCCGTCTGCTCAACGGGAGCCAGTCACGCTTCTACATCTTCCGCATGACGACCGAAGACGTGCCCACCGCCTACACCACAGTCGAGGATCTGCCCGAAGCCGACCTGGACTTCTACCAGATCGGGGCTGATGGGGGATTCCTCGCGGACGTCGCCGCGCAGGAGAACCTGCTGATGGGTCCGGCCGAGCGTGCCGACGTCATCGTCGACTTCTCCGAACTTCCGGTGGGCACCGAGGTGACCATGCTCAACCTCGCGGGTGACGAGCCCTTCGGAGGCGGTCAGCCGATGGTCGACTTTCCCGCCGCCAATCCCCAGACCACGGGCCAAATCATGAAGTTCGTGGTGGTCGAGGGCCAGGGCGCCGATCCCAGCACCCCGGTGGAGGAACTCGTCCTGCCGGACCTCAACGGTCTGGGCGAAGCCGACGAGGTGCGGCATCTGAGTCTCAACGAGGAGGAGTCGGAGGAGGTCTTCGTCGAGGTGGACGAGGACGGTAACTATGTGCTCGACGAATCGGGTCAGGTCATCCCCAGCACCGCAGAGGAAGGCGCTCCCTTCGGGCCGACCGAAGCCCTGCTCGGAACCTTCGAGCCGGCGACCGGCACCGCGGTCGCACTGAGCTGGGATGATCCCATGACCGAACTGCCCCTCCAAGGCGCGGTCGAGAACTGGATGCTCCACAACTTCACCGCGGACGCCCATCCCATCCATCTGCACCTGGTGCAGTTCCAGGTGGCGGAGCGGCGGATCGAGTCGGCGGACTCTCCCCACTACAATCCGGCAGCGGGCTTGGACATCGGGGACGTGGTGCCGGAAGTGGACGCGGAGGACGGCTGGAAGGACACCGTCATCGCCTACCCCGGGGAGGTCACCGAACTGAAGACCCGCTTCGATCTGGGCGGCCTCTTCGTGTGGCATTGCCACATCCTCGAGCACGAGGACAACGAGATGATGCGCCCCTACTACGTGGAGCGCACGCGGGTGACGTACTTCGACGACGTCGCGCCTGAGCACGAGTTCGCGGCAGCGATCGAAGCGCTTTCCCTGGCCTCGGTCGTGGACGGTTACGCGAACGGTGAGTTCGGGCTTTCCGACCCGGTTCTGCGGGCGCAGATCGCCAAGATGACCACCATCGCCTACGACCTGCACGACGAGGCGATCGACAACATGAACGATCCCACCTTTGGCGATGTGGTGTACGAGGGCCAGGTATATCCCTTCGACTACATCGAGGAAGCCGCGGATGCCGGATTGGTGCTCGGTTACGTAAACGGCAACTTCGGTCCGTACGATCAGCTGACCAGGATTCAGCTGGTGCGGATACTGGTCCGGGCGGCCAGCGACCGGCTCGACACCCCGCCCGCGGGCTACCAGTTGCCCTTCACGGACGTGGCGGCAATGGACCGCGACGTCCTCAGCATCGCGCACTACAACGAGTTGATCGACGGAACCAGCGCGAACACCTTCGATCCCTACGGCACGGCGACCCGGGGTCACGTGGCCAAGATCCTCTATAATTCGCTTATGAAATAGAGGAGGGGCCGAGTAGCACACGGGCGCCACAGAGTAGCTACGTCATGGGGGCCGGCCACGTGCCGGCCCCCTTTCTTCCCGGTCGCGGGCTGGGCGTTGCTTGTCCTCGCGGTGCTGCTGCTGGCGGGATGCAGCGACGAGCCGGTGACGCTGCCGCCCGGCGAGGGGGTGAACCCCGCCACTCTGGAGCTAGATGACACTGCCCTGGCCGCGCAATCTCTGCTCGCGTATGCGCGCGCCAATGACTACGCTTCTGCCTGGACGCAACTCGGTCCGGAAGGCGGCTACGCCGGCCATCCCACCCACGCCCCTCGGCTGGTCACCTACCTCGATCCCGTTGCCGCCCAATGGTTGGAAGGCCCGGCGCGCGACGGTGCCGGCGATCCCTCGGCCATACCCGAGGGAGCCCTCATCCTGCAGGAGGGCTACTCCGCCGAAGGCGATCTGCAGGACATCTGGATGATGCTCCGCCGCGAGGGTTACGATCTGACCGGATCGGAGTGGTATTGGGCCAAGCTCTCGCCCGACGGGAAGGTGCGGGCTTCGGGCAAGCCGGAGCAGTGCTGGTTCTGCCACTTCTCCATGCGGTCCAACGAGATGGTCTTTTCGTTCCCCGTGCCGGGCGTCGTCCCGGACAGGGCTGAGGGCGAAAATGCCGCAGCCGCCGCGGAGATCAGCCAAGCCGACCGACGCCTGGCCGAAGAACTCTGGCAGTCACTCGAGGAAGGCGACTACCGACAGGAGTGGACGACCGGAGTCAAGGACCCCGGGTACGCCGCGCTTCGTGACGCGCGAAGCGTCCACGGCGAGTCGCTCGCGCTCTATCTGAACGACGACGCGGCCGACTGCCTGGAAGCCACTCCGGAATCGATGCCGGACGGAGCCGTGCTGCTCCTCGAGCATCTGGACGGCCAGGGCAACGCGCAGGCCTTGGACGTGATGTGGAAGCGTGAAGGCTACGATCCCGAGAACGGTGACTGGTTCTGGGCGGAGTACGCCCCCGACGGCCGGCTGGAAAAGGTCGGAACCGGTGCCGGGTGCGGCGATTGCCATCGGGCGGCCCTGACCAACGATTACGTGTTTCGCTACCCCGTGGCCATCGTCCACTTATGAACGGATTGAGGCGCCCGTGAGGCGCCCGGTCATTACGCCTCGCTAAGCCGGGGCCCCGGCGCGAATCTAATCGCCGCCGGCGGCGGCCGCGGGGCTCCGCCCTTTAGCGCCGGGGGAAGAGGAGCAGCGTGCCGAGCAGCGAAACTGCCTCCAGAGTAAGGAAGGTCGTGAGCGATCCGGTCAAGAGATAGGCGAGGATTCCTGCGTGCGCGACTCCGTCGATCGAGAACAAACCGGCGATGTAGGTGCTCACCGGCGTGCTCATCGGTGTCCAGGCCTCCCGATTCCGGAATACCACGTTCAGCGTGAACAGCGCGGCGATGACGAAGGCGCCCTCCACCAGGAAACTGGTGACGGCGGGGTCCTCGACCGAGATCGACCCGAGGAGCACCACGGCCCCATAGACCAGCGGGGGGACCGAGCCGATGACCGCCCAGAGAATCACCCGGTTGAACCAGGAGGTGCCTTCTGGGCTTGCGGCCGCGGCGCCTTTGCCCGGGGGCGCCCCCGCGTAGCGTCTCTGCCGCCTTTCCGCCTTCCTCTTTGCCACCCGGTCCTCCGTCGCGTCGCCTAGTTGACCGGGGCAGACTACCACGCGCTCCTCGCGTTTCGTGTACCGAACCTCCCAGGTGGGAAAAAGACCTGCAGAACAAAACTTTCGGACGGCTTGGCGGCCGTGGAATGGAGTGCCTTCATGGCGCAAGAGAAGACAGAGAAGCGATCACTCTCTCCGGAGGAGCTCAAGCAACGGCTGACCTCCGAGCAATATCACGTGACCCAGGAGCAGGGGACGGAGCGGCCTTTTGCCAATCGCTACTGGGATTTCAAGGGAAAAGGCGTGTACCACTGCCTGGTCTGCGGCAACGATCTCTTTGGCTCCTACGCCAAGTACGATTCGGGGACAGGCTGGCCGAGCTTCTACGAGCCTTTGACCTCGAGCGCCGTGGAGGAGCATGAGGACCGCGGGCTCTTGATGGTGCGCACCGAGGTGGTCTGCGGTCGTTGCGGTTCGCATCTGGGTCACGTCTTCAACGACGGTCCCGAGCCCAGCGGCCTGCGCTACTGCATGAACTCGGCTTCGCTCGACTTCGAGGAGCGCGACGACGAGGGCCGGGATCTGCGCGGCGAAAACGCCCGAGGCGGGCAGAAGGGGGAGGTCTGATGTTCCGTTTCGGGAGAAACGAAGGGACCGCGGCGCGGGTCGAAACCGGCGCCGGGCAGCGGCAATCTAGGCTGCGGGAACTCCCCCCGATTGACCTCGAGATTCCGGAGCAGATCCAAACGGCGACCTTCGCCTTGGGCTGATTTTGGGGTCCTGACGCCCAGTTCGGGGCGTTACCGGGAGTGGTGAGAACCCGCGCGGGTTATGCGGGAGATCCGCGCAAGGATCAGCCCACCTACCACGACCTGGGCCTTCATGCGGAAACGCTCGAGGTCGACTTCGATCCGGCGGTGATTTCCTACGAGGAATTGCTGGACATCTTCTGGAACAGCCACAACCCGATGTCCTCCGCTTGGTCGCCGCAATATCGTTCCGCCGTCTTCACCCACGACGCGGCTCAAGCCGAGGCGGCCCGCAGGTCGGCCGACCGTTATGCCGAACTGCTGGGACGGGAGGTGCGGACCGAGATCACGCCGCTGACTCGGTTCTGGCCGGCGGAGGAGTACCACCAGAAGTATCGGCTGCAGCACAACCGTTTACTGCGCAACGAGTACCGAGCGATCTACCCGGTCTTCGCGGACTTCTTGAACTCGACCGCTGTGGCCAGGGTCAACGGTTACCTGGGAGGCTACGGCTCGTCCGTTCAACTGGACCAAGAACTCGATCGCCTGGGCCTGGACGAGCGGGGGAGGCAGGAACTGCGCTCGAAGGTGGGGTCACGGCGGCGCTAGTTGGCAAATGGCCGCCCCGTTTTCCCCGGGACGGCCTTGCCCCCATCCAACTTACCTAATGCGCCGACTGCTCTCATGCGCCGTCGTACGCGCCGCGGCGCGAGCCGGGGCGCCGGCGGGCCGTGATTCCTAGAGCGCCGGGCCGACCACCGCATCCTCGATGGCCGGGTTGCCGCCCGCGTTGACGCCGACGAAGACACCGGTGGCCTCGATCAAGTCGCCCTCATACAGTTCGCTGCTGTCGGTTTCGACCTTGACCAGGTTGCCTTCCTCGCAACGGAAGGGATTGACGAAGACAAAACCATCTTCGACTCGTTTGACCCAGCCATAGACGGTCACTTCGGTTCCGACCGGGCCGCCGGCTTCGACCAGGTCGCAGTAGTCCACGATTTGTCCAACCGGCGCGGGCTCGGGTTCTGGGGGAGCCAAGGGGGAAGCTTGGACCGCTGCGACCACGGCAACCATCAAGACGAGGGCGACCGCGACGGTGGTGAGGATTCGACGCATCACATTCTCCTTTTCGGCACGAGGTTTACCTACGTGCCCGGCCCCCATCGGCCATCTCTTGATGCGCCGTCCGCTTCTCGACCCAGAGAAGCGCCGAACGAATTAACCAAAGTCAGTATAACGGTTGTGAATAATTGTGCAAGTAGATTCGCACGAATCTTCCTGATTCTTTCTTGCGTCGGAGCCCGCGATCGGGAAAGCTGTCAAGGATGAAGGCCCCCGAGCAAATGCGAGACTGGGCGCTCGAGTTGCGGGCGAGCGCCCTCGAAGCCGGCTTCGTCTCCTTTGGAATCGTAACCCCCGAGAAACTGACAGCCTTGCCCCGCACCGCCGATCCGGCCCGCCATCTTGCCGGCTACCGCTCCATCGTGCTCGTGGCCGCGCCGGGGGAGAGGGTCACCGATCTCGGCCCGAAGAGTCAGGCTTTGTTGGACGACCGGCTTTCCTCAGGGCTGGCCGGCCTGCGCAAGGGCATCGCCGGCGAGGATTATGCGGCCCTCCCTCTGGTCGATTCCCGGCTTTCTCTGCCTCGCTTGGCGGTGGCTGCAGGAATGGGCGCGCTCGCTCCCAACGGCATGTTGGTGATCAACCGCTATGGCCTCAGCCTGTATCTGCTGGGTCTCATCACGGAGGCTCCACTGCCGGCGACGCCCTTCTCCGGTCTTGCTGCCGACACCACCATCTGCCGGTCCTGCCGCCGGTGCCTCGATGACTGCATCGCCACCACCAAGCAGGCCGGGTTCAAGCGAGAGTGGTGTTCCGGTTGCGCAGAGTGCATCTCCCGTTGCCCCTTGCAGGCGAGGTAGCGCCGCCGGTTGCCGCCTTCGCGGCGTCCACGGGATCTGCCCGGATCAGGGGCCCGCGGTCAGCGCCGCCCGCTGGAGGCTGCGGAAGAGATGAAGTCCGCAATCACCTCCATCACCTCGGCGTGCACCTCCTCCTCTGAGCGGTCCGCTCCCTTGGGGAGCTCATAGGAGTGGCCGCCGCCATCCACCAGGTGAAGCCGAGGGGGATGGTCGAGCGTCTCGAGGACCTCGCGCAGAAGCTCCGTTTTGCAGAAGGGGTCTCGGGAGCCTTGGATGAACAGGCTGGGCACGTCGATCCGCCGCAGGGGTTCGGTCTTCAGCTTGTCGGTGCGGCCGGGCGCGTGCAGGGGATAGCCCAGAAACACGAGGCCGGCCGCCAACAGGCCCTCGGCCTCGTGGCCGCGAGAGGCCAACTCCGCCGCGACCCGGGCTCCCAACGACTTTCCCCCTAAGAACATGGGTCCGGCGGGGCATACCTCGTCGTCGGCCAACGCGTCATGGGCGTGCCGGTAGCTCGACTCCAGCACGCGGGGAGAGTCCGGAGAGGACGCTCCTCGCTCGCGGTAGGGGAAGTTGAAACGAAGCACCGAGGCCACATCCGCCTGGGCGATCCCGAAAGCCACCGCTTCGAGAAGCGGGTGGCGGAGGTCGTTGTTCTGACCGTGCGCCAAGATCAGCCCGGGAGTGACTCCCGGACGGCAGCTTTCCGGCCGGTTTATGAGGGCGGTCACGTCCGCAGCCCCGTCCACCGGTATCCGGCTCTCTCGAACGATCATCTCTTTACCCTCACTCCGGTCTGAGCTCGACTGACAGACATAACCTTCCCTCAACCGGCTTCTGCTATCGTTTCTTCCTGTCCGCAACCCGGCCGAGGACGGAGCCGCGAATATGGAACGTATTATCGGTAACCTCGAGAAGGTCAAGCTCAAGCTCGACGAGGCTTTCTTCTACCTCGATGAGATCGAGGAACTGGTCGAGGAAGACATTTTGGAAGAGGAAGAGGCCGGACGGGTGGCGGCGGCCGGAGATAGATTGCGGGAAGAGCTCGGCAATCTGAGCACCAAGGTGGCCGAACTGCAGAACATTCTGGAGATGCTGCACGAGGACAAGGCCGGGGAAGACGTGGTCGACGGCACGGTCGAAGAGGTCTGAGCGGTTGGCTGAGCGGGAGCCGGCGGGCGAGGAGGAAATCTCGGACCGCAAGGAGCCGCTTCTGGTGAGCGCCTGCCTCTTGGGGCTCGTGACCCGGTACGACGGCGGGGATGAGCGCCGCGGGACCGTAGTCGCTCTTGGGGAGCGCTACCATCTGATACCGGTGTGCCCCGAGCAACTGGGAGGGCTGCCCACACCCCGGCCCGGGGCGGAGATCATCGCGGGTGACGGCGACGACGTGTTCGCGGGCAGGGCGCGGGTCGAGACGGCCGACGCGGTCGATGTGACCTCTGCTTACGTGCGGGGGGCCGCGGAGTCGGTCAAGCTGGCGGGCATCCTGGACGCGCGCCAGGCCGTGCTGAAGGCACGCAGCCCCTCGTGCGGCTGCCATGAGATCTATGACGGATCCTTTCGGGGCGTGTGCCGCCCGGGAAGGGGGGTCACGGCAGCCGCCCTGGCGAGAGCCGGAGTGCGCTCATGGGACGAAGATGATGTGGCCGAAGGGCGTTTCGGCCGGTAGGAAAGGTATTTTGCGGTGCAAATCAAGGCGATAGCCCTCCTGTCCGGGGGGCTCGATAGTCAGCTGGCAATCAAGCTAATGCAGGAGCAGGGCATCGAGGTGCTTGCCATGCATTACGAGAGTCCCCTCTGCGGGACCGAGGCCCAGGACTGCGCGGCGCCGGGGCGCAGGGCGGCGGCCAGATTGGGCGTTCCCCTGGTGGTCAAGAACACCTGGGATCAGATAATGGAGGCGGTCAAGCACCCGCGCTACGGGCATGGAAAAGGGGTCAACCCCTGCATCGACTGCCGCATCATCCACTTCAGCCTGGCCCGTCGCCTGATGGAAGAAGAAGGGGCCGACTTCATCGTCACCGGAGAGGTTCTCGGTCAGCGCCCCATGTCCCAGCATCGCCAGGCGCTGGCGACGATCGAGCGCGAGGCCGGGGTCCAAGGCAAGGTCCTCCGGCCGCTGTCCGCGCACAATCTCGAGCCGACCCAGGCCGAGCGGGAGGGGTTGGTCGACCGCAGCCGCCTGCTGGGGTTCACCGGGCGCAACCGCAAACCGCAGATGGCTTTGGCGGACGAACTGGGGCTCGAGGAATACCCCATGCCGGCCGGGGGTTGCCTGCTCACCGAGCCCGGCTTCGGCAGACGCTTTCGCCGCCTGCAGCAGTACCTCGAGAGGATGGGGCAGGAGATCGACGTGGAGCGGGCGTTGCTCATCAGCGCCGCGCGCCACTTCATCTCTTCAGCCGGGGAGTGGATCTTCATCGCCCGTAACGACGAGGAAAACGATCGGCTTCTGGAAAAGGCCGAGCTCTTCTCGGCTTTGGGCTGGGGGACGGACGCCACCGGACCGGTGTGCGCGGTGCTCACCGAAGGGGCGCCCAGCGGCCGCACGCTTGGCGAAGCGGCGGATCTGGTGGCGAGGTACGGCCAGGGACGCGGGCGCGAGCGCGTGACCGTCACTTTCGGCCCGGAGAGCGAGCGCTCCGCCGAAGAGGCCTGGCAACGCGAGTTCCAGGGCTCACCGCAGCGGGGCCGGCTACTGGCGGAGAAGCTCGAGCGGCCTTAGCCCACCGCCCTGCTCTTCCCCCGGCACCTCGGTCCCGCCGGGACTTTCTCTCGCCCGGCGCTCTCCTGATAGGCTTTTGGCGACGATGGCCCGCCCGAGTGCTGGAGGATCCCGTGGAAGTCAAGGTTACCTACTTCGAGAAGAAGGGCCGGCAAAACACCGCCCAGGTGTTCGATCTGGTTCGCGTCCGCGCGGGGGAGCTCGGAGTGACGAAGGTGGTCGTGCCCACCACCGGCGGTGACACCGGACTCTTGGCGCTCGCCGAACTCGAGGCGTTTCAGGTGGTCGCCGTCACTCACCCCGCCGGCTACAAGGAACCGGGTGAGATCGAAGTGCCGGAGGCCACGCTGCGTGACCTCCGGGAGCGGGCTTATGGAGTGGTGACCTCGACTCTGGCCTTTGGCGGAGTGGGCCGCTCGGTCCGGCGTAAGTTCGATACCTGGCAGACCGAGGAGATCATCGCCCAGACGCTCAAGCGCTTCGGCGAAGGCGTGAAGGTGGCGGTCGAGTGCACCCTGATGGCGGCCGATGCCGGATTTGTCAGTCCGGAAGAGGAGATCGTGGCCTGCGGCGGCACCGGCCGCGGTCTGGACACCGCCCTCGTCATCCGGCCCACCAACGCGCAGACTTTTTTCGAGATCAAGATCCTCGAGTTTATCTGCAAGCCGCGGGAGTTCTAGAGGTCAAACCGCCTCAGGGCCCTCCGCGGGGTCCTCCTCAGGGACCTCGGCGGGGCCTTCCTCGTCGACGATCAGCCCGTCGCGCATCCGCACAATCCGCTCCGCGTAGGCAGCGGTGGTGGGATCGTGCGTCACCAGGATCAGCGACTGCCCCTGCTGGTTGAGACCCGAGAGCAGTTCCATGATCAGCCGGCTGCTGGTGGAGTCCAACTCGCCGGTGGGTTCGTCGGCGAGGATCAGCGCAGGCTTCATCACAAGCGCCCGGGCGATGGCCACCCTCTGCTGCTCGCCCCCCGAGAGCTCCGTGGGGAGGTGATGGAACCGGTCTCCCAGACCCACCATCTCCAGGAGTTCCGTGCCGCGCCGCCTCGCCTCGCTCTTGGGCGAGCCCTCGTAACGGAGGGGCAGCACCACATTCTCCAGAGCGTTCAGGCTGGGGATCAGGTTGAATCCCTGAAAGATGAAACCGATCAAGCGCCGGCGGATGTCGGGCAGCCGGCTGTTGGGCTCTTTGGTCAACTCCCGCCCGTCCAGCCAAAGCCTGCCTTCGCTGGGCTGGTCCAGGGTGCCTACCACGTTGAGCAGGGTGGACTTGCCCGAGCCCGAGGGACCCATCAGGGCAAGGAAGCCGCCCCGGCGCAGATCGAGGTCCACCCCGCGAAGCGCGTTGACGCAGTTGTCGGTGCCCATGGGATAGCGCTTGACCAGACCTCGGGCCCGCAGGATGAGGTCATCGGCTGGGGAATCGATTTTCTCGCTCACATCGACCTCAAAGCCTGAACCGGGTTCATCCGTGCGGCCCGGAGGGCGGGATAGATCCCGGCGACCGCTCCCAGCACCAGCGAAAACAGCAGGGCGCCCAGCGCCAGCCGAGGCGTCATGGTGAAGAGCACGGTGCCCGTGCCGCGCGTCTGATCATTGATGATCAGGGTGAGGATCCAGCCGATGGCGAAACCGGTGAGCCCCCCGATGAAGCCGATCAGGGCGGCCTCGCCGATGTACTCGGCCAGGATGTGGCGCGTCTTCGCCCCGACCGCCCGTTTGATGCCGATCTCCCGGGTGCGCTCGCTGACGCTCATGATCATGGTGTTGATCACCGAGAGCCCGCCCACAACGATGGCGATCAGAGCCACCCCAAAGATGATCAGGTTGAAGATGACGGTGCCCGATTCGATCTGGCTGCGAAGCTCCTCGGGGGACTCGGCCCGCACCTGGGGAAGCTCGTCGATCCGGGCGGCCAGCTGATCGAGATCCGCCCCCGGCTCGCCGTACACCTGCACCCCGGTGGCCACATCGGAGGTGGTCAGCAGGGGGAACTGCTCGGCGAGGATTTCCTGCGTGTCCTCCAAGGAGGTGAAGGCGAAAGCGTCGGTGAATTGCAGAGAGCGCTGGAGGATGCCCACCACCTCGAACTCCCGGGTCTGCACCCGGGCGGTGGAGCCCACTTCGAGTTCTGCCTTGTCCGCCAGATCCGAGCCCACCACGATCTTGCCCCGGTCGCCGGACTGGAGAAAGCGCCCTTCGACCACCTCGAGCCCCTGCTCTTGCACGCGGTCGATCCAGGCCTGACTCAGGCGGTTGCCGAAAACCAGGTTGGGCGCGCCGAAACTGAAGCCCTGGTCCTCCGGGTTGCCGAAGAGCACGACCGCACTCGGGGTGGCAAAGTCCACTCCCTCCAGAGCCTCGATCTGATCGGTGACCGAAACCGGGAAGAAGCCCCCGAAGCCGCCGCTGCTCTCGGGTTCCACGCTGATCGACTCTCCCCAGAAATCGAGGGCTCCGCCGACCAACTGGTTGATCTTCTCCGCCATGGAACCCATCACCGTGAAGGCAAAGATGCCGATGGCGATTCCGAAGATGGTCAGGGCGGCGCGCAGTTTGCGCCGGCGCAGGTTGCGCAGCGCTTCCATCAGGAACGGGGCCTCCTCGGTGAGAGCAGGCGGCGGCGCAGCAGGTCCAGGGCGCTGTTGGCGGCGCGTATGCGGATCGCCCCACGGTCACCGGGAAAACGCAGTTCCTTGACCTCGACCTCGTCGGCCGAAGCCAGGCCGACATAGACCAGCCCCACCGGTTTCTCCTCGCTGCCGCCCCCCGGACCGGCCACGCCGGTGGTGGAGAGGGTAAAGTCGGCCCCGGTGCGGCTTTGCGCTCCGCGGGCCATGGCGGCGGCCACCTCGGGGCTGACCGCCCCTTTTTCTCGCAAGAGCGCGGCGTCGACCGCGAGCAGCGATTCCTTCAGTTGGTTGCTGTAGGAGACGACGCCCCCCAGGTAGTATTCGCTGCTGCCCGGCCGGTCGGTGAGGAGTTTGCCCAGCAGGCCTCCCGTGCAGGATTCCGCGGTGGCGACAGTGGAACGCTGTTTCAGGAGCAACTCAGCCACCGCGTCCGACAGGCTTTCGTCGCCGGTGCCGTACACGTGGGATCCGAGCCGCTCCCGCACGGCCCGTTCGGCTTCTTCGAGTCCCCTTCTGCGCGCCGAGGTTTCCTCTTCGTCCGGCGTTTGTCGGCCGCCGGCTTCCTGCCGGCTGCGGAGTACGATCAGCACCCCGTCCGCGTTCGAGCGGGTGCCGACGGTGACCGGGCCCTCCCGCCAGTCCAGGTCGCGCAGCCGCTCCGCCACGCTCGACTCGCCCAGCCCGAAAACCCGCAGGCGCCGGACCAAGCCGTGATCTTCACCGGCCCTCAGGGCGAAACGGCCGCGCAGCAGAGGATCGACCTGTTCCGACCACATTCTGCGCAACTCGGCGGGGGGGCCGGGCAGGGCGATCAGAAGAACGCCTTCCTGCTCGACGTAGAAGCCCGGGGCGGTCCCCACCGGTTCCAGCGCTTGAGAGCCGCGGGGGATGGTGGCCTGCTTCAGATTGCTGTCCTCCATCGGACGGCCGAAGTGGGCGAAACGGCTTTCGAGAACGCGGAGCAGTTCCTCCCGCTGCTCCAGCCTGCGCCCGAGAGCGTCGGCCACCGCCTCCCGGGTCAGGTCGTCGGGGGTCGGGCCCAGCCCGCCGGAAAGCAGCAGCAGGTCCGGCCGGCGGGCGAGCGAGTCCCGAATGGCGGACGCGATCTCCGCTCTGCCGTCGGGGACGCACAGGGCGCGGGTGCTCTCGATTCCCAGCAGGAGCAGCGCTTCAGCCAGGAAGGATTGGTTGGTGTTGATCACCTCACCCCGGAGAAGTTCGTCTCCGGTGAAGATCAGCTCGGCTTGGGCCAAATCCTCTCCCGCATTTCGTTGAAATCTGATGTATGAAATCCGAAGGATTTCTGGATATCATGTGCAGGTATCCTGGCGAAGGCATCGTCAACCACGGCCATGGCCACAACGGAGATATGGTGCAGGCACCTTCTGCAAAGATCTTACTCCCGGCACTCCCGGCACTCCCGGTCCAGCGGGGCTCCTCGATGAGCCCTGTCCCCGGCGGGCTTTGCGCTCCCGGCGCACTGCTGGCCCGTCGGCGGCCCACCTCCTGGTCATAGCCCTTCGCTTCGGCGAAGGGCGCCCCCATCTGGGCGGGGACTACCCGCTCATCCTGGTATTCTAGCCGCGCCCACGCGGTCTTCCGAGGAGTAAGCCGTGTCGAATGATCCGCTTTCTAGTAACCCCTCGTTCTTCGGCATCGATCAGGTTCGGTTCGATGCCGAAGGCCTGGTGCCCTGCATCGTCCAGGAGTGGAACGGCGGCGAAGTGCTGATGCTCGCCTACATGAACCGCGATTCGCTCGAGAAGACCCTGGAAACGGGGACCACCTGGTTCTGGAGCCGCTCCCGGCAGAGCCTTTGGAACAAGGGCGAGACCTCGGGCAACGTCCAGCGCGTACGCCAACTCCGCCTGGACTGCGACGGGGACACCATCCTGGCCCTGGTCGAACAGACGGGCCCGGCCTGTCATACGGGCACGGCCACCTGCTTCACCGATCGGCCTCTGGGCGCGCCGGATTCCTTTACGGCCAAGCCGAGGGAAACGGGCCCGGGGGAGAAGGGCGCGGAAGGCCCGGGGGGCACGGAGGCACCGGCTCATCCGGGACGCTACGCCCAAAGCCAGAGGCCCGGCGTCCCCACTCCGCCGTTTCTCGCGCTGCCCGACCTCTACGCCACCCTGATCTCCCGCCGCGGAGCGGCGCCGGAGACTTCCTACACGGCCCGCCTGTTCGCGGCCGGGCCGTCGGCGATCGGCGCCAAGGTGACCGAAGAAGCCGGCGAGGTGGTGGAGGCGGCGGAGAGCGGTGACCGGGCGCATACCATCTACGAGACGGGCGACGTCCTCTACCATCTGTTGGTTCTGCTGGCGCGGCTGGACATCACCCTGCCCGAGGTGTGGCAGGAACTCGACCGGCGGAAGGGCTAGAGATGGGCAGGCCAGAGCTCTTTCCCAGTCTGGAGGACGTGCGCGCGCTTTCCGCCGAATACGGACTGGTTCCCGTCACCCACCGGTTCCTGAACGACACCGAGACCCCGGTTTCGGCCTTCCTCAAGCTGCGGGCTCCGGCGGGGTCCTTCTTGCTGGAAAGCGCCGAGCAGGGCCAGCTTTTCGGCCGCTACTCCTTCATCGGCCTGGCCGCGCGGGAGAGCATCAGGCTTTGCGGAGACCGCCTGTTGGTGCGCTCCGGCGGAGTGGATCACGAGTACGGGCTCGAGGCCCAGGGAGGCGACCCTTTCCGCTTCTTGGCGGACTACATGAGCCGCGCCCGGATCGCGTCGGTACCCGATCTGCCGCCTTTCGTAGGCGGTGCCGTGGGTTATTTCGGCTACGACCTGGTACGGCGGGTGGAGCGGCTGGGGGAGGGGCCTCCAGACGATCAGGGGCTGCCCGACATGGCCTTTCTGATCCCGGACATGGTGGTCGCCTTCGATCACTTGAGGCACTCCATCAGCCTGATCACCGTGCTGGCCACCGACGACGACCGGGGCTTGGATGCCGCCTACGCGGCGGCCCAAGACCGGGCCGCCTGGGTCCGGGAGCGCCTCTCCGGCCCGGTTCCCGAGGTGCCCCGGCGGGAGGCCGCCTCGGCGCCCACGCAGATAGAATCCAACTTCCGCAAAGCAGATTTCCTGGCTTCGGTCGAACGCATCCGGGAGTACATCTACGCAGGCGACGCCTTTCAGGTGGTGCTCTCGCAGCGCTTCCAACGGCCTGTGGAGGTGGGCGGCTTCTCCGTCTACCGGGGCCTTCGGGCGGTCAATCCCAGCCCATACATGTACTACCTGTCTTTCCGCGACTTCGAGGTCGTGGGGTCGAGTCCTGAGCCTCTGATCAAAACGGCAAACGGCGAGGTGGAGACCCGGCCCATCGCGGGCACGCGTCCGCGGGGGGCCACTCCCGAGGAGGATCTGCGTCAGGCGGAGGAATTGCTCGCCGACGAGAAGGAGCGGGCGGAGCACGTCATGCTGGTGGACCTGGGCCGCAATGACCTGGGCCGAGTCTGCCGCCCGGGGAGCGTCCATCTGGCCGAGTTCATGGGCATCGAGCGCTACAGTCACGTGATGCACCTGGTGTCCACCGTGGTGGGCGAACTGGAGGAGGGCGTCAGCGCCGCGGCGGCGCTCAAGGCCGCCTTTCCTGCGGGCACCGTCTCGGGAGCCCCCAAGGTGCGGGCCATGGAGATCATCGACGAGCTGGAACCCACCCGCCGCGGGCCCTACGCCGGGGCCATCGGCTACCTGAGCTACAACGGCGAACTCGATTCCTGCATCTACATCCGCACGATCGTGGTGCGGGATGGGGTGGCCTACGTCCAGGCGGGGGCGGGGATAGTCGCCGATTCCGATCCGGAGCGCGAATACGAAGAGACCGAGAACAAGGCCCGGGCTCTTTTTAGCGCAATAGAGTTGGCCGCCGAGCAGGAGGGGTGGGCGTGAGCGACCACATCTTGATGATAGACAACTACGATTCTTTCACCTACAACCTGGTCCAGTATCTGGGAGAGGTATCGGGCGGCAAGATCGAGGTCCACCGCAACGACAAGATCGACGTGGCCGCGGTGCGCGCCGCCAACCCTACCCACGTCATCGTTTCGCCCGGGCCGTGCACGCCCAACGAGGCGGGAGTCAGTCTCGGGGTGATCCGGGAACTGGCGGGCGAGTTCCCCATGCTCGGGGTCTGCCTGGGCCACCAGTCGATCGGGCAGGCCTTCGGGGGGATAGTCACTCGGGGCGAGGTCCCGGTGCACGGCAAGACTTCGGAGGTTCATCACGACGGCCGGACGCTGTTTCGCGGACTGCGCAGCCCGTTCGTGGCCACACGGTATCACTCTCTGGTGGTCGATCGGGCCACCCTGCCGGAGGCTCTGGAGTTGTCGGCCTGGACCGCCGACGGCGTGGTCATGGGCATCCGCCACCGCGAGTACGTGGTCGAGGGAGTGCAGTTTCACCCGGAGAGCATTCTCACCGAACCGGGCAAGGACCTGCTGCGGAACTTCCTGGCGCTGAGGGCGGGGCGTTGGGAAGAGATCCCCGCCGAGCTAAAGGACCCGGAGCCAGGCTGGGCAGCAAAGAGCGCCGCCCACGGGGATATCCCCAGGACAGACGAAGGAGCGCCCCGATGACCGTCAGTTCCGCTATCCCCGAGGTTAGCCGCGCACTCGAGCGTCTGGCGAACCGGCAGGATCTCGGTCGCGAACAGGCGGCGGAGGTCCTCCAACTGATCATGGACGGGCGCGTGGGTGAGGTTCAGGCGGCGGCCTTCCTGATGGGGCTGCGCGCCAAAGGCGAGACCGCGGACGAGATCGTCGGTCTGGCCCAGACCATGAGCGAACTCGCCGAGCGGGTGCACGTGGACTGTCAGGATCAGCTGCTCGATACCTGCGGGACCGGCGGCGACGGGCTGGGGACTTTCAATATCTCCACCACCGCGGCTTTCGTCGCCGCCGGAGCGGGGGTGCTGGTGGCCAAGCATGGCAACCGCGGGGCGACCTCCCGTTCGGGCTCGGCCGATCTGCTCGAGGCTCTGGGGGTGAGGATCGACCTCGCTCCGGAACAGGTCGCCCGCTGCATCCGCCAAGTCGGGATTGGCTTCATGTTCGCCCCCCTGCACCACAAGGCCATGCGGCATATCGTCCCGGTCCGGCGCGATATGGGGATCCGCACGGTCTTCAATTTCCTCGGCCCTCTGACCAATCCGGCAGGCGCCAGGCTGCAACTGGTCGGAGTCAGTTCTCCTGATTACGTCCGCGTCCTGGGGGAGGCGCTGGCCTTGATGGGCGCGGAGCGGGCCCTGGTGGTTCACGGCGAGGACGGCCTGGACGAGCTCTCGGTCACCACGAGTTCCCACGTGGTCGAGGTGCGTGACGGGGAGGTGGCCGCGGAGTACCGGGTGCAGCCCGAGGAACTGGGACTGCGGCACTGGGAGCTTGCCGACGTGAGCGGCGCCGGCCCGGAAGAGAACGCGCGCATCACCCTGGCCGTCTTGGAAGGGAGCGCCTTTGCCGACGCGCCCAGTCAAATCACGCTGCTGAACGCAGCCGCCGCGCTCTACGTTGCCGACGCCGTGGATTCTCTCGCGGCCGGAATCGACGCCGCGCGGGAGATCATTGCCTCCGGAGCCGCGCTCGAGAAAGTCAGCCAGCTCACTGCGGCCAGCCACGAGGCATAGAGTGGCCTACTTGGAGAACATCGTGGCCGACGTCGCCAAGCGCCTCGCCGAACGACGCGCGCTGGTTCCTCTCGAGCGGCTTGCCGGGCTGCCCACGCCTCCCCGTCCGCCGATCTCCTTTCGGGAGGCGGTCCTGCTCCCGGGTATTTCCATCATTGCCGAGGTGAAGCGGGCCTCGCCCAGCCGAGGGATGCTGCGGCCCGACCTGGACGTGGCCCAGATGGTGGAGGCCTATGCGGCCGGCGGAGCCCGGAGCGTTTCGGTGCTGACCGAACAGGATCACTTCCTGGGCGATCTGGAAGACCTGCGGCTGGCCGCGTCCCGCTCTCCCATCCCGGTACTGCGCAAGGACTTCATCCTGGAGGAGTATCAGCTCCAGGAGGCGCGGGTTTGGGGGGCTTCCGCGGTTCTGCTGATCGCCGCGCTGCTCGAGCCGGGCCGGGCGGCCGAGCTCAACGAGTCCGCCCGGCGGTTGGGCCTGGACGTGTTGCTCGAGGTTCACGATAGGGTGGAACTGGACTGGGCCGTCCGGCTGCCCGGAGTGGTTCTGGGCATCAACAACCGAAACCTCTCCACTTTCGAGGTATCGCTCGAGACCACGCTGGGGCTGATGCCCTCGGTTCCGCCCAACCTGCCGGTGGTCAGCGAGAGCGGCGTTTCGAGCAGGGAGCAGATGGTTCAGCTGGAAGAGGCCGGAGTGGCGGGAGTGCTGATTGGCGAGTATCTGGCCCGGTCCGCCGATCCGGGTGAGGCCATCGCCGGGCTACTGGGTAGGTAATGAAGGCAAAGCATGTCGAGAATCCTTTTTGAGCCAGCAAACAGGGGAAGAAAGAGGTACACATGATCAAGTCCATTCTCGTTGCCGCCGACGGATCGGCCCACGCGCGGGCCGCCCGGGAGCTCGCGCTGTCGCTGGCCTCGGCTTTCGAGGCCCGGGTGACCGGTGTGCACGTGGTCGACGTTCGGCTGCTGGAACAACCGCCATTCGTGGTCGGGGCCTATCCCGTGGAAACGATCGCACCGTCGCAGCTGCCCATCGAGATGCTGGAAGGTTTCCGGGCGAATGCGGACAAGATCATGAGCGACTTTCGGGACGCCGCCTCCGCCGCCGGAACCGAAGTGGAGTTCCGCATCGAGGAGGGGGTTCCCGCGGAGACCATTGCGGACGTCGCCGAGTCCTACGATCTGCTTATCCTCGGCAAGCGGGGAGCGCACGCGCGTTACTCGGACGACCTGGTGGGGTCGACGGCGGATCAGGTCGTGCGAAAAAGCGGGACGCCGGTGCTCTTGGTCGACGGGGAGACGCCCACGCTGCAGCGCCTGCTGGTCTTCTACGACGGTAGCGCCCCCGCGAACAACGCCTTGAAGTTGGCCGCGGAGATGGCTTCCACGCTGGGCGGCGGGCTCGGGCTCAGGATTCTCACGGTGGCGCGCGATTTGGACGAGGCCGCGAAGACCCAGCAAGACGCGCGCGAGTACCTGAGCGCGTACGAGCTCGAGGCGGACTTTCGGGTGGCCGAGGGCGAGTTCGTCTTCGAGGCTCTGGAGGACCTGGAGACCGAGCCCAGCAATCTGGCGGTACTGGGGAAGCACGGGCACTCTTTCCTGCACGATCTGATCCTGGGCGGCACCACCGAACAGCTGATGCGGCAGGCGCGCATCGCGCTCTTGCTGGTGCCCTAGGAGCTCGATGCAGTCGAAGGATCGAGCCATGCTCAAGGTCTGCGGGCTCACCCGGGAGGAGGACGTGCGCCTGGTGCGGGATTTGGGCGTGTCGGCCGCCGGTTTCATCCTGGCGCCGAGCCCCCGCCGCGTGTCGCGGGGGCGGTTGCGCGAGCTGGTGGGAGTGCTGCGCCGCCCGCCCGGTTCCGGGGAGTCCGGCTCCGGCGGTTCCGGCTTTGCGGAGTCCGGCTTTGCGGAGTCCGACTCTGGTCGATCGGTGGGCCCGTCGTCTGCATTCGGGATTCCTCTGGCCATCGGCGTTTTTGGAGATGCCACCGTCGACGAGATTGCCGAGGTGGCGGTGGAGGCCGAGCTGGACGGGATCCAGCTTCACGGCGCGACCTCTCTGGAAGAAATCCGGGAGCTGCGTGGTCGGCTCGAGGATGTCGTGCTGATCAAGGCGCTCGGGGTCGAGGCGGAACCGCCTGCGGCGGCGCAGCCTCCGCGGGAGCCGGGGCAGGCCGCGGCGGACAAGCCCGCAGGGCAGGCGGCCAGGCTGGCCGAAAAGGCGGCGGAGCTCGAAGGGCTCGTCGACCTGATTCTGCTGGACACCCGGGTTACCGGGGGCTCGGGGGGCACGGGAGTGACCTTCCCCTGGCCCTTGGCGTTAGCGCTGGGGCCGGAGCCGCCTTACCTGGTGGCGGGCGGTATCGGCCCGCAAAACCTGTGTCTGGCATTGAAGGAGACCGGCGCGGCCGGTGCGGACGTTTCGAGCGGGATCGAATCGGCGCCCGGGATAAAAGATCACGGCATGCTCAGAGACCTGGTGGATGTCTGGCGAAATTGTCCCCGCCCCCCCCGAGGAGCGGTGTCGGCGGAGTTAGTACGAGGAAAGGGAAGGGCGTGACCCTCTCGCAGAGATTCGGACCGTACGGCGGGCGCTACGTGCCCGAGACTTTGATACCCGCGCTCGACGAGCTCGAGCAGGCCTACGAGCGCTATCGCGAGGACCCGGAGTTCGTCGCGGAGTTGGCGGAGCTTCAGCGGGACTACGCCGGAAGGCCGACGCCGCTCTACCGGGCGCGGCGCCTGTCCGAGAAGGTGGGCTTCCGGGTCTACCTCAAGCGCGAAGACCTGGCTCACACCGGGGCGCACAAGATCAACAACACGCTGGGCCAGATCCTGTTGGCCACGCGGATGGGCAAGCGGCGCATCATCGCCGAGACCGGGGCGGGTCAGCACGGGGTGGCCACCGCGACCGTCGCCGCGCTGGCCGGGTTGGAATGCCATGTGTATATGGGCGAGGAGGACATTCGCCGACAGGAACTCAACGTCATCCGCATGCGCCTGCTCGGCGCCGAAGTGATCCCGGTGACCAGCGGCAGCGGCACCCTGAAGGACGCCACCAACGAGGCCATCCGCGACTGGGTCACCAATGTGGGAACGACGTACTACATCATCGGCTCGGTGGTGGGTCCGGCGCCGTATCCCACCATCGTGCGTGATTTTCAGACGGTCATGGGGGTGGAGGCGCGCGAGCAGATCCTCGAAAAGGAAGGCCGGCTTCCCGACGCGGTCATCGCCTGCGTGGGGGCGGGGAGCAACGCCATCGGCATCTTTCACCCGTTCCTCGAAGAAGAGGATGTCCGCCTGATCGGGGTGGAGGCGGGAGGCTACGGACTGGACTCGGGCAAGCACGGCGCCTCGCTCGCGCTCGGCGCCCTCGGCATTCTGCACGGCTCCTACTCCTACGTGCTGCAGGACGAGGATGGTCAGATTCAGGAGGCGCACTCCATCAGCGCCGGGCTGGACTATCCCTCGGTGGGACCCGAGCACGCCTTTCTGCGGGATAGCGGCCGCGTGGCCTACACGAGCGTAACCGACGATCAGGCGCTCGAGGCCTTCACCATGCTCTCCCGTTTGGAAGGCATCATTCCGGCGCTCGAGAGCGCGCACGCCATCGCCTACCTGTCGAGCCCGGAGTGCCCCTTCGGGGAGGGGGACGTGGTGATCCTCAACCTTTCGGGCCGCGGGGACAAGGACGTCTACTCGGTGGCCGCCGCGCTGGATATGGAGGCCGTATGAACCCCCGTGTGCCCGAGGGCAAGTCCGCGAAACCGTCCGCGGCCGCGGCGGGAGGGGAGGCCGAATCCCGGCTCGCGCAGGTCTTCGAGCTTGCCGGCCGGCCTCTGCTGATCCCTTACTTGACCGGAGGGTATCCCAGCCTGGAGGGTTCCCGCGCCTTGATCGACCGCTACCTCGAAAGCGGCGCGGATATCGTCGAGATAGGGGTTCCCTTCTCGGATCCGCTGGCCGACGGCCCGACCATCCAGGCGACCTCCCAGGTGGCCCTCAGAGCCGGAATCACTCCGCGCGATGTCTTCCAGTTGGCGGCCTACGCGACCGGCCGAGGAGCCCCCGTGGTGCTGCTCGCCTATTTGAACACCATCCTCGCCCGAACCCCGGAGGTCTTCTTCGAGCGCTGCCGCGATTCGGGAGTGTTGGGCGTGGTGGTCCCGGACGTGCCGGTCGACGAGGCGCAGGAACTGCAGTCGGTTGCCCGGGCGAACGGGGTGGACGTGGTTCTCTTGGCCGCACCGACGAGTACGGATCAGCGCCTGGACCGGATCGCCGCCTCCGCCTCGGGCTTCATCTATTGCGTTTCGGTGACGGGGGTGACCGGAGCCCGCTCGGCGGTCAGTGCGGATCTTCCCGGGTTCCTGCGGCGGTTGCGGGACCGCACCGCCCTCCCGCTGGCAGTGGGTTTTGGGATTTCCACTCCGGAGCAGGCGGGGGAGGTGGCGAAGTCGGCCGACGGGGCCATCATCGGTAGCCGGCTGATGTCCCTCATGCAGGAAGCCTCGAGCGAGGAAGCCGGCCTCGAGGCGGTGGGAGAGTTCCTCTCGGCGGCCGCGGACGCCGTACGGAAGGCAAGGTCCGGATAAACCCGCCCGGATCTTCTACTGCTCGATGATCCCTTCGGATTCGAGCCGTTCCTTCAGCACCTGGGGGCGCAGGCCGTAGAGTCCCGAGAGGTATTCGAGGTCGTCCTTGCGGATGGTGAGTATCTGGCTGCCGTGATCGTTGCGCAAATTGCGCAGGAACTCCAGGTAGTTCTCCAGGGGGCGCCGTTCCTCGTCGGTGAGTCTCTCGAGGTGATCCAGGCGGATCCGCAGGGGGCGGTTGCGGGATAGGTTGGGGGTCAGTTCGGCGCTCTCCTCGACTTCGATCAAAGCGGTGGGTGAGACCCCGTAGATCTCCGCCAGTTCGAGCACCCTTTCCAGGCTGAGGCTGCGCTTGCCCCGCTCATATGCACTGAGAGTGGATACGACGAAGGAGCCCCCGGACCGGTCGCACACCTCTTGCAGGCTCATGCCCCGGTCGATGCGCAGCCGCCGGAGTTTCTCCCCGACGAGCCGGACGTAGCGCTTGTGATCCTGGTCTTTGTCCCTTTGCATATCATCACTCTACCCGTACGAGATAGTCCGCCGCCCTTGCGCCACCGACGCCGACCACTTGCCTCTTGAGTATAAAGCTCTACCCTCTCAGGCGATAGTGTCGATCCTCGTATCGAGGTTTTTCGGAGTGGCTGCACCCGGCTAATTCGACCTCGGCGGGTCAGACTCCTCCGGGGATGCGGATCGCGCTTCTTGGTTTGTGGCTAGCCGAAGAAGACCGAAGCGATGTCGAAGAACTCACGAGGGACGTATTTGCAGGTGTCGACAGCGTCCACGAGTTCCACTTCGTCGATGCGATCCCCTCTGAGCGCCGCCATCTTGCCCCAGTGGCCGGCCTCGATCATCTCCGCCGCCTTGATGCCAAAGCGGGTGGCGAGTATGCGGTCGCGGGCTGTGGGCGTGCCGCCGCGCTGAACGTGCCCCAGGATGGTCACCCGGGTCTCGGTGCCGGTCAGCCGCTCGAGTTGCTGGCCCAGGACTGAGCCCACGCCTCCCAGCCGCACGTGGCCGAAGGCGTCGGTCTCGCTCGAAGCCAGGATGGATTCTTCGGCTCCGGAGTGCCAGGTGAGCTTGGCGCCTTCGCTGACCACCACGATCGAGAAGTTCTTCCCTCGTTCCTGACGGCGCATCACCAACTCGGCCACCTCTTCGACGGTCAGAGGGAACTCGGGGATCAAGACGGCGTCGGCACCACCGGCTATGCCGGACATCACGGCGATCCAGCCGGTGTGGCGGCCCATGACCTCTACCACCATGGTCCGGTTGTGCGATTCGGCGGTGGAGTGCAGCCGGTCGATGGCCTCGGTGGCCACACTGACTGCGGTGTCGAAGCCGAAGGTATAGTCGGTTCCGGAAAGATCGTTGTCTATGGTCTTGGGCACGCCCACGACCTTGAGGCCGAAGTCACGGTGGAGCTTCATGGCCACACCCAGAGTGTCCTCGCCGCCGATCGCCAACACCGCGTCGATCCCCTCGGCCTCGACGTTCTTCATGATCTGCTCGGGACCGCCCTCTTGCGTGAAAGGGTTGGTCCGGCTGGTGCCCAGGATGGTGCCGCCCAGGGGCAGGATGCCGCTCACCGTGTCGAGGGTGAGCGGCTTGTAATTGGCCTCGAGCAGCCCCTGCCAGCCGTTTTGCACGCCGACCATATAGCCTCCGCAGGCACCGCAGCCGCGGGCGGCTGCACGGATGACCGCGTTCAGCCCCGGACAGTCGCCGCCGCCGGTGAGGATGGCCACCTTCACTACGACGCCTCGTTCAGGGTGAATTTCACATTGACGTCGAAAGTGTTGGGCCCGGAAAGCTGCGGCATTTGGGTTGCATCAGGCAGGTCCTCGGTGTCGAGGATCATGTCGACCACCGCGGTCAGCTCCACACTGGCGGGAAAACCGCTGTCGGTGAAGACCGACATGGTGCCGTCGACCGCCCCGCTGCCGTCGAGCAGCATGGTGGAGCCGGGAAGTTCCAGGCCCTTCATGCCCTCAAAGACCTCGGGGTCAAAGGCCTCGGGGTCAAAGACCTCGGGGTCAAAGGCCTCGGGGACGGTGGTGTCCGGAGACGCCGAATCGCCCTCAGGCGCCGCGAGCCCTTCCATGCCCTGCATCTGGTCCGCCATCTGCATGAACTCTCCGAGGTTCATCCCGCCGAACAGCTTGCCGAAATCGATGGTGAGATCGACCGGCGCGTCCACATTGAAGGTCAGGTTCGCCACCTGCCGGCCGTCACGGTCCGAGATGGACTCCAGCTCGCCGGAGGTCTCGACCACCACCTGCTGGTCGAGGAAGGGGATGGGGTAGGTGGTTTGCGATGTCCAGCTGTCACCCGGCTTCGCGATGCCTTCTTCAGGAAAGATCACGTCGGTCTGAGGAGCGAACTGGCTTGGATCGAACGGCAGGCCGTCCATGAACCCCTCCGGCAGCGCGCCCTCGGTGCCCTCGGGTTTCAGGGGATTGCCATTGGCCGAAATCACCTTGCCGTCCTGGTCGACCTGGATGGTGAAAGGCTCATGGGGCGTTTCGGAAGCTTCCTTGGTCTCTCCATCGACCGCGACCGTCGCGTCCTCCACCAGGAGCTCGAGAGTGGCCACCCCGGCGTCGTCCACTTCGGTCACCTCGACCGAGAGCCGCGCGTCAAGCGCTGCGTCCTGGGGCAAGTCCTGCTGCTCGAAAGCGGGACCCGTGACCTCCGCCTGCATGTCGAGGCTCAGGTCGTAGACGTACTGATCCCCAACTTTGAAGTCATACTGCAGGGCGACCTGGTCGCTCTGGGCGGCGGCGCCGCATCCCGCGAGCAGAAGAGCCGCGGCCGCGAGCAGGAGTAGAAAGGGCGTTCGCAAGCTGGACATCTTGCGCCTCCTGTCTGTGGTTGTCGTTTGGACGATGGGCTCTTTAGTGCCGAAGGCGGGAATCGAACCCGCACGAGGTGTTAGCCCCACCGGATTTTGAGTCCGGCGCGTCTGCCAGTTCCGCCACTTCGGCTCACGCGACAAGGAGGCCCTCCTCTCCCGTCGGCACGCATATTATACCCTCCCGGCCGGACCGAACCGGACAAGGGCCAACGGGAATCTTGCCGCCCTTTGGCCCCAGACGGCCGCTCTTCGCCCCAACTTGCGTCGTCTTCAGTGCGTCTATACACTTAGCCGCCGGTATGGGGGCCCTCTCTACGGGCCATCCACCGGGGATAGGGGAACTGAGATCATCGGAAGGAGACGCATGAAACTGCCACGCTACCTTGCCCTTGTTCTCGCTGTGGTCATGATCTTCGGCGTGGTAGCCCTCGTGGGCTGCGGCGACGACGAGACAACCACTGACGAGACCGAGGACACGACGGCCACCGAGGACACCGGGGCCACGGAAGACACGTCGGGAGAGGCCACCGACAGCACTGCAGAAGCGGCCGCCATGGACGGCGCGCCCTTCAAGTTCGGTCTCGCCGGTCCCATGACCGGTCAGTACGCCAACTACGGCACCTCGCATAAGGCCGGAGCCGACATCGCCGTCGCCGAACTGAACGCGAACGGCGGCGTCAACGGCGGCGAAGCCTCTTACACCACCGGTGACGACCTGGGCGATCCCAAGGAAGCCGTGTTGGTCGCCCAGAAGTTCATAGACGATTCTGAGATCGTGTTCGTGAACGGGCATATGTTCTCGGGAGCGACCATCGCCGCGGGCCAGAACTACAACAGCGCCGGCCTGCCGATGATATCGCCGTCGGCGACCAACCCCGACATCACCGACCTGGGTGAGTACATCTGGCGGATCTGCATGACCGACGCCGTTCAGGGCGAGGGACTGGCCAAGTACTCGGTCGACGACCTGGGCATGACCAAGATCGCCATCATTCACGATGACTCCGACTACGGCCGCGGCCTGGCCGACGCCTACGAAGAAGCCGTCATCGCCGCCGGCGGGGAGATCGTCGCGCGCGAGCAGTACACCACCGGTGACGCCGACTTCAACAGCCAGCTCACCAACATCAGGCAGGGCGAGCCAGAACTTCTGTTCATGTCCGGCTACTACCCTGAGGGCTCCAAAATCGCCCAGCAGGCCCGCGCTCTGCAGATCGACGCCCAGTTCCTCGGCTCTGACGGCTATGCGGCCGACGAACTGATCGAACTCGGCGGCGCGGCCGTCGACGGCATGCTGCTCTCGACCTTCTTCGACTACAGCAAAGATGATCCCAAAGTCCAGGCGTTCGTCGAGGAATTCAAGAAGAACAACGATGATGCCAACCCGGATTGGTTCGCCGCCAACTCCTATGACGTGATCATGCTCGCGGCTGAGGCTGCTCGGCAGGCCGGCAGCAACGACCGCGATGCGATCAACGAGGCGCTGGGCACCATGGATACCTACTCGGGCATCAGTGGTGACATCTCCTTCGACGAGAACGGCGACGTCGTTAAGCCGCTCAGCATCGTCGTGGTTCGCGACGGTGAACTGACCACCGCGGACGTCCAGCCGCAGGGGTAAGACAACTGCCGGCCCTTTGGCCGAGGTGCAGTCGCTCGGGCGGGCGGGGACGATTCCGTCC
>JADQBG010000025.1 GCA_016278725.1 Actinomycetota bacterium
CCCCACGGGTCCGCCCGCCCCGCCCCTCCCGCGCCGCTGACTTGCCTCGTGCCCCCGGCTGTTCGCCGGCCAAGGCCGATGTTGTGGTGCAGCAGCTGTATCCCGGCGCGGACCGTTGCGCACCCCAGCACCGCTCGGAGCCTCCCCATTTCTGGCAGAATAGCGGGGTGATGAAGAAAGCGCCTGAAGAAGGATCTCGGTACGAGGTCGTCGTGGCCGGTGGAGGCCATGCGGGAGTGGAGGCCGCACTTGCCTCTGCCCGCATGGGGAGACGCACTGCGCTGGTGACGCTCAGTATCGACAAGATTGCCTTGATGCCGTGTAACCCTGCGGTCGGAGGCGTGGGTAAGGGCCAGCTCACCCGGGAGATTGATGCCCTTGGAGGCGAGCAAGGCCGCAATATCGACAAGAGCTACATCCAGATAAAGATGCTGAACACCTCGAAGGGGCCGGCCGTCAGGGCCCTTCGAGCGCAGGCCGATAAGCGTCTCTACGAGGACTCAATGAAGGTCGTTCTGGCGGCCACGCCAAACCTCGAGATCGTCGAGGGCGAGGTGGTTGGGGTCGATGTTTCACGTGAAACAGTCCGCGGTCTCTGGCTCAATGACGGTCGCTATCTGGCTACGCGAACCTTCGTGCTCGCCTCCGGTACTTTTCTCCGGGGCAAGGTCATAGTCGGTGGTTGCTCTTACCCAGCGGGTCGCGTCGGTGAGCTGCCGGCTACCCACCTTTCTCGTAGCTTGGAGGAGGCAGGTATCGTTTTGGGTCGATTCCAGTCGGCTACGCCCCCACGTGTGGATGGGCGGACGATCGACCGGGGCAAGATGATCGTGCAGCCCGGGGAGGAACTGCCTGCCGGCTTCTCACACTGGCAGACGCCGGCGCCGAGGGCCCAGCTGCTCTGTTACCTCACCTATACCAGCGCCACCACCCACCAGACTGTGTCCGAGCACTTGTATCTCAGCCCGTTGAAGAGTGGGACCGTGAGCGGGAAAGGACCGCGCTACTGCCCGTCAATCGACCGGAAGATCATAAACTTCCCTGAGAAAGATCGGCACCCGGTGTTTGTCGAGCCCGAGGGCGCGACGACTCATGAGGTCTACTTGCAGGGGCTGACTACCAGCCTGCCCGTCCACGTTCAGGAACTGATTATCTCTGCCACTCCAGGTCTGGAGAGGGCACGTTTGATCCGGCCCGGATACGCGGTCGAGTACGACTACCTCATCCCTGAGCAACTCACCCTTTGGCTCGAGTCCAAGACGGTTAGCGGACTCTTCTCCGCCGGCCAGGTCAATGGGACCTCGGGTTACGAAGAAGCTGCCGCCCAGGGATTGATTGCGGGCATCAACGCGGCCCTTGCTGCGCGCGGCGAGGAGCCATTCATACTCGGTCGTGATCAGGCCTATATCGGAGTCCTCATTGACGACCTGGTGACTAAAGGGGTTGACGAGCCGTACCGGATGTTCACCTCGCGCGCCGAGTATCGTTTGCTGCTCCGCCACGATAATGCCGACGAGCGCCTTGCCGAATTCGGTCAGCGCTTGGGCCTACTGGAGCCCGCTCAGTTGCGGGCGGTGGAGAATCGCCGGAATCAAGTGGCCGAATTGCAGGCCTTTTTGGAATCGACCACTCTGCGTGACGACGCCCAACTCAACTCCGAACTCGAGACCATGGGTACCTCTCCTATCAGCGAACCCCAGACAGCCGCCCAGTTGCTTCGCCGGCCCCAGGTCGCCCTGCCCGATTTACTGCGTATGCTCGAGGCCACGGGGCACTCAACGGGGCGTTACGACGAGAAGGTTCTCGAACAGGTCGAGATCCGGGCGCGTTACGACGGGTACATTCAACGGCAACTCTCCGAGATTCGCCGTCAGCGGGCTACGGAGCATAGAGCCATTCCTCCCGGTTTTTCCTACGACTCGATCGAGGGCATCACCGTGGAAGCCCGGGATAAGCTGACCCGCTTGCGTCCGGCTACGTTAGGCCAGGCCTCGCGCATTGCGGGGGTTTCTCCTGCCGATATCTCCGTCTTGTTGCTCCACCTGCACCGGGCCGACAGTGAGGCCGCCGGCATCTCCGCGACCGTGTCTCGCCCCTAGGCGTTCCTGCTACCGTGCGTTTCCGCCTGACAGAGGCTTTTCGAACCCTCGGACTGTCCTCGGACGCAATGGATCGGCTTTCGGAGTTCGGGGATCTGCTGCTCGGTTCGACGACAAACGTATCGGGTCTACGGACGGCGGAGGAGATCGAGGAACGTCATTTTCTGGATTCGCTGAGCCTGCTTCAGTTGCAGGTGATCCGAGACGCGCACGAGGTCGTGGATGTCGGGGCGGGCGGCGGGCTACCGAGCGTGGTCTTGGCCATAGCCCAGCCAGACACGAGGGTGGTTGCCCTGGACTCGGTTGGCAAGAAGTGCCGGTTCGTCGAGTCTGTCGCCTCAAGGCTGGGCCTGGATAATCTGCAGGTGATTTGCGGGCGGGCGGAGGAGCTTGGTCGAGGCGAAGGACGGGAGCGCTTCGACGTTGCCACCAGCCGCGCGCTCGCGGCGTTGCCCGTGGTTGCCGAGCTTACCGTACCCATGGTTAGGGTCGGCGGCCACATGGTTGCCATGAAAGGCGCATTATCCAACCAAGAGCGTATCGATGGGCATTTTGCCCTCGGTATACTGGGCGGCGGGCAGTTGCAGGAGCGTCGGGTAGTGCCTTTTCCTGGCGCCGACAATCGATGGCTCTATGTGGCCCAGAAGGAGAGTCCGACCCCGATCAGGTACCCGCGGCGGGTTGGGGTGCCGGCCAAGCAACCGTTGAACGCCCACGAGGCCGTATCAGGAGGAAGTTGATTCGTGATCTACGCCCTGGCCAACCAGAAGGGTGGAGTGGGCAAGACCACGACCGCGATCAATCTCGCCGCGACGATCGCCCAAGCGGGGGAGCGTGTGCTCCTGATCGACTCGGACCCACAGGCCAACGCATCGACCGGGCTGGGTGTCCGGCTGGCCCCCGATGAGCCCGGCGTCTTCGAGGTGCTTCTGGGGGAGTCCGATCTGGTCGGGATCGTTCGGCCGACGGAGGTTCCGGGCCTGGACCTAGCGCCCTCGTCCAGCCATATGGCGGGGGCGGAGGTGATGCTGACCCGCGCCGACAAGCGGGAGTTCCGGCTGCGAGCGGCGATAGCCCAGGTGACGTCATCCGCTGCATTGGCAAGCCGAGCCGCAGGAAAACCCGAGAATGCCGGAGGCCCGCCCTACTCCTACATCTTCATTGACTGCCCCCCGTCGTTGGGCCTGATAACGGTCAACGCGCTGGTGGCCGCCCAACAGGTGATCGTCCCGGTGCAGGCGGAGTACTACGCACTCGAGGGCATGACTCAGCTCCTGGGTACGGTCGAGGCCGTCAAGGCACGTTTGAATCCAGATCTCACGGTGTCCGGGCTGGTCCTTACCATGGCCGATCTGCGAACCAACCTCGCCGGGCAGGTGGAAGCGGAGGTCAGGCGCCACTTTCCGGAGCTTACCTACAAGACAGTCGTTCCGCGCAACGTCCGGCTTGCGGAAGCTCCCAGCCACGGGCTGCCGGTTTCCCTGTTCGACCCGACCTGTGCGGGATCAGACGCCTACTTCGATCTGGCCAAGGAGGTTATCGAGCGTGGCTAAACGCAAGAGCGGTCTCGGGCGGGGCCTGTCGGAACTCCTGGGCGAACCCCGGGAGGACGCGGGCGAAGGCGCCCAAACCCCAAGCGAGGAAACCGAGAAGAGCTCTCCGGTTGGTGGTCATCACGGAGCGGAAGCGCTGTCTTCAACCATAACTTCAGTAACAGAAGCGTCGCCTAATGAGAGCACGGAGACGGAGCAACTGAGGACTGCCGAAAGCGGGACCGAGCCGGCTCTGGCCGACCTTCCGGTTCACGCGATCCGGCCTAATCCCCGGCAGCCTCGGAGGGTAATCGAGCCAGAGGGCCTGGAGGAACTCGCCCGCTCCATTGCGGCGAGCGGGGTGGTCCAGCCCATCATCGTCAGGCCGATGGATGATGGCTACGAGCTGATCGCGGGAGAAAGGCGTTGGCGCGCCGCACAGATGGCCGGCTACACGGTGGTGCCCGCCATCTTGCGCAGGGTCTCCGACACGGAGAGCCTCGAGATCTCTCTGATCGAAAACGTCGTCCGGCGGCAGTTGAATCCCGTGGATGAGGCCTATGCTCTCCACGTGCTGCTCGACGACCTCGGGGTCACTCAGGAAGAGCTATCCGAACGGGTCGGTAAGAGCCGGTCGGCCATTGCCAATAAGCTGCGCCTGCTCGACCTGCCGTCCGAAATTCAGCAGATGCTAACCGAGGGCAGCCTGAGCGAAGGCCACGGCCGGGCGCTCCTCGGTCTCAAATCCCGCGGCGACCAGCTGCGACTGAGCCGGAGGGCCGTTGCCCAAGGAATGTCCGTCCGCGCGCTCGAGTCCGCCGTCAAGAAGATCGCCGAAGGGGGAAAGACTCTGTCCGAAGCGAGAAAGGGGGCCGGGTATCATCCGCCGGGCGAATTGATGGAAGAAACTCGCGAGCGCTTCTACGGTCGCTTTGAAGTCGTGCCTCGGATCAAGGTGGGCGCCAAGGGCGGGGTGATCGAGCTCCCCTTTAGCGACGAGGCCGAACTGCGCCGGCTTCTGGCCCGGTTGGAGGGATAGAGAATCCCGCCGGCAAACAACTGGTGGCAGGTCTTTCTGGTGGGGCCGGCGCTTTCGTCGCCGGGACCTTTGGCCTATTATGAATTCAATGGAGGTTGAGCTCCGCACACACGCGGAAGAGAGTGATTGGCGGGTTACGCTGCGGGTTCGCCTGGACCGGAGCGAGACCACGGCATTGTTCATGGACGGCGACTCGCTGATCTCTTGGCCGACTGAGGGCCTGCGCCCAACCGGAGCGCCCATCGACCGGAGCAGCATGTTTCTGTCCGAAATCGTGGCGCGGGGAGAAGGGCTCGAGCTCGTCTACGGCACCCGTGAACTGGCGGAGCGGGTTTCCCAGATTCTCGCGCACCAACTGCGAACCGCGCTCCCGCAATAGGGGGAAAGATCATGGCGGCCGACCCGATATTCGACCTCATGCGCAGCTACCTGGATATTCCCGGCATGGAGGCCGCGGTCCTGGTCTCGGATCAAGGCCTGGTAATCAACAGCGCTCAACGAGAGGGCTCGCCGCTCGACATCGAAACCATCTCCGCCCTAGTTGGCGACACCCTGAGCGCCGCACAGCGTTTCGGCAGAGAAGCGGTCGTGGGCAGGCTCGACACGATGACCATCGAATTCGGGGAACTTGCGCTGCTGCTCGCGCCTTTCGAGCAGGACGTCATGCTTGCCTTGGTCGCCCTACCGGGAACCTTTGCGCTGATGTCCGATATGGGACCCTAAGCCCACGCGGACTCTCGCTTGCCGCCGTTGCGGGCCCGGGCTCGGTTCTGGGATTGGCCGCGCCGCAATCAGTTCGGGGGGTTAGCCGCCCGTCGTGGGTTCGTCTAAGGTCTCGAGCACCTCGCCGGTGGCGTAGTCAAGGAAGCCGATGACGTCGGTGCCGCCCGCATCCGCGGTGCCACCCTCCGTGGTCCCGGCGCCTCCTGCGGATTGCGCGCTTTCCCCTTGGCCCCCCGATCCGGTTGTCTCCGGGGTCGTCGGGCCACCCGCGTCATCGCTGGAAGCAGCCCCTCCAGTGTCCGTCACCGTCTCGCCGCCCGTGGCCGTCGATCCGGGTTCGGCCGATGCCTGCCCGTCGCCCAGTTCGCCCCAGACCTCCCAGACGAAGGAGCCCTCCTCCTGAAAGTGCATGGTCCGCCCGTCGCGGCGGGTGTACTGGTACTCCTCGTCTCCTGGGAGGAAGAGCAACTCTACCTTGGTCGGCCGGTAAGCGCTGTCGCGGAAAACCGTCTTTGCCCGGTCGAGAGCCTCTCCTGAGGTATTCAGCTCGGAGGACGGGCTGACCCGGGCGGCGGCGAACACGAAGCGGTAGGCCCGGATCGGGTGGGTCGCGTACTGCCCGTCCTGAGTCGGAGAGCTGTAACGCTCGGCGATCGGGATGGGCAGTATCAACAGGATGAGGGCGGCAACTACGAGTGCCCATATCCAGCGGCGGCTAAGACTCATTACGACACTCCGGCCCGGATGGGCCAACGATGGGGTTCAGGATTGTGTTCAGAGTGTAGGGAAGCCCGCCCTTGGGTGTCAATCGAACTTTGGCTCACTCCTGTTCCCCTGGCGGCAGCTCTCGGCGTTCCGGGGGACCGACATTCAGCTGGCGCTGCTCGGCATCGACGGCCGCGGCGGATGACCGCTCGACCATGCGGATGTGGTTCTCGGCAGCCCTTGCGGCCACCACCTCCTCATCGCGGAGGCGCTCTTCTCCGGCATAGATCAGCTGAGTGCGGCGAATCAACCAGATCGCAGCTCCGATCAGGGCCAGGCCGCCGATGACCAGCGTCACGTACGCGCGAAGGGCGGACGGCGAGAAGAGGCTGTAGGCGTCATCGGCGTAGGCCATCCAGCGTTGGTTGAGTTCGAGGTTGGAGTAGCCATAGGTGGAGGTCAGGGCGTCTTCGAAGGAGGAGGCGTCGCCCAGCCGGGCAAGCAGTTGCCACAGCCGGTCCTCGCCGAAATCCTGCACCAAGAACTGGACTATTGCGAGCCCCTCGACAGAGGCGATCTGCCGGTTGCCGTCGTGCAGGGCATCGACCTTGCCCAGTTCCTCGAGCGACAACATGTTTCCCGCGCTCATCTCGTAGATCAGCTGCAGCGTGGGCGCTCGAGCGCCCGATACGTACTGGGCCAACCCTTCATTGAACCAGTCCGGCACTTCGAGCCCGGAGCGCACTTCGTGCCCCAGGAAGATGTGAGTGAGCTCGTGAGTCACGACCTCCTGATCGACGCTGCCGCTCTTCAGATAGATGCGATAGCCTCCATAGGTGGCGAATCCCCGGGTCATGGGAGCTGGCTGAATGCGGTCGTATTCGGAGTCCGGGAGGACGAAGATGAGCACTTGCTCCGGAGGGGATGTCTCAAAGATCCGGTCCACCCGGGCCCAGCCGTCCTCGGCCAACCGCAGGACCTCCTCGGCGCGCGGCGCGTCCTCGGCGACGACCGTCACCTCCTGTCCGTCGACCCGCGTATCGGCAGAGATCAAGCCGTTTGGTACGGCGGAGGCAGGCTGGGCAAAAAGCGACAGCGAGAGGAAGGCGAGGAGCAGCGCAAAGACCACGAAGACGGCGCCGATGCCGGCGATCCTCGTGGTGTCCAGGGTTGATTTTTCTGGGTCGGCTCTCATCATCCCGCCGGCTTAGATGTCCGCCTTCAAGAGGTTCCCCCGATGGGTGCGCTAGTATCCTAGGTGGTGTGTGGATGCCCAAATCGAGCCGGACGGGCTTCGAACCGTGTCCTGACTCCGAGCGGGCGTTCTTTATTTTCTCATGCGGGGGCAGTGGGTGCCGAAGACTGGGCGGATCATAGTCAACACCGGGGACGGCAAGGGGAAGACGACTGCCGCGCTGGGGACTGCCTTTCGGGCGGCCGGCCACGGCCAGAAGGTGGCGATCGTCCAGTTCATGAAAGGCAAGTGGACCTACGGCGAGTTGGCCGCCATCGATCAGTTCCCCAATATAACTTTCGTGCGCATGGGCCGCACCGGCTTTACCTGGGAAAAGGAAGGTCCGGAGGAGGACCGCGCTCTGGCCGAGCGGGTATGGCAGATCGCCATGGAACTGGTCGATAGCGGCGAGTACGACCTGCTCGTAATGGATGAGCTGAACAATGCGCTCGACTACGGTTTCCTGGAATTGGACACCGTGCTCGACTTCTTGCATAGCAGGCCGGAAGAATTGTCGGTGATCATCACCGGTCGGAGGGCGAAGCCGGAGATCATCGCCCTGGCCGACACGGTCACAGAGATGACCGCGGTCAAACACGCCTTCGGGTCCGGGAGACGGGCCAAGAAGGGCATCGAGTACTGACGGAGGTCCAATGGCCGAGAAGAATGCCGGCGAGGGACGCCTGGTCCCCACCCAGAGGGCGCGGTCGATTCTCGAGCGCTTGGTGGAACTCAATCGCCTCAACGCCGGCGAGCACGAGATCGGACTGGAACCGGTGGGCAAGGATGAGCATGAGGAGGCTGGGCTGGCCCTCACCCCGGTGCGCCGCCGCCGTCTATATGAGGACGTGGTTCATCAATTGCAGGGCCTGATCTCCTCGGGGAAACTGGAACCGGGAGACCAACTGCCGTCCGAACGCGCGCTTGCCGATCAGTTGGCTATCAGCCGCACCAGCGTTCGCGAAGCTCTTCGCATTCTCGAGGCCAGGGGTATGTTGGAAGCCAGACCCGGACAGGGGCTGTTCGTGCGGGGTTGGCGCTCCGACGAGATCGTCAACACTCTCGCCGCGTTCCTCCTGCGGGAGAGGGAGAGTTTTCTCGAGGTTCTCGACGTTCGCGAGGCGCTCGAGAGGAAGGCGGCCGAACTTGCGGCCACGCTTGCCACGGCCAAGGACTTGGATGCCCTGAAATCGGCGGTGATCGCCATGCAAGAAGAGGTGCTCGAGGGCAAGCCCCCTTTGGAAGCGGACGAGGACTTCCATCGGGCGCTCGCCATGGCCTCGCGCAACGAAGTACTCCGGCAGATGCTCGAGACCGCCATGGGCTTGATGTCCCATCATCGGCGCACGGTCTTTGCTCAGAGCTACGGCAGTCTCCTGGTGCTCCATCAGCACGTCAGCATCTATCGAGCCATCAAGAGCCGCGACCCAAAACGCGCGGGCGAGTTGGTTTCTGCCCATCTGAGGGAGATCGGGCGGTCTTACACCAAGCGTTCCCGCCGCCCGCAATAACCGCCCGCGTTGGTACGCTGACTTGCGCGGACGCGCAGGTGCCGTGGCGTGCAGGCGGCGTTCGTCCTTTTGGGCGATTTGCGACTTTGCGCACAATAGGGATTGACACTGGTCTGACCTTCTGGGAGACTCTGTCTGGCCGGTGGTCCAACCACTAGATCGCAGGACCAAAGGCTCGAAGAAGGTCCCAGGACCAGGGGGGTTTGCGGGCAGAGGCGGGACGAACTCAACATGACGAATCTTTCTGAGCTGTTCGGCGCAGAGCGTTTGCAGCAATCGAGAGGCAAGTCCGGTTAGAATCCGGCGCGGTCCCGCCACTGTAAGTGCCCAAGGCACGAGCCAGAAAACTCTCCGGGAAGTCATTTCGTATCAGAGCTCTTCGTGGCAGGGAGCAGATACCTTGCCAGGAAGAGCTTGTTTTTTTGGTTCGTCGCCCTTGAGTCCCGTCAGCGTTTCGCGGCCACTGATCTGTCCGGCGGCTCCAGGGTCCTTCCCTGTTACAGGAACAAGCGTGTAGAGGCCAGGAAGGGAGAAAGCTTTTGAGCGAAAAGAAGATGTACACCGTGATTTTCCAGCCTTCGGGAAGTCGGGGCAAAGTGGAGGAGGGTACCCCGGTCCTGCAGGCCGGCCGAGATCTCGGCGTTGAGATCGAAGCCATCTGCGGAGAGAAGCGGACCTGCGGCAAGTGCAAGGTGCGCGTCGAAGAGGGCTTTTTTGAGCGCTACGGCATCGAATCCGCGGCGGACCACGTCTCCAAATGGCGGCCGGTCGAAGAGAAGTTCATCAACGAAAAGCGCCGCGGAGAGGGCTACCGGCTGAGCTGTACGGCCAAAGTCGAGGGCGATCTGGTCATCTTCGTCCCCGAGGAAAGCCGCGCCGGCGGGCAGGTGGTTCGCAAGGCGGCCACCGACCGCAAGATCGAGATCAACCCGTCGATCAATACCTATTACGTCGAGTTGGTCCCCCCCACGCTCCACGATCCGCTGGGCGACTATGAGCGCTTGGTCGCCGGGCTCAAAGATGAGCACGGCCTCGAGGAGCGGCCCCGGATCGACTATCACGTGCTGCGCACGTTGCCCGACGTGATCCGCGAGGCCCAATGGAAGGTCTCGGTCGCCATCTGGGACGGGGACGGTTTCCCGGAGATCGTGAAAGTGACCCCGGGTAAGGTCGAGCGCAGCCTCGGGCTCGCCGTGGACGTGGGCACCACCACGGTCGCCGCCTACCTCTGCGACCTGCACACGGGCGAGGTGCTGAACACCGACTCCATGATGAACCCGCAGGTACCCTACGGCGAAGACGTGATGAGCCGGATCACCTACGCGATGTCCCATCCCGAGGACGGCATCAAGAAGCTGCAGGATGCCATCATCGAGGGCATCAACACGATCGCGGCCCGGATCACCGAGGCGGTTGGCTTCACCCATCGCGACATCCTCGAGATGACGATCGTGTTCAACACCGCCATGCACCACTGCTTCCTGGGGATCTACCCCGAGCACCTGGGCCTGGCCCCCTACGCTCCGGCGCTGCACCACTCGATGAACATCAAAGCCCGGGATCTGAAGCTGGACTTCGCCCTCGGCGCCAACGTTTTCGTTCTGCCCAACGAGGCCGGCTTTGTCGGCGCGGATAACGTCGGCGTGCTGATCGCCGAGGCGCCGTATAACCAGGACGAGAAAGTGCTGATCATCGACATCGGTACGAACGGCGAGCTGATCATGGGCAACCGGAAAGAACTGATCTCCTCGTCCTGCGCCACGGGCCCCGCGCTCGAAGGCGCGCACATCAAGTACGGGATGCGGGCGGCTCCGGGAGCGATCGAGAAGATCTACATCAATCCGGAGACCAAAGAACCGCGCTACAAAGTGATCGGCAAGGAAGAATGGTCCGATCAGATTCCGCAGGGAGAAATCGGCACCAAGGGCATCTGCGGTTCGGGCATCATCGATGCCATCGCCGAGCTCTTCAAGGCCGGCATCATCGACAAGACCGGCAAGTTCGTCAAGGGTATGGACGAGCAGTACGAGCGGATCCGCAGAGGCGACGACGGCATGGAATACGTGCTGGCCTGGGCCGATGAGACCTCGATCCACCAGGACGTGGTCATCACCATCAAGGACGTCCGTTCGGTGCAGCTTGCCAAGGGAGCGCTCTACGCCGGCGCCAAGATCATGATGCAGAAGCTCGGATACGAGTCGCTGGACAAGGTCATTCTGGCCGGCGCCTTCGGTTCGTTCATCGACCGGGAGGAATCCCTGGTAATCGGGATGTTCCCTGACGTGCCGATCGCCCAAGCCTACGCGGTCGGCAACGCGGCCGGCGACGGTGCTCGGATGGCGCTGCTCGACAAGACGAAGCGCGCCGAAGCCGACGAATGGGCACGCAAGGTCGAATACATCGAACTCTCGGTCGAGCCGAAGTTCGAGAAGGAATTCATGATGGCGATGCATCTGCCGCACATGAAGGACAAGTTCGGACACTTGGCGGAAGTGCTGGAAGGCGAAGGCCTCGACGGACTCGTCAAGGCTTAAGGGGGGTTCAACAAATGGCAGACGCCACAGACGCAGGAACCAAGCTGTTCAGCTTCGACACCGAGCAGAAGGTGTTCGAGATCGCGGGAATCAAGGTGGGCGGGCAGCCGGGGGTCAATCCCCCGCTGCTCATCCCCTCCATGTTCCAGAAGGGCGATCCGGCTATCGAGAGCCGCCGGCAGCGCAAGTTCAACAAGCAGTTGGCCGGCGACTACATCAAGCGGATGGAAGAACTGTCCGAGATGACCGGCATGCCGGCGCTGGTGGCGATGGTGGCCAACCAGGGCGAGGAGATGAAGAACTACATCGACTTCTACGTCGAGAACACCGATCTTCCCTTCGCCATCGACATGTGGAACCTGGATCCTCGGATGGAGGCCACCAAGTACGTGGCCGAGCAGGGGCTGCAGGACCGGCTGCTCTATAACTCGGTCACGGTATGGAGCCCGGACATACCCGCCGAGGTCGAGCAGATCAAAGAACTCGGCGTGAAGCACGTGGTCACGGTGGTCATGGACATGGTCAACCAGATGCCCAGCGGTCGCTTGAGCTCTCTCGACGACATGTTGGAAAAGATGAAGCCGGGGGAGTTCGAGAGCATCTTGGTCGACACCTCGGTCATGAATCTCCCGGCGACGGGCATCTGCGCGCTGGCCAACCGGATGGTCAAGCAGAAGCACGGACTGCCGGCCGGTTCCGCATCGGCCAACGGGACGTACATGTGGCAGAAGTCGACCTATCGGGACAACAGGGAGAAGTGGGGCGAGAACGCCTTTGTCGGCCTCGACGCCGGCACGCACGCCGCCTCGGTGGCCCTTTGGGGCGACTTCATCTTCAGCGGCCCGATGTGGGGCATGGACTCGGTCTTCCCGGCCGTGGCCGCCGCGCACTCGATGGTCAGCGTGATGAACTACGCGGAGACGGGCCAACTGACTCAAAACGAGTCATCGCCCCTGCACAAGTTGTGGCCGGACTACGTCAAGACTCTCAAGGGCGAAGAGTAAACCGGCCAAACGAGCGAAAGGAGCAAGGAGAAACATATGACTATGACGCACAAGGAACGGGTTCTCAAGACGATCAAAGGGGAGCCTGTCGATAAGATGCCGGCCTTCACCGGTTTCGGCGCGGTCCTCGTCGAAGGGCTGGAGAAGTACGATCTGCGCTTTGCCCACGTCCATCTGGACGCGGACGAAATGGCCAAGGCTGCGGCGGCGACCAGCGAGATGGCCGGCCTGGAGTCGATCGTAGTGCCCTTCGATATGGGTGTGGAGGCCGAAGCTCTGGGCGCCACGCTGAACACGTACCCGCACTCCGAGGACCTTCTCTATCCCACGCTGCGCGACAAGTTCGTGCATACGGCGGACGACATCAAGCTGCCCGAGGACATCGCAAACGCGGGCCGCGTGCCGCTGGTAGTCGAGGCCATTAAGAAGCTCAAGGCGCAGTACGGCGAAGAATACGCCGTGGCGTCCTGGGTGCTCGGTCCCTTCACCCTGGCCGGCCAGGTGATGGATCTGAACGAGCTGCTGAAGATGAGCTTCAAAGAGCCGGAGAAGGCCGAGGCCATCCTCGACAAGCTCAGCGACATGATCATCGGTGTGGGGAAAGCCTATATCGCCGCGGGCGCGGACTTCCTCTCGCTGCGCGAGATGGGCGCCACCTCCGACGTACTGTCCCCCCGGGCCTACAAGAAGCAGATCAAGGGCTTCTCGCAGCGCATCGTCGACGAACTGAAGGCAACGGGCGTTCCCGTCGTCTACCATATCTGCGGCGACACCAACATGATCATCGAGGACATGGCGGCACTCGGCGCCGACGCGGTCTCGGTGGACCAGAAGAACGACCTCAAGGCCAGCCGGGAGAAGCTGGGCGATGACGTAGTCCTCCTCGGAAACGTGAATCCCTGGGATGTCTTTACCCAAGGGAGCAAAGAGGACGTCGAGCGCGAGGTGAAGGCATCAGTGGACGCGGGCGCGGACGCGGTGTGGCCCGGCTGCGACATCTGGCCGTCCACTTCGACGGACAACATCAAGACCTGGGTGGAAACCAGCCACGGGCTGACACCTCGGCGGAACGGCGCCTAGAGATAGATGATTGGCCCCGGCCGCCGGCCGGGGCCCCTGGTATCCGGAAAAACACGGTAAAGGGAGAACAACACATGGGATCCGACGAGCGTAAGCAGGAACTTTTCGGCAAGATGAAGGAAGGCGTCATCGAGTACGACGAGGACCAAGTAGTCGAGGCCGCCAATGCCTTGGTCGACGAAGGCTTCGACGCCTACGAGGGCATCATGGACGGCCTGGCTGCCGGCATGGAAGTCGTCGGCGAGCTGTTCGACAGCCAAGAGTACTTCGTTCCCGAAGTGCTGATGTGCGCCGACGCCCTGTACGCCGGCCTCGACATCCTGCGTCCCAAAGTGGATATGGCCGGCCGGGAGGCCGTCAAGGGCGAGGTTGTGATCGGCGTGGTCGAGGGCGACGTGCACGACATCGGCAAGAACCTCGTCAAGATGATGTTCGAGGTCGCCGGCTTCACCGTACACGACCTGGGCGCGGACGTGCCGATCGACGAGTTCGTGGAGAAGCAGATCAACACCAATTCGGACATCGTGGCCCTGTCCGCCATGATGACCACCACCATGATGGGTATGAAGAAAGCCATCGTGAAGCTGAAGGAGAAGAACCCGGACGTCATGATCATGCTGGGCGGCGCCCCGGTTACCGGCGAGATCGCCGACATGTTCGGTGCCGACGGCTACTCCGAGAACGCCTCCAATGCGGTTTCCGAGGCGATCAAGATGGTGGCTGCGCTCCGCAAGATGTAGTAGTACTTCCAAGGGATGGCGGCCGGCCGGCAAAACGCCGCCGGCCGCCGCGGACCGGGGGGTTGTTCGATCAGACAGGGACCTTTGGCACTCGTAGACCGTGGAACCGGACTGGCCGAGATGATCGAGGAGCTTGCGCTGGATTGCGGCGCGGACGTCTTGGGTTTTGGGGATGTGAGTGAGGCCCTCCCCCCGGGTTTCGCTCATCTTCCCGTTGGCATCTCGGTTGGAATGGCCAATGCGCAGAGCCCTGGCGGGGCCGCCCGTTACGATCACCGCGACGTCGAGATACAGAGTGCTTTGGATGAGGCCCTGAGGGAGATCGCCGCGTTCCTTCGCCTGCGTGGCTACCGGTATTTCTGTTGTCCCGCCGAATGCGACCCCATGGAGTCACCTTTCACCGCCCGGATGGCGCATCGGTTCTCTCACAAGGCGGCGGCGACCTGCGCAGGCCTCGGCTGGGTGGGACGCAACGGGCTGCTGATCCACCCCGAGCTCGGTCCTTGCGTGTCCTGGGCCACGGTGGTCACGAACGCACCCCTGCCTTTGGGGGATCCGTGGACCGAAGGAGAGTGTAGAGGATGCATGGCCTGCGCCGAGGCCTGTCCCGCCGGGGCAATCAGCGGAAAGGGTTGGCGGAGGAGCCAGGGCATGCACCGTTTGGTGGACGCCGACCGCTGCCGGGACTCTCTGGACACCGTCGAGAGAGAAACCGGCGCTCGGGTCTGTGGCCGGTGCGCCCTCGCCTGTGCGGCCGTCTACCGGGGAAAAGGTGCCGCTGACCGCAAGCAGCTTGCGTTAAATTGGTCTAACCTTTAAAGAGAACGGGGAGCTGTATAGACTGGCGGCCATTTTCGGCCTCTGCCTCTGCCTATCGGTTCTTCAGAAGTTTGTCGGGCAATGCGGGTGTGATCGCCGACCCGCGGTCTAGCGTGCTCTTGGTCGAGCGAGCCATGGAGCGCGCACCGGACAGAGAGGAGGTGAAGCCTCGGCGAGCGTGATCAAGGGGCGCAGCTGTGCGCTCCGGGTCCTATCGAGCGAAGGAGGACAATGGGTAAGCAAGCTGTCTTGGATGCATACCAAGGCAAGTACACGCCAGTAGTGCCTTGGGTGCCTTATGTGGGTGTCCATGCGGGCTATCTGATCGGAGAGCCCGCGGACAAACTCCTGCAGGACGCCGACCTGCTGGCCAAGGGCGTCCTGAACGCCGCCGAGCGCTACAATGCCGACGGCATTCCCCTCGCCTTTGATCTCGCCATCGAAGCCATGTCGATGGGGATCGAGGCAAAGTGGTTCCCGGACAATCCGCCGACGGTGATCGACCATCCGCTGCAGCACAAGACCTTGGCGGAAGCCGACCTGAAGGTGCCGGGCCCACAGGATGGCCGCTGGCCGTTGATTATCGAGGCCGGCAAGAAGGTGAAGGAGCAAATCGGGGACCGCGCCCTGATCGGGCTGACCTGTGGTCCTCTGACCCTCGCCTCTCACCTGCGCGGTGCCAAGTTCTTCACAGACATGGTGAAGAAGCCCGAACTGGCCGCCGAGATCATGGAGTTCGCGGCTCTGGTGACCAAAGAGTCCGCCCGGATCTATGCGGAAGAGATCGGCTGCGACATCGTTGCGTTGGTCGAGCCGGTGGGGAGCCAGGTTCGTCCGGAGACGTACGACAAGTTCGTAATCCCCGCCTGCCAGCCCGCCCTGGAAGTCATCCACGGCGCGGACAAGGTCTCGGCACTGTACATCTGCGGCGACGCCACCAAGATCGTCGAGAACATGATGTACACCGGCGCGCACTGCGTGTGCGTGGACGAGCAGCTCAACATGAACTACGTCCGCGACTGCGCCCTCAAGTACGGCCGCGGTTTCGGCGGCAACCTCAAGCTGACCCTCGCCCTCTCCCTGGGTCTGGTCGACCCGCGTGAGGACGCCATCGTCAGCCTGGCGGCCGGTGGGAAAATCGGGTACACCTTCTCCCCTGGCTGAGACATGCCTTACGACGTTCCAGTTGAGAACGTGGATAAGGTTCTGGAAGCCAAGACTTGGTACGAGCAGTACTACGCCCATTACCCGAACGTGCCCTACCCGTCGATCGAGCCCAAGAAGTCGCCGGCGGAGCCGATTGTGGAGGTGAGCTAGTTGGCCGAGAACGACAAGATCCTTGTCGAAGTCCTGACGCTCGACTCTCTGCAGTGACCGGCGTGCGGGTACATGGTCGATGTACTTAATTCACTGTCGCCGGAAGTCAAGGACATAATCGATTACAAAGAGTGGTCCATCAAGAATGCCGAAGGTATCGGCATGTTCATGGAGCGCAAAGGCCGCGTGCTGCCCACTCTTTGTATCGGGGAACAGCTCTGCTACGAGAGCGTCATCCCCACGATCGACGAGCTCTACGAGACGTTGATCGACAACGCCAACACGGAAGAGCAGAAGACGATCCTCAAGGACTCGTACGACGAGTTCATGGAGGAGTACAACAAGTAGCTTCTGCTGCGGCTCAAGCGGTGGGTGGCGCCGGTCACTGGCGCCACCCACTCTTTGCTCGAGGTATCACCCCGGCACGCGGAGGCATCATGCAGGGACGAGAATATTCTGATCGAGGCCCTGGCCCTCGATTCCCAGCAGTGACCAATGGGCGCAAGTCGGGCTGATGGCGGTTAGGCGGATAGCGCTTCACGCGTGCGGAGGCATCACCCGGCCCGGGTCCACCGTCGCCCGGTTGGCAGTTTACTTCGTGGCCGAGCAATTGCTCCCTGAGAAGGCGCTGGTTTCCTGCGCACCGGCCTTTCTCCGCGGGGTCGAGGAGGACGTTCTGATGGTTCAGAAATCTCCGTCAATCGCCCTCGATGGCTGCGAGTGGAGCTGCGGCACGAATCTGCTCTACTTGGCCGGGATCACCCCCGCCGTCCGCATACTGATTCCCGAATACGCGGAGGCCCAAGGATACGATCTGTCTGAGGTAAACCTGCGCTACCCCAGCGGAATTGGGCGAGATCTAGCGTGGGCGGTGGCCGAGCGCGTTGCCGGCATCGGCGGGGATATGCTTGCGCGCGGAAGCGAATACCGCTTCGAGCGGCCGGAGGTCGTCCGCCGGCAGGACGAGTGGTTTCGTCCGGCCCCCAACATGGAGGGGGCGATGGAGTTCGTGCGGCTGGAACCGGGAGTCTATCGGCCGGTGGAGATGCCGCCGCTTCCCGAAGAGTCAAAGGAGACCTGAGCGTGTCTGTCGAGCAGGTGACGATCTTTCCGTGCGGGGGGATCGGGGACCCGGTCTCTTCGGTCACCCGGCTGGCCGGTTACCTGCTGGCCGAGGATCTGTTGCCGGGCCGGGTGCAACTGGTGTCGATACCCCCGGTCGTCACCGGCGTTCCTCACGAACTGCGGCTGGTTCAGGAGTATCCGGTGATCGTTTTGGATGGTTGCTCGCACCGTTGCGGGTCCAACGCGCTCAACTTGGTGGGAATCCGCCCCGCGGCGCGGCTGCTGACTCCCCGGATACGGAGCGAGACAAAGCACGCCATCGGCCGACGCCGTCCCTACCCCGAAGTATCAGGGCAGAAGCTGGCGAAGGCTCTGGCCGAGAAGGCGGCGGCCGTCGCGCTCGGGATGCTCGAGGACGACTCCTACGTCTTCGAGCCTCAGCAAGTGCACCCGAACCCCGAGGGGTTGCTCGACGACAGCTTCGACATCGAACGGGGCCTTGGTTATGAGGAAGTGCAGGTCGGCTGCTTCCACTGCTCGGGCATGTGTGCCTTCAAGCTCAAGGACGATCCGGAGATGCGGCGCAGGCTGGAAGAAGAGGTCGCGGAGTTCGAGCGCCTGGAGGACATCGAATGTTAGGCGGCGATGCCCAGACTCCTTCGCGAATTCGCCTGAGGGGTTGAGTGACCTGCGGCCCGGCCGTGCGCCGGGTTCTCGAGGAGTCGCCCGAAGTCGAATTGCTCGAGATGGTGTGGGAGGAGCACTGGGCCGACGTCCGGTTTGCCTCGCCGGACTTCGGCGTGGAGGAATTGCGCGTGCGGCTCATGCCGGCGGGCGCCTGGTGCGACCCCTGGCCGCAAGAGGCCTAAGCCCTTTACCGGCGGAAAAGGACTGATTCGATGCTGGCGGTCCAGGTCATATCCGAGGGCGGTCACTGCGTTCCCTGAATCATGGCGATCGAGGCCACCCGGGAGGTGGCCGCGGAGTTCGGGCAGGCGGCCGTGAAGGTGGAGGTGGTCACCCTCAAGGAACCCGAGGGAGCCGCGCGCTACCGGGAACTCCGGCGCCGGGCCGGTGAGCACCTGCCGGTTCCCAGCGTGCTGGTGGAGGGGGCCTTGGCCTTTTCCACCATCCCCGAACCGGACGAGTTGCGTGAGGTCTTTCGCAGGGCGCTCTCCAAGGAAGCCGGCGGCTAGTGCTCTACCTCGAAGACTTCTACGGGCAGCGGGTGCGTGTACCCGAGGACCGCCGCTACGATCCTGAGCGCGAACTTTGGCTGCTCGAGCGGGACGGCCGGGTGGTTCTGGGTATGACCCACGCGGGCGTCGTCTTGTCCGGGGGCATCGAGGATCTCGTGCTCGAGGCGGAGGTCGGCCAGGACGTCGCTGTCGGCAGGCGATTGCTATCGGTCGAAGCGTACAAGGCGGCCCAGGAGATCACGTCACCGTTGGCGGGACGGCTGGTGGCGGTGAATCAGGATGTCCTGGATGACCCGGAACTGCTGGACGAAGATCCCTACGGAGCGGGCTGGCTCCTGGAGTTGGGACCGGAGCCCGGCAGCGGTCCCGAACTGGCCGAATTTCCCACGGCGGGCGACTATCTGCGCGGACTGGAGTCCTCCTGCGCCGCAGAGGACGAGGGAGCCCCTGCCGGGGAGCCGGATCTGCGCAACGCCGTAGCGCCCGGGGTCGTGAGCGCGACCGGCGCTTCGCCCGAGGGCGTCCGGTTTGCCTCGGCCAAACGAGCCCTCGCCCCACCGTGTGGCGACCCGGTCGGTCTCGCTCGCCTGGCTCCGGGAATGAAGGTAATCGATCTTGGAGGGCGGGTCTGGGAAGACGCCGTGCTCAGTGCCGCGAGAGTGGGCTCGGAGGGCTATATCTTGGGAATCGTGCCGACCGACTCAATGCGCGAACGATATCGGCTCGCGGCGACGGACGCCGGACTCGAGAATGTGGATTTTCGATTGGGGGAGATCGAGCAGCTCCCCGTGGAAGACGGGTGGGCGGATGCGGTGATCGCCAATTGCGCTGTCGGCCTCGCGGCGCGCAAGGACCGGGCATTCGCCGAGGTCTTCCGAGTTCTCGCGGACGGCGGACTGCTGGCGGTCTCTGACGTGGTCCTCGTCAAGCCGCTTCCCGCCCCTGTCTCACGCAGTAGTGCCGTCCGCTCCGGGCTTGTGGCGGCCGCCCTCTCTTTGGACAAGTTCCTGGCGCTCATCGAGCGGGCGGGGTTCATGCGCCCCAAGGTCGAGCAGCTCGCGGAGTATTCGACTGAGGAACTGCAGGAATTCGTGGATGCGGATTCCCGATCCTTGGACGCGGAGGGCAAAGCGGCCAAGGAGGATCTGGCGCTGCTCGAGGGGAGTCTGGCGAGCGCCCAAATTTTGGCGCTCAAGGTTCACTGTGACTGCTAGCGCCGCCGTTGCCGGGTGGGTTTCTCCACTTCTTCTCCGGCCAACTGCCCGCAGGCGGCCGCGATGCTCCAGCCGCGGCTTTCGCGCACGGTCACCTCGATACCGCGCTGCTTGAGGGTCTCCACAAAACGGGCCGTGTCCTGCCGGCTCGAGGCTCGAAAGTCACCGCAGGCCGCGTTCCAAGGGATCAGGTTGACCGTGACCACGCGGCCGCGCATCAGGTCGGCCAGCGCACGCGCGTGCGCGCCGGTGTCGTTGACTCCGCCGAGCATCAGGTATTCCACGAACAGCTTACGGTGAGTAAGGCGGAAATGATCCTCGACCGCCGAGAGCACCTCGGCTAGAGAGAAACGTCTGCCCGCAGGAATCAGCTGATTGCGGAGGACCTCGTCGGGAGCGTGCAGCGAGAGGGCCAGGTTGACCTGCGGCTCTTCCTTGGCCAACCGGCGAATGCCCTTGGGAACCCCGACGGTCGAGACCGATATTGCCCGCCGCGCCAGGTTCAGTCCGGCCTCGTCGTGCAGGAGCGCCAGGGAAGGTAGGACCGCTTCCAGGTTGAGCAACGGCTCGCCCATGCCCATGTAGACCACGTTGGTGAGGCGGCGCTCCTCTTCGGCGAGCAGCGGCAGCAGGGTCCTAACCTGATCCACGATCTCGGCGGTGGTGAGGTTGCGCCGAAAGCCCATGGCTCCGGTGGCGCAGAAGGTGCAGGCGAGGGAGCAGCCGACCTGGCTCGAGACGCAGACGGTGCTTCCCTGCCGGTAGCGCATGAGCACGGTTTCGAAGGCCTGCCCGTCGCGGCCCCGGAGAAGCAGTTTGGTGGTGCCGTCGGGGTCGTCCTGGCGGCGGACGCTCTCCACCACGGAGGCGCCCGCCTCATCCAACCGGGCGCGCAGGCCCTTGGGCAGATTGGAAGCTTCCGCAAAGGGAACCATTGGCCGCTGCATCAGATGCTCGTAAACCTGGACGTAGCGGAAGCGGGGAGCGGATGCCTCCTGCAGAACTGCGGCCAGATCGGGTCGGTAGGCGAGTAGCGCCTCTTCCGGATTCAGCCCTTCTGAGCTCATTCCCACTCCTGGGGGAAGCCCTGGTTGCGATGGACTTCCTCGTCTTCCGGGAGCGGCGGCGGCTTCCGCGCGCCGCGGTCAAGGGTGAGGAAGACCCCTTCTTCAACGCCCAAGAACTCGTCCGCGGGCTCCGCATTCATGACCAGGGCCACCCTCCCCCATGAGTCGGAAAGCACGCCCAGTTCACCCGTCAGCAGTTCGTGAAAGGAGCGAACCCGGCGGGCGGTGCGGCAGTCGCCCAATCCCCCGGCCGTGCGGACCTCCAGGTTACCGGTCGCCAGCAGGCCACGTTCTTCCAAATCCGGGAAAGGCGCGGCCAGGGCGACGTTCCCAAAGCGGTCGATCTCGACGACCTCGGTTGCCAGGCGCTCGTTCACCCATTCGACGCGGTCGGCTTCGGTGGACTTCAGTTCTTTGAAATCGACCGGCTCTCCGAGGAGGGACCCGGGCAACTCCCCGGTCAGGAGGGCGGCGGCGGGCGAGAAGAGATCGCGTCCGTCGAAGGTGCGGGCGCCAAAGGGCGAATCGCCGAGTTCGGCCTGCCGGCGCACCCTTTCGGCGTCCAGCGACCAGGCCGTGCTGACGCCGCCCAGCGCCTGGGCGGCAGCCAGGAGCAGACCGTTGTCGGGCCCCACGAGGAAGTCTCCTCGCTTGGTGTGAAGGGCGACGGCGAGCCGGTCGCTGCCCACGCCGGGGTCGATCACCGCGAGATGAACCGCGACGGGTCCGAGCGGGGCCAAGCGGGCGAGCACCCGAGCGCCGGCCCGAACGTCGCCGGGGGCGATGTGGTGGTCCAGATGGAGTATTCTCGCGGAAGGTGCCAGCCGGGTCATCACCAACTCGCAGGCGGCGACGTTGCCCCCGGAAAGGCCGAAGTCGCTGAGGAATGTGACGGTGTTGGACACGGGGGGATTCTAGCACCGGGTGTTGCCCTAACGGATGGAAGCACCGTCGGGTAAAAGGCGTCAGGGAGAAGGTCATGGCAGAACGGACCATTCAGGTAACGGTCGAGATTCCCAAGGGGAGCCGCAACAAGTACGAATTGGACCATGAGACCGGGCGCTTCAAATTGGATCGCATGCTTTTTTCCTCGGTGCATTACCCCTCGGATTACGGCTTCATCGAAGAGACCTGGGGTGAGGACGGGGATCCTCTGGACGCCATGGTCTTGGTGGGTGAATCCACCTTCACCGGCTGCCTGATCGAGGCCAAACCGGTGGGGCTATTCCTGATGTTCGACGAGAAGGGGCCCGACCAGAAGGTGCTGAGCGTGCCCATCAGCGATCCGCAATGGAACTGGGTGAACCGTCTCGACCAGCTTCCCAGCCGGCTGCTGGACGAAATCGAGCACTTCTTCATGGTCTACAAGGACCTGGAAATGAAGAAGACCAAGACCCGGGGCTTTCAGGGGGTCGCGGAGGCCTGGGTATGTATCGAAGAGGCGCGGGTGCGTTTTCAGGAACGCCTGCGGCAGGGAGAGCACGGGGCGTAGACACAGATCGCAGGTGCTCGGGCTGCGCGGCTGCGGGGCTGCGGATCAGCGCCGCCAGAACCCCCGGGTCAGCGGCAGCAGCACGGGCAGTAGCTCCAGGCGGCCCATCACCATCAGCACGATCATCGAGCCTTTGGGACTCCCGTCAAGCCGATGAGGGCTGCTCTCCGTTGCCCGCCTGCAGGGCCGCCACGTACTCCAGCTTGGTGATCAGGATGTCGTCTATCACGCTGCGCCAGGTGAAGCGCCTCGCCGTGGCCCGCGCTTCTTTGCGTATCCGCTCCCTGGCCTTGGGGTGATCGCGCAGGTAGTGGACGGCGATGGCGATCTCCGCGGGATCGTCGCTGTCGAGCACCACTGAGTTCAGATAGGGAATGGCGTAGTCCTCACCCGTCGAGCCTACGTAGGGGATGCCGCCCGCGGCCATCACCTCGAGGCCCACCAGGCCGAAGGGCTCGTGTCCGGAATTGGCCAGCACGCCGTCGGCGGCTCGGTAGAAGAGGGACACGGTCTCGTCGGAGAGGAAGGTGCGGATGTTGTAGATATCCGCCTTCGGCAGCAGTTCGCAGGCGTCCACCACATCTTTGGTCAGGCGGGGCAGTTTGACGTCCTCGATCACCAACCCGCTGTGCCGGGCATTCGCCAGGACCTCCTCGGCGTGGGGCTCGATCCCGCCGCGCACCGCGAGGCGGACGTCCGCACCCTCCGCCTTGAGCCGGGCCACAGCGTCCACCGCCATATTCCAGCGCTTGTCCGGGCTCCACCGGCCTATCTTGAAGAGCAGGGTTTCCGCGGCGAAGGCCTGGCGCAGCCGACGGACTCTCTGCATGGGAATCGTCTTCAACCGCTGTTCGGGGATACCGTTGGGGATGACCACCGGATTCACTCCCTGCGCCCACATCAAGTGCTTCATATAGCGGGAGACGGTGGCTATCTGGCTGCAAAAGTTCAACCGGGGCCAATCGATCCGGTCGAAGCCCATCACGTTGTTGGCGGTCCACAGGAGAATGCTGCGTTGCCGCTGTCCCCGGGCCCAAAGCAGGTCGGAAAGGTCGCATACCGAGTGGGCCGTGTGCCATTCCTCGGCCATCACCGCCGTGTAGAGGCCGGCTTCGGCGGCGGGTCCGATCAGTTGGTCGGCCACGTAAGCGGGGACCGTCCCGTTCCAGTCGGCCAGCTTCGCTTCTTCCCCGGCGTAGACGCCCGCCGGGTAGTGCCCGGACAGCCACTGTCCCCAACGGTGCAGGGTCAGGTTCTTTTCGGGCCGGCTGCAGGGCGGTTCTTTGGGGTCCCCGATAAACAGGTGATGCGTGCGGAACCCTCGGCGGGCAAGCTCCAGCCCGAGCTCCTTCATGCGCATGCCCAGCCCGCCCGCCATGGCGTACTCGTCAGGGCCTTCGAAGCTCAGCAGGACGAACTGCAGGTTGTCCGGCGTCAGGGTTGGCAGCTCAGCCACAACGGCTTCCTTTTCCGACGATTGCGAGCAATAACGAATGGTCGTTTGGGCGGATGCACTTCCCGTGTGCTAGTTTGAGGGCCTTCCGACTTTATACCTAGGGGGAGTCCCATGGCGACCAAGTACCTGCTCCCAGAAGATCGCTTGCCCACCGCATGGTACAACATTGTGCCCGATCTTCCGGAACCGCCCGCGCCGCCCTTGAACCCGGCCACCGGCCAACCGGCCGGCCCCGAGGATCTGGCCGCGATCTTCCCGATGGATCTGATCATGCAGGAGGTCTCGGCCGAGCCTCGGATCGACATTCCGGAGGAGATCCAGGAGATCTACAAGCTATGGCGGCCGACACCCATGCTGCGGGCCTACCGCTGGGAGAAGGCTCTGGGCACCCCGGCCAAGATCTTCTACAAGTACGAAGGCGTCAGCCCGGCCGGCTCCCACAAGCCGAACACCTCGGTCCCTCAGGCCTGGTACAACAAGAAGGCCGGGATCAACAAGCTCTCCACCGAGACCGGCGCCGGTCAGTGGGGCAGCGCGCTGGCCCTGGCCACCCAGTTCTTTGACATGGAATGTCTGGTCTACATGGTCAAGGTCAGCTATCACCAGAAACCCTACCGCCGCAGCATGATTCACCTCTGGGGCGCCGAAGTCATCCCCAGCCCCTCCGACACCACCGCCTCCGGGCGGGCGATCCTTGCCGGAGACCCCGAGAGCCCGGGGTCACTGGGAATCGCCATCAGCGAAGCGGTGGAGATCGCAGCCACCCGTGACGACACCAATTACTCGCTGGGAAGCGTGCTCAACCACGTGCTGCTGCATCAGACCGTCATAGGCCAGGAATGCCTGGCGCAGATGGAGCTGGCCGACGCCTACCCGGACGTGGTCATTGCCTGCGTGGGCGGCGGTTCCAACTTCGCCGGGATCGCCTTCCCCTTCATCGGCGAGAAGGTCAAGCACGGCAAGGACGTGCGCATCATCGCTTCCGAGCCGGCGGCCTGCCCGACTCTGACCCGCGGTATCTACGCCTTTGACTACGGCGATACGGCCAAGCTCACGCCGATCGTGAAGATGCACACGCTTGGCCACGACTTCGTACCTCCGGGAATCCATGCCGGCGGACTGCGCTATCACGGCATGTCCCCGCTGGTCTCCCTGGCAAAGGAGCACGGTCTGATCGAAGCCGAGGCCCTTCCGCAGACCGAGTGTTTCGAGGCGGCGGTGCAGTTCGCCCGGACGGAGGGCATCATCCCGGCTCCGGAATCGAGCCACGCGCTCGCCTCGGTCGTCCGGGTCGCCAACGAGTGCAAGGAATCGGGTGACGAGAAGACCATTCTCTTCAATCTCTCGGGCCACGGGCACTTCGACATGGCGGCCTATGATGCCTATCTGAGCGGCAACCTCGAGGACTACGCGTACCCGGAGGAGAAGATCAAAGCGGCGATGAAGAACCTGCCCAAGGTGGGCTAGCTGTACCGCCCACACACGTTATTGTCCCCGGACCCTGGAGATCGGTGT
>JADQBG010000002.1 GCA_016278725.1 Actinomycetota bacterium
GGGGTAGCCCGGGTCCGTCCGCCCCCCCCGCGCCGCCGGCGGGCTTCCCCGCGTGCCCGCGTGTACGGGCCCGTGAAGCCGCAGCGTGACGGTCTGACCTGGCCCGAAGCCGCAGCGCGCCCGTCTGATTTCCGGCGATGGCACGCTCGAGCGCAGGCAGGCTATAATTGGCCTTCGGGCCCTCGTAGCTCAGCGGATAGAGCACTAGCCTCCGGAGCTAGGTGTCGCAGGTTCGATTCCTGCCGAGGGTACCATCAGCGCCGGCGAGGACCTCACGTCCCGCCGGCGGTTCTTTCGGGGGAGGCGCGGTGGAAGAGCGAGATTCCGGATCGGCTCGAGGCGAGCGGATGCGCCTCGACAAGGAGGCCTTCGTTCTTCGCACCCTGCGTGAGAAGGTGGCGGGCGTCGATCTGCGGGATGCGGCCACCGCCCTTGGCGCCGAATACGACGCGGACACCGGGCGTCTTTTGGTTCAGATTCTGAACGAGCATTTCGCCCTTACTCCTGAACTCGAGGCTTTCCGACTGCGGCCCGCCGATGAGACCGGCGAGCCGGGGACGGCCACGGGGCCGGCATCGGGACAAGCGGAGCCCGCTGCCGAGCAACCCGCCACCTACGAAGAAACCGGGGTGATCCTCAATTCGCTCATGATGCCGGGAGGCAAGCCGGGGGAGGGCTGGCAGGCTTTTCGCGAGTTGGCCGCGGGGCACGCGCAGGACTTCCGCCTGGACGTCGAGCAACCTCTGGCGGAGGAGGCCGAGTTATTGGTCGAACGGGTTCCCGCGATCGCCAATCGCCTCGGCGGAGAGTTGGTCGAGGCGGTCGGGGGTAGCGATCTCGCGGTCGTGTTCGAGGGGTACCCGGGCGTGCGCCTTTTGCTCCAGCTTTACCGGGAAGACATGGAGTTTCCCACCGACGCCCGCGTGCTCTTTTCCGCCGGTTCTGACCGCTTTCTGCCGCCCGGATGCCTGGAAGAATTGGGTCACCGTCTGTCGGAGCGGCTGATTGCCGAGGCCAAGAGGCCCAAGTAACCTCAGGATTAAAAATCCTGCAATTTGCGGAAAGTTCTCCCGCACCCCACTTGCTAACCGAAGGTCTCGGTCGTTAAGGTGGCGTAGTCAGACCGAGCCGAAGAAGCTCTCAAACCGACCCGAAGGAAAGGACCGTGAATGCCCGCGCATTCTGTTGTCAAGGCCACCTGCGAGAACTGCTTCTTCGGTGTCGAACTCCTGTGCTGCATTCACACCGATCAGGGCGTTTGCCCCACCTACCGCGCCCATGACAGCGAGCGCTCCGTGTGCCTGCGAAGAGACCGCCGCGAGACCGAGAAACCGCCCGCGACCGCTGCTGTCTCCGCCTACAGTAGGGGCGCTTAGGCAAACTTCCCGGGCGAACGGCACCGTCCCGTCCGGTGGTCTAGCTTCGGTCCAAACCGAGTTCGGCTTCGACCTCGCTCCAGGTCACGCGACGAATGGCCGCCAGCGGGCGGCCGAAAACTCTCTCGAATTCAACCCGATATCGATTCTTGATCGCGGCCATCTCCGGGGCGGCCCCCGTCAATTCGGCAATACTGGTCTGCCTGAGTTCCGCCTCGCCGCAGGAAACGATGGCGTCGAAGAGGCTAAGGTTAGGGTTGACGTTTAGGGAAGTCCCATGGCTGGCGACCCAGCGCTCGCAGCGCAGTCCCACGGAGGCGATCTTGCGGCCCTCTGCGTAGAGTCCCGGTTTCCCCTCCCGGCGGACGGCGTGGACTCCGCAGCCGATGAGGACCTCGATCAACACATGCTCGAGCCCCCTGACCAGCGCCCGCAGATCGCGCCGGGGAATGGGCATGACCGGGTAGGAGATCAGCTGGCCCGGGGCGTGGAGAGTGGCTTGGCCGCCGCGCTCCGATTCCAGCACCCGGACCCCTGAGCTGGCCAGCGCCTCGCGCGGGCGGCGCAGGTCCTGCTCGCCGCCCCGACTGCCCAGCGTGATCACCGGCGGGTGCTCGAGCAGCAGGAGCACACCTCCCGCAGACAGCCTGCCCTCTGCCACCGCGCGGCGGAGCCTGCCCTGGAGGCTCTGAACCTCTTCGTAGGGGGCCAGGCTCAGATCGAGAACCGGCATCTCCCGTTCTCTCATTGGCGATGGCATGGCGCTGGTGCGGTCATGGCTTGGAGGTTACTCGGTGGACCTGGGGCCGTCCAGACCGGGAGACGGCTCGGGCAGGCCGGCGCTTGTGCGCCGAGGGCCCGCTGTGAGAGACTCCAACGCGAAATCGGAATGGCTTCCCGCTTGGCGGGAGGGTTCTATCTCATATCCCAGGAGGCCGTTGGTGAAGAAGTACGATCCCTTGTGGGAACTGGCCGGCCAGAAGCGCGCTCTCGTCGGCATGGAAGAGGACGTAGACGGACGTTGTCCCGTCTGCCACGCCACCCTTCACGTCGAGAAGGACACGCCGGATCGGGCATCCGTGGAGTGCGGTCTGTGCGGCGCGGAACTGGTGCTCAAGCTCGGGGATCCGGTTGAGCTGGCGATAGCCTCGACCGAGCCTCTCGACGAAGACGCGGCGCCTTCAGAGGATGTCGTGGGTCAGGAAGGCCACCTGGGCGAGCCGGCGGTCACCGACTCGGTCAACGACGACCTGTAGATTGAATCCCAAGGGCCGGCCCAACAGCCGGCCCCCAGGGGGACGGTAACCGGGAGGTTTCTAGTAGGTGATGGTGGGGCGGCCCAGGTCGCCCGCGGGTTGGCCCAAGTCCTCGGCCAACTCCTTCGGAAAAGACACGGCCGCGGGATCGCCGTCCGAGATGTAGCGCAACGAGGGATTGCTCTCGAAGTTCGAGATCATCTGATCCAAAGCGTCACCCCGGACGATAGTGCGCGGGATGTGCAGCGCTTTGAAATCGGTGGAGAAGGGGGAGAGGCTCACGCCTCCGCTGACCTCGACGGCGGCCGTGTAGGTGTATTTGGCCCCCTCGTATTCACCGGCGAAGATGCCGTCGTCTTCGGGGTACTCGCCAAACGGCACCGATAGCGAACTCACCCGGTAATCGCCCCCGGCCATCGTTTCGATCTCCCCTTTGGAGACGGCCAACTGCTTGACCGCGTCCTCGGTGTAGGCTTCCTTCAAATTCAGGTGGCTGATGGTGTGGCTGCCCGCCTCGTAGCCCATTTCGACCAACTGCTGCACCTTTTCCTGCTTCAGGTCCGGCTGGCCGAACACCACGTTGTTATCCGGCTGGACGTCGAGCAGTAAGAAGAAGGTCGCCTTCTGCGCCCAACCGCCGGCTTCGGTTGCGGCGTTCAGGATTCCGATGCCGCTCTCCGGGTCGATGCTGCCGTCGTCGTTCAGACGGAACTGACCAGGGCTCGAGTCGTCGAAGGTGAGGACCACCGGGGTCTTTCCCGCGGGCACGTTCATGTTGCCCTCGACCATGTCTCGGAGGTTGATCGGGTAAAAACCGGCTTCTTTCAGCTTGGCGATATCCTGGCGGAAGTTCTCCGGGGTGCGGGTCCATTCGGCTTCCGGAGTTCCGATCTTGTGGTACTCGAGCACCGGGATCTGCCCCATCTCGTTGGCCCCGACCGCCGCCGCCTGCTCCGGTGTCATTGCCTGGACCAGACTGGTATCGGTGGTTGGTTCCTCCGAGGCGGCCTTAGCCGGATCTCCATCGGCTCCGCCGAAGATCAGTCCCCCGACGAGCCCGGAGAGAGCGCCGATCACGAAGGCGACGCCTAGGAAGCGGATGACGTTGTCATAACGCATGGTGGCGTACTGTAACACCTGTTTTGGGAAGCGGCCATCGCTCGGGGAAGTATTTCTCTCCGCCGCCCGAGGATCCCCCGATCGGCCGCATGACCCCCTCCGGCCGGGACCGTTTGCCTTCGCGCCACTCTGCTAGACTACCGCTGCTGAAAGAGAACACTATGGCGGTCGGAAGTATGTACAACTCACCCCTCTCAGACCCAAGACGAAAAGGCCGGAAACGGCGGCGGCAGGCCCCGCTCATGGCCGCGGCCATCCTGGTCGGAGCGGTGCTGTCCTTCGTTCTTGCCTTTTCTTTTTTCTGGCAGTTGGGCGATCGTGTGGTCGGAGGAGAGTTTGACGTGGGGATGCCCTCCATCGGCTTTCCCTCCATAGGGCTTCCCTCCCTTCCCGGTTTTGGGGGTGATGAGGAAGCGATCGCGGCGGTTCCGGCACGTGAGTATCCGGTTACCCCGGACGTCAGCCTGGGCCATTTCCGCGACCAGGCTTACCGGCCGGTCAAAGGGATCTATCTCTCCAGTTGGGCGGCGGGGCACAACGGCATCCTTACGGACCAACTCGCTCTGGTGGACCGCACGGAAATCAACGCCATGGTGATCGACGTCAAGGACGCCACCGGCTACGTCACCTACGACGCCAATGTCCAACTCTCCGACGAGTTGGGGATGGAAGAGGAGCGCATCCGCGATATCGACGGCCTCATGGCCACTCTGCGCGAACACGACATCGTTCCCATCGCCCGCATCGTGGTCTTCAAGGATCCATTGCTGGCGGAGAAGCACCCGGAGTGGGCGGTGCAGAACGTCAACGGCGGCGTCTGGAAAGACAACAAGGGCTTCGCCTACATGAACCCCTACCGCCGCGAGGTCTGGGACTACGTGCTCGACGTGGCCGAGGATGCGGTCAGCCACGGCTTCCGGGAGATCCAATGGGACTACGTGCGCTTCCCCAGCGACGGCAAGATTTCCGAAACCAGCTACCCGAGCGAGTACGGCCCCAAGGAAGACGCCATCGCCGACTTCCTCGCCTACAGCCGGAAGCGGCTCGAACCCCTGGGTGTGTGGGTTTCGGCCGACGTGTTCGGCCTCACTCTCTACGAGAAGAACGACATGGGCATCGGGCAGAAGATCGAGAAGGTTGCGCGTAGCGTGGACATCGTCTCTCCCATGATCTACCCCTCGCACTACTACAGCGGCCACTACAATCTGGAAAACCCAAACGCCCACCCCTACGACGTGGTCAAGCTGGCCACGGCGGACGCCACCCGCAGGATGGACGGCACCGGCGCGATCTACCGGCCCTGGCTGCAGGACTTTTCCCTGGGGGGAGTCGAGTACGGGGTGGAAGAGGTCAAGGCTCAGATCCGGGCCGTCGAAGAGCAGGGTTATAACGAGTGGATTCTCTGGGATCCCTCGGTGAAGTACGTAGAGGGAGCCCTGCGTCCCGCGAGCTAGACTCCCGCGACCGGGGCCGGTCTCCCGGGCGGCGGCCAACCCGGCTGAGAGGCCTAGGCGGCCGCGGCTTCGATCGTTCTCGTGAGCGCCACCTCGCCGCAGTCGGGAAAGTGCGGGCAGTGGATGCACTCCTGCCAGATCTTGTGCGGAAGCTCCGCCTTGTCCACCTCGGCGAAACCCAGGTGTGAGAAGAAGTCGGGCACGAAGGTGAGCACGAAGACCTTGGAGATGCCCAGCCGCACGGCTTCGTCGATTGCCTCGGCGACCAGCCGCCGGCCGAGGCCCCTTCCCTGATGCGTGGTGGCCACCGCCATCGAACGAATCTCCGCCAGGTCGCTCCAGGAGATGTGCAGGCCGATGACGCCCACGACCTGATCCCCCTCCACGGCCACGGCGTAGTCGCGCAGGTGCTCGTACAGGCTGTGCAGCGAGCGCGGCAGCATCACGCCGTTTTCGGCGTGACCGTTGATCAGCTTGTGGATCGGGGCGACGTCCGCGATTCCGGCTTTGCGAACAAGAATGGCCATACGGCAGATTCTACCGCGAGCGGCCGGAAGCGGCGAAGAGGGTTCTAGCCGGCCCCGCTTTGGTGTATGTTGGTCGGCCAACCCTGCCCGTGTGCCCGGAGGACGCCAATTGTCCGTATCTCAGCTTTCCGTCTTCGTCGAGAACAAGGCCGGCCGCGTCGCCGAAGTCATGAGACTGGTCGCCGATCAAGGCCTCAAGGTGGTCGGCTTCACCATCGCCGACACCATCGACTACGGCATCGCGCGTCTGGTGGTCGACCGCTCAGATGACGCGGCGGCAGCCCTGCGGGAGCAGGGGTTTACCATCATCGACAATCAGGTGGTTTGCGTCGAGACGGGCGAGGCCGGGGCCGACCTGGCGTCGCTTGTGGGCCTGCTCTCGTCGAGCGGGATCAACGTGGAGTACATGTACCTGACCACGAGGCATGCCGCCATCGTCAAGGTGGAGGATTGCCGGCAAACCGAGCGGCTTCTTCGGGAAAATGGGTTCGCGGTCCTCGACGGCGAGGATCTTCTGGCCATGGGGCAGTGTTAGCTCGAAATTTAGAGAGGCGATGCAGGACGGTCCGGGGGGCGCGGTCCGAATCGCCGCAAATGCACGGGGGTGCGTGATGCGTGTTAGGAAATTGGCAATGGCACTGGTGGTCGTTCTCGGGCTCCTGCTCTTCGCAGGCTTGGGGTGTGGCGGCGACGAAACCTCCACAGACGACACCACCGCGGACACCGCGGCTGCGACCGAAACCAGCGCCGGCGAGACCGGCGACACCACGGAGACCAGTGAAGCCGGCGGGCAGGCGGCCGCGCCCACGGGTGAGCCGATCGTGTTCGGGGCTGTGGTTTCGGCCACCGGTCCGGCGGCAGCATTGGGCGAGCAGGAGCGCGCCGCCCTGGAGATGCTCGAGGGACAGCTCAACGACCGGGGCGGGCTGTTGGGACGTCCGGTCGACATCGTCATCGAAGACGACCAGTCGAACCCCAACGAGGCAGTGACGGCGACCAACAAGCTGATCCAGCAGGACGGCGCCGTAGCGATCATCGGCGGGACCATCTCTCCCTCCACTCTGGCCATGAAACCCATCACCGCGCGCGAGGGGATTCCCCAGGTGACCATGTCCGCGGCCAACGCCATCACGGATGAGCCGCCGATCGAGTGGATGTGGCGCACGCCGCCCAAGGATGCTCTCGCGGTTGCCCGAGCCCTCACCTATGTCTCCGAAGAGTTGGGGGTCACCCGGATCGCGGTGCTCCACGACGAGAACGCCTTCGGCTCCTCGGGCCTCGCTGAGATCGAGAAGAGCGCGGCGGACTACGGGCTCGAGGTGGTGGCCAAGGAGTCCTACCGGACCGATGAGACCGACCTGACGGCGCCCCTGACGAAGATCAGGTCGTCCGAACCGGAGGCTCTGGTTGTTTGGGGAACCAATCCCGGCCCCGCCGTGGCCGCCAAGAACATGGATCAGCTGGGAATGGATATTCCCTACGTCGGCAGCCACGGGATCGCCAACATGACCTTCATCGATCTCGCCGGCGACGCAGCCGAGGGCGTGGTGTTTCCCGCGGGCAAGTTGCTGATCCCGGAGTCGATCACCGATCCGGCGCAGAAGGAAGTGGTCGATGGTTTCATCGCGGCCTTCGAAGAGGCCACCGGCCAGAAGCCCAACACCTTCGCCGGCCACGCCTTTGACTCGGTGGGCCTGCTCGCCAATGCCATCGAGCGCGCCGGCACCACGGAACCCGGTGACATCCAAAAGGCGCTCAACGAGACCACCGGCTGGGCGGGACCGGACGGTATCTTCAACTACTCCGAGACCAATCACGATGGCCTAGAGGTCGACGATCTGATCATGGTGCGGATCGAGAACGGTTCCTGGGTGATGGCCGAGTAGCGAGGTGAGTCTTCAGGAGTTCCTGCAGTTCGTCTTTGCCGGCATCACCAGCGGTAGCGTGTATGCCCTGACGGCTTTGGGATTCACCCTGATTTACAACGCAACCGGCATCATCAATTTCGCCCAGGGTGAGTTCGTGATGCTGGGCGGACTGGCCGCGGTCAGTCTGCATTCCGGCGGGGCCCCGCTGGCGCTTGCCGCCATCGGGGCCGTCGCCGCGGTTACCGTGGTGGGCCTGCTGTTCGAGTTGCTCGCCATCCGTCCGTTGCTAAACGCCTCGGTGCTTGCGCAGATCATCGTCACCGTCGGCGCCTCGCTGGCGCTCAGGACCGCGGCCATGCTGATCTGGGGCAGGGAGGCGATGGCGCTGCCGGCATTCACCGAGCGGGCGCCCCTCTCGGTGCTCGGGGCCACCGTGGTAGCGCAGACCGTGTGGGTGCTGGGGGTCACCGCTCTCATCGTCATCGCCCTGCAGGTCTTCTATCGGCGGACGATGCTGGGCAAGGCGGTCCGAGCCTGCGCCGTCAACCCGATGGCGGCGCGTCTCTTGGGCATTCCCTACGGCCGAGTGGTGCTGCTCACCTTTGGGGCGAGTGCGGCGGTGGCCGCGGCCGGGGGCGTGCTGATCACGCCGATCAGCTTCATGAGCTACAGCTCCGGAGCGCTCCTCGGTCTCAAGGGATTCGCCGCCGCCATCTTGGGCGGTCTGGGCAGCCCGGCGGGCGCCGTCGCCGGCGGGTTGGCGCTCGGGCTGCTGGAGTCGCTCAGCGTGGGGCTCCTGCCCTGGTCGGGCACCTCGGGGTACAAGGACGCGATCGCCTTCCTCATTCTCCTACTGGTTCTCTTCGCCCGGCCCCAGGGTCTCCTGGGACAGCGCACCGCGCAGAAGGTGTAGCTCCCTTGGCGCGGTTCGGACAAAGAGAAGGCGCGGAGGGCGCCGCCGGTGAGAGCCGCAAAGCGCGCGGGAGCGGCCGCGGGGGCCGGGATCGCCCCAGCCGCGGCCCCGGCGGGGCTTTGGGCTGGCCGAGCGGCAACCTCGCTTTTCTGCTGTTCTCTCTGGTTGCGCTCACCGTCCCGCTCTATCTGACCAACAGCTACTACCTCTCCATCCTGGCCTTCTTTGCCATCCGCTTGATGCCCACCATCGGCCTCAACCTGCTGCTGGGCCAGGCCGGGCAGATCAGCCTGGGGCACGCCGCCTTCATCGGGCTCGGCGCCTACGGTTCCGCGGTGCTCACGACCCGCTGGGGTCTCGACCCCTGGCCGGCGATGTTCCTGGCAGCCGTGCTCTCGGCTCTGGTGGCGGTCGTGATCGGCGTCCCCGCGCTGCGGCTCGAAGGCCACTACCTCGCCATGGCGACCTTGGGCTTTGGGGAGATCGTGCTCATCCTGTTGATTCAGCTGAAGGGCCTGACCGGAGGCACTGACGGCGTGGTGGGCATCCCGCCCCTGACGCTGGGAGGTTGGAGCCTCACCGATCCGCGCCTGTTTCACGTGGTCGTCTGGAGCGCGGCCCTCATCATGCTGCGCATGGCGCTCAACCTTCCCCGGACGCGGACCGGCCGGGCGCTGATCGCTCTCCACCGCACCGAGATCGCGGCGGCTTCGCTGGGCATCGACGTGGCCTTCCACAAACTGCAGGTGTTCGTGGTGTCCGCGGTCTTTGCCAGCATCGCCGGCAGTTTTCTGGCCCATTACGTGATGTTCATCAGTCCGGAGGGCTTCGGTGTGACCCTTTCGGTGCTGCTGGTGGCCGGGGCGGTCATCGGCGGACTGGGCAGCGTTTGGGGAGCCGTCTGGGGAGCCGGTCTCATGGTGTTGCTGCCGGAGGTGCTCGCCCGCTACAACGAGGACTACACCCTGCTGGCTTTCGGCCTGCTGGTCATCGTGGTGATGATCTTCCTGCCCGAGGGTCTGGCCGGCGCGCCCGCGAGGCTGCTCGGCCTGCGCCGGACGCCCCACATCGTCGGCTCCCGCACCCAGGCGGAACCGGTCGAGGAGAGGGGGAGCGAGTGCCGGTCCTAAGGGTGGAGGGGGTCACCCGCCGCTTTGGGGGGGTGACCGCGGTCAAGGAGGTCTCGTTTCAGGTGCACGAGGCCCAGATCAAGGCCGTGATCGGGCCGAACGGGGCGGGTAAGACCACCCTGTTCAACCTGGTGTCCGCGATCGACCGTCCGGACGAGGGACGCGTGCTCTTTCGCAATCCGCTGCGGAGCGGCGATGCGCAGATCGACCTGGCCCGCACGAGCCCGCACCAGGCGAGCCGGGCGGGCATCGGCCGCACCTTCCAGCACAGCCAGATCTTCGAAGCGCTGAGCGTGCTCGACAACGTCAAGGTGGGCCGGCACGCCCACGGCCGGGCGGGGTTGTTGTCGGCTTTTCTGACCCTTCCCCGGCAGCGCCGGGAAGAGGCGGAGGCGGAAGAGGCCGCGCGCCAAGCCCTGCAGCGCGCGGGGCTCGGCGACAGGGCGGAGACCGAGGCGGACTCGCTCCCTCTGGGTGAGCGCCATCTGTTGGAGATCGCCCGGGCACTGGCCACCGAGCCCGGTCTGCTGCTGCTGGACGAGCCCGCCGCCGGGCTCAACAACGAGGAGACCGAGCGTCTGGCGGAGACCGTGCGCCGCATTCGCGACGATGGCGTCACCGTCCTGCTGGTGGAGCACGACATGGGCTTCGTCATGGAGGTCTCCGACGAAGTGGTGGTGTTGGACTACGGCGAAAAGATCGCCGAAGGTTCGCCCCTGATGATCCGCAGCAATCCGGAAGTTATCCGGGCCTATCTGGGCGAGGACTACCTGGCCGAGGAGGTGCCCCGATGAGCACTTCCGGCGAGCGCGCGGTTCCCGCGGTGGCTGTGAAGCCGCTTCTTCAGGTCGCCGGTCTGCGCGTGGCCTACGGCCGCGTTCCCGTGCTTCACGGCATCGACTTTGCGGTCGGCGCGGGGGAGATCCTGACCATCGTGGGCGCCAACGGCTCCGGGAAGAGCACTCTGCTCAAAGCGATCTCGGGAGTGGTGCGGGCATCCGCTGGGAGCGTAACCTTCAAAGGTGAATCCCTGGTGGGCCGCTCGGTGGAGGCGATCGCCGGCCGGGGAGTGGTGCAGATCCCCGAGGGCCGGCAGCTCTTCGGACCGCTGAGCGTGGCCGAGAATCTGGAACTGGGCGGTTATCTGCGCGGCCGCGACGGCGGCCGGGCCAAGCGGCTGGAGGAGGTCTACGAGCTCTTCCCCCGCCTCGCCGAGCGGCGGGCGCAGGCCGCGGGCACGCTTTCGGGCGGCGAACAGCAAATGCTCGCCATCGGCCGGGCGCTCGTGGCAGAGCCTCAGCTGTTGCTCTTGGATGAACCCTCGATGGGTCTCGCACCCCTCATCGTCCGTGAGATCTTCGAGGTGTTGGCCCGGCTTAACCGGGAAGGACTCCCCATGGTCCTCGTGGAGCAGGACGCCCGGCTCGCGCTGCGCGTGGCCCACCGCGGTCTGGTGCTGGAACGGGGCTGCGTGGTACTCGAGGGTTCGGGGGCGGAGCTCTTGAACGATCCCGACGTTCAGGCTATCTACTTTGGTCGGCGCGGGGCCGGGTAGCCGGCCCTTCGCCCGAGAGCTTTAGAGAAAGGACCGCATTTGTGAACGGGATGTGGAACCCGGAATACGAGACCATGGAGCGCGAGCGGCTGCGCGAGCTGCAGTTCGAGCGGCTGCAGATGACGGTGCGCTGGGCGTACAACAACGTCCCCTTCTACCGGGAGCAGTGGGAGGAGGCGGGTCTGAGGCCGCAGGACATCGGCTCCTTGGACGATCTGGAGAAGATCCCCTTCACGGTCAAGGACGACTTTCGCCGGGCCTACCCCTACGGGCTTTTCGCCGTGCCCCTGGAGCAGGTGGTGCGCATTCACTCCTCGACCGGGACCACCAGCCGGCCGACAGTGGTGGGCTACACCCGCGGAGACCTGAACACCTGGGCCGAGCTCACCGCCCGGGTCGCCTCCGCCGGGGGAGCGCACGCTCACGACGTCGCCCAGATCGCCTTTGGCTACGGCCTGCCCACCGGGGGATTCGGCCTACACGCCGGCCTCGAGCGGTTGGGGGCCACGGTGATCCCCGCTTCGACGGGAAACACCCGCCGCCAGCTGACCATCATGCGCGACTTCCACACCACGGTCTTGGTCTGCACTCCGAGCTACGCCATGTACATCGCCGGCTCGATCGAGGAGATGGGCTTCGATCGCGAAGAGCTCAAGCTGCGGGTTGGACTCTTTGGCGCCGAACCCTGGACCAACGAGGTCCGGGAGCAGCTCGAGGCTCGGCTGGGCCTGAGCGCCACCGACAATTACGGGCTCTCCGAGATCATGGGGCCGGGAGTGTCGGGCGAGTGCCTGATGAAGGAAGGCCTGCACGTAAACGAGGACCACTTCATCGTCGAGGTGGTGGACCCCGAAACCGGGGAACGGGTGCCCGAGGGCAAGGAGGGCGAGTTGGTCTTCACCTCGTTGACGAAAGAGGCGCTGCCGGTGCTGCGCTACCGCACCGGCGATCTGGCCACCATGAACCTGCGGCCCTGCGCCTGCGGCCGTACCTTCGCCCGGCATACCAAGGTATTCGCCCGTACCGACGACATGCTCATCGTCCGCGGAGTGAACGTCTTTCCCTCGCAGGTGGAGCAGGTGCTCGGCCGCATCGAGGGGGTCGAGCCGCACTTCCAGATCCTGCTGACGCGGGAGGATGCGCTCGACCAGATGGAGGTACAGGTGGAGGTGGAGCCCGCCATCTTCCCGGACCAGATGCGCAAACTGGTTGAGTTCGAACGCGAGGTGGCCGACCGGCTGCAGGAAGAACTGGGAGTGCGCGCCCGGGTGCGCCTGGTGGAGCCCAAGGGCGTACCCCGTTTCTCGGGCAAGGCCCGGCGCGTGGTGGACAACCGATGACGAGAGAGGTGCGACGATGCCCTTAGAGCCTGGACTTTCCGCCCGGATAGAACGACGGGTCACCCCTGAACTCACAGCGAGCGCTTTCGGTTCGGGACTGGTGAACGGCCTGGCCACCCCGATGATGATCGCGCTCATGGAACAGGCCGCGGTGGAGGCGGTGGCCGCGGAACTCGAGGAGGGGCAGTCGACGGTGGGCACCAAGCTGGAGGTCTCTCACCTGGCTCCCACTCCGGTGGGCATGCTGGTTCGCGCGCGTGCCGAACTGGAGGAAATCGACCGCCGGCGGTTGGTCTTCTCGGTGGTTGCGGAGGACGAGGTGGGCGAGATCGGCCGAGGCAGCCACGAGCGTTTCATAATCGAGCTTTCCTCATTCGAAGAGAAGATCGCCGACCGCGGAAACTGAGCCGAGAAGCAGGCACGGAGGAAGAGGGCAGCCACAGGGGAGGAGGCGCGGCACCGCCTCTGTGGGCATAAACTGGTAGACTTCCGTCGGCTCCGGGAGATAGGCTGGTTGGCGGTCTTCTGACCTTCGCCACACGCGAACTCGGGGCGCTCCCGTCCCATCACTACACACTCCCTGGGGAGGACCTTGGTGGAGAACCACGACTTCCTTTTCACGTCCGAATCGGTCAGCGAGGGCCATCCGGATAAAATTGCCGATCAGATTTCGGACGCCGTGCTCGACGCGGTGATGACCGACGATCCGCAGGGCCGGGTGGCCTGCGAGACCCTGGTGACCACCGGGCTGATCGTGGTCTCCGGCGAGATCACCACCTCCACTTATGTGGACATTCCCGAGGTTGCCCGCCGCACCGTCAGGGAAATCGGTTACACCCGGGCCAAGTACGGGTTCGACGCCGACACCTGCGGGGTGATCACCACCATCCATGAGCAGTCACCCGACATCGCCCAGGGCGTGGAGACCGCTTACGAGATGCGTACCGATCCCGGCGACGAAGATACGTGCGATCAGCAGGGGGCCGGCGACCAGGGGATGATGTTCGGCTATGCCTGCCGGGACACCGACGAACTGATGCCGCTACCCATCCAGATGGCTCACCGGCTGATTCACCGGGCGGCAGAGGTGCGCAAAGCCGAGATCGTGCCCTACCTGCGCCCGGACGCGAAGAGTCAGGTCACCGTGCGTTACAGCCATGGCCGTCCGGAGTTCATCACGGCGGTGGTCATCTCCAGCCAGCACAAGGACGGGATCGACATCGACACCCTGATGCGCCCCGACCTGATCGAGCATGTGATCAAGCCGGTGCTGCCGGAGGGCCTGTACGACCCGAACTTCAAGGACACCAAGCTCTACATAAATCCCACGGGTAAGTTCGTGATCGGCGGCCCCATGGGGGACACCGGCCTCACCGGCCGCAAGATCATCGTGGACACCTACGGGGGCATGGGCCGGCACGGGGGCGGAGCCTTCTCCGGCAAGGACCCGAGCAAGGTCGACCGCTCCGGAGCCTACGCCGCCCGTTACGTCGCCAAGAACATCGTGGCCGCCGAACTGGCCGATCGCTGCGAGGTGCAGGTGGCCTACGCCATCGGCGTGGCCCATCCCGTGAGCCTTGCCGTCGAGTGCTTCGGCACCGAACGGGTGGGCATCGACATGATCAAAGACCTGGTCCTCGAGCATTTCGATCTGCGTCCCGCCGCGATCATCCGGGAACTCGACCTGCGTCGCCCCATCTACAGAAAGACCGCGGCCTATGGGCACTTCGGGCGCGAAGATCACGATTTCACCTGGGAGCGGACCGACAAGGCCGAGGACCTTCGCCGCGGGGCAGGACTCGCCTAGCCGACCGGAGCGGGGGCGTTGATCCCCGCAGTCCAGGTCATACCGCTGCTGCGGCCGCGCTCCCTGCAGAGCCGGGCTTTCGACTACCGGCTTCCCGAGGGCGCCGAGCGCGCGCCTTTGCTCGGAGAGTTGGTCACCGTTCCCTTCGGCCGCCGCCGGGTACGCGGCGTGGTGACGGCGCTCGGCGCAAGCGGAGAGGTCGCCTTCGCGCGCTTGGCGCCGCTCCATTCGATGAGCGGCGTGGTGCTGCCTCCGGAACTCTTGGCCGTCGCCGGCTTTCTCAGCGAACACTATCTGGCCCCGGCGGGGGCGAGTCTGCGCGCTGTGACCCCGGTTCACCTCCTCAAGGAGCCCGCGGCCGAGCGGGAGATCTCCTGGGTCGAGCCGGTCTTGTCCGAAACGGGGGACGCGCCGGCGAACGCCGCCTCCCCGGACGGCGCAGCTCAGTCAACTGAATCCGGCGGGCGGGAAGCCGAGACGAAGCCGCAACGCGCCGCTCTCACCGCCCGGCAGAAGGAGGTCTTCGAGCAGCTTCTTCCCGAGGGAGAGCCGGTGGCCGAGCTTACCCGCCGCCTGGGCACCACCCGCGCCGTGGTGGCGGCCCTGGAGGAAAAGGGCTATCTGCGCCGGCTCCTCCGCCCGCCGCGCGAAGCCGCCGGCCTCGAACCCGAAAACCCCTCCGACCCCCCGGCCCCGCTTGCCCTGACCGAAGAGCAGTCCGTCGCCCTTGCGCGTTTGACCGAAGCGCTCGAGGAGGGCGAGGCCGCGCGGGCCCTGCTCTGGGGAGTGACCGGCAGCGGCAAGACCGAGGTCTACCTGCGTCTGCTGGAACGGGTGCTCGCTCGGGACGGCGGGGCCATCGTGCTGGTGCCCGAAATCGCCCTTACCCTGCAAACCGTCAACCGGGTGCGAGAGCGCTTCGGTGACCAGGTGGCCGTCTTGCACAGCGCGCTTCCCGAAGGGCGGCGGCTGAAGGAGTCGGCTCGGGTCTTCTCCGGCGAGGCCCGCATCGTGGTGGGAGCGCGCTCGGCGGTCTTTGCCCCGGTGAGGGATCTTCGGATGATCATCGTGGACGAGGCCCACGACGCCTCCTACAAGCAGGAGGAGGAGCCGCGCTACGACGCCCGGACCGTGGCCTGGTGGCGGATCCGGCAGGGCGGGGGCCTTCACCTCGAGGGAAGCGCCACTCCCCGCCTCGAGTCGCTGCACGATTCCCGCCTGGTGTTGCGGCTCAAGGAGCGCCCCACCGGTCAAAAACTTCCCCGGGTGGAGGTCATCGATTTGCGCTCGCAGGGTGGGCGCGGGGTGCTCTCCCCGGCGGCGGGCGAGGCGCTGCGTGAGGTGATGCGCCGCGGAGAGCAGGCCATTGTGCTGCTCAACCGGCGCGGATACGCCTCGTTCCTGCGCTGTCCCGCTTGCGGCGAGGTGGTGCTTTGCCCCCGCTGCGAAATCTCGCTCACCTACTTTCGCCGGGAAGCGGTGGTGCGCTGCCATCACTGCGGGCACGGCGCCGAGGCCCCGGAACTCTGTCCTGCCTGCGGCCGCGCCGCTCTCGAGCGGGGAAGCCCGGGCACCGAGCGGCTGAGCGACGAACTGCTGCAGATCGTGCCGCGCAACGGCCTCTTCCGACTGGACTCCGACACCGTCACCAGCACCGGCCGGGTGCAGGAAGTCCTGGAGGGTTTTGCCCGCACGCGTCCCTCCCTATTGGTGGGTACGCAGATGGTGGCCAAGGGCCACGACTTCCCCGGGGTGACTCTGGTGGTGGTGGCCGACTCGGACACCGCGCTCTACCTGCCCGACTTTCGCGCCGGGGAGCGCACCTTCCAACTGCTGGCGCAGGTTGCCGGACGGGCGGGCAGGGGCAAGGACCCGGGCCGGGTGCTGGTGCAGACCTGGAATCCCGAGGTGGGCTGTATTAGGATGGCGCTCGATCAGCGGGGCGAGGCCTTCTACCGCGAAGAGTCCGCCATCCGGCGCAGACTGGGTTATCCTCCGTATGCCGAGCTGATCAGAATTCTGCTCTCGGGCAAGGATGAGAAGCAGGTCCGGGCTGGGGCGGCCTACCTCTTCGAGAGGTTCGCCAAGTACTTGGCCGACGATGAACTGCTGGGACCTGCCCGGCTGCCGGTGATCCGCCGGCGCAGCCGCTGGCACCTCCTGTTGCGGGTGGAGGAGCCGGAAAGAGGGAGGCACCTGGTCGAGCGTGCGCTCGCCCAACTGCGAGGGCCGTATTTGCGGCGGGGCATCGATGTGATGGTGGACGTCGAACCGCAGTCGTTCGGGTAGGCCCGGGGGGCAGACAGGCAGGCCCGGGCGCGGGAAATTTCCAGCGAAAGCATGCAGCGACCGGCGGAGAGGAGGGGCTTATGGCCGGGTTACCGATAGACAAAGTGCGCATCTTTGGGGATCCACTGCTCAAGCAGCCGCCCCGTCCGGTGGAGCGCTTTGACGAGGACCTGCGCGAATTGGCCGAGATGATGTACCAGGTCATGGAGCGCGAGCACGGGGTCGGCCTGGCCGCGACCCAGATCGGCATGAATAAGTCCTTCATGGTTTGGCAGGACCCGGAGACCGAGGAGCGGGGCGCACTGGCGAACCCGCGCATCGTGGAGAGATCCGAAGACGAGGAGACCGACGACGAGGGCTGTCTTTCCCTGCCCGGGCACCTCATGCCGGTGTCGCGCTCGCTCAGGATCGTGGTCGAGGGTCAGGACCTGACGGGTGAACTGCGCAGGATCGAGGTCTCGGGATTCGTGGCGCGCATCTTCCAGCACGAGGTGGACCACCTGGAGGGCAAGCTGATCCTGGACCGCACCACGCAGGAGGAGCGTAAACGGATCCTGCGGGAGATACGCGAACAGACCCTGGGTCTGTGACTTTCGCTTTCGCGGGAACCCCGGAGCTCGGGGCTTGGGTGCTCGGCGATCTGCTCGCTCGGGGGATGCGCCCTGAGTTGGTGATCTCCCAGCCCGATCGTCCGGCGGGAAGAGGAAGGCACGCCCGGCGGCCGCCGGTGGTCGAGGTGGCCGAACGCGAAGGTCTCGACTGCGTGCAGACCCCCAGCATCAACCTTCCCGAGGTGCTCGAACGGCTGACCCGCAGCAGCGTCGAAACCCTGGTGGTGGCGGCCTTTGGCCAGTTGCTCAAATCCGAGGTTCTCGACCGCTTTCTCTGCCTGAACGTCCACCCCTCGTTACTGCCACTCTACCGAGGGGCCGCTCCGGTTCGCCGCGCGTTGATGGACGGCCGTGGCGAGACCGGGGTTTGCATAATGCGGATGAGTCCGGGTCTCGACGAAGGTCCCACCGCGCTTTGCCGGCGGCTGTCGATAGACCTGCGAGACGATCACCTGCTCTTGGGCCGGGCTCTGGCCTTCCTGGGCGCGTTGGCGGTGGAAGAGGTGCTGACCGGCGCCAAGCACGGCAACCTGGAGTGGCGCGAACAGGAGGGTGAGAGCGTATACGCCTCGAAGTTGACCGCCGCCGATCGCCGGCTGCGCCTGGACCGGAGCGCGCGCGCTGCCCATGACCAGGTGAGGGCCCTGGCCCCGGACATAGGCGCCGAAACCCAAGCCGGGAGCCTGCGGCTCAAGATCTGGCGCACTTGGCCGCTCGGGGTTCAGGGAATCGCAATCCCGGCCGAAGCCGAAGAGGCCGCGGGCCACCCGGGAAGGGTTTCCCTCACCAAGACGCGTCTGTTCGTGGGTTGCGGGGAAGGCGCGCTCGAACTGCTCGAGTTGCAGGCGGCGGGCAAGCGGCGGATGGGCCCCGACGAGTTCCTGCGCGGCTACCTTTCCCGGGTCGAGGCGGGCCTAGAGACGGGCGCGAATGGGGAAGGAGCGTGAGCGATGGGCATTCCTACCGACATCCGTAGTCAGGTGCTGCTGCTGCCCTCGGTGCTCTCGGCGGACTTTGCCCGACTGGGCGCCGAGGTGGACCGCATGCTGGACGCGGGCATGCGGGCCATCCATTTCGACGTCATGGACGGGCACTTCGTGCCCAATCTGACCATCGGCCCTGCGGTGGTCGCCGCTCTGGCGCCGAGGATTCATGAACGAGGTGCTTGGGTCGACGTGCACCTGATGATCGAGGACCCCGACAGCTTCATCGAGGACTTCGTGCGGGCCGGGGCGGACGCCCTCAGCGTGCACGTGGAGATCCTGCCTCACCTGCATCGCACGCTGACGGCTATCCGCGAACTGGGGGCCTCTCCGGGGGTGGTGCTCAATCCGGCGACACCGGCGTCCGCGGTCTCTGAGGCCATCAAATATGCGGACTACGTCCTGGCCATGACCGTCAACCCCGGTTTCGGCGGGCAGAAGTTCATCTCGGGGGCACTGGACAAGTTGGCCGAGTTGGCCCGCATGCTGCCTCCCGGAGTGGCTTTCGAGGTAGATGGCGGGGTGGGCCGCGACACCATTAGCCGCCTGCGGCAGGCGGGCGCCAACTGGTTAGTGTCCGGTTCGGCGGTCTTCGGCGCGGCCGATCCGGGACAAGAAGCGGCCGAACTGCAGGCTCTGGCGCGGGGCGGCATCGTCGTCTGATCTCCCGCGGGCGGCCTCGCCGTCTAAGGCTCCGCGGGGCGGCATCGTCGTCTGATCCGACGTGGCGGCGATCCTCGGTGTGGTCCTTCCACCGGGTGTGGTAAATTTTCTTGGTTACATAGGTCTTCGGGGTTGGGTGAAATTCCCTACCGGCGGTAACAGCCCGCGAGCCCTTCGGGGTCGATCAGGTGAGATTCCTGGGCCGACAGTCAAAGTCTGGAAGGGAGAAGACCGGGTACGGCGACGGCGTGCTTCGATAGGCGCACCGGTTCGCTCCCGATCGCCCCTGGAAGGCCACTTCCGAAAGGGGCTTTTTCTTTGCCGTTGGACGACCGTGACCAGACGTATCTCGAGCGGGCCATGGAGCTTGCGGAGTTCGGCCGCGGCCACACCCGGCCGAATCCCGTGGTGGGCGCGCTCGTGGTTCGCGAAGGCACCGTGTTGGGCGAAGGCTTTCACGCCGCCCCGGGGCGCGATCACGCCGAGGTGGCGGCCCTCAAGGCCGCGGTCGGCGAGGATTTTCGCGGAAGGTTGCGCGGCGCCACCGTCTACGTCACCCTCGAGCCCTGCTGTCACCACGGGCGCACACCCCCCTGCACCGACGCCCTGCTGGCTTCGGGGGTCTCCCGGGTGGTGGTGGGCAGCCGCGATCCCTCGTCTCGGGTAAACGGCAGGGGGATCGAGCGCCTGCGGGCCAATGAGGTGACGGTGGACCTGGCCGAGGGTGAATTGGAGCACCGGCTTCGCCGCCAGAACGACATCTTTCGCACTTCGGCCACGCGGGGCCGTCCCTTCGTGACCTACAAGTACGCCATGACTCTGGACGGCCGGGTGGCCACGTCCTCGGGTGACTCTCGTTGGATCTCGGGCGAAGAGAGCCGCCGCCGGGTTCACCAGATGCGCATGCAGGCCGATGCCGTGCTGGTGGGGACCGGAACCCTCCGGCGGGACGATCCCCGCCTGGACGTCCGCGAGGTGGCGACCGACACGCAACCGCTGCGCGTGGTGCTGGACGCTCGGCTCGAGATCTCGCCCGAGGCGGCCATCGTGCGCACCGCAGAGCAAGGTCCGGTATTGCTGCTGGCGGCCGATGACGTGCCTTCCGAGCGCGTGGAGCGCGTGGGCGGTTGGGGAGTCCAGGTGGCCACTGTGCCTGCGGGAGCGGACGGCCTTCTCGATCCGCGGGCCGTGGCCCGGCGGCTATTTGCGCGTGGCGTGCAGAGCGTCTTGCTCGAAGGCGGCCCGCGGCTGGCCGCAGCCTGGTGGGAGGCGGAACAGATCGACAAGGTGGCGGTCTTCGTGGCGCCGCTTCTGGGTGTGGGGCGCGAGGGCCGGGAACCGCTTCCCGTCGCCCCGCTCACCGTGATGGATCAGGCCCTCCGGCTGCGCGACGTGCGCTCAGAGTCCATCGGTGAGGACGTCTTGATCACCGGCTATCTCCGAGAGCCCGACTGATGTTCACCGGGCTGATCGAGGAGGTGGGCGTACTGCGGCGGAAGGTGCAGCGCGAAAGCGGCGCCCATCTGCACATCGCCGCCACCAGGATTCTCCAGGGGGTGGCCATCGGGGATTCCATCGCCGTGAGCGGTCCTTGCCTGACCGTGGTGGAGTTTGGGGAGCAGCATTTCGTGGCCGATTGCATGCCGGAGACGCTGGTGCGCTCGACGCTGGGAGAGCTTCGCCCGGGCGCTCCGGTCAATCTGGAGCGGGCGTTGGCGCTCGGCGACCGGCTGGGCGGTCACATGGTGGCGGGTCACGTGGACGGTGTAGGTCAGGTGCTCGCGGTTTCGCCTCGGGGCATCTCGAGCGAACTGCGCATCTCCCTGCCCCCGGCGCTGCGTGCCTACGTCGCCCCCAAGGGATCGGTCGCCGTCGATGGAATCTCGCTGACCGTGGTCGAGGTGGGGGAGAGCGACTTCGTCGTGGGGATCATCCCGCATACGCTCTCGGTCACCACCTTGGCCCAGGCCGCCGCGGGGCAGCGGGTGAATCTGGAGGCGGACCTCATTGCCCGATACGTGCACCGCGCGCTGGGCTTCGGGGAAGTCTCACCGGCAGGAGAGGGACCGGCGTCGGGAACCGGCAGGGCAGTCCCCCCGGCCGGGGCGGGCCTCACCGAGGATTTCCTGCGCCGGCATGGATACTAGTTTCGTAGACCCCAGTCAGGAGGAAGCATGAACGATCGATCCCCCTTCGTATCCATCGAAGAGGCTCTGGATGAGATCAGGCAGGGCCGGATGGTCGTGGTGGTGGACGACGAGGACCGGGAGAACGAGGGCGATCTGACCATGGCCGCTCAGTTCGTCACGCCGGATGCGATCAACTTCATGGCCAAGTTCGGACGGGGGCTGATCTGCCTGGCCCTCACCGAGCAGCGCGCCGACCGGCTCGGCCTGTATCCCATGGCCCAGGATAACCGCTCCCGCTTCGAGACCGCTTTCACGGTGTCGATCGAAGCCCGGGAGGGGGTCACCACCGGCATCTCCGCCGCGGACCGCGCCCGCACCATCCAGGTGGCCATCGATCCGCGCACCAAGCCCGGGGATCTGGTGCAGCCGGGGCACGTGTTTCCGCTGCGGGCCAAGCCGGGCGGCGTGCTGGAGCGCTCGGGTCAAACCGAAGCGGCCGTCGACCTCGCCCGCCTGGCCGGACTCAACCCCGCCGGGGTGATCTGCGAGGTGATGAACGAAGACGGCACGATGGCAAGGGTGCCCGACCTGATCGAGTACTCGCGGCGGCACGACATCAAAATGGTCACGGTCGCCGATCTCATCGAGTATCGCCGCCAGAACGAGCGGCTGGTGCGGCGGGTGGCCACGGTGAAGTTGCCCACGGAGTGGGGGGATTTCCTGGCGCACGGCTACGAGAGCCTGCTGGACGGTGAGCAGCACCTGGTGCTGGTTAAAGGCGAGGTCGCCGGCAAGGAGAACGTGCTGGTCCGGGTGCATTCCGAATGCCTTACCGGCGACGTGTTCCATTCACTGCGCTGCGACTGCGGGGAGCAACTCGATGCTGCCATGGAGAAGATCGAAGAGGAGGGCGAGGGGGTCCTGCTCTACATGGCGCAGGAGGGCCGCGGTATCGGCCTGCTGAACAAACTGCGCGCCTATGAACTCCAGGAGGCGGGGCGCGACACGGTCGAAGCCAACGTGGAACTGGGCTTCGCGCCCGACATGCGCGACTACGGCATCGGGGCGCAGATCCTGGTGGATCTGGGCCTGACCTCGATCCGGTTGATGACCAACAATCCGCGCAAGCTGGTGGGACTCGAAGGCTATGGGCTCCAGGTCACCGACCGGGTGGAGGTCGAGGTGCCCCCGCGTGTGCAGAACCTGCGCTACCTGCAGGCCAAACGAAGCAAGATGGGCCATATCCTCCACCATCAGGGACTGGACCTCGAGGGGTTCGAGCCGGTCGAAGTTCCCGACAACCTGACCAAAAACGACGAAGTGCGAAAGGAAACCGTGGAATGAGCGACCTCCGGGCGGGAAAAGTGTATGAGGGCACCCTCCAGGGAGAGGGCCTGTCGGTGGGCATCGTGGTGTCCCGGTTCAACGAGTTCATCTCGAGCAAGCTGCTCTCCGGGGCGCTCGATTGCCTCAGCCGGCACGGCACCGATCTGGCCCGGGTGGAGGTGGCCTGGGTCCCCGGCTCCTTCGAGATCCCCGTCCTGGCGGGAAAGATGGCGGGCTTGGGCCGCTACGACGCGGTGATCTGTCTGGGCGCGATCATCCGGGGCGCCACCCCGCACTTCGACTATGTGGCCGCCGAGGTCTCCAAGGGCGTGGCCAAGGTGGGCTTGGACACGGGGCTGCCGGTGATCTTCGGCGTGATCACCAGCGACACCATCGAGCAGGCGGTGGAGCGGGCCGGAACCAAAGCGGGAAACAAGGGCTGGGATGCGGCGCTCGCCGCGATCGAGATGGGCAACCTCTACCGCGCCATGGCCGAGGGCGCCGGCGACTGAGGGTCGGTGGGCGCGCGGCGAGATGGAGCCGCGGGGCGAGATGGAGCGGAGCGGGTAGCGCGACGGCCGCGGGAAATGCTCCCGCGGCCGTCAAAATGTTCCTGCTGTTGCCGGAGGCCTGCCTCCGGAAGCAGTGGCGAAGGGCCGTTTAGCCGACCTTCTGCACCTTGTTCGCCTTCAGGCACTTGGTGCAGACGTAGGCGCGGGTGGGCTTGCCCTGGAGATAGAGGCGCACCTTCTGCACGTTGGGATTCCAGCGGCGTTTGGTGGCACGCATGGAGTGGCTCCGGTTATGGCCGAAGCTCGGCTGGCGACCGCATATAGAGCAAACTCGAGACATATCTAACCCTTTATCAAAGCGGAGAAGTCGACGGAACACCGTAGTATGCACCAAGCTTCCGTCCAGAGCAAGGGCCGTGGGCGGCAGATCCCCCCGGCGCCGCTTGCTCCTTCGTCGCGCCGCCCCGACGGAGGTCCCGGAGAGCGTCCGGCCTATGATATAAACTGAGGTCATTATGGAAACCTTCACCAAAGAGATGTCCATCCTCGAAGCCTTGCAGGCCGACCCACGGGCGCGCGAGATCTTCGCCGCACACGGCATGGGCTGCATTGGCTGCCTGGGCGCCACCATGGAGTCCATCGCGAGCGGGGCCAAAATGCACGGCATCGACCCCGAAGTCGTGATCGGCGAACTGAATCGCCTCGGCCCGCTCCAAGAGGCGCGGGAAGGCGAGGAGTAGAGCAGCTCGACCATGGCGCAGTCCAGGCCGAGAGCTGACCGGCCCGCGAAACGGGCGGGGGGCGACGTCGTGATAAGCGACCGCGCGCTGTCCGATCTGGTCGGCTGGACGGTCCTCGAATGCTACGGGGTCGTGGGCATGGCCTCGCCCAATCTCTACAGCGGTGTCGCCCGCCTGCTCACCCGAGACAAACTTCACCAGGGAATCCGCCTGGAGAGAACCGAGGCAGACGACCACCTCAAGCTGGACCTCTATCTGGTGGTCGAATACGGCCTCAATGTGGCCGAGGTCGCCGGCAACGCAAGGGCCCAGGTGGCCTACAACGTCAAGAAGTTGGCCGGCCGGCAGGTGGATGAGATCCATATTCACGTGCAAGGGGTGAAGGTTGGCGATCGCTGACTCCCTCTTCACCGCTCCCCGGGTCAGGGCCGTCGTGACCGCCGGCTATCAAGCTCTAGAGGAGCGGCGGGACGAGATCAACGACCTGAACGTCTATCCGGTTCCCGACGGTGACACCGGCAACAACCTGGCCCTCACCGTCCGTGCCGTTTTGGAAGATCTGCGCAGCCTGCCCGACGATTCCCCCGCGGATAGAGTCGCCGCCTCGGTGTCTCGCGCAGCCTTGATGGGCGCCCGCGGCAACAGCGGAGTGATCCTCTCCCAGATGGTCCGTGGGGCCATGGACGCCCTCGCTGATGCGGACACCTTCGATGATCGGGCCATCGTCGGGGCTTTCTCCTCCGCAAACAACGCGGCCTACCGGGCGATCCGCAAACCCGTCGAAGGCACCATGCTCACGGTTTTACGCGAGATGAGCGAGGCTGCCGGCGATCATCAGGGTGAAGATCACCGGCATTTGATCGGCTCGGTCCTGCGGGCGGGTTGGGATAGCGTGCACCGCACCCCCACGTTGCTTGCGGTGCTGGCCGAGGCGGGCGTGGTGGACGCGGGTGGCTTCGGCCTGCTGGTCTTGCTCGAAGGCATGGTAAGCGGAGCAGAGGGACCCGAACTCACAGCCGGCATCGACTTGGACGTCTTCGCGGGAAAGCCCGGCCCAGGCCGAAGCGGCGGACACGACGAGCGCGTAGGTGAGTTCGCCTACTGCACCAGCTTCCTGCTCACCGGCGAAGGAGTGGAGGCCGGACCTCTGGAGGGCTCCCTGGAGAAACTGGGGGACAGCCTTCTCGTGGTGGGTGACAGCGGACAGGTCAAGGTCCACATCCATACCAACGACCCCGGGACGGTCCTCAGTCTGGCCACGGCCAAAGGCAGCCTTCACGGAGTGGAGATCGACAACATGCTGCTGCAGACCGCAGAGCGCGACGCCCGGCTGAGCGCGCACGAGCCCGCAGCCGCCCGGCCTGGCTCGCGCAACTCGAGCCGGGCCCAGAAGCGGGCCACGCAGGTGGTGGCTGTGGTCGCGGGTAAGGGCAACAAACGGCTTTTCGAGAGCATGGGCGCCGACCTGCTGGTCGACGGGGGCCAGACCATGAATCCTTCGGCGGAGGAGCTGGTTTCGGCGTTGGCGGTGGCCACCGCGGATGCCGTGCTCATCCTGCCGAACAACAGTAACGTCATCCTGGCGGCGGAACAGGCCCGGCAGATGGCCGGCCGGGAAGTCCACGTGGTGCACACCAAATCCATGCAGGCGGGGATCACCGCAATGGTCGCCTACGATCCCGAGATGCCGGCGAAAGCCAACGTGGAGGCGATGGAGGACGCCCTCGCGGGAGTGCGTACGGCAGAGGTGACCCGGGCGGTGCGGAACTCCCGGTTGAACGGGCTTCAGATCCGTGAGGGGGAGTTCCTGGGCCTGCTCGACGGCGAGGTGGTCGTGGCCGAAGCGGAGTTCGAGGACGCGGTGAACGCGCTGGTGGAGCGGCTGCTCGAGCAACCGGCCGAGGTGCTCACCGTGCTTCTGGGCGAATCTGAGCTGGGTGAACGGCCCGCTGCGGTGCTAAAAGGGCTTGCCGAGCGTTACCCCGACCTCGAGATCGAAGTGCACAGGGGCGATCAACCCCACTATCCCCTGCTGATGGCGGCGGAGTGAACGTGGAGCTGACCCGGGCAAACACCCTGTTGGTGCTCGATTCCACCTCCGATCTCTCCCCGGAGCTTCGCGCGGACCCCAATATCCGGGTGGTTCCCCTGCTGGTGCACTTCGGCAACGAGAGCCTGAGGGACTGGGAGGAGATTCACCCCGAGCAGTTCTACCCGCGGCTGCAGGAAGCCTCCAAGCTGCCGACCACCTCACAGCCTTCGGCGGGACAATTCCTCGAGGTCTATCGGGAGGCGCGCAAGGATTTCGAGCGGGTCTACTCGATTCACCTCAGCGCCGGACTCAGCGGCACGGTGGGGAGCGCGAGCACTGCCGCCGACGAGGTGCCGGGAGTGGTTCCCATCGACTCGGGCAGCGCCAGCGTAGGGCTCGCCCTGCTGGCCGACCGGCTTCTGGCCATGCTGGACCAGGGCGTGGAAGAAGAGAGCTTTCTCAGTTACATCGAAGACTACCCGGAGCGGGTGGGCTTTCTCTTCATGGTCGATACGCTCGAATACCTGCAAAAGGGCGGGCGCATCGGCCGGGCGAGCCGGATTGCCGGCAGCCTGCTCAACGTCAAACCGCTGCTCACCATGCGGCAGGGCGAGGTCGATCTCTACAAGAAGGTCAGGGGAGAGCGGAAGGCGCTTTCCGCCGTCCAGAATTACTTCCTCGAACGCACCGTGGCGGACAAACCGGTCCTCGTCGCGGTCGGCCACGGTGCCGCACCGGACAAGGTGGAGCCGCTGCTCGAGACCCTGCGCGAAACCGGCCGCACTATCGATGTTCGGGTCATAGGCTATCTGGGCTCGGTCATCGGCACCTACACCGGTCCGGGGGCCATCGGCCTCTTCTTCATTCAGGAATGATGCCGGGGAAAGGAGCCGGTTCCTACTTCCCACTCGGCTCCAAAGAACCCCTGAATCCGGGAAGCGCGTCCCTCCCCGTCACCTCCTCGAGCGCCCGGCGTCCCGGCGAACTGGAGCGGCCGGTCACGGACCTCAAGGGCGTGGGGCGGAGAACCGCGGAGCGGCTCTCCGCCCTGGGACTGGAAAGCATCGGCGACCTGCTCTTCCACGTGCCCTTTCGCTATGAGGTGGCGGCCGACCTGGTCGATATCGGTAGGCTGCGGGAGGGACGGCCGGTGAGCGTGCGGGGCCGGGTCCAGTCGGTCTCGGTCAGGCGCACGCGCCGTCCGGGACTGAAGGTGCTCGAGGCGATCGTCGGCGACGGGACCGGGAGCGTCCGCGCGGTCTGGTACAACCAGCAGTATCTGGAGGAACCCTTTTCCCGCCGGCCGGAGGTGCTCTTGCGGGGGAGCCTGGTGCGCCGCGGCGCGGACTGCTCCTTCCGCATCAAGAGTCACGAGATCCTCTCCGGCGGGGAGGGCGAAGGGGACGGCATCCACACCCTGGGACCGGTGCCGGTCTATCCGGCCACGGGAGAATTGAGTGTCCGGCTGATCCGCAGCCTGCTTCATGGGGCTCTGCCTTACGCGGCTCACCTGATCGATCCGGTGCCCGCGCGCGTCCTCGCCGCGGAGGGGATGCCCTCTGCCGCCGATGCGGTGGCGACGGTGCACTTTCCCGGCACCGCCGCCGAAGGCCGCGCCGCCCGTAACCGCCTCGCCTTTGAGGAACTGCTGCTGCTTCAGGTCGCGCTGCTTCTGCGTCGAAGGCGCGAGCAAAGCGCCACCCGGGCGCGGCCGCTGCCGCCCGCGGCCGGACAGTCGCGGAGGCTCCTCGAACGGCTGGCCTTTGTGCCCACCGCTGCCCAACGCCGATCTCTAGACGAGATCGACGGCGATCTGGCGAAGCCGGTCCCCATGCGCCGATTGCTCCAGGGCGACGTGGGCTCGGGCAAGACGCTGGTCGCCACCTATGCCCTGCTGCGGGCCGTCGAGGCCGGGGGACAGGCCGCCCTCATGGCTCCCACGGAAGTCCTCGCGGAGCAGCACGCCGCCCGCCTGGGGCCTCAGCTCGCCGACCTGGGAGTGCGCCTGGCCCTGCTCACCGGAAGCTGTTCCGCCGCCGAACGGCGGGCGCTTCTCGCCGGAGTGGCCGCGGGAGAGATCCAGGTGCTGGTGGGTACGCACGCGCTGATCCAGGAGACCGTGCGCTTTCGCGACCTCCTGGTTGCGGTGGTGGACGAGCAGCATCGCTTCGGGGTGAGCCAACGGGAGGCCTTGGCCGGAGCCGGAGGGCAGGAGGCCGCGCCACACGTGCTGCACATGACGGCGACGCCGATACCGCGCACGCTCAGCCTGACCGTCTACGGAGACCTCGACGTCAGCGTGATCGACGAGTTGCCGCCGGGCCGGACGCCGGTTAAGACCTGGGTCGTCCCCGACGAGCGCACCGCGGGCATGTGGGAATTCGTGCGGAGGGAACTGGACGCCGGCCGACAGGCCTACATCGTCTGTCCTCTGATCGAGGAGAGCGACGCCCTCTGCGTGGCCTCGGTCCGGTCGGTGTTCGCCGAGCTCGAGGCCGGTCCGCTCTCCGGCTATCGGCTGGGCCTGCTCCACGGCAAGTTGCCCTCGGCGGACAAGCAGCGGGTGATGAGCGATTTCCAGGAGGGCGGCCTGCAGGCCCTGGTCAGCACCAGTGTGATCGAGGTCGGCGTCGACGTGGCCAATGCGTCGGTCATGGTAATTCAGGGAGCTCACCGCTTCGGGCTTTCGCAACTGCATCAGCTGCGCGGCCGAGTGGGCCGGGGTACGGCCGAGTCCTACTGCCTGCTGCTGCCCGGGGGGGGAGACGAGGACGCCCAAAAGCGCCTGAGGCTCTTCGCCAAGACCGCGGACGGCTTCGCCCTGGCCGAAGCGGACCTGCGCCTGCGGGGAGAGGGTCAGCTCTTCGGCAGCCGCCAATCGGGCATGGGTGATCTGCGCATCGCCCGACTGCTGACCGACGGCAGGCTGCTCTATGGGGCGCGCCGCTGGGCGCTTGCCCTGCTGGGAGAGGACCTCGACCTCGTCCGGCCGGAGCACCGCATGCTGCGCGACGCCGCGGAGGCCCGCTTCGGCGCCATCACCGGGTGGCTGGACCGAGTGTAAGGATGCCCGCGCGCCAAGGCAGCGGCAGACTGCGCATCATCGCCGGCAGCCGCCGGGGACACCGGATCGAGGTGCCCCGTCAGGGTGAGGTGCGCCCCACCGGAGACCGGGTGCGCGAGGCGATCTTTGCCGCGCTTTTTACCAAGGCCGGTCCACTCCAGGGAATGCGGGTGCTCGATCTCTTCGCGGGTTCGGGTGCCCTGGGCCTCGAGGCGCTCTCGCGGGGCGCGCGCAGCTGCACCTTCGTCGAAGCCGACGCGCGGGTTGCCGGGGTGCTCACCCAAAACATCCGGCATTTGGACTTCGCGGAGCGCTCCGAGGTTCTGCGGCTGGACTACCGAGCCGCTCTCAGGCTGCTCGGCAGGCGGGATCCCTACGATTTGCTCTTCCTCGACCCTCCCTATAGAATGCTCGCGGAGGTCACCGTTCCGTTCAAGTCCGTCCTGCCCCGGCTTCTTTCCAAAAGCGGGCTGGTGGTGGTTGAAGGCCCGGCAGGGGCAAGCCCGGACCTTCCCCTCGAGATCGTTTTCGAGCGGAAGTACGGGGATACTTTGGTCACGATGGCAAAAACGGAGGGCGAGGCGGAGTGAGAGCGGCCATATGTCCCGGAACTTATGACCCCGTCACGGTGGGCCATCTGGACATCATCACCCGTTGCTCCAAGAAGTTCGAGGCGGTCTACGTTGCGGTTATCCGCGATGCCTTCCGCAAGAACACGCTCTTTTCCATTGAAGAGCGGGTGGAATTCCTGGAGGAGTCCACGGCCGCCCTGCCGAACGTATCCGTGGTGATATTGGATGGCCTAGTGGTCAAACTGGCGCAAGAGCTCGGGGCCGACGCCATGGTAAAGGGACTGAGGGCTGTTACCGACTTTGAGTACGAATTTCAGATGGCGCAACTCAACAAGAAGCTCGACCCGTCACTGGAGACGGTCTATATGATGGCCTCTCCGGCCTATAGCTTTCTCAGCTCGAGCGGGGTAAAAGAGATCGCCCGGTTTGGAGGATGCGTGGACGACCTCGTTCCCGGGCATGTGGCTGAGAGGTTCGCAGAAATCTATCCCCGCGTGGAGGCGTAGGCAATGGACGTTCTGGTATTAATCGACAAGCTGGACGATCTGGTGCACAACGCCAGCACGCTCCCCATGACCGACAAGGTCATGATCGACCGTGACGAGATCTACGAACTGCTCGATCAGATGCGGGCCACCATCCCCGAGGAGATCAAACAGGCCCGTTGGATCGTCAAGGAGAGACAGGAGATGCTCCAGGAGGCCCGGGAGGAATCGGAGCGCATCGTCTCCGAGGCCAAGGAGGAGTCCGAGCGCCTGACCGGGGAGCAGGAAGTGGTCAAGCAGGCCCATCGGCGGGCCGAGGAGATCCTTCGCGGCGCGGAGAACCGCGAGCGGGAGATCCGCCTGGGAGCCGAAGATTATGCGGACGAGGTGCTGGGGACCCTAGAAACGAACCTGGACAAGTTCCTTTCCGCCGTCCAGAGAGGGCGGGAGCGCCTGCAGGGCCGGGACGAATAGTCCGCGGCCCCCTCGTTCCGCCATGACGGACGGGTAGAATGGAGATCGTCATGGCACGCACAACATCCCCCTCGCTCGACCTTCGCGAGCTGCCCCTCAACTCCGGCGAACGCACGGAACGCGTGGTCGCCATCGAACCCTATCCCATCTTTCTTGGGGGTCAGCGCTATCAGGTGGTCCCTCAGGGCGAGGGCGCCGAGGTCGTCATCGAACGGCTGTCCGGGGGTTACCTGGTGACGGTGGCGATGGAAGCCTCCGTTTTTGGCGCCTGTTACCGCTGCCTGCGGGAACTCGAGCAGCAGGTGGAGGCCAGGCAGCAGGAATTCGTCCCCAGCAATCCCGAAAAGTGGGATGAAGACGACATCTCGCCCTTCATCGACGATTTCGTGGTGGATCTCGTGGGCCTGACCCGGGAGGCCGTCATTCTCGCTCTGCCCGAGAAACTCCTCTGCCGGGAGGACTGTCTGGGCCTCTGCCCGCATTGCGGCAAAGACCGGAACCTCGACGAGTGCAGTTGCGAGGTGGAGCAACTCGATCCGCGCTGGGAGAAGCTGAAGGAGTTGGGGCTGAGCGAGGCCACCGGAGATAATGTCCTCGGGGTGGAAGATTGATCTGCGGGCGCTTGGCTACCGAAAGGACTTCGGGAACGAGGATTCTGTGGCCGGCGGCTTGAAAGTCCCCGCAGTTTAGGGTAAAAATCTACGGTTCGCGGGCAACCCCGCGAACCAACCGATACAGACAGACATTTTTCGAACTAAGGGGTCCACGTGGCCGTTCCCAAGAAAAAGACCTCCAAGTCCCGGCGTGACAAGCGCCGCGCGACGCACCGCATCGAAGGCGCCACGGTGGGCACCTGCCCCCAGTGCCACGGAGCTCGGCTCCCTCACCGAGTCTGTCCGACCTGCGGAACCTACGGCGGCCGGCAGGTCGTAGAGGTCGAGGAGTAGCACCCTAGTCTCGGGCCGCCGTCACCGGCGGCCCCACCTTCCCTCTTTTCGCTTTTCCCGCTTGTGCCGGGCGCCGGGGGAGGCCTGCCGCAAACCGCCTTTAGTCTGCGGCCGCCGCCCTTAAGGCCGAGGCCGTCTCCACCGATAGAGCATGCAGTTTGTCGATGCCGATCGTTGGGACGGAAGCTCATGGGAGAATGGACCACATTTCAGTGCGGCTCCTGCGAATACCAATCCCGGCCGGTCCGTTGGGGCGTGGGAGTTCACAACCCCAGCCGCCGCTTCATGCCGGCCCTGTGCCCCTCCTGTAAGGAGTATGTCGAAGTCGACCTAACCGGGGCGGACATGGTGGTCGACCAGTTCACCTGCAACCTGTGCGGGAGCGAGGTCGATTTCATCGACCGCCGCGATGCCTACGGCTGTCCTCGCTGCTCCGGCCCGAGCGTCCGGATGATACAGGGATCCGAGTACTGGTAGCCCGCAGAAGACCGATGGAGGTTTCATGCAGTTGATCGTGCAAGAGGGAACCGCGATTCTCAGCCTCAAAGAATCGATCCAGGCCCATGACGAGGCCCTGCGGAGCACGGCTCTGCAAGAGATCACCGGGCAGGTCAAGGTGTTCTACCGGGACTACGAGATCGTGCGGGTGGAGGCCAAGGAAGGCAATATGGAGATCCTGCCGGCGGGGCTTTCCGGGCTCTTCTGGTTGACAAAGGGGCGGCGCTATCAGCTCAAGACCGGGGAATAGTCTCGGCGGCCGGCGGGTCAAGACGCTGCTGTCTTCTATTGCGGGCCTCGGTCCGGTAGACTGCGGCGAACGAGGAGGGTATTCTCTGCGGAGCCACCACCATATGAGGTGAAAGCAGGCGTGATCTCCAAGTACACCGGCATTGTATCTGCGCACATAGGTGCTTGAAGGACGCTGTCCCGTAAGGGGCGGCGTCCTTTTGTTTTGGTCTAAAGGTGGCGGCCGGCTAGGCGGCCGCCGCGATACGTTCCATTCGAGGAGGACGCATGACGGTTTGGGATCCAGCGAAGATTCGGAATGTTGCGGTGCTCGGTCACCGCGGTTCGGGAAAGACGTCGCTGGTCGAGGCGGTGCTCTTCACAAGCGGAGCCAAGAACCGTCTGGGAAGCGTAACCGACGGGACCGCCACCACCGACTATGACGAGGATGAAGTCAAGCGGCAGATGACCATCGCCACCGGGTTGGCTCACGTCGACTGGGACAAGCGCAAGTTCAACCTGCTGGACACTCCCGGCGAGGCCTCCTTCATCAATGAGTCCATGGCCACTCTTTCCGTCGTCGAAGGCGCTCTGTTCGTAATCAACTCGCAGAACAAGGTGGAGGTCCAGACCGAGCGGCTCTGGCGGCGGGCAGAGGAATTGGGCGTCGCCCGCATGCTGGTGGTCAACATGATGGACCGCGAGCGGGCCAGTTTCGCGGACAACGTCGCGGCCCTGCAGGACCGGTTCGGCTCGGGAGCCGTTCCCGTGCAGATCCCGGTGGGCAAGGAGCACGAGTTCCGGGGCGTGGTCGACCTGCTGCAGATGAAAGCCCACATCTACGAAGACAGCTCGGGCCGGAGCAAGGAGCAGGACATCCCCGCCGAACTGCAGGCAGAGGCGGAGAGCGCGCGCGACGCGCTGATCGACGTGGTGGCCGAGGCGGACGATCAACTGATCGAGAAGTACCTCGAGGGAGAGGCGATCACCCAGGAGGAACTGCTCAAGGCCATGAAGCAGGCGGTGGAGGAAGGCCGGCTTTTCCCGATCGTGGTCATGTCCTCCACCCAGAACATCGGCACCGATGAGCTCCTCGATTTCATCGAGTTCGCCCTGCCTTCGCCGGGCCGCTTTGGCGGCAGGATGGTGCCGACCACGGACGACGGCGAGGTCGAGGTGCTACCGGACGAGGCCCAACCGGTCGCCCTGTACGTCTTCAAGACGATCTCCGATCAGTTCGCCGGCCGCATCAACCTGGCCCGCATCTTCTCGGGCAAGATCTCGAGCGACAGCCAACTGGTGAACACCCGCACGAATGACAAGGAGCGGACCGGCAACATCCTTAGCGTGCAGGGCAAGGACACGAGTCCGGTGGATGAGTCCGGCCCAGGCGACATCGTGGCGCTGGCCAAGCTGAAGGACGTCAGCACGGGAGATACGCTGGCCGACGCCTCGCGGCCGGTCAGGTTCAAGCACTACGAGTTTCCGCCTCCGGCGATCTCCTTCGCCATCGAGCCCAAGAACAAGGGCGATGAGGAGAAGGTCTCGAACGCTCTGCGAAGGTTGTCCGAGGAAGATCCCGCCATGCAGGTCAGGATCGACCCGGAGACCAAGGAGATGATCATCTCGGGCACCACCCAGGTCCATGTCGAGGTGATGCTGGACAAGATGAAGCGCCGTTTTGGCGTGGAGGTCGATCTGCAGCCGCCTCAGGTGCCCTACCGCGAGACCGTGCGCAAGACGGCCACGGCCCAGGGCCGCCACAAGAAGCAGACCGGCGGCCGCGGGCAGTTCGGCGACGCCTGGATCGAGCTCTCCCCGCTACCCAGCGGCTCCGGCTTCGAGTTCGAGGACGCCATCGTCGGGGGGGCCATTCCCCGCGGCTTCATCCCCGCGGTGGAGAAGGGCATCGTCGAGGCCATGGAGCGGGGCACCGTCGCCGGCTATCCGGTGGTGGACATCAAGGTGAAGCTCTACGACGGCTCCTACCACTCCGTGGATTCTTCGGAGATGGCGTTCAAGATCGCCGGGAGCCTCGCCTTCCAAAAGGCCATGGAGAAGTCGGGACCGGTTCTGCTCGAGCCCATCATGAACGTGGAAGTGGTGGTGCCCGAGGAGAACATGGGCGACATCATGGGAGACCTGTCCAGCCGCAGGGGCCGTCCCTCGGGCAGCGAGACCATGGGGGAGATGCAGGTGATCCGCGCGCAGGTTCCCCTGTCCGAGATGCTGACCTACGCGCCCCAGCTTCGGTCGATGACGGGCGGCCGGGGATCCTATACGATGGAGTTCGACCACTACGCCGACGTCCCCTCACACATGGTGGAGAAGATCGTCGAGGAGACGAACAAGCGCAGGGAAGAGGAGTAACCCCATTCCAGCCAGCCGTAATCTGAGCGACAGGGTCCCGGCGAAGATCAAGCCGCTGCAACGGCTCCTGCTCTTCCTCTGGGGAGTGGGGGCGCTGCTCGCGCTCCTGCCCCTGCTTCGCCGGCGCAGCGAGTCGCCCGGCAAGGCGGGGCGCGACCGCCCTAGATCGGGCGGCGGCGTTCGCGCCGCCGCCGGGAAGCCCGAGGAGCGGTCTGAGGACCAGCCTGCCGAGGCCGGCGAACTATACCAGCACTTCCAGACGGGCCTGGAGCTCCTTGAGTCCGGCAACCCTGCTCAAGCCGCAACCCGCCTGGAGAAGGCCCGGGCGCTCTCTCCGGCGAAGACCAGCATTCGCGAGGCACTTGGCCGGGCTTATTTTGCCGTAGGCCGCTGGACCGAGGCCGAGGGCGAGTTCCGCACGGTTGTCGAGGCCGCGCCCACCAACGATTACGCCCATTACTGTCTGGCGAAGTCTCTGCAAAGGCAGGGGCAACACGAGCAGGCCCGGGTCCATCTGAAGCTCGCCCGGGCCATGCGCCCCGGCGACCACCGTTACGGGGGCACGGGCACCCAGCAGGGATAGGCCTCCCGGGTTAGCCGGAGATAGGCTCAGCCGCGAGACGATCTCGCGGGAAGGAGTCGTGCAACGTTGGTTGTATCATTAGGTAGATGCAATCCACGGGCAAAGAGCACACTCAGCGAGAGCCGAATCGACCGAGACGGTTGAGCGAGCTCTTGCGCGAGGGTTTTGACTCCTTTTCGCGCTCGCAGAAAGCCATTGCCCGTTACATCGTCGATCACCTGGAGGAGACGGGCTACCTGAGCGCCGAAGAGTTGGCCCGAATGGGCAATACCTCCAGCTCCACGGTGGTCCGTTTCGCGCAATCTCTGGGATTCTCGGGATACCCCGATCTGCAGAAGGCGGCGCGCGACGAGCATCGTCTGGGCGCCGCCTCGCGGCCGGTGGTGCACGACGACCAGTTGCTGTTCGTGGTCGAAGAGGACTTTCTCACGCGGGCGCTGCGCACCGATATCCTCAGCCTCGAGGAAACCCTGGCCAAGAATGCCCTAGCCGTCTTCAACGAAGCCGTGGACATGCTGGAAAAGGCCGAGCAGGTGGTGGTGGTGGGGCCGCACGAGGCCGAGGTGGTGGCCGCCCAGGCCGTCTACCTGTTCGAGCTCCTGGGCAAGACCACGCTCGCCATGTCCGAGGCTTCGGAGGCTCACGTCGCCCGGATCACGCGGCTGCAACCGAACGACCTGTTGATCGCCGTCGGCTTTCGCCGCGCGCACCCCGTGACCCTCTCGGCCGTCCGCAACGCCTCTTCGGTGGGGGCCAACACCGTGGCCATCACCGACAACAGCCTGTCAGAACTCGCGGGCAAGGCCGATCTCACGCTCTACGCCGACATCGACTCCACCTTCTTCGCGCACTCCCTGGTGGGGCCGCTCAGCCTGGTGACCGCCCTCGCCGCCGCCCTCTACTCGCGGGACCGGGAACGGTACGACTCGGGGCTGCAGGCGATCAGGGGTAGGATCGACGAGTCCGGTTGGCTCAAGTAAGGACAGCCGCGCGGGTTAGGGCTCCGGATTTGGTGCCGTCCGGGGGCTAAGCTAAACTCTATCGGCACTTACTTTTTCACGGAGGACAATGTGAAGGAAATCGGCACTCTGAAGGTTAAGACCGGCCTAGCCGAAATGCTCAAAGGCGGCGTCATCATGGACGTAACCAACGCGGAGCAGGCAAAGGTAGCCGAAGATGCGGGAGCGGTGGCGGTGATGGCGCTCGAACGGGTGCCGGCCGACATCCGCGCGGACGGCGGCGTTGCCCGCATGGCCGATCCCGAGAAGATCATGGAGATCCAGGAGACCGTGAGCATTCCGGTCATGGCCAAGGCGCGTATCGGCCATTTCGTCGAGGCGCAGGTGCTTCAGGCGCTCGAGGTGGATTACATCGACGAGAGCGAGGTGCTGACGCCGGCGGACGAGGCCAACCACATCGACAAGTGGGCCTTCGACGTGCCCTTCGTCTGCGGGGCGCTCAACCTGGGCGAGGCTCTGCGCCGGGTGGCGGAAGGGGCGGCCATGATCCGCACCAAGGGCGAAGCGGGCACGGGCAACGTGGTCGAGGCGGTCAGGCACATGCGCACCATCATGGGGCAGGTGCGCTGGCTGGGCGGCCTAGAGGAGTCGGAGCTCTTCCGCGCGGCCAAGGAGCTGCAGGCCCCCTACGAATTGGTCAGATGGGTGGCCGAGAACGGCAAGTTGCCGGTGGTGAACTTCTCCGCGGGCGGCCTCGCCACCCCGGCGGACGCCGCCCTGATGATGCAGTTGGGCGCCGAGGGGGTTTTCGTGGGGTCCGGCATCTTCAAGAGCGAGGATCCCTCGGGCCGGGCGAAAGCCATGGTCGAGGCCGCGACCCACTTTGAAGATCCCGAGATCCTTGCGCGGGTCTCCCGCGGTCTCAAGTCGGCCATGGCCGGCCTCGAAATCGGCACCCTGGGCGCGGAGAACCTGATTCAGAACCGGGGATGGTAGCAACCAGGCCGACAGTTGGAGTCCTCGCGCTGCAGGGCGCCTTCCGGGAGCACGGCCTGGTCCTGCGCGGTTTGGGCGCGGAGGTGCGCGAGGTCAGGTTGGCAACCCAACTCGAGGGCCTGGATGCCCTGGTCATCCCGGGCGGCGAAAGCACGACCATGGGCAAGCTGATGGAAAGCTACGGACTGACCGAGCCGCTTCGCCGTTTCGCCGCCGGCCATCCGGTGCTCGGTAGCTGTGCCGGCCTGATCCTGCTTTCCCGCCGGACGGCGGAGGGAGCGCAACCGCTTTTGGGGATGCTGGACATCACCGTGAGGCGAAATGCCTTCGGGCGGCAGCTGCACAGTTTCGAGGGGCCGGTGCAACTGCGGTTCCCGGGCAGGCCGGCGGAGACGTTTCCGGGCGTGTTCATCCGCTCTCCTTGGGTGGAAGAGACCGGGCCCGGCGTGGAAATCATAGCGACGTACGAAGACCGGATAGTTGGCGTACGCCAAGGAAATCTCTTGGGTGTAGCCTTTCATCCCGAACTGACGGACGACAATCGGATCCACCGGTACTTTCTCGAAATGGCCGCCGAGGCGGCCGGTTCGGGCGCGGTGGAGACAGAGGTGGCGTAGGTAGCGGAGGTAGCGATGTCAGGCCATTCTAAATGGGCCAGTATCAAGCACAAAAAAGCGGCGGTGGACGCCAAGCGGGGCAACCTCTTCGGCAAGCTCTCGCGGGCGATCACCGTGGCCGCGCGAGAGGGCGGCGGCGACCCCGAGATGAACGCGGCCCTGGCACAGGCGGTGCAAAAGGCCAAGGACGCCAACATGCCCAACGACAACATCGAGCGGGCGGTCAAGAAAGGCACCGGTGAAGGCTCCGAAGCCGACACCTTCATGCACCTCACTTACGAGGGCTACGGGCCCAGCGGCGTCGCGGTTTACGTCACCGCCCTCACCGACAACCGGAACCGCACCGCTGCCGACGTGCGCCACATCTTCGACAAGTCGGGCGGAAAGTTGGGCACCGACGGTTCGGTGGCCTGGATATTCGAGCGCAAAGGCGTGATCTTCGTCAGCACCGAGGAGTTCGATGAGGACGAGGTGATGCTGGCCGCCATCGAGGCCGGAGCCGAGGACGTGTTGGTGGAGAACTCGGTCTACGAAATCAGGACCGAGCCCACGGATTTCATGGGCGTGCGGGAAGCGCTGGCCGAGGCCGGAATAGGCATCGAGGGAGCGGAACTGACGATGATCCCCTCGACCACGGTGGCACTCGGCGAAAGCGACGCCAAGAAGACGATGCGGCTCCTCGAGAACCTGGAGGACCACGACGACGTCCAGGACGTCTACGCCAACTACGACATTCCCGACGAAGTGATGGAGGCGCTCGCCGAGTAGCGGATGACGGCACCGAAGACAGCGGGCCACGGAAACGGTCGGCCCCCGGGGCGCGGCGGGGTGATCCTGGGAATCGACCCGGGCACCGCTCTCACCGGCTACGGTATCGTCGAAAAGACGGGTAACCGCTTGACCGCCCTCAGCTACGGGGTCGTCCGCACTCCCGCCGGCCTCGAGCTTCATGAACGCCTGGCGCAGCTCTTCGACGAACTCTCGGCGTTGCTCGACCGCTATCAGCCCACGGTGGCGGCGGTGGAGTCGCTGTTTTTCAACGTGAACGTACGCACCGCGCTGGCGGTGGGTCACGCCCGCGGAGTGTGCCTGCTGGCCTGCTCGCAGGCCGGATGCGGGCTCTACGAGTACACGCCCCAGCAGGTGAAGCAGGCGGTGGTCGGCTACGGAAAGGCGGAGAAGCAACAGGTGCAACGTATGGTCACGACTCTTCTGGGGCTGCGGGAGGTTCCGCGCCCCGATGACGCCGCCGACGCACTGGCCGTCGCCATCTGCCAGGCCAACAGCATGGCGGTGCTGAACGCCACTCGACGCAGCCGGGAAAAGGGCAACGCGTGATCGATCGCATTCGCGGAACCCTGGTGGCGAAGGGACCGGAATCGGCGGTGGTCGAGGTCGGGGGGATTGGATTGCGTCTGGAGATGTCCTCCCACAGCCTGCGCCAATCCGGCCCTGTCGGCGAAGAGGCCGCCCTGCTCACCTACCTGCACGTGCGCGAGGACGACCTGCAGCTCTTCGGCTTTACCAGCGAGGAGGAGCGGAACCTCTTCCGCCTGCTGATCGGAGTGAGCAAGATCGGTCCTCGACTGGCGCTCACCACGCTTTCCCGGCGGCCGGCGGAGCTTCGTCGCGCGATCGCGTCCGGCGATGTCGCCCTGTTTCAGTCGATTCCCGGGATCGGAAAGAAGACCGCGGAACGGGTGATCCTCGAGCTGCGGGAGAAGGTGGGAGAGGTGGCCGCGGTGGCCGCCGGGGTCACCGAGGAGGAGTTGGCCGACTCCGCGGGCAATCTTGCCACCGCACGCGCCGCCCTCGAGGGACTCGGCCTGACTCCGCCGGAAGCGGAGGGACTGCTCGCCGGGCAAGACCCGACAAACTCGGTCAACGAAATGGTGCGTCAGGCCCTTTCCAAGCGGCGGGGCTAAGGAGTGGCCGATTTGAGCAATCCCGAGAACGAGCGCCCCGCGCAGTTTGCGGACTTTTCGGCACCCGGGGACCCCGCGGAAGACCTCACGCCCGCAGGAGAATTCGAGGCCGACCGTCTGGCCGATCCCGAGGAATCGGGCGACGATCAGGAGATCGAACGCTCACTGCGGCCGCGGTCTCTGACCACCTTTCGCGGCCAGCCCTTGCTCAAAGAACAACTTTCGATCTTCATCGACGCGGCCAAATCCCGGGGCGAGGCGCTTGACCACGTGCTGCTCGCGGGCCCTCCGGGACTGGGCAAGACCACGCTGGCCAACATCATCGCCGCCGAGATGGGGGTCGAGATTCACACCACTTCGGGGCCGGCACTCGAGAAGAAGGCCGACATGGCGGCCATTCTCACCAATCTCGGGGATGGCGATGTCCTCTTCATCGACGAGATCCACCGGCTGAACCGCGCCATCGAGGAGATCCTCTATCCGGCGATGGAGGACTTCGAGATCGATATCGTCATCGGACAGGGCCCCAGTGCGCGCAGCATTCGGCTGGACCTTCCCCATTTCACCCTGATCGGCGCCACCACCCGTTCGGGACTGATCACCACCCCGCTGCGTGACCGCTTCGTTTTCAGTCACCGGCTGGACTACTACTCCACGGAGGAACTGGCGGCGATCGTGCATCGCGCCGCCCGCATCCTAGAGGTGGGCATCGACGAGGACGCCGCGGCCGAGATCGCTCTGCGCGCCCGAGGCACCCCGCGGATCGCGAATCGCCTGCTGAAACGGGTGCGCGATTTCGCCCAGGTGCGCCACGAGGGCGAGGTCTCCGCGGAGGTCGCCCGGGAGGCGTTGCGTCTGTTCGAGGTCGACGACGAGGGGCTCGACCGGGTCGACCGCGAGATCCTGACGCTCATCCTGGAGAAGTTCGATGGGGGTCCGGTGGGGCTTTCGACGCTGGCGGTGGCCATCGGGGAGGAACCCGATACCATCGAGGACGTATACGAACCCTACCTGCTGCAGCGGGGCTTCCTCAAGAGAACTCCGCGCGGCCGGGTGCTCACACGCTTGGGATACGAGCACTGCGGGGTCAAACCTCCGACCGATGCCGGGCGCCTTTTCTAGTCACCGGCGGGTGCCGGGCTGCTCTTCCAGACCCGGACCGAGGCCGCGTGGCTCTTCGCGTTTTCGCGTTGCGCTGCGGTAGAACCCGCTCATATCTGAGACAATTCCTGGGGTAATGCGTACGCTGGTTCACATCTGCTGCGGGCCCTGCGCCACCGAGACGGTGGCGCACTGGCGAGAGGCCGGCCACGACGTGACCGGTTTCTTCTTCAATCCCAACATCCACCCCTTCATGGAATACCGGCGGCGGCTGACGGGGGCCGAGGAATTGGCCACGAGCGCCGAATTCGAGCTGCGGCTGGACGAGACCTACGATCCGGCCCGCTGGTTCGCCCAGGTGCGCCCCCAGGAGCCCGACCGCTGCCGGCGCTGCATCGGCGCCCGGATGGAAAGGGCGGCGCGCGAAGCCGCCGCCGCCGATTGCGACGCCTTCACCACGAGTCTGGCCATCAGCCCCTGGCAAGACCACGCCGCCATCGCCGAAGAAGGACTGAAAGCCGCCCAGACCGTCGGGGTTGCCTTCCTCTATGAGGATCTGCGTCCGCGCTACCGGGCCTCGCGCGAGGCCGCGAAACAGCTCGGCCTCTACCGCCAGAAGTATTGCGGCTGCGTGCTCTCCGAGTGGGAGCGCTACCGCCATAAAGACCGGTTGAGACCGTGAGTTTCGAGACTCTGGGACGCCTCTTGCTGGTCGCCGGCGCGGTCCTGCTCCTGGTCGGCGCGCTTTTCTTCTTCCTGGGGCGCTTTGGGCTCGAACGGCTACCCGGGGACATCGTCTGGCGGGGAGGCCGGACCACTGTCTACGTGCCCCTGGGCCTCTCGATCGTGCTCAGCCTAGTTCTGACCATCGTGCTCAACCTGATCTTTCGCCGCTGACGTGCGCCTCGACGAGCTCGATCTCGAGATACCGCCGGAACTCATCGCGCAACATCCCACGGAGCCGCGGGATGCCTGCCGCCTGCTTCACCTCGACCGCGTGGGCAGGCGGATCGAGCATCGTCAGTTCCGCCAGCTTCCCCAACTGCTCAGCGAGGGGGACGTCCTGGTGCTCAACGATTCCCGGGTGCTTCCGGCAAGACTCATCGCGCGCAAGCCCACGGGGGGGCGGGTGGAGCTCCTCTTCCTATCGCCGTTCATCGGACAAGGAGGCGAAGCGCCCTCCGGCTCGCAGTGGGAGGCCCTGGCTCGGCCCTCGTCCCGCCTGCGCGCCGGCCTGGAGCTATCCGTGGGCGATGACCTGGACGTGGCGGTCCTATTGGATCAGTACCTAGGGGAGGGGCGCTGGGTGGTGGGGCCCGCGGGGCTGCTCACCATCCCCGAGATTCTTGAAAGACAGGGAAAGACGCCGCTCCCGCCGTATATCACCGAAGACCCGGGCGACCCCGAGCTCTACCAAACCGTCTACGCACGCGCGCCGGGTTCGGCCGCGGCGCCCACCGCGGGCCTGCACTTCACCCCTGGGTTGCTGTCTGACCTGCGGACTGCAGGCGTCCAAACCGCCTCGGTCACGCTCCATGTCGGACTCGACACCTTCCGCCCGATCCAGGTGGAGGAGGTCGAAGCCCACCCCATCCATCGGGAGTGGTACTCGGTTCCCGAAAAGGCTTTGGGAACGCTGAACCGGGCCCGCCGCGAGAACCGTCGGCTGGTGGCGGTGGGCACCACCTCGGTGAGGGTGCTGGAGACCCTCTTTCGCGACACTTCTGCGGGGGAGCCCGCTGCCGCCGATCCTCAGGGCTGGACCCAACTCTACGTAACCCCGGGTTACCAGTTCCGCGCGGTCGGTGCCCTGCTCACGAACTTTCACCTGCCCCGGACCTCGCTCCTGGCGCTGGTCATGGCCTTTGCCGGCGTCGACTTCACCCGCCGGGCGTACGCCGAGGCCGTCGCGGAGCGCTACCGCTTCTTCAGCTTCGGCGACGCCATGCTGGTCACATGAACGACGCCGGCACGGGCGGTCTCCCCGCCTTTCCCTTCTCTCTGGAGGCCACCGACGGGCAGGCGAGGGTCGGCCGCCTCCTAACCCCGCACGGCACGGTCACCACCCCTTGCTTCATGCCGGTGGGCACCAAAGGCACGGTCAAAGGCATGCTGCCTGCGGGCCTGAAGAGCCTGGGCGCGCAGATCATCCTGGCCAATACCTACCACCTCGCGCTCCGCCCGGGCAGTGATGTGGTGCGCGAGTTGGGCGGCCTGCACCGCTTCATGGGCTGGGAGGGACCGATCCTCACCGACAGCGGCGGCTTTCAGGTTTTCAGCCTGCTGGATACGGCGGACGTCCAGGACGAAGGGGTGGCTTTTCGTTCGGTCTATGACGGCTCCCGCCACCTCTTCACGCCCGAGCGGGCAATCGCCGAGCAGCAGGCGCTGGGGGCGGATTTCATCATGTGCTTCGATGAGTGCCCGCCGGCCACCGAGGACCGCTCCGTGGTGGAGCAGGCGGTCCAAAGAACCACCGATTGGGCCCGCCGCTGCCGTGACGCCCATCTGGCCGCGGAGGGACGGGGCACCGGCGGCCCGCAGATGCTCTTGGGGATCGTGCAGGGCGGCACCTTCGCCGACCTGAGGCGCCGGAGCGCGGAAGCGCTGCTGGAGCTCGACTTTCCCGGCTACGCCGTGGGTGGCCTCTCCGTGGGCGAGGATCGCGAGTCGATGCTGCGATCGACCGAGTCCACGGTGAACCTGCTCCCCCGGGAACGCATCCGCTACTTCATGGGCATCGGCGATCCGATCGGCATCGTGGACATGATCGCGCTGGGAGTCGACCTTTTCGATTGCGTGCTTCCCACTCGGGTGGCGCGCATGGGCACCGCCTTCACCAAGCAGGGCAGGCTCAACCTGCGCAACGCCCGCTTCGCCGCCGACCCAGACCCGCTGGAGGATGATTGCGACTGCACCGCCTGTCGGTCCTTCTCGCGCGGGGCCATCCGGCACTTCGTCGGCCAAAAGGAGATGCTGGGCGCTCAATTGCTCACCGAACACAACCTCAGGCACCTCTTCCGCCTGGTTGACGGCGCCCGCGCGGCCATTCGAGAGGGGAGCTTCGCGGAGTATCGCCGTTCGGTGAGCGCGGGGTGGTAATATGCCGCCAACGGGGGCGGATGCTGCCCCAGAACTAAAGGGACAATCCAAACCGAAGGAGAGAGGCCGTGTCCTTTCCTCTGCTCGCGATTTACGTCGTCGGCTTTATCGCGGTATTTTACTTCCTGGCCATCCGGCCCCAGCAGAAGCAAAGACGGAGCCACGAGGAGATGGTCAGCTCCCTGCGGCCCGGCGACGAGGTCATGACCGTCGGCGGGATCAACGGCGTCATCCGCGGGGTGGACGAGCAGTTCATGTTGGTCGAGGTCGCCAAAGGCGTCGAACTGAAGATGACCAAGCGCGCGGTCGCAGAGATCGTCAATCCCACACCCCTCGATGACGAGCCGGTGCTGATCGAAGACGAGCCCGCGGACTTCGAGGAGATCGAGTCGGAAGAGTATGCCGACGTCGAACCCGAGGTCGAACCTGACGTCGAGCCCGAGGCCGAACCGGAAGATGCCTCCGGTACCAAGCGCGTCTAGAGTAATTGTGGTAGGAGGGCGGCCCGCGCTCGTCGAGCCCGGGCCGCCCTTTATTTTGCGTTGACACGCCCCAAGGGTTGACCTATTCTTCCCCGGTGCGCTTTCCGGCCCTTAGCCGATAGGGCCTACGACAACGAGTAACGTTTTCCAGGAAGGTACCTCCTTGTCGACAACTACGCGGAACGTCATCGTGCTCGTGCTGCTCGTCGCCCTGCTGGCGGCGGCGGTCTACTTCATCTACCCCCCGGGGGAGAGCACCCGCTTGGGTCTCGATCTGCAGGGGGGTCTCGCGGTGATCCTGGAGGCACAGGACACGGCCAAGGCTCCACGCAGCGAAGAGAGCATGGCGCAGGCGCTCAACATCATTCAGGAGCGCGTCGATCGCCTGGGCGTGGCGGAACCGGAGATCCAGCGGCAGGGCGAGTGGAAAATCAGTGTGCAGCTGCCGGGAATCGACAATCCGGAAGAAGCCCTGGCACTGGTGGGCAAGACCGCCGTGCTCGAGTTCTACAAGGTCGATCAGTTCGGCGAATCCTACGCCACCAAGGAGGAAGCGCTCAAGGCCGCCGGGGTCGAGGACGAGAACGCTCTTCCGGCCGGCCAGTCGCTCGTGCTCTGGCCCGCGGAGGAGAGCGGCCTTGCCGCCGATCGCTGGTACCTGGTCGAGGGCGCGCCTCCATTGACCGGGGCCGACCTGGAGAGTGCCGACGTGGGCATCGACCAGAATAATCAACCCAAGGTCGACATGGCCTTCACCTCCGAGGGCGCCGACCTCTTCGGCCAGATCACCGGCGATCTCGCCCAGCAGGCTCAGGTCACCGGTCAGGATCAGTTGTTCGCCATCGTGCTCGATGGGGTCGTGCAGTCGGCGCCGCGGGTTCAGGAAAGAATCGACGGCGGCCGGGCCGAGATCACCGGCAACTTCACCCTGCAAGAAGCGGAAAATCTGGCGCTGGTTCTGCAGACCGGTGCCTTGCCCGTGGAACTCGAGGTCATCGACCAACGCAGCGTGGGGGCCACTCTGGGCAAGGCTTCGCTCGACCAGGCGCTGTACGCCGGAGCCCTCGGCTTTGCAGCTGTGCTCGTCTTCATGCTGCTCTACTATCGGCTCCTGGGGCTCGTCGCCGACGTTGCCCTGATCATCTTCGGCATCCTCTTCTGGGGAGCGCTCAACGCCATCGGCGCCACCCTAACCCTCCCCGGTATCGCCGGTGCGATCCTCACCCTGGGCATGGCGGTGGACGCCAACATCATAATCTTCGCCCGAATCCGGGAGGAGGTTGGCGCGGGCAAGACGGTCCGCACCGCTATCGACGTAGGCTTTCGCAAGGCGCTCAGAACCATCCTCGACGCCAACGTCACCACCTTGATTACGGCCGCCATTCTCTTTTGGGCCGCGACCGGGGGAGTCCGGGGTTTCGCCCTTACCCTGGGTATCGGCGTGACCCTCTCCATGCTGACGGCCATCGTCGTCACCCGATCGTTCCTCGCCTTACTCAGCGGTTGGCGGCCTTTCCGTAATCACACATTGCTCGGACTGCCCGCGCGAACTCAGGAGCGGCCCGTATGACCATCTATCCCGTGATGAAATACCGATACTGGTTCGTTGCCCTGCTGGGGGTTATCACCCTCTTCGCCTTTGTGGCGGTATTCGTGGTGGGGCTAGATCTCGGCATCGAGTTCGAAGGTGGCGCGCGGCTCGAGGTCATCCTGGACCAGGGAGAACCCGACACCGCGATCGTCCGCGAGGCCTTTGAGTCTGCGGGCGTCGACTCTCCCCGCGTACAGGCGGTGGGTGATGGGTCCTTCGTCGTAACCGCCGAGGAGCTCACCGACGAGGAGCTCGACGCGGCTCTTAGCGGTTTGGCAGAGTTCGGGGCACAGCGGGGGGCCACCGGTATCGAGCGGGTGGGTCCCAGCTTCGGCGACGAGAACGCAAACAAGGCATTCATCGCCGTGCTGGCCGCCATCGCCGCGATCATTCTCTACATAACCTGGCGCTTCGAGTTCAAGTACGCGCTGCCGGCCATCGCCGCTCTGGTACATGACGTCGGGCTCACCCTGGGTCTCTACGCGGTCACCGGGCGCTTGGTGACTACGGCCACCATGGCCGCGGTGCTCACCGTGCTGGGTTACTCGATCAACGACACCATCATTGTCTTCGACCGCATCCGGGAGAACACGCCCTTGATGCGCAAGGAGAGCTACGCCCGAATGGTCGATCGTTCCATCCGGCAGACCCTGGTCCGTTCGGTCAACACCAGCCTTTCGACCCTGCTTCCCGTGGGCGCCATTCTGCTATTCGGCGGAGCGACACTGCAGGACTTCGCTTTCGCGCTCTTCGTCGGCATCGCCGCGGGGACCTACTCCTCGATCTTCGTGGCTTCGCCGCTGCTGGTCATCTGGAAGGAACGCGAGCCCCGTTATAGAAAACGGGCGCTGGCCGAGCAGGCATAGCCGGACCATCAGCCGCTAGCTCCGGCGTGTCCGGCGGCCTTGCGGTTTCCATCCGGCCCCGGTCGGGAAGACCGGTTCGGTTAGAACGCGAGCGAGGGGAGGTCTCCGTGACCGAGCACAAGGAAGGCTACGAGGGCGAGGTCAAGACTCCGCAAGGCGAGGCCGAGCCCGGCACCGGGGGTATCCGAGACGTAATCAACCGCACGCTCATGCTGGGAGTGGGCGCAGCGGCACTGACGGCCGACCGGGTGCAGGCCGTGGTCGACGAGTTTGTCCAAAGAGGCCAGCTCACGGCGGAAGAGGGCCGCGAGATGGTGGAGGACCTGGGAGACCGCAGCCGGAAGCAGGCGCGCGGAACCGCCCAAAGGCTCGAAGGCTCTCTCCAGGGCACCTACAAGGAACTCGGCCTGGCCACCCGGCGCGAGATCGAGGACTTGGACTTTCGGCTTCGCCAACTGGAGCACCGCCTCGGGCTCCTGGAGCAGACCCAGGATACCGGTACCTCCACAGAGTAGTCGACGACTGGGGGCTGAGCCCCGACAATGCCGACCCGCCACCACACCACACTCCTCACCCGAGCGCGAAACCTAGAGCGGGTTCGGCAGATCTCCGAGGTCGCCGTGCGCCACGGCTTCGGCTACTTCTTCGAGCGCCATAACCTGCTCGAGATCCTCCGCATCCGCCGTCACCAGGTGCGGCCCGAACCGGGCCAACGCGGGCGGCACATCCGGGAGATGCTCGAGGAGTTGGGACCCACCTTCGTCAAGCTGGGTCAACTGCTGAGCACGCGGCCGGACCTGGTGCCCGCGGATGTGATCGAGGAGTTGATCAAACTCCAGGACGAGGTTCCGGGCTTTCCCGCCGAGCAGGCCCGAGAGGTCATAGAAACGGAGCTCGGCCTCAGCCTGGAACGCCTGTTCGTCTCCTTCGACCCGGAACCGGTGGCGGCTGCCTCCATCGGCCAGGTGCACCGCGCAATCCTTCCCGGAGGGCGCGCCGTCGTGGTCAAGGTGCAGCGGCCCGAGGCCGCTCGGCAGATCGAGCGGGATATCGAGCTTATGTATCAGGTGGCCGAGTTCATGCAGGACCATCTCGCCGAGCGCTTGTTCGTCAATCCGGGGAATGTGGTGGACGAGTTCGCCAATTCCATCACCCGAGAGCTCGACTACCTGCTCGAGGCACGAAACATCGAGCGCATCCGGGCCAACTTCGCAGGCGTCGAGGACGTGGTGGTGCCCAGAGTCTACTGGCGTTACACGAGAAACCGCGTGCTGACCATGGAGTACCTCGAAGGGACCACGCTCAAGCGATTGGACCTGCGCAGTCTCACGCTTGGAGACAAGCGGGCTCTGGCGGACGTGCTGGCCCGCGCTTGGTTCAAGCAGATCATGGAGGACGGCTTCTTCCATGCCGACCCGCACCCTTCCAACATTCTCTACCGGGCGGACGGCACGATCGCCCTGCTCGACTTCGGCATCGTCGGGCACCTCTCGCGCGAGGACCTGGAGGAGGGCACGCGCCTCTTCCTGGCCATCATGGACGAGGACATTTCCGCCGTGAAGCGCCGTCTGCGCCGGCTGGGCGTGGTTTGGCACAACTCGCGGGACGACGAGATGACGCAGGCCCTGGAAGAAGGGTTCAACCGCTACTTCGGGGTTTCCCTGGCGGAGATCGATCCGCGCATTCTCCTGCGCGAGATCTTCGACATCATCTATTCGATGCACCTGCAGCTTCCCACCCGATTCCTGATGTTGGACAAGACCCTGCTGTTGCTGGAGGGCGCCGTCAGCGCGGTGTACGAGGAGTTCAACGTCTTCGAAGTCGCGCGCCCGTACGCCCGACGGCTGCTCCAGCGCCGCTTCTGGCCGGGCGAGGTGCGTTCGCGCACCACCCGCTCGGCGGCCGCCTACATGGACGTCCTCCGAGACTACCCCTTCCAACTGCACTCGATCTTCGAGGAGATGAAGGATGGGGAACTCGCGGTCAGGTTCGTCCACGAGGGCTTGGACGCCTTCATCCACCGCATCGATGTCATGACCAACCGGGTGGTGGTGGCGATGATTGCCATCTCCATGGGGGTGGGGAGCGCAATGATCGGGGTGTTCGTCGAGGGCGGGCCCCAGTTGCTCGGCCTCTCCGTTTGGGGGCTGCCGGGCCTGACGGCGGCGGCGTTTTTCGGGGTTTGGCTGATGTGGGCGATCGTCCGCTCGGGAAGGCTCTAGCTCGCGGCGAGCCCCTGTGGAGATCGGCAGGCGGATCTGGTCGCCGCCCGTCTCTGTCCGGCCTCCCCGGTATACTCCGGGCCATGGATTCATATATTTGGCGCGCGGCGGCCTACTCCACGGAAGCCGCGCAGAGGATAGCCGCAGAACTCGATCTGCCCCTGCTCGTCGGCATCGTCCTGGCGAGGAGGGGCATCACCGATCCCGAGCAGGCCCGCCGTTTTCTCGAAGTAGATGGCCGGGTTCCCGACCCCTTCGCCTTCGCCGATATGGGGCAGGCGGTCGCACTGCTCGAGGAGGCCCTGAGCAAGGGCCGCCGGGTGGTCGTGCACGGAGACTACGACGCCGACGGCATCACCGCGACTGCTCTGCTGATCCGGGGACTCGCTGCTTTGGGGCTTCAGGCCGAGGGTTTCTTGCCCAGCCGCTTCCGCGAGGGCTATGGTCTTTCGCGGCAATCGGTCGAGCACATAGCCGGCGGAGGCGAAGCCCTGCTCATCACGGTCGACTGCGGCGTTGCCTACCCGGAAGAGGTCAGGCTGGCCGGCGAGCTCGGCCTCAGCGTGATAGTGACCGATCATCACCGTCCGGGAACGGAGATGCCGCCGGGACCGGTCATCCATCCCTCGGTCGGCGAATACCCCGGCGATCATCTCGCCGGGGTGGGTATCGCGCTGAAGCTGTTGCACGGCCTCTACGTCCACCGGGGCCGGGCGGCGCCCGATAGGCTTCCCCCCGAACTCGAGGAGCACCTAGACCTGGTCGCGCTGGGCACCGTGGCTGATCTGGTTCCCCTGGTGGGGGAGAACCGCTACTACGTGCGCGAGGGGCTTGTCCGGCTCGGGATGAGCCAAAAGGTCGGCCTCACCCGGCTGGTGCAGGTGTCGGGCAGCGCGGGCCGCCTGTCGGCGGAGACCCTGGGCTTCCGCCTGGGCCCGCGGCTGAACGCCGCCGGCCGCATCAGCGACGCCGAAAAGCCCCTGCGGCTGCTGCTCACCGACGATGATGCCGAGGCCGAACGGCTGGCGGCAGAACTGGACGAGATGAACCGGCAGCGTCAGGAGGTCGAGCGCCGGATCTTCCAGGAGGCGCTGGAAGAAGTGGAGGCTCTGGCTGAGTTACCGCGGGCCCTGGTTCTGGCGGGGGAGGGCTGGCACGAGGGTGTGGTGGGAATCGTGGCCTCCCGTTTGGTCGAGCGCTTCCACCGGCCCACCATCCTGCTTTCGGTGAGCGGCGATACGGCCCGCGGTTCGGGGCGCAGCATCCCCGCCTTCGACCTGGTGGCCGGCCTGCGCGCCTGCGACTCACTGCTGCTGCAGTACGGCGGCCACCGCCAAGCCGCGGGCTTGACCCTGGACCGCGCCGACATACCCGCGTTCCGTGAGGCCTTTCTCGCCCAAGTCGAGGAGCATCTGACCGAGGAAGACCTGCTGAAGTCGTTCGCGCCGGACGCTGTCGTGCGGGGCAAAGAGCTGACGTTGGAAGTGGCCGAGGCGCTGGAACGGCTGGCTCCCTTCGGCCAGGGCAACCCTCCGGTCAGGTTGCTCGCTCTGGCCGGGACCCTGTCCGACCCGGCCCTCACCCGCACCGGAGAGCACCTGCGCTGCACCTTGGAGGTCGACGGCGTGGGGGCCAAGGGCATCGGGTTTCGCTTCGGTCACGTGCTGCCCGAGATCCAGGAGGATCCGGTTTGTCACGCCGGCCTCTTTCTCGAGGTGGCGGAGTGGCAGGGCTACACCCGCCCGGAGGTTCGCCTGCACAGCCTATACCGCCCCAAGGCGCTCGGAGAGGAGTCCCTGGGCTGTGCGCCCGCCTGCCCCTTCCGCGACGATCTGAGCGCGGCCGCCCCTTGCGAGAGCTGTGCGGACCCGTTCGGTTCGGCAAACCGAGCCTACCCCCTGGAAGGCAACGACCTGCGCGGCTCCGGCGGCTATCTCTCCTACATCGCCCAGATTCTCTCCAGCGGCGAGCCGGCGTCCGTGGTGGGGATGACCGTATCTCAGCGACTGCCGGTCCTCACCAGTCATTTGCCGCTGATCGAACTCGGAGTGCGGGGAGTGGATTGCGTCAGCCGCGCCTGCTGGCGCACGCGCCTGGACGAACTCCGCCCCGAGGCGCTGCTCTTCGTCGATTGGACCGCGGCCGAAAGGCGCGCCTCGCTGCTGCTCGAAAAGCGCCACGTTTTCGTGCTGGATCCGCCCTACCGGGCGGGACAGACCGTGCTGCTCAGGGAACTGCGCCGCAAGGGGCTGCAGGTGCACCTCCTTTATGGCGATGAGGAGCGTAGGTATACCGAAAGGGCTCTCAAGCTGCTCGAGCATCCCCGGCCTTGGATGGTGGAGCTCTACCGGGCGTACGAAAGAGGACTGCGGGATGTCGAAGCCTGGGAGCGGACCATCGAAGCCGTCCACGAGCGTTACGGGGTGCTCGGCTCGGCCGAAGAGGTCGGCAGGGCGGCCGATATCCTCAAAACGGCCGGACATGGTGGCTCCGGGGCCGTAGAGGCTACAATATCGGTAGAGGAAGTAGCCGCATATGCCGCCGCGGTCGGCCGGCTGGAGGAGGCACTTCGACTTTGCCGGACCCACTAGACACCAAACTAGATGCCAAGAAGCATCCCGAGGCCGAGCCCGAACCCGAGGGTAACGGCCGCCGCGCGCTCCAGGCGGAGATCGGCGCCGGTCAGCACGAGCAACTGCTTGACGATCTGTTTCGCCAGATTGCCCGCTACAACCCCGCCTTCGAGAGGGATCTGATCCGCCGGGCGTACGAGCGGGCGGTCTCGGGTCATCACCATCAGTACCGGGCCAGCGGCGAAGAGTACGTCCTGCATCCCTTGGGGACGGCCACCATCTGCGCCGATCTGCGGCTCGACTCAGCCACCATAGCCGCCGCGCTTCTCCACGACCTGGTGGAAGACACCGAGATAACCGTGGAGGAGATTCGCGACGAGTTCGGGCAAGAAGTCGCCCTTCTGGTCGACGGGGTGACCAAGCTGACGCAGATGGCTTTCTCCACGGTAGAGGAGGAGCAGGCCGAGAACTACCGCAAGATGATCATCGCCATGGCCAAGGATATCCGTGTCATTCTGATCAAGCTGGCGGATAGGCTGCACAACATGCGCACCCTGCGCTACCTGGGCAAAGATAAGCAGATCCAAAAAGCCAAGGAAACCCTCGAGATCTACGCACCCTTGGCCCATCGCTTGGGGATCGAGTCCATCCGCTGGGAACTCGAGGACCTGGCCTTCGCCACGCTTCATCCCCGCAAGTACGCGGAGATCCAGCAAATGGTCTCCCAGCGGCGTGCCGACCGCGAGGAATATATCGAGGAAGCGCGCACCTACCTGATAGAGGAGCTCGCCAAGGTCAAGATCCAGGCGGAGATCCAGGGCCGCGCCAAGCACTTCTACTCGATCTACGACAAGATGACCCGCAAGGGCAAGGAATTCAACGAGATCTACGACCTGACCGCGCTGCGCGTGCTGGTCGATTCGATCAAGGACACCTACGGCGCCCTGGGGATCATCCACTCGCTCTGGAAACCTCTTCCCGGGCGGTTCAAAGACTATATCGCCATGCCTAAGTTCAACATGTACCAGTCCCTGCACACCACGGTGATCGGCCCGCAGGGTAAGCCCCTCGAGATCCAGATTCGCACGCGCGAGATGCACGAAACCGCCGAATACGGCATCGCCGCCCACTGGCTCTACAAGGAGAAGTTCGGCGAAGGCGTTGGGGCCAATGCCTCCAACAAGCTCCAGTGGCTGCGCCAAATGCTCGAGTGGCAGTCGGAAACCCGGGACCCCTCGGAGTTCATGGAGTCCTTGCGCATCGACCTCTTTCAGGAGGAGGTCTACGTATTCACGCCCAAGGGGGAAGTCAAGAGCCTGCCCACAGGGGCGACGCCGGTCGACTTTGCCTACGCCATCCACACCGAGGTCGGACACAAGTGCGTGGGGGGCAAGGTCAATGGGAGGATCGTGCCTCTCACGTACCGCCTGCAGTCCGGGGATATCGTCGAGGTACTCACCTCGAAGACCGCCACCGGTCCTTCCCGCGACTGGCTCAACTTTGTCCGCAGTTCCTCCGCCCGCCAGAAGATCCGCCAATGGTTCAAGCGCGAGCGGCGGGAAGACTTCGAACACATGGGCAAAGAAGCTCTGCTCAACTTCTTCCGCAAGCAGGGACTGCCCGCCCAGCGCCTGATGGGGTCGGATGCCCTCGCCGAAGTCATCCGGGAGATGAATTTCCACAAGCGCGAGGAGTTCTTCGTCAGCGTGGGCTCGGGCAAGACCACTCCGCAGCAGGTTCTCACCCGCCTGCAGCCCAAGATCAAGACCGAACCCCGTGAGGAACCGGAACCCCAAGAGGCCGAGAAGAGCGAGAAGGCCCGCCGGGCCGCGGAATCCACCTCGTCTTCGCTCGGTATCCGGGTCGACGGGATCGAAGACGTGGCCGTGCGCATCCCGGCCTGTTGCCGTCCGGTCCCGGGGGACGACGTGGTTGGATACGTCTCCCTCGGCCGGGGCGTCGCCATCCACCGGCGCGATTGCCCGAACGTGCGCTCGCTGACCCGCGATCCCGCCCGCTTCGTCAAAGTGAGCTGGGACAAGGGCTCGCCGACGCCCTTCCGCGTGGAGATCCAGGTGGAGGCCTACGACCGCGACCGCCTGCTCGAGGACATCTCGCGCACCCTGAGCGAGAACGGGGTCAGCATAATCGGAGCGCGCATCCAGACCACCGACGACAACGTGGTCAAGGACCGTTTTGTCTTCGAAGTGCCGGACTTCCGCCACTTGGACATGCTCCTGCAGAAGCTCAGACGGATCGACACGGTCTTCGATGCCTACCGGGTGACGCCCCACTAAGAGCCTCCCGCCGGGCGGTGCTCCCACAGCCTCGGGCTGCGGCCGCGCGGCGCTGCCGCAGCCGCTGGGCCTCCCGCCTCTGTTACAATCCTCGGGCCCGCTCACACGACCCAAGAGGCGGCTATGGAGGTCCTCTGCATTCCCGTTGGCCCGCTGCAGGCCAACTGTTACCTGGTGGACGATGGCCACGGCACGGCCTGCATCGTCGACCCCGGAGGCGAACCGGAGCGACTGGTGCACGCCCTGGAGCAACGGGAGTTGGACCTGGTGCAGATCCTGCTCACCCACGGCCATTTCGATCACATGGCGGGCACGGCTCAACTGGCCGAACGCACCGGGGCCCGCGTCGGTTGTTCGCCCCAGGTCAAAGAGATGATCGAGGATCCGGACCGATTCCTGCTTTTTCCGGGCTTCGAAGGCATCCCCGGGCATACGCCCGAGCAACTGTTGCACGACGGGGAGCAGGTGCCGGTGGGGGAGCTCATCTTCACCACTGTGGCCACGCCCGGTCACGGCCCCGGCGACCTGACCTTCGCCGCCGGTGGTGCTCTCTTCTGCGGGGATCTGCTCTTCTACCGCTCCATCGGACGCACGGATTTTCCCGGGGGAGACCACGCCACGCTGCTTGCTTCGGTTCGCCGGCTGAGCGAGCTCTTCCCCCCCGAGACGTTGGTCTATCCCGGGCACATGCAGCCGACCACCTTGGGAGCGGAGATCCTGTCCAACCCGTTCCTCAGAGGGATGTAAGCCGTGGCCGAGAAACTGACCGCGCCCAAGGGCACCTACGACATCCTCCCCGAGGACCAGCCGCGCCGGCGTTGGCTCGCCGACAAAGCCGCGGATGTCTTCCAGAGATACGGCTACGGCCGGCTCGACACGCCGATGTTCGAGGAAACCCGGCTTTTCACCCGTGGCGTGGGGGAGTCCACCGACATTGTGCGCAAGGAGATGTACACCTTCCAGGACCTGGGCGGACGCAGCATGACCCTGCGTCCGGAAGGCACTGCCCCCGCCGCCCGGGCTTACGTCGAGCACGGCTTCAAGACCAAGCCGCAGCCGGTGAAGTTCTGGTATCACTGGGCCATGTTTCGCTACGAGAGCCCGCAGTCGGGGCGCTACCGGCAGCATTACCAGTTCGGCATCGAGGCCTTCGGCTCGGACTCGCCGGCCCTGGACGCCGAGGCCATCGGCGTGCTGGCCACACTGTATCGGGAGATCGGCCTGCGCCAGGTGGACCTCCGGCTGAACTCCATGGGCTGCCGGGAATGCCGCCCCGGGTACGTCGAGAGCCTCCGGCGCTTCTTGGAAGAGCGCGGCTCCGAGCTATGCGCGGATTGCCGGGAGCGCACGGCGCTCAATCCGCTGCGCACCTTTGACTGTAAGGTCGAGGGCTGCCGCCAGGTGCTGACCGCGGCTCCCCGGCTGCCCGACTCGTTGTGCCCCGCCTGCAAGGACCACCATGACACGGTCAAGGCCTACCTGGCCCTGCAGGGGATCGACTACCTGGAGGACCACACCCTGGTGCGGGGTATGGACTACTACACCCGCACCACCTTCGAATTTCAATCCCCCGTGCTGGGGGCCCAGTCCGGCGTGGGTGGGGGAGGCCGCTACGACAACCTGGTCGAGTCCATCGGCGGGACGGATGTGCCCGGGGTCGGATTCGGTACCGGGGTAGAGCGCATCCTGCTCGCGCTCGAGCGCTCCGGGGTCGAGGTCCCCGAGCCTCCCCGGCCCGCTGCCTACGTGGTCGCGGTGGACGAGGCCTCCCGGCGGGAGGCATTCCGTTTGGCCCACGAGCTCCGCACCACCGGGACCAAGGTGGAACTCGACTACCTGGGCAGGAGCGTCAAAGGGCAGATGAAACAGGCGGCCGGATCCCGCGCGCATTACGCCGCCATCCTCGGTGAGCAGGAACTGGCCGAGGGCTCAGTGACCGTGCGCGACATGAGCACGGGAGCAGAGGAGCGCCTGCTTTGGGAGCAGGCAAAGGCCAAGATAGTGTCCGGTCCGGAAACAGCGAGGGGCGACGATGACCTATAGGACTCACTGGTGTGGCGAGATCGGCCCCGATTCGGTGGACCAAGAGGTGCGCGTGGCCGGCTGGGTTCACCGCCGGCGGGACCACGGCGGCCTCATCTTCATCGACCTTCGCGACCGCAGTGGGTTGCTTCAGTTGGTGTTCGATCCGCAGGTGGACGCCCAAGCCCACGACGCCGCGGAGAACCTCCGCGGTGAGTTCGTGGTTTCGGTCGCGGGCAAGGTGGTGCCGCGGGCGGAGGACCAGGTGAATCCCAATCTCACCACCGGCGCGGTCGAGGTGTCCGTATCCGGGGTCCAAGTGCTCGCGCGTTCCGAGACCCCGCCCTTCTTCCCCGAGGAGAGGGTTGAAGTCGACGAGACCCTGAGGCTTCGCTACCGCTACATCGATCTGCGCCGGGAGCGCATGCAGCGCAACCTCATCCTGCGGGACCGGGCGGTGCAGAGCGCCCGCCGGTACCTGGAGGCCGGCGGCTTCCTGGAGATCGAGACACCGATTCTCACCAAGAGCACGCCCGAGGGCGCCCGGGACTTCCTGGTACCCAGCCGCCTGCAGCCGGGGGAGTTCTACGCCCTGCCTCAGTCCCCGCAGCTTTTCAAGCAGTTGCTGATGACCGCGGGCTTCGAGCGCTACTACCAGATGGCCCGCGCATTCCGCGACGAGGACCTGAGGGCCGACCGGCAACTCGAGCACACCCAGATCGATCTGGAGATGGCCTTCGTGGGCGAGCCCGAGGTGCAGGACCTGGTCGAGGGGATGATGGTCCATATCTGGCGCGAGGCGCTGGCGGTGAACCTCGAGCGGCCCTTCCCGCGCATGACCTACGCGGAGGCCATGCTGCGTTACGGCAGCGACAAACCCGACGTCCGTTTCGGCCTGGAGATCGTGGACGTGTCCGATCTGGTCGGAGGAGTGGACTTCAAGGTCTTCTCTCAGGCGGTAAGCGGCGGCGGGGCCGTGCGCGGTATCCGGGTGCCCGGGGCCTCCGGTTTCTCGCGCAAGGACGTGGACGATCTTGCGGCGGAGGCGGCGGTCTTCGGCGCCAAGGGCCTCGCCCCCATCTGGGTGGAGGCCGAAGGCGTCCGCTCGCCCATCGCCAAGTTCTTCACCGAAGCAGAGATGGCCGCGCTGCTCGAGCGGCTGGAGGCGCAACCGGGGGACCTGTTGCTCTTCGTGGCCGACCGCCTGGGTGTGGTCGAGCCGAGTCTGGGTGCGCTTCGCCTCTCGCTGGCTTCGCGCCTCGGCATCGAGCGAAAGGGCTGGGAGTTCCTCTGGATAGTGGATCCACCCATGTTCGAAAGGGACGAACGAGAAGGCCGGGCCAAGGCGGTGCACCATCCCTTCACCCGGCCGCGGCTGGAGCGGCTGGAGGAACTCGAGGAACACCCATTCTCCCTGGGCACCTACGCCTACGATCTGGTGCTCAACGGCGTGGAGTTGGGAAGCGGCTCGATCCGGATTTCCACTCCGGACCTGCAGGAGGCGGTCTTTGCCGTCCTCGGCCTGGACGAAGAGGAGATCCAGGCCAAGTTCGGTTTTCTGGTCGAAGCCATGGATTACGGCATGCCCCCGCACGGCGGCATGGCCCTGGGCCTCGACCGGATAGTCGCCCTCATGGCGGGGGAGAGCTCCATCCGCGAAGTGATCGCCTTTCCCAAGACCCAGAGCGGTTCGGACCCCATGACCGGCGCGCCTTCGGCCGTCGAGGCCGAGCAGTTGCACGAACTCCACATCCGCACCGCGAAGTAGGTTCCGGAACCTTCCGTCGACGTCTTCGTTGGAACCACTACACTTCTTCGGTTCATTGGCCGATAGAGGGATTGTTGGGCAGGAATGGAGGCGTTCGGGAGGCCGGCCGGGTTTGTCGCACTGGGTGGCGTGGGGTAGAATAACTGCGCTCGACCTTGTACGTGAGCTGGCTACTTCTTGAGCCAACACATTCTGAAGGGGAGGCGATTTTTTCCGGGCGGCAATGCCCTCCGGCGAGGCGCCACCCACCTGCGAAAGCAGGTTCAGGAACATGTCAGACACGGCAAGGTGGAGCATTTTTTTGTGGAGGCACACTATGGCTGCATCCGTTGACCGCGGGCGTCTCGGGACCTTCCGAATCCTCGTCCTCGCGCTCATCCTTCTCACCCTCGTTGCGGGAGCCCTTGCGGCTTCGGGCTGCGGCGGGGGCGCCGAGGCTCAGGAGACCACCACCACTCTGGCCGCAGCGGCGGCTCCCGCGGACCCGGTGGCCGAGGTGATCCCCCACGAGGAACTAGTCGGCTCCTATCTGGAACTCAATGAAGAAACGCCGCTCGAGGTGCAGGAAGCGGTCGAGCAGGGCCAGCCGATGGTGATCCTGTTCTATGTCAACGGCGGAGAAGACGACACGCGGGTCCGCGAATCGGTTGATGCGGTGGCGGGCGACTACCCGGAGATCCGTTTTCTCAGTTATGACTTCAAGGACCCCGATTCCTACGGCAACCTGGCCCGCAAGCTCCGGGTGGACTACCCGCCGCAACTCATGTTCATCAACGAGGAAGGGCTCATCAACAAGGTCATCTCCGGCTACGTCGACCAGGGCACCCTTTTCCAGAGCGTGGCCAACATCAGCTGACTCCACCGAAAAGATTGACTATCTCCCTGGGGGCCGGCGGTGACGCCGGCCCCGTTTCGTTGCGCCCGCGCCGATTGCCGTAAAATCAGTGGTTCTGATGTCCACTTATCGATCCCCTTACTACAGTGACCTTCTGCTCGAGAACTTCGCCCACCCCGTCGGCGCGGGCGGGTTGACCGCCCCTGACGTGAGCGGAGAGGCGGGCAGCCGCCGCTGCGGCGACCTCGTGCGCATCGACCTCGAGGTGAGAAACGGTTTGGTTACCGGCGCCGGCTTCCGGGCGTACGGCTGTCCGGCGGCCATCGCCGGGGCGAGCGAGATCGTGCGCAGAATTCAGGGCCGCACCGTGCTGGAAGCGGCCCGGGTGGGCTGGGCCGCCCTGCTCGCCGACCTCGAACTCGGCCCCGAGAGACGCAGTTGCGTGGAAGCCGGAGTCGATGCCCTGCACCAGGCACTACAGTCCCTGGCGTCTCAGGACGTGCCCCTGACCCCCGAGGGAGGCGCCCGGGACCCACGGGGAGTGGTGGTGGGCATGAGCGGAGGCGTGGACAGCGCCGTGGCCGCTCTGCGCCTCCGGGAGAGCGGCCTTCACCCGATCGGCGTCACCTTTCGCCTTTGGAGCGACCCCGCCTGCGGTCTGGACAACGCCTGCTGTTCGCCCGAGGCGGTCAGAGACGCCCGCGACCTGGCTCATTCCCTGGGCTTGGCGCACTTCGTCGTCGATCTCAGTCAGAAGTTCTACGACGAGGTCGTGGAGTACTTCGTGGCCGAATACGCCCAAGCCCGGACGCCCAATCCCTGCGCGCGCTGCAACGCCGCGGTCCGCATCGAGGAGTTGCTCGAATTGGCAGACCGGCTGGGCGCCGAGTGGGGAGCGACCGGCCACTACGCCCGCATCGTGCAGCCGGAGGGAACCCTCGCCCGGGGCGAGGACCCGGACAAGGATCAATCCTACGTGCTTGCCCTGGTGGATCCCGGGCTTCTACGAAGGATGCTCTTTCCCTTGGGGGATATGACCAAGCCGGCCGTGCGGGAACTGGCCAGAGAAAGAGGCCTCGCGGTCCACGATCGTCCGGAGAGCCAGGAGATCTGCTTCGTTCCCGACGACGACTATCGCCGCTTTCTTCGCGAAAGGCTGCCCGAGACTCCCGGTCCGATCGTCGACCGCGAGGGGCACCGGCTGGGCAGCCATGGGGGCCTCTACGGCTTCACCATCGGACAGCGGCGGGGTCTGGGCATCTCCGCTTCGCAGCCTCAGTACGTGCTCGAGTTGCGGCCGGAGCAGCAGACGGTGGTGGTGGGGCCGGGCGAAGCCGCCGACGTTCACCGGGTGGTGGTGGGGGACCTGGTTCTTCATCAGAAGAGCCTGCCCGCGCAGGCCGAGGTGCAGTTGCGGTCCTCCGGGGGCCCGACCAGAGCCGAGGTCGAGGCCGACCCGGCAGGCCGGCTGATTCTGCAGCTGGCCCGGCCCGTCCGGGGGGTGGCCCCCGGTCAGGTGGCCGTACTCTATTCGCGGCAGCGGGTTGCCGCGGCGGGCACCATCATCAGCACGGGATAGAAGGGGGCCGTCGCGGCCCCCGAAAGCCCGCTTCCTGCGTGGGATTCGGCGGGTAGGCCCTATGGTATATTGAGGAGCGTGGGCGCACGGGCGCCCTTTCACGTTGTTTCGCGCACGGACAATACGACGGAGGCGGGCGGCGTGAATGACCTAGGAGAGGAGTCGGTGTGACCGCGGGCGACTTCATGGATATTGCCATTGGGATCTTCTTCTTGCTGGTGGGAATCGGCTTGGGTTGGGCTTTTTACCGGCTGGCCACGGTTTTTGCTCAGCTGACCACGACCATCCACGACGTGAGTGACGAAACGGTGCCGATCCTCACCCGCCTGCAGACCACCGTCGATGAGGTCAATTCCGAACTCGGCAAGATAGAGGAGATCACGGGCAACGTCGTGGGCCTAACCGGTACCATCGAGCACACCACGGCCGCCGTCGGCTCCGCGGTGAGCACTCCGATCAAGAAGGTCGGCGCCCTGTCGGCCGGAGTCAGCGAGAGCGTGAGCACGTTCCTCAAGGGTCGCCGGAAGGAGGTCTAGCCGTGAGCAAGATAGCTTGGGGCCTGGGCAGCGCCGCCGCGGCTGCCGTCGGCTCGGCAGTGGCCCTCGCCTACCGTATGTCCAAGGAAACCGGACGGAGTCTGCCCGACTCCTTGTCGGAGGTACCGGCCGAAGCGCACCGCTATTGGGAGGAACTGCGCGCCCGCGGCTCCGAGGCCTTCGAGGCGGGTAAGCAGGCCGCCCGCGAGAAGCAGGCCGAAATCGAAGAACAGCTAGACGAGCGCTAGGGAAGGTTTTCTCCGGCCGATGACACAGACCGCGGACAAGGTCACCCTCAAAATTCCCCGGGACGCCGCGTTTGTCCCGATTCTGCATATGCTGCTGGGCGGTATCGGTCTCCGGCGCAATCTCTCTTTCGACTCGTTGGACGACCTGCAGCTCGCGGTGGACAGCATCCTGAGCAGCGATCAGGACGGCTCGGGAGAAGAACTGTCGATGACGCTGTTACTCGAGCCCGATCAGGTGGCGATAGTGCTCGAGGGTCTCAGGGATCCCGACCTCAGGCAGACCCTGTTGGCCGGCCACGTGCTCCCGGAGGCGGAGGCCCGCTGCATAGATGTGTGCTTTCTGTTGCGCTCCCTGATCGATGGCTACGAGGTCGCCGAAGGTGGAGAAGGCTCCTTCTCCATAACCATGAGAAAGTCGGTGCGGTAGATCTATGGCCGATCGCAGCATTCCGAGCACGGGGCGGCCGGTCCCGGCGCTGGAGAGACTAGACGAGATCCCCGAAAAGGAACTCCTGCGCCGCGTCCATGAGGATGGAGATCCGGCGGCCCGCGAGGAGCTCATCACCCGATACCTTCCGCTGGTTCGCAGTCTCGCCCGCCGCTTCGCTTCCCGGGGCCAGGCGGTCGAGGACCTGATTCAGGTGGGCTCGATCGGTCTGATCAAGGCGATCGACCGTTTCGACATAACCCGCGGGGTGGAGCTCTCCACTTACGCCACCCCCACTGTCCTCGGCGAGATCAAGCGCTACTTCCGGGACAAGGGCTGGGCGGTCAAGGTCCCGCGGGCGCTGCAGGACCTCAACATCCGTTTGAATAAGGTCATCGAGCAGCTCACCGTCGAGCTCAACCGCTCCCCGACCATTCAAGAACTGGCACAGCATGCCGGGGTGACCGAGGAAGAGGTGCTGGAGGCTCTCGAGAGCGGCCGCGCCTACAGTTCCCTGTCCATCTACTCGAGCGGATCGTCAGACGAAGACGACTCCATGGAGCTGCTCGACTACCTGGGCAAGGAAGAGACTCAGTACGAACTGGTGGAGCAGCGGCGCTTCCTGGCTCCGGCCATGGAAAAGCTCGACGAGAGAGAGCGGCTGATCCTGCACCTGCGCTTCTTCGAGGGGATGACGCAGACCCAGATCGCCGCCCGCGTGGGCATCTCTCAGATGCACGTTTCCCGCCTGATCCGTAAGTCGATCGAGCTCCTGCGTCAGTTCATGCTGAACGAACGGGAGCTTCGCGAGATCGAGGATAGCGAAGAGGAGTAGGCGCGCTGCGGCGAAGGCGGTACCTTGAACGGGTTTCCCCGGCCCGTTGTCCCCGGCACATCCGAGAGGTTGGTTTATCGCGTGAAGACGTCCGAACTTAGACGCCTGTTTCTCGAATTCTTTGTCGAGCGCCAGCACCTGCTTGTCTCCAGCTCGTCGCTGGTGCCCTACAAAGACCCCTCGGTGATGCTCACCACAGCGGGTATGCAGCAGTTCAAGCCCTACTTCCTGGGGATGGAGGAGCCGCCTCGCCGCCGGCTGACCAGCGTGCAGAAGTGCTTCCGCACCACGGACATCGACCGGGTCGGTCTCACCGCGCGGCACTGCACCTTCTTCGAAATGCTGGGCAACTTCTCGGTGGGCGATTACTTCAAGGACGGCGCCGTTCGTTTCGCCTATGAGTTCTCGACGGAAGTGCTCGGCTTCGATCCGGAGCGCATCTGGATCTCGGTGTTCGAGGGCGACGAGCAGGTGGAGAAGGACGAAGAGGCGATCGCGGCTTGGCAGGCCGTCGGCATCCCCCGCGAGCGTATGGTGGAATTGCCCCGGAGCGAGAATTTCTGGGGACCCCCGGGCCCCACCGGCCCCTGCGGGCCCTGCTCCGAGCTCTACTACGACCGCGGACCCGATTACGGTTGCGCCGATCCCAATTGCCTCCCCGGGTGTGAGTGCGACCGCTACGTGGAGTACTGGAACCTGGTGTTCATGCAGTACAACATGGACGATGAGGGCCGCCTGACCCCCCTGCCCAGCAAGAACATCGACACGGGCATGGGCCTGGAGCGCATCGCGGCGCTCACCCAGGACGTGGCTTCGGTGTTCGAAACCGACGTCTTCTACCCGCTGCTGCAGTTGGGCGAAGAGATGGCGGGGGTGCGCTTCGGCGAGGACGAGCGGGTGGACGTGGCCCTGCGCGTGCTGGCCGATCACTCCCGGGCGATGTCCTTTCTGGTGGCGGACGGCGTGCTCCCCAGCAATGAGGGCCGCGGTTACGTGCTGCGCCGGGTGATCCGCCGGGCCGCCCGTTTCGGCCGGGGAATCGGGATGGAGCCTCCTTACCTGGCCCGCTTCGCCGAGCGGACCATCGAGATGCTCGCGGACGCCTACCCCGAATTGGGGGAGCGTCGGGAAACCATTCTGCGTGTCGTGGGCGCCGAAGAGGAACGCTTCAACCGCACCTTGGACCAAGGACTGGTTATCCTGGGCGAGGAGGTGGAGCAGGCGCTCGCGAGGGGGGACGAGGTCTTTCCCGGGAGGGCCGCCTTCGTGCTGCACGATACCTACGGCTTTCCCATCGACGTCACCCGCGAGATCGTGGCCGAGCGGGGGCTTCAGTTGGATGACGCCGCTTTTGAGGCGCAGATGGCCGAGCAGCGCCGCCGGGCCCGCGCTTCTCAACAGGGGGGAGACGACGAGGTTCAGGAAGCGATGATCCGCTTCGCCCGCGAGGGAGGGCGGCCCACGGAGTTCATGGGCTATGAGCGCGAAGACATGTTCACCGTGCTCGAACGGCTCGAGCCCCTCGACGGCGAGCGAATTCTCCTTACGCTTCGCGAAAGTCCGTTCTACTCGACCGGCGGCGGACAGGTCGCAGATGTGGGTTACCTGGAAGCGGACAGCGGGCGCGCCGAAGTGGAGGACGTGCAGCTACACGGCTCGGTTCAGGTGATCGTGGCGCGCGTGACCGACGGAGAGATCCAGGCCGGCACCCGCGTGCGGGCAATCGTCTCCCCGGCCCACCGGCACTCGGTCGCCGCCAACCATACCGGCACCCACCTGCTGCATTACGCGCTGCGCACGGTTCTGGGCAAGGACGCCACCCAGGCGGGTTCGGCGGTACGCCCCGAGAAGTTCCGCTTCGACTTCAGTTTCGCAGAACCGTTGGGCCCCGAGCGCCTGGGCGAGGTGGAGGAGATCGTCAACCGCAAGATCGTCGAGAATCACCCGGTGCGGGCCTTCGTCACCAGTTTCGAGCACGCGCGCGACCTGGGAGCCGTCGCTCTCTTCGGGGAGAAGTACGGCGACTTCGTGCGCGTGGTGGAAGTCGATGATTTCAGCCGCGAGCTCTGCGGCGGCACTCACGTCCACCAGACCGGGGAGATCGGGGCCTTCAAGGTCCTCTCCGAAGGCAGCGTGGGAGCCAACGTCCGCCGCATCGAAGCGGTGACCGGGCGCAAGGCGATCGAGTACTACCGCGACCGCGACCGCTTGCTGGGCGAAGCGGCGGCCACCCTGGGGACCCGAGACGAACAGGTGCTGAGCTCCATACAGAAGCTGAAAGACCGCGTCAAAGAACTCGAGGGCGAAGTGGGGGAGCTCCTCAGCGGGAAATCCGTGAACGTCGTCGAGGAAGTAGTGCAGTCGGCCGAGAACCACGACGGGGTGAGCGTGGCAGTCGCGCGGGTGCCGGCGCGGGACGTCGATCAACTGATCGCCCTGGTCGATCAGGTGCGTGACCGCCTCGCGCCGTCGGTGGTGGTCCTTGCCGCCGAGAGCGACGGCAAGTCACTGGTCGTGGCCAGCCGTACTAAAGAGGTGAAAGCGGTCAACGCCGGGGACCTGGTCAAGGAACTGGGCGCCCATATCGGCGGGGGCGGCGGCGGCAGTCCCACGCTCGGCCGCGGAGGTGGGGGAGACCCTGCTCGCTTGGAAGAGGGTCTCGAGTCCCTGCGGCGTTCCATCGAAGAACACCTGTCCGACTGATGGGCAGAATCCTGGCGGTTGATCACGGGACGAGCCGCACCGGGCTCGCGGTCTCGGATCCTTTGGGGATCACCTGCAGCCCGGTGGAGATCCTCCGCGAGAGGGATCCCGAGCGGCTGGTCGAGGCGGTGATCCGGGTCGCCGAGAGAGAGGGGGCCGAGGTCATCGTGGTTGGTTTGCCGCGGCCGCTCTCCGGCGGGACCAACGAGCAGTTGTCTCGGGCCGAGGCCTTCGCCGCCGCTCTGGCCGGCGCTTCGCCGATCCGGGTCGACACCTGGGACGAGCGCTTCACCACCAAGCTGGCGCGCCGCGACCGCGGTTCCCGGGAGGCGGTGGACTCCGTGGCCGCCTGCCATCTCCTGCAGAACTACCTGGACTCCCTGTCCGCGAGGGCTGCCCGTGACTCCCTGGCGGAAGAGGGACGGCCGTGAAAGGGACGCGCCCGTCCAAGGGCGCTCTAAGCGGCTTTCACCGCTGGTTCGCGATTACAGGCTTTCTGGTGCTGATCACGGTGGTGGGCATCTTCGCCTACAAGGTCTACGAGGGTTTCAACCCGGCCGGCGGTGAGGACGGCGCCGGTACGGGTGAGGTGCGCACCGTGCAGGTGCTCGAGGGCCTCACGGCCGGCGATGTGGCCGAACTGCTCGAGCGCGAAGGCATCATCGATTCCAGCTGGACCTTCGTGGCGCGCCTGCGGATGCAGGGCGCCGCCGGCGAGATCAAACCGGGAACCTACGAATTCCGGGTGGGCCAGGACGCGGACGAGATCATTGCAACGCTTCGCGAAGGCGCGGCGGTAGATTTGGCCCGGGTCACGCTCCCCGAGGGCCTCTCCATAGATCAGGCGGCGGATAGGTTGCGGGAGGGCGGAGTCGTCGACGCCGACAACTACGTCGAGCTCGCCAACTCGCCCGAGGCCTTCGAGCTACCCACGCTCGCGGGCACCGCCATCGAACCCGAGAGCCTGGAAGGGCTGCTCTTCCCCGAGACCTACATGGTCCCGGAGGACGGCGACGCCGAGAGCTTGATCGCCGAGCAGTTGAAGACCTTCTCCGAAAAAACCGCCGAGGTCCCCTGGGAGAACGCAGCCGAACTGGGGGTCAGCCCTTATCAGGTGGTGATTGTCGCCTCTTTGATCGAGAAGGAGGCCCGGATCCCCGAGGAACGGGCCAAGGTCGCCGCGGTCATCTACAATCGCCTCGCAGAGGGCATGACGCTCGGCATCGACGCCACGGTCCGCTACGCCCTGCAGAAGTGGACCGAACCTCTAACCCAGAGTGACCTGGCCGTCGATTCTCCGTATAACACCCGTGAAAAGACGGGTCTCCCGCCCGGTCCCATCGCCAGTCCGGGATTGGCCGCTCTGGAGGCGGCTTTGCAGCCGGCGGATGTCGACTATCTCTACTACGTGCTGCAGGATGAGGCAGGCCACCATTTCTTCACGGCCTCCTACGAGGAGTTCCTGCAGGCAAAGGACAACGCTCCCTAGCGTCGCGACGCCGCCCAGGCTCCAACCAAGGGCTAACGACCCGGGGAGAGAACAAGGGGTACGGTGTGTGACGTGAGCTATTCCCAAGACATCAGCGCAAAGACCGGATTGGTGGCTCTGCTCGGCCACCCGGTGTCGCACTCGCGCTCCCCCCAGATCCAGAACGCCGCCTTCCGGGAACGCGGTCTCGACTTGGTGTATCTGGCCTTCGACGTGCTGCCCGATGGCCTTGAAGCCGCGCTGCGGGGCCTCGAGGCGGTCGGCTTTCGCGGAGCCAACGTCACCGTCCCCCACAAGGAGGCGGTGCTGCCCTTCCTCGACGAAGTCGCCCCCCTGGTCGCCACCGTCGGCGCGGTCAACACCCTGGTGTACAGGGACGGCACCCTACGGGGTCACAACACGGACGTCGAAGGGTTCCTCCAGGCGTTGGAAACAGGGTGGCGCCGGCCCGACGAGGGCGACACCTGTCTGGTGCTTGGCGCCGGCGGTGCTGGGCGCGCGGTCGTGGCCGGGCTCCTTGCGGCCGGGGCAGGGCGAGTGCTGCTCTACAATCGCACCGCCCGAAGAGCCGAAGATCTCTGCTCCGCCTCCGTCGACTGGGGGGAGGGCGGCTGCGAAACCGTCGCCGCCGCAGAACTCAGCGAGGCACTCCGGCAGGCCAAACTGGTCGTCAACGCCACCTCGATCGGCCTAAAGGACGGGGTCAAGAGTTACCCGCTTTGCGCCGATGAACTGACCGAGGAGCATGTGGTCATGGACTTGGTCTACGGATCCGAGCCTACACCGCTTCTGCAAGAGGCCAGAAAAAGGGGAGCGATTACCATCGACGGCAGGGAAATGCTCGTGCGCCAGGCGGCGCTCGCATTCGAACTTTGGACCGGCATTTCGGCGCCGGTGGAGGTGATGCGCCGTTGGATGCGCGCCTGATGCAGCTGCAAAGAGAAGAGATTCCGCAACGCAGGCCCGACAAGAAGAGGCTTGGCGAGATCTTGCTCGACCTGGAACTGGTCACCGAGGAACAGCTTCAACAGGCCCTCGACGAACAGGAGACCAGTCACCTGCGCGTGGGCGAGATCCTGGTCGCCAATGGGCACCTGACCCATCTCGAACTCACCCGGGCCCTCGCCGTGCGCTTGGACGTGCCCTTTGCCGACCTCGGCGAGATGCAGGTGGACCCCTCGGTTTCCGGTCTGATCAGCGAGCGGGACGCCCGCCGTTACGCGGCGATCCCGGTGCGCTACGTCAACGAGAACACGCTTCTCGTAGCCATGGTGGATCCGGCCAACATCTTTGCCGTGGACGACCTGCGCATCCTCACCGGCTACGACATCGAGCCGGCCATCGCCACCGAAGAGGACATCTTCGAGCAGATTGGCAAGGTCAGCCGGCTGGACGAAAAGGTGGGGAAGAACCTCGAAGATCAACCGGACGACGGCGAGCTATCCGATGACCAGGTCCGGGACATCCGCGAAACCATCGACGAGGCCCCGATCGTCAAGCTGGTCAACAGCATTCTCGCTCAAGCCGCGGACGACGGTGCCTCCGACGTTCACTTCGAACCGCAGTCCAAGGAGATGGTGGTCCGCTTCCGTAATGACGGCGTGCTGCACGAGATCATGTCGGTGCCCCGGCGCATGCAGCAGGGAGTGCTCTCCCGCCTGAAGATCATGGCCGATCTGGACATCGCCGAGCGCCGCGTGCCGCAGGACGGCCGGATCGGCCTCATGGTGGGGGGGAAGCCGATCGACCTGCGGGTGGCCAGCCTGCCCACCGTCTACGGCGAGAAGATCGTGCTCCGCCTGCTCGACCGGTCCAATGTGATGCTTCGCCTGGAGGACCTGGGGTTTGCCGATAAGTCGCTCGCCCGTTTCCGCAAGTCGTTCACCAAGCCGTACGGCGCCATCTTGGTCACCGGACCGACCGGCTCGGGAAAATCGACCACTCTCTACGCCACCCTCAACATCCTCAACTCGCCGGAGAAGAACATCATCACGGTGGAGGATCCGGTCGAGTACCGCCTCACCGGCATCAATCAGGTGCAGACCAACCTCAAGGCGGGCATGACCTTCTCCCGGGCGCTCAAATCCATCCTTCGCTGCGACCCCGACATCGTCATGATCGGCGAGATCCGGGACTTCGAGACGGGTCAGATCGCGATCGAATCGGCCCTAACCGGGCACCTGGTGCTCTCCACGCTTCACACCAACGACGCTCCCGGGGCCCTCTCTCGCCTGACCGAGATGGGGGTGGAGCCTTTCCTCACCGCGTCAGCCGTGGACTGCGTGCTCGCTCAGCGCCTCGCCCGCAAGTTGTGCGACTCCTGCAAAGAGCCCTTCAAGCCGACGCAAGAAATGCTTCGCCGCAGCGACTTTCCCATGGAAGCCGTGGAGGGCTGGGAGGAAGTCACCCTCTTCAAAGGCGTGGGCTGCCCTCGCTGCAACGGAACCGGCTACAAAGGCCGGGTCGGGATCTACGAGGTGATGGTCGTCACCGAGGCTATCGAAAGGCTAACGGTCGAGCGCAAAAGCGCCGATGAGATCAGCAGAGTTGCCCAGGCGGAGGGGATGAAGACCCTTCGAGAGGACGGGATCGACAAGGTGCTCCAGGGCAGGACGAGCATCGAGGAGATCGGGCGAGTGATCGTCTAGCCGTGACCCTGCCGGCTCTTGGCTCGTTGACAGCGACGGAAAGACCCTCCGAGGAGGTTGCTTAGTGGACATCGCCGAGATCTTACTGGAGGTCCTCGATCGAGGAGCGTCCGACCTGCACATAACCGTGGGTCTGCCGCCGATGGTTCGCAGCAACGGCAAGCTGCATGCGTTGAGCGCGGAACCGATGAGCGCGAACCGCACGCGCGAACTGATCTACAGCATCCTCACGCAGGAGCAGCGGCAGCGGCTGGAAACCGATTGGGAGATCGACTTTTCCTACTCCGTTCCCGGCAAGGCGCGTTTTCGCGTGAACGCCTTCTTCCAGCGCAACAGCCTGGGCGCCGCGTTCCGGCTGATCCCCGTCGACATCAAGAGCCTCGAAGACCTGGGACTGCCCAAGGCGTTGCACGGATTCTGCACCAAGCCTCGGGGCTTCGTCCTCGTAACCGGACCCACCGGCTCCGGTAAATCCACCACGCTGGCCGCGATCATCGACGAGGTCAATCAGTCGCGGCAGGAACACATCATGACCATCGAAGACCCAATCGAGTTCCTTCACGGCCACAAGAACTGCGTGATCAATCAGCGCGAGGTGGGAGCGGACACTCAGTCCTTCGCCCGAGCGCTCAAGTCCGTGCTCAGGCAGGACCCCGACGTCATCCTCATCGGCGAGATGAGAGATCTCGAGACCATCCAGACCGCTCTCACCGCGGCCGAAACGGGCCACCTGGTGTTCGCCACCCTGCACACCCAGGATGCGCCTCAGACCATCGACCGCATGATCGACGTCTTCCCTCCGCACCAGCAGGAGCAGATCCGGGTGCAGATCGCATCGACCATTCAGGGCATCGTCACCCAGCAGCTGCTCCCGCGCCGGGACGGGCGGGGGCGGGTCGTCGCCTGCGAGATCCTCATGCCCACGCCCGCTGTGCGGAACCTGATCCGCGAGGGCAAGACCCATCAGATCTACACCGTGATGCAAACCGGGACCAAGTACGGCATGCAGACCATGGATTACGCGCTGGCGGATCTGGTTCGCCGCAACCTGATCAGTCGGGAACTGGCAGACCAGCGAAGCTCTAATCCCGAAGACCTCGGCCGGCTCTTGATGTCCGGCGCCGCTTAGCCAACAGGAGGGAAGAGTGAGCACCTTTACCTACACCGCCAGGCCTGTGAAGGGCGGCCAGAGCATTGGCGAGATAGAAGGAGCCTCCAAGGCGGCGGTCTCCGCCGAGCTTCGCCGCCGGGGACTGACCGTTCTCTCGATCGACGAGAAGAAGGGGCTCCCGGATATCAACGAGCTCCTCGAGAGCATGACCAAGATCAAGCTGCGCGACAAGGTGGTGTTCTCGCGGCAGTTCGCCACCATGATCAATGCCGGGCTGGCGTTGCTGCGCGCGCTTTACATCCTCGAAGAGCAAACCGAGAACAAACGCTTCCGCAAGGTGATCGCGGCGGTCCGGCAGGACGTCGAGGCGGGCATGCCCCTCTCGGATTCGGTCGAGCGCCATCCGGTCGCCTTCGATCGGCTGTACGTCAGTATGGTGCGCGCGGGCGAGATCGGCGGGGTGCTCGATCAGACCCTGGAACGTCTCGCCACCCAACTGGAGAAGGACGACAGCCTGCGCCGCTCCATCAAGTCCGCCATGACCTACCCCATTCTCATCGGCGTCTTCGCCGTGATGGTCATGCTCGGCCTGATTCTCTTCGTGATCCCGATCTTCGCCGAGATGTACAACGACCTGGGCGGTCAACTCCCGCTGCTCACCCGGATAATGGTGGGAACCAGCAACTTCATGCGCTCGTTCTGGTTCGTGGTCTTCCCCGCGCTCTTTCTGGCCGCCTACGGCTTGAAGAGACTCAAGAACTCGGACAAGGGCACCGATGTGTGGGACCGCATCAAGCTGAAGCTTCCCATGAAGCTGGGCCCCATCATTCAGAAGATCGTGGTTGCGCGGTTCAGCCGCACGCTCGCCACCCTGGTCTCCTCGGGTGTCCCCATCCTGCAGGCGATTGACATCACGGGCAAGACCTCGGGCAACCGGGTGGTCGAGCACGCCATGGAGGAGGTCAAGGAAAACGTCAAGGGCGGGGAGTCGATCGCGCGTCCGCTGGAACGGGTCAAGGTGTTTCCCCCGATGGTGACCCAGATGATCGCCATCGGTGAAGAAACCGGCGCCTTGGACACCATGCTGCACAAGATCGCGGACTTCTACGAAGATGAGGTGGATTCCTCGGTCAAGTCGCTTACTTCGATCATCGAACCGATCATGATGATCTTCATCGGCGGCCTGGTGGGCCTGATCGTGGTCGCGATGTACCTGCCGATCTTCAACCTCTTCCAGCTCGTTCAGTAGAGCGCGGATGTCTACACAGCCAGATACGGTTGTCCAGGCCCTGCCGCCGCTCGAGGTGATCCCTGCATACCAGCCGCCTTGCGAGCCGCGGCGGGCCCGCCTCGAGGTCGCCATCGATCCCACGGACACGGCCGCCCTCGAGGAGCTCACCAACGAGCAGCTGGTCCGTGCGTATCAAGCCCACGGTTGGATGCAGTGTCTGGACGTCCTCCTACGCCGGAACGAACGGCTCTGCCATCACGTGCTCAAACGCTTCGGCCACACCGAGGAACCCTACGAAGATCTGTTCCAGGTCGCCCGGATGGGCCTGTTGAAGGCGGCCCAGCGCTTCGACGCCACGCGGGGGACCGCCTTTTCCACTTACGCCTTCCCCTTGGTCGAGGGGGAGCTAAGGCACTACCTCCGCGACAACATGTTGGTGCGGCAGCCTCGCTGGGCGAAGTCCCTGTACGACCGCATCCAACAGGTGCAGGGCGATTACCTGCGCGATCAGGGACGTTCGCCCACCATGTCCGAGTTGGCGGCCGCCGTAAACGTCCAGGAAGAGGGGATTCTGGAGCTGATCCGCTTCTACGGTTCCATAGACGTCCATTCTCTCGAGGATTGCGGCGCCGAGGCACCCGATGGTCTGGATCGAGGCGCGATCAAGGCACTTCGCCAGGAGAACTTCAATCTGCCCATCGAGGACCGCATTCTGCTCTACGACGCTCTGGGGGCACTCTCAGAGGTCCACAAGAAGCTGCTCTACCTGCTGTTCTTCAAAGAACTGACCCAGCAAGAAGCCGCGGACGAATTGGGGATGTCCCAACGGACGGTGTCCCGAGAGCAGACCCGCGCCCTCGACCGCCTGAAAGCGATCCTCACGAAGAAGATCTTCTAGGGAGAGCTTCCTGCTCCGGCGTAACCGGTCGGTTACGCTACCTTCATCGGCCGGTGCTACTCTTCTCTAATGCTTCACCGATTGACAGCCAGATGCCTCCCGGGTCTAATTCTGATTCTGCTCTCCATCCTTTCGGCCATCTTGCTTTCGGGTTGCGGAGACCTGCTGGACGGCTCGTCCGGTGACACCGAGAAAGCCTCGGTGAGCGGATCGACCGCCGCGCTCGAACCGGTTGCGGAAGAGACCACTACCTCGGCTCGAGTGACCACCACCGAGGCCCCCGACACGACCAATCCCCCGGACACGGATGAGCCGCCCGATACGGCCAATCCGCCCGCGACCGCCGCCCCGACGACGTTTCCGAGCCGGGACCTGCCCGCCGGAGAACCGCGCGAATACGTCACCGTACCCACGGAATCGCCGGTGGTTGCGCTCACCTTCGATGCCGCCTACGACCCCGCGCCTCTGGTCCAGATTCTGGCTGCCTTGAAATCCGCGCAGGTCCCGGCGACCTTCTTTCTCACCGGGGAGTTCGTGGAGGACTACCCCGACGCCACCCGCTCGATCATCGCCGCCGGTCATCCGATCGGCAACCACTCTTATTCACACCCGGATTTCACCGAACTCGACGCCTCCGCCATCCGCGAGCAACTACGGCGCACCGAAGAATTGCTTGCCGGCCTGGGGGCCGCCGATCCCCGTCCCTTATTCCGGCCGCCTTTCGGAGCCCGCAACGCCCGCGTACTCGAGGAGTTGGCCAATCAGGGTTATGTAAGCGTCTACTGGACGATCGATACCCTGGATTGGAAGCCGGAGCGGACTCCGTCTCAGATTCGGCAGACGGTGCTGGATAAGCTGCAACCGGGCGCAATCGTGCTGATGCACGTGGGTAGCCCGCAAACCGCTGAAATCTTGCCCCGCCTCATAGCCGACCTCAAGGCCGAAGGCTACGGCTTCGTCGCGCTTTCGGAGATCATGCGCTAGATTAGTGGCATAGCCCTGATTTGGGGCTTGGTCGATCCGCCGAGTTGCGGCTCAGAGCGGGGGAGGGCAACATGGCTCTTGCCCGGGCCACTCGCGGCCTGTCCGCGATCGTCGTCCTGTTGCTTTTCTACAGCCTTCTCGGATTGCCGGCAGAAGCCGATGCGGCTTCGGCCCCGGTGGTTCGCCGGGGGTCCGGGGATCAACCGCGCATCGCCCTGACTTTCGACGACAACTTTTACGAGCAACGGGCGCTGGCCATCCTCGACACGCTCCGGCGCTACGACACCCCGGCCACGGTCTTCGTGGTGGGCTACTACGTCAACGTGCATCCGCGAATCACCTCCGCCTTGCTGCGGGGCCGCTTCGAGGTAGCAGACCACAGCCTGAGCCATATGAACGTGGCCGCGGTCGGCTGGAGCCTTGCACGCAGGGAGATCGGGGGCGGCTCGGCCGCGTACAGGTCCGCCACGGGGGCGCGTACCGTGCCTTTCTTCCGTCCGCCTTATGGCGCCACCAACAGCACGGTGGCGCAGATCGCCGGGGAGAAGGGTTTTCTCTACCAGATCCTCTGGGATGTCGACACGAACGACTGGCGAGGCTACTCCGCGGCGACCATTCGCGATCACGTGCTCCGAAACGCCCGCAGCGGCTCGATCGTGCTGATGCATCTCTCGGCCCCGCACACGGCCGAGGCGCTCCCGGGCATCATCACGGGATTGCGGGCGCGCGGCTACGAGTTGACCACGGTCGCGGGGGTGCTCAAGGGAAATCGCCGCTTCTTCGACGTCTCCGAAGGAGACGAGGCCGGCCGAGCCATACTCCAGTTGGTCGGCGCCGGGATCCTGGCGGGCTACAACGCCGACTGGTTCGGGCCGCTCGATCCGATGACCCGAGCGCAGTTCGCCAAGGTTGCCGTCGGATCGGCCGGCCTGCATACCGCCGTGGTGGAACCCGCCGCGGTGAACTTCGTGGACGTTTCGCCCGTACGCGATGCCTCTGGGGCGATCACGGCATACCCCTACGATTACGTGCAGGAGGCGGTGGCGTCGGGGCTGGTTCAGGGCAGCGAAGATGCTGCCGGACGGCCGGTCTACCGGCCCCGAGAGAGCATCACCCGGCTGCAGTTGGCTCAGGTAGTCGCCCGGATGGCAAGGAATCTCAAGGGTTATGCTCCGGTACCCGTGGTGGCAGGCAACCCACCTTTCTTGGACGTGCCCGACTACGGATTGGCGGACGCCGCGCTGGTGAGGCAACTCGGTCTGATGCACGGCTACACCGGAGACGTGTTTCAGCCTTACGTTCCCGCGCGAAGGGCTCACGTGGCCATGGTGATGACCCGCTACAGAGCTCTCGCGGATGCGCCTACCACCACGACCACCCTCGCGCCGACGACGACCACCACAGAACCGCCGTCAACCACAACCACGTCGGTTTCTCCGACCACCACTAGTCCGGTGCCCACGACCACAACCGCCGTCGCCGTGCCGACGACGACCACCACGAACATCACCGCTTCGTCGGCCGCCACGGCTTTCTAGACAGCGATACCCCTTGTTAGACGGGGCATGCTGCGGACTGACGGGACCGCCGCCAGGCGGCTGTCGGCTGTCGCCTGGCGGTTGTCGGCTAGAATAAGCGTATGGCCACAACAGCACGTCTCGAGCCGCGCACGCCCACCTTGGTCGTGGCCTGCGAGATCTTCGACGATGAACTCCGTCAAGTCCTGAATTCTCTGGAAACTCGCAATCCAGAGCAGTCACCCGCGGCTTCGCTGCCGCAAGTGGTCTGGGTAGAAAGCGGGCTGCACGACGTTCCGGACAACCTGCGAGGGCGTCTGCAGGGCCTCATCGATCAGATCGATGAGGCCGTCGACAGGAAATTGCCTACTGTTACCCTTGGGGGTATTCACCCCGGCAGAGGCGCGGCGGCGGCAAGGGCGGACCTCGTCACGGTCCAGACTCCCAAGGATGTCCTGCTGGTCTACGGTTTCTGTGGGTACTCACTCGCGGGACTGACTTCGCGCTTTTGCCGGTTGGTGTTTCCCCGGGTGGACGACTGCGTGCACCTGTTCCTAAATCACGGTGGCTCCCGAGAGGAAGTTGTCCGCGACGCACATGCCTTCTATTTGACCAAGGGGTGGTTGACCCACGACAACTTTATGCTCGACAGCTACGAGTGCTGGGATGAGCAATACGGACCGGAACGTGCCCGGCGCCTGCGGGGCGCATACCTAAAAGGCTACGAGCGACTCACCCTAATAGACACGAAGGCCTACGAAACGCCGGCATGGCAGGAACGCATGCGCGCCATGGCGGAGCGTCTGGAACTCGATTGCGAAACCGTGGCCGGCTCGACCAGACTGCTGGAAAGGCTGCTGACCGGGCCTTGGGACGGGGAGATCGTTGTGGTCGAACCCGGGCGCGCCATCCATGTGCGTGACCTTCTGTTTCCCGCGGGGCAGGCACCCGCCGCCGATTGAGTCGCCGGGTTGTCCGCGAGGCGGGTGGATACGGCCTCCAACCAATGGTCCGGCCCCCTCTCCGCCTGGTCCTGTGTGCACGATAATAGATGTTATGTAAAGCCAGAAGTGCGCACAGGTTTTGCTCGGGTCGGGCGGCAGGGAGATCGTCCCTCCCCCTTCGGGGTGCGTGCGCCGGCGGGCGGGGCGCTTGGTACGCCCTCCAATGACTTCCATGACCCACCCTGAGCGGACAAGATTCTCCGAGGGCTTCCACAAATCGGAAAGAGCGTGTACAATCTCTTCAGCGTCAGAAAGGAGGTGGTCCAGATAGACAATTTGCCTAGTTGGCGATGCGACAGGACCGGAGGTGGCGTGAGCCGCTAGTCGCTGAGCTACTCGTCAGACGCCGCCGGCGGCGCCTCCGGTAGCATTCGCCAGATTAGTACCCGAAAGCCGTCCGAAAGGGCGGCTTTCGGCTTTCTCGGACTAGTCCAGTTTCTTAGTAGTGAATCAGACTGAGCACGTCGTAGCCGTGAAGCCGGTCGCGCCCTTTGAGAAATTCCAACTCGATGACGAAGGCCAGCCCCACCACGGTTCCCCCCGCCTGTTCCACGAGCTCCACCTTCGCTTTGGCGGTGCCCCCGGTGGCCAGCAAGTCGTCATGGATTATGACCCGCTGCCCGGGCTTGATGGCGTCCGTGTGCATCTCCAGCACGTCGGTACCGTATTCCAGTTCGTACTCGGCCCGGGCGACGTTCCAAGGGAGTTTCCCCGGCTTGCGGGCGGGCACGAATCCCGCGCCAAGTCCGTAGGCAACGGCCGCGCCCAGGATGAAGCCTCTCGCCTCTGCCCCCAAGACCACGTCGACCTTCTTCGCAGTGCCGAACTCGATCAACCGGTCGACCGTGTAGCGCAGGGCTACCGGGTCCTGCAGCAGAGGCATGATGTCCCGGAAGAGAATTCCTTCCTTGGGAAAGTCGGGGATGTCCCGAATGTACTGCTTCAAGTCCAAGACTTCCGCTGGGTCCATCCTTGCCTCCTGGTTCATGTCCCTGGCGCCTCCGAGATCCGGACGGCGCTAAATGATTGATCGTAGAGTTTCGAGTGTTCGAGCGGGCAGCCGGCCGGCGCGGCGTGCTACTCGACCAGCCTCCGCAGTTCCTTATAGAGAAGGAGTTCGACCAGCCGGGAGACCAGGACGGCCAGTTCCTGCAGATTGCGCTCACCTTCCGCGCGACGTTCCTCGTGGTGAGAGCGCAAAGCGGTGGTGACTGCCTGCTCGAGCAGGGCGGCCTCCCGCTCGGCCGAGGATTTGAGTAGCCGGAGATTCCGGGGCTCCACCCCAAAACGCGCGAGAATCTGACAGATGCGAATGACCTCGACATCCGTCTCGCGGAGACCGCCCCCCAGCGTCCGAGGCGAGGCTTCGATCAATTTGTAGTCGGCCAGCTGCGCGAGGAAGCCGTCGTCGGCTCCGGTCGCCTCTTTGACCTCATGCCAGGAGAGGCTCTCGGCGGGTTGCCGGAGAATGCCCGGTTCGCGTGAATCCTGGGCCGGGCCCAGTGGGCGCGAGGTGGTGGCGGCGGTTCCCCGCTCCAGCCGCGCTTTGATCACCTCGAGAGGTAGGTACTCGTCCCTTTGCAGACGGAGGATGGTGCGCAGCCGGCGAAGATCTGCTCCCCCGTAGCGGCGGTATCCACCCTCGGTGCGCTCGGGCTGAATCAAGTGGCGGTCTTCCAGATAGCGAATCTTGCTGATGCTTAGATCCGGGAATTCTTCCTGAAGCACGCCGACGAGGCGGCCGATCGTGTAATGGTCATCGGCCGGAACCTTCCGCTCTTTACCCGCCGAAGCCCCTCTGGAGCCAGAATCGGTCTCGCGCGACACCTCCTACTCCGCCGGTTCCAGGAATCCGAGCTTGAACTTGCCTATCTGCAACTCATCCCCGTCGGTCAGATGATGTCGCTCCACCCGCTTGCGGTTGACGTAGGTGCCATTCAGGCTGTTGAGGTCCTCGATCACGTAACCCACCGCGTCGCGGATTACCCTTGCGTGGTGCCGCGACACCGTCACGTCGTCCAGGAAGAGGTGATTCTCGGGATCGCGGCCGATGGTCAACAGTTCGGTATCGAGCACGGCCTTCTCCCCCTCTCTGCCACCGCCTGAACGAATCAGCAGAACGGGTGAGGCGTGCACCGCTTCAGCGGCTGTGGATTCGTCCGCTTCCTCGTCGAGGCCGGGAGCGTAGGTGATCGTGGTCTCGGAGAGGTCCTTCTGCACCAGCCGGCTTCCGCATTGCTGACAGAAGTTTGCCTCGTCGTTGTTGACGAAGCCGCACTTGGGACAGTTGCGCATCCTGCCTCCTGAATCGTGTCCGAAGAGCCTAGGGATGGCGCCGCATCGACAGCAACTGCTCTTCCACCGCCTGCAGGGTCTCGGGCTTTTCGAGGAGCCGGTTACGGCCCTGCTCGTCGGTGTTGTTCACCACGTAGGGATCGGCGAGAATCTCATCGAACCGACGGCCCTTGTCGAGCTCGCCGGCCACGTAGCGAAGCACCCGGTCCTCGCGCACGTGCACCCCAAACTCTTCAAAGAGCTGATGGATCGCCCGGATCATCCGTTCTATCAAGTCCCCCACGACAATCCCTCCTGGTCTGGCGTCCCGGCTTCGTCCGGCGATCACTCCGAGGAGCCGTCCACAGGATCGCGTCTCGGAGAGCTTAGGATGGAACTCAAGCGATCAACATCGCCTTCCCCAAAAAGCGGCTCACCCGAACGGTGTTTGTCCCGAAGCCGGCGCACCATCTCGGCGCGCAGTATGTCGAGCTGACCATGGATGAGCCTTCGCCGCTTCGAGATCTCCCTCTCGTCTTTCTCGAGGGATTCAGAGAGCTGCTTGAGCTCTGCGTCGCTGTAGGACTGAATGTTTACCAGGAGGTCGAAGTCAGTGTGGCCTTGCGCGTCCATGGCTCTAGTATAGCTCCTCTTGTATGAACCTTAAAGTCGAGGTCGAGGTTCAGCTTCGCGCCTGCCCAAAAAGACGAGAGGAGCAGGCCAGCGCCCGCTCCTCGTCGCCAATCCCGCTCGATGGCTCGCCGGTCTACTCCTCTTCTTCGGCGAGCAGCCCCTCGTATTCATCGGAGCTCATCAGATCGTCCGCCTCGCCCGGCTCGCTAATCTTGACCTTCACCAACCAGCCGTTTTCGTAAGGACTCTCGTTGATGGTCTCCGGGGCGTCGACCACTTCCTCATTGATCTCCACGATGGTCCCGCTGAGCGGGGCGTAGACATCAGAGACAGCCTTGACCGACTCTATCTCGGCGAAGGAACTCCCCGCCGTCACCTCGGTACCTTCCTCGGGAAGCTCCACATAGACGATGTCCCCGAGCTGCTCCTGAGCATAGTCGGTGACACCGAATACCGCGGTCTCACCCTCGATACGCGCCCAGTCGTGCTCCTTGTGGTACTTCAGGTTCTTGGGATTCACCCGCCGCTCCTTTCTTACCACTGATCCTTAAGCATCTTACAACGGGGACCGCTGCCCCGCTACCGTCCGTACTGCAAAGTGGCCTGAACCAGCAAGCTATCCAGCTTGCGTTGAATGGTGACCTCTGAGGCCGTCACCTCCTCCTGCTCTGCAGAAAGGAAACGGAAGTCCCCGGCCTCATTCTCCATGAGAATGAAGAAGGCCGGCTCCCCCGGGTCCCCCCCATCCGCCTCGGCATGAACCACCTCGCCCCGCGCAATCACCAGCCGCCCTCGGGTTTGGTCGCCCTCCAACAACAGGTGACCGCTGCGCCGGCCAAGTGCCAGCACCTGAAGGATGTCTGCCAACCCGAAATCGCCGAGATCGCCTGTCAAAGCCCTCTTTTTCACCTTCGCCGACCCTGCCGCGGGCCGCATTCTACCAACGTCCCACCGCATAGAAAAGGCTAAACCGCCCTGCTATACTGCGAGCGGATCAAGCCTCATCTTCGGCTCGAGGAGGATCGTTGGCGCGGCGAAAGGGACTGGTCATCAGCGACCGGCAGATGCAGGTGGTCGACGAGATCCTGGAGAAGCTGAGGGCGGTTTCCGGGTCGCGCTTCATCGCGCTGGTTTCCACCAGCGGCCAGCCGATCACCACCTCGGAGTCCGAGCATCACCCCGACACCCTCTCTCTGGCCTCGCTTGCCGCCAGCTCTTTTGCCGCGACGCAACAGCTGGCGGCGGTACTCGAGGAGCGCGAGTTCACCCTGCTGTTTCACGAAGGGCGCGAGTCCAACCTGCACGTTTCCCAGGTCACCGACCAGGTCCTGCTGGTGATCACCTTCGGCCGTGAGACCCAGGTGGGCAAGGTCCGGTTGTACACGAACCGAGCGGTCGAAGTGCTCAAGCCCCTGCTGGACTCCGCCGATGACGAGCAACAGGACGCACTGATGATCGACGAGGACTACTCGCTTCTTGCGGACGAGGCCATCGACGATCTGTTCGCCGACGTGGAGTGACCAGTTGCCCTTAATCAACTTCGCGGCCAGGGAGATCAACTACAAGATCGTCTACTACGGCTGCGGTCTTTGCGGCAAGACCACCAACATCCAGTACATCCACAAGAAGGTGAACCCCAGCGCCCGGGGCAAACTGGTTTCCATCGCCACCGAGGAGGAGCGGACCCTCTACTTCGACTTCCTGCCGCTCTCGCTCGGAACCGTCAAGGGCATGAAGACCCGCTTCCACCTGTACACGGTGCCGGGTCAATCCTATTACAACGCCTCGCGCAAGCTGGTGCTGCAGGGCGTGGACGGCATCGTCTTCGTGGCCGACAGCCAGATCACCCGTCTGGACGAGAACGTCGAGAGCTACCTGAACCTCTGGGAGAACCTCCAGGAGCAGGGTGACGATCTCTCGAAGCTGGCAATGATGATCCAGTACAACAAGCGCGACCTCTCCGAGGTGTTCTCGGTCGAAGATCTGGACGAGCTACTGAACCACACCAACTCGCCGGGCATGGAAGCGTGCGCGCTCACGGGACAGGGCGTGTTCGAGACCCTCAAGGTGATCTGCAAGCAGGTGATCGCCCAAACCGGGCAGAACTAGCACTAGCCGATCCGCAGCACGTAATCCTTGGGCGCGTAGACGCTGGGGAATTCGTCGCGCAGGAGCACCTTGCCCTCCAGGTCCTTGACCACCCGGGTCACCGTCACCTCGCGTCCGGGCACTCCGTTCTCCAGCACCTGCTCCCCCGAGGCGAGGCTGGGATCACGCAGCCGGCGGGGGTTGGAAGCCGTGGTGCGCGGTTCCCGCAAACGCTCCGGAGCCTGGGTTTGGTATTCGACCGTGCGCTCCCAACTGGAGGCCGCCAGGGTGATCTCCACCGAGTTCTCGCCCGCCTGCGCGCTGATCAGCAAGGGCCGGTCGGAGTCGTTGCGGAACTTGAAGTCCACCGTGCCGTAGGAAACCGTGGCATCCCGGCCAAGCGGATAGTGATCGATGTAGAAGGAGTGCGGCTTTCTCTCCTCCACCGGAAGCCCGGCAAGAAAGACCGCATTGAAGAGGGTGGTCGAGACCTGGCAGATCCCACCCCCCACTCCCGGCGTCAAGAGGCCGCCGACTATGACCGGCGCCTCGTCGAAACCGGCCGCCTTGGTGCGCGGACCAACCGTGCCGTTGAAAGAGAAGGTCTCTCCCGGATGGACAATGGTCCCATCCAGCAGCTTCGCCACCTGCCGGATGTTATTGCCGCGCGCGGAATCGGCCGGGTTGAAGTAGGTGGTGAAGGAGGAGACTTCCCTCCGCATTCCCAGAGCCAGCGCATCCGAGGTCGTGACCTTGGGCTCGGCCCGGAGGGTCGGCACCGGAACGTAGGCCGCGTCCACATCCCCGGCCAGGCGGGCGAGGTCCCGGAAGAGCGAATCCCAATCGACCTCCACCCCGCTCTTGCTCGGAATCACGTCCAGGTTCTTCTCCCCCAGGATCGGCTTCAGCCGGGCGTCGACGGCCGGCCGGCGGATCGGGGCCAACAGGTTTTCCAGCAACTCTCGCGAGGCGGGGGTATCGAATGTCAACGCGGTGGCCCCCGGGGTTTCCGGAACCGCGGCCATCCGGGTCAGTTGCTCTACGGAGAGCTCGAAGTTTAGGTCCTGATATCGCAGGACGAGCGGCCGGCTGAAGGCCACTTTGGCTGCCTCCATGGCCCGGCGGGCGGCGTCGGTGCCCACCTCTGGCGGGATGGATTCCAGCGGGGCCGCGACCTTCGCGGAACCCGTGCGCAGGGCCGCCAGCAGCGCCTGCTGCAGCAGGTCACGGCGGAGCGAGAGGCCTTCCTCCGCCGCTGCGGCCCGAGGGCCCTCCTCGGTGAGGAGCAGGTGGGCATCCTTGGGCAGCTCTTCGAAGGCCAGGGCGAGGCGATCCGCCTCCAGTTGAAAACTCTCATCTTCGACCACGAAAACGGGCTCGACCGCAACGCTCCCGAAGGATGCGGCCAACCGCTGCCGGCCGCGCTCGAGCCACCCCGTCTCGTGTCCGACCTCCATGACCGCGGCGAGCGTGGCCTTCTTGTCCAGCGCGATGCCGGCTTGGTGGGGAATCAGTTCGGCCGCGGTACCTTCGTGCCGGACTTCGATGGGCGCCGCGAGCAGGCCGGCGGCCCACGTGTCGAGCTCCGCGGCCACCTGCTCTTCGGTCAATCCCCCCAATGCTCTCCCTTGCACCTCCACACCGCGGTAGGCGCGCCCCTGATGATGATAGGAGTCGGCGGCCAGGGCGAGTCCGGGTGCGGCCAGGACGAAGCCAAGCAGGGCTATTACGACCGTGCGTCGGATCTCGAACCTCCGCCTCGCGGTTTGGGAAGAGCCGGGCGCGCCCTGATCGGGCTATCCGGCCCCGTCCCCGTCTTCCCTTGAGGGAGCGGCCAGAACGTACGTGGGCAGGTTCTCCAGCCTGGTTGCCCGCAGCTCCTGCCTCTTGACGATTTCGACCGAGACCCTCGGCCGCCCTTCCAAGGTGGGAATGACGCCACCCGCCATGACCATCGAGGAAATCAAGGTATCGGGTTCGCCCAGAGCTTCGACCTCGTAGGGGGCGGTAAGCACTACTCCGTCCAAGGTCACCCGCTCCCCAAAGTTGCCGAAGGCCGACCTCACCGAGAGACGCCTCCCATTGACTATTATCGCCTCGGCTCCGGCGGACTTGAGCTCGTTGACGACCTGTCCGAGTTCGTAGGCGTGCAGTTCCCTCAGCGGATCGCGCAGCTCGAGCCGCACGCCGGGTCCGGAGGACTCGACCACCCCGTTCAGCAGGCGAAGGCCCGCCAGAGTCCGTTCCTGCTCCACCAGGCTGTCGGCCCGGTCTTGCTCGGTGAAGCGGTCCTCGACGGCAAGCAGCCGGAGTTCGGTGACCTCTTCCTGAAGGCGGTCGTTCTCCTGACTCAGAGTCCCCACCAGGGTGGTGAGCTCCTCCACGGTCTGCAGATCCAGTTGCCGGTTGCGATTCTCCTGGACGCGCGCCTGGGTCACCAGCATGAAACCCAGGACCGCGAACGTAAGGAAGAGCCCCCAGGCCGTCTTGCTCCGGGCGCTCATCGCAGGATCAACCGGCGCACGATCGCCAGATTCTGGAAGATACGCACACCGAAGGCGATCACCGCCGCGAGGTAGAGGCTGAGACCCATGCGGTCCCCGAGATAGGTGATGAGCGCCGCGAGAATGGTGTTGGAGATGAAGCCGGTTATGAACAGGCGGTCGTTGAAGGTCCGCTCGAGCATGGCCCGGACCCCGCCCAGAGTCGAGTCGAGCGCGGCCAGCACCGCGATGGAAAGATAGCGCGCGTATTCGGGCGGGACCTCATAGTTGACCACGTAGCCGATGGCCACTCCCAGCAGCAGGCCGAGCAGGGGCAGGTAGATCACGGAGCCTCCTTGCCGGGCCCGGTGACGGTCACGGCCTCGTCGGTTAGCGGCTGAAGCACGCGGGGGGTCAGGCTGCCGGCGTATGCGGGCACCAGAATCTCGTCGTGAACATCGACCGTGGCCTGCAGTCCGAAGAGCTTGGAATACTGCTCGAGCAGTAACCGAGCGTCTTCGTCCAAAGAGAGCACGTTCTTCAGCCGGACGGGATCGCCGATGGCGAGGATGGTGAACGGAGAACCTATCCGGGTGTTGTTGACCAGGATAGTAGTGCCCACGCAGCGCACGGCGGTGCCCTGCGCGATGCGCTGCCCGTTGACGCTGACGGCCTCGGCCCCGGCCAACCAAAGGGCGTTCACCAGGATGCGCACATCGTAGTCGTGGATTATGTAGTTGTTGGGGTCTTGACCCAGTTCGGGCGGCTGTGGGTTATCCGCGAGGGTGATCTCGATCCCCGGTCCCTGGAGCGCGACGAGACCGGCCGCCATGCGCATCTGTTCGAGTTCTTGGCCGTAGGTGCGGGAAAGGCCCCGTCCCGAGGCTGCCTGCTGCTCGCGCCGGGAGACCTCGCTGCGCAGCGTGGCCAGGCTCTCTTCGAGATACTGCTTCTTGTCCTCGAGCCGTTCCACGATCTGCACCAGCTGATCATGGCGCTCGCCCTGATCTCCGGCGGCCTCTTCCGCGGCCACGTTGGCCCGGAAAGCCACCATCGCGCCCAGCCCAAGAAGGAAGGCAAACCCGGTCAGGATGAGGTAATGATGACGCCCTGCAGTCACGCTTCTTCCAGGAAAGGTGCTTACGAAAAACGAAGGATAGCAGTCAGGGGGAAGCCTTGCCGTATTCCGAGAGGCTTGGGTACCTAAATTACCTGACCGATGCGGTGCGCGCCCTCTCGATCACCTCGTCCAGGCGCCCTGCGTAGTCTCGCAACAGCTCTTCGGCCCGCTCGTCGTCCCGCCCTTCGGCGTACACGTGAAAGAGAGGTTCGTCGGCGTCGGGCAGGATCTGCACCCATTCATCCTGGTCCACCCACACCTTGATCCCGTCCACCAGGGAGACGGCCTCGTCGCGCAGTTCCTCGACCATCATCCTCATGGCCGCTCCTTTGGCCTGCCAGGGGCAGCACACCGTTTCGTGATCGAGGTGGACGGTGGGGACTTCGCCCGCCAACTGAGAAAGCGGACGCGAACTCCGTGCCACCATCTCCATCACCATCGCCGCGGTCAGGAAGGCATCCATCGTGGGCAGGAAGGAGGGAAAGATCAGGCCGCCATTGGCCGTGGCCGCGAAGATGACCTGGGGTTCGCTCGCCCCTTCCATCACGCTTCGGTCCGAGCTGCGGGTACGGCTGACCGTGGCCCCGCAGCGTCCGGCCACCTCTTCGGCGCGCGCGGTGGCGTGCAGCGGAAGAACCACCGACCCCCTCCCCCGCTCCGCGCACACGTGGCTGAGCAGCAGAAGAAGCAGTTCATCAGCGCTCAGAGTGTGGCCGGCGTCGTCCAGAATGAAGACCTGCTCGCCTCCCGGATCTAAGATCAGGCCGAGGTCCGCCTCCATCGAATCGACCAGGCGCTTGACTTTCGCCTCGGCCTCGGGAAGATGCTTCGCCAAGCGGAAAGCGCCGCTGATCCCGGAGAAGGCGTTGATGCCGATGGCCTCCACGCCCAGGCGGTCGAGGATGGCCCCCAGCAATTTTGAACCCGGGGAGTACGAGTAGTCGACCACCACCCGCAACTTGCGCTCGCGGATGGCAGCAGCGTCCACGCTCTGGACCAGGGCTTCCGTGTACATCTCGAGCGTGTGCGCGGGATAGGTGATCTGCCCCATCTCGTCGTAATAGGCCCGGCGGAAATCCTCCCGGTGGAAGTAGTTCTCGATGGTTCGCCGGGATTGCTCCGAAAGCGGCAGACCCGGGGGCTCGGAGAGGATGATCTCCACCTCCTCGGGGTGATGCGGACTGATGCGGATGTGGATCCCGCCCTGAGAGGAGGCGTTCTTGAGGTCGAAGCGGTTTACGGCCAGCGGCGCGACCTGCAGGTCGCGGACGGAAACTCCGGTGGAGGTCAGACCCGCAATCATCGCCCGTTTGAGCATCCGGCTGGCGGGATGGGAATCGCGAGTGGCGGTGACCAGGGCATCCTTGCGGAGCAGGGTTCCGTAGGACATGGCCAGCCGCATCGCCCGCTCGGGAGTGATGTCGACGTTGATCAGGCCGCGCACGCCGCGCTGACCGAAGAGCGCGGTCATCCCCCTGACCTCGGAGATGATGCTCGACTTCACCGAGGCGCCGGCCTCCACGGTCTTGAAGGGGTAGATCTTGATGTTGTTGCCGATCAGGGCATTGTCCTCGATCGAGCACTGGTCCCCGATGACTGCTCCCTCGGAGACCACCACGTTGGTGCGCAGGTCCACCGAATTGCCCAGCACGGCGCCACGCACGCGCGACCCCTCCCCCAGGTAGCAGCTCTCGCCCACCACGGAGTCCGATATCTGAGCTCCCGGACGAAGAATCACGTTGTTTCCCAGCACCGTGTGCGAACCGATGACCGCCGAGGGGTCGATCTTCGCGTAGTTACCGATCACCGCCGGTCCCACCACGTTCTCGAGGCTGTCCAGGTTGACGCCCTGCCCCACCCAGACGTTGCCCCGCAGCCTTACTCCGGGAATGTTCACCCGAACGCGGCCGTCCAGCGCATCCCGATTGGCCTGCTGGTACTGCTCGATGGTGCCAATGTCCTGCCAGTAGCCCTCGCACATGCTGCCGTAGAGCGGCGCTCCCCGCTCGTGCAGGGCGGGAAAGAGTTCGTGGCTGAAATCGTGGGAAACGCCGGCCGGGATCTCGTCGAGCACTTCCGGTTCGAGCACATAGATGCCGGTGTTGACCGTGTCCGAGAAGACCTGACCCCAGCCCGGTTTCTCCAGGAAGCGCTCGATACGCCCCTGCTCGTCCATGATGATGACCCCGAACTCCAGCGGGTTCTCGACCCGGACCAGGGCGAAAGTCGCCAGGGCCCCGCGTTCGCGGTGAAAGTCGATGACTGCGCCCAGGTCGATATCGGTTAACGCGTCGCCGCTGATCACGATGAAGGTCTCGTCCAGAAGGTCCTGGGCCGCTTTGACCGAACCGGCGGTGCCGAGGGGATTCTCCTCCACGCTGTACTCGACGTTCATCTCGAAGTCGGAACCGTCGCCGAAGTAGTTGCGGATCATCTGCGGGAGGAAGGCCACGGTCATGACCACGTCTTTGATCCCGTGAACCGCAAGCAGGTTGAGGATGTGGTGGGCCGTGGGAATGTTGGCCACCGGCATCATGGGCTTCGGCAGATTGGAGGTGAGAGGGCGCAGCCTGGTCCCCTGGCCCCCCGCCATTACCACAGCCTTCAACGCAAACTCCTCCTCACCGAGCCGGGATCGCCGGACAACAGCGGTGCCGCGGGCAGTGCCCAAGCCTTAAGCCATGATACACCCGGCGGGGCGGCATACTTGCGAGTGAAAAGAGCAGAAACCCCGCCAGGAGCGGGGCGCTAGGTCGGGACGGCCGGATTTGAACCGGCGACCTTCCGGCCCCCAGCCGGATGCGCTACCAGGCTACGCCACGTCCCGACGCGCCAACGATTATAACAGGCCAGCCGTGGTGCGGGCCAACCGTGGTGCAGGCTAACCGTGGTGCAGGCTAACTGTGGTGCAGGCTAACTGTGGTGCCGCTCGGGTCGAGAGGGCCGACCCATGAGATCGCGTACGCTCTCTTGCATTTCCTTCTCCCCGCGGATCACGGAAACCACGTTGTCGGTGATTGGCATCTCCACCCCCAAGCGTCCGGCAAGAGCGAGAACTGCAGGCGCTGCCGTCAATCCCTCCGCCACCATGCCCATTTCGCCCTCAATGGCCGAGGGAGAGTGCCCCAGGGCCATAAGCTCTCCCGCCCGGCGGTTCCGGCTGTGTCTCGAGGTGCAGGTGGCGATGAGATCGCCCATCCCGGCAAGACCGGCGAAGGTTAGAGGGTTCGCGCCCAGAGCCTCGCCCAAGCGGCTCATCTCGGAGAGGCCGCGGGTAATCAGGGCCGCGCGGGCGTTGTCGCCGAAGCCAAGTCCGTCGGCCATCCCCGTGGCGAGGGCGATCACGTTCTTGACCGCTCCGGCGAGCTCCACCCCGACCACGTCGCGGGTGCGGTAGGGCCGGAAGCTCTCGCTGGACAGGATTTCCTGCAGGGCGGCGGCGTAGTCCTCGTCCTCAGAGGCGATCACCGTGGCCGTGGGCTGCCCCTGGGAGACCTCCTCGGCGTGATTCGGTCCGGAAAGCACGGCGATGTGCGAATCCTTGGCGGCCCAGAGTTTATGCAGGACTTCGCTCAGCCGGCGGCCGGTATCCGGCTCGACCCCTTTGGTCAGGCTGAGAACGCCGGTGTTGGGCGCCACCCTTTCGGCCAGAGCCTCGACGGTGGCGGTGAAGGCCTTGCTGGGTACCGCCAAAACGATCAGTTCGGCCTGGGAGAAGTCGTATTCTCCGACCACCGCCACCTCGAGTTCCGCGGGCAAGGCCAGGTCCCGCAGATAACCGGGATTGTGCCGGGTGTCCCGCACCGCCTCCGCCTGTTCCCTTCGTCTCGGCAGGAGAGTGGTGGGTACCCCAAGCGCGGAGAGATGAGCGGCCATCGCCGTCCCCCAGCTGCCCGCACCCACCACGGCGGTCTTCGGCGGCCGTTCGCGGCTGAATTCCCAGTCCTTCATTGGCTCTTGCCTTCCCCGTGGTTCAGAGGCCTGTCCGCGGCCATGCCGGGGGCGGAGCCGCGTGGCTGCCCCGGTGGCCGGCTTTCCTCCGGATGCGCCTGTCCCCGGCGGTGGCCCCGGCGAATCCTCCCCGGCAGAACCGCCCTGCGCTCCTCTCCCCGGAGCAGTCTGCGAATATTGGCATGGTGCGCGGCGATGACCAGGGCCGAGCCCGCCATCGAGAAAGCCAGGTAGGCCTGGGGCTGATCGAAGGCCACGGCCAACACGGGAAAGAGGGCGGTGGCGGTGATGGAAGCCAGGGAAACGAAGCGGGTCGCGGCGAAGACCGCAAAGAAAACGGCGAGCAACAGGACCAGAGTCAGCGGCATCATGGCAAGGACGACCCCCGCGCCCGTGGCCACTCCCTTACCCCCCCGTCCCCGCAGGAAGAGGGACCAGTTGTGCCCCAGTATGGCCGCCATGGCCACGAGCACGGTCACCCAGGGCCCCGCCACGTACCTTGCCAAGAGCACCGGGAGAAAACCCTTGAGCAGATCGGCGGCAAAGACCAGGAGACCGAGCCAGGTTCCCAGCACGCGAAAGGCGTTGGTGGTTCCGGGGTTGCCGCTGCCGTGCTCCCGCAGATCGATGCCCTTGAGGGCCCGCCCCAAGATCACGCTGGGCGAGAGGGACCCGGCCAGGTAGGCGAGGAGCACCAGACCCAAGCCGAGGAGGACTTCGCTCACGAGTAGCGCTCTTCCTTACCCTCGAAGTCGATGATCAGCGGGATGCCCCACAGCCCATAGGCTTCGCGCAGGCGGTTTTCGAAGAAGAAGCCGTAGCTGCGGTTGATCAGCGCCTTGGTGTTGACGCGGACGTTGAAGCGCGGCGGGGAGTCCTCGTACTGACTCATGTAAAAGAACTTGAGCGACTTGCCCGCCTTCTGCGGAGGGGTGTGCACCTCTTTCAGAGTTTCCAGCCAACGGTTGAGTTCGCCGGTGGGGATGCGGTGGCTGTAGCGGGCGTAGAGGTCGAGCGCCAGGGGCAGCACCTGGTGCACGTTGCGGCCGGTCAAGGCGGAGATGGTCAGCCAGGGCGGACGCATCTGCACCTTGGCGTATAGGCGGGCGGTGGCGTAATCGAGGTCTAGTTCGCTCTCGTCCCACTTGTTGAAGAGGATAGCGGTCGCGCATCGGGCGCGCTGCGCCTCGTAAGCCACCTGCAGGTCCAGATCCACCAGCCCTTCGCGGGCGTCCACCAGGATCAGCGCCACGTCGGCGCGCTCGAGCGCCCTAATGGTCCGGACCGAACTGTAGAACTCGACATCGGTCGACACCCGCTTGCCCTTGCGGCGCAGCCCGGCGGTATCGACCAGGAGCAGTTCCTGGCCTTCATAGGTGACCGGAGTATCGATTGCGTCTCGGGTCGTCCCGGGAATGGGCGAGACGATCACCCGCTCGCTGCCAAGCAGGCGGTTGGCCAGCGAGCTCTTGCCCACGTTCGGGCGCCCCACGATGGCGATCCTCACCGGTTCGTCGGCCTCGCCCATTTGTTCCGGGTCCGGCAGGCGCTCGACCACCGCGTCCAGGAGGTCGCCGGTGCCCATGCCGTGCTCCGCGGATACCGGATAGGGCTCCCCCAGGCCGAGTTCCCAGAACTCGTTCACTCGGTCTCCCGCCAACTTGGTGTCGCTCTTGTTGACCGCCAAGATCACGGGGATACCGCTGCGGCGAAGAATGTCCCCGATCTCGTGTTCGGCGGGGCCCACTCCGGTCTTTCCGTCCACGAGGAAGATGACCACCGAGGCCTCGCCGATGGCAAGGCGCGCCTGCGCCCTCACCTGTTCTCCGAACGAGTCTTGGGACTTCAGGTCGATGCCCCCGGTGTCGACCATCAGGAATTCGCGGCCGATCCATTCGGCGAGGCCTTCCTTGCGGTCGCGGGTCACCCCCGCCTCCGGCGCCACCACCGCTTCGCGGCTCTCGGTCAGCCGGTTGAAAAGAGTGGACTTGCCCACGTTGGGATAACCCACGATGGCCACGCGAGGGAGCACGGCCGCGCTCATGTGGCCAACTCCCGCAGCCTCGCGGTGACGCGGTCGATCTGCCCCGACGGAGTGGAGGCGCCCGCCGTCACCCCCACCGAACGTACCCCGTCCATCCATTCCGGGAGAATCTCGGCAGGGGACTCGACGTGATAGGTGCGGGGCTGGACCTCGCGACAGAGCTCCGCCAACCGGGTGGTATTGGCCGAGTTCTTGCCGCCGACCACCACCACCAGATCGACCTCGGAGGCCATCGAGCGCGCCGCGCGCTGCCGTCTCTCGGTCGCGCTGCAGATAGTGTTGTAGACCAACAGTTCACGCACCCGCGGAGAAAGCGCGCTGGTGAGCGCGGCGAGGCTCTCCTGGGACTGAGTGGTCTGCACCACGACGCCGATCCGCCTGCGGGGCAATTCGTTGGGCAGGTCTTCGGGACCCTGCACCACCAGGGAGTCGGGGCCGGCGTAGGAACGGATCCCCAGCACCTCTGGATGATCCGGCTCGCCCAAGACCACCACCAGGTAGCCCTGCTCGCGCAGGCGGGCGGCCTTCTCCTGGGCGGCCTTGACGAAGGTGCAGGTGGCATCGACGATGTTGACCGCGCGGGAGGCCAGCTCCTCCAAGGCCTCCTTGGCCACGCCGTGCGAGCGGATGATCACGGTCCCCATCTGCTTCTCGGAAGCATCCTCGATGACCTCGATTCCCTGCTCGGCCAGGCCGGCGATGACCGCCGGATTGTGGATCAGCGGGCCCAAGGTGTGGATGGGTCCCTGCGCGACGTCGGCGGCCTGCTGCGCTGTCTCCAGCGCGCGCTGCACCCCCCAGCAGTAGCCGGCGGAATCGGAGATGCGGATCTCCAGTGGTGGACGCGTCATTGGCGTGACCTCTCCGGCCGGCTTCGCGGCCGGTCTTGCTCTAGTAAACGGGCGATCGCGGCCATCAACCTGCCGGCCACGATCCGATGTCGCTCGACTTTAGTCTCCGCCTGCGCCGCCGTGTCGACCGGCGGGCCGTAGTGGACGCTTACCTGGGGAAACCCCGGCCTCCAGCCCTTCCAGACTCGCTCGGTGCCCACTACGGCGACGGGGATGGTCACCACGCCGCTGCGGGTGGCGAACATGCTCACCCCAGGCTGGGCTTCGCCTAGTTGGCCCGGGGGTTGCCGGTGCCCTTCCGGAAAGACGCCCAGGACGGCGCCCGCTTTGAGAACCTCCAGCGCGCGGGTCACCGCCTGCCTGTCCGCTTGGCCCCGCCGCACCGGGAAGGAGCCCACGCCATCCATGATCCAGGCGAGCGGGGGGAACTTCCAGAGCTCGGATTTTGCCATGAAGTGGACCTGCCGCGGGGCGCCCAGGGCAGCGAAGATGGGGTCGGTGTTTGAGACGTGGTTGCAGGCCAAGAGTACCCCGCCTTCGCGCGGAATGTTCTCCAAGCCGGTGATCTTCATCCGGTACAAGATGCGGAACGAAATCGGCAGCCAGAGATGAAGAAAACGGTAGAGGCCCGTGTCGAGGGGCCCCCTCAACATCGTTCCCGGTCCTCCTGACCCCGCCGCTCGGCTTCGGAGACGATCGCCGCGACCACCTCCTCGATGGACATGGTGGTCGTGTCCAGGTCGAGGGCCTCCTTGGCCTTGCGCAAGGGGGCCAGCGCGCGGCCCGAATCGTAGCTATCGCGCAGCAACAGATCCCGCTCCAGGGTCTTGAGCGAGATGCAGACCCCCTGCTCTTCCAGCTGGTTCTTGCGGCGGCGGGCGCGCTCCTCGACCGAGGCGCTCAGGTAGACCTTCAGCCCGGCCGTGGGACAAACCACGGTGCCCGTGTCTCTGCCCTCGAGCACCATGTCGCCCTCGGCGGCCAACTCCCTTTGCCTGAGCGTCAGTGCGTGCCGCACCTTGGGATGCGCGGACACCAGGCTGACCTTCTGCGTGACCAGTTGGCTCCGAATCTCCTCGCTGACGTCCCGGTCCTCCACGAAAACCCGCGGGGGGCCCGCGGGATCTTCCTCGAAATGGAGTTTTAGGTCCAGGGCGATGCTGCCCAAGGCGTCGTCGTCCTCGAACGAAACCCCCTGCTCGTAGGCGAGTAGGGTGACGGCGCGGTACATGGCGCCCGTGTCCAGGTAGGTCAGCCCGAGGCGCCCGGCGACCTGCTGGGCAATCGTGCTCTTACCCGAACCTGCCGGGCCGTCGATGGCTATGATCAACAGTTGGTTTCCTTCATCTTGCTGATGGGCTGCCTGGCCTTTGCTTCAACCGGCCTGCAGAGACTCTATCGTAGCAATGAAACCCGGGAAGGATACTGCCGCGGAGCGCATATCGTCCACGGTCACCTGCCCGCTCGACGCGAGCCCGGCAACGGCGCCCGCCATGGCCAGGCGATGGTCGCCGCGCGCTTGGACGGTACCCCCCGGCCAGCCCTGGGGGCGGCCGACGATATCCAGGCCGTCTTGGTACTCGAAGACCTCGACGCCGATGGCGCGCAGGAGTTCGGCCACGCCGCTTATCCGGTCACTCTCCTTAACCCGCAACTCGGCAGCTCCCCGCAGGCGCGAGGTGCCCTCGGCTTTGGCGGCGGCCAGAGCCCAGATGGGGAGTTCGTCTATCATGCCGGGCACTTCCTCCGGGCCGATGTCGGTGGCCCGCATTTGGCTGCTCTGGGCACGGATGGTGCCCATGGGTTCCGGGCCGCTCGGCCGCGAGCTGTCCTCGGCTTCGGGCACGATCCCCAAATCGGCACCCATCCGCCGGAGCACCGAAAACAATCCCGTCCTCGTCGGGTTGAGCCCCGTCTGCAGCAGGCTCACCTCGGAGCCGGGAACCAGCAGCGCGGCAACCGCGAGAAAGGCAGCCGAACTGGTGTCGGCAGGGATGCGCACGGCGGGGAGGTGAAAGGAGTTCACGGGCTCAACCCGGACCCAGGTCTCTCCCCGGACGCCCTGCGGGCCGCGCTCCACCGAAATCCCGGCGAACTCGAGCAACCGCTCGGTGTGATCCCGCGAGGCGCCGGGATCGATCACGGTGGTGCCGCCCTCGGCCCGCAATCCCGCAAGAAGCAGGCAGGACTTCACCTGGGCGGAGGAAACCTGCATGCGGTGCTCGATGCCCCGCAGCTTGCCTCCCCGCAGAGCCAGAGGGGCGTAGCGTCCGCCCTCGCGCCCGCTGACGGCAGCGCCCATGGCGATCAGCGGGCGCACGATGCGCTCCATGGGCCGCCGGCGAATGCTGGCGTCTCCGGTGAGCACCGTGAAACGGTCGATGCCGGCGAGGATCCCGGGGAGCAGACGAATCAGGGTGCCCGCGTTCCCCACATCGATCACGTCCTCGGGCTCGGATAGGCCCTCCCAACCGCAACCCGTTACGAGCAACTCCCCGCCCCCACCGTCCTCGACGGCCACGCCCAGAGCCCGGATGGCCGCCAAGGTAGACAGGGTGTCCGCGGAACGCAGGAAGCCGCTGATCGGGACGGGGCCGGTGGCCACCGCCCCCAGAAGAAGTGCCCGATGCGAGAGCGACTTGTCGCCGGGCACCCGGACATCTCCGTGCAGACCGCCGCGCGCGGCCCGGAAGGTCACCGGGTGTTCGGCCGAGCGAGCTTCGGTGGAGCCTGCTCTCTGCGCCGGGGAGCCGCTGCCGGTTAGCACGGGCGCTACTCGCCGCTCGCGCGGGGGGAGCTTATGAAGGTGGGATAACCGCGGGCGGAGAGGAGCGCGGCCGCGGAGCCGGCCGCGCCGTCACCCGAAATATAAAGCACCAGGTCCCCCCCGGTTTCCCGGTTGAAGTGGTGCAGGGTGAGGTCCTCCACATTGATGGAGGCTTCCGCCAAAGCCCCGGTTACCTCGCCAAGCACGCCGGGCTGATCGGGGATGCGCGCCACCACTCGGAAGAGGTTTTCCGGCTCCAAATCTTCCAGTTCCAGAAGCTGCCGGCGGTAGGCCTGGGCCTCGCCGATGTTCTCGACCACGCCCTCCAGGTCTTCCTGCCGGAGTTGCCGGCAGAACTCATCCAGCTCTTCCTGGACCGCTTCCAGCGAGCTTATCAGCGCTTCCCGGTTCTCCACGAAGATGTCCCGCCACATGCGCGGGTTGGCGCCGGCCACCCGGGTAAGGTCCTTGAAGCTGGGGCCCACGGAGTGAAGCGCCCGCCGGCCGCCGGCGCTATACGAGCCCACCTGATTCATCAGCACGTTGGCGAGCACGTGGGGCACGTGACTCACCCGAGCCATGATCTGATCGTGGGCATCCGGCTCGATCCGCACGGGACGGGCACCGATGTCCGCCACCAGTCCGTGCAGGCGCTCGTAGACCATGGGCCGCACCCGCGCCGAGGGCGTGAGGAAGTAACTGGCCCCCTCATACAGATCCGCACGGGCGAAGCGGACTCCGCTCGTCTCGGCTCCGCACATCGGATGCCCTCCGACGAAACGCTCGGCGGCGCGGTCACTCAACCCCGCGATGATCGCCGTCTTGGTGCTGCCAATATCGGTGACCACGTGAGGGGCGGGATTGGCGGCGCATACCAACTCCGCCAATGCGGGAATCGCGCTCACCGGCGTGCCGAGGAGAACCACGTCGGCACCCGCGGCGGCCTCCGCGGGAGAGGCGGCGGCTTCGTCGATCACCCCGAGTGCGCGGGCGGCGTTCAAGGCCTCGGCGTCCAGATCAAAACCCACGACGCTCTCTACTCCGGCCCGTTTGGCGGCGAGCGCGAAGCTGCCTCCCATCAGGCCCACGCCGACGACCGCGAGCCGCCGCACTTGGTTGGCGGCGTTCAGCCCAGCCTCCGCCCGGTCCACTCGATCATGTCTTTGATGCGGGCCGCCGTCTTCTCGAAATCACCCGGGTTCAGCGACTGCCCTCCGTCGCAGAGCGCGGTTTCCGGCGAGGGGTGGGTCTCGATCAACAGGCCGTCGGCGCCCGCGGCGATGGCGGCCAGGGACAACGGCTCGATCAGATCGACCCGGCCGGTCGCGTGGCTGGGATCGACCACCACCGGCAGGTGGCAGCGCTGCTTGAGCACCGGGACCGCCCCGATGTCCAGGGTGTTGCGGGTGGCGGTTTCGAAAGTGCGGATGCCGCGTTCGCAGAGAATGATGTCCTGATTTCCGCCCTTGGCCACATACTCGGCGGCCATCAGCAACTCGTCTATGGTGGCGGCCAACCCGCGTTTTAAGAGGATGGGGCGGTCGACCGTGCCCACCGCCGAAAGCAACTGGAAGTTCTGCATGTTGCGCGCGCCGATCTGGATGACGTCGGCGAATTCCCGCACGTCCTCCAGGTGGCGGGGGTCCATCAGTTCGGTGACGATCGGCAGCCCGGTCTCGTCACGCGCCTCGGAGAGGATCTTGAGCGCATCCACACCCAAGCCCTGGAAGGCATAGGGCGAGGTTCTCGGCTTGAAGGCGCCGCCGCGGAGCATGGTCGCTCCGGCCGCCTTGACGTAGCGCGCGGAGCTGAGAAGCTGTTCCCGGCTCTCCACCGAGCAGGGACCGGCGATAAGGCCCACGTGACCGCCGCCGATCCGAGTGTCCCCCACCTGAATGACGGAATCGCGCCGCTTGAACTCGCGGCTCACCAGTTTGTAGGGCTTGAGGATGGGGAGCACCTTGTCGACCCCGGCGTAGGCCTCCAGGGGTAGACCGGCAATCACTTCCCGGTCCCCGATTACGCCGATCACCGTGACCACGTCGCCGGTGGAAACATGGCCGGTGGCCCCCGCCTCGGCCAGCCGCTCGAGAATCTGCTCGATCTCGGCTTCGCCCGCGCCCTCTCGCATAACGATCATCATCTCTATGCTTCCTCCCTCGGCGAAGGACATCTCAGACTCCTCGTAGGCGTTGGGCTACGTCTTTCACGGTCAGAGCGTCCTCCTTCAGAGCTTCGTCCTCAGAGGCATCGCCTGCGCGTGCCGGCGCCGGCAGAAACCGGCGCAGAGTATCCAGGAACAGCCCGTTCTCCTCTTCGGTGCCCACCGTGACCCGCAGGTATCCCGGCATGTTCAGCGCGTATCCCGAGCGGATCAACACGCCACGCTCCATCAAAGCCTGCGCCGCCTCTGCCGGGGGGACGGTCAGCCTGTCCGCATGGAACACGATGAAGTTGGCCTCGCTTGGAACCGGCTGGAGTCCCATGCTCTCCAACTCGCGCTCGATCCTATCGCGTTCCCCCCAGACCCGGTGCGTGCGCTCCTGCAGCCGCTCCTTGTGCTTGAGAGCTTCGACGCCTGCCACCTGCGCGAGCGTGTTCAGATTGAACGGCTGGCGCATCTTGTTGAGCGCGGTGACCAGGGGTTCATCCGCAAGCGCGTAGCCCACCCTCAATCCCGCAAGGCCGTAGACTTTGGAGAAGGTCCGGAAGATGACCAGGTTGGGGAACTCGTATATCCACTGAGTCGTATCCTCGTCCTCGGTCTGGACGTACTCGATGTAGGCCTCGTCCAAAGCCACCGTCAGATCAGCAGGCATGGCCTCGATGAAGCGCCGCACCTCTTTGGCCCGAAGGTAGGTTCCGGTGGGGTTGTTCGGGTTGCAGACGATCACCAGGTGGGTGTTGTCGTTGACCGCCGCCTCCATCGCGCGCAGGTCGTGCTTGAAGTCAACCAGGGGAACCCGCACCTGGACCGCGAGGGCGCCTTCGGCCATGGTGGGATAGATCACGAAAGAAGGCCAGGGGAACACGAATTCGGTTCCGGGCATCAGCGTGGCCCGAGCCAGTGCCAGCAGCAGGTCGCAGGAGCCGTTTCCCAGAACCACGCTGGCAGGATCGACCCCCCAGTGCTCGCCCAAGGCTTCGCGCAGATCGCGCCAGCCACCGTCGGGGTAGCGGTTGAGCCCGCCCGCAGCCGCTTGAATCGCCTGGATCACCTCGGGGAAGGGCTGCTCCGGGCACTCGTTCGACGCCAGCTTCACCACCCGGTCCAGTCCGTAATGCGCCCGAATCTGCTCGAGGGGCGGGGCACCCTTGTAGGGGTTCAGCTGTTCCAGTGCCAGATTCTTTCTCATAGCTCCGGTCCGTTTCCAGTTTCTAGTCTTGGTACATCCTACTCCGGCAGATCCAGCCTGAGTTGTCGGGCTCCGTGCAGATAGACGTGCCTGATCTCGGCGCGGGCCAATGGAGTGTAGAAATGGATGAGTACCCGAACGCAGCGCTCGACCGCACCTTTGACCGGGATCTCCTGGCAGCAGAGCAGAGGAACGTCCGACAAGCCGATTCCCCGGGCCGCCACCGCGGGGAAGTCGCTCACCAGATCCGGGGTCGCCGTGAAGACGATCGAGACCAGGTCCTCTGGAGCAATGCGGTTTCGCGCGAGAACCTCGCGTACGAGTTCGGAGGTGCGCTCGTTCACCTGGGCGGATGAATCCTCGTCCACCGTGGTCGCTCCGCGCACGGCCCTCAGTTGTCCCGGCTGCGAGGACATCACTCCTCCTCCGCATACCGGCGCAGCGCCTCGAGTTCGCGAGGGCTAAGCCAGCGAGACTCACCGCTCTGCAGGCCGGCGTCGGCGAGCGGCCCGAAGCGGCGGCGATGAAGACCTCGGACGGGATGCCCCACCGCGGCCAGCATCCGCTTCACCTGCCGTTTTCGCCCTTCGTGAATTTTCAGGGAGATCCGGCTGCCTTCCGGAGTAAGCTTCTCTACTTTGACCTCTGCCGGCGCCGTCATGCCGTCCTCCAAGGTTACTCCTTGCTCCAATCGCTCTATCGCGGCCTCGTTGAGCATTCCCTCCACCTCGACCTCGTACAGCTTGTCCACGCCGTAACGAGGATGGAGCAGGCGATTTGCCAGGTCTCCATCGTTGGTCAGCAGAAGGACGCCCGAGGTGTCCAGGTCCAAACGGCCCACGGGAAACACCCTACCGGCGGCCGGCACCAACTCGAGCACCGTCCCGCGGCCCTGCGGGTCGCTGGCCGTGGTGACGAAGCCGGCAGGCTTGTTGAGCAGCCAGTACTCCTTGGCCTCCGCCGCGAGCAGGCGCCCATCCACCCGTACTTGGTCCCGATCCGGATCGACCTTGCTCCCCAGTTCGGCCGTGGCGCCGTTCACCGTCACCCGGCCCTCGCGGATGAGCTCCTCGGAGGCCCGGCGAGAGGCGACGCCGGCCGCGGCCAGGAACTTCTGCAAGCGCTGCCCGCCCACGCGCGTCAGTCCGTCATCGTCAGCGTGAGCCGCCGCAGGAGCTCCTCCCTTTCGGTCTCGCCGGGCGCGAATCCCTCCAAGGGAGGCAGTTCCTCGAGACCGTCCAAGCCGAACATCAGTTGGAAGCGCTCGGTGGTTCCGTAGAGGATGGCCGCGCCGGCCCCTTCGGCCCGGCCCACCTCGCGCAACAGATCTCGTTCGGTAAGGGTTTGCACCGCCGAATCGGCCGATACGCCGCGGATCTCGGCGATCTGCGGGCGGGTGACCGGTTGCAGATAGGCTACGATCGCCAGGGTCTCGAGGGCGGCCGCGGAGAGGCGCTGCTCGTCGGACAGACTGAAGAGCAGGGAGAGGGCGTCGGCTGCGGCGCGGTTGGTGCGAAATGCCCAACCTTCGGCCACCCGGGCGAGTTCGAAACCCCGCGTCCCGTCGACCGGGAATTCCGCGGCCAGTTCCGCCAGCGCCTGCTCGACCTCTTCCGCAGTCGCGCCCTCCGCGGGCAGCGCCTGTAGCAGGGCCTTCACCGACAGGGGACGCCCGGAAGCGAACAGCAAGGCCTCCACGTCGCGCTTGATGGCGGCGTCGCGGTCTGCGCCGGATTGGTCACGCAGTTCAGGCAATCTGCCGCGCCTCCCTGGCCAGGACCGTGATGTCGGAAAAGCAGTCTGCCTGCTCGACTTCCACTTCTCCCCGGTGCAGGAGGTCGATGATGGCCAGGATACCCATGGCCTGGGCCAGCGGCTCTTGCCCGGCGAAGGTCTCGTTAAAGGAAAGCCGGGAGCGCTCTCTGAGCAGCCTGCGCAGGAGGGCGACCTGACGGGGCAGGTCCACCTTTATTCGCGCCAGGTGACTGGTGTCCGGCCCCGAGTTCGCCCTCAGCAGCGCCTCGAGGCGGTCACGCAAGATCTCCGGCTTCTTCGAGCCGGCCAGGCGCGCCGCGGGAACCCGGGCGCGGGCACCCTCTCTGCTCTCCGGACGGAGAAGGCGGCCGTACTCGGCGTCCAGCCTGATCTCGAGCGCTGCTGCGGCGGCCTTGAACTTGCGGTAGGCCAGCAGCCGCTCGACCAGCGCCTCGCGGGCCAGTTCCGGATCCAGTTCTCCCTCGGCCGGTTGAAAGCCGGGCAGCAGTGCGCGCGACTTCAGTTCCAAGAGCGCGGTGAAGAGGACCAGGAACTCGGTCAAGGACTCCCAGTCCACCTCCTCCCGCCGAATGATGTGCTCCACGTAGGCGAGGATCACGTCGACCAGCGGGACTTCGCAGATGTCGACCTCTTCCTTGAGGATGAGCGTGAAGAGCAGGTCGAAAGGACCCTGATAGACGTCGAGGTCGAGTTCCAGCCGGTTCATCCCATGCATATTACTGAGAACCGGCCGGGACTTGAAGCGATCGTGAAACTTCGCGGCACCGCAGCACCACGCTAGAAGCCCCTCACGACGCTAGAAGTAACGCGGCAACAAGATGCCGCTGACGAACTCGAAAGCCCCGCTCAAAAGCCCGAAGAAGAAGCCGGGCACCAGGAAGAACAGGATCAAGATGAACAGGATGCCGTAGCGGTCGAGTCCCGCCCAGCGATAGTAGAGATCGGGGGGCAGCAGGCCGCCGAGGACCCGCGAGCCATCGAGTGGAGGGATGGGCACCAGGTTGAACAACCCGAGCACGACGTTGACCTGATACGCCAGCCAGAGGACCCCGGCGAAGAAGGGGGCGAACTGAAAGCCGATGACGCCGTCCCTCAGGGCAAACGAGTCCAAGAAGGCGGACTCGGGCACGACGAAGTTGAGGAGCAGGGCGATGCCCACGGCGATCGTGAAGTTGGTGAACGGCCCGGCGATACTCACCACCATCATTCCCTTCTGGTGGTTACGGAAGTAGTAAGGGTTCACCGGGACCGGTTTGGCCCACCCGAAGATGAAACGCCCCGAGAGGTATGTGATCACGAACATCAGCGTACCCAAGGGATCCAGGTGGCGAATGGGGTTGAGCGTGAGCCTTCCGTGATCCTTGGCCGTGGGGTCTCCCAGACGGTAGGCGACGAAACCGTGGGCGACTTCGTGGGCCATCATCGATACCAGCAGCACCGGGATCAGCAGGGCGAACTCGAGTATGGTGGTCAAGGGCTGAGGGTTCCTTTCGGCTTTGTCTTCATTCTGCCGCTTGCGCTTGCTCAGGCCGGGAACGTCGCTCCTCGACCAGCCGCTTGGCCGCGGCGTTTTCCTCCCGGGCATTGCTGATCCGTCCCGTCACCCGCAGACGGCGGAGCTCGTCCAAAACCTCTCCCACGGGGGGGCCCTCGGCCAGACCCAGGCCGAGCAACTCCTTGCCGGTCACCGTCAGTGAGCGGTGGCGCAGCACCTCGAGGTATTCCCGAAGGCGTTCGCGCACCAGCCGGGACGGTTCCAGCCCGCCCGGAGCTTCGGCGCGGGCCAGGGTGAACACCACCGATTCCAGGGGCAGGTGACTGAGCAGCTGATAGGTCCCCCACTCTCCCAATTCGGGGTCCTCGAGCTGCTCCAGCACCCGTGGCCCCGCCACCACGGTGGTGCGCACCACCTGGGCATCGGCCTGTCTTAGCTTGAGCTTCTCCAGCCAGAGGTAGAGCTCTTCGTGAGACATGTTCCGGGCCAGAGCAGACAGGCGAATACGCCAGCGTTCGATCTCGCGGCGTAGCTCGAGTTGGCCGGTCAGGCGGTCTGCCTCGTGGATCAGAGCGAGCGTGCGCTCGCCGGTGGCCAGTCTTGGATGTACCTCCCGCGCCACCCCCAGCTCGTACAAACGCTCCAGGGACCAATCCAGGTCGCGTTCCCCCAGGATCGCTATCAACTCATCGCGGAGGCGCGCGCTGGAGAGGTCACCAACCAGGTGCATCTCCACGCAGGCGCGCGCCAGAGAAAGGGTCTGCTCGTCCATGTGGAAGCGGTAGCGGTTCTCGTATCTGACCGCGCGGAAGATGCGCGTGGGGTCCTCGATGAAGCTCAGATTGTGCAGTACCCGGATCACCTTGCGGTCGAGGTCGCGCAGCCCGCCGAAGAAGTCATAGACGGTGCCGAAGTCCTCCCCGCGGAGCGAGACCGCCATCGCGTTGATGGTGAAATCTCGGCGAAAGAGGTCCTGCCTGATGGAGGCATGCTCCACCTGGGGCAGCGCCGCCGGGTAGTCGTAGAACTCGGTACGGGTGGTGGCCACGTCGATATGGAAGGGCTCGTCCGTGGGAGCCAACCAGGGCGGGGTTCCGCCCAATTCCTCCGGAGTGAGGAGCACCACGGCGGTGCCAAACTTCTTATGGGCCCGCACCCGGCCGCCGAGCACCTCGGCCAGGCGGCGGGCGAACTCGATGCCGTCCCCCTCGACGGCGATATCGACGTCCGCGTTGGGCCGCCCCAACAGCAGATCCCGTACGAAGCCCCCTACCAAAAAGACGCCGCGATAATCCCCGGCCAGAGCCGAAGCCGCCCGAAAGATCGAACCCAGAAAAGGCAGTTGCGCGAGGGACTGAGGAGCCGGTATCTGCCGGACCGGCGGCTCCTCTCCGCCGGAAGGCACCTGATAGGCCGCGAGCACGTCCGTGCGGGTGGCGATCCCCCGCACCTGGTCGACGAGGGGCGCGCCGCCCTCGCGCAGCTTCTCGTAGACCTCGTCGGCCACCACCGGCAGCCGTCCGACTCCCGTCTCCACCATGATGCGGCGCAGCTCTTCCACGGTGGCCGAAGCGGGAGCCAGCACCACGTCCCTGGTCATCACCCCCTTGACCGGCGCGTGCCCCAAGCCGTGGCGCATGGCCTTGTCCAGATCGCGGCGGGCAACGATGCCGGCGACGCGCTCGCCCTCCCGCACGCTGATTCCGGAGTGCCCGAAGCGTTGGGCCGCCATGAGGGCCTCGGCCACGGTGGTCTCCGCATCCACAAAACGGACCGGGGTGCTCATGATCTCTCCGGCGGTGGGCATCCCTCCCTGCTCATCCAGGGCGGCGATCACGCGGAGGGCCACTTCCCGGGGATCTGCCCCTTTGACCACGGCCGAACCCGCCTGGGCGTGTCCCCCGCCCCCTACCGCCTCCATGGCCGCTCCCACGTCTACCACCGGGGCTTTCGAACGGGCGGTGACGAAGACCCGGCCCTCCATGGCCACCGCCTGGATCAGAACCTCGCTATTCAGTAGATCCATCAGCTTGTGAGCGATCACGCTCAGGCCATCGACGTAAAGCGTCTCATCGAGAACCGCGGTATGGACCTCCTGTCCGGCGGGGTGATGGGTTTCCACCGAGTCCACCAGCCGCAGGAAGAGCTCTCTCTGCTCCGCCGTCAGGGGGCTGTGGAGATAGTGCTCGACCAGGGGCTGGGAGGCGCCCAACCGCAGGCAGACCGCCAGCATCTCCGCGTCGCGGACGGTGGTGCGCGGGTAGGTGAGCGAGCCCGTGTCCTCGTGTATCCCGAGAGCGAAGATGGTTGCCTCGTGCGGCGAGATCTCGACCCCGCGCTCCAGCAGCAGATGGACCATGGAGGTCGCCTGCGCGCCGTCGCCCGTGATCACCCAGTTGTCTCCCCGGACGAAGGCCGGCTTCTTGGGTGTCCCGGACTGATGATGATCAAAGACCGTGACCTCGACGTTGCGGTCGCGGCAGAGCTCCCCCAATTCTCCCAGCCGCTCGCATTCCGCGGTGTCCACGATGATCAAGCGGCGCACCTGCGACCGGTCCAAGGAACGCAGAGGGATCAACGGAAGGCGGTCGGCCTGCAGGGAGACGAACTCGCGCACGTTGGGGTTGAGCGAACCCGCAAAGACGATGGTGGCCTCCGGGTACAGCTTGGTCGCCGCCACCGCGGCGGCAAACGCGTCGAAATCCACGTTCTGGTGGCTCGTGACGACGACTTCGGCTTTGGTGTCACCGGCTGCGGGCATCGGCCAAGTATACGACAGCCCCGGGACGGACCCGTCCCGCCGGGCGCCCCGCCCGGCTACTCGGTTATCTGAAGTCTCACGTTGCCGGTCAGCACGGCGAGTTCGCCGCGGGTAACCGGACGGGTGAGGTCCTCCGCGAGGGGGTCGATGCCGCTCCCCTGAAGCAGCCCATTCGCTTGGACCACGGCCAGGGCGTCCTTCATCGCCTCGGAATAACCGGAGGCAGCTATGTCCTCGGGGACCTCCGGCTGAGGCTGGGGTAGTTCGGCGCGCGCCGCGCGCACAAAGACAACGATGGCATGAGCCAGTTGCGTTTCCTCATCGGGCCTGAACTCGCCCAACTCGCCGCTTCCCTGCATCACTCCGCGCTCGACCAGGGTGGCAATGTAATCCGCTTCGTCGAGGAAGGCTCGGCCTTCGACGTCAGAGAAGCCGGGGTCCAGGTCGGGCTGGACCTCCCAACCCAGGGTCTTCACCACTATCCGGGCAAAATCGGCGCGGGTCACCGGGTTGTCGGGAGCAAAGACGTCGTCGCTGACCCCGCTCATCAGTCCCTCGTCGACCACGAACTCGACCGCCTCTCGGCGGGGATCATCGACACCGACGTCGGTGAAGAGCGGTTGATCATCGGCCACCGCCTCCGGACCGATGACCCCGGTGGCCTGAAGCAGCGTATAGAGCGCGAAGAGGGCCACGAAGAAGCCGGCCAGGACGCCGACCCGCAGGGCGATCTTCCAGACCCCCCACCCCGCTCCCGTGCGCTCGTCCTCGAATTCATTCGCGAGCGTGGGAATGTTCTCTTTTTCCCGAATCGGCACGACCCTCCTCACCCGTTCCCCTGGAGTATATCGTTGGATTCATCGATCTTTCGTCACAAAAGCATTAGATTGCTCGGCCTTTTCCCCGCCGGGGCTGCCTCCTATTCACCATCGTGACTGCTGCCCGGACGGCGGGGTCTCATTCTCACTCAGAGTCGAGCCACTGGAGGATCCGGGCACGAACTGCGGGCAGCAGACGCTCCACCTCGGCCAAAACCTGGGCATGCCCGTCGTCGCCGGCGGGCGGCTCTGCCCCCGCCTGGTTGGTGACCACAGTCAACACCGCGACGTCCAGGCCGAGTTCCAGCGCGGCGCGAACCTCGTCGGCGGTCGACATGCCCACCACGTCGGCGCCCAAAGCGCTGAGCGCCGCCGCCTCTGCCCCGGTTTCGTACTGGGGGCCCCCCACCGCGGCGTAGACCGCCGATTCCGGCACATGCCCCGCTCCGAGACGGAGATCCGGCACGCCTTCCCGCGGATTTCCCAACCGGGTTTGGAGATCGATGATCCGCCCAACGTCCGCGACCGAACCGGGACGGATTCCGGAACCAAGCGCGCCGGAGGCGTTCAAGAGCAAAACGCGGCGGATTCCCCAGGCGGAGAGGACGCGCAGAGGAAAGCCGAGTTCCTCGCCGGTGTAACCCTCGTAACGGTGACCCCTCCCTCTTGCCCACAGGGCCTCGCGTCCCTGGAGGGCCCCTCGAAGCAGACTCGCGGCGTGCCCCTCGACCCGCGGCACCGGCCAGCCGGGCACTCGTGCGTACTCCAATTCGCCGCCTCTCTGCAGGCCGTCCACCAAGCCATCCAGGCCCGAGCCCAAAACCACGGCGGACTCGGGCGGCGGCCCCAATTCGCGCTCGAGGAGGGCGACCGCCTCATCGAGGAGCTCACTCGGGCGAGGGGCATAGGGACGCCATCCCCGCGCGGGCAACAGATGCTCGAAGGAAACTCCCGCCCCCGCCGGGTCCTCCCCGGTGAGGTGGGCGTACATGGTGGCGCCGGTGTCGGCGAAGGTGCCTTCGTAGACGGCGTCCGGAGTTTGGGGCGGCCGCGGCAGGTAGAGCAGGGGCACGTACTCACGCGAATGATCGGTGGAGCCGGTGGTGGGGTCCACCCCGTGATCCGCCGTGAGCAGCAACCGGTCGCCGGAGCCCAGCAACTCGAGCAGACCGGGGAGTTCCGCATCCACCCGCTCGAGCCCGGCCGCGAAACCCTCGGGGTCGTTGCGGTGACCCCACTTCATGTCGAAATCGACCAGGTTGGTGAAGATCGTTCCGCCGCGTCCTTCCGCCAGCACGCCTTTCAGGGTTTTCAGATTCTCCTCATTGGTGGCGGCCGCCAATGATTCCGTGATCCCTCGCCCGGCATAGATCTGCGCCACCTTGCCGATGGCCGTCACCGGGATGTCCTTGGCGTGAAGCAGATCCAGATAGGTGGCCTCCGGCGGCTCCAGGGAGAAGTCCTTGCGCTGAGGAGTGCGCCGGAAGTCGCCCGGGACACCCGCGAAGGGACGGGCTATCACTCTGCCGACGGCGTGTGCTCCTGTGAGCAAGCCGCGGGCTATACGACAGTACCGGTAGAGCTCCTCCAGGGGGATGACGTCGAGATGAGCGGCGATCTGGAAGACGCTGTCGGCCGAAGTATAGACGATCGGCCGGCCGCTCTCGAGGTGAGCCTCACCCAGTTCGGCGATGATCTCGGTCCCCGAGGCCGGCCGGTTTCCCATCACGCCTCGCCCGATGCTCCGCTCGAATTCCGCGATCAGTTCCGCGGGAAAGCCCTCGGGATAGGTCGGGAATGGGTGCTTTGTCACCACCCCCATGTGCTCCCAGTGGCCGGCCGTGGTGTCCTTCCCCGCGGACAGCTCGGCCAGCCGGCCGACGAGCGCCAGGGGCTTTTTCACCGGGGAAATGCCCGGCAAGGCAGCGATGTTGCCCAGCCCGAGGCGCTCGAAGTTGGGCAGCCGCAGCTCGAGCAGGCGTGCCAGGTTGCCGAGCGTGTCGCTCCCCACATCGCCGTACGCCGCGGCATCGGGAAGTTCACCGATGCCCACGCCGTCCAGCACCATGATGACAAAACGACGGCCGCGGCTCACTTCGCCTCGAACTCCGCGTCCGGCCGGCGCGCCCGGGGGAAAGCCTCGCGATAGATGCCTCTGAGCCGCGCGGTGGTGACATGCGTATAGATCTGGGTGGTGGAGAGATCGGAATGCCCCAGCATCTCTTGCACCGCCCGCAGGTCCGCGCCTCCTTCCAACAGATGGGTGGCGAAGGAGTGTCTCAAGGTATGGGCCGAGACGCTGCTGGGCAGTCCCGCCGCCTGAGCGTGACGCTTGACCACCAGATGAAGCCCCTGGCGGGAGAGGGGTTTGCCCCGGGCGTTCAGGAATAGCTCCGGCCCTTTGACCCGGTTGGGCGGACCCAAGCGCGGCCGGCCCTCCCGCAGGTACCGGCTGACCGCCGCCACCCCCGGGCGGCCGAGCGGGACCACTCGCTCCTTATCCCCCTTGCCCACCGTGCGCACGTAACCCACCTCGAGGTCGACGTCCTGCCGGCGCAACGCGAGCGCCTCGGAGGCGCGCAGGCCGGAACCGTACAGCAACTCGAGCATCGCCCGGTCGCGCAACCCGGTTGCGGAGCCGTCCGGACGGGAGAGCAGGCGCTCGACCTCGGCCTGCGAGAGGACGTGCGGGAGTTTCTGCTCGGAGCGCGGAGCCGCCAGGCGATGCGCCGGGTCTTCCGCCAGACCTCCCTGAGCCACTTGGAAGCCGTAGAAGGCGCGCACGGACGAGGTCTTCCGAGCCCTTGTGCGGGCACTCCAACCGGGAGTGGCCAGAAACTCACGGAGGTCGGACGCGGTCGCCTCGAGGAGCGGCAGACCGCGCTCGTGCAGAAAGGCCTCCAACTGCAGGAGATCGCGCCGATAGGCCGCGGTGGTGGCCTGGGCCAGCCGCCGCTCCAGGCTCAGGTGGGTCAGGAAGTCCTTTATGGCGGCTTCAGACACCCCGTCACTAAGCCCGCGGCATCAGGTGTATTCGATGGGCAGGATCGCCTCGAGGGGGAAGTAATGATGGCCCGTGGCGGCGGCCACCTGTTCGTTGGTGACCTTGCCTTCCATCACATTCACCCCACGCGCGAGCACCGGGTCGAGGCGCGCGGCTTCGGTAACCCCGCGTTCCGCGATCTCGACGATGTAGGACAGGGTGACGTTGGTCAGAGCCAGGGTCGAGGTTATGGGGACGGCGCCGGGCATATTGCCCACCGCATAATGCACGACTCCGTGCACGGTGTGGGTGGGATCGCTGTGGGTGGTCATCCGCGAGGTGGCGACCGAGCCGCCCTGATCGATGCTGATGTCGACGATGACCGATCCCGGCTGCATCTGGCGCACCAGGTCCTCTTCCACCAGCATGGGTGCCCGGGCACCGGCCACGAGCACGGCGCCGATGACCACGTCGGCCTTCAGCACCTCCTCCTCGATGGTGAGCCGGTTACTCATCAGCGCTTCGACCCCCGGGATCCTCTCGACCTCGGCCAACCGGTCGACCTTCTTATCGAGCACCACCACCCGAGCCCCCATGCCGGCGGCGATGAGCGCTGCGTTGGTCCCGGAGATGCCCCCGCCCAGAACCAGCACCCGGGCCGAAGCCACTCCGGTCGCCCCGGCCATCAGCTTGCCCTTGCCGCCGTTCATCTTCTCGAGGAAGTTGGCGCCGGCCTGCGAGGCCAACCGTCCGGCTATCTCGCTCATCGGGGCGAGGAGCGGCAGATTGCCGTTATCCATCTGCACCGTCTCGTAGGCGAGGCAGGTCGCCCCACTATCCAGGAGCCCTTGCGTGAGCGCCTCATTCGGAGCGAGATGGAGGTAGGTGAAAAGGATGTGGCCCTCGCGCAGGCGCAGGTACTCCTGCTCGAGCGGCTCCTTGACCTTGAGCAGCAGGGTAGCCCGGTCGAAGACCTCGTCGGCATCGACGGCGATCTGTGCGCCGGCTGCGGTGTAGACCGCATCCGAGAACGAAGAGCCCAAACCGGCACCGGTTTCCACGAACACCTCGTGGCCCAGCGAGGTCAACTCGCGGGCGCCGGCCGGGGTCAGGGCCACCCGGTACTCGTCCTTCTTGATCTCCCGCAGGATTCCGATCCGCATCAGTTCCCCTCCTGTCGCTCACCGGCGTGCCCCAACCCCAGTCGCTCGGCCTCCAGGCGATGGCCTAGCAGAAAGAGACAGGCCAGGGTCTTGGCGTCACGGATTTCGTCGGGACGGGCCAGCAGTCCTCCAAGGTCGCGCCATTCCAGGCGGATGTCTTCATCGGCCTCGAGTTCCTGCTCCGCCTGCCGCAGATCTCGCGCGAGATAGGCGTGCAGCTCTTCCCGAAGAAAACCCGGCGAGGAAAAGAAAGAACCGAGGTAATCCCAACGCTCCGCGGTCAAGCCGGTCTCCTCTTTCAGTTCGCGGATGGCGGTGGCCTGCGCTTGTTCCCCGGCCTCCAGGGTGCCTGCAGGCAGTTCGAGCAGGTCTCCGCCCACGGGATGCCGGTACTGCCGCGCGAGCACGATCCGGCCGGAATCGTCGACCGCTGCCACCACCACCGCTCCGGGATGCTCGATCACCTCACGCCGGCCTTCGGAGCCGTCGGGGAAGCGAACCTCGTCCACCCTGACCTTGACCAGGCGGCCCGCGAACACCCGCTCGCTGGAGACAACCACCGGTTTCGGTGGCTCTTCCCCCGCCGCACGCCCCGGGCGGCCGTTCTCAGACATCGGTGGGCAGTCCTTTGACGACTTCCATTACCACCGCGGCCACCCGATGGAGGTCGGTGACCGAGACCTCCTCTTCGGAGGTGTGCACTTTCTGCATGCCGCAGTCCAGATTGAGCGTGGGAACCCCCAGTTCGTTCAGCACGTTGGCGTCCGAGCCGCCGCCGCTCCCGTGAGTGTGAGATTCCACGCCGATCCCGGCCAAGGCTTCCCTGACCAGACGGAGCACAGGGGCCCGGGAGCCGATGGTGAACCCCTGATACTCCCTGACCAGATCGATATCCACCTCGCAGCCGGTGCGCGCCGCCCCGCTCTGGAAGGCCGTGACCATCTGCGCGACCACCTCGGCCAATCTCTCGTCGTCCAGACTGCGGCACTCGGCGCGCACGCGGCACTTCTCCGGGACGATGTTGCCGGCGATGCCCCCCTCGATCACTCCCACATTGGCCGTGGTCCGCTCGTCCAGACGCCCCAACTCCATGTCGGCGATCGCCAGCGCCGCCGCCTGAATGGCGCTGCGGCCCTCCTCCGGAACCAGGCCTGCATGCGCCGCCTTGCCTTTGAAGAAGGCCTGCATCGTCTGCTGGCTCGGTGCCTGAGTGACGATCCCGCCCACCGCGCCCGCACTGTCGAAGACCAGTCCCATTGGACTCTCGAGCCGCTCGCGGTCCAGGTGCTTTGCTCCCTGCAGACCGATCTCCTCTCCCACCGAGAAGAGCAGATCGAAGGTGGCGTGTTCGGTCTCACCCTGCCGCAGCAACCGGGTGACGTGCAGCAGGGAGGCCACCGCCACCTTGTTGTCCGCGCCCAAAATGGTGGGTTTCGCGTTGCGGATCACGCCGTGAACCATTTCGGGCTGGATCGCAGCGGTGGGGAGCACCGTGTCCAGGTGAGCTCCCAGGGTGATCTGGGGAGCCGCGCCCACTCCGGGCACCCGGCACCAGAGATTGCCGCACTCGCCGCCGAACCCCTCGCCCGCTTTGTCCTCGTAGACTTCGAGTCCCAGGTCCTCCAGGTAGCTGCGCACCCGCGCCGCCACCTCGCCCTCCTTGCGGGAGGGACTGACGATGGCGGCCAACTCCATGAACAGTTCGGCGAGACCCTCGGTGGCGGCTTCCATCTCCTCGGCCGGCGTTCCCACGGCTATTCCCCCACCTCGAGCAGATGTTCCGCCCGCGAGCCGCAATCACACGCGATCGCCGCACCCACGAAGTCACGGAACAGGGGATGGGGCCGCGTCGGCCGGCTCTTGAACTCAGGATGGAACTGAGCCGCCACGAACCAGGGATGCTCTTCCAGTTCGACGATCTCCACCAGCCGTTCGTCCGGCGTCATCCCGCTGACCACGAGCCCGGCGTCGGTGAGCCTCCCGCGGAAGACGTTGTTGAGTTCGAAACGGTGGCGGTGACGTTCGTAGATCACTTCCTCCCCGTAGGAGTTCATCGCCTTGGTTCCCGGCACCAGCTTGGTGGGAGACGCGCCGAGCCGCATGGTGCCCCCCATGTCCTCGACGTCCTTCTGCTCGGGCAGCAGGTCGATTACCGGGAAGGCGGTGTCCGGATCGAACTCCGAGGAATTTGCCCCCACCATGCCGCATATGTTGCGGGCGAACTCCACCACCGCCACCTGCATGCCCAGACAGATCCCCAGGAAGGGAACCTGGTGTTCGCGCGCGTACTTGATGGCCAGAATCTTGCCCTCGATCCCCCGGATGCCAAAGCCGCCGGGCACGAGAATGCCGTCCACCCGGTCCAGGCGCTCCTGAATCTCATCGGGACGCAGGCTCTCCGCGTCGACCCAGTCGATCTCGATGTCCTTGCCGTGGTGTATGCCGGCCGCCCTCAGCGCCTCGACCACGCTCAGATAGGCGTCGGGGAGCTGCACGTACTTGCCCACGATGGCAATGCGCACGCTGCCCTGTTTCTTCCCGATCTTCTCCACCAGCGCGTCCCACTCCGACAGGTCCAGCTCGCCCGCCTCGAGTTTGAGCCGCTCGATGACCAGCCGGTCCAGACCCTCGTCGCGCAGGGCATGGGGAACGAAGTAGACGTCTGACTCGTCCACCGCGGAGACGACCGCGCGGGGCTCGACGTCGGTGAAAAGGGCGATCTTGTCGCGCAGATCCTGATTCAAAGGCCGATCGGAGCGGCAGACGATGATGTCGGGCTGGATACCGATCTCGCGCAGCTCGTTCACGCTGTGCTGGGTGGGCTTGGTCTTGAGCTCCCCGGCGGCCCCGATGAAGGGAATCAGGGTGACGTGTAGGTAGAGCACGTTGTCCCGGCCGATGTCGTTGCGAAACTGCCGGATGGCTTCGAGAAAAGGCAGGCTTTCGATGTCGCCCACGGTCCCGCCGATCTCGGTGATAACCACGTCAACCTCGGGATTGCGGGAGACGCGGGTGATGCGCTCCTTGATCTCATTGGTGACGTGAGGGATGACCTGCACGGTGCCGCCCAAATAGTCGCCCCGCCGCTCCTTGCGGATCACGTTGTAGTAGATCGAGCCCGCGGTGACGTTGGATTCGCGGGTCAGGCTCTCGTCCACGAAGCGCTCATAGTGCCCCAGATCCAGATCGGTCTCGCCGCCGTCGTCGGTGACGAACACCTCGCCGTGCTGGAAGGGGCTCATGGTCCCCGGATCCACGTTGAGATAAGGATCGAACTTCTGAATGACGACGTGGAGTCCCCGGCTCTTGAGGAGCCGGCCGAGCGAGGCTCCGGTGATCCCCTTGCCGAGGGAGCTCACCACCCCACCCGTGATGAACACGTGTTTGGCCATATCTACCCTTCCGTCGTGGCCGTTTGGCAGGGCCCGATCATGGCCGTGAAGCGGCTCGAACGGTGCCCGAATCAGTCTATCAGTCCCGCCGCGGCCCTGTCTCTCAGCCGCCGGGCATGCTCGAGCGCGCCGTCGTCTCCCGGCCCGCCGCCCATCATCCGGCGAAGTTCGCCGAGGCTTTCACCCGCATCCAGCGAGAGCAGCCGGGTGGCGGTGCCTCCCCCCTGAGCCCGGGGGCCCTTCTCGATCAGGATGTGCTGATCGGCAAAGGCCGCCACCTGCGCCAGATGGGTGATCACCAGCAGTTGGTTCTCTTGGCTCAGCGCGTGCAGCTTGGCGCCCACGGCGGTAGCGGTGCGGCCGCCGATACCGGCGTCCACTTCGTCGAACACCAGGGTCTCCGAGCTCTCCAAACCGATCAGCGCCGCCTTGATGGCGAGCAGGGTGCGCGAGAGTTCCCCTCCCGAGGCGGTCTTGCGCAGGCTGCGGAGCGGTAACCCCGGATTGGGCGCCATTTGGAAGTCGACCTCATCTCCCCCATCGGGGCCCAGACGGCGCCACTCCGGACTCTCCCAGTCCGCGCCGGTCCACTCCCCGGTCTTGGTGACCGAAACCACGAAGGCGGTGTCGGCCATCTCGAGGGCGTCCAGTTCCCTCTCGACGGCCTCCTGCAGTTGTTGGGCGGCGGCTGCGCGGCAGCGGTGCAGTTCCTCGGCCCACCTGACGGCCTCTTCGGCCGCGAGCCGCCCCCGGCTCTCCAGGGCCCCCAGATCCTCGGTCTGGTGCTCCAGCCGCTCGAGTCTCTCCCGCGCGGATTCCAAGTAGGCCAGGGCATCCGCCGTGCTTCCTCCGTATTTGCGTCCCAGATCGAGAAAGGTGCGCAGACGCTGGTCGACTTCCGCCAGTCTGGCCGGGTCGATGGCCACGCCCTCCGAGTATTGCCGCAGGGTGCGCGCGGTTTCCTCCAGCAGGTGAGAGGCTTCGCCCAGGGAATCCCGGCTCTGGGCGAGTTCGGCGTCGACGTCGGCCACCGCGTCCAGCAGCTTCAAGCCTCGGCCGACCAGGGAAACCGCGTCCACCCCCTCGACCTCGGAGCGCAGCAGGGAACCGGCTTCGGCGAGAATGCTGAGGATCTCCTCGGCGCGGGACAGCCGGCGCTCCTCCGTCAGCAGAGCCTCCTCTTCCTCGAGGGATAGCCCCGCTTCCTCGAGTTCATGCAGTTGGAATTCCAAGAGAGCCCGCTCCCGCTGCCGTTCTCCCTCGAGCCCGGCGGCATCGTCCAAGCGGCGGCGCGCCTCCCTGGCCTCCTCCCAGGCAGTTCGATAAGCCGCCAGCAAACCGGCGGCCTCCTTGCCGGCAAAGGAATCCAGCACGCTCCGTTGATAGGCGGGCTCGAGCAGACGGCGATGCTCGTGCTGCCCGGAGAACGCCAGCAGCGGGCGCAGGGTGGACCCCAGCGAGGCCAAGGTGACCCCGACATCGTTTAAGAAGCAGCGGTTGCGGCCGCCGCGGGCCAGCCGCCTGGTGGCGATCAACTCCCCGCTATGCAATCCCGCCAGTTCCACGGTCTCTGGGGGAAACATGGCGAGCTGGGCCTCGTCCACGTCGAACAGCGCCTGAATCAAGGCCTCCTCGCCGGCAGGGCCGATCAGGTCGTCGCTGGCGCGCTCTCCCAGAAGCAGTTCCAAAGCCTGAGTCAGCAGGGTCTTGCCGGCGCCCGTCTCCCCGGTCAGTGCGGTGAGCCCGGGGCCCAACTCGAGCCCGGCGTCGGCGATCAGCACGAAGTTGCGGATGACCAGGCTGCGCAGCACGGCTAGCCCGGAGGGGTCTCGATGAAACGCTCCCGGAACTGAGAGTAGAAGCTGCTGCCGGGAAGCAGCGCCAGCGTGGCCAGTGCGGGCGTGGTGGTCACCTGGAGCCGGTCGAGCGGTTCGAGGGAGCCCATGTGGGCCCCGTCCATGACCACCTGCGCGTCCAGATGCTCCGAACGGTTGTGCACCACGAGGACGTCGTTGGCGTCGGCGACCACGGAGCGCGTGGCCAGGGAATGTGGAGCCACGAAGGAGAGGATGTAGGCCTGCATGGCCACCCCCAGGATGGGACCGCCCACCGCGAGGTTGTAGGCGGTGGAACCGGCGGGCGTGCTCACCAGCAGACCGTCGCAGGCGATGTCGAAGATGGGCACCCCGTTGATCTCATAAGCCAGCCGGGCCACGCCGGTCTCTTGCCCGTGCCCGATCAGGATGTCGTTGACCGCCTGGATCTCCAGCCCATTCAGCCGGCTGGAGAGTCCGAGCAGTTCGTGCGAAACGTACTCCCCCTCGAGCAAACGGCCCAGATCCTCGGCCACCCGGTTGCGCGGCACCGTGGCGAAAAAGCCCACCCGGCCCAGGTTGACCCCGGCCACCGGCACTCCGAGGCCCCGCGTGTAGCGCAGGGCGCGCAGCACGGTGCCGTCCCCCCCCAGCACCAGGCAGAGATCGGCTTCGCCCAGTTCCTCGCGCTCAGTGCGGCAGCAGTGTTCCGCGCCGGCAAGCAGATCGCCGTGCTTCTTGAGCTCCGCAGAGGGCACCAACAGTTCGATGCCCCGTTCCTGCAGGAGGCCGAGCACCTGCACGAGTGTGTCGTGGACCACCGCCGGTACCTGGTGCGTGATCACCGCGACCGTGCGGATCGGTTCTCCCTGGATCTCTCTACTCACTCTGCGGAACTCCCCATACCGCCCGTTTCACATCGAGCTCAAGCGTAGCAAGCGAGGGGCCTTCGGCGACAGCGGCCGAGGCATATACGAAAAACTCCCGGTTCCCCCCCATCCCAGGAAGCCCCGTATGCGTAACCCCTAACACCGGCAGCCCCTCGCCTCTGAGATATTCGATGAAGCCCAGCAGGGTCTCCTCGTGGACCTGCGGATCCCGCACGATACCTCCCTTTCCTACACGCCCGCGTCCCGCTTCGAACTGAGGCTTTAGCATGAGAAGGGCGCGAAATCCGGGCGCCGCCACCCGCATGATGGCGGGGACCAGCTTTCTGAGAGAGATGAAGGACACGTCCGCCGTTACCAGTTCGGCGGCGAACGGCAGATCGTCCGCGGTCAGGTGGCGGGCGTTGGTGCGCTCGAGCACGTGGACGCGGGGATCGCTCCGCAGCCGGGAATCCAATTGTCCGTAACCGACGTCGACGGCGATGACCTCGCGGGCGCCGGCCTGCAGCAGACAATCCACGAATCCTCCGGTGGAGGCCCCGACGTCGAGACAAAGCCGTCCCCGGGGGTCCACCGCAAAGAACTCGAGGGCCCGCGCCAGCTTCTCCCCTGCCCGAGAGACATAGCGGGGACCCGGCTTGACCTCGAGCCGCGCCTCCGGCAGAACCTGGGCTCCGGCCTTGTCCACCATCCCGCCATCCACGAGTACCCGCCCAGCCATGATCAGGCCCTTCGCCGCGCTACGCGTCTCCACCAGGCCGCGCTGCACCAGAAGCTGATCCAGGCGTTGCCGCGAGGAGGCCAAGACGAGCCTAGCGCTCCCGCACGCGTCCCCCGAGACCACGCCTCTCCCCCAGCAGCCGGAGGGCCTTGTCGCGGACGGCGCTCGCGGTGAACCCCACCTCTTCGTGCAGCATGGCCGTGGGGCCGTGTCCCACGAAGCGGTTGGGCAGGCCGACGCGGTCGACGGCGTTGTCCAGCCGCTCGTCGGCGACCATTTCCAGCACGGAGGAGCCGAAGCCTCCGGCCAGGACGTTCTCCTCGACGGTGACCACGGCCGGGTGGTCCGCCAGGAGAGCACGCAGTTCTTCGAGGGGAAGGGGAGCCACCTTGCGCACGTTGACCACGGTGGCCGCCACCCCTTCCTCGGACAGCAGTTCCGCGGCCTGCTCGGCCAGAGCAACGCCGGTCCCCGTTCCCAGGAGCAGAACCTCATCTCCCTCGGCGAGCACCTCCGCCCAGGGACCGTCGATCGGGGTGATCTCTTGCGGAAGGGGCACCCCCCGTCCCCGGCCCCGGGGATAACGCAGGGCCACCGGGCCCTCGAGGACGAGCGCGGTCGCCAACAGCCGCTGTAGTTCGGCCTCGTCTTTGGGCACGAGCACGGTCAGATTGGGCACCGCGCGCAGGTAGGAGAGATCAAAGGCGCCGTGGTGCGTGGGCCCATCATCTCCCACCAAACCGGCCCGATCGAGGGCGAAGACCACGGGAAGATTCTGCAGGCAGACATCGTGGATCAGTTGGTCGTAGGCGCGCTGCATGAAGGTCGAGTAGAGCGCCACCACGGGGCGCAGGCCGGTCGCCGCCATGCCCGCCGCCATGACGGCGGCGTGGGCCTCGGCGATGCCCACATCGTAGAAGCGCTTGGGGAAGGCCTCCTCGAGCAGGTCCAGGCCGGTTCCCGGGCCCATGGCCGCGGTGATACCCACGATGCGCTCGTCCTTTCGCGCGAGCGAGACGAGCGCGCGGCCGAAGGCCTCGGTGTAAGAGACGACCTTACCGGCGCCGCCCCCCAGGGAGCGCCCGGTGCGGACGTCGAAAGGCGAGATGCCGTGGAAACGAGCCGGCTGCTCCTCCGCCGGCAGGTAGCCTTTGCCCTTCGTCGTCTTGACGTGGACCACCACGGGCCCCCGCAGGGCGAGCGCGTGCCGGATGTCCCGGCGCAGGGCCGCCACGTCGTGGCCGTCGGTCACCCCGATATAGGTGAATCCCAGTTCCTCGAAGAGCATCCCGGGGACAATGGCGGCTTTGACCCCTTCCTTCAGCTGCTCTCCCATGGAGGCGACCACCTCGCCGATTCCCGGGAAACGCTGCAGCCGGCGTTCCATGTCGCGGCGCAGGCGGTAAAGCGTGGGAGTGGTCCGCAGACGGGACAAGTAGGAACTCATGGCTCCGACGTTCCGCTTGATGGACATCTCGTTGTCGTTCAGCACCACCACCAGCGGAGTCTTGACGTCGCCCGCGTAGTTGAGGCCCTCGAAGGCCATTCCCCCGGTGAGGGCGCCATCGCCGATCACCGCGACCACGCTGCCGTTCTCTCCCTTGCCCTGAGACTCCAGGAGCCGCAGCGCCTCGGCGATGCCGGTGCCGGCGCTGATCGAGGTGCTGCTGTGGCCGGTGCCGTAGATGTCGTGCGGACTCTCGGCCCTGCGGGGGAAGCCGGAAATGCCTTCCATGGTGCGGATCCCCGAGAAATGGTGCAGGCGCCCGGTCAGCAACTTGTGGGCGTAGCACTGGTGACCCACGTCCCAGATGATGCGGTCCCGCGGCGAAGAGAGTTCCGCGTGAAGCGCCAAGGTGAGTTCCACCACGCCCAAACTGGGTCCGAGATGACCTCCGGTTCGGGAAATCGTGCGGATGATCTCCTGCCGCAGTTCGGAAGCCAGTTGGCGCAGATCCTCGTCGCCGAGCGAAGCGAGGTCCCCGGGAAGCTCGAGAGTTTCGAGCAGGGCCCTGTTCGGCGCCTCGTCCTGCCCGTGCCCTTTCAGTTTGCTTCCTGACATAAAGGATCAGTATACGCGAGCGCCGGGATCAGGGCCCGTTTGCGCCGGATGCGGGCTCACTCCTCCTTGGCCAGCGCCCCCAAGACTCCGTTGACCAGGCCGGCGGCCTCGAATGAGCCGAAGCGCTTGGCCAGTTCGACCGCCTCGTTGATGGCGACGGCGTCCCCCACCTCTTCGACGTGGCGAAGCTCGAAGGCCCCGACTCTGAGGATGTTGCGCTCAACTGTGCCCAGCCGCTCGACACTCCAGCCTTTGAGATTGGCGTCGATCCATCCGTCGAGCTCCTGCCGGTGCTCCTCGACTCCATGAACCAGCCGGCGGGTGTAGGCGGATATCTGACTGCCTCCGGCCTCGGCCCGGTCGAGCGCGGCATCGGCGGAAAGCTCCAGCAGATCCTGCTGGTAGAGAATGTTAACGGCGTCCCGCCTCGCCCGGCGGCGTCCCGCCTCGGCCACTACTCCTCACCCCGGGGATAAACCCCGGCGATGACCACGTCGACGGCCTCCACCTCGAGCCCGGTCATGTGCCGCAAGGAGTCCGCCACCCGCTCCTGCACCTCGCCGCCCAAGGCCAAGAGATCCTCGCCGAAGCGGGCGTCGATAGGAAGGTGGACGCGGCAACTCCCCTCCTCCACCTCCACTTCGACTCCCCGGGCCCTTTTCAGACCGCCTCCGGAGAGCACCCGGAAGCGCTCGTCCCCCCGCAGCGACACCTTGACGATGTCCTGCAACACGGAGCCCGCGATGCGGTAGTTCACTACTTCGTCCTGGTTCATCCGCCCTCCTGTACCCGCAGGGATGGCAGCTCACTCCGGTGGGCATCCAAGAAACCGGTGGAGAAGTTGCCTGACTGAAAATCGGGATGGGCCAGCACCTCTGCCAGCGCCGGCGCCGTCGTGGGGACTCCCTCGACCCGCAGCTCGCCCAGAGCGCGGAGGGCCCTCCTGATCGCGGCCGGCCGATCGACGTCCCAGACGATCAGCTTGGCGATCAGGGAATCGTAGAAGGTGGGGATGGTGTAGCCCGGATAGATGTGCGTGTCCACCCTGATTCCCGGCCCGCCCGGCAGGCGAAGAGCCGTGACCATCCCCCCCTGCGGGCGAAAGTCCAAGGCTGGGTCCTCGGAGCAAATGCGCATCTCGATGGAGTGCCCCTGGGTGCGCATCCTGCCGGTCTGCGTCAGCGGATGGCCCGCCGCCAGGGCGATCTGCTCGCGGATGATGTCAAAACCGGTCACCATCTCCGTCACCGGGTGCTCCACCTGCACCCGGGTGTTCATCTCCATGAAGTAGAAGTGGCCGCCCTGGTCGGCCAGAAATTCCAACGTTCCGGCGCTCCGGTAGCCGATTTGGGCGACGGCACGGCTCACCCTGCGTTCGAGATCATGGCGGACCTCCGCTGTCAGAAGCGGGGAAGGGGTCTCCTCGAGCAGTTTCTGGTGGCGGCGCTGAATCGAGCAATCCCGCTCACCCAGGGTGAGCACGCCCCCATTACCGTCGGCCAGCACCTGAACCTCGACGTGGTGAGGCTCGACTATGACCTTCTCCAGGTAAAGGGCACCATCGCCGAAGGCGCTTTGGGCCTCGGACGAGGCGGCGGCGAAGTTGCGCTCGAGTTCGTCCGGCAGATCCACCTGGCGCATTCCCCACCCGCCGCCGCCGGCAGCCGCTTTGAGCAGCACGGGGTAGCCGACCGCAGCCGCGACGGACCGAGCCTCATCCGCCCCGGACAGCGGGCCCTCGCTCCCGGGAATGGTGGGAAGCCCGGCCTCGGCAAACAGCTGCTTGGCGAGCGACTTGTCTCCCAACCGCTCCATGCTCTCGGGGGACGGCCCGATGAAGACCAGTTCCTGGTCCGAGCAGAGGCGGGCAAAATCGGAGTTCTCCGAGAGAAAACCGTAGCCGGGATGGACCGCCTCGCAGCCGCGGGTAAGGGCGGCCGCAATCAAATTGGACTGCTGCAGATAGCTCGACCGGGGATCCGCGGGCCCGATGCAGACGGCCTGGTCGGCCTCACGCACGTGGAGGCTGTCCGCGTCGGCCGTCGAGTACACGGCGACCGCTTCTATCCCCATTTCGTGACAGGCCCGGATGACCCGCAGCGCTATCTCTCCCCGGTTCGCGACGAGGATTCGGCGAAACATGGCGGCCCGGTTACTCGTCCAGCTCGATGGCGAACAGAGGCTGCCCGAATTCCACGGGGGCGCCGTCCTCGGCGAGCACGCCCCTGACCGTGCCGTCCACCTCGGAGGTCACCTCGTTCATCAGTTTCATCGCCTCGAGGATGCAGAGGGGTTCCCCCACAGACACGTGCTGCCCCTCCTGAACGAAAGGCGGGCTGTCCGGGGAGGGCGCGGCGTAGAAGGTGCCCACCATGGGCGCCACCACCTCGTAGAATTCGGATGAGAGGTCGGCCTCAGGGGATGCGCTCGCCGCGGGACCTTCCGGCGGGAGCGGCGCCGGCTGCGGAACCGCCCGGGCTTGATCCGGCACCGGCGGAGAGAGCGGGGCCTGCTCGATAGCCCGCGCCACCGAAGGGGCTTCCCCGCCGGGCGCGCTTCCGCTCTTACGCACCGTGATGCGCACCCCGGCATCCTCCAGCGTGACTTCCTCGACATTGGCCGCCTCGACCGCGGCGATGATATCCCGCACCCGGTCGGCCCCAAGACCCGCCGCTGCGGGGGCCGGCTCCTCCGGTTCACCGGTCAGGAAGACGTCCTCCTCGGCACCGTGGTGACGCCGCTCGAAGAAGCTTCGGGCGGAGTTGGGGAAGAGTGCGTAGCTGATGACGTCCTCTTCGCTTCGAGCCAGATCACCGATTTGCTTCGAGAAGTCCTCGAGACTCTCGGTGAGCAGGTCCGCGGGCCTTCCCTCGATGGGCTTCTCCTCGCCGAGCACCCGGCGCATGATGTCGGGATTCACCGGTCCCGGGGCCTTGCCGTACTTTCCCCGCAGGTAGGACTTCATCTCGTCGGGCACCACCTGCCAGCGTTTGCCGGTCAGCACGTTGAGCACCGCCTGGGTGCCCACGATCTGGCTGAGCGGAGTGACCAGGGGCGGGTAGCCCACCTCTTCCCGCACTCGGGGAATCTCCTCGAGCACCTCGTCCAGGCGGGCCTCCGCCTTTTGCTCGCGAAGCTGGGATTCCAGGTTGGAGATCATCCCGCCGGGCACCTGATGGGAGTAGACCCGCATGTGGGTCAGCGAGGTCACCCCCCGCTCGAAGCCGCCGTCCTCTCGCACGCGTTCAAAGTACTCCGCCATCTGGAACAGCGTGTCCAGATCGAGTTCGGTGTCGTAGGGAGTCCCCTTGAGCGCGGTGACGATCATCTCGGTCGCCGGCTGGCTGGCTCCGAACGCGAGCGGCACCGTGGCCGTATCCACCACGTCCACGCCGGCTTCGATCGCCTTGAGATAAGTCATGGGCGCAAGCCCGCCGATGTAGTGACAGTGAAGCTGCAGCGGCAGGTTGATCTCGCTCTTGAGACGCTTGACCAGGCGCTCCGCGAAATAGGGCGAAAGCAGCGCCGCCATGTCTTTGATGGCTATGCTGTCGGCGCCCATCTCGGCCAGTTCGTGAGCCACCTCGACGTAGTGGTCCAGGGTGTGCACAGGGCTGATGGTGTAGACCACAGCCGCCTGGAAATGCTTGCCCTGCTCCTTGATCGCCTCGGCGGAAGTCCGGATGTTGCGCGTGTCGTTTAGCGCATCGAAGACTCGGAAGATGTCCATCCCCGAATCGGCGGCGTGCTGGATGAACAGCCGCACGATCTCGTCACCGTAGTGCCGGTAGCCCACCAGGTTCTGCCCGCGAAGGAGCATCTGAATGGGAGTGGTACGCACATGGTGTTTGATGGTGCGCAGGCGCTCCCAGGGGTTCTCCTCGAGGAAGCGCAGGCAGGTGTCGAAGGTGGCGCCCCCCCAGCACTCGATGGAGTGAAAACCGGCGCGGTCCATCGTCCGCAGCACCGGGACGATGTGCCCGATGCGCATCCGCGTCGCCCACAGGGACTGATGGGCGTCCCGCAGGGAGGTATCGGTTATCTCGATGCGTCTCGCTCTCATCAGGCTCCGGTCGGGGAGTATGCGGCCACGCTCAAACCCTGGTGTTGTATTCGCGGGTGCGGGTGTCCACCCGGATCACGTCGCCCGGCTCCACGAAGAGCGGCACCTGAATGGTCGCCCCGGTTTCGAGGACGGCTTCCTTGCTGCCTCCACTGACGGTATCGCCTTTGACTCCGGGAGCGGCCTCGGTTACCTGGAGTTCGACGAAGAACGGGAGTTCGACGTCGACCGGCGTGCCGTCCATGTAGACGACGTCCACCTCCATGTTCAGCTTCATCAGGTCGAAGCGCTCTTCGATCATTTCCCTGGGCAGATGAGTCTGCTCGAAGGTCTCTTGATCCATGAAGACCACGGTGTCGGCTTCGTCGTAGAGATACTGCATCGTGCGGGTCTCCACGTGCACCTGGTCGAACTTCTGTTCGGGGCGGAAGGTCTTGTCCACCACCCGGCCGTTATCCATGTTGCGCAGCTTGGTGCGCACGAAAGCGGGGCCCTTGCCCGGCTTTACGTGTTGGAACTCAACGATGCGGTAGATGTCGCCCTCGTGGCGGATGGTCATACCGGTCTTGAACTGATTGGTCGAGATCAAAGGTAACCTCCTAGGGGTGCCCCCAGGGTGTCTTTCCCGAGGCAACAGCGCCGAATTCTACACCAGGACAGGTCCGGGTTGAAGCGCGGGGCCCCGAGAATGTCCTAGCTGAGCCGAATCCAGCCGTGATCCAGGGGGGTGAGGATCTCGATGCCGTCTTCCTGGATGAGCACCGTGTCCTCGATGCGGACCCCGCCCACACCGGGCAGGTAGATGCCCGGCTCGATGGTGACGACCATGCCCGCCTCGAGCACGTCCTCGCTCAACCGGCTGACCCGAGGGGCTTCGTGGACTTCGAGGCCGACCCCGTGACCCAGGCCGTGCCCGAAGTAGTCCGCATAGCCGGCCTCCGTGATCACGTCCCGGGCCACTGCGTCCAACTCGCGGCAGGTGATCCCGGCTCTGGCCGCGCGCCGAGCCTTCTCCTGAGCCTCGCGCACCACGTCGAAGATCCGCTTCTTCTCCTCGTTGATGCGGCCGGTGGTGAACGTCCGAGTCATGTCCGAGGTGTAGCCCTCGACCGCGGTTCCGATGTCCACCACGAGGAGAGCATCCGCTTCGATCGGCGCGGCCGACGCCTCGGCGTGCGGCATGGCTCCGCGGGCTCCCCCGGCGACGATGAAGTCAAAAGGAGGTGCCGCCGAACCCCTCTCGCGCGCGTACACCTCGAGCGCGAGCGCCACCTGGCTCTCGGCCCAGCCCACCACGGGCCCTTCCGCCAAAGAGCCCATGGTCTGGGCGAGAAGCCGGCCGGCGCGGCGCAGGGATTCGAGTTCTTCGGAGCCCTTGACCCGGCGCAGATGCTCGACGTGGCCTCCGGCAAAACGATACTCGATATCCCCGAGAGAGTCCTTCGTCGCGTTCCAGCGCGCAACGGAAAGCCCGTCCTCTATGCCGATCGGCCCATCGACGCCTTCAAGGAGCTCCGGCAGCAGACTGGAAACCTTCTGCTCGACCTCCAGATAGCGGGAATCGGGAGCCTGTTCGGCCGCCTGCAGGCGATAGCGAAAGTCGGTGAGCAGCACAACCTCGTCGGGAAGCACCGCGGCCACGGCGGTCGTGCCGGTAAAACCGGTGAGATACCTGATGTTATGCAGATCGAACACCAGCAGGCCGGCGAGGCCGTCGTCGGCCAGGCGAGAACGCAGGCGGGCGCGTCTCAGCTCCCGGGCCCGCACCTCGGGAGCGCGGTTGTCACCCGGCGCGGACATCCCTTCATTCTGCGCGTTCATCCATCTCCTCTTGGACGTGTTTCTCCGCGCGGGCCACGGCGGCCAACCGGTCCACCGCTTCGACATACCCCTCCGGGCCTTTGCCCATCACCCGCACGCGCGCGATTTCGGCGATCACCGAGACCCGTCTCCACTCCTCGCGCTCCTCGATCTGGGACAAGTGGACTTCGGCGATGGGCCCTTTGACCAACTCGAGCGCGTCGCGGATGGCGTAGCTGTAGTGGGTCCAAGCGCCGGGATTGACCAGAAAGGCCGCGGCCTCCTTGCGGTAGCGGTGAATGAGTTCGACGAATTCGCCTTCGTGATTGGTTTGAGCAAAAACCGTCGAATATCCCCGCGCCTCCGCGGCCTGGCGCACGAGGTCCTCGAGTTCGCTCAGGGTGAAGCTGCCGTAGTGAACGCTGGGGCGCTCGCCCAAGAGATTCAGGTTGACACCGTGGAGCACCACCAGCAGCGGAGCACCTGCGCTTACGTCGCCTCCCTGGGGCTCCTCCTCGGGGTTCATATGCGGATCACCTCCAGCGCCTCGAGCAGCAAATCGTCCGTGGGGTCAAGACCCAGCACCGGCTCGCCCAGGCTGCGCAGCCCGACGTAACCCCGGCCGGCGGCGGTCAGCTTCTTGTCCCAACCCGCCGCCTCGAGCACACCCACGAGGTCGGGAAGGTCGGCCTGTCTTGGTATGCCCAAGCCGGCCATCAGGGTTACCAGGCGCGGCCTCACGCCCCGATTCAAACCGAGGAGCTCCTCGCTCACCCGAAGAGCGGCCAACAGCCCCAGGGCGACTGCCCGGCCGTGCCCCACCCTGCCATAGCCCAGATACTTCTCGAGGGCGTGGCCCAGGGTGTGCCCCAGGTTGAGGACGGCCCGCAGCCCCGTCTCCCTCTCGTCCTCCTGCACGACCGCGGCCTTGTAGCGAACGCAGCGTTCGATGATTTCATCCAGCGCTCCGGGAAGGCGCTGGTTCACCCCGGCTACGTTCCCCTCGAGCAGAGCCATCAGAACCTCACCCTCGAGCAGAGCGTACTTCAGCACCTCGCCGAGGCCGTTGCGGAACTCCTCCCGCGGCAGCGTGTCGAGAAAAACCGGATCGATCACCACCACGTCCGGCTGATAGAAGGCCCCGGCCAGGTTCTTCCCGGCGGGTAGGTTGATCGCCACCTTGCCCCCCACGCTGGAATCTACCTGCGCAAGCAGTGAGGTGGGCACCTGCCACAGAGAGAGACCCCGCAGGTAGGTGGCGGCGGCGAAGCCGGCCAGGTCGCCGATCACCCCGCCGCCGAAGGCGATGACGACGTCGTCCCGCCGAGCGCCCCCTTCGGCCAGCCAGGAGTAGCAGATCCCCAACGTGTCCAGGTCTTTGGTGGGTTCGCCCGCCGGCAGGACCAGTGGCCGCGCCGGGCCGAAGCGAGTCAGTTGCTCCAGTTCGGCCGCCTGCTCCCGGGCCACGTTTGCGTCGGTGATGACGAAGGCGCGGCCTCGCTCCTCCGGCTCCGCCTCGGAGAACTCAGACACGAAGGCACTGAATTCGCCGGGCCCCCCGCGGATCACCGAGTCGCGTGAGACTCCGCGCAGCTCGAGCCGCCAGCTCAAGAGGTAGCGCCTTCGAGCGCGCGGCCGAGCTCCTCCAGCCGGCGTGCAATCTCCTCGAGGGGCAGGTCCTCCGCGTCCATCACCATGTCGGCGCTGCTCTCGTACAGGGATTCCCGGTCGTCGGCAAGCTCTTCGAAGGCCGCCCGGTCGCCCGCCAACGGGCGATGGTCGGAGCCGCGGGTGCGATTCCAGCATAGCTCGACCGGAGTGGCCAGGTAGACAACGAAGGCGTGATCCCGCAGCAGCCCGCGCGCCGCCTCGTTGGTGATGGTGCCCCCACCCAAAGCGAGGAGCAGGTTGCGGGCACCACTCTCCGAGATCCCGGCGAACACGGCTTCCAGGGCCTCGACCTCCGCTTCGCGGAAGCCGGTCTCACCCCGGGTGGCGAAGATTTCCGGGATGGGCATCCGCTCGCGGTCTTCCACGAGTTGGTCGAGGTCGATGAAATCCCATCCCAGCCTCTCAGCTGCCCGTCGGCCGGCCGCCGACTTTCCCGAGCCCATAAAGCCGCTGAGAGCTAAGACCTCGGCCATAATCCCCGCTCCTCGACCCGAAGCCGGTAGTGCTCCAGGGCCGCCAGCGTGTCCACCAGGCGGTCTCCCCCGAACTTCTCCAGGTATGCGTCCGCCAGAATCAGCGCGACCATGGCCTCACCCACTACCCGCGCGGCAGGCACCGCCTCCACGTCGCTGCGTTCGCGGTGGGCGGAGGCGGACGCCCGGGTATTCACGTCGATCGAAGGCAGCGGAGAGGTCATGGTGGGAATGGGTTTCATCGCAGCGCGCACCACCAGGGGCGCGCCGTTGGTCATCCCCCCCTCCAGACCACCGGCCCTATTGGTGCGGCGCCGGACACCTCCCACCGAATCGGGGTAGAGCGCGTCGTGCACCTCGTCCCCCGACGCCGCGGCGACGGCAAAGCCGGCTCCGAACTCCACCCCTTTGACGGCGGGGATACCGAGGAGGGCCCCGCCGAGGCGCCCATCCAGCCGCTCCTGCATGGTCGCGTAGCCGCCCAAGCCCGGACACAGGTCCCAGGCCCAGATCTCGAAGATCCCACCCAGGCTGACTCCAACGGCACGGGCCTCGTCGATCCGCGCACGGACCCTTTCCTCGAGGCCCGGCGAAGCCAGTCCCAAATCGGAGGCCTCCACCTGCTCCCAGTCGATCGAGAGCGGATCCAGCAGATCCACGGAGTGCTCGTCGGCGATGCCACCGATGGCCACCACTCTTCCGGCAATTCTGGTACCCAACGAGGCCAGCAGGGCCTTGGCCACCGCCCCCGCGGCCACGCGGCTCACCGTCTCCCGCGCGCTGGAGCGCTCCAGCACGTCCCTCGCGTCGGCAAAACCGTACTTGGCCATGCCGGAAAGGTCGGCGTGACCGGGGCGAGGCACGGTCACCGGACGGGGATCGGGCTCGGCCGACGGGGCCGAGCCCATCGTGGCCGACCAGTTGGCGTGGTCGCGGTTCTCCACGAGAAGCGCCAAAGGAGCGCCGGTCGTGACACCGCGGCGCACGCCCGCCTGAAAGCGCACCCGGTCCTGTTCTATCTGCTGCCGTCCGCCCCGGCCGTAGCCGCGTTGGCGGCGGCCCAGGTCGCGGTCCACCTGCTCCTCGAGAAGCGGCAGGCCAGCAGGAATACCCGAGAGAATGGCGATCTCAAGCGGCCCATGCGACTCGCCGGCACTCGCCAGCTTCAGTCGACGCAAGTCTTCCTCCTCACGACGCCCTTAACCCTGCGGGCGCGCTCTTCGACAATCCGCGGCCGGAACCTCTAAAGCATAACGGCGCCCGTAGGCGCCGTTCAATGCGAGGTTTGCGCGCGAGGGTTACTTCAGGTACTCCTGACCCACGCCCAGACTCCGGGTTTCGCTGCCGTGGAGGAAAACCACCACCTGGTCTTCGGCGTCTATCTCGATGACTTTGATCTGTCCCCAGGAGGTGTCGACCGTATCGCCCTCCTCGCGCTCCGTGTAGATGACATCATCCACCTCGAAGGTCACCACCGGGATGTCGTTGACCGCGTCGATGCTCAGCACTTTGAGCGAATGGAGCGCGTTGCTCACGGAACTCGGGGCGGTCGTCGCGGTCGAGCCGCTGGTCGTGACGGTGTTGGAGCCGCCCCCTCCGGGATTGGTAACCGACTGGGGCACGAACGGGTCTTTGCTCTCAAAGGTGGATAGAGCATCGACGACCAGGGGCACGGTCGTGCTCACGGATACCGGTTGCGCCGGAGGCGCAGCGGCCGGTGCGGCTTCCTCGGCGACGGGAGTGGACTCGGTGGCCGCCTCTTCGCCACCCCCGCAACCGAGCGCCGCCAGAACGAGCAGGCCCAGAAGGGAGAGCAGCAGGAGCTTCGCAGTCTTGTTCAAACACGTCATTTCTACCATCCCCGTCAGTTGGCCCGCGCCGCGGAGGCTTGTTCGCTCTCTGGATCTGCGGGAGCGTCGGGCGCCGGCTGCTCGTTGTTGGCTTGAATCGGCTTGGGAGGCGTCGTCAACACCGGGGGAAGGCCTACCGGTGCGGCGCGCCGGTAGGCGTCCAACGCGATTTCGACCTGCAGTTCCGGGGAGCTGCCCACGCGGGGCTCACCCGACGCCGTGAGATTGACGCTGGTTCCGGCCAGCAGCCGGCCCGGTCCGGAAGCCATCTGCTCCGCTCGGTAAAGAAAGTCATTCACGTCGAAGAAGTCGCCCTTGAACGATAGCTGAAGGGCCACCGGGCCGACACCCGCCAGGGTGCCGTCGGGCGGCGAGGGCGAGATGCTCATGAACTCGATGCCGGACTCGGCGGCGAGATCCTGGATCTGAAGGATGAGGCTCGGCACCTCGTTCTCCACGGGAACCATCTTGGCCAACTCGATGAGGCGGGCGTTGTTGCGCTTGGCCGCGACCTTGGTCTGTTCCATCTGGACGAGTTTGGCGCGCGCCGCGTCCAGCGCCTGCTGCTCGGCGGTAATCTGAGTCTCGGTCTCGGAAATCTCCGCGCGGAGCGGGCTCAGCGCAAAGAACCAATAGAGCGCGACTAAGATGAGCAGCACGATTCCGGTCAGCATGTAGGTGTTCCGGCGGGTCATCAGTTACTCACCTCCACCGCGGTCAAAGGCAGCGGGTTGTCCGCCGGCTGGGTCTTGTTCACGAGTTCGGCGGTAATTGAGAAGGTCTTGAGGCCTTCGTCGTCCTCGCCGTCGGTGTTCGCCTGAGCCAGGCTAACGTTCTTGAGAGACGGAATCTGTTGCAGCCTGACCAGCATGGTGGCGACGTCATCGTAGTCGAAAGTCTTTCCGGCTATCGTGACGGTGCCCGGGACGGCCGGGGCGGCCGGGGCGGCAGGTGCGGCGGGAGCCGCCGGATCGGCCGCCGTTCCCTGCGGAGCAGTCGCAACGGTCAACGGTATTTCCGGTGCCTGCAGCGCGAGGCTGTCGAGCCAGACGTTATCGGGAACCACAAGGCTCATGTCCCCGAAGATCTCGCTGACCAGCGTCCGGCCCGCATACACCTGCTGGACGAGCTGCTCGGTTCGCACCACCTCGAGCTGCAGGGCCTCGTACTCAGCCAGAAGGGCGATCTCGGCCTCGATCTGCTGCCGCTGCATCTGCAGGTCGGCCAGTTCCGCTTCCTTGTCTGCGGCCACTCCCGTGAAGTAGAAGTAGCTCAGTCCGATGGCGCCCAATACGAGCAGGCTGCCCGCGGCGATACCCACGAGGCCCAGGTCGGTCTTCTTGCGCCGCCGCTCGTCCGGCGGTACTAGGTTTATTCGGCGAACCACTACTCCACCTCGTCTAGTGCTAGGCCAACGGCGACGGCGAGTCGCGGCGCCACGGCAGCGAGCTCTTCGTCCGCCTCGCCGGTCGCGTTGTTGGCGATCTTCAGCAGCGGGTTACCCAACTCGACGGACATGTTGAGAAAGTCCGAGAGGTATGAGTCGACATTGCGGATCATCGCGCCGCGCCCGGTGATGGCGACCTTCTCGACGAACGCGGAGTAATCCTGGCTTTGGTAGTAATCCAGCGAGCGGCGGATTTCGTCTCCCAGTTCTTCCGCCATCCGCGCCAAGCCTTCCTGCACCTCTTGGATGACCGCGGGATTGTAGGTCTCGCTTTCCGGCTCCTGCGGTCCGGGCAGCCCGATGCGCTCCGCCAGCAGCAAGGCGTCCTCGGGGAGGATGGCCTGGCCCTCTGTGAGAACCGAGATGAACTGATCGAAGGCCGTGCCGATGATCCGCGTGAACTTGGGCACCCCGTCGAGCGCCACGACAAGGCTCGACACGGACGAAGAGATGTTGACGATGGCATAGGCGCCCTGATCTTCCGACCCTTGATCGACGAATGCCACCTGCGGAGCCAGGGCCCGGATGAGAGCAAAGGCCGAGACGTCGATGCCGTCTACCTTGAGTCCGGCCTCCTTTGCCGCATCCATGAAGCCGTCTATCATGTCCCGCTGAGCCGCGACCAGCAATACCTGCTGCTTGCCGACTCCCTCCTCGTCCGCATAGCGGCGGACCACCTGGAAGTCCAAGACCGCTTCATCCACCGGGATGGGGATGTAATCCTGAGCCTGGAATTGGATGGCCCCGCGCAGCTCCTCTTCGTCCATCTCGGGGACTTCGATGGTCCGTACGATCACCTTCTGGTTCCCGACGCCGAGATGCACCGATTTGCCTTTTAGCGAGGATTCCTTCATGAACGCCTTGAGCTCTTTGCCCAGAGCAGCCGCATCGATCACCTCCCCCTCGAACACCAGACCCTCGGGAATGTGACGTTCGTGATAGGCGCTCAGCACTGCGGAAGGCAACCTACCGCTCACCTCTACGCCTACAATGCTCGACTTGCCGATGTCGAGCCCAATCATGTTCTGCCGTCCAAAGAGGCCCATCATTCAACCTCACCCAGATAGTGCGTGAGTAACGACGCTACTCCCACTATTTGCCCTATGATTCTTTTCACTCTGCACCCGCCTCCTGCCGTGCATTAACGCCCTCGCAAGCCTTCAGATACGGTCCCTCTCCATGAATTTGCCTCGAGACGATCATCAACCGTACAAAGAGAGATATGAGTCGAGCAGTTGCTGCCCGGCCAGAATGCCCGTGGCCGCCCCCAGGGCCAGGTAAGGCCCGAAGGGGATCCGGTCCTTGCGGCCCTTGAGCTTGAGGGCCAAGAGAGCAATCCCGACCAGGCCGCCCACCAAGAAGGACAGAAACATCGCAACCAACACGCCCCGGCCGAGCACGAAGCCCATCATCAAAGCGAGTTTGATGTCGCCGGCACCCATCCCCCCCGGCCAAAGCAGTGCAATGATCAACAGGAAGCCGGCCGCCCCAAGCCCGGCCAAGAGGTACTCCCACCATCTTTCGGGATGCAGCGCCAACGAGGCCACCACCCCTATCACTGCCCCCGGCAGCACGATCCGGTTGGGGATAATGAAGTGATCGAGGTCGATGAAAGCCACCGCAATCAGGGCGGCGAGAAAGCCCCAGGCCACAATCAGTTCGGGCCGCACCCCGAAGACCAAATAGGCGACCAGGAAGCCGGCACCGGTTAGGGATTCGATTAGCGGGTAGCGAAGAGGAATTCTGGTACCGCAGTCGTAGCAGCGGCCACCTAGCAGCAGCCATCCGATCACGGGCACGTTGTGATACCAGCGCACGGGATGGCCGCACTTAGGACAGTGCGAGCCTGGGGCGACGAGGGACTCTCCGGCCGGCAGCCGGTGGATGACCACGTTCAGGAAGCTCCCCACCACCATCCCGGCCAAGAGGGCAACCATCGCCATGTAGGCCTCGATCAGATCCACCGCCACCCTTTCCTCGACGAAACTCCAACCCATCTATCGGCGCCTCATGTCATTGCTTGAGGATGAGGCTTCCTTCGGGCATCGCTAAGAACCGGCTCTCAGGCTAACCAAACGCGAACACCAAGCGAATCGGTCCTTGGTCCGAGGTAGGCTCGAGCAAACCGGTTGAAGATCTGGCCGGGTTCCCGGATGTCGGGTTCCGGGGTACCTACTACTGGGAGCAAAGGAAGCCACCCGGACCGAAAAGAGAAGGAGTTCCCGGTGAACCAAGCAGGAAAGGTGGTCGTGCGTTGTCCCTCGTGCGGCACAAAAAACCGCGTCGACCTGGCGCGCGTGGCGAAGGGCCGCCCGACCTGCGCCAAGTGCCACGCGCCGCTCGAGTTGCCCCAGCGGCAGACGGAGCCGCTGACCGTGACCGACGCCAACTTCGAGGACACGGTGCAAAGGTCGCCGGTTCCGGTGCTGATGGAGTTCTGGTCGCCGTACTGCCTCTATTGCCAACGCCTGGAACCCACCATGAGAAAACTGGCGGGGGAAGTCTCCGACCGCGTGCGGGTGGCCAAGCTGAATATCGACGAAAACCGGATTACGGCCGCGCGCTACGGGGTGCACGCGACTCCCACGGTCGCGATGATCGACCAGGGGCGGCTAATGGACAAGGTGGAAGGCGCGGTGCCGGAAGAGCAGTTACGCTACCGCTTCCACCGCTTTCTCTCCTGAGGAGCGGGCTCTGGGGCCCGAAGATGCAGCCTGGGCCCCGGGTCGGCAGCGGCCGAGCCGCCCGCGCTGCCTTAGAGCCAACCGCCGGCTTTCATCTCGCGGCGCAATACCTCGGCCCCCTCCGGGCTGAGGGGTCCCAGCGGCGGCCGCAGCGGTCCGGCGGGCAGACCCAACCAAGCAACCGCCTGCTTGACCGGGATGGGGTTGGGCTCCACAAAAAGCGCCCGCACCACGGGCATGGTCCGGAAGTGGAGTGCGCGGGCGCGTTCGAGTTCCCCGTCCCACACCGCCCGGCACATCTCGGAGATCTCCTTGCCCACCACGTGCGCGACCGCCGCAATGGCGCCGGCGCCTCCGTGACAGAGGAGGGCGAACGTCATGATGTCCTCGCCCGAGTACATGGTGAAGCTCTCGTCGGTCTCCGCCAGTACCGCCATGGCCTGCTGCAGGTCCCCGCTCGCCTCCTTGGTGCCCACCACCTGGGGCACTTCCTTCCAGAGGCGAATGGTGGTCAGGGGATCGATGTTGCGGCTGGTCCGTCCCGGGATGTTATAGAGGATGATCGGCAGATCGGCGGCCTCTCCAATGGCCTTGAAATGCTCAAACAGCTGCGCCTGGGTGGGCTTGTTGTAGTACGGAGTCACCTGCAGACTGGCATCCGCCCCCGCCGCCTTGGCCGCCAAGGTTAGCTCGATCGCTTCTTTCGTCGAGTTGGAGCCCGAGCCCGGCATCACCGGCACGCGGCCGGCAGTCCGTTGGACCACCCGCCGGATGACGTCGATGTGCTCCTGGTGAGACAGGGTGGGCGATTCGCCGGTGGTGCCCACGGGGACCAGGCCGTCGACGCCGACCTCTTCGATGGCCCATTCCACCAGGGTATCGAGGCCCTCCCAGTCGATGCTGAGATCGTCTTTGAAGGGCGTGATCATCGGCAAGAAGACGCCGCGCACTCCCCACTCGAGCTTCCCGGTCATCCGAGCCTCCTCACCGCACTGCGCTTACTCCATGATAATGGCAAAAAAAGAGCCCGTCTTCTAGAAGACGGGCTCAAAAGAAAAATCCCGGCGGCGACCTACTCTCCCACACGGTTGCCCATGCAGTACCATCGGCGCTGAGGAGCTTAACTGCTCTGTTCGGAATGGGAAGAGGTGTTTCCCCCTCGCTATGGCCACCGGAAAGCTCGAAACCTTGCTGGTTCCTGCGGAACGCTTCCGCCTCACCTTCAAATCTGCATAGCAACAAACTGTAAGAATGTTAGTCGTCAAGACCTCGACCGATTAGTACTGGTCTGCTGAAGACATTGCTGCCCTTACACATCCAGCCTATCAACCTGGTGGTCTACCAGGGGTCTTACCCAGTTAACCTGGTGGGAGATCTTATCTTGGGGTCCGCTTCCCGCTTAGATGCTTTCAGCGGTTATCGGAACCAGACGTAGCTAACCAGCGGTGCCGTTGGCACGACAACTGATACACCAGAGGTCTGTTCGTCCCGGTCCTCTCGTACTAGGGACGAATCCCCTCAAATCTCCTGCGCCCACGACGGATAGGGACCGAACTGTCTCACGACGTTCTGAACCCAGC
>JADQBG010000006.1 GCA_016278725.1 Actinomycetota bacterium
CCCCCCCCGCGCTCGTGGCGGGCAGGGTCGGCCTGGCGCTCCCGCCGCTGGCCGGCCTAGTGCTGAGAAGGTGGGGGGCGCTCGTCGCCTTCGTTTGCGGCCTGACCCTGGCGGCGGCCGCCGGGCTTGCGGGCTGGGCCACGCTGCCCTACACCTTCAGCCCGGATCCGGGGCCGGTGCTGCTCGAAGGCAGGTACGCGGAGAACCCGTTGGTGGCCCTCGAGTATCTGGCGCGCTATCTCGATCTTCGGCCGGAGCTCTTGCTGCAGGCGGCGCTGTTCGGCGCCTTTGCGCTGCTGTTCCCCCTGCTTCTGCGTCTGCGCGAAAGACGCAGGATTTGGGCGGCGGCGGTCTACCTGGGAATGTTGTTCGCTGCTTTCGTGGCGGCGCCGCCCCTGCTCTTGGGGGTATCTGTCGCCCTGGGACCGTTCTTCATCGCGTATTTGCCCTGCGTTATACTCGTCACCTTGATCAGCCTCCTGTTTTCGCCGGAGGAATCGAATTCGGCAGCGGAGCATTAGCCTTGGGCGTGATGAAAAGACTTGAGTCAGGCGTTGAGCGGGCTTTTGGCCGGGCCTTCAGCCGCTCGACCGCGCGTGTCGAGCCGGCGGAGCTGGCTCAGAAGCTCGTCAAGGAGATGGATGACCACAAGGTTTCTTCCGTCTCGCGGGTCTACGTCCCCAACAAGTTCACCATCTATCTCTGTCAGCAGGACCGGGATTACTACCGGGCCTTCGAACGCTCGCTGACCGAAGAGCTGGAGGAGCACGTGCTCAAGCACGCGCAGACCGCGGGCCTCAGCCTGGTTGCCGCTCCCCGGGTGCGCGTAAAGTTGGACCGGGATCTCAAGGCCGGGCAATTCGGGATTCTGGCCGAAGTAGCTGAGGAAGATATGTCGCTGGAGAAGTCTTCGGCGGCAGCCGGGGCGGAAGCCGTCTTCGCGTCTGAGCCGCAGGCGCCTTACCGCGAAGAGGTTGCCGCCGGGCCTGGCGGGCCCCGCGGCGGCCTTCAGTGGGAACCCGAGGAGCCGGCGGCTGCTATCGGACCCGATTGGGCGCCCGCGGGAGCCGGGGACGAACCATCAGGGGACGGCGCCCCTCTGGGGGCCTCGCCGTCTCCCGAACCGCAACCCGCCGTGGTCCCGATCAACCCCAAGGTGCTCGATACCCAGGACATTCCCGCCGCGGTGGCTTCCGACCTGGAACTGGCCCGTCAGACCATAGTTCTGCACCAGGGACGGCGCGCGCAGGAGTTTCACAAGGGACGGGTGGTGCTCGGGCGGGCCCGGCAGGTGGATTTCACCCTCGATGACCCCAACGTCTCTCGTCGGCACGCCGCGGTGTACTGGGAGGGGGGAAGGCTTTTCGTGAAGGACCTCGGGTCGACCAACGGAACTCTGCTCAACGGGCGCCCCGTCACCGCCGGTCCCGTGGCTGTCGGCGACATCCTGACGTTGGGAGACTCCGAGGTCACCGTTCGAGTCGGCTAAACGGAGCGTCGCATGCTCAATTTGCTCCTGCTGGGGGCCAAGTTCCTCTTTCTGCTCGTCCTCTATCTGTTCGTTTTGATGGTCATCCGTTCCGCCATCAAGGACGTGCGCCGGGCGGCTGCCCGCCCCACCCCTGGGGTCACTCCCCTGGACGAGTGGGGGGCGGCTCCGCCGTCCACCCCCTCACCCGGCGCCGTCGGCGGCCACGGGGCCGGGCGCACCTCCCCGGCGGGCGGCGACTGGGTGGTCCAGGTGGTCAGCAGCGCCGAGTTACCCCGCGGTCAGGCTTACCGGGTACCTCCGGGAGGCCTGATGATCGGGCGCTCTACTGGGGCCGATCTTCACCTGCGCGACACATTCGTCTCCTCCCAGCACGCCCGGCTCTCGGTCACGGATCAGGGCCTGCTGCTGGAGGATCTGAAGAGCACCAACGGCACCCTGCTCAACGGGGCGGAAGTCTCGGAGGCCTGGTTGCGGCCGGGAGACGAGATCGCCATAGGTGACACCGTGCTCAAGGCCGAGGTGCGCTGATGCGACTGCGTTACGCCGCCGCCACGGACGTGGGTCTGATCCGCAGCGGCAACGAGGATTCGTTCATCGCCCGCGACGACCTCTTCGTGGTCTGTGACGGGATGGGGGGTGCCCGAGCGGGGGAGGTGGCCTCGGCTACCGCCTGCGAGACCATCGGGGCCCTCGACCCCGGCAGCGCCGGCCGGGAAGAGCTCAACCGCATCGTGTTCGAAGCGAATAAAGCGGTGATTCAAAAGGGTGCGGGAGACCCGCAACTCCAGGGCATGGGCACCACCATGACCGCCGCCTTCCGCACCGGTCCGGGGAGCCTCGCCCTGGCCCACGTCGGCGACTCCCGAGCCTACCTCTTACGCAACCAGGCCTTGCACCAGCTCACCCAGGACCACTCGTTGGTGGGCGAACTGGTTCGCCAGGGCCGTCTGACTCCCGAGCAGGCCGCGGTTCACCCGCACCGCAGCGTGATCACTCGTGCGATCGGCATCGAGCCCGAGACGCTTCCCGATCTCTTTCAGCTGACCTTGGAGACGGGCGACCGGCTCCTCCTCTGCAGTGACGGCTTGAGCGGGATGGTGGACGACCAGGCGATCGAGCGCATCCTGGGCGAGGGCGACGACCCCGCCGCGGTGGCGGCAGCCCTGGTCGATGCCGCTCTGCAAAACGGCGGCGAGGACAACGTCACCGTGGTGGTGGTTTTGGCGGAGGAAGGCGAGGGCTCCGTGGGCATCCCGGCTGGGGCCGGTGCGACGGAAACGGGCGCCGAGGAGTCTTCCGGGCGGGGGCGCGGTTGGGGGCCAGGGTCCGCCATGCCCGGCGGGAAGCATTTCCGCGAGGCGGGCAGGCGGCTGCGGGGAGGAGCCGCCGCCGTGGCCGGCAACGTGCCGGGCGTCCGGGGTACCTCGCCCGGCGGCGGGTCCAGCGGCGGGCGCAGCGGCGGGCGCACCCTCCTCATCTGGGGCGGGGCCGTCCTCGGGGCGCTGTTCCTCGGCGTGGTGGCCTTCGCCATCTTCAACTCCTCGGTCTATTACGTCGGCACCCAGGACGGGCGCGTGGCACTGTTCAACGGGGTGCCTTACAGGTTGTTCGGCGCGGAGTTGTATGACGTGGTCGAGGTCACGCGCGCCGAGTACGGCGCGCAGCCCGATCACCTTCAGCAGCGGATCGCCTCCCATGAGTTGGTCAGCAAGGAGGAGGGTCAGCGCTTCATCCGCCAACTCTTCGAGCAGCCGGCCACGGACGGCGCACCCAGCACCACCCTGGGTGCGGCTGGGGAGGGCAGTACCACCACCGGCCTCGGCGGCTCCGGAGCCGCCGGCCTCGGCACCTCCACCACTCGAACCGAACCTTGAGCCCGCGAAATCGAGAACTGCTCTTCCTTCTGCCTGCCGTGCTGGTCACCACGATCGGCTTCGCCACCATCTACATCCGCGAAGCGGAGCGGCTGGAGTGGGCCTCACTTTCCTACGGCGGGATCTTCCTTGGGCTGTTCGGGCTGGTGCACGTGGCTGAGCGCTTCTTGGCGTCTCAGGCCGACCCCTATCTGCTCCCCATAACGGCCCTGCTTTCTTCGCTCGGGATCATGATGATCTACCGCCTGAATCCGGACCTCGCTCTGCAGCAGGCGGTTTGGCTGCTGGTGGGACTCGGGGTCTTCGTCTTCGTGCTGATCGTGGCGCGGCCCCTGGCGCGCCTCGCCTCATACAAGTATTTGCTGGGACTCGCCGGAATCGGGTTGCTGCTCTTCACCGTGCTCTTCGGGCGCGAGGTCTACGGGGCGCGCCTTTGGGTGCGCGTCGCCGGCATCGGCTTTCAACCTCCGGAATTCGCCAAGCTCTTCCTGGTGGTCTTCTTCGCCGCCTATCTGGCCGACGTGCGCGAACTGCTTGCGGTAAGCACGCGGCGCATCCTTGGCATTGCCTTCCCCCCGCTAAAGTATCTGGGCCCGCTGCTCGCTCTTTGGGGGTTGGCGCTGGCTTTGATGATCTTCCTGAGGGACCTAGGAACCAGCCTGCTCTTTTTCGGGGCGCTGCTGGCGCTGATGTACGTGGCCACCTCGCGCCTGCTCTACGTGGTCGTCGGCACCGGCCTCTTCGCCGGGGGGGCCACCGTGCTCTACCAGCTGTTTCCGCACGTCCAGAGGCGGGTGGACGTCTGGTTGGATCCCTGGGCGGACGTGCAGGATGCGGGATACCAGATCGTGCAGTCGCTCTTTGCGCTCGCCGAAGGCGGTCTGACCGGGCGCGGCCTGGGACAGGGTTTTCTGATCACTCCCAGCGGCAGAACCCTGATCCCGGCGCTCGAGACGGACTTCATCTTCTCGGCCATAGGCGAGGAACTCGGCCTCGCGGGGGCGGTGGGGATCGTCCTGCTCTTCTTCATCTTCGTCTGGCGGGGCCTGCGCATCGCGCTTGCCTCTAGCGACGACTTCGTGCGGCTCCTTTCCGCCGGGCTCACGGCGATCTTCGGCCTGCAGGCCTTTCTGATCTTGGGCGGAGTGATCAAGCTGATCCCGCTCACCGGCATCACCCTGCCCTTCGTCAGCTACGGCGGAAGCTCCATCGTGGCCAATTTCGCGCTGCTTGCGCTGCTGCTGCGGGCCAGCCACGAGGCCACCCGGCAGGAAGAGGCCCGGCTCGAGGCGGCCGTCCGGGGGCCGGCGCCCGAGAACCCGGTGGTGGTGGGGCCACCGGCCGGCGGTCTCCGCGGACTGCGGACCGAGGGGCGGGGGACCTGATGGAAAGACCGCTAAAGCGCCTGCTTTACTTCTTCGCCGTCCTCTTCCTGGCCCTGATCGTGCAGCTCAGCTACGTCCAGGTCTACGCCGCCTCCGACCTGAAGAACCACGCCGCCAACACCCGCGCCCTGGACGCGCAGATGCGCATCGAGCGGGGGGTGATCACGGCGGCCGACGGCACCGTGGTCGCGCAGAACCGGCAGGAGGGGGGCTACTTCTTGCGGGAATACCCTCTGGGTGAGCTGCTCGCCCCCTGGCTGGGCTACAACTCCCTGCGCTACGGACGGTCCGGCGTGGAGAGGGTCTACAACCCGGAACTGACCGGAGAGACCGATGAACTGACGGCGCGCAGCCTGCTGGACATCCTGACCGACAAGCCCAAGCGCGGCGCCGATCTGCAATTGACCGTGGATCTGGCGGTTCAGCGCGCGGCGGTGGAGGGCTTGGGCGAGCGAAAGGGCGCGGTGGTCGCGCTTGATCCGCGCACGGGACAGGTGCTGGCCATGGCCTCATGGCCGCGCTACGACCCCAATCAACTGGACGAGCGCTGGGAGGAACTCAACCAGGACGCCGACCGCCCCCTCCTGAACCGGGCGCTTCAGGGCCTCTATCCTCCGGGTTCCTCCTTCAAGCCGGTGGTCGCGGCAGCGGCTCTGGCCGAGGGGCTCTTCACTCCGGAATCGACCTTTACCGATGAGGGGCGTTACGTGGCCGGTGGTTTCCCGGTGACGAACTACGGCGGCAACACCTATGGCGAGCACGATCTGACTACCGCCCTGGCGAAGAGCATCAACACCACCTTCGCCAAGATCGGGGTGGCACTGGACGAGCAACTGCTGGCTTACGCCCGGGCTTTCGGGTTTGAGAAGGAACTTCCCCTGCCCCTGGAGTCTGCGGTCAGCAAGCTTCCCGAACCCTCGCAGATAGACACCGCGCATCTGGCCCAGATCGCTTTTGGCCAGGGACAACTGCTGGCCACGCCTTTCCAGATGGCGCTGGTGGCGTCCGGCATCGCCAACGGCGGCCGCGTCATGAACCCCTATATCGTCGAGCAGGTCACCGACTTTCATGGATCCGTGATCGAGCAGGCCCAGCCGAGCGTGTGGCTGACCCCGGTCTCCCCCAGCGTGGCGGGGCAGGTCGCCGAGATGATGGTTCAGGTGGTGGAGCGCGGCACCGGCACGCAGGCCGCGCTGCCCGGCGTCCGCGTCGCGGGCAAGACCGGAACCGCGGAGGTCGGCGAGGGCGGGGACCACGCCTGGTTTATCGGATTCGCGCCGGCGGATGATCCCCGGGTGGCGGTGGCCGTGTTGGTCGAGAACGCCGGCGGCGGAGGCAGCGTGGCCGCACCGGTGGCCCGCGCGGTGCTCGAAGCGGGCCTCGCCCGATGAGCTTCCGCAGGGCAGGGCGCCGCCGGTCGAGGGCGAAAATGGCTTTGTTAGTATTCGGTTGTCTTAGAGCGGAGCGGCAGCCGCCGTCCAAAAAGGGAGCGAATCGGTGATTGGCCGTACCTTCGATGGCAGATATGAGGTTCTGAGCAAGCTCGGCTCGGGCGGAATGGCCGAGGTCTACCTGGCGCACGACGCTCACCTGGACCGGCAGGTGGCGCTCAAAGTGCTGTCCAGCCGCTACGCCGAGGACGAGCAGTTCGTCGAGCGTTTCCGCCGGGAGGCGAGCAACGCCGCCGGCCTCAACCACCCCAACATCGTGCAGATCTACGACCGGGGCGAAGCCGAGGGCACCTACTACATCGCCATGGAGTACCTGGACGGCCGTTCGCTCAAGGAGATCATCAAGCGCTACGGGCCCCTGGGCCCCAAGCACGTGGTCTCGATTTCGCGGCAGATCCTCGAGGCGCTCCGCTTTGCCCATCGCAAGGGCATCGTTCATCGCGACATCAAGCCGCAGAACATGCTGGTGGACGACGAGGGCCGGGTCAAGGTGACCGACTTCGGCATCGCCCGGGCGGCCACGGCCTCCCGCATGACCGATACCGGCTCCATCGTGGGCACGGCCCAGTATCTCTCGCCGGAGCAGGCGCAGGGAACCGCGGTGGGCCCCTCCTCGGACCTCTATTCGCTGGGCATCGTCATGTACGAGATGGTGACCGCGCAGCTGCCCTTCGACGGCGATAACCCGGTTACGATCGCGATGAAGCAGGTGCACGAGCCGCCGGCCCCGCCCACCCAGATAAACGCGGACATTCCCGAGAACCTGGAGCGGGTCATCCTGCGCGCCCTGGCCAAGGATCCGGCGGACCGCTACGCCGACGCCGATGAGTTCCTGGAGGATCTGGCGCGGGTGGAGCAGGGACAGGCGGTGGCGCCGCCTCCCATTTTCGCTGACGAGGCCGAGACCCGGGTGCTGGGGGCCGACGATCTGCCCACCCGGGTGCAGACTTCCGAGACCATGGTCAGGCCTAGGCCGGCCGCGGCGGCCTACACCCCCGGTCCGCCCTACGAAGAGGCGCGCGAGGAGGAGCGGGGCAGCCGCTTCTGGCCCTGGCTGCTGGTCATCCTGTTCCTGGTCGTGCTGGCAGTTGCCGCTTTCGCCCTCTTTCAGCTGCTCGGGGGGGAGGACGAGGAACTGCTCGAGGTGCCGCCTCTTACCGGCCTCACGTTGGAGGAGGCCACCCAGGAAATCACCGACGCCGGCTTCGATTTGGGCAACGTGGACGAGGAGCAATCGCAGCTCCCCGAGGGCACCGTGATCGGTCAGGAACCCGACGTGGGCAGCCTGGCTCCCAGTGGCTCGGAGATCGACCTGGTGCTTTCGCTCGGCGAGCAGACCGTAGAGGTGCCTCCTCTTGAGGGGCTCACGGCCGACGAAGCCGCGACCGCCCTGGGCCAGGCCGGGTTGGAGATCGACATCGAGCAGGAAGCCTCGGCGGACGTGGAGGAGGGCCTCGTGGTCCGCAGCGAACCCGCGAGCGGCGAGTCGGTACCCACAGGCAGCACGGTGGTGGTCTTCGTCAGCATCGGCCCGGAGATCCAAATGGTGGAGGTGCCTTCGGTGGTCGGCCTCACCGATACCAAGGCCGCAGCCACGTTGGGGCAGGCGGGCTTCGAGGTCGCGATCAACCGGGAGGCAAGCGATGCTCCGGAACGTCAGGTGATCCGCCAGGAGCCCGCCGCCGGAGGCGAACTGGAGCAGGGGCAGACGGTCACCATCGTGGTGAGCTCGGGCCCCGCCCAGGTCAAGGTCACCGACGTAACCGGAACCTCCGAGGAAGAGGCCCGAAACCTGCTGCGCGATCAAGGCCTGTTCGTGGACGCACGGGGAGTGACCGCCGAGGCTGCGGCCGGCACCGTGGTCGACCAGAATCCTGCCGGGGGCACGAACGTGGCCCCCGGTTTCACCGTGGTTATCAGTGTCTCCACCGGTCCGCCCCCAACCACCTCGACAACTGCGCCCGCGGTGCCTTCGCCGACGACGACCACCGGAGGCTAGACGTGAACGGAAGACCGGCGGGCGGCGAGGCGGGGGATGCCCTGCGGCGCTCGCTGGCGGTTTTCCAGACGCTCTTCGACCGGGTTCCCCTGGGCCTCGCGGTGTTTGACCGCGGCCTGGTCCTTCAAGCGGCCAACCCCATCTGGGCCGGCTACGTGGAGGACTACACCTCCACCAGCTCTGAAAAGGTGAGGCCGGGGGCCGGCTACTTCGAGCTGATGCCGGGAACCGAGGAGGGGCAAATGCCCGCCGTCGAACAGGTTCTCCGCGGCCAGACGGTGCGCCGCGAAGCTCTGCTCACGCGCTCGGGCGGCAAGATCTCCTACTGGGACTTGGTTCTCAGTCCCATCTTCGACGGCGACCGGGTGGTCGGCTTTCTGCAGGCTGCATCGGACGCCACGGCTCGCATCCGCGCCTATCGCGAGCTGGAGGAAAGGGTGGGACGGCGCACCCACGAACTCGAGACTCTCTTCGAGCTTTCGCAGGCCATCATCCGTCCGCTGGACCCCGAGGCGGTGCTGCAGCTGGTGGCTGACGGCGCGCGGCAGGTGACGGGCGCCGCCCGGGGTTTCGTCTTTCTCAAGGAGGGCGAGGACCTCGAGTTGGCCGTGGCTTCCGGCGATCCGCGTCCGGGTTCCAGGCCGGACGAGCTCGCCCGAGGATTTCGCATGCCCTTGAGCGGCTCGCTGTCCGGCCGGGCGATCGCCGGCGGCGAGGCCCTCTGCACTGAGGATGCGGGCCATGACCCGCGGGCAAACCAGGCTTTGGTGCAGAGTACCGGTATCCAGAGCATTCTCGTCGCTCCCCTGCAGGCCGACGGCCAATCGCTCGGCGTGGTGCTGGTCGCGGACAAACCCGAGCCCTTTGGTGAAGACGACAAGCGGCTGCTCATGATGCTGGCCTCGGGAGCGGCGGTGGGTCTCGAGAACGCCCGTCTCTACCAGGAAGAGCTCGAGCGCCGCCGGGAGGCGGAGCAACGGCGCCGGGTGGCGGAGGGACTGCGGGAAATGGTTACTCTGCTCAACTCGGAGCGGCCGCTGGGTGAGGTGCTCGAGAACATAGTCGAGCAGGCGGCTCGGCTGCTGGACACGGAAACGGTGGCGGTCTATCGCCTGAACGAACCGGATGGACTGCTGACCATCCTGACCGCGCGCGGACTTCCCGAATCCTACGTGCGCACCATGGCGGTTCCTCTCGGAGCGGGGGCGGTGGGAATCGCCGCGCAAGAACGCCGGCCGGTGCTGATCTCCGGGTCGGGGGTGGTGTCCCCCGAGGTTCCGGAGATGCCGGAGGAAATCCTGCCGCAGATCCGCTGGCTCAACCAGAACTTTTGCGCTCTGCTGGCGGTGCCACTGCTGATGAAGGAAAAGGTGTTCGGGGCGATTGCCCTCTACTATCCCGAGGCCCGCGAATTCTCGCAGGAGGAACTCGACCTGGCCGACAGCTTCGGCGCCCACGTGGCGGTGGCTCTGGAGAACGCCGACCTTCGCCGGCGCGCGGAGCTCTCAGCGGTGGAGGCGGAGCGTTCCCGCCTGGCGAGAGAACTGCACGACGCCGTCACCCAGACGCTTTTCTCGGCGGGACTGATCGCCGAGGTGTTGCCGCGGCTGTCGGAGCGCGATCCCCAGCAACTCCCGCAGAGACTCGAGGAGCTGCGCCGCCTTACCCGCGGAGCGCTCGCGGAGATGCGCAGCCTTCTCTTGGAGCTTCGCCCTGACACCCTGGCCGACGCAAACCTGATCGAGCTCCTGGGGCAGCTGTCCGAGGCCGTCCAGGGGCGGGCTCATCTTGCCGTGGAGGTCTTGCTCTCGGATCCTGGGGAGCTTCCCTCCGAGGTCAAGCTGGCGCTCTACCGGATCGCGCAGGAGGCGCTGAACAACGTCACCAAGCACGCAAACGCCACCCGGGTGACCCTGGAGCTGTCACGGCAGGGCCATGAGGTGGTGCTGGCTCTGAGGGACGATGGAAGGGGATTCGACCCGGCAGTGACTACCCCTGATAGCTTGGGCCTCGGTATCATGAGGGATAGGGCCGAATCGGTCGGGGCCCGGCTCGAGGTGACCAGCGGTTCCAACGAGGGAACCTCGATAAGCGTATTCTGGAAGCCAAGTTAGGGCGGCCGGTTAAGACGGAGGAAAAGACGTGAGCGAAGACTCCATCAAGGTCCTCATCGTGGACGACCACGCGATGGTGCGTAACGGGCTTTCCACTTTCCTCACGGTCTTCGACGACCTCGAGTTGGTGGGAGAGTCTTCGAGCGGTGAGGAAGCCATCCGGCATTGCCGGACTCTGAATCCCGATGTCGTCCTGATGGACATGGTCATGCCGGGTATGGATGGAGCTACCGCCACCCGGCATATCCGCGAGGAGTGTCCCAATACGCAGATCATAGTGCTGACCAGCTTCAAAGAAGACGACCTGGTCCAGGGAGCGCTCGAGGCCGGGGCGATCGGCTACCTGCTGAAGAACGTGGGAGCCGATGAGCTGGCGGCGGCAATCCGCCGGGCCCATGTGGGCAGTCCCACTCTGGCCCCCGAGGCAGCGCAGGTGCTCATGCATGCGGCCACCCGCAAAGAGGAGAACGAAAACTTCGGCCTGACCGACCGGGAGCGCGAGATCCTGCAGGCCATGGTCAAGGGGTTGAGCAACCCTGAGATTGCCGACCGGCTGGTGGTCAGCCGCTCCACGGTTAAATTTCACGTGAGTAACATCCTGATGAAACTGGGTGTTTCGAGCCGCACCGAAGCCGTAGCCCTGGCTCTGCAGCGTGGCCTGGTGGATTAGCTCGCGCCGGCCCCCACGACCAACCGCGGCCGGGAACGCGCCCCGAACCCTGACGCGCCGCGAATTCCTGCGCCTGGCTTCGGCCGCGTCGGCGGGGCTGGTGCTCGGCGGATGCGGCTGGGGTGGCGGTGAAACCAAGTCGACGGCCGAAGAAACCGTTCAGCTGGTCTATCAGGACTGGCGCACCGACTGGTATCTGCCCATGGCGCGGCGGGAACTCGATTACTACAACCGCAAACACCCCGATGTGCGGGTGTTCTTCACTCCCGATCCCGAGAACCTCGAAGAGCGCATGCTCCAAGACATGCAGGCGGGCACCGCCGCCGACGTCTTCCAGGGTTGCTGCGCGCATTTTCCCACCTGGGCTCAGCAAGGTTACACGCTGGACCTGGCCGCTCTGGTGGAGAGGGACTGGGACGAACTGAACGTCCCCGATTGGGATCCGGGACAGTATCAGGCTTTCTTCCTGCCCAACGGGCTCCAGTTCGGGGTGCCCAAGTATCACGGAGCGCTGGCACTCTTCTACAACAAGGACGTCTTCGACGAGCGCGGGGTCGACTATCCGGATTTCAGCTGGGACTACGACGATTACCTCGGGGCGATGCGCCAGCTTGCCGGGCGGCGCGATGCGGCGGGCATTCCGTCGATCTGGGGAGGCATGGTCGACTTCAGCTGGGACCGGCTTCAGGTGCACATCAACGCTTTTGGGGGTCACCTGGTCGATCCGCTCGACCCTCTGCGCTCAGGGCTTGACGATCCCCGCAGCATGGCGGCCATCGAGTGGTTGAGGGCCGCGGTGTGGGACGAACGGGTTATGCCCAGCCCCACGGAAGTCCACAATCTGTACACCCGGGAGGCCTTTGCCTCGGGGTTGGTGGCCACCTGTGAGGATGGCTCCTGGGCGCTGCGCGATATCCTGGAAACTGCGGACTTCCGCGTGGGCGTGGCGCCGCTGCCTCTGGGCCCCGCCCGTCGCGTGACTCTGGCCAGCAGCGACGGCTTTGGCATCTTTTCCGGATCCAACCATCCGGAAGAGGCGTGGGAACTGGTCAAGTTCCTGGTCAGCCCGCGCTTCGGCCGGGCGCTGTCGCAGTCTCAGTTGTTGCAGCCCGCCCGGGTCTCCTTGCTCGACGAGTGGGACAAAGACGTGCGCAGCGCCTATCCTGAACAGGACTTGGATCTGCGTGCCTTCACCCGCGGCCAAACCGAGGGGTGGGCCGTGACCGCCGAGATCTTCCCGGCAGACATGGCCGAGGCGTTGCGGCTGGCTCAGGCAGCCTGGGAACAGATTCTGATCCTGGGCCAAAGCGACGTATCCATGCTCGAACAGGTCGACCGCGACATCGAAGCGGCTCAGCGGGCGGCGGCGGGCGGGTCCGCCGCCGCCTTAGGCCGGGAGCCCAACGAGCCCAAATTGAACCAGCTTCGGTACGGATAACGCGTGGAAAGCGGCCTGGAGAGACTTACGGACGAAATCGAGCAGAAGACAGCCGTAGCGGCGGGTAACGAGCGCCGAGCCGGCAGCGCAAGACCCCGGATGCCCCGCCCGGCGCCCGGGCGCGCGGGCCGCAGCATGCGCACGCGCATTCTTGGCTGGTCGTTCATTCCGACGACCATCATCCTGCTGGCGGTGGCCCTGGTCATCTTCTACGCCTACGAGCAGGTGACCGAGGAACTCGTGGTTCAGCGCAACCGAGAGGTCACCCGCCTGTCGGCTTCCCAGCTCGCCACGGAGATGGACGGCTACACCGATGTCCTCGGCTCCCTGGCCCGGCGGCCGGAGATGTACCGGGCGGTTCCGGCCGAACAGCGGGGACTGCTCAACGAGCTCAACTTCCGGCTGGCTGTTTTCGACGCAGGCACCGTGGTCCTCTCGCCTTCGGGGAACGTGGGGCCGTCGTACCCGGCTCGCCCTGACATTTCCGGGGCGGACTGGTCCCCCCGCGCGTACTTCCGCGACATACTGCGGTCTCCCCAACCGCGCTACTCCGACATCCTGCAGGACGGGCGGAACGATGCCGACGTGATTGCGGTCGCCGTTCCCATTTTGGGAGAGCAGGGTGAGCTGAACGGGGTGATCGTCGGCATGTTCGACATAGGGCCGGAGAGCACCAGCCCGCTCTACGGCAACATCGCCAAGCTTCGTATCGGTGAGGGACGTGCCTATCTGGTCGACGCGGGCGGGCGGGTCATCTACCACCCGCAGGCGGAAATGATCGGTCGCCAACTGGCGGACGAACCCATAGTTGCCCGCGCACTGGCGGGAAGGAACGGCGCAGTGCGCACCCGGGATGTCGACGGCGAAGACGTGGTGGCCGCCTATGCCCCCGTGCCGGGCACAGGGTGGGGCTTGATATCGGTGGAGCCCTGGTCATCGGTCAGCGCCGCCGGGCGCGAGTACCGAGGCTACCTGGTGGCGCTGCTTGTCCTGGGCCTGGCCCTGCCGACCATCGTGGTCTTCCTCGGGGTTCGCCGAATCACGCAACCGCTGGCCTCGATGAGGGAGGCTGCCATGGAGGTCGCGGCGGGCAACTTCGACCGCATCATCGACGTCGACACCGGCGACGAACTGGAGGAACTGGCCGAGCAGTTCAATGTGATGTCGGCCCGGCTCCGCGAGTCCTATGCCGACCTCGAGCAGCGGGTCGCCGACCGCACCCGGGAACTCGCCACGCTCAACGATCTGGCCTCGGTGGCCAGCCGCTCGCTCGATCTGCGCACCATTCTGGTCGACTCGCTGGCGACCACCTTGGCCGCGGTGGAGGTATCCACCGGCTGCGCCCTGGTGGAAGGCCCGGAATCGGGAACACCGGAGATCATCGCCTGCCAGAACGCGGATGAATCGCTAACCGGGGTCCTGCTGTCTTATGCAGTTGGCGATTGGCGCCGCCGGGAAGTCGAGGCCGATCCGGTGCCCCTGATCGTGCGTACACCCGAGACCGGTTCCGAAGGCTTTGCCCGCGCGGGATTTCCCACCGTGGCCTCGGTGCCTCTGCTCTCCAAGGACCGCGTACTCGGACTCCTCTATCTGCTCGGTCCGAAGACCTGGAATCCGGGTGAGGACGAATGCCGGCTTCTGGCGGCGGTGGGGCGGCAGGTTGGCGTGGCGATAGACAACGCCAGGCTGTACGCGCAGGCCGAGCAATCCGCCGCCGCCACCGAGCGCAACCGGTTGGCCCGCGACCTGCATGACGCCGTCAGTCAGACCCTGTTCTCGGCGACCCTCATCGCCGAGGTGCTTCCCCGCATCTGGGACAAGGACCGGGAACAGGGGCGGGATCGGCTCGAGGAGCTGAGGCGCCTGACCAGAGGAGCGCTTGCCGAGATGCGCAGCCTGCTGCTCGAGTTGAGGCCCACCGCGCTCGAAGAAGCGGAATTAGCCGACCTTCTCCGTCAGTTGGTCGAAGCCAACGCGATGCGGTCGCGCACACAGATCGATCTGGTTTTGGAAGGCAGCGAGCGCGTTCCCCGCAGCCTCAAGGTTCCGGTCTACCGCATCGTGCAGGAGGCGCTCAACAACGTGATCAAGCACTCGGACGCCGAGCGCGCCTCGGTTCGGCTGGTGGCGGACGAACAGGGGGTCCGTCTCGCGGTCAGCGATGACGGCAGGGGCTTCGATCCTGCCACAGTGACCTCGGACCATTTGGGATTGGGCATCATGGCCGAACGGGCCCGGGCGCTCGAGGGTGAACTCGAGCTCGAAACCGCCCCCGGAGAGGGGACGCGGGTGCTGGTCACCTGGCCATCCGGCCAGGTTAGCGACTGACCAAGAGCCTCCGCCAATCCCTCCAACTGCAGGGCGAAAGCGGGGATCCGCCGGAGCATACTCGGAGCATGAACAGCTTCGACAAATCCAGGTTCTCGCCGTCACATCGTCCCCTACCGCAGGCGCAGCCCCAGCCACGGCCGCCATTCTCCGTTCTGATTGCCGACGACAAGGCCGAAGTCCGCTCCGCGCTGCGGCTGCTCCTCGACCAGGAGGACGACATGGAGGTCGTCGGTGAGGCGCGGGACGGTAAAGAAATGTTGGCTCAGGCAGAGCTTCTCGAGCCCTCACTTCTTCTACTCGACTGGGAGTTGAACCGCGGGCTATCTTCGGAGATCCCCGGCCTGCAGGGTGGCCGCACCAATCTGGCCATCGTGGCCCTGAGTGGCCGCCCTGAGTCACGCAAAGACGCTCTTCGCGCGGGCGTCGATGCCTTCGTCAGCAAAGCGGAGCCGCCCGAGAGGCTCCTAGCGGCTATCCGTCAGGCCCACGCCAAGGCCCACGCCACGGCCCATGCCGAGGCCCACGCCACGGCCCACGCCACGGCCCACGCCAAGGCGTCTTCCGGCCGAATGGACGGCTCAGATTCGCAGCAGGCATCAATCGACCAAGGGGAAAGAACGACATGAGAACTCTGCGTAACGTATTTAGGCGCAAGCTGCGCGCGTTTCTGACCATCTTCGGCATCACCATCGGAGTTTTTGCTCTCGTGGTGATGGGCGGCATGGCCGAGAAGATCAACCTGCTGGTGGACGGCGGAGTCCGCTTCTACGGAGACAAGGTCACCGTCAGCGCGGAGGGATCGGGCATGATGGGCGGGGGCTACCTGTCCACCGAAAAGCTCGCCGAGGTCGAAGCGGTCGAGGGCGTGGCCGCCGCCTCGGCCGACATCAGCATGCTCCTCGACAGCGAAGGCGGCATGAGCTTCGGCATGCCCGCGATGATCATGGGCACCGATCAGCGCGGCGTCGGCTACGAAAGCTTCGAGTTGACCATGCAGGAGGGCCGAGACTTCACTGCCGAAGAGCGGGGCGTGGCCGTGGTCGGCAGCGACTTGGTCCAGCAACTCGGCGCCGAGGTCGGCGGCACCATCACCCTGCGCGGCCGTGAGTTCCAGGTGCTGGGCATCTGGGACAAAACTCTGACGGCCCCCGACACGACCGTGGCGATCCCGCTGGCCGACGCGCAGGAGATCTTCCTCGCCGAGCAGCCGGCGATGGTCAGGGACACTCTCGAAGCCGAGCGGCTTGCCACCGGGCTCACGGTCTACCTCGAGCCCGGGGTGGACCCTGAAGCAATGGCCGACCGCATCGAAGCCCAGGTGACAGGCATCACCGCGATGGGGCCGGAGGCCTTCGAAGAGCAGGTGGTCAGCAGCACGAACATCCTGAACGCCATCATCTTCGGCGTGGCCCTGATCTCGTTGCTGGTCGGAGGGCTTTCGGTGATCAACACCATGACCATGTCGGTATACGAACGCATCCGCGAGATCGGCATCCGCAAGGCGATCGGCGCGTCCCGCTACCAGATCGTGCGTCAGTTTTTGACCGAATCTGCATTGATCGGCGGACTGGGCGGCGCCGCCGGGCTGGGGCTGGGCTGGGTCTTCACCATGGTGGCGAACGCCGCCGGCAATGCCTCCGGTACGGAACTGTTCCTGGTCAGCACGCGCCTGGCCGTCGGCTCGGCCTCTTTCGCGGTGGTCCTCGGCCTGGTCGCGGGTTTCTACCCCGCCTGGCACGCGGCCCGCATGAACCCGGTTGCGGCCCTGCGCTATGAGTAGCGGCGAAAAGCGTCAGATGAACGAAAAGAAGACTATGCAAGGGGCGGGCATGAACGACCAAGCGATCATCAGCGTACGCGGACTGAGCAAACGTTACCGGCTGGGCAAGGACAACTTCGTCGATGCCCTGCGCGGAGCGGACCTCGACATCTTCCGGGGCGAGATGGTGGCCATCGTGAGCCCCTCCGGGTCGGGTAAGTCCACCCTGATGCACATCATCGGCTGCCTGGACGTGCCGGACGGCGGCACTCTGATGCTCGACGGACGCTCGGTCGAGGGGTTGGGGGCTGCGGCCCTGACCAAGGTGCGGCGCGAGGAGCTGGGCTTCATCTTCCAGGGATACAACCTGATTCCCAGCCTTTCCGCCGCGGAGAACGTGGCTCTCGCGGCCGAATACGCGGGGCACTCGCGCAAGGAGTCGCTGAAACTGGCCGCCGAGGGGCTCGAGTTGGTGGGACTGGCCGACCGCGCGCGGCACCTGCCTGCCGAACTCTCCGGGGGACAGCAGCAGCGGGTGGCCATCGCCCGAGCCTTGGTGAACCGGCCGGCGGTCATCCTGGGAGACGAACCCACCGGCAACCTGGATACGTCGACCTCGGCCGAGACGATTGCCATGATGCGCCGGGTCAATCTCTCGACGGGCACCACCTTCGTGCTCGTGACCCACGACCAGGACGTGGCCTCGAGTTGCGACCGGGTGATCCGCATGCGCGACGGGCTGGTCGAGGATGACGGCCTCACACTGGGCAGCCTGCCGGTGTTCGAAGAGGTACTGGCCATCGCGTGACGAAACCACAGGGGGCGCCCGGCGGCGGTCAATCCGACCCCGGCCGGGCGGGATCCCTGTTTGGAGTGTTGCCCAATGGAAGCAGTCATCAAGACCGAACGCCTGACCAAGAGCTACGGCTCCAACCGAGGCATCGTCGAGGTCGATCTGGAGGTGAGGGCCGGGGAGGTGTTCGGCTTTCTCGGGCCGAACGGAGCCGGGAAGACCACCATGATCCGCACGCTGCTCGACCTGCTCCATCCGACCGGCGGGCGCGCCTACGTTTTCGGTATGGATTCGCGCGCCCGGAGTGTGGACATCCGCGCCCGGGTGGGCAACCTGCCCGGCGAGTACGAGGTGGAGCCCCGGATGACCGGCGGGGAGCTGATCGAGTTCTATGCCCGGCTGCGAGGCGCCAAGGACCTAGCGTACGCTCACGAACTGGCCGAACGGCTGGCGGCGGATCTGCACCGGCCGATCGGCCAACTCTCGCGGGGCAACCGGCAGAAGATCGGTTTGGTTCAGGCCATGTTCCATCGGCCGCCCCTGCTGATACTGGATGAGCCCACAGGCGGGCTGGATCCGCTGGTGCAGGAGGAGTTTCTGCAGATCGTGTCCGAGACTCGGGCGGAGGGCCGGACGGTCTTCTTCTGCTCGCACGTGCTGAGCGAGGTGGAGCGGGTCTGCGACCGTGTCGGCATCATCCGCGAAGGCCGGCTGGTGGCTGTGGAGACCACCAACTCCCTGTTTGCCAAGAGGTACCGGCACATGCGGGCCCGTCTTGCCGACGAGGCCGCTCCCGACGAATTCAGGGAAGTGCCGGGGGTGATGGCGGCCTCTCTCGACCGGGAGGGAGACCTGGTTATGACGGTGGGCAGCGATCTGGATGCGGTGATCAAGCAACTCGCTCGGCACACGGTGGTCGAACTCGAGCTCGAGCGTCCCAGCCTGGAAGAGATCTTCCTCACCTACTACGGCGAGCCGGAAGCCAACGGGGAAGAAAGCCGATGAGCAACCCGATGAGCAACCCGATGAGCAACCAGATCGATCCGGGCTACCAGCTGCCGGGAATCGGCTCGCGGATCGCCGCGCTGGTGCGCCAACTGTTCGTGAGCCAGTTGCGGACCACGCTGACCTGGGGCGCCGTCCTGGGGGCGCTGGGCACGCTTTACGTGCTGCTGTTCCCGGCCATGAACGAGAACATGAACATGGATGAGTATCTGCAGAACCTTCCCGAGGAACTAAAGGCTTTCATCCCCTCCATCTCGGGGTCGATAGATACTCTCCCCGGGTGGCTCGATCTGGAGATGTTCAGCCTGATCGCTCCTTTCAGTCTGCCCTTCTTCGTTATCATCATGGGGGCCCGGGCAATTGCCGGCCGGGAGGAAAACGGGCGGATCGACCTGCTGCTCAGCAACCCCATCCCCCGTTGGAGCCTGGTGCTGGCCACGCTGGTCAACATGACCCTTGCCCTGTCGGTCGCGCTGGCCGTGATCGGAGCGTTCACCTGGTTGCCCACCCTCTTGATCGAGGGGGAGCTTGGTGTGGGGCAATTGTTGAACGGTCTCGTCTCCCTGATCCCGTTCTCGCTATTCTTCGGAGCCCTGGCTCTGGTGCTGTCGTCCATCGTCAGGCGCAGTTCTACCGCCATCGCGCTGCCGGGGGTGTTGCTCGTGGCCATGTACGTGGCCAACGGCTTGGGCAGTTACAACGAGTCCTTCGAGTTGGTGCAGCCGCTCTCCCTCTTCCACTACCTCGGCACGCCGCTGCAGGACGGGGTGACCTGGGGCTTTTTCGGGGTAACCCTGCTGCTCGCTCTCGGGCTCACCGCCCTCGCCGCGGTCCTGTTCGAGCGCCGGGAGATACACACCTAGTTCGAGGCCGGGTCAGAGCCGGTCTGGTCAGAGCCGGTCAGAGCCGGTCCACGCAGCCTTGAACGGCCTGACGCAGCGCTGCGGCCCGACGATCCTCCAGCACTTGGAAGCCCAAGCTCGTGGGGGCGTAGGCGAATCCCAGCAGGCGATCGGGATCGGCGAAGCCGAGGGCACCACCGAGCGCGGGCATGCCGAACGCCCGCGATCCCCCAAAATCGAAGCGGGGGGAGGGCTTGGCAAAGCCGAGGGACCAAGAGACCGGTTGCTTCAGCACTTTGTCCCAGCGAGGCTCGTCGGGCGCTTCCAGTTCGAAGAGGGTCTCGGGAATCAACTTCAGCTCCCGGTCGCACTCCGTGAACAGGGAGTAGAGGCGGGCCACGGAACGCACCAGACCGAACCCTTGGGCCGAGGGGCTGCTCCCCCCGGTCTTCCGGGGGCCGCCCAGGGTCCGCCGGGTGGCGGAGCCTGGAGTGAAGTGAGCGAGCAGCAGGCGAAGCGGCGGCAGTTCCCGCTCCGTGAGGAAGCGGAGAGGCTGGGTTGCCTCGACCACGGCGATCCGGGCGGCGGGCACGCTCTCCGGCCGATCGAAGTAGAACTCGAGGCCCAGAGGTTCGAGAACCTCCTCCAGGAGGAAGCGCTCCAGTGAGCGCCCGGCGGGATCGACCCGCTGGATCAGTTCGTCCTCGATCCAGCCCAAGGTGGCGTAGTGGTAGCCCTGCTCGGTCCCGGGCTTCCACTCCGGTTTCTGCCGAGCGAGGATCGCGGCCGGGGCGGCTTCGGCTTCCGTCAACGAATGGAGGTCAGGGGGATACTTCAGGGTGGGGAGTCCGGCTCGGTGCCCCAACATCTGACGGAGGCTGATCTCCTGTTTGCCATCCTGAGCGAACTCCGGCCAATAGGTGTCGACCCACTCTCCGTAGTCCAGCAAACCACGGGAATGGGCCAGGGCCAGGGCCATGGCCGCCACTCCCTGGGCGGCTCCGAAGAACGGAATCAGAGTGTCTTCGGCGAAGGGGCGGCCGCGGCGGCGGTCGCGCAGCCCGGCCCAAAGGTCCACCACCTTCTTGCCTTCGTGGTAGGCGGCGCAGGCAGCGCCATGCTCGCGGTGGTGGGCGAAAGTCCGCAGAAAGGTGTCGCGGACGGGCTCGAAGCCGCGCTCCACCCAACCGCCAACATCGCCGCCAGTGGCGAGGAAGCCTTTCACTTCAGCAATCGCTCGAGCGTGTCGATACCGGTAAGCGTGGAAATCCTCCCGCCGACTCTCGGGGAGTGGTACTGGCTGCCAACGTGCGGCCAAGGTCCAGGTGGTTGGAGATCGACCGGTTGCTACCCTTTCGGAGTCGAGGCCAAAACGAGATGGCGAGGAGGGTGAAGGACAAGCGGCCGGCAGGTGGAACTCGTCAATCGGCAGCATCCTCTATCCGAGCGAGAGAGATGAAGGGTCGGGTCGAAATATCCGAGCGGAGCGACTTGGTGAGCGCCTTCGAGCTTCCCGCCAAAGTGGCCTCGCTCCCGAGACTTGATCTCTTCGCGCACCAGTTGATCGACGAGGCGCAGCTTTCCGAGGAACGCGCCGCGGATCTACATCAGGCGCTCCTGCAAGCATTCCGCACGGTTTTGGCGCCGGCGAATAACGGTGGATGGGTGGCCGTCAGGGCCTGGTGCGATTCGCGCCGGCTGCGGGTGGAGGTGCGGGGCCCCCGCGATATTCGCAGCCACCTTGCCACGGATACGGCTTTTCGCCATCGCGGCTCCGGCATCCCCGACCTGGTTTGCCACACCGATGACATCATTTTCGGGAAGAGCTGCGGCGGCGAGGGCATGCGGCTGGTGTTCTCCCTCCTGCTCTAGGGCTCGGATTCGGGCTCAGGACTCGTTCGCTTCGATCGCCATGCTCTCCCAGTAGACCAAATCGCCCGTGGCCTTGCGCCGCTTGCTCCGCGGCTCGTCGGTCGCATACCCGAGCGGGGTCAAAAGCACCGGCTCGATCCCGGGAGGCAGCTCCAGGATGCGCCGGACCGGTTCCGGCTTGAAGTCGGCGATCCAGCAACTTCCCAGGCCGAGATCCCGAGCCTGCATGATGATGTGGTCCATGACGATGGCGCAGTCGGCCAGGTTGTAGTTGGTGTGGTCGCTGCGCACCCAACTCTCCCCTGCGACTCCGCAAACGGCGATGATCACCGGAGCTGTGTAGAACCACTTGCGGCTGTAGGCCTCGCTCATGGCCTGGCGGGCTTCGGCGTCGCGCACCACGACCACGCGGAAGGGCTGCCGGTTGGCCGCGGTTGGCGCGAGCCGCGCCGCTTCCAATACGAGCGCGAGTTTCTCGTCCTCGACCTCCCTGTCTGAATACGCGCGGACGCTGTACCTTGCCTCGATCAGTTCCTTGAAGTTCACTCGGACTCCTTGGTTCATCGCTTCCTTCGGGCAGCAACCTCTGCTTGTTTTAGAGTGCTCGGATCGTGCCGGCTCGTAACCTCGTTGTCCGGATGCTCCTCGGCGTGCCGCTCCGGGAGGACTCGGGGCCTCTGGTACAATCGGATTTTCCGCAAAGGACAGCCTTCAACCCGGTTTCGAGGTCGCGTGAGTATGGAGAAGCCCACCTACCAAGACGTCTTACTCGGCCTGGAGAGCTTCTGGGCCGACCACGGCTGCATCATCTGGCAGCCCTACCACACCGAGGTGGGGGCGGGTACCTTCAACCCCGCCACCTTCCTGCGGAGCCTGGGCCCCGATCCGTGGAACGTGGCCTACGTCGAGCCTTCCATCCGGCCGACAGACGGCCGCTACGGCGAGAACCCGTACCGGCTGGGCCACTACTACCAGTATCAGGTGGTGCTGAAGCCGGCCCCCGACAACATCCAGGATCTCTACCTGGCCTCGCTCTCGCACCTGGGGATCGAGTTGGAAAAGCACGACGTTCGCTTCGTGGAGGACGATTGGGAATCCCCCACCCTGGGCGCTTGGGGCCTCGGTTGGGAGGTATGGATCGACGGCATGGAGGCGACGCAGTTCACCTATTTTCAGCAGGTAGGCGGGATCGACCTGGATCCCATAAGCGTGGAGCTGACCTACGGGACCGAGCGGCTGGCCATGTATCTGCAGGGGGTGAACAGCGCCTTTGACCTCACCTGGGTGCCGGGCGTCACCTACGGCGACGTGCACCGCGTCAACGAGGCCCAGTGGTCGGCTTACAACTTCGACGTGGCCGACGTGGCCATGCTCCAACGGCACTTCACCGACTACGAGCAGGAGTGCGAGAACTGCCTGGCCCACGGCCTGGTGATGGCCGCTTACGACTTCGTGCTCAAATGCTCTCATACGTTCAACCTGCTGGACGCCCGCGGGGCGATCAGCGTGACCGAGCGCACCGGCTACATCGCTCGGGTGCGCAACCTGGCGCGCCGGGTGGCGGAGACCTACGTGATGCAGCTCGAAGAACGGCGCCGAGATGATTCCGGCACGACGGGCGCGGAGGTGGAGGCGTGATGGCGCAGCCGACGACCGGGGGCCGTGACTTTCTGCTCGAGATCGGGACGGAGGAGCTGCCCGCTTCGGCCTGCCGCTCGGTGCTGGAGCTTCTTCCCGAGAGAGCGGCCGGTCTTTTCGCGGCCGAGAACCTGGAACTGGCCGAGAATTCCCTGACGGTTCTGGTGTCTCCCCGGCGAATCGCGCTCCTGATAGAGGGGCTGCCCCAGACTCAGGCGCCCCGCGAGACCGCCCAGCGCGGACCGGCCGCTGCGGCTGCCTTTGATGCCGAGGGCCGGCCCACCAAGGCGGCCGAAGGCTTCGCCCGGGCGCGGGGCGTCACCGTGGAAGAGCTCGAAGTGCGCGAGGAGAACGGCCGGGAGCACGTTTTCGCCGTGTCCCGGGCAGAGGGGCGCCCCACGCAGGAGCTTCTGCCCTCTCTTTGCGTCCGCCTGGTGCGGGAGATGTATTTCCCCAAGAACATGAAGTGGGGCGCGGATCTGCGGTTTTCCCGGCCGGTGCGCTGGCTGGTGGCGCTCTACGGGGACCAGGTGGTGCCCTTCGAGGCGGCCGGGCTTCGCGCCGGCCGCCAGAGCCGGGGCCACCGCTGGCTGGGAAGTGAAGTGGACATCCCGGAGCCCTCCCGTTACGTGGACACCATGCGTGGGGTCAAGGTGCTGGTGGACCAGCGCGAGCGCGAGGCTCAGATCCGCGCCGGTCTGGAGCGCCTCGCCGCCGCTCACGGGTTGGAGGCCGTCGATCCCACGAACAAGCTGGCGGAGGTGCTCCATCTGGTGGAGTGGCCCACCGTGCTCGAGGGGCGGTTCGGCGAGAGCCATCTGCGCCTGCCGGATGAGGTGCTGATCACCGCCATGCAGTCTCATCAGCGCTACTTTCCCCTGGTCTCCGCGGAGGGGGACCTCGACCACCGCTTCCTCTTCGTCAGTAACGGCGATCCTGACTGCGCCGAGACCATCGTCGCCGGCAACGAACGCGTGCTCGAGGGCCGCATCGAGGACGCCGAGTTTTCCTTCGACAAGGATCTCGCCACCGGCATCGAGGCGATGGCCGCGCAGCTCGACCGCGTGGTTTTTCACGAGAAGGTCGGCACCATGAAGGACAAGACCGAGCGTTTGACCGCGCTGGTGGGATATCTGGGTGCCGCCGTGGGCCTGGAGGAGGAGAAGCTCGAGCGTGCTCTGGAGGCGGCCCGGCTTTCCAAGGCCGATCAGACCTCGGTCATGATCCGGGAGTTCGCCGACCTCGAGGGCAACATGGGCGAGACCTACGCCAGACTCGAGGGCCTGCCCGAGGAGGTGGCCGTGGCCATCCGCGAGCAGTACCTGCCCGAGCAGGCGGGAGGCGTCGCGCCGAAGACCGTCGCCGGCGCGCTGCTGGCCACGGCCGAGAAGGTGGACAACGTGGTCGCCGCCTTCGCCGTGGGCGAGCCCCCCTCGGGCTCCAAGGATCCCTACGGCCTGCGCCGGGCGGCCATGGGCATGGTCACCATCGCCTTCTATCACTCGCTGGTCTACGACGTGCGCGCCTTGGTCGAGGCGGCATACGGTCGACTGGCAGAGTTCCCGGGGCTCGAGCCGCCGGAGACGGTGATTCCCGCGGCCACCGACTTCATCCTCGAACGGCTCGCCCGCTTCCTGCTCGACAACGAGGTCTCGCGGAACGCGATCGACGCGGTGCTGCCGCTTTCCTCGGTGTTTCAGGACCTGCGCCGCCGCGCCATGGCCCTGGACGCCTTCCGCGCCACCGAGGCCTGGGAAGACCTGGTCACCGTGCACACCCGGCCGAGCAACCTGGCCCGCAAGTTGGAGTCCGGACAGGAGGGCCCGGTAGCCCCGGATCTGTTCGAGGAGGAGGCCGAGCGCGGCCTCTACCAGGCCTATCTGCGGACGTCGTCCCAAGTGGCCGAACTGATCGACAAGCAGGACTACTACGATGCGCTCGAGCGCCTGGCCGGACTGCGCCCCGCCGTGGACCGCTTCTTCGATGATGTCTTGGTGATGGCGAAGGACGAACCCACCAGGGTCAACCGTCTGCGCCTGCTCGCTGCGGTCGCGGAACTGGAAGCGCGGGTGGCTTTGATCGACCGAGTGCAGGCCTGAGGCCGGATTTTCCGTGGCTGTCAGCTACCTCTGGCTCGCCGCGGGCGGGGCGCTCGGCACGCTGGCCCGTTACTCGCTCTCGGGGTGGGTTGACCAACGCTGGGGGGCCGGGGCCTGGGGCATCTTCGTGGTCAACATCATGGGCGCGTTCCTCCTCGGCCTGCTGGCCACGCTGGCCGAGGAGCGGTTTCTGGTGCCGGCGGATCTGCGGCGCTTTGTCACCATCGGTTTCCTGGGCGCCTACACCACGTTCTCGACGCTGGTCTACGAGAGCATGAAGATGGCTCAGCTGGGAGCCTTCGCGGAAGCGACGGCCAACGCCGTGGGGTCGCTTGTCGTGGGCCTGGCCGCCGCCTACCTGGGCATGATGTTGGGACGCTTGATATGAGCGAATTGATCTCCGGAAGGCTACTCCGCATCTATGTTGGTGAGTCCGATCACCACCAGGGCCGCGCTCTCTATCAGGTCCTGGTTGAGCTCGTGAGAGAGCAGGGGCTGGCCGGAGCCACCGTATTGCGCGGAGTGGAGGGCTTCGGGGCCCACTCGCGCATCCACACGGCGCGGATCCTGCGTCTGGCCGAGGACCTGCCATTGGTGATCGAGGTGGTCGACGTGCCTGAGCGGATCGAGGCCTTTCTCCCCGTCCTGGCGGAGGTGCTTCCCGGAGGCCTCGTGACGGTGACCGAGGTGGAGATGGCCGACTACACCCGCAAAGATTAGGCCAACCAGTTTTGGGCTAACCATTTGTAAATTGCGGGCAAGTTGTCCGTTACAATGAAGTCACGCTAAACGGTATGACCGGTCCTGACCGCAGTCGACTCTGAGGGGTGAAAAGCGTATGGGGCAGAAGCACGTTTATGACTTCAACGAGGGCCGGGTCGAGTTAAAGCCTCTCCTGGGCGGCAAGGGTGCCAATCTGGCGGAGATGACCTCCATCGGGATTCCCGTTCCTCCCGGATTCACAATCAGCACGGCGGCCTGTGTGTATTTCTCCCAGAACCAAGCCTATCCCGAGGGGCTCGATGGCGAGATAGACGAGCATCTGGCCCGGCTCGAGGAGCAGATGGGCAAGAAGCTGGGGGATTCCGCTGACCCGCTGCTGGTCTCGGTGCGTTCGGGAGCGGTGGTGTCCATGCCGGGCATGATGGACACGGTCCTCAACCTGGGGCTCAACGACGAGTCCTGCGCCGGCCTGGCCGCGATCACCGGGAACGACCGCTTTTCCTGGGACTCTTACCGCCGGTTCATTCAGATGTTCGCCGACGTGGTCATGGGCGTCGACAGCCAGCTTTTCGAAGACGAACTGAAGCGCAAGAAGCTCGAAGCTGGCGCGGAGAACGATACCGATCTCACCGGGGCCGACCTGCAGGATCTGGTGGAGCGCTACAAGCGGATCCTGCGGGAGAATGCCAAACGCGACTTCCCGCAGGACCCCCGCGAGCAGTTGGACATGGCCATCAAAGCCGTGTTCAAGAGCTGGGACAATCCTCGGGCCAAGTACTACCGCAAACTCAACGACATCGCCGACGATCTGGGTACCGCAGTCACGGTCCAGAGCATGGTCTTCGGCAACAAAGGCGAAACTTCGGGGACCGGCGTGGCCTTCACCCGCAACCCCTCGACCGGCGATGACGAGTTCTACGGCGAGTTCCTGATGAACGCCCAGGGCGAAGATGTCGTTGCGGGAGTGCGCCATCCCCGTCCTCTGCCGGAAATGAAGCAGGCCATGCCCTCCGCCTTCAGGCAGCTTTCCGAGATTCGCGGCCGCCTCGAAGCGCACTACCGTGACATGCAGGACATCGAGTTCACCATCGAGGATGGTTGTCTGTACATGCTGCAGACGCGCACGGGCAAGCGCACGGCCGCCGCCGCGGTGAAGATCGCGGTCGACATGGTCGGGGAAGGCATGATCGACCAGAACGAGGCGGTCGCCCGCATCGACCCGCAGCAACTCGACCAGTTGATGCATCCCATGATCGATCCTGGCGCAAGTTACGAAGCGCTGACCACCGGTCTGAATGCCTCTCCCGGAGCGGCCGTGGGCAAGGTGGTCTTCGACGCCGACACGGCCGAGCGGCTGGGCGGCCAGGGAGAGAAGGTCATCCTGGTGCGCTGGGAAACCACCCCCGATGACATCCACGGCGTGGTGCACGCTCAAGGGGTCATCACCAGTAGCGGCGGCATGACCTCACACGCGGCCGTGGTGGCGCGGGGCATGGGCAAACCCTGTATCGCCGGCGCTTCCGAAGTCCACATCGACGCCGATACCAAGGTCTTCAAGGTCGACGGCTACGAGGTCCTGATCGAAGAGGGCGACTGGATCACCATGGACGGCACCACCGGCGAGGTGATCCGGGGACGGGTGCCCCTGGTACCGCCGCGGATCAACGAGAACTTCCAGCGGATCCTGGGTTGGGCTGACGAATGCCGGCGGATGAGGGTGCGCACCAACGCGGATACCCCGGATGACGCCCGGCGCGCCCGGGAGTTCGGGGCGGAGGGTATCGGCCTTTGCCGCACGGAGCACATGTTCATGCAGGAGGACCGCCTGCCGCACGTACGTAACATGATCCTGGCGACCACCACCCAGGAACGAGAGCGTCACCTGGACAAACTGCTCCCCTTCCAGCGCGAGGACTTCGACGGCATCTTCCGGGCGATGCAGGGGCTGCCCGTCACCATCCGCCTGCTCGATCCCCCGCTGCACGAGTTCCTGCCGGACTACACCGGCCTGATGGTCGAGATCGAACGGCTGCGCCTGACCGAAGCTCCGGCCAAGGAATTGCAGGCAAAAGAGGCGCTTGCGGCCAAAGTCAAGACCCTGACCGAGATGAACCCCATGCTGGGGACCCGGGGCTGCCGCCTGGGCATCGTCTATCCGGAGATCTACGCCATGCAGGCGAGGGCCATCATGGAAGCCGCCTGCGACGTGCAGAAGGACACGGGGGAAGCCCCGCTGGTGGAGATCATGATTCCGCTGGTGGGCTTCGCCAAGGAACTCGAGGTGATGCGCGCCCTGGTCGTGGAAACCGTCGACGCTGTGCTCCGGGAACGCGGGATGGACATCGCTTATCTGGTGGGCACCATGGTCGAGCTGCCCCGGGCCGCCCTCACCGCCGATCAGATCGTCGAGCACGCGGATTTCTTCAGCTTCGGCACCAACGACCTCACCCAGACCACGCTGGGCTTTTCCCGCGACGACGCCGAGGGCAAGTTCCTCACCTTCTATCTGCAGGAGGGGATTCTCGAGCACAACCCCTTCGAGCGCCTGGATCAGAGCGGTGTCGGAGCTCTCATCGGCATTGCCGCCGAGAAGAGCCGGTCCGTCAAAGAGGGGATCAAGCTGGGAATCTGCGGCGAGCACGGGGGGGAGCCGTCGAGCATAAAGTTCGTCGACGGTTTCGGACTGGACTACGTGAGCTGCAGCCCGTTCCGGGTCCCGGTGGCGCGCCTTGCCGCGGCTCAGGCCACTCTGGCCCAGAGCGGAGTGGATGGTGGGCCGAAAGGCGAGTAGCGAGCGGGCAGGACGCGTGCGCCTCCAGGTCGAGGACCTGGAGGCGCAGCTTTCTCCGTTGGCGGCACGATCCTCGAATTCCCGGGGGCGCGAACGTCCGGAGGAAGACTGCGGAGTGCGGGGCCCGTTTCAGCGCGACCGCGACCGCATCGTGCACTCGAAGGCTTTCCGCCGGCTCAAGCACAAGACCCAGGTCTTCATCTCGCCCGATGGCGATCACTACCGCACCCGGCTGACCCACGTGCTCGAGGTCTCGGGCATCGCCAGGACGGTGGCCCGCGCGCTGCGCCTGAACGAGGATCTGACCGAGGCGATCGCGCTCGGTCACGACCTGGGCCACACGCCTTTCGGCCACGCCGGCGAGGATGCGCTCGACGAGGTCGTCCGGGCCTATGGGATCCCCGGTTTCCGGCATAACGAGCAGAGTCTGCGGGTGGTCGAGCGGGTGGAGGGCGCAGGCCGGGGTCTCAACCTGACCTGGGAAGTGCGCGACGGGATCTGCCGCCATACCGGCGGGCAGCCTGCGGGCACTCTCGAAGCCCGGATAGTCAAGGTGTGCGACCGGGTGGCCTACATCAATCACGATATCGACGACGCCCTGCGCGCCGGTCTGATCGCGCCGAGCGATCTGCCCGCCGGACCGCTCGCCGAACTCGGGCCCACCAGCACCGAGCGGATAGACACCCTGGTGCACGATCTGGTCGATACCAGCGATGACCGGGGGGACATCGCTCAGAGCCCCGCGATCGGGGCGGCGATGGCGGAACTGCGGGCGTTTCTTTTCGAGACAGTCTACGTGCGCTCCATCAGCGCCCAAGAAGTGCTCATGATCCGCAGGGTGCTCAGCACCCTTTTTGACCACTACATGGCGCATGCGGAGGAGTTGCCCGCGATGGGCAGCAGCGCGCAGGCGGGGGCGGTGGCGGCGAGCGCCGACAGATCGCAGGAGTTGCCCGCGAGCGCCGGCGGCGCGCAGGCGGTGGTTGACTACGTGGCCGGGATGACCGATCGCTACGCTCTGGGCAAATACGAAGATCTGACCGGCCGCGGCCTTCGGATCGGCCAGCTCCGCCTGCAGAATTCCTAGCCACTTGCCCGCCTTCGGGGCTTGACAGGCAAGTGGCGTGACGGGTAGCATTTCGCCCGATTTAAATGAGCTTAACTATTTTCGCAAAGCGGGCATAATCTTTGGGCGATGGTGAACATAAACGCCGGTTGACGGACCGCGCCGCGCGGGAGCACTTGAAGCAGATCTTCAAACTCGAAGAGCGCGAAGGCCCGCGCGAGGGGCCGGTCACCATGAGCGAGTTGGCCAATGCCATGGAACACACCGCTCCCGCCGTGACCGACATGGCCAAGAAGCTGGCCGAACGCGGGCTCGTGGACTACGTTCCCTACCGGGGCGTGCGCCTGACCGCGGAAGGGCGGCGAGAAGCCACGCGGGCGCTGCGCCGGCACCGGATCGTGGAACGCTTCCTCACCGATATGTTGGGCTTCCCCTGGCAGGACGCGCACGAGATGGCTACCCAGTTCGAGCACGAATTGCCGGAGAAAGTGGAGGAACGTCTGTACAGGGCACTCAAGAAGCCCGAGATGTGCCCCCACGGTTTCCCCATCCCGAAGCTGCCCGAGGAGTCGTTCCCTTCGGTGATCACGCTCTCTTTGCTGGAGGAAGGACAGGCCAGCGAGGTCGCCACCGTCCTCCAGGAGGGGCACGATATCCTTTCCTTCATCGATTCCCTGGGTCTCAGGCCGGGCGCGCGCGTGGAGGTGCTTCAGCGGATGCCCTTCGACGGGCCCATCGTCCTGCTCGTGGACGGGGTCGAAAGGACCATCGGCCACAACCTGGCCGACATAGTAACGGTGTATCCCATTGCTCAGCTGCAGGAGGCTATGGTGAGGGAGGCGAAGAAGGCCTGATGTGGAAGTACCCGCAGCCGTGCGGGCCCGGAGGCGAGTCCTCTTGGAGCCGGCGGCAGCGGTAGCAGAGAGAGAGTTATCAGACGAATGAGGGAGGATCTGGGGGTATGTCGGTAGAGACCTGGGCAATCATCGCGGCCGTCGTTGCGGTAGTCGCGCTGGCCTATGCGGCCTGGACCGCGAGCCAGGTGACGAAGCGCGAAGTCGGCACCGAGCGTATGCGGGAGATCATGGAGCTGATCCAGCAAGGCGCCATGGCTTTCCTGCGTCGCGAGTATTCAGTACTAGCTTGGTTTGTTCTTTCGGTGGCCATCGCCATCGCCGTAGTCGGCTTCATCTGGGACGTCGGTCTGGGCTGGCAGACTTCGATCGCTTATTTGACGGGCAGCATTCTGTCGGCCTCGGCCGGCTATCTGGGGATGCTGATCGCCACTCGCGCCAATGCGCGGACCGCACACGCGGCCCGCACCGGCCTGGCCCCGGCACTCGACGTCGCCTTCAAGGGCGGCTCGGTGATGGGCATGGTCGTGGGCGGCTTGGGACTCTTGGGTGTGTCCACGATCTGGCTGATCTTCCGCGAGCCTGAGTACGTCAACGGCTTCGCACTGGGCGCCTCGTCCATCGCGCTCTTCGCCCGGGTCGGGGGCGGTATCTACACCAAGGCCGCCGACGTGGGCTCCGACCTCGTCGGCAAGGTCGAGGCGGGCATCCCCGAGGATGACCCGCGCAACCCGGGGGTCATCGCCGACAACGTGGGGGACAACGTCGGAGACGTGGCCGGCATGGGGGCGGACCTGTTCGAGTCCTACGTGGGCTCCATCATCGCCACGGTGGCACTGGGCGCCGTTCTGGCGAATCTGGGAGGAAACGACACGCTGGTCATCCTGCCCATGATCATCGCCGCGGGGGGGATCCTCGCTTCGATCATCGGCACGTTCTTCGTGCGGGCCCGTGAAGGCGCCCGTTTGCACACCGCGCTCAACAACGGGACCTACGTGGCCACCGCGCTCACCATCGGCGTCATGTTCGTGGCCATCGCCTTCGTCTTGCCGCAGGATGGGGAGAGCTGGACCAAGTACCTGGGCTTCTTCTACGGGACGGCCGGCGGCCTCATTGCCGGCGTGCTGATCGGCAAGATCACGGAGTACTACACCTCCGACCACTACGGCCCGGTCAAGGGCATCGCCGAAGCTTCCCAAACCGGAACGGCCACCAACATCATCCGCGGCCTGGGCGTGGGTATGGAATCCGTCGTCGTGCCGGTGCTGCTGGTGGTGTCGGCCATCGCCGCCGCCTTCTACCTGGGTGACAACGTGGATCTGGAGAACTCCGGGGTCTACGGCATCGCCCTTGCGGCCCTCGGCATGCTCTCCACCACCGCCATGACCATCTCCGTCGACGCCTACGGGCCGATCGCGGATAACGCCGGCGGTATCGCCGAGATGAGCGAACTGCCCAAAGAGGTCCGCGAGCGCACGGACCAGTTGGACTCGCTGGGCAACACCACGGCGGCCATCGCCAAGGGCTTTGCCATTGGCTCGGCCGCACTGACCGCCTTGGCTCTGTTCACCGCGTACGCCGAGTCCTTCCAGGCCTTCGGCGGCGGCGTCCTGACGCTCGATCTGCTGGACGGACCGGCCGTGGTCATCGGCCTCTTCATCGGCGGCGCCCTGCCCTTCCTCTTCAGCGCCCTGACGATGAACGCCGTCGGCCGCGCCGCCGGTTCGATCATCGACGAAGTGCGCCGCCAGTTCCGGGAGATCCCCGGCCTGATGGAGGGCACTGCAAAACCGGATTCGGCGACCTGCGTGTCGATCGTCACCGGTTCTGCCCTCAAGGAGATGGTGGTCCCCGGTCTGCTCGCGGTTATCGTTCCTCTGGTCGTGGGGCTGATCAGCCCCGTCGCCCTCGGCGGAGTGCTTGCCGGTGCGCTGGTCGCGGGCTTCCTGCTGGCCATCATGATGGCCAATGCGGGCGGCGCCTGGGATAACGCCAAGAAGTACATCGAAGGCGGCATGTACGGCGGCAAGGGATCCGATCCGCACGCCGCGGCCGTGGTCGGTGACACCGTGGGTGACCCGTTCAAGGACACCTCCGGTCCCTCGATGAACATCCTCATCAAGCTCATGAGCGTGGTGGCCCTGGTGTTCGCGCCGGTGTTCGCCTCGATTCACGGCGCTTAGAGAAAACGCTCGAAAGGAGCCGGCGGCGCCCCCGCCCCGGCTCCTTTTTTTCGCTCCTTTTTGCTTCAAATCCCTTCTGTGATACAAGGTCACGGGGGATTTCGGCGAGGCTCCGCAAGCTCTTGGAGGACGGATGCACGAAGAACTGGGATCGCTACTACCCTGGTGGATGGTGCTGCCCTTCGCCGGGTTGCTGCTGTCCATTGCGATCTTCCCGCTGACCATTCCCCACTGGTTTCACAAGAACCAGAATATGGCGGTCGTCGCGGCGGGGTTCGGCCTTCCGGTTCTGGCCTATCTGCTTCTGCGGCACGGAGAACAGGGCTGGGAACGCATCCTCGAGACCGGCCACGAGTACATCTCCTTCATCGTGCTTCTCGCCGCTCTCTACACGATTTCCGGCGGTATCTACATAACCGGGCACCTGGTGGGCACGCCTTACACGAACGTGGGCTTTCTGCTGACGGGCGCCATACTGGCCAACTTCATCGGCACGACCGGCGCGGCCATGGTGCTCATTCGCCCGTTGCTTCGCGCGAACGCGGACCGAACTCACAAGAAACACGTCATCATCTTCTTCATTTTCATAGTCTGTAACATCGGGGGTCTGTTGACTCCGCTGGCGGACCCCCCGCTCTTCCTTGGCTTCTTGCGCGGGGTGGGTTTCTTTTGGACGCTCCAGCTCTTCCCGCAATGGGCCTTCACGGTGCTGACCGTCATAGCGATCTTTCTCATCCTGGAGACCCGGGCCTACCGGGAAGACCGTCACAAGTTCGTCAATCTGGCCACTCGCTCCTACCTGCCTTCGGGTATCGCCGGGCGGATCAACTTTCTGTATCTGGGCGGTGTGATCGCGGCGGTTCTGCTGTCGGGCCCCCTGCTCGAAATGGGCGAGGCCATTCATTTCCCCTTCCTGCGCGAGGGGCTCATGATCAGCATGATGGTGCTCTCTTTGAAGGTGGCGCCCACCGGCCCCCGCGCCTCCAATCACTTCAACTGGGACCCCATCGCAGAGGTGGCGATCATCTTCGCCGGGATCTTTGCGGCCATGATTCCGGCGCTGGCCATACTGGAAGCCCGCGGGGGCGAGCTTGGCCTGGAGCAACCCTGGCAGTTCTTCTGGTCGACCGGCGTGCTCTCCTCGTTCCTGGACAACGCCCCCACCTATCTGACCTTTACCTCGACCGCCCAGGGCCTGTTGGATCTCGACACCACGGGGGCCCTCACGAGCGCCGACCCCTCGGCTCTCGGCATCTCTCCGGCTCGGTTCCTGGCGGCCATCTCCACGGGAGCGGTCTTCATGGGAGCCAATTCCTACATCGGCAACGCCCCCAACTTCATGGTGAAGTCGATGGCCGAGAAGGCGGACGTGGACATGCCCTCCTTCTTCGGCTATATGGCCTACTCGGCTCTGATCCTGGTGCCGGTCTTCATGCTGGTGACGGTCGTCTTCTTCAGATAGAAGTTGCAGCTCAGCCGCGCCGTCCGGGACGCTTGGTATACTCGTCGTCCGGTCGTTCCAGGGCAATTAAGGGGGCCGATCTGGGCTATTTGCGGGGGATCTCCAGGGGAGCGGGTCAGTGGCCTTGATCAAGGATTCTAGCGTCGAGGCGGTGCTGGGCGCGGCCGACATCGTCGATGTCGTTTCGGGCTACACCAGCCTGCGCAAGCGGGGATCCACCTACACCGGGCTCTGCCCCTTTCATTCCGAGAAGACTCCCTCTTTTTCCGTAAGCGCGGACAAGGGCCTGTACTACTGCTTCGGATGCGGCGAGGGCGGGGACGTGGTCTCCTTCATCCGGCAACTGGAGAACCTGTCCTTTGCCGAGGCGGTCGAGCATCTCTCCGAACGCTTCGCGGTCCCGCTCGAATACGAGGAGGGCGGCCGCGACGAGGGGGAGCGCGACCGGGCAAGGCGGCTGCAGGAGTTGATCGAGAAGGCCGCCACCTTCTACGAGCGCTGGCTGTGGGACTCGAAGGAGGGCGAGCGGGCGCGGGCCTACCTGGAGGGGCGCGGACTGGGTCAGGAGGTCTGCCGGGAATATCGGTTGGGCCTGGCCCCCGGCCAGTGGCGCGGTTTGCAGAAGCGCGCCCTCGGTCAGGGCTTTTCCGAGGACGAGATGGAGGCCGCCGGGCTCTTGATCCGCCGGGAAGGGGCCGGCTATGACCGTTTCCGGGAGCGGTTGCTCTTCCCCTTGATCGATCATCGCGGCCGGGTGCTGGGATTTGGGGGGCGCGTCCTGGGAGACGAGAAACCAAAGTATTTGAACTCCCCCGAAGGCCCGCTTTACCGCAAGGGCCGCCTGGTCTATGGGCTTTTTCAGGCGCGCCGTGCGATCGCGGAGGCCGACGAGGTGATCGTCGCCGAGGGATACACCGACGTCCTGGCGCTGGCGCAGGCGGGGGTGCGCAATGTGGTGGCCTCCATGGGTACCGCCTTCACCTCCCACCAGCTGCGCCTGGTGGCCCGTTTCACCGAGCATGTGAGTTTCATGTTCGATGCCGACGCCGCGGGGATCGAGGCGATCGCCCGCTCGGGCGAGGTGGCTCGAGCGGAGGGTCTGCGGGCCATGGTGATTCCCCTCCCGGCGGGCAGCGATCCCGCGGACGCCGTCAAGGACCGCTCCCCGGAAGAAGCCAAAGCCCTGGTTGCCTCGAAGATCTCCCTGCTGGCGTTCGAGGTCCGGCGGGCGCTTGATGAAAGCCACCTGCAGAGCGTCGAGGGCCGGGTGAGGGCCTTTGAGCGGGTCCGTGCCCTCCTGCGGAGGGCCTCCTCTCCCAAGGAAACGGAGGAAGAGATCGCCAACATCGCGGACCGGCTACGGCTGAGCCAGGAGAACGTGAGGCTGCTGCTCAAGGAGGCGGGCAGAGGAGGCCACTCCGGCGGTGCGCGCATCCGGACGGGGAATCCGGCGGGAGAACGCCCCGGGGGCACTTTGGAGCGGGTTCTGTCCCGGGACACGGTTCTCGAAAGGGACTTCCTCTGCGCGGCCGTCGCCCATCCCAAGGCGGCGCTTCCTCTGCTTGCGGGGTTGACGCCCGAACACTTCACGGACCCGGTCAACCGTCAGGTCTATCTGGCGTTGGCCGACGCGCTCGCGGCGCCCGATCCCGCCGAGAAGATCCGGGAACTGGCACGGGCCGACGACGAAGCGGGCCGGATCTTCGTGCGCCTGGCCTTCGAGGCCGATGGTTCGCGCTATTCCGAGGCGGTTTTGCGCGAGCACAACCTGAGACTTCAGGACCGCAACCTGGAAAGGATCATCTCGTTGATGAGAACCAAACTTTCGTCGGAGGGCCTCGGCGCCGACGAAGAGCGTAGACTGGTCAACCTGGAGCGTTATCAGAGCCGGCTCAGGGCATTGTTCAATGCGGAGGAGTCTTAGCGTATGGGGGTTCGTGGCGAGATGGTGGATGAGGCCTTCGAGGAGGTCCTTCAGCGCAGCAAGGACAAAGGCAGCCTGACCCCCGAAGAGCTCAGCGAGAGCCTGCGGGATCACGAACTCACTCCCGCCCAATTGGAGATGCTCTACGGCCGCCTGGAGGAAGCGGGGGTGGACGTATCCCCGAAGGAAGACCATGACGACGACTATGCCGAGGCGGAGCAGTTCCTCGACACCTTGGATGTCTCGGTCGATCACGGGTCCGACGACCCGGTCCGTCTCTACCTCAAGGAGATCGGTAAGGTACCGCTTCTCACCGCGCAGGAAGAGGTCGACCTGGCCCGGCGCATCCGGGAAAAGGACGTGGAGGCCAAACGCCAGCTGACCGAGGCCAATCTGCGCCTGGTGGTCTCGATCGCCAAGCGTTACGTGGGCCGGGGGCTGCTCTTCCTCGACCTGATCCAGGAGGGCAACCTGGGCCTGATCCGCGCGGTCGAGAAGTTCGACCACGAGAAGGGTTTCAAGTTCTCCACTTACGCCACTTGGTGGATCCGACAGGCGATCACCCGCGCCATCGCCGACCAGGCCCGCACCATCCGGGTGCCCGTGCACATGGTCGAGAACATCAACCGCCTCAACCGGCTGCAGCGTCAACTGCTGCAGGACAACGGCCACGAGCCTTCGGTGACCGAGATGGCGGAGGCCATGGGGGTTACGGTTCAGCGGGTGCGCGAGATCCAGCGGGCGGCTCAAGAGCCCATATCTCTGGAAATGCCTGTGGGCGACGAGGAAGATTCGGAACTCGGTGACTTCATCGAGGACTCGGAGGCCGATCAACCGCTCGAGGTGGTGGCGCGGCAGATCCGCCACGAGGAACTGCTCAAAGTGCTCGATAGTCTTTCGCACCGGGAGCGCAAGGTGCTCGAGCTTCGCTTCGGCCTCAAAGGCGAAGGTCCGCGGACCCTCGAGGAGGTGGGCGAGCGTTTTGGAGTGACTCGCGAGCGCATCCGCCAGGTCGAGGCCAAGACGCTAAACCGCCTCCGCGCCTACCGGGATGCCCAGAACCTCAAAGATCTGCTTTAGGCACGCGCCTTGACCCGCTGAATCGCAGTGCGCTATTGTGGTGCGGCGCTTCTGCAAAACGCAGAGCGCGGTATCGCAATGGGTGAGTCTGCAAAGACCGCCCGCAGGATTCACGGAGGGATCGTGTTGGAAGGGACCGTTAAGTGGTTCAGCGCGGAAAAGGGCTATGGCTTCATCGAGCGGCCCGAAGGTGAGGATTGCTTCGTGCACTTCTCCGAAATTCAGACGGAAGGCTTCCGCACCTTGACCGAAGGTCAAGCAGTGCGGTTCGAAATCACCGAGGGCGCTAAGGGCCTGCAGGCGACGAACGTAGAAGTCATCTAGGAGCGCTGACCGGCGCGTAGAGCGCGGACAGACGAAATGAAGAGCCCCGCCGTAGAGCGGGGCTTTTTTTTGGAGGAATCGCTAAAGTCTGCGGCAGGGTTGCCGATGGAGGGGATGAGAGTTTCCCATCCAAGCTCTCCTTTTCTCCTCTTTCGGGCGCCCCGCAGGGCGCCCGCTCCCTTTTCCGGGGCTCCCGCGCTCCGGTATAACCCGGCTCCATTGCTATAATGCCGTCGCCCGCCCCGCCACCAGGAGGCATTCCCAGGTGATAAGCCGCGAAGAAGTGGAGCACGTTGCCCGTTTGGCCCGTCTGCACCTCGACGAGGAAGCGCTCGAGCGCATGGGCTCCGAACTTTCCCAGATAATCGACTACGTGCAGCAGATCGGCGAGTTGGACCTTGCCGGCGTGGAGCCGACCGCGCACGCGGTGGCCCTCACCAATGTTTTTCGCAAGGACGAGACCTGGGAGGGGCTCTCCCAGGAGGAAGCCCTGCGTAACGCACCGAACGCCGAGGCGGGACACTTCGCGGTCCCGCGGATGGGTTAGGGGCCGGCCATGAGTCACGACGTCTACGAACTCAGCGGCGTTCGCTGCCGCGAACTCCTGGAATCGAGGGAAGCCTCCGCCACCGAACTCGTGCAGGTCTACCTGGACCGCATGCGGGGGGTGGACGCACAGGTGGGCGCCTACCTGTTGACCAACGAGGAAGCCGCTTTGCAGCAGGCGGCCGAGATCGACGCCAAGCCGGCGGAGGAACGCAGGCCCTGGGAGGGCGTGCCCATCGCCGTCAAGGACATCCTGGCCACCAAGGACATGGAGACCACCTGCGCCTCGCGCATCCTCTCCGGCTACCGGCCGCCCTACGATGCCACCGCCATCCGCAGGCTAAAAGAAGCCGGCCTGATCATCCTGGGCAAGCTGAACATGGACGAATTCGCCATGGGCAGCTCCACGGAGAACTCTGCCTATCAGCCTACGCGCAATCCCTGGGATCTCGAACGGGTTCCCGGGGGTTCGAGCGGAGGTTCGGCGGCGGCGGTCGCCGCCGCCGAGACCCCCTGGGCTCTGGGCACCGATACCGGCGGTTCCATCCGCCAGCCCGCATCTCTCTGCGGAGTGGTCGGCCTCAAGCCCACCTACGGGGCGGTCAGCCGCTACGGCCTGATCGCCTTTGCCAGTTCGCTCGACCAGATCGGGCCGCTGACGCGGACGGTTAGTGACGCGGCGGCGCTGCTCCAGATCGTGCAGGGGCAGGATCCCCTCGACTCGACCAGCACCGGTTTGCGGGGACCCCTTCGGTTGCCCACCGAGCGGGATCTGGCCGGGCGCCGCTTCGGGGTGATCAAGGAGTTCCTGGGGGAGGCCATCGACTCCGGCGTGCGCGAGGTCTTCAACGACGCCTGCAAGACGATCGAGGCTCTCGGCGGGGTCGTCGAGGAGGTCAGTCTGCCCAGCGTGGAGCGGGGCATCGCCGCCTACTACATCATCGCGCCGGCCGAAGCGAGCTCCAACCTGGCCCGCTTCGACGGCGTGCGCTACGGCTACCGCTCGGGCGAGGGAGAGGATCTGCTCTCCATGTACACGCACACCCGCAGCGAAGGCTTCGGGCCGGAGGTCAAACGCCGGATCATGATCGGCACCTACGTGCTCTCCGCCGGTTACTACGAGGCCTATTACGGGCAGGCGCAGCGGACCCGCACCCTGATAATCCAGGACTTCAACCGGGCCTTTGCCGATTACGACTACCTGATCTCGCCCACCTCGCCGAGCGTGGCTTTCAAGCTGGGCGAGCGGACCGCCGATCCGTTGGCGATGTATTTGTCCGACCTCTGCACCATCCCGGTCAACCTGGCCGGTCTGCCGGCGATCAGCCTCCCCGCGGGCTTTTCCCAGGGGCTGCCGGTGGGGTTACATCTGATCTCGCCCCACTTCGGCGAGCAGGCGCTGGTGGACGCGGCCCACGCCCTGGAGCACAGGTTCCAACTGGAGGCCCGGCCGGCTTTGACGGAGGTGAGGGAATGAGCGACGGTCACGGAACGAACGGCGGCTACGAGGCCGTGATCGGCCTCGAGATCCACGTGCAGCTCAAGACCAACACCAAGATGTTCTGCAGTTGCGCGGTCACCTTCGGCGAGGAGCCCAACACCCGGGTCTGCCCCATCTGCCTGGGCCATCCCGGGAGCCTGCCGGTGACCAACGAGCGCGCCGTGGAGTACGCCACCAGGATCGCCCTGGCGCTCGACTGCGCCATTGCGCCGCACACCATCTTTCACCGCAAGAACTACTTCTATCCGGACTTGCCCAAGGGTTACCAGATCTCGCAGTACGACCTGCCCCTGGGCGTGGGCGGCCACCTGGACGTCGAACTGGAGGACGGCTCCACCCACCGAGTGGGCATCACCCGCGTCCACATGGAGGAGGATGCCGGCAAACTGGTGCACGCCGGCGGAGCCACCGGCCGCATCCACGGCGCCGACTACTCGCTGGTCGACTTCAATCGCGGGGGCACCCCGCTGGTCGAGATCGTGACGGAACCGGACATCCGCTCCTCCGAGCAGGCGCGCTCTTTTCTCAACCAGTTGAAGAACCTGATCGAGCATCTGGGCGTTTCCGACGTCAACATGGAGGAGGGCTCCCTGCGCTGCGACGCCAACGTGTCGGTGCGCCGGCCGGGGGAACCGCTGGGGACCAAGACCGAGCTCAAGAACATGAACTCCTTCCGTTTTCTGGCCCGGGGCCTGGAGGCGGAAATCGAGCGGCAGCTGAGCGATCTGGAGGCCGGCGAGGCGGTGCGGCAGGCCACCGTCCACTTCGATCCTTCCACCGGTTCGATCTCCGTGCTGCGCAGCAAAGAGGAAGCTCACGACTACCGCTACTTTCCCGAGCCCGACCTGGTGCCCATCGTGTTGGACCAGGCCTTCATCGAGAAGCAGCGGGCCGAGCTGCCCGAGCTGCCGGCCGCCCGTAAGGAAAGGCTGATCGAGCAGTACGCCTTGTCGGCTTATGACGCGGGCGTGCTCGCGGGCAGCCGTTCCCTTGGCGACTACTTCGAGCGGGTGGCCGCCGAGGGCGACGCCAAGCTGGCCGCCAACTGGGTCATGGGCGACTTCTCGGCCTACCTGAACGCTCAGGGTCTCGCCGTGGAGGAGTCGCGGGTCGCGCCGGAGGACCTGGCCGAATTGCTCGAGCTGATCGCGGACGGCACCATTTCCGGCAAACTCGCCAAGGACGTCTTCGCCGCCATGGCCGAGAGCGGACAGAAGCCCGGCCGTATCGTCGAGGAGCGGGGCCTGGGCCAGATCTCCGACGAGACCGCGCTGGAAGCGATCGTCGCCGGTATCGTCGAGGCCAACCCTTCCGCGGCCACCGAATATCGCTCCGGCAACAAGAAGGTCATGGGCTTCTTCGTGGGCCAGGTGATGAAGGAAACCAAAGGCAGGGCGAATCCGCAACTCGCGAACAGCCTCATCCGCAAGGCACTGGAAGGCTAAGCCTTACTTCGGTAAAGCCTTATCGTGCACGCTTGTATAGCGAGGTGCTATTTGTTACTTTTAAGTTCCTCCAAACCATGCTAATTCGGCCTCTGAAACGCAGGCTTGGCTCCGTCCCGACAAAGGCGCGAAGGAAGGATCAGACGTGCAGCACGCGATTGTGAGTGAAGATGTCTGCCCGGTTCTCAAGACGGCGGATATCATCTCGGGCAAATGGACTCTTCTGATCCTGAGGGACCTCTCCGAAGGCATCAACCGCTTCAGTGCCCTCGAACGTTCTCTGGCGGGAATCAGCCCCAAGACTCTGTCGGAGCGGCTCAAAGGTCTCGAGCGCGCCGGGATCATCAGCCGGCGCAGTTTCGCCGAAGTTCCTCCCCGTGTGGAATACTCTCTTACGGACATGGGCGTGGACCTCATTCCGCTGATCGATCACATGCGGGATTACGGCACCAAGTGGCTGATGGAAGAAGTTCCTCAGAACGGCGACAAAGCCAAGGTCTAAGCAGCCCGAATTTCTCAGAAGCTCGCGACTCTCTGGGGCCGGCGGCGCCGGCCGCGACTAGAGAGACCGCTCAGGAGGCAGCGACATTAGCATCGAGGAATTGGAAACTCTCTGCGACCTTGGAAGATCACGGGGGTACGTCACCTCCGAGGATATCGAAGAGGTTCTCGCCGAAGTCGATTTGACCACCGGGCAGATCGAAGAGCTGTACACCCGTTTGTTGGAGATGGGTGTGGAGGTGATGGACGGCTACAAGCCGAACGGCGCCGGTGCCACGGAGGATTCGGAAACCGATCGCAACGGCTCCCGGCCGCGTTACAAGGTGCCGCCGGATGACGGTTCCCACGACGTCCACACCACCGATCCCGTGCGCATGTACCTCAAGGAGATCGGCCGGGTCAACCTGCTGACCGCGGAGGAAGAGGTCTTCTTGGCCAAGCGGATCGAGCGGGGGGACATCGCCGCCAAGCATCAGCTCACCCAGGCCAACCTCCGCCTCGTGGTCTCGATAGCCAAGCGCTACCACACGGACGGCATGAGCTTTCTCGACCTGATCCAGGAAGGGAACCTGGGATTGATCCGGGCGGTGGAGAAGTTCGACTACCGCAAGGGGCACAAGTTCTCGACTTACGCCACCTGGTGGATCCGTCAGGCCATTACCCGCGCCATCGCCGACAAGGCCCGCACCATCCGCATCCCCGTGCACATGGTGGAGAAGATCAACAAACTGATCCGCGTGCAGCGCCAGCTACTGCAGGACATGGGACGCGAGCCCGCGCCGGACGAGATGGCCAAAGAGATGGGCATGAGCGAGGCCGAAATCCGGGAAATCCTGCGCATCAGCCAGACCACGGTGTCGCTGGAGACACCCATCGGCGAGGAAGAAGACTCCGAACTCGGCGACTTCATCGAAGACGAGGAGGCGATTCGCTCCTTTGACGCGGTGGCCTCTCAACTGGACAAGGACACCGTCACCGACGTGCTCAACACCCTGCCCTACCGGGAACGCAAGGTGATCGAGCTGCGCTTCGGGCTAAAAGGCGAACACCCGCGCACCCTGGAAGAGGTTGCCCGCCGTTTCGGCGTGACCCGGGAGCGCATCCGCCAGATCGAGGCCAAGGCCCTGTCCAAACTGCAGTCGACCGAGAAGGCCCGCCGCCTCAAGATGCAGCTGGAGTAGGGGCGGGCGCGGTGGCGAGGCCCGGACCTGGGTCTCCCGGGCCTCCCGGCCGCAGGACGCGGCAGCAGGACGCGTCACCAGGGCTGCCCGGTCTTTGTGCCGGCCGTCGTCAGAGCCGCTCGATGCAGGCGGCGATCGCCGCTGTGGGTTGAGCCACTCGGCGTCCCCCCATAGACCATTCTGGAGAATGCGCGCGAGTCTGGGCCGAACCTAGACATCTTTTGCTCGCATAAGCTTTCTTTGCACCAGCTTTACACTCCCCCCGAATACTGAGGTTGGCCTCTAATTACCCCCGTTTCACAAGAGGGAGCAGCCCCACGATGCAAACATCCCGCCTGATCTCGATTGGTGTCGCCGCCGGCGTTTTCGCCCTCGTACTGTATTCGGCGTGGACCTACCTCCAGAGCAACGTCGACGAGCATGCGGCCATGGCCGGGACCATCGCCCCCGGTGCGACCATGCCCGAGGATCATCCGGACGACACGTCACCCGTCTCCGCCGGCGGTTCGGCCGAGCCGGAGGCGTCGGCGCAAACCGGCACCTCGGAGCAGGCGGCAGTAGACCTCGGGACTCCCACCTCCTTGGACCCAGGCAGCTACACCCGCTCTGACGCCACGGGCGGCTCTGTCACCGTGGACGCCGCGCTCATGACCCCGGGGTCCCTCGCGGCCGACGAGACTCTGGGCCCGCTCATGGACCAGCTTTCCGCGGAGGAGTTCGGCATCCTCTTGGCCTTCAACACCCACTCGGTCGATCTCGCCGGTTACGACCTGACGACCATGGCCTCGCTGCAGACTCCGCAGGGCGAAGTCCAGCCGGTGCGCTGGATCGACGAGAGTGGGGGCTCGCATCACCGCTCCGGAGTGTTGGTCTTTCCCTCTGGTGAGGTGGACCTCGCCGGCTCGGGAGAGATCGTCCTGACGCTTCGCGGGATTGCGGAGGTTGCCGAGCGGCAGCTGAGCTGGCCGCTCCCGCTCCAGTAAGTGACGGAGGCGCCCATACTGCTGGCCTTCGCGGCCGGCGTCGTCTCCTTCCTCTCCCCGTGCATCATTCCGATGATCTCGGTCTACCTCACCCTGATCACCGGGATGAGCCTGGAAGAGCTCACCGGGCGGCCGGGCGCCGTCGCCCGCCGCGCGATCCTGTTAAACACGCTGCTCTTCTCGCTGGGCTTCACCATCGTCTTCGCGCTGGCCGGGGGCACGGCGGGCTGGATCGGCGAGTTGCTGACGGAGGCCAGCAGGACCCTCGAGATCTTCGGCGGGGTGGTCGTTCTCGGGCTGGGGCTCTCCATGGCCGGTGTACTGAAGCTGGACTGGCTCCACAAGCTCGGTCTGCCCATCCGCCGGCCTCAACGGCGTCCCCGGGGCCCGCTTGGCTCCTTTGGCGTGGGTCTTTTCTTCGCGGTCGCCTGCTCGCACTGCATTGCGCCCACGCTACTCGCGATGCTGACCGTTGCGGGGATGACGGGAACGGTGAGTTCCGGGATCGTCACCATGCTGGCTTTCTCCCTCGGTCTGACCGCCATGTACATGCTGACTGCGCTCGCGATTAGTCCCGTGCTCTCGCGGCTGGGCCGTCATCGCGGGGCTGCGCGCACGGTCCACGCCGGGGCGGGGGTGCTGATCGCGGCCTTCGGCCTGCTGATGGTGCTGGGCGAGTTCACGCGTCTGAGCGAGTTGGCTTCTCGCCTGATCCCCTTCCACGCTCCGGTGGGGATGTAGCGCCCGTGCTGCCGATCGCATCGCCGCCTGCTCGCTCGGTGGAGCTTGCCGGACGTAGCGCTCAGAGCCACCGCCGTACTCGGCCCGCATAGACGTCGTACTCGTGCCCGAAGAGCGCCGAGAGCGCCCGCTCCTCAGGTCTTATCTGGAAGCGGTTCAAGTACGCGACGAATAGCCCCGCCGGCACGAGGGCGAGCGGGCTTGCCAATAAGACGGCCCACCCGAGAAGGACGAGGAGCATCCCCAGGTAGGTCGGATTGCGGCTGTAGCGAAACGGACCTCCCGTCACGAGTTGCGTCGCCCGGTCGGGCCGGCTCGGGTGCCAGGTCGTCTGCGCCCGGTTCAACGCGACCCGTGCGGCGACGATGAGGGCCACGCCGCCGCCCACGAGCAACCCCGCCAGCGCTATTCGGATGGGCGTTTCCACGGCGATTCCGGGAGCCCATCGCGAGGCGAGCCACATCAATGTGGCGGCCACGATCCATACTAAGTCTGGGGGCACCTTCAGCTGCAGGCCCGTCACGTGACTCCCTGTAGGGTCAACGTTCGGTGCTTCAATTGCATCGACGGCTTCTCCTCGTAGCCTACACCGCGGTGCCTGGACTGGAAGCGCTCGTCGGGGCATCACCCTGCGAAACGTAGTGCCATGAACGAGACCGACGGGTACAGTCGATCCATGAGGTATCTGGCACTACTCCGTGGCGTCAATGTCGGCGGGGCCAACAAGGTGAGCATGGCCGACCTGAGGGCCCTATTCGAGACCGCCGGCATGACGGCGGTCGGCACCTACATCAACTCCGGAAACGTTATCTTCTCCACCGACGTCGGGGACCGCGCGCAGCTGACCGGGCTCTTGAAGGAAGCCATCCGGGAACGGGCCGGTCTGGAGATCGACCTGCAGCTACGTGATGTGGAAGAGCTCAGCAAAATCGTCGAAGCCATCCCCGCCGAGTGGAAGAACGACAAATCGATGAAATGCGACGTAGTGTTCCTGCAGCCGGACGTGGACGGGGCCGGCATACTGGAGAAGCTGGGACCGCGCCCCGGAGTGGAGGACGCGCTCTACGTGCCTGGCGCGGTGATCTGGCGGGTCGATCGCAAGGACGCAACCAGAAGCAGGCTCACGAGAATCGTCGGAACGCCGCTCTACAGCCGAGTGACCGTCCGGAACTGCAACACCGCCCGCAAGCTTCTCGAACTGCTTTGAATGATGGTGATCCGGTGGTCCTAGTTAAGCAATGCTCCGAACCCTACGCGGCCGTCCAGGGGCGGATCTTCTCGAGTTCAACGGCCAGCCGCTCCTGCGCAACCTCAGTGTCGTAGGCCGCCTGAGCGCGTAGCCAGTAACCGTTCGACAGCTCGAAGAACCGGCACAGGCGCAGGTCTGTGTCCGCGGTGATGGCACGGCGCCCGGCCACGATCTCGCCGATGCGGGTGGCAGGAACACCAATCTCCTTCGCAAGGCGGTATTGCGAGATGCCCATGGGCTTCAAGAACTCCTCTGAGAGGAGCTCGCCGGGGGTCACGGGTGCCAGTGTGGTCGACATAGTCATCACCTCTGGTGGTAGTCCAGCGCCTCGAGCCTGTTTCCTGGAGGGACTCTCAGGTCGTCGAGCCGACCGGCGATCTCCAACTGGCGAAGCTTGCGCCGGGCAACCGACTCGATGGCGACGAAACGCTTGACGCGCCTGCCGGCAGCAAGAGCCTCTGTGGCGGAGTCACGGAACGAGACGATCATGATTGATAGTAACGCCGCGCATGCATAACGTCAAACGTTACTACCGAGGTGACCGACTTCGCGCACTGGGAAAGAAAACCTTCCGACCCACCGAGATACCTGATAGGTCATGGGGGTATATGCTATTTTAGATGTGTGCCCTCGCTGGATGGCGACGGTGACTCGTGCTCCCAGAGAAAATCGTGTCCGAGGAAAAGGGTAGATGAATGGCTGATACGGCCACCAAATCAGCGAAACTCGTCCAGCTCCCCATTGAGGGGATGACCTGCGCCTCCTGTGCCACCCGGGTGCAGAAGGGGTTGGGCAAGGTTCCGGGTGTGGAGACGGCCAACGTCAACCTGGCCGCGGAGAAAGCGTCGGTGCAGTACGACGCCGATGAGGTCTCCATTGACGATTTGATCGGCACGGTTCGCGACCTGGGCTACGACGTGGGGATGGACACGCTCTCCCTTCAGGTTGGGGGCATGACCTGCGCCAGCTGCGTAAAGCGCGTGGAAAAGGCTCTGCAGCAGACGCCCGGCGTCGTCTCGGCCAACGTCAACTTCGCTTCCGAGAAGGCCACGATCGAGTACCTCCCCGGAGCGGTGATGCCCGCCGATCTCAAGCGTTCGATCACCGAAGCGGGCTATCAGATCGTAGAGGAGGAGTCGACCGAAGAAGGCGGGACCGACGCCCGCGAGGAAGCCCACCGGCGCCATCTGCGCTCCCTGAAGATCAAAGTGGGCGCCAGTCTGGCGGTGGGGGCTCTCTTGATGCTGCTCGCCTACTTCCCGCCCAGCTTCCTCTCGAAGCGGGAACTATGGTTCGTGATGTTCGCCTTGGCCACTCCGATTCAGGTGTGGGCCGGTTGGCAGTTCTACCGGGGCGCCTGGGCCTCGGCCAAGCACAAGACCACGGACATGAACACGCTGATCGCGGTGGGCACCACCGTGGCGTATGGGTACTCGGTGCTGGTCACCTTCTTCCCCAGCCTTTTCGAGAGTCTGGCCGGGGCAGGCTTCGAGGCCGAGGTCTACTACGAGACCGCGGTCATCATCATCGGCCTGATCCTTTTCGGGCGCTTCCTGGAAGCCAGGGCGAAGGGGCAGACCGCGGGCGCCATCAAGAAGCTGATGGGCCTCCGGGCGAAGACGGCACGAGTGGTGCGCAACGGCGAGGAGACCGATATCCCCGTCGAAGAGGTGCAGCCGGGAGATGTGGTTATCGTGCGGCCCGGGGAGAAGGTGCCGGTGGACGGCGTCGTGCTCGAGGGCCGCTCCGCGCTGGACGAATCCATGCTGACGGGCGAATCCATTCCCACCGAAAAAGGCCCCGGCGACGAGGTCATAGGCGCGACTCTCAACAAGACCGGCTCCTTCCGTTTTGAGGCCACGCGGGTGGGCAGCGAAACCGCGCTTTCTCAAATTATCAAGTTGGTCGAGGAGGCCCAGGGCTCCAAGGCCCCGATTCAACGTCTGGCGGACTACGTGGCGAGCATCTTTGTGCCCGTGGTCTTCGGCATCGCGACGCTCACGTTTGTCATCTGGCTGGTCTTTGGGCCGGCGCCCGCCTTCACGCTTGCCATGCTGGCCGCGGTGGCGGTGCTCATCATCGCCTGCCCCTGCGCGCTTGGCCTGGCGACCCCCACGGCCATCATGGTGGGCACGGGCAAGGGCGCGGAGAACGGCATCCTCATCCGCTCCGGCGAGGCTCTCGAACGGGCCTACAAGCTGCAGACCATCGTGCTGGACAAGACCGGGACCCTGACCGAGGGCAAGCCGCGCGTCACCGACATCATTCCCTGGGGCGCCTTCAAGGCCGAGGGCGGCAACGGAAACCGGGAGGCAGCTGAGCGCCGCCTGCTGGGCGTGGCCGCTGCGGCCGAGCGGGGTTCCGAACACCCCTTGGGCGAGGCCATCGTCGGGCGGGCGCAGGAACTCGGGATCGAGTTGGGAGAGGTCGCCGACTTCAACGCTATTCCCGGGCACGGTATCGAGGTGAGCCTCGATGGGTCCCAGGTCGTCCTGGGCAACCTCAAGCTGATGCGCGACCGCTCCTACGCCCTGGAAGGCCTGAATGACGAGGCGGACCGTCTGGCGGGCGAAGGCAAGACTCCCATGTTCGTGGCGGTCGACGGCCAGGCTGCCGGAATCGTGGCGGTGGCCGATACCCTCAAGGACAACTCGATCGAGGCGGTCAACCGCCTGCACGACCTTGGTCTCGAGGTGGTCATGATCACGGGAGACAACGCCCGCACCGCGGAAGCCATCGGGCGCGAGGTGGGGATCGACCGGGTGCTCGCGGAGGTTCTGCCTGAGCACAAGGCCGAAGAGGTCAAGCGCCTGCAGGATCAGGGCCGAGTGGTGGCGATGGTGGGCGACGGCATCAACGACGCCCCGGCACTGGCCCAGGCCGACATCGGCATCGCCATCGGCACCGGGACCGACGTGGCCATGGAAGCCTCGGATATCACCCTCATCCGGGGGGACCTGATGCCCATCGTCACCGCGATCTCCTTGAGCAAGGCGACCATGCGGACCATCCGCCAGAATCTGTTCTGGGCTTTCGCCTACAACACGGCGTTGATTCCGCTGGCGGCCGGTATCCTCTATCCGCTCTTCGGGATCCTGCTGAGCCCGATGTTCGCCGCGGCGGCCATGGCCCTTTCTTCGGTGAGCGTGGTTTCGAATTCGCTGCGTCTGCGGCGCTTCCGGCCCGCTCAAGGTTAGAGACCGGCCTGAGGCGCTCGGCAACGCCTCGGCCGCTCGGCAACGCCCCCCCGCTCGGGAAGTTTTCCCCGCGGGCCGGCCGGGGTAACGGGTGGGTATGGCTGGATATCCCCGACGCTCTCTGTGGGCAGGTCTCGGACTCATCGTCGTGGGGGGGATCGGACTAATACTCCTCTTCGCGTTCGGTGGGGACGACGGCTCCTTGCGACAGGGCTTGTCCGGCCGGAGCGATTTTAGCGCGGGCGACTTCTCCTCGGCGGGCGAGCGCATTTTCCTGACCGGACGTGACGAGAACGGCCGGCGGATTCCACGCTCCGGTGGCTTTGGGGGCATGATGGGTGACGTCGCCTGCGCGGACTGTCACGGCGAGGACGCGCGGGGCGGCAGCATCCAGATGATGATGTACGACATCGAAGCGCCGGACATCCGCTGGAGCACCCTCGCCGAGCCCGAGCCTGAGTCCGGGGCCACCGGCGACGAGCACGCCCATGAGCCGTTTGACGAAGCAAGCTTCGCCCGGGCCATCCGGGAAGGCGTGACTCCAGGTGGGGAAAGCCTTGATCGGCTCATGCCGCGTTGGCAGCTGTCCGACCGGCAGGTACAGGCCCTGGTCGAATATCTGCGCGAGAAATGAACCCGGCCGCGCGGAAGCGGTCGATCCGGCGAAGCCTTTACCTGCGCTTCATAGTGTGAAGGCAGACTAAGTAGTGTCGCCGGAGACCCGGGTCTCCTGGGACACCAGAATTCAAAGAACTCCCCAAGGAGGAAAATAGAATGATGTTCGGTGCTGGAATGCTGCTTTGGCCACTGCTGATTGTGGGTCTTGTTTGGTTCCTGATCAATCAGCGCGATCGGTCCACGCAGGAACCGTCGGTTCCGGCAAATGCGCCCAAGCGGCCGGACGCTCGCGCGCTCTTGGACGAACGATACGCCCGCGGCGAGCTGGATCGGGACGAGTACCTGATGCGGCGAGAAGACCTGGGCTAGCGTTTCAATGAGATCACGTGGATTGGCCACGTAGAGGAGGTGCGCGGTGGGCGATGCCGGACGGAAAGCGGGCGACGTCAAGACGGAGCAAACCCGGCGGCGCTACGACCGAATAGCCCCTCTGTACGATTCCATGGAGTGGCTGGCCGAGCGCTCGGCCATGAGCGACTGGAGGGAGGAACTCTGGAGTAGGGTCGAGGGGAAGCGCGTGCTCGAGGTTGGCGTCGGCACGGGCAAGAACATACCCTTCTACTCTTCGGGCACGAGGGTGACCGCCATCGATCTGAGCCCTCGCATGATCACCCGGGCCCGCAAGCGGGCTGAAGCGTTGAAGGTCGAGGTCGACCTGCGCGTCATGGACGTCCAGTCCCTTGATTTCCCCGACCAGGCCTTCGACGCCATCGTCACCTCCTGCGTGTTCTGCTCGGTACCAGACCCGGTGCGCGGATTCGAGGAGCTCCGTCGCGTGCTAAGACCGGAAGGACGCGGCTACTTTCTGGAGCACGTATTGTCGGAGCGCCGGGGAGCACGGCAGTTGATGGAAGCGATCAACCCGATGGTCGTGCGCATGATGGGGGCGAACATCGACCGCCGCACCCGGCAGAACCTGGAGCGCGCCGGATTCACCATCGAGAGCGAGGAAGACCTCTGGCTCGATATCGTCAAGCTCTACGTCGCGCGCCCCTAGCTGCCCGCGCCTAGCCTGCTCGCCTCTGTCGGGCTGCGCCGTCCGCGCCCCTGGCAGGGGTAGGCTAGAGGCGCGGCCCCTGGCGGGGTAGGCTAGAGGCGCCTACCCCTGCCTCACCTGCACTCGGCGCCGCACTTGGTGCAGAAGGCCTCGTCCTCAGCGCACGGGGCACCGCATTCGGCGCAAACATCCTCATGGCCGTTTCGCTTCCGGATAACCCCATAACCGATGGTGCCCACCAAGGCAAAAGCCACCAGTCCCAACACGGCATACAGACCGTTGTTGGAACCGCCGCCGCCACCCGCTTCGCCAGGGGCGGTGGAGTCCGATGGAGAACCGGGAGCCCCCGACACCGAGGGCACCGCGTCGTTCTTGGTGTACTCGACGGAGACCGTCAGTTGGTCCCCTCCCTCGAGGTTGGAGAAGGTTTGGGCCATGTAGGTGAAGCCGTCCTGCTCGGTCGTGGTTCGCTCGAGCGGCGGTTGCAGCTTGAAGCCTTCGGAGCGGAACGGTTGCTGGATTGCAAGGCCCACCTCCTTCGCGTCACCGGCCAGCTCGTAGACGAACTCGAATTGGCGCGTGCCCTCTAGCGTGAGCCCGGGATCGTAGTAGTACTCGATTTGCACACTGGGGAACTGCGAAGCCTCGATGTGGGCGATGTCCCAATCTTCGCCGGTCCGATCGACCTCCGGCGGCCCGCCGGCGTCCACGTATTGCCCCTGAGCGTCGATTTCGCCGAGCGCGGTGATCTGAGCCCCTTTGGGAATGGGCATGTCGAAGGCGACCGGAAACCCGGTGTTCTGCGGCAGTGTGAATTCGCTCAGGACCAGCACAGCCGGCTCGTCGTATTCCGGCCACACCTGCACGGCGATCTGGTCGAACGACAGATCCCCATTGCGCGGTTCGGTTCCCTCGGCTCGAGGGCTCACCACAGTTTCAGCGGCCAAGGCGGGCGCTGCGGTGACCATTGGCCAGATTGCGGTGATCAATATCATGGCCAAAGGCACGGCAAGCCACCCGGCGAGCGAAGGAAGCGGAAGGTTCAGCCTATCGGAATCGCTGTCGGTCCTGGGTCCTAGCGTCATCGACTTTGCTCCTTGTTGTTTCTCTGAAGACGAGCCTTAGCAGGCGGCAATTGACGAGGGGCACGCTACCGGTTCACGAATGGTACAGGATAGATGGTACTAGCGTTTTGGTCCCCCGAACAAAGGTGTCTTGACAGCGCCAACCACGCCCGCTAAGCTTCCTCCAGTTATAACAGACAAAGCCTATCGGAATTAATGTGTTTTCGGGTTGAACGGTTCCCGGAGGCGCGCAAGAGGAGGAAAATGAGGATCAACGAGCGGCTTTCCGACCTGATCGGCGGGACGCCCCTGGTCCGACTCGATCGAGTCGTCCAGGGTGCGGGGGCCACGGTCGTCGCCAAAATCGAAGCTTTCAATCCTGGAGGTTCGGTCAAGGATCGGATCTCGCTCAGCATGATCGAGGCCGCGGAGCGCGAGGGCCTCATCTCGCCGGGAAAGACCCACCTCATCGAGCCCACCTCGGGCAACACCGGCATAGGCCTGGCCTTCGTGGCGGCCGCCAAGGGGTACTGCATCACCCTGACCATGCCCGACACCATGAGCCTGGAACGCCGGGCGCTGCTAAAGGCGTATGGGGCCCGTCTGGTCCTGACTCCCGGATCGGACGGCATGAAGGGTGCGATCGCCAGAGCGGAGGAACTCGCAGCGGAGGGCCCGGATACTTTCGTGCCTCAGCAATTCCGCAACCCGGCCAATCCCGAGATCCATCGGCTCACCACCGCCGAGGAGGTCTGGAACGATACGGATGGCCAGGTGGATATCTTCGTCTCCGGCGTGGGGACGGGAGGCACGATCACCGGAGTCGGCCAGGTGCTCAAGGAGCGCAAGCCCGGAGTCCAACTGATCGCGGTCGAACCTGCGGATTCTCCCGTGCTCTCCGGCGGGCAACCGGGGCCGCATAAGATCCAGGGCATCGGCGCCGGTTTCGTGCCCGACGTGTTGGACGTCGAGCTGATCGACGAAGTGTTCCAGGTCACCAACGACGAAGCGATCGCCATGACGCGCCGCCTGGCCCGCGACGAGGGCATTCTTGCGGGAATCTCATCCGGCGCCGCCGCCCACGCGGCAGTGCAGGTGGCTACGCGCGCTGAGAACCAAGGGAAGCTCGTTGTGGTGGTTCTGCCCGATACGGGCGAGCGGTACCTGACCAATCCGGTGTTTGCGGAGATCGACGCCTAGGCCGCCGGCGAGAACGGTTGAGCGGATACCCCGCGTCCCTATGTGGGCGGGGCTGCTAGAATCCACTGAGGGAACAGTTTACGGACTGAAAGGAGGTAGCGGAGTGAAGCGTTTCATGATTCCTCGGACTGCTCACTGCAGCGAGGGCTGCATGGTGTGGTCCTGAGCAAGACCTGAAACTGCTCGAGAACATTCCCCAATGTTCGTGAGACTTCTCTTACCCTAGGGGGGTATCTTCACATCCTCTTTACAGGCTCTTGATGCTCCCTGAAGATCCAGACGAGAGGATGGGCTCCAGGAAAGTCGATCCGCCGCCGGCGGGTCTCGAGCAAAGGAGCAGGCATGCACCAACATGCAACCGTCCCCCAGGCCGTCACCCTGACCGAACGTTGTCCTGCACTTGAGCAGTGTCCGGTGCTGGTTGAGTTGCGCCTCGTGAGCGAACCCGAAACTTCACCGCTCCCCACCGCATTCGCGGCGCCACGGGGCTTCATTCCCGAAGCTCCCATTGATTCAGCGCGGTCCGCTGCTCCCGGCGCCTCGGCCGGACTGCTTTCCGAGCTCAAATCCCGTGGTTTCCGCGCTCCCCAGGGATTCCTGCCCTAGGGTCACTCCGGCCACGGCGTTGGGCGGAAGCCGGAAGCGGCTCAGCCCAAATCCGTCAGCACGCCCCGGGTGCGGTAGACAAATCCGACCGTTCCCGGGCCCACGTGCAGCCCTATCACCGGTCCCACCGGGTATAGCGGCACTTCCCGCCCGAACTCCCGGGAAAGGGTGGCCGCCAACTGCCGGCCGGCCGGCTCATCCCCGATGTGATGGGCTGCGAGCTCCTCCAGGCCGGCCTGTTCGGCGTCACGCCTCAACCTATCGATCATCTGGCCGATGGCCCGGCTCTGCGTGCGCACCTTTGTTACCGACACCGTTCGCCCGTCACGGACCGAGAGGATCGGGCGGATGCGAAGCGCGGACCCGAGCAAGGCCGAGGCACCACCGATGCGGCCCCCCTTGTGCAGATAGTCCAGGGTGGCGGGAGTGAAGAGAAAGCGGCTGCGGGGGATGGCCGCCCGAGCCGCCTCCGCTGCCTGCTCCAGGTCGGCGCCCTTATCCGCCGCCCGCGCCGCCTCGAGCACGGCCATGCCCAACTGCATGCAGTTGGACCGGGAATCCACCATCGCGATCTCGGCGCCCGGATGCTCCGCCTCGACCAGTTCCGCCGCCCGCAGGGCGCCTTCGTAGGTTCCGCTCATCTCGCTCGAGATGAAGACGCCCAGCACCGGCTCTCCCCGCTCGACCGCCTGGGTCATCGCCCGCTCGAACTCGCCCAGGGGAGGCATGGAAGAGGTGGGTAATTCGCGGGCCGCGGACAGTTCCCGATAGAAGGCGGGAAGATCCATCTCCACCTCCCGCCGATCCTGACCGTTCCAGCTGACCGACAGGGATACCACGGTGATTCCGTGACGCTCGATGAGTTCGGGGGGCAGGCAGGCCGTGCTGTCGGTGAGAATGCGGAGAGGCATGATGCCGCTCATTGTACTGCCTCGCCAACCGTAATTCTTCCTGCTATCATCTTTGCCTCTGAGCGGGCGCTTAGCTCAGTGGGAGAGCACCGTCTTCACACGGCGGGGGTCACTGGTTCAAATCCAGTAGCGCCCACTTTCAAGAAGAAGAGCCCCTTTGGAGTCCCACTCGGAGGACTGCGGAGGGGCTTTTTTGCTTTAGCATCGGCCGATGTTCGAAGCGTGAGTGCCAAGGGCATCTGTGTCGTGTCGCACTCGTGTTGCACCGGTTCCACTGTGGCTCGGGAGGGTTTCCTCGATGGCCTACGCGATCCCCACCTTCGACCTCAAGGGAACGCACCTCGTGCACTTCGCCGGATACGACAAGCACGTGGGGTTCTACCCGACGCCCAGCGGGATCGAGCAGTTCAGGGAGGAGCTGGAGCCGTACAAGGCAGCCAAAGGCTCTGTGCAGTTCCCTCTCGCTGAGCCTCTTCCCCGGGATCTCATCCGCCGGATGGTCGAGTGCCGGGTGGCTGAAGTAGCATGAACAAAGAGCACATCGGCGGCGACTTCAACGAGTTTCTCGACGGTGAGGGTCTGCTCGAAGACGCAGAGGCGGTCGCCGTCAAGCGCGTCATCGCTTACCAGATCGCCCAGGAGATGGAGCGCGACCACGTTTCGAAATCCGAGCTGGCTCAACGGATGAATACGAGCCGTTCTGCTGTTGAGCGCCTGCTCGATCCAGCAAACCGCTCGGTCACGCTCTCCACCCTTGAGAAAGCAGCCGCCGCAGTCGGTAAGAAGCTCAAAGTCGAACTGTCGTCCTGAGGGGGGAAGCTCCTTGGTCTCGCGCGCGTCGAAGCGGCGGGGCTGGCCTGGTCACTCGTCACTCGGAATGAAGATCTGGTCAACCGGCCGGCCAAAGAGCTGCGCAATCCGAAACGCGAGCGATAACCGCGGATCGAAGTGACCCTTCTCAATCGAGATCACGGTCTGCCGCGTTACGCCCAAGCGGCGGGCGCACTCCTGCTACGACATCCCCGCCTCCTTGCGAATCCCGCCCCTTGCTCGAGCCCCCTCCCGGTACTACGATTGATTCACCGGTACACCGCCAGTTCGCCTGAACGGGGTCCTTTGATGACAAGCACCAGCGGAGATGCGCGGGACCAAGGGGGCAAGCCTCGACCGGCAACCGGTGCGCTCCCCGCCGGGTATGACCCTCCCTTTACCGTGACGCTTCAGGCTCTCGATGGGGAAGAGCTCATGGTTTCTTCGGGCGTGGGCACGTGGGAAGAGGCCCTGGCGACCATGGAGAAATGGTTCCACTCGGCCCCGCCGGCCTCATCCGTCAGCATTCTCGACGGCCAAGGCTCTCTCTGCTACATGGCCTTCCGGGGCGGGGTTCCCTTCTCGCAGTTGGCGGCTTCGCTCTAACCCACCATCTTTCGGCTCACCAACCCGCCGATCCCGGGTACCCGCTCGACGAAATCGGTGATGCCCGCTTGGGCCTTCTTGCTGGCTTCGCCCTCGCGGTCCTTGACCACGAAGTACGCGGCCACCATTCCGCCGAGCAGCAGATAGCGCCATAACCGCGACTTGATGGTCATAAAGATCGAGGCCAAGGCGATGCCGATCAAGGCCTTCGTATCCACGTACTTGGAGATATCCACGGGCTGCTCCTTTTGTTGAGTCTTTCCTGCCTAACCCTTCCCGGGAGCGGTGAGGAGCGAACGTCGCAAGCGCGCCGGTGGGGCCCGCGCCAGGTTGGGTAGGTTGACAGGAGAACGAAGACCGCGGCGAGGAGGACTCAAAAAATGGCCAGAATCGACGGTTTCCTGGGGCAACCGATGGATATCCCCGAGGACCGCTTGTACAGCAACGAGCACCACCTTTGGCTCAGGCGTATAGACGAGGAGGACCTGGCCGGTTCGATCGAGATCGGCATAACCCAACCCGGGCTCGCCCTGGAAGAGGGGTGGAAGGAGGTCAACTTCCTGGTGGGCGAGGGCGACCGGATCGACTACGACGACGAACTGATCCACGCCGAGACCGGGCTTGCGCAGACCTACGTCAAGAGCCCGCTTCCGGGCAAGGTCACCGCCACGAATTGCGATCTCCTGGGCGACGCGCTCACCGCGAACCCTTACGAGAACTGGCTGCTCCGCTTGGAGCCGGATCCCACCTGGGAGGGTTGCCTTTCAGATGGGCGCGGATACATCGACTGGCTGGCGGGTTCGGGCCATGCGTCGGGGAAGGCGGCGGAGAGGCGAGGAGGCGCGGAGGCGGGGGAATGCACCACGCTATTCGGGGGGCCACAGTAGAAGAGGTCTGCAGTGGGGAACTCGGCGGGCCGCGGTGAGCAGCCCGCAGTTTCAAAGCAGGGTGGAGACCAGGGTCAGCGCTCCGAACACGACGAAGAGGATGCCGGAGAAACGCCGGAGCGCGGACGCGGAGAGGCGGGAGCCCAGGAGGCTGCCTCCCCCGATGGCCAGCGCGTTGGCGCCGACCATGGCCAGGGTTGCCCCGGCCCAAACCGGCAGCATTTGGTCGTAGCGGGCGGCGAGCGAGAGGGCGGCCAGCTGGGTCTTGTCCCCGAACTCCGCCACGAAGAAAGCCAGACCGACGGCCAGGACGGCGCTCCGCCGGAACCCGGTGGTGCACACCTCGTCTTCCTCCGGATCGGGCGAGAGCAGGATCCAGATCCCAAAGCCGACGAAGAGCACTCCGGCCGCGGGCCGGACCAGGTCGACGGGGAGCAGTTCGCCGACGGCGCCGCCCACGCCCACCGCGAGGAGATTCAGCAGACCGACCGCGAGGGTAACCCCTAGAAGGACCTTGTGCGCGGGATAGCGGCAGGTCAGACACAGGGTGAGCAGTTGCGACTTGTCCGCCATCTCCGCGATGAGGATTAGCGCGAATGTGGTGACCAAGGCGTTCACCGAGGAAGCGTAACACGACGAGAGGAGCAGGCTATGGCCGAGAACAGCAGCTACGCGATGGTACGGGTGTATCCCGTCAGCTACGAGGAGGCGCTGCCCCAGGTAAAGGATGCCCTGAAGGCGGAGGGTTTCGGCGTCCTGACCGAGATAGACGTCAAGAAGACCCTCAAAGAGAAATTAGACGTGGACTTTCGTCCGTACATCATTCTGGGCGCCTGCAATCCCCGGTTGGCCCATCGCGCGCTCTCGGCGGAAGGCGACTTGGGCCTGATGCTGCCCTGCAACGTGGTGGTGGCGGAGGAGGAGCCGGGGCGCGCCCGCGTCGCCGCCGTTTCTCCCAAGGCGATGCTCGACGTGGTCGAAGGCAACGAGGAACTCGCCAAGGTCGGAGAGGAAGCCCAGGCCGCCTTTGAGCGCATGCTGGCCAAATTGGACGAGACTCTGGGCGGGAAATAGCCGATGTAGGTCCCGTTCGCCGTGCTGCTGGGCCGCTACAAGGTCCAACCACGGTCGTACTGACCCGCTCGGGCATGGTCGATAGCCTGCTCTCACTATTTAACGCGCGCCGCCAATACGGATCGGTCTTCGGTTCCCGCGGCGGCGAAATGAGGGAGGATGGGCCATGTTCAAGCGGCAACCGTGGATGCAGCGAGCGGGGGAGTACCCGCGATCCGACCGGGAGTACTTCGGGCTACTGACCCGGGCGGTGTTCTCGGCGGGTCTGGGTCCTCGCGTGGTGGAGTCGCGCTGGGAGGGCATCACCAAGGCCTTCCGCGAACTGGACCCCGCCGAGGTCTCGCGCATGACCGAGGAGGATGTGGAGCGCCTGCTGGCTGATCCCGGCGTCATACGCAACCGCCGCAAGATCGAGGCGGCGATCGCCAACGCGGCCGAGTTTCTCGAACTGGTGGAGGAACACGGCGCCTTTCACGACTTCCTGCAGACCGCGCAGGAGGAGCAGGACTTCCCGGGCGTGGTGGCGCTCCTCGCCGGCCGCTTCGCGCATCTGGGCCCCACCTCCGCCGCGCTGTTCCTGTTCAGCGCCGGCTGGCGGGGCGGCGACTTCAAGGTGATCGGAGGCGACGGCGAAGTGGCGGCCCCGGAGGCGGCGGAACAGTCGCAACAGGCTGAGGCGCTCAAACCGGCGCCGCCGGCGGAACCGGCGCCCGCGCTTGCGGGGTAGGGGTTTAGGCTTCGGTCTCCTCGTCGGGACCGGTCTGGGCGACGTGGTCTGCCGGAAGAGGCTCCTTTTCGAGCGTCACGCCGGGCAGGTGGACGGTGAAGGTGGAGCCCAGGCCAAGCGCACTCTCGACCGCGACATGCCCCTGGTGCAGTTCGACGATGTGCCGGACGATGCTGAGTCCGAGCCCGGTTCCGCCGGTTTCGCGGGAGCGGGCTCGGTCCACTCGGTAGAAGCGTTCGAAGATGCGGTCCTGCTGGTCCCTGGGGATGCCCATACCGTCATCCTTGACGGCCAGCACGGCCTCGCTTCCGGCCCTATGCACGCTCAACTCGATGTTGCCGCCGGGCTCCGTATAGCGCAGAGCGTTCTCCAGGAGGTTGCGCACGGCCATTTCCAGCAGTGTCCGGTCGCCCTCGACCTCGACCGGATCGTCGGCATCGACCCGCAGGCGCCGGTCTTCGCGGTCGGCCAGGGGCCGGAGTTCTCGCGCCACCGAGGCCGCCGCCGCAGCGAGATCGAAGGGTTCCGCGTCGGGGAATCCCGCGCCGTCGTCCTCCAGGCGAGAGAGGGTGAGCAGGTCGTCCACCAGATCGCTGAGCCGCTCGATCTCAGGTGACAGGCGCCCGGCAAAAGCCTTTGCCTGACCGGGATCCTCGTCCACGGCGTGCTGCAGGGTCGAGGCCAGCAGGGAGAGGCCGGCAAGCGGGGTCTTGAGCTCGTGCGACACGTTGGCCACGAAGTCACGGCGCATCTGGTCGGTGCGTAACTGCGCGGTCTCGTCCCGCAGGAAAAAGAGCACCCGGGCGGTTTCCGGGGGAAGGTGGCGCAGGGGAATGGCCTCGGCCAGGATGATCCGTCCGCTGGTGAGCTCTACCGCCTCTCGGATCGCCCGGCCCTCGGCCAGCGCCTGCTCGGCCAGGGGGACGAAGGGCAGGGAGCGCACGCTGTGCACGAGGGGCCGGTCGATGAGCGTGGTCTCGTCGTCGACTCCAAGCACTTCCGCCGCCCCCTGGTTGACCGTGGTCACCCGGCCGCCCTCGTCCAGGACGAGGACGCCCGCGGTCATCAGGCCGAGCAGTTCCTGCAGCTGACGCTGTTGGCGGTCGGCGGATTCCGCGCGCTCCTCGAGTTCTCGCTCGAGGCTTCGGAGCCTTTCGTCGTCGGCCTCCGTCGGGAGTATCCGCGCCAGCAGCAGCGCGGCGAGACCCACCGCGGGGACCAGGGCCACGGCCAGGTACAGAGGCAGGCGTACCAGGTCCGCGCCGGCGCCTCGGTCATTCAGCAGGAAGAAGGAGCCGATGGAGATCGCCGCAAGCACGGCGAGACCGAGCCCGAGGAGGCCGAGGCCCATACGCACGCGGCTCCCCGACACCGGCAGCTAGCTTTCCGCTCGAGGCTTCGGCTGCGGTTCGGCAGGGGCCCGCGGGTCGGCAGTGGCCTGCGGTTCGGCAGGGGCCTCCGGCGCGGTCAGTCGATAGCCCACACCTCGTACCGTTTCGATTTCCACGCCTCGGCTCACTTCTTCGAGTTTCTCTCGCAGCCGGCGGATGTGAACGTCCAGCGTGCGCGAGCCGGGCATGTAGCGGTGATGCCACACCGCCTCCACGATTTCTTCCCGTTCGAACAGCCGTCCGGGGTTGGAGAAGAAGAAGGCCAGGAGGTCGAACTCCTTGGGTTTGAGGGGAACCACCGCGTCGCCGGCGACGAGCGCGTGCGCGTCGTGATCCAGGACCAACCCGCCCACCTCGAGCCTGCCGCGTGGCCGGCCGCCCGCCACTTGACGGCGCAGACGGGCCTGGATGCGCGCGAGGAGCAGTTCCATGTCGAAGGGCTTGGTGACGTAGTCGTCGGCGCCGGTGTCGAAACCCTCGAGCACGTCGCCGCGCTCGTCCCGGGCCGTCACCATGACCACCGGCAGATCCGGCTTTTGCCGCTTGAGCTGACGGGTGGCGGCCAGCCCATCCAGCCCGGGCAGCATGAGGTCCATGAGCACGAGGTCCACCTGTTCGGTGAGCGCCGCCTCGAGCCCGTTGCGTCCGTTGCTTTCCTTGCGCACGCGGTAGCCGGCGCGGGTGAGGTTGTAGGCGAGGAGATCCAAGATGGTGGCATCATCTTCGATTATCAGGATAAGGCTGTCTGGGATCTCGGCCGGGGTGTTCATCGCGTCTACCGTACGCTGCGCCGCCGGCTTCGTAAAGCCCAAGACCGCCGTCCGTTAGTGGCATATCACCAGGAAGTGTTCCGGCTCCTGCACAAACCGGAGCCGGCAGGCTTCCGAGCAGAAGTAGTACGCCGAACCATCGTAGGTGGCCCTGGGGGCAGAGGAAACGTCGGTCAGGGTCATTCCGCAAACCGGGTCGCGGTGAACACCCGCCGGTGTGAGGTCGCACCGGAGTGGCCGCTGGCGGACCAGATCCCCGATGAGGGAGAGCTCATTGAGGAGCATGCGTGGCAGCAGGAAGTGCTCGCGCACGCGCTCTTGACCCCGGGCCGCCATCTCCGCCGCCGCTTCGGGTTCCTCGAACAGCCTGACGATCGCCCGGGCGCACCCTTCGATGTCGTCGACCAGAAACCCGCCAACCCCATCGGCCATCTGCAGGGGAATACCGCCCGCCCGTCCGGCGACCACCGGCGTTCCCTTCCACAGGGCCTCGGACACCACTAGGCCAAAGCCCTCCCGAACGGACTTCTGCACGATCACCTGAGAAAGACGCTGGAAGGCGTTCACCTCGATGTTGCCCACCCCGGTAAGGTTGCTGAAGACGTGAATGAGGGGATCGGCCTCGCTCTGCTCCTGGATCTGACGGTAGACGTCCCACCCTTCGGGATCGTCCAGGGCCATGGACCCTGCCAGGGCCAACTGCAGACCGGGGACGTCTTCCCGGGCGATCCGGTACGCGGCGATCACCCCGAGGGGGTCCTTCCACGGATCGAAGCGGGCGATCTGTGTCATGAGCGGGCGATCGGGACACACGCCTATCCAATCGAGAACCTGCTGCGCCGTGGCTGGGGCCAGGGGTAGGTTCTTGGGGCTAACGGGGTCGATGGCAGGCGGGATGATCTCCACCCGATCGACGGGGAAGTTGGGCGGGACGAATTGCTCCATGGTGAACACGGCCGCGTCGTATTCGCTGAGTTGACGGCTCAGGAAATCCCAGACTTCCGGGTTAGGCTGCGAGGTGTCGATGTGGCATCGCCAGACCCAGCGCGCATCCCCCTTGCCGTGGAACGGCAGGATCCCGAGCGGCTGCGGGTCGTGCAGGAATACCACGTCGAACTCTTCCTCGAGGAGTTCGGCGTTGCGGGCAGAGGCCGCGAGAAAGGCATCGCGTTCGGCCTTCTCGAGCCCACGCTCTGCTCCCTGCAGGGCGTTGTGGATAGTCTTGGTGACGGAGAAGAAGTCGTCCTCGGCGGTGATGACCTTCCAGTCGGCAATGAGCCCCAGGTCATTCGTCAGAGGAACCAGCGAGCGCAGGAGTTCGGAGACCCCTCCCCCGTAGGGGGTGGCGTTGACATGCAGGACCCGCACCCCTTGCAGGTCCCTCGCGGATTCGGTGAGTTTGTCGAGGAGCTCATCCGGCGCAATTCTGCGATAACTGGACAGCGAACGGCGGCCGACGTCGACATTGGTGAGCATGGTTGTCTCCTTCGTCGCCTACTTGGCAGCTTCCGTGGTTCCGCCGGGACGCCGCCCCCAAGCTGCGTAGACAGACCCGCCGAGCCACTCCTCGCGCCAGAAGCCGACGGTGACGGCGGTGAACGCATTCAGGGGGTGGGGGCTCCAGTACCTGGCTTCCACAGACCGTGGTATCCATGGGCGGCCGGCAAGGCGGAACACGGGGTTCAGCGGGGCGCCGTACCAACGGGGGACGAGTTGAGTGTCGGCAACGAGCACCGGCGCTCCGGGCCGGACCATGTCGACCATGCGGCGCGCGGTCAGCCCAGGGTCGGGAAGGAGGCCTAGGGCGAAGGTGCTGAGCGCCGCATCTGCGGATTGCTCCGGGTGGTAGCGGGTAACGTCGGACTGGATCAGGGTCACATTGGTCCATCCGAATTTCTCTACCCGGCGCCGGGCCACGGCGAGCATGTCCGCGGAGAGGTCGACCCCCACGATCCTCCCCGTGGGACCCACCCGGTGCTCCAGAGCCTTGAAGTTGAGGCCCGTCCCGCAGGCCAAATCGAGAACCAAGTCTCCCCGCTTGGGCGCCAGTCTCTCCACCAGGCGGTTCCGGATGTACTCCTGCAGACCGAAGGTAATCCAGGAGACGAAGGCATCGTACCGGCCGGCACCCCGGGCGTAGGTATCGAGGATCCGGCGCTCGTCTGTCCCACTGATCACAGGTCCCGCCTCCTCAGGTTGCCTTCCATTCCCATAATACTCTATACCCCCGCACCCTATGGGGAGTCGGGCGAGGAGTCCCGCCCTAACCGCAGAGGGCCGGCCGCTATCCGCGCATGCCGCGCGCCTCTCTCGGGTAGGCTAGCTACATCAAAGATAGCGACTTCCCAGATATAAGGAGAGCTTCATGTCTGTATCCCTACCGCGAGCCCTGTCTGTCTTGGCTCTGGCTCTGATTCTTGTTGCGGCGATGTCCGCGGCCGCGCTGGCAGCTCCTCCGCCCGAGGGCTTCGGGCAGACCGTGGCAGACAACGCCCAAGGCGTCGGCCTGGCGGACCCGGAATTCGGCAATCACGTCTCGGGTATAGCTCGGCCCGGTGGCCCGCATGACCTAGGTACCGAGCACAACCCCGGCATGCATCAAGGCATCGCGGGCTGGCACGGGGGTATGTAGCCCGAGGGACCGGTTGGTAGCCCGCGGGACCGCTTGAGCTGCGGCCCAAGTCGCACCTGAAGTCGCGACGCCTTTCGAGACCCCGCTCCCCGGGGTCTCGTCTTTTCCAAAAGCGGGCGACCTCTATCCCTTCATCGCGTTGCTCCCCGGGTCAGTCGGTGAAAGACCAGGCCGCCCGCGACTGCCAGGGCGGCGGTCCACGCGAGACCCAGGAGCAGCGCGCCGCCGGTGTCAAAAGCCGGACTGAAGGCGGAATCGACCAGCATGCGCACAGGTCCGTGCGCCGGCAGCCAGCTGCCCCAGGCCGGGGGGGAGGCGGCGAACATGACGTTCTGAGCGATTCCCACGTCGACGAAGGGGAGCAGGAACATCATGTAGAGACCCCCGACCCTCCCCAGAAGGCTGCCGACGAGCACGCCGACCAGGCCGTATTGCAGGGCGACCAGCAGGTTGGCGCCGGCGAAAGGCACCCAGGAGGCCGGCTCGAAGTCGAGGGCGGTGACGCCCAGAGACACCGCGGTGGTGAGCACGGCGGCTCCCAGGATGACTCCCAGCCGGGCGGTGAGGACCTCCCAGGTGTGGAAACCGGCCAGGGTGAGGCGGCGGTCGGCCTCCGCGGAGTTCTGCACCACGAACATGCCGGCGAGCCCGGCGAGGAAGGCCACGGGGATCGGCCAGCCGGGGAGTGGTGCGGCCGTGCGGGCGGGGTCAGACCCGACTGACGGCGGCGGCGATCGCCCGGATCTCGGACTCGTTCTCGAGACGGCCCTGCACGACGACTTCGACCGCGTCGTCGGCGTGGACCGGGATGTTCAGATAATCGCCTACGACCGTCTCCGTCTCGGCGTTCGGGGGCCGGTCCCAACTGGAGAGGCCGGTCAGCGAGGCGGGGACGCGGGCAGTCAGAGTGATCAGGTCGCCCACGTAGCCCGAGTTGCCGTGGGTATAGCCAACCCGATAGAAGACGCCAGGCCGCAGGGCGGGATTGCGGAACACCGCCTCACCCGTGCCGTCTCGGGCGGGGTCGGGTTCGTAAGGGGCCGGGGCCCAGCCTGCGGGCAGACGGGTGGGCAGAAAGACCGGAAGGGAACCGTCCAGCTCGTCGGCCAGGATCTCCCGGAGCTCCTCCTGGGACGGCACCTCGCCTTTGTTCCCGAAGGCAGTGCGGTAAAGGGCCTTTAAGCTCCCGCTGCGGGCCAGGCCCGGGAGGGTGCCGACGGCGAGGCCGCCCAGAGCCAGAAGCAGACCGCGGCGGCTGAAGCGCGCGGGCGGGGCGATCGTCCGGCCGGCCGGGTGGGAAGCCGCCGGGTCTTCTGCTTCAGAAGGACGGGAGCTGCGCTCGTTCAAGGCCGGTTCCTCCGCGGGGCAGACGCGTGGCTGACGGATCGAGAGCCTTACTACCCAAGCTCGCCTCGAGGTAACACACGCCGGGCGCGACACGCCCCGGGCGCGATACACGCCGGCCGCGATACGCCCGTGGCGCGACACAGGTCGGGCACGATACGCCCGTGGCGCGCTTTAACCTCGTGTTAACCCGGGTTTACGACTCGTTCACGCCGCCCCCAATCCCTCTTGCTAGGATCCGGTGCAGACGGCTGGAGCTTCCCCCGCGGAGCAGCCGAAACGGGCACAGGGTGTGCCCGCTAATAAGGAATGAGAGAGAAGGAGATGACCGAATGACCGACAAGAAAAGGCGGCCCGTTTTCAGCTTACTGTTGGCCGGGTTGCTCGTCTTGATGGCGCTTGCTCTCGCGGCCTGCGGCGACAGCGAGCCGAGGACGGCCGACCAGGCCTCCGGCTCGGACACGAGCGAGGCAGCCACGAGCGATACAGGCGGAGAATCCACCACCGGCGAACTGAGCGCCTCCCTGGACGGCGCGGGCGCCACCTTCCCCGAGCCCCTCTACCTCGAGTGGATCGGCGAGTACACCAACACCGTGCAGCCAGGCGTGAGCATCAACTACCAGGGGATCGGCTCGGGCGGCGGCATCGAGCAGTTCACTCAGCAGACCGTTGACTTCGGCGCCAGCGACGCTCCGATGAAGGACGAAGAGCTGCAGGCGGCCCAAGAGGCCTGGGGCGCGGAGATCTTCCACATTCCCACCGTGTTCGGAGCGGTATCGCTCGCCTACAACCTCGAGGGCGTGGATAGCCTCCAGCTGACCCCCGAGGTGCTTGCCGGTATCTTCCTGGGTGAGATCACCAACTGGAATGCCCCCGCGATCGCCGCGGCCAACGAGGGCACCGAGTTGCCCGACCAGGCCATTCAGGTGGTCCACCGCTCGGATTCCTCGGGAACCACGAATATCTTCACCGGTTACATGGCCCAGATTTCCGATACCTGGGACAGCCAGGTCGGCGCGGGCAAGACGGTGGAGTGGCCGGTGGGAGTCGGCGGTCAGGGCAACGACGGCGTCGCCGCCGTGATCCAGCAGCAGTCCGGCAGCATCGGCTACGTGGAACTCTCCTACGCTCTGGAATCCGGTCTGCCCGTGGCCAGCCTGCAGAACGCGGCCGGTAACTTCATCGAGCCCACTCTGGACTCTACCGCGGCGGCCGCAGAAGGCGTGGAGTTCCCCGCCGACCTGCGCTTCTCCGTCAGCAACAGCGACTCTCCCCAGGCCTACCCCATCGTGGGTGCCACCTGGATCTTGGTCGCGAGCAGCGGCTACGAGCCGGATGCCGCCGCGGCGCTTCGGGACTTCCTCACCTGGTCGCTGACCGAGGGCGACGCCCTCGCCCGCGACCTCAATTACGCTCCCGTGCCCCAGAACCTCGAAGACCTAGCCTTGCAGAAGGTCGATGCAATCACAGGCTAAGCCTCTGGGCGACATAGCGGGGGGGATCGCCCCCGTTCCCATCGAGAACCGCAAGGGAGTCGGCCGCAGGGCCGATTCCCTGTTCTCCGTCGTGGCGGCGCTCTCCGGTTCGCTGGTGCTGCTCATCCTGGCCTTCATGGTGTTGAGCACCACGAACACCGCCCTCCCCATCTTCCGGGCCGAGGGCATCTCCTTCGTCACCAGTTCCGACTGGCACCCCGCGAACGGCGACTACGGCATTCTGGCCTTCATCTACGGCACTCTGGTCACCTCGGCGATCGCGCTGGTGATCGCCGTCCCCATCAGCCTGGGCATCGCCATCTACCTGGTGGAGGTGGCGCCGCGCTGGATCAAGGGGCCGATCACCTATCTGGTCGATCTGCTCGCCGCCGTGCCCAGCGTGGTCTACGGGCTGTGGGGCGTCTTCGTCCTGCTGCCCCTCTTCCTGCAGCCGGCGGCCGAGCTTCTCTCCAGCGTTCTAGGTTTCATCCCGATCTTTGCCGGACCGCCCTCGGGCCTCTCCTACTTTGGGGCCGGGGTGGTGCTGGCCGTCATGATCGTGCCCATCATCAGCGCCCTCTCCCGGGAGATCATCCAGACCGTGCCCGACGACGACCGCTACGCCGCCTACGCGCTGGGCGCCACCCGCTGGGAGATGATTCGCGGGGCGGTGCTGCCCCGAGGCCGCGCCGGTATCGTCGGCGCCGTGATGCTGGGCCTCGGCCGGGCCTTGGGCGAGACCATCGCCGTCGCCCTGCTGGTCGGCTCGGCCACCACCATCAACACCTCGGTGGTCCGTCCCGGCTACTCCATGGCCGCGGTCATCGCCAACCAGTTTCAGGAGGCCTCGGGCGATCACATCAAAGCGCTGGTGGCGGTGGGCGTGGTGCTCTTTGCCATCACCATCATCGTCAACATCGGCGCCCGGCTGATCGTTTGGAGGATGGCGGATTGAACCTGGAGATCAACAGCTCCCGCCCCTCCGCGCGGCGGCTCTGGACCAATCGCGTGGCCACCGCTGGGATGGCCGTCGCCGTGGCCCTTGCCCTCATCCCGGTGGGGTTGATTCTGTATTACATCACCAAGAACGGACTGGCCGCCATGAGCTGGGGGTTCCTGACGGAGCCCACGCCCTTCACCTTCCGCCGGCCGGGTGGAGGCTTTCTCAACGGGCTGATCGGCACGGCCATCATGGTGGCCCTCGCCACCGCCGCCTCCGTGCCCCTGGGCATCCTGGCCGCCATCTATCTGGAGGAGTACGGAAAGCGGGGCTGGCTGGCCCAACTCGTCCGCTTCTTCTCCGATGTTATGACCGGGGTGCCCTCGGTGTTCGTGGGCCTCTTCGTCTACACCGCCTTCGTGCTGCCCTTCGGCTTCGGGGCGATCATGGGCGCCGGGGCCCTCGCCATCATCATGCTGCCCATCGTCATCCGTTCGGCGGAGGAGATGCTCAAGCTGGTGCCCCTCGAACTCAAGCATGCCAGCTTCGCCCTGGGGGCCAGCAAGTCGCAGACGGTGCTGCGGGTGGTGCTGCCCTCGGCGCTGCCGGGGATCACCACGGGGGTCCTTTTGGCGGTGGCCCGGGCCGCGGGGGAGACCGCTCCGCTCATTCTGACCGCGCTGGGCTCGCTCAAGGTCACCACCGCGCTGATCGGCGAACCGATTTCGGCGCTCCCGCTCCTGATTTTCGACGGCGCCCGGAACCCCTTCGCCGCCGGGCAGGAGCGCGCCTGGGCGGGGGCTCTCGAGCTACTCGCCCTGGTTTTGATATTCACGCTGTTGGCCCGTATCGTGGCCGCGAGGAGTAAGATTTCGCGATGAACCCTTCATCCACCTCATCCACCCGTGAGCGCGAGGAGACCGGGCTGCCGATGGTGCCCGAGGCCGCGGAGCCGGTCGAAGAGCATAAGACTTCGACCTCGGCGGTCTTCACCATCCGGGACCTCTCCGTCTACTACGGGGGCAACATCGCCCTCAAAGATGTCAGCCTGGACATCAGGCCCCGGGAGATCACCGCGATCATCGGGCCCTCCGGCTGCGGCAAGAGTACCTTCATCCGCTGCCTGAACCGCATGAACGACCTGATCCCGGGAGCCACGGTCACCGGCGAGGTGCTCTACCACGGGCAGAACATCTACGCTCCCGACGTTGACCCGGTTGCGGTGCGCCGCCGCATCGGCATGGTCTTTCAGCGCCCCAACCCCTTCCCCAAGTCGGTCTACGACAACATCGCCTTCGGTCCGCGCATCAACGGCTTCAAAGGCAACCTGGACGAGCTGGTGGAGAACTCCCTGCGCGCGGCCGCCCTCTGGGAAGAGGTCAAGGACAAGCTGAAGAAGAGCGCCCTCAACCTCTCCGGCGGTCAGCAGCAGCGGCTCTGCATCGCCCGCGCCATCGCCGTCGAGCCCGACGTCATCCTCATGGACGAGCCCGCCTCGGCGCTCGACCCCATCGCCACCGTGCGCATCGAGGACCTGATGCAGGAACTGAAGAAGCAGTACGCCATCATCATCGTCACCCACAACATGCAGCAGGCCGCGCGGGTTTCGGAGCGCACCGCCTTCCTCTACACCGAGGTGGACGAGGAGACTTCCAACCGGTGGGGAATTCTGGTGGAGCATGGTGAAACCGGGTTGATCTTCACCCGGCCCAAAGACAAGCGGACCGAGGACTACGTCTCCGGCCGCTTCGGCTAGACGTGCGCGGCGAGCTGATAAGAGCTGAGAAGAGCTGAGGAGAGCTGATGCGAGAGCAGTTTCGGAAAGAGTTGGATCGGCTGGACCAGGACCTGGTGCGGATGGCGGGGCTGGTCGAGGACGCCATCGAGAACGCGCTGCTGGCTCTTTCTGAGTGCGACCTGGAGCGGGCCGAGCGGGTCAAGCAGGGCGACGACGCCATCGACGACATGTTTCTGGACATCGAACAGCGGGCGCTTTCGCTGCTGGCTCAGCAGCAGCCGGTGGCGGGTGACCTGCGTCTGATCATGGCCATCGTGCTCAATCTGAACGATCTGGAGCGTTCGGGCGACCTCGCCTACAACGTGGCCGACTTGGTGCAGAAGGATCTACCCATCGTGCGCCACAAGGCCATCAACGCCTTGATCTACGAGTTGGGCATCTCGGCCAAGAAGCTGCTGGGCAAATCGCTGGACGCTTGGTCGGCGAAGGACGTCAAGCTGGCGGCGGAGATCGACGAGTTGGACGACGCGGTCGACGACCTCTACGCGCAGTTGCTCAAGGAACTCTTCCAGTTGGAGGGCGTGACCCTGGAACTTGCGCTCAATCTGGTGCTCGTCGGCCGCTATTTCGAGCGGATCGCGGACCACGCGGTCAACATCGCTGAGCGCATCCAGTATTACGTCACCGGTGACCTGGCCCACCTGGGCTAGTGCTAAGATGAACCATTAACCGTTTTTAGGCGAGGATCTATCTGAATGATGTCTTATCCGCGCGTCATGACAATCATCTCAGGGGCGGCTGCTTCGGCGGTCGCCTTCTACTTGATGACCCGCTCCGGCTGGGCGGGAACCGTGCTGGGCGCCGCTCTCTGGTCGGCGGTCTACACCTCCATCTCGCACTACTTCGGCCACGGCCTGGAGGGAGCGAGCAAATGGTGGCAGGTCAAGAAGGGCGGCGTGGTCGAGGACGAGGACCTCTTACCCCAGTCCGCGGCCGACTCGGAGGCTGCTCCGACGGTGGTCATGACCGCTGGGGAGGCGACTCCCGATAAAGCCGGCGGGCCGGCGATGGCGGGAGCTTCACGCGGGCTTCCCCGTCCCCTGATGCTGGCTCAGCGCTGGGCGCCGGTCGGGCTCTCCGTGGCGGCTCTGGCGGTCAGCGCCGCGCTTTTCGCCTGGCAGCAGCCGGAAGAGCGGGTGGTCGTGACCGAGCGGGTGGTCGAGCAGCCGGTGATCAAGGAACGGGTGATCGTAAAGAAAGAGACCACCACGGTCACCGTGCGGGTGCCGGGGCCGTTGGTCAACCCTGCGAATCTCGCCGCGTCGACGACCCCGACCACGGCGGCCACGGGTCAGCAGACGGTCACCACGGAGCAGCCGCCATCGACCACGCCGACCACCGAGCCCTCGACCGCCACCACCACGCCTTCTACCACGGTGACGACCGCGCCGGCGGCGCCGCCCACCACGGCGGCCCCGGCGACTCCCCCGGCCGGGTAAGCTGGCGGATCGGGCCGATGGGGCCGGTCCCGTTTGCCTGCGAGCATCGGAAATGGGGTGCGCATCGGGAGTGGTCTCGCATCCGAGGCGGGGTAGGCATCGGAGGCGGTGCGCATCGGGAAATGGGGTGCGCGGCGGGAGTGGTCGCGCATCGGGAATGGGGTGCGAGCGGGGTGCGCATCGGTTTCCAAATGTGAGAAAATGGACAGGATTAGTATGGATTCGGACGTGGCCCGAAAGTGGGAGCGTCAGAGGAGGGAATTTTCCATGAAGGAACGAGTAGAACAGGCCCTGGAACACGTACGTCCGGCGCTGCAGAACGACGGCGGCGACGTCGAGTTGGTTTCCGTCGACGAGGATTCCGGCGTGGTGCACGTTCGGCTGGTGGGCGCCTGCGGCGGCTGCCCCATGTCGCAGATGACGCTGAAGTCGGGTATCGAGCGGGTGCTCATGCAGGCCGTTCCCGAAGTCACCTCGGTGGAGTCCGTTTAGGCGGCATTAGGGCGGCCGGGCCGGACAGCACAAGGTTCTTGAAAGAGACTCCGCTGCGGCGGGGTCTCTTTTTTTGTGCGGTGGGGGAGGCGGAGTAGCGGCGGGCTAGTCGGAGGCGCGGCCTCGGCGGTCGGAGGCGCAACGTGCAGCCTAACCGAGACCCAGCCCCGAGCTAGTCGGTCAGGCTGAAGCGGGCGCGGGCGGAGGCGAGTTCCCGGCTGAGGATGCCGACTTTGGTCAGTGCCTTCTTCAGTTCTTCGATCCTCTGGTTGAGGATCACCTGGTCGGTCTGCAGCTTCTCCGCCTTCTGCATGACGAGTTCCTGCTTCGCCGTGAGCACTTGGAGTTCGGCGTCGAAGGCCGCGCTCACCTGCTTGACCCTCTTGTAGAAGCGGTAGCCGCGAAACGCAGCCACGGCCAATCCCGCGAGGGCGAATAGAACTCCGGCAATGATGAGGATGATCATTAGAGTGGTCATGGGCCCCATTGTACCAGGGAGAATCAGGCCTTTAACCAGGGAAGGGGCCTGAGGTGGGCTTGTCTCGCTGGGCCGGCCGGCTGGGCGCGGGCGCGGACTGCCCCGGCGCGGGCGCCGCGGGCTTTACGGCTACTCCCAGCGCGGGGCGTCGACCCGCGCCACCAGCGGGAAGCGGCGCACGGCGCTCAGGTCCTTGCGCGTGGATAGCGATTGAATGCGGACCACGTCCCCGGTGCGCGGTGCGTGGATGAAGTTGCCGTCGCCAACGTAGATCCCCACGTGGTGCACGGGATTGCCGAAGGCCACCAGGTCTCCCGTCTTGATCGCGCTCGGATCGACCGGAGCGCCCATCTCGGATTGATCCCGTGACCAGTGGGCGAGTTCCACCCCGTGCTGGGCATAGATCCACTTGGTGAGGCCGGAGCAGTCGAAGCCCGTGCTCGGGCGCTTGCCGCCCCACTGGTAGGGGATCCCCAGGTAGGCGGCGGCGGTTTCCACCAGTTGGTCGAGCACCTCTTCGGGGGAACTGGGCAGCGGGCCGATCCAGGGTCCGCGCTGGGCCGCCTGCCGGGCGGCCAACTGCCGGGCCAGCCGGGCGCGCAGTTCCGCCTCCAGGCGTAGGCGCTCCTCTTCCTGCCGGATCCGTTCCTCTTCGATCACCCGGGAAATTTCCTCGTCCAGCCCGGCCAGCGTGGTTTGCCGCTCTGCGAGCCTTTGCTCGATCTGCTCCTGCTTCTGGGTGAGGGCCACCTGCAGGTCCAGCCCCTCGCTCTTCTTGCTGCGGATCTCTTCCTGGAGCCGGCTGATCTCGTCGGCGCTCACCTCGAACTCGGTGGCGATCTCCTGGTCGGACGTGGCCAACCGGTAGATCAGGCGGACCCGCTTGACCAGGTCGTTGAAGTCCCGCGTTGCCAGGATGATCTGCAGGAAGTCGTCGTCCCCGTTCTTATAGGCCGCGCGGAGACGCTCTTCCACGCGGCCCATGCGGAAGGCGTGATTGGTCTCGGCCAGATCGAGGTCGCGGCGGAGCTTGGCCAACTCGCGGTTGATCTCCTCCATGCGGACCGTGAGCGCGTTGTAGTCCTCGGTCAGATGTTCGAGCTCCAGGTCGAGGCCGTCGATTTCGGCCTGCACCGCCGCCGCCCGCCCGCGCAGGTCGCCCACCTGCTCTTTGGCTTTGCCCTTGAGTACCAAGGACGTTGAGGTCGAGGCGGGGGTGGCCCCGGCAGGTTGGGCAAAGACGAGCAGAAGCCCGCCCACGAAAGCGAGAGCCACGCAAAGCGCTACCGCCCGCGCGAGCCGCGGAGCCTGGGCCCCGGACCACCACTGCGGGCGCTCTGTGAAGAAACTGGTTTTAGCGGCCTTCATCATCAACTATCCTCAACCTTTGTCGGTTATCACCAACGATTCTTGAAGAACGTCGATACGAAGGCGATGGGCCCTTGGTCGGAAGTTGGCGCCGCGCGGGTCCCGAATGGTCTCCGGAGGCTCTGGGCCTTCGGCCGTCTCTCCAGGTTTGTTCGACCCGTCTGGTACGGGACAAGACCTACTGTCCCTCGAGCGTCCGCGGGCCCGCGTTGCCGGCCCAGGCTCGGGTGATGGAAGAGTAATTCTGGCCGCGGAAGGAGGATTCCATGGCCATAGAGCAGATAGTAGCGAGGACGCGAGCGCACGAACGCCGAGGGGCTGCACGCGGCCGCCTGGCCCTCGTGCTCCTGCTGGCAGCCACCCTATTGCTGGTGGGCTGTGGCACCGAGAGCTCCCCCGAGACAACCGAGACCGCGGAGGCCGCCACCGAGACCACCGAGGCGGCCGTCAGCACAGACACCACCGCGGCCACCCCCACCAGCGTGGCGGGACCCAGCACCAGCGTGGGCGGGCCCCTGGTCGAGCTGCCCCAAGCGGTGGAGGCCACCCGCCAACAACTCCTCGCCCTGGCGCAGGAAAAGGACTACGCCGGCCTGGCCCAGGTGGCCGCGGAGGGACAAGCCGACTTCAACTACTCCTTCGGGGAGCCGGCGGGCGGCGATCCCACCGAGTACTGGCAGCGGCTGGAAGAGTCGGGCGATTCGCCCGCCGAAGAGCTTGAGCGCATCCTGCGGCTGCCCTACGCCGAGCAGCAGGGCAACTTCATCTGGCCCTTCGCCCACACCCTCGTGCCGCCCTTCGACCAGGAGGAACGCCAGCGGTTGGAGGAGCACTTCAGCGCCGAGCAGATCGCGGAGTGGGAGCAGTTCGGGGCCTACTCCGGCTACCGCACCGCCATCAGCTCAGAGGGGGAGTGGCTCTACTTCGTGGCGGGAGATTAAACGTAACGTCGAACGGGCGGGCGGCATGTCGCCGCCCCAACTCAGTCCACGGTAAGCGCCGGACTTAAGAGCAGGAAGTCCGACCGCCATGACCGCGATCGAGGTCAGCTATAAAATCCCCGACAAGGCGGTGGGAAGATCGCCCTCGACCCGCATATCAGCCACTCCCGGGTCTTCCCCTAAACAGCACATAAGGGCGATGAGCACGCCATCCTATGCAACCAGCACGAGCGCCAACCCCGCCAGAATATACATGCGGGCGGCAGGCCTGTAAGCCCCCACTGCGAAGGGCCTTACCGGCTCAGCAACCGATGCAGCATGACCGCGACGTGGCCGCGGGTCGCTCGCCCGTATGGGTCGAATTGAGTGGCCGACCGACCGTTGACGATTCCGTTGTAGGCCGCCGCGTCGACATAGGGCCGATCGGCGGCCGGTACGTCGGCGAACTGGGTCAGCCAGTCGTTGGGGGGCTCGGCCAGGTTATCGCCTGATGCCCGCACCAGGATGCGGACCAACTGCACGCGTGAGATGTCTCCGAAGGGGTCAAAGGTACCGTCGGGGTAGCCGTATATGAAACCGCGCGAGGCGGCCTCATCGATGAAGTCGAACGGATAGCTGGCCCCGTCGGCGGGGACGTCAAGGAATGGCGAGGGACCGTCGTCCACCGCGTCGGTATGGAGGCCGAAGGAAATCGACGCCATCTTCGCCAGTTGCGCCCGCTTTACCGGATCGCTGATCCCGAAGCGGCCGTCGCTATAGCCGTCAATTACACCTTGATCAACTAGATACTCCACGGCGCCGGACCATGGATGCGAGCGGGCCAGATCCGCGAAGAGGTAACTGTCCGGTAGGCCGAGGGACGGCAGGTCGGCCATGATTCGCAGCCCCACGCCCAACTGGTCAGGATCGACGTTATCGGGCGTTATCGGCAACGCCGCTGCCGGTTCGCCAACGATATTATCTTCGAGGATGACGGGAGCCAGAGCCAGGTTTCCATTGTGCAAGGCCACCGAGCCGGAGCGCTGGAGTTGGTTCCCCGTGACCCTCAGACCGGCCACCGCGCCCGGTGTGGAAACCGCGGCCGCGTATGAGGCTTGCCGGAATAGGTTGTCGCGCACCGTGATGCCGCTGCTGGCCCCATAATCCGAGGCCTCCCTGATCGCCACGCCGGCGCCTTGATCGACGAAATCGTTGCTTCTGATGTCGGTATCCAACAGGTCCGCCACTACATGGACGCCAGCGCCGCCACCCTCGATGACGTTGCCTACCAGCTGAATTCCCCGGGCCCCCTTTAGCCAGATGGATCGGGTGCCCTCCGACTGCAGCCGGTTCCCTGCGATGGCCACATTCCAGACGAAGCTGCCGCTGGCGTGGCCGTTCAGGGCAAGGCCGCCGTCTTTGAGCCGAACACCGAGGTTACCGTACACCAAGATTCGCTCGGCTTGCGGTGCATCTTGGTTCAGTTCGGCTTTTAGAGCCCAGTCCCAGCCCTCCATGTAGTTGTGGCGGATGACCGTATCCACCGCCCCTGAAAAGTTGATCCCAATTCTCGGATCGGCGCCGGCGATCAGGGTGCAATTCTCCACGATTGCGCTTGTGCGATTGTGCAGGTAGATCCCATCCCCGGCCACGTTCTCTACTGTCACCCGGCGGATGACGGCGTTGGAAACGTTGGTAAGAAAGACTCCGTGGTTCTGTTCGTCCCAGACACCTTGCGCCGCGTCGTTCCCATCCACCCTAAGACTTTCGAGCCGCACGTTGGTGGCGTCCTTGGCCGCCACGACTCGGATTCCCGCACCCTGGGCGGGCGCAAGCCGTATAACGCTTGAGTCCCCGGCTCCGTAGAGTGTGACGCCGGACGGGATCCTGAGCGCGTAGTTCGATCCCGACCGCGATACGCGGTATGTACCGGAAGGCAGAAAGACACTACTGTCGTCGTCCCCGGCCTTATCCAGGGCGGCCTGGATCGCGGCCGTATCGTCGTGGGATGCGTCACCGTGGGCGCCGAAATCCGCGACATCTAAAGTTTGCGAAGCCTGCGCCGCGTCCGTCCCCCACAGTGAAAATACACATGATAAACCTATGATGATTAGGGAAGTGTGAAGGCTCAAATATCTTTTGGAAATCACTCTAAGTAACCCTCCAACGCCTCTGCCCACTTGTCACGTATGCGGTGGGCTATATTACCGGCTCGGAATTGCGATGCAACAAAGTTTAAAGAATCTAAGTCAGAACTAACGTAGGTCTAATGAATAGAGTATTCCATGAGGTTGGGACGCTTTGACCCAGGCTGCCGTTATCCGCATCATCGGCAGATGCAAAGTTGGGCTGTAGGGGAAATGAGCGTGGGTAGCGGCGTCGGGACCAGCGGCGGCGATCCCACAGGCCGTCCAATAGCTCAGGACTGGACGCCTCAGGCGAATGTGCTAAAATACCCAGTCCAACGGCGCGGGGTGGAGCAGTCCGGTAGCTCGTCGGGCTCATAACCCGAAGGTCGCAGGTTCAAATCCTGCCCCCGCTACCATAGAGAAGGTCCGGAGAGATCCGGGCCTTTTTCTTTGCCTCAATTCGCCCACTCCGGCAAAAATGGAGTTTGACCGCCATACTGACCGCCAAGGTAGGTCTCGTGCTGGTGCCAGGGGCCCTCTTTCTCGTGGCGAAAGTCGTGCGGGGATAGCTAGTCTGGGCCGCCGACCCTTACGACAGATCGTGGGGAGCGACTTTCCACCCTCGTGAAGCCTCAAGCAAGATGGTTCGCCTGGCTGTGGAGGGAGAGGTGGCCTATGAGAAGAAACGCCTCCGACCGCATGGGCCGAAGGCGCTTTTCCAGTCGACTGTCGTGGCGTGAGGACGCGGAGCTAACTCCATTGCCGCCTTTCCCTACTGCACCGTGCGCGAGTTGTTGGTCCAGTCGCAGACGTCCTTGAGTGCCTCCCATTGTTCCGGCGTCAGGGTTCCACCGTTAAAGGCCGCCCGCAGTTGCAGCATCAGCTCATGCATCGTGAGTGTGCCGTCCACATCGGAGACCACCTGCTCCCAGTCCGGAACCTTGGATAGGTCAACCGTGGTCAGGAAGCCGAGCCGCTCAGAGGCGAGGTTGAGCCACAGCACGAGGTACTGCGCTTGGGCCATGATGAAGGGATCCCCGCCCTTGGTCCCGGATACGTCCAGGATGGAGTCGACCCCCTCCGGGGTTAGCCCCACGAAGTCCTCGCTGCCCGTCTGGACCCGCTCTATCAGACGGACCATCTCCTCGTAGGAATACCGCTTGCGCCAGTGCTTCCACAACCCGAGTGTGCGCGGCTCGGCGCCGTGCCCACCGACCAGTTCGTTGGTCGCCGAAGCCGTCTGGCCCTCGCCCACCACCAACTCCTCCTGGTAGCCGTCAGCCGGATGGGGTTCCCAGCCCTCCGGTACAGCTACCTGGACGAGATAGCTTCCCGGCAGCAGCCGCTCAAACCCGGCCTCGCCCTCGGCGTCCGTCGACTTCGCCTGGGGAAGAGCCGGCGCGTTCTCCAGAGTCCCCGGGACCTCGACCTCGCTTAGAGTCACCGCGACTCCCGGTAGGGCCTCCTTCCACCAGGAGTCCCGCACGGTCTTGAGGACAGACCCCAGCTTCACGTTGCCAAAGTCGTTTCTGTCCACCACACTGTGACTCGTGATGAGCAGCCCGGAGTGGTGCCCGAGTGCGGTGGTATCGAATGGGGGAGTGGCGATCCCCGGGGAGGGATAGGTCTGCCGCCAGTTGTCTTGTGCCCCCAAGGCTTCCCAAACCTCATAGCTGCCGAAGTCGAGTCGGGAGAAGCGGTAGGAGCCATCCTCCCCGGTGTTGGTCGTCGCCACCACCGAGCCGTCCTTGACCAGAGCCACCGTCCAGCCGGAAAGGAGCCTTTCCTCCGGCTGACGCACTCCGTCAACGTTGGCGTCGTCCCACTTCACGCCCGCGATCTGTCCGGGATAAAAGTTGCCGAAGTCGTTGCCGGGCAAGTCGAAGCCGTGCCCCGCCGGGATCACTATTTGCTCCGGCGTTTCCGTCGCCTCCCACGGCGGGGTGAGGTCCTCCTTCAGGCGGTAGGTTCCCGGCCGCAGGCCCACAAACCGGTAGGCCCCATCGCTGTCGGTGACATCAGAGGCGATCTCGGTCTCCCGCCCAACCTCGACCTTGAAGAGTCGTATCGTCCACCCCTCGAGACGCTCGTCGGCGGACGGGTCGTAGTTGCCGTCCTGCTCCATATCCTCGTACTTATGCCCACTGATGGAATAGGGGTGGAAGTTGCCGAAGTCGTTGTTGGCATACTCGATTAGGTGGGTGGGGGGGATGACGACCTGCAGGGGTCCGATGGGATTGATCGGCTCATAGCCCGCTCGCGACTCCTCGCTCACCGTGTAGGTTCCCGGAGCCAGCCCCTCGAAGCGGTAGGAGCCGTTTTCGTCGGTCAAGGTGGTCGCCAGCGTCTGGCCATTTTGGGATAGCGAAATTCGCCACCCCTCTAGCGCCGGCTCGCCAAGGTCCCAGTCCCCGTCGGCATTGTAGTCTTCGTACTTGTGCCCTGAAATTGCGGCCGGGCGGCGGTTGAAGAAGTCGTTCCCCGCGTACTGGCGTCCCGCCCCGCTCGAGCCACCCACCACGTTCACGAAGCGGGAGACGCTGCCGGTGGCCGCCCATCCGGTTCGGGCCTCTTCTCTTACCTCGTACTGCCCAGGGGTAAGCCGGGGATCGACAGCGGCCGAGATCGTGAATCTATAGGACCCCTGCCCATCCGTGCTCTTCTGGGCGAGGCGCACCCCATTCTTGTAGAGGTAGATCGTCCACCCGGGGATCGGCGGTTCTCCCGCGTCTCGCCTCCCGTTGCCGTTCAGGTCGTTCCACTTGGTGCCGGAAATGCTGGGAGGCTGCGGGTTTTCGAAGTTCCGAGAGAAATTGGCGCAAGGCCGGGCGATGAAGGAATTGCCGTACACATAAGCAGAGAAATACCTGTGGAAGTCGAACGAGGGCTGGATCCATACGTCCCTGATCCGCGAGAACGCAATCTGCCCGTTGCGCCAACCGGCCCACTCTCTGGTGTCGTCCGCATACATCGTCTCCACGTCGCTGTAGTAGGCGAAGTCACGGGAGATTCCGTAGTCGGAGAAGGGGGGCCGCGCGATCAATTCAGCAAGGGTTTCCCGGTCGTAGACCCCTCCCTGCACGATGTCTACGGGGTTCTCGTCCCAGTAGGGCTGGTCGTAGTTGATGTGGGGGTGGGCCTGAGCCGATGTCGGCAACAATACTGCGACCAGTGAAAACAGGGCAAGAAGGAGCGCTACTCCGAAAGGCCAGTTGTAGCCATAACTTCCTCTCCAGCAGTAAGCCGAACTTCTAGTCAGGACCCTCATACTCTCCCCCATGGTGAAGCTTTTGGACAAGTCGGAGTGAGTATCGGCAGCTGGAAATGTAACTTGAAAGGTGCGGGGTTCTTATGTCCGCACTTGCTGCAGCGAATTACGGGAACTCCGTGCCGCAGCGACTTGGTCCGCGGAAAGACGATTTGGGCGCCGAGTCGGGCGGCGGACGCCCACCTGATCAGCTGCACCGCTTTTGCTCTACCTAAGAGCAGTGCCCTACCGAGTGGGTTGGGGAGTCTGTCGTTGCAGAACGTGGCCTTCGAGACGACGGTTCCCGCGCCGCCGCTCACTCCTACCACCACACCACCGCCAACCACCACCCCGACCGTGACACCAACCACGGCACCGCCGACCACTACCGTCCCGCCGACTACGCCCGTAACGCCGCCTACGACGCCAACGGCGCCGACCACGAGCCCCGACGCACAACTGAGCATCTCGAGCCCCACTGACGGCAGCGAGGTCCAGGGCAGGGTCGGTGTCGGCATGAAGGTTTCGGGCGCGCAGGCAGTGGGCAAGGTCCGCCTCTACGTCGACGACCGGTTGATAGCCACCGACTACCGCGCCCCCTATGCGTTCAAGTGGAATACCAGGTCGGTTGCGCCGGGGAGCACCCACACCCTCTCCGGCCGGGCCTACAATGCAGCCGGTTCGCAGATCGGCGCATCGGCGATCGCGGTCAAGGTCGCGAGTTCCTCCAACCTCAAAGTGAGAGAGGTCTCGTCGTCACCGGTGGCGATGGACATCTTCCCCGACCTCGTCGGGGGTTCGTCGTACGTCGATGCAGTGCTGGCGCTCGCAGAAGCGGGGGTGGTCTCGGGATTTAAGGACGGGACCTTCGGCGCGGACAGGCCGGTCAACCGGGCGCAGTTTTCCAAGATGGCCTCGGGCACGCTGGGCATAGCCGACGGGACTTCGATTCAGACGCCGTTTTTCGATCTCGGTACCGCCGATGCGGAACTCTACCCGCACAAGTTCGTCGCTTCCCTGGTATCCCTTGGGGCCGTACAGGGAACGAGCGTGGGCAATTTCTCCCCGTGGGAATCCGTCAGCCGGGCGCAACTGGTCACCGTCGCGGTGCGGGCACTGAGAACCCTGGCTCCACAGGCGCTTGATTACCCGCCGTCCGGTTACGTCTCATACCTGGGCGCCTTCGATCCGAAGCACGGCGAGGCGATGAGGATCGCCGAGTATAACGGGCTTCTCGAAGGGCTCGTCGGGTACGGGTCCGTCTGGGACCCCTGGCTCGCCGCCAGTCGAGGTGAAGTAGCGCAGATGCTCCGCAACCTCACGGTTTTGGGCTAGCAGCCCGACCGCCAATTCCCGAGTTCTGAAACGGCCTCGGATTCGCCGAGGCCGCCGGCGCCGCAAAGCCGGCCCCAGAGACGTCGGGCGCTCAGCCAAGGGCCCGGCCGGCCCTAAAGCTCGATCTCCTTCGCCCACTCCCGGTTACTGCGGTACCACTCGACGGTCCTGGCCACGCCCTCCTCGAGCCGGATCTCGGGCCGCCAGCCCAGAAGCTCCTCGGCCTTCGTGATGTTGGCCCAGGTGCGGGGGACATCGGCGGCAAAGCCCTCTTCGAAACGGAGCTTCGCCTCTTTGCCCGTGGCCTCTTCGACGAGGCGCACCACCTCGAGTAACCCGATGGGGCGGTCGTTGCCCAGGTTGATCACTTCGTAGCCCAGTTCTTTGAGCCCCAGGACGGTTCCCCGGGCTATGTCGGCGACGAAGGTGAAGTCTCGTGACTGCGAGCCGTCTCCGTAGATGCTCACGGTCTCGCCTTCGGTGATCCACCTGACGAAGCGCAGCATGCTCATGTCGGGGCGCCCCGCCGGTCCGTAGACGGTGAAGTAGCGAAAGACCGTGACGTCCAGGCCATGGAGATAGTGGTAGGTGTAACAGAGCTGCTCGGCGGCGCCTTTTGAGGCCGCGTAGGGGGAGATCGGTTTGCTCGTGCGCTGCTTCTCGGAGAAGGGCTGCTCGCTGCTCGCCCCGTACATGCTCGAGGTCGAGGCCAGCACGAACTTCTGGGGCCCGGCCTCGCGGCACATCTCGAGCAGATTGAGCGTTCCTACGGTGTTGGTGGAGTAGTAGACCCAGGGGTCGATCACGCTGGCCCGCACTCCCGCCCGGGCGGCGAGGTTGAGCACGGCGTCAAAGGGTCCGTATTCCTCCCAGAGCGTCCGCACCTGCTCGTATTCGGAGATGTCCATCCGAACGAACCGGAATCCCGGGCGTCCCTCGAGCGTCGCGAGACGGGCCAGCTTGAGCTTCACGTCGTAGGCGTCGTTCAGGTTGTCGGCCCCGATCACCTCGTCGCCGCGGTCGAGCAGGGCTTCGGCCACGTTTGCGCCGATGAAGCCGGCGGTTCCGGTCAGAAGGATCCTCATTTAGACTCCTACCTTGCGCTGCGTCCCCAGCGATTCGGCTGAAGCGCAGTCAGGTTACGCTACGGGAAACCCGTCATGCGGTGAAGGCCACTTTGCAATCGCCGCACCATCCGGCCGCGGGCCGCAGGTTCGGGCACAAGTCGCTTCCGCCCACCGCGCGGGGTGCTCCTCAAACTATATCCTTCTCACCCTTTGTTCTAGAGTGCGGCACCGGCAGTATGGCGATGAAGCGGGCGAGGACGACTATTGACATGAATAAGCCCGCCGCACTCTCCACCCACATCAAGGCCAGCGCCGTCTGCGTGCGCGGCGTCATCTGGCTCCAACCGGAGCCGGTGAACGTCGAGAAGCTCTCGGAAAGGAGCACAGGGGGGCTGCGCGTCACCCCGTCCAATTGAGGCACCATGATGCCGTAGGCGGCCTCCTCGTGTCTCCCGGTATGGTCGAAGAGGAGCACGTTCACCTGGTACACGACCACCTCGAGAATGCGCAGCGTGCCGTAGATGACGAGGGCTAAAACGAAGGGACTCTGCGGCCAAGTTCCAGCCAGCCAGACACCAGCAAAGGCCAGCGCCGTGTGGCTAGCCACCCATAGTTCAACCCCGCCCGGCGTAGACAGTGAAGGAATGAAGGAGCGAAAGATCGTGAACAGCGAAAGGTACCGGAGCCCGCGGAAGAGTCGGTCTGAAGCGGGAACGACCCAACTGCGCATGTTGATCGACTTCTCGTATCCGTAACTCGCTGTTGGCGAAGTACTCTATCTGGCGACGGTGCGGAATGGCCACGTCTCTCTTGCTCCTGATGGCAGGTCTGTCTATTGCGACAGGTAGACGGGGCCAGGTACCTACATTCGGAGATCCAGGAAGAACCCACTTCGATAAAGCTTCGCATTGTGGCGAGAAGTAGCGGGGCGACCGTGCGGCCGGAATTCCTAAATCAGGGCTGGAGCTGATTTGGGGGCAGACGCGATGCTAGGGAGTGGAACGGGGGGTGCAACAAAGGGGGACTCGCGTGAGGACCGATCCTTCTGGCAAGTCGTGGTTGGCCTCGCCTGAGAGTCGAAGCGCGGGGAGCTAGTTGCGTAAACAATAAGGTTGCTAGATCCGCACAACTAGGTATAATTAGACAACCATGACCGGCCCCAGCGAGAAAGCCGCTCTATCCGAACTCCCCATGCTTCTGGGCGCATTGCTTGATCTATCCCCTGCGGCATTTGCGGTGGAAGCGCTAGAAGTAAGGCCCGGGGATGCCCGCGCGGACGCCATGGTGCGGACGCCTGAGCGCAGTTTCGTTGTCGAGTATAAGTCCTCTTCCAAGATGGCAGTGGTCTCTAGGGCGATCGAGCAGCTTAGAAGGGTGGCCGGAGAGACCGGTGCTTTTCCGCTCCTCCTCGTCCCGTTTCTCGGCGAAACCGCGCGCCGCCTCTGTCGCGAGCACGGCGTTGGGTGCCTGGATCTGTCCGGAAACGCCGAGGTTAAGGCGCCTGGCCTGAGAATCATGGTGGAGGGCCGTCCGAACAGATTCAAACGGGTGGGTAGGCCGAGTTCGGCCTTCGCAACCAAGAGTTCCCGGCTCGTCCGCTGGCTGCTGCTCCATCCCAGCAGAGACTTCACGCAGGCAGAGTTGGCCGAAGCGACGGGATTGGACAAGGGCCATGTCAGTCGCCTGACTGGGCGTCTCCTCGATGATGGGTTGATTCGCCGGACTGAGCAAAACGAGGTCTTCGTCCCCGACCCGCTTCTCCTGCTGGATGCCTGGAAGGACCAGTACGACTTCGAGAAATTGCACATAGTCAAGGGGCACCTCCCCGCTCGGAGTGGCGAAGCCCGGATGCGCCAGGTTGCCCAAGCCTTCTCGGAGCAAAGCGCCGAGTATGCCGTCACCGGACTGGCCGCCGCCTGGCTGCTAACGCATTTCGCGGGCTTCCGAACTCTCGTCCTCTACGCAAAGACTAACCCTGGCCAAATCCTCGCGCCCCTCGGCTTCCGCGAAGAAGAACGGGGGGCGAACCTCTGGGTGGCCACTCCAGAGGACGACTGGGTGTTCAAGGGGGCCTCGTTCATGGACGGGGTACGATCCGTCGGCCCGATCCAGACCTACCTGGACCTAAAGAGCGGGTTGGAGCGCTCCGAAGAGGCGGCGGAGCAGGTGAGGGAGCACTACGCTAAGGCGGTTGCGGATGCACGAGGATGAGTTTCGCTTCGCCAGCGACTACTCTCCGGAGTACCTCGAGCGTGTCCACGCGACCTGCCTCTACCTCGCCCTCAAGCTCGCCGATCTTCTCGAGGACATCGTGGTCGTCGGCGGCCTTGTGCCGTCTCTCATAGTCCCTCAAACGCCGAGCGACGACTTCGAACTCCATTCGGGGACCGCGGACCTGGACCTGGGCCTCGCCCAAGCGGTCCTGGCGGAGGAGCGCTACGAGGCAATCGCGAGGCGCCTGCGAGAGGCCGGATTCAAGCCGGACAAGAACGATCGTGGCAATCTGACTGTCCAACGGTGGCGGTCGGTGGACTTCCCGCAGGCCCTCGTGGACTTCCTCATCGCTACCTCTACTATGTGCTGCGGAACTTCGGTAGCGGGGCGGCGGAAGTAGCTGGGGCGATCAGACCACTCCGGGGGACGGCAGAAACGGAGCGGGGGCTACGTATCCTCCGAGAGGACTTCCTCGAGCCCGATGGAGCAGGGCCAACGGGGGTGGCACTATTCCTGCAACAGAGGCCGGATGACGAGATCCAGGCGGACGTGGCCGGCTACGTCCGCCTGCTGCAGACTCTCCTTGACGGCTAGACAAAGAACCGGTCTTCAGGTCGACGCTGGCCAGCGGCGGTATAGAGCTTCGCCGCGGCCGACCCCGGTCGTAGTGAAGAAGCGCTACGGGCGTAGAGACGTTCGTCGCGGATCGCGGTCAGGAAGGCGCGCAGCCTCCGCGCCCGTCACATCGCCAGCAACGGGTCAATCCCGGCCCCCACACTCCTGTTGAGTTGATTGCTACAATGACGCCTTCGTGCGAGAAGGAAGAACGATGGATTGGAGCCGACGCTGAACTTCGAAGCCGCAGGAACGAGCGAAACCACAGGATCCGCGGCCTTCCCGCGCAACGCCTCCCCGCGCAACGGTTCGGCCAGCGAGAGCTGTGCCCCGGTAGAGCCCGCTGAGATCCTCACTGCCGAGGAGATCGCGCCTGAGCCGCACAGCCGGCCCGTCGCCGCCCTCGTCGAGAAGATTCGCACCCACACCGCCACCGTCGGCATCGTCGGCCAAGGCTACGTGGGTCTGCCTCTGGCTCTCCTGTTTTCGGAAGAAGAGTTCTCCGTTCTCGGTTTCGACGTCGACTCAGACAAGATCGAGGCCCTCAACCGGGGCGAGTCCTACATCCGCCACATCGGTCCCGAGCGGGTGGCGGAAGCCCGGGAACGCACTAGTCGCGCCGGGAGCGCCGGCTTTGAGGCCACGGTCGACTTCGACCGGGATCGTGAGTTGCCCCCGCCGTCCTATCCTGGCAATCATGTCAGCATCTCTCCGAGTTTGCGGATGTCCTAAATTGTATCCGAGAGCGTAGGCTGCTGGCCGAGGGCTACTGAATCACGAGGTCCAGCCCCGGGACAACCAATCCCCGGTCAGCGCAGCAGCCGGCCAACCACTCGCCGCGGCCCCCGGGTCGAGGGTCCGGTGAAGGTCGGCAAGCGCCTCGAGGGCGGTCTGATCGCCTGGTCCATACAACGCGGCCTTATCCTTGGGCCTATACTCTGTCCGGCGATTCAGTGAAATCTCTCTCTTGGAGATCACAGGTGCGGCTAAATCCGGCACTTTTCATGCGTTATTGGCTGCCCGTGCTGATCTGGCTCGGGGTCATCGCCGTGCTCTCCACCGATGTCGCCTCCCAGGCCAACACCTCCGGCACCCTGCGTTCGGTGCTGGCCAGCCTGGCCCCGATCGTGCCGCTCAGGGTGGAGGCCTCAGTGGGCATCGACGAGGTGATCGGGGGCGTCAGACAGGTGGGGCACCTCTTGGAGTACGGCGTGCTGGGCTTCTTGCTCTGGCGGGCGCTCCAAGGAACCACGCGGCTCGCGACGAGTTCCATTCTGGCCATCACGGTCGCGGTCGCCCTGTCGGTCTCGTTGGGGGACGAATACCACCAGTCCACGACACCCGCCCGGACTGCTTCCGGACTGGACGTTCTCACCGATACGGTGGGCGCCGGGGCCGCTGTTCTGATTGCGGCTTGGGTCGGTCGGAGCCGGAGCCGTGGAGAGGGCGCCTAGGCGGGGCTACTCGAAGCCGGCTTCGCGCAGGGCGGCCACCACCATGCTCTTGGGCGGGGCGGCGGAGAAGCCCTCGGCGGTGATGTAAGCGCGGCAGCCCAGGCCGCCCACCTGCATCTCTCGAACGGCGGGATCGACGTCCTGTCCGTTGACGTGGATGGCGGGGCCGCCGACGAAGTTGTGCTCCCGAGACTGCTCCTCGGTTTCGATCAGGACCTCCTCAACCGCGTCGCCGTAGTCGAGGCCGAAGTCGGCCAGGGCATCGGTGAGCACCGAGCGGGCCGCCCTGGTGTTCTCCGGGGCGCACTGATCGGTGTGCAGCAGGCGAATCTGGGCTTTGTCGGCCATGCTTAGCCTCCGTCACAGGAAGGTTTCGCGTACGCGGGGAATTTCGCGCATGCGGGGCGTGCGCGGGGATTATACCCCGATAGGTATGGTATTGGCCGCCCGCCCGCGAGGCGAGCCGAAAGGCAGGCGGCGTTGTGGATTCTCCCTCCCTCCCTGCGGGTATTCCGGGCGCGGCGATTCAAATGCCGCCTGCTGTTCCCAACCTCGATAGGTAACTCCAGTGCCCAACGCCCTCAGATCGACGTCTTCCGCCACCCACACCGGTCGCCGGGGGAGCTTGGCCTTTGCCGCCCTCCTTGTGCTGGCCTTCGCCGCCGGCGCGCTACCCACCGCGCGCCTCGTGGTGCGGCGGGCCCCTCCGGAGCAGCGGGCCGCCTTCAGGCAGGCCAATCCGGGCAGCGCCACCGTCCGCCGGGTGATGGGGACGAGACCCGCCCTGGTGGTGCTGGTTTTGGAGGTCGCCAAAGCCGCTCTCCCGGTGCTTTTGGGGCAGCTCCTGGGTCTGGGTCGGGACCGCCGGGCCGCCTTGGCCTTTGCGCCCATCCTGGGAAACCAGCTAATCGTCCGAGGCAAGGGCGCCGCCGCCGCTCTGGGGGGCGGCCTGGCCCTGGATCCCAAAACCATGTTCATCCTGGGCCCGGGCATCATCGCGGGCTGGGTCGCCGGGGTCCACGCCCCATCGATGACCGGCTTTTACGCGGCCTATCCGATAGTGAAGCGGCTCCTCGGGCGCTCCCGCATGGAGGTCGGCTGGTCAGTCGCGACCACACTCGCCCTCTTTGTGGGCCGTGCCGTCGGCCATGGGCGAAGTTCGGCCACGCTCAGTCCTCGGTTGCTGGTAGCACGGCTGCTGTTGGACCGCGACCCGGGGTAGGACGGCGGTTAGCTGACTATCTGCTAGACTAGACTTAGTCAAACGGCAGGAGGAGCAATGGCGGAAACGGTCAACATCTACGTAGCGAAGACTCAACTGTCGCGACTGGTGGACCGCGCCCGCGAAGGAGAAGAAATCGTCATCGCGCGAAACGGGCGGCCGGTCGCCCGCCTCTGTGCCCTGGTCCCGGAAACGAGTCGGATCACCTTCGGCCGCCTCAAAGGCGCTGTTCATCTGGCCGCGGACTTTGACGCTCCACTGCCGGCCGAGGTGCTTGGGTCGTTCGAGGGAGAGGCGTGAGTGCGACTCCTGCTCGACACGCATATGTTTCTGTGGACCGTAACGGACAGTCCGAGGCTAAGCGCGAGGGCTCGGGATGACATCGTCGGGGCGGAGGCGGTTTGCGTCTCGGCCGCTTCGATTTGGGAGATCGCCATAAAGGCCGCTCTTGGGCGGATCGAGGGTGACGTGGCGGTCATCGCCCGTTCGATAGAAGAAAGCGGGTTTATCGAATTGCCCATCACAGCGGCCCACGCCGCGCGGGTCTCCGAATTGCCGTCGCACCACCGGGATCCATTCGATCGCCTCTTGGTCGCACAGGCGTTGGCCGAGCCACTGGTGCTTCTCACGGCCGACAGAGAATTGGCGCAGTACAGCGAGTTGATCCGCGTTGCGTGAAGCCGGCATCCGGTCTGTGCCGGCAGTTCTGCCGAACCGTCGCGGTCCTGGGGGCAAGAAGTAAGAAGCAGGCGATCGAGACCGCACTCAGAGAGAGCATTGCCCAACGCCGCCGTCAGAAACTGCTGAACGCGCTGGGCACGATCGATCTGGACCTGACCGTCGAACAACTGCACCGTGACCGAACTGCGGAATGACGGTCGGCGGCCCGGCCTCCCTCGTCATCGCGGCAAGCGCCCTGGAACACGAGGCCGCGCTCATCCACCTCGACCGCCACTTCGAGGTGATCGCCGGTGTTTCGATGCTCGAGCAACGATTTGCTGATTCCTGACCGGCGTCCCGTGTTTCGCCGACGTCGCGGGGGACGTCGCTCAATCCAGCCGCCGGAGTCCCACCGCTTTGGCCGCCTGCACTGCGGCGCTTAACTCCTCGCGCGTGGGGCGACGGTTGAGCTGAGGCTGGCGGCCCGCCTCGTGGCAGGGGCGGTACTGGGCCATCACATTAACGTAGGTGTCGGGGGAGAGTTCCTCCGCGACGAAGCGCATGACTTCAGCGGTGCCGGCCAGATCGTGGGGCAGCACCAGGTGTCTGACCAAGAGTCCCCGGGAAGCCAGACCTACTCTGCCCGCCGCCCCCAGAACTCGATCTCGCTCAGGGCGATGTCGGGCGGGAGCACGTCGCCGCCCCCGGCCGGCACTCCGTCGCCGGGGTAGACCTCGAGGATCTCCAGGCGCACCGCAGAGGTCTCGCCGAAATCACGCTCGATGGTCTGTTGCGTCCTGCTGTCTGCGAGCACCACTTCGTGAGATGCGCCGTCGGTCACGATCCGCACCCGGCGCACGCGGTGATTCTGTCCCCAGCGCTCCTCCTTGTCGTAGCCGTTGACGAGGCTCAAGGCCACCAGTTCGATGGGCTGATCGAACTCGTATCTGAGCCAGGGAGCTTCGCTCGAGGCGAAGTTGGTCTGCGGCCGCAGGCCTGTGGGGAGGTCGCTGTTCCAAGCGGTCTCGGGGTCGCCGTCGATGGTGTTCTCGGGGCCGTAGGTGATCTCGCCGGTGTCTTCCAGTTCGCTGGAGGCGTTGGCCGAGGTGGGCTCGATCTCGATGACGGGACCCGTCGGGGTCTCGGTGGCCGTGGTGGTGCCGGCGGCCCCGCCCGAGATACCTCCGTCGCTCGTCGTGGTCGTGCCCTCGCTTGTGGCGGTGGCGCTCTCGTCCGTGGCCGCGCTGCTATCGTCGACCGCGATCGGCTCGGGTGGCTCGTAGAGGACCGTGCCCAGGATGACCCCCAGGACGCCGACGGTGATGGCGCCGAAGATGATGACCAGGGGGAGCAGCCAGCCGGGGCGCCGACCCACCGCCGGGATCTCTCCGGTATCCTCGTCCGGATCGGAACGTCCGTTGAAGGCCACTATTTGGCTCTCCTTCCCTGGTTTCGTGACGCCGCGCCACCGGTTTGGGTGGGTCTGGGGAGGCGCTGCACCGTCATCCATGATCCTGAGCCATAGGCGTCCGGCGCGTCAAGGCGATGATCCTCAGTCACAGCCGTTTGCGCGCTGCTCACGTGGCTGCGCCCCGCTCACCGCCGCGGGTCTCAGTTGACTTCGTTCGCCCGATTCACTTAACTGGAGTCCAGCATTATGCGATTCACCTTTGTACATGCCGCAGATCTGCACCTCGACACCCCTTTCCAAGGGATCGGGCAGGTGTCCCCCGAGGTGGCCGAACTGCTTCGCGACGCTTCCCTGGACGCGTTCGATGCCCTGGTCGACCAGACCCTGGACGCCGGTGCCGCCTTCCTGCTCTTGGCCGGGGACATCTACGACGGGGCGGAACGCGGCCTGCGGGCTCAACTGCGCTTCGTCAAAGGGCTGGAGAGGCTGGCAGAGCAGGGCGTACCGGTCTTCATCTGTCACGGCAACCACGATCCGTTGGGTGGTGCCCGCTCTGGCGGCGCCGCGGGGGGCGGCTGGAGCGCGGTTCGCTCCTGGCCGGAGAACGTGACCATCTTCGCGGCGGACCAGGTGCGCCGGATCCCCGTGGAGCAGGCCGGCTCGGCCATCGCCCAGGTGTACGGCATCAGCTACGGCCGGCGCGACGTGACCGAGAACCTGGCCCTTCGCTTCTCCCGGGAGGAGGGCGAAGGCCTGCACGTGGCCATGCTTCATGCCAACGTCGGCTCGAACGCGGAGCACGCGCCCTACAGTCCCTGCTCCCTGGACGATCTGCGCGACCGGGGCATGGACTACTGGGCGCTGGGTCACGTGCACAGCCGCCGGGTGCTCCACGAGGACGAGCCCTGGGCGGTCTATCCCGGCAACACCCAGGGGCGCAGCTTCAAGCCGTCCGAGCAGGGCCAGAAGGGCGCCTACCTGGTCGAGGCCGACGGCAACCGCGTGCGCGGCCTGCGCTTCCTGCAGACCGAGCGGCTGCGCTTCCGCTGGGAGGGTTTGGACGTCTCCGGGTTCGACGATCTGGCCGATCTGCGTCGGGGCCTGGCCGAGTTCGCCGCTGCAGCCCGCGCGGATTGCGGCGCGGCCGGCTTGATCCTGGACGTCCGCTTGGAGGGCACCGGTCCGGTCCACGCCGACCTGGCCTGTTCCGGCGGGGCGGAGGAAGTCCTGCGCGATCTGCGCCAAGAGTTCGCGGGGGAGCGGCCCCTGGTCTGGTGGGAGCGCCTGGAGGACCGCACCTCGCCGCCGGTGGATCTGGAAGCCGTCCGCGCCCGCGGGGACCTGGCCTCGGAGATCTGCGCCCTGGTGGACCAGAAGCTGGAGGGCCCCGAACCGGCCGAGGGTTTGCTCGGCGAACTCATCTACCCGGACAAACCCCACGGCCTCAAGCGCCATCTGCAGGAACTCACGCCCAACGAGGAGCGCGAATTGCTCGAGCGCGCCCGGCTGCGCGCCATAGAACTGCTGGACCAGGCGGACGCGTGCGAATAGAAGGCTGGTACATCGACGGTTTTGGACTGTTCCGGGACCGGCAGCTGAGGGACCTGCCTGCCGGGCTCAACCTCTTCTTGGGGCCGAACGAGGCCGGCAAGAGCACGCTGCTCGCCTTTGTCCAGACCGTGCTCTTCGGCTTTCCCCCAGGGCAAAAGGGGAAGGCGCTCTATCCGCCGTTTAGCGGGGGCAAGCACGGGGGCCGCTTGTTCCTGCACACGGACGACGGCGCGGTCACGCTCGAACGGTTCCAGGGGGTCAAGAAGCCGACGATCACCGCTTCCACCGGGGCGGAGCTCACCGAGTCCGATCTGCAGTCGCTGCTGCACGGGGTGGACGGGGCGCTCTTTCGCTCGGTGTTCGCCTTCAGCCTGACCGAGCTCAGCGACCTCAAGGCGCTTTCGAACGAAGGGGTGGCCGACCGGATATTCTCGGCAGGAATCGCCGGGGCGGGGCGGTCGGCCCGGGAAGTGGTCAAGCAGCTGGAGAAGGAGCGGGAGGCGCTGCTCAAACCGCGGGCAGGCGGTCAGATCAACGAGCTGCTCGTAACCATCGACGCGCGGCGGCGGGAACTGAGCGACGCGAAGAACCGGGCGGGTGAATACGCCCTGCTGCTCGAGCGGGAAGAGGCAGCCGGTCGGGAGGTGGAAAGCGTCCACCGTGATATGGAGCGCGAGCGGGCCAAGCAGCGGCGCTTTCAGCTCCTCTGCGGGCTCTGGCCGGATTGGCGGGAGAAGCAAATGGCCGAGGAGGATCTGGCGAGGCTCGATCCGCCTGCGAGTTTTCCCGAGGATGCCGAGGAGCTTTTGGGGCGGGCTCTGGCCGCCTTCGAGACCGCGCGCCGCTCGCTGAAGGAGCGAGAGGGCGAACTCGAGGCCGAGCGGCAGTCCCTCGCCCGGCTGGGGGATTCTCTGGATGACCCCCTGGCGCACGTGAGCGCGCGGGTGCGCGAACAGGCCCTGGGACTGCCGCTCCAGCGCCAGAGGTTGGAGGATCTTCCTCGGGAAGAAGAGCGCCTGCGACGGGCCGAGGACACCTTCCGGGAGGCGCTCCAGGATTTGGGCCCGGGCTGGGACGAGACCCGGGTGGACGGCTTCGACACCTCGCTTCCGGTGGAACAGGAGATCGAGAGCTGGGAATCCGCCTTCGCGGAAGCCGAGGTCCGGGTGGCCGACGCGGAGCGGGAGGCGGACTCGGCGGCGCAGGCGCGCGCGTCGATGGCCCGCCGCCGCGACGAACTGCTGGCCGAGTTGGGGACGATGGACGCCCCCGATGCGGGAGAACTTGAACAGGCCAAGGCGTCGCTGCGCGCTTTGCGGGCCAATTTCCAGGAGGCGCGAGGCCTCGAAGCCGACCTGAGGGCCGACCGGGTGGCGATCGGCGAGCGCCGCCGGGGGCTGGCGGCGGCGTCAGAAGCGCCCGCGGATAATCCCTTGCTGGTTTTGCTGGGCCCGGCTCTGTTGGTCAGCCTGCTCCTGGCTCTGCTGGCGGCGGGCGGCGCGGTGTGGGCCGCATGGACCGGCTCCCTGCTGTTGGCACTGGTGGCGGGCGCCGTCTTTGTGATCTTGGTGGTTGCCGCCTACCGGCTGAAGGCGGCGGGTAGCCGGCCGGGGCGCCCGGAGAACCAGGCGGGCCGACAGGCGGAACTGGCGGCGTTGCGGAAGGAGCTGCGGGAGGCGGAAAGAGCTCTCGCCGCGGGCGAAGCCCGGTTGGCGGAACTGCATAGCGCGGTCGCGGGAGACGCCCGGAAGTTAGGTCTGGCCGAAGAGCGCCTGAGCTTTCAGGAAATCGAGGATCGGGGAGCGCGGCTGGCCGAGGAGGATCTGCGGCTGGTCCGCCGGCAGACGGCCGCGGAGGAGTGCGCCCGCGCGGAGAAGGAACTCGAACGCGCGGCCTCCACGGAAATTCGGCTGCGAGAAACGGCGGACTCGGCCGCGGCGCAGCTGGAGCAGCTGGCCGGCCGGTGGGCGGACTGGAAGAAGGAGCGCGGCTTCCCCGCGAATCTGAGCGCACCGGGTGCCCAACGCTTTCTCGTGCTGACGCGAGAGGTGCGCAAGCGGCTGAAAGAAGCCCGCGACCTGAGCGCCGAGCGCCAACGTCTGCAGAGGATGGCGGCGGAGTGGGACTCCGCCGCGCGGGGCCTCCTGCAGGAAGCCGGAGTCCCCCTGCCGGGAGGAGACACCCCGGGCGACACCGTCTCCGCGTTCATGGGCTTGGAACGCGCCTGTGCGGAAGAGTTGCAGAAACGTGAGCGTCACGCGCGGCTGACGGAGTCCGTTCGCGCCCTTTCGGTCAAGGCCAAGAGCGCGCAGCAGGAGCTGGAGGGCGCGCAGAGGAACCTCGACGAACTCTACGCCAGCGGGGGAGCGCAGGATGAAATCACCTTCCGCCGGCAAATGGGGACGTTCGCCCAGGCCAAGAGGCTGAAGGAGAGCATCGCCACGCTCGAGCGCGGGATCGAGCAGCGGGTGGGGCAGGGCGACCAGGCGGATAAGCTCCTGGAGGAGCTTCGGGGCGGTGAGGTAACCGGTTGGCAGGCGGCGGCCGACGATGCCGCCCGCCGGCTCGAGGAGCTCGAAGCTGAGTACCAGCAGGCCATCGAGGTGCGTAAAGAGGTTCAGGATGAGCGGTCCGAGCTCGAAATCTCCGCCGATATCCCCCGCATCGAAGGCGAGTTGCAGCAGGCCGAGACGGAGCTGGACGAACTCATCGAGCGGTGGCGCTCGCTCACCGTGACTCAGGCCCTGGTCAAGCAAACCCTGGGCGAGTTCGTGAAGAACCGGCAGCCGCAGGTGCTCTTGGACGCGGGCAAGAGTTTCCGCCAAGTCACTGACGGCGCTTACGAGCGCGTGCTCCAAGCCGATGACGGCGAAACGCTGATGGTGCGGTCCGGCAACGGGGAGACGAAGGCGCCCGAGCAGCTCAGCCGGGGGACTTTGGAGCAGCTCTATTTATGCCTGCGGCTGGGCCTGGCCGAGGAGTACGCCAAGCGTTCCCTGCCCGTGCCCCTGATCCTGGACGACATCCTGGTGAATTTCGACCCGCAGCGGAAGCGCCGGGTGGCTCAGATCCTGCTGGATTTCGCAGAACAGCATCAGGTGCTGATGCTTACCTGCCACCCGGACACCGCTGTTTTACTCGGCGGGCTTGGGATGAGGAATCCGGTGATCGGGATTCCCGACTTTACGCCGCGTACTCCCTAGTACTCCCTAGGCCGCCGCGTAGTCCCTAGGCCGCCTTCGAAGCCGAGCTCTTGGCTTCCTTCCATTCGGTGACGTTGAGGACGTTGCCCTCCGGATCCTTGAACCAGACGGCGCGCATTCCGTCCATTTCGACGATGCCGTCTTTGGTCTTCAGGTCAGGCCGGTCGTACTCCTCGAAACGTACGCCCACGTTCCGGAGTTCTTCGATCGTGCTGTCGAAGTCCTCGGCGTCAAAGGACAAGACCGTGCTCTCCCCGGGGGCGGCTTTGGTTTCGTAGAGGTAGATCGAGCTGTCGCCCGCCCTGAGCAGCACGCCGTCCGGCCCCTTCCGGTCCAGGCAGAAACCGAGTTTGTCCTCGTAGAAGCTCCGAGCCCGCTTCAGGTCCTTGGCCTGGAGAACGGGCACGACCCGCACTTTGCTCTTCATGATGCGTCCCTTCGATCGCGAGAGATCCGCCACCGGGGCGTCGACAGGGGCCGCTATGGGATGGGACGGTCCACCGCGCGCGCGGTGGCATTGTGTGTTAATTGTTACATTCCCCGCTGGCGGCGGTCCAAAAACACGACTCCGGGACATCGTCGAGGCGGAGCGGGCCCGGAAGGTAAAATGTGGGGTTGTGGCACCTTCTACCCCAACAGAACCACCCCTCGAGCTCCGCCATCCGGCCGGCCGGCCTAGGCCTGGGGCGCTGGGACGCGCGCGGCAGATGGCGGGACGGGCGGCGCCCCTGACTTTGGCTCAGTGGCGCAGAATACTGCCGATACTGGCTGTGGCCGCCGTCATCGTGGCGCTTTCCTGGCAGCTGGCCGCGGATATGGGCGGCGGGGGATTCTCGCCCGATGGCCGGCAGAATCTCCGCCTGAGCTACCATCTGTGGACCGAGCGGGCTTTCTCCGAGGACGGCAGCGAGCCTTCCTACCTGCGGGAGCCGCTGGCGATTGCAGCCACCGCGGCGCACATGGCGCTTCTGACGGACATACCGGCGTCCGCCGGCGTCGACCAGGTGTTGGAAAACCCGGGCTACGCGGCTCAGGTGTTCCGGGTCAACCTCTTCTATCTGATCGGCCTCCTGCCGGCGGTTTGGTGGCTCGCCTGGCTCCTCACCCGGTCGCATCTTGTCGCGCTTTTGGCGATCGTGGGGAGCTGGTGGTTCTTCGCGCGGATCTCGCACAATACGGGCAACCTGCTCACCGAGGGGCCGGCCGCGCTGTTCTTGGTGCTGGCCGCGGGGGCGATGGTTTGGCTGGTGCAGACCAAGCGTCTGCGGGCCGCCGTCTTTGCCGGCTTGATGGCGGCGGCTCTGGCTCTGACCAAGGCCGCGGCGCTCTACGTGGCGCTCGTGGCCCTTCCCCTGCTCGCGCTCAGCCTGCTCCTCTTTGGCGGCTTGCCCCGGCGCCGAGCCCTCCTCGTGTTCGCGGTAACGGCCTTGACCTTCGCCCTCACCGTGGCTCCCTGGATGACGCGTAACTACCTGCAGTTCGGCGACTTCGCCATCGCCCAGCGCGGGGGGGAGGTGCTCTATACCCGGGCGGTCAAGGACGGCATGTCCGCCGAGGAGTACCGGGGCGCTTTCTACGCCTACGCGCCGCCGGTTCTGCGGCACGAGGTTTTCGAGGACGTCCTCGGTTTTCACGTGGAGGACCTCCAGCCCGGCGGCCGCTACGAGCGCCTCAGACGCTCGCCGCCGGGCGAGCCGGAAATCGTCAAACTGGGTGACGTCGAGGGCGCGGTCAGCTATTTCGGCAAGGCGAAGGCGATGCGGATCAGGCTCGAAAAGCAGATGGCGGCCGCCGGCCTTCCCGCGGGCGAGGCCGACCGGGTGCTTCAGGAGAAGGCCTGGGACATGATCCTGGGCGCACCGGGCAAGCACCTGGCCACCACCGTGCCCTTTGCTTGGAGAGGTCTCTGGTCCTTCCCCATCCGTTCGCTTGCGGCGGCGAGCGTCAATCTCCTCGCCTTCGCCGCCCTGCTGGCGCTCCCCTTCCTTGCTCTCTGGCGCAGGCGGCCTGACTGGTTCGCCTTCTCTTTGATGTCTGTGGGGATGTTCTGGTTCTATGCCCTGCTCACCCACTTCATTCCGCGCTACTCCGAGCCCTTGATTCCTCTGGCCCTGCTTGCGGCTCTGGCGTTGGTGCATGCGGTCCTCGCGCCGGCGGTTCGCGGTTCGTGGAGCCGGGCGGGGCGGGAAGGGAATCCCAAGTGAAGCTGATCATTCAGATCCCCTGCTACAACGAGGCCGAGACTCTGGCGACGGCCCTGGCCGAGCTGCCGCGCGAGGTACCGGGCTTCGACGAGGTCGAGTGGCTGGTCATCGACGACGGCAGCGAGGATCAGACTGCGGCGGTGGCCCGAGCCGCCGGGGTCGACCATGTGGTGCGGCACACCCGCAATCTCGGTTTGGGGCGCACCTTCATGACCGGCCTCGACGCCTGCTTGAGTCTGGGCGCCGACGTCATCGTCAACACCGATGCGGACAACCAGTATCACGCCGGCGACATCCCCGCGCTGACGGCTCCCATCTTGGAGGGGCGGGCCGACGTGGTGGTGGGCGCTCGACCGATTTCCACCATCGAACACTTCTCCTGGCTGAAGAAGGTGCTGCAGGGTTTGGGCAGTTGGGCGGTGCGGGTGGCGAGCAAGACGGATATCCCCGACGCCCCCAGCGGCTTTCGCGCGATCAGCCGGCCGGCGGCGGAACGGCTCGTGGTTTTCAACAACTACACCTACACCTTGGAGACCATCATCCAGGCGGGGCGGAAGGGCATGGCCATCACCTCGGTGCCGGTGCGGGTGAACGAGGACCTGCGGCCCTCGCGGCTGGTGAAGAGCGTTCCGAACTACATCAGGCGCAGCCTGGGCACCATCGTGCGTATCTTCGTGATCTATCGGCCTTTCCGTTTCTTCGGAACCATCGGGGCGGTGCTGTTCGCGCTGGGTTTCTTGCTGGGCCTGCGCTTTCTCTATTACTACGCCACCGGGGATGGAGAGGGCCACGTGCAATCGCTGCTCCTCGCCGCGCTGCTCCTCGGCATGGGCTTTCAGACCCTGCTGATCGCCTTCCTGGCCGATCTGCTCGCGGCCAACCGCAGCCTGCTCGAGGAGGTGCGCTACCGGACGAGGTTCAGGTCGCGGGAAGGGGCGCTCGGCTCGGAGGCCGGCGTGCATACGGGAGGTGGCGCGTCCGCGGGCGACATGCCGGCCACCCCGGATGGCACTCCCTGCGACGCGGAACTGCGCCGATGAAAGTGCGGATCGCGGGCGGCCCCGAGGAAGGCGGCCTGGTGGTGGGCAACGCCTACGACAAGTACGGTTCGAGCAACCCCATCGTCCGGCGGATCATGGCGGGTTTCGAGTCGGCCCTCGGCGAACTGGTGTCCAGGGCGAACCCCGCGAACATCCACGAGGTCGGCTGCGGGGAAGGCTACTGGGTGCTCCGCTGGCGCAGAGAGGGCCTCGCCGCCAGAGGCACGGACGTCTCCCCGACGGCGATCGCGCTGGCCCGCGAGAATGCCGACCGAGAGGATCTGCCGCCGACCCTTTTCGAGACCCGCAGCATCTACGAGCTCCGGCCGGGGCGGGACGCCGCCGATCTGCTCGTCTGCACCGAGGTGCTCGAGCATCTGCAGACACCGGAGGCCGGCCTGCGCGCGTTGCAGCGGGTAACGGAGGGCCACCTGATCGTAAGCGTGCCCCGCGAACCCCTGTGGCGGGCGCTCAACCTGGTGCGGGGCTCCTATCTCTCCACTCTGGGGAACACCCCAGGTCACCTTCAGCATTGGTCTGCGCGAGGCTTCGAGCGCCTCGTGTCCGATTACTTCCAGGTGGTGGCGGTCAGGCATCCCCTGCCCTGGACCATGCTCCTTTGCCGCCCCCGCCCCCGCCCGCGACGCCGTTGAGGCCCCGGTGAGGGATCCCGCCCTGCGCAGACTTCTCGTTTGGTCCGGTCGGGCACTCACGGTTCTGGGTTTGCTTTTCGTGGCGTTGCGCCTGCGCACTTATGCCGACGAGATCGACCTCGCGGGCCTCGGCTGGGGAGGATGGGCGGCCGTCGGCGGCCTGGCGCTTCTCTACGGCGCCGCGGGAGTCATGTTGGGCCTGGCCTGGTGGCATCTGCTCGGGCATTTCGGGGCGCTCGCCTCGCGCCGCTGGGCGGTGCGCGTCTACGGCCTCTCGCAGATCAGCAAGTACGTGCCGGGCAACATCTTCCACCTGGCCGCTCGGCAGGGGCGGGGCATGGCCGCCGGTCTTCCCGGTTGGGCCGTGGCCAAGTCTGCCGCTTGGGAACTGGGACTCTTGGCGGTGGGAGGAGCGCTCTTTGGCCTGCTGGTGTTGCCTTTGCTCGTGGAAGCGGTCCCCGTCTTCGCGAGCGCGCTGCTCTTCTTGGCGGCTCTGGGGTCGACGGCGGTGCTCCTCTGGCGGCTGATCGGAGCGGGGGCGGCCCGGGCCTTTGCCTGGCAGGTGGCTTTCCTCGCCGCATCGGGCCTGCTCTTCCTCGGCCTGCTCGCGCTGCTCGGGCCGAGCGGCGCGGGGGAGGGGTCGGGAGGCGGCGGGGTTGCCGGCGGCACCTGGCTCATCGTGCTCGGCGCCTACATCCTTGCCTGGCTGGTCGGTCTGGTGACACCGGGATCCCCCGCCGGGCTCGGCGTGCGGGAGTTGGTCCTACTCCTGCTTCTGGGGGGCCTCGTTGACGAAGCCGGACTGGTGCAGGCCGTCGTGCTGGCGAGATTGGTGAGCGCGCTGGGGGACGGCGCATTCTTCCTGGGAGCCCTCGCCGTGGGGGAAGGCGGAACTGCGTCTTAGTCTCGGCCTTAGCCTAAGCCTTAGCCTCGCCTCAGTCTCGCCTCAGTCTTCGCCCTCGACCAACTCGCCTTCCCAGGCCTCTCGGCCCTCCCGTACGGCGAAGAGGGCGATGACGAAGCCCGCCGCGGAATCCAGCCAGGTCCAACCGAACAGGGTGAAGGCCCCGAGGCCGATGAAGGTCGATACCGAGAGCCAGGCGCAGAGCCGGGTTTCGGCCGCATCCGCGAGCACTAGTCGCGAGCCCAGCCGTCCACCGGCCTGACGCTTGAGCCGAGCGAGCAGCGGCATGACCAGCACCGATAGCCCCAAGAGAACGACGCCCACGGTGCTCGTGTCGGGGGTGTCGCCGGTCAGCAGATTGCGGGTCCCTTCGAAAACCACGTAGGCCGCGAGAGCGAAGAAGGTAAGCGCGATTAGACGCAGGGCCCGCCGCTCCTTGGCTTCGCTCACCTCGCCGCCCCGGTATTCGGCGAGGAGCCTCACGAGCACCACCGTGGCCGCCGCCACTTCGATGCCCGAATCGACCCCGAAGCCGACCAGAGAGACCAGACCGGCCGCCAGTCCCGCCCCGACGGCGACCAGCCCCTCGAGCACGTTGTAGGCGATGGTGGCCTGCTCCAGGCGGATGGCCCGCGTTGCCTGGGGCGGGGTGCCTTGGCTCCTCTCGGCGGCGATGCTGGTCATCTTCCAGGAGTACCGCGGCGGGGCGCTGTCTATTCGCCTGGGATTACCATTGCAAACGGTAGGCTTACGAGCTGGAGCGCAAGGGCCCCGCCGACGCCGTCTTAATTCCGTTGACCGTGCGGGGTCGCTGTCAACCCCGGTTTGCGATGGCTTGCAGTCGTCCGCCCAACCCCCTATCGTTACTCGGATGCGCCGCCGTATCCCGCCCATCCTCCTCGGCCTGGCCGTCTTCCTCTACTTCTTCACCTACAGCCTGAAGAGCCTCAACAACTACTGGGGCTACAACATGCCCAGTTTCGACTTCGCCATCTACGATCAGGGGCTCTGGCTGCTCAGCCGCTTCGAGGAGCCTTTCGTCACCATCCTCGGTCTGCACCTCTTCGGCGATCACACCAGCTTCATCCTGCTGCCCTTCGTCCCGCTCTACTGGATCTGGCCCTCGGGCGCGCTGCTCCTGATAGCGCAGGCCCTGGCGCTGGCCCTGGGTGCGGTGCCCTTGTTCCTGCTCGCCCGCCGTCTCTTGGGGAGCGAGTGGTTGGCGCTGGGGACGGCCGCCGCCTACCTGCTGACTCCGGCGCTTGGTTGGCTTAACCTGGAGAACTTTCACCCCGACTCCTTCGAAGTGCCCCTGGCGCTCCTTGCCATCTACTTCATGGTGGTCCGCCGCTGGTTCTGGTACGGGGTGGCGGTGGTCTTTCTGCTCGCGGTGAAGGAGGACGTCGCCCTGCTCACGGCGCCGCTCGGCCTGTACGTGGCCTGGCGCTACCAGCGGCGGGTGGGACTGGTCACCTTCTTCGGATCGGTGGTCTGGATGGTGCTCGCGATCTATGTGATCCAACCCCACTTCAGCGGAGTGGAGGCGGGGGCGCTCGACAGTTGGCGCATCCCCTTCGGCGGGCCGGGCGGAGTGGTGAAGACGGCTTTCACCGACCCTGCGGCGCTGGCGGGGCACGTGTTCACGAGCGAGAAGATGCTCTACGTGCTGCAGCTGCTCTTGCCCACGGGTTTTCTAGCCTTGGCCTCGCCGCTCGCGCTGGTGGCTCTGCCGGTCCTGGGCTTCAACCTGCTCAGCACGTTCTTCTATCAGTATCACCTGGAGTATCACTACCACTCGCTGATCATCCCCGTCTTTTGGGCGGCGACGGTGTTTGCCCTGGCCGAGATCCCCTGGCGGAACTTGCGGCGCGGCGCGGTGGTGGCTGTCTTGTTGGCAACGGTGCTCTCCGCCTACCTCTGGGGGCCGCTCGGCTGGTCGCTGCACCCTTCCGGGGTGGCCGACCCCGAGTCGGAACGCGCCGCGGCGGCGCGCGAGGCCATCGCCATGATTCCCGAGGAGGCGGCGGTATCGGCCTGGTACGCCTACGCCTCGCACCTCGCCCACCGGGAAGAGATCTACGACTTTCCCAACCCCTGGTACGCCAACTACTGGGGGGACGACTCGCAAAAGGGGCAGCGCTTGGCACGGGCGGACTCGGTCGACTACGTGCTCATTCCGGCGAACCTGGGCGAAGGCCCGTCGCTGGACGTGTCGCAGCGGCTCACCGCGGAGGAGGGCTTCACCGCGATTTGGGAAGAGGCCGGGCTGGTCCTCTACGCCTCGCCGGAGGCGGCGGGCACCGATCAGGCGGAGCCATAGCCGGCGCACTCGGCGGAGCCCAACGGACGGCGAGGCGGCGGCGGCCGACTAGGCAGAAGGCGGCGGCGGGGCGGACAACCTTGCCCTAGAGTTCCCGATTCTCCAGGATGCGGACGTCCCAGGGTCCGAGGTCGAGTTCGAGGGACTCCTGGCCGTCGAGTCCCCCGTGGAACCGGGCCGGTTGCGCGCTGTAGTTGACCACCGCCAGGCGCTCACGATCCTTGTGCTGGGCGTCGCCCGGGGCGCTCCAGCGGAAGGCGATCACGTCCGGGCCTGCGGGATCCGCGGGCAGCAGTTCCCACTCGCCCTGTTTGAAGAGGGGATCGCGGAGCAGGTCGAAGAGCTCCTCGTAGAGGGTGGCGGCCGCCGGGTCGGTGGGTTCCTGGGGACCGCGGCAGAGCTGCACCGGCACTCGGCGGCGGTAGCCCTCCTCCTGCTGGTTGTGGAAGAAGCGCAGGCCGGGAGAGAGATAGGCCAGGGCGGCGGCGGCTCCGTGCTGGGCTCCGGGGAACACCGTGGCGGCGCGGGGTTCGTCGTGGTTTTCCAGGAAGCGCACGAGCCCGGACTGAAATTCGACCCCCGCCTGCAGGTGTTGACGCACCGCTTGAGCCGGGCCCCGGCTCAGCCGGTCGTAGAGACGCTTGTCGTAGGCATAGTCGAAGCCCTGCCTGAGCATGGTCCACTCCAGATCCCAGTAGGCCTCCGCGATGAAGAGGAATTCCCGGCGGGCGCGCGCTTCTCCGATGGCGCGGGGCCAGAAGTTATCCGCCTCGATTCCCCAGGTGCGCTGAAAGACCTGCGGGAGGATCAGCATGGCCATGTCGCAGCGCAGCCCGTCGCAGAGCTCGGCCGCGCGCAGCAGCTGGTCGACCATGGCCGATTGCAGTTCAGGGTTGCCGTAGTCGAGCTGGAGCGTGTCCGTCCAGCCGGCGTAGTAGGGGTCGCGCCCGTGGGCGAGGATGAGCTCCTCTCCGTCCACGTGGGTGGACCACCAGTTCTCCGGGTCCCGGGCGCGGTTCTCGCGGGTTCCCCTGATGTAGTAGTCGGGGTGCTCGCCGATCCAAGGGTGGTCCAGGCCGGTGTGATTGGGGACGAAGTCCAGGATCAGCCGCAGGCCCCGCCGGTGCAGGCGGTCGCGCAGCGAGACCAGTGCCGCGTCGCCGCCCAGGTTGCGATGCACCGTGTATCCGGCCAAGGCGAAGGGAGAGCCGCAGACGTCTTTGTCCGAGAAGTCCGGCAGCGCTTTGCGGTACTCCTGGGTCAGGCCGGGAAAGCCCGCCGCCACCCGGCGTCCGCGCTCGCCGGTTTGCCAGACTCCGAGCAGGTAGATCAGGTCGAAGCCCAGGTCGGCCAGCCGGTCGAGTTCCGCGTCGGGAATCGCCGCCAGGTCGCCTTCTCCGGGAGGCGCCCCCTGCAGGCGGTTGAGCCAGACGCGGGCGTTGATCTGATAGAGGCTAGGATGGCGGGGGAGAGGCGGTAGCATGGGCTCATGATAGCGCGGGTCACCCCGGCCGCGGAGGGGAAGATGTCCGGATGCGGCAGGGAATATGGCGGCGCCCAAGGCGAGAAAGCGGAGGACAGCGTGAGGATCCGGGAGATTACAATCACCCCTTTGCATATTCCCTGGCGGGAGCCTTACGCATGGGCGGGGCGGGTCCACGACGGGATCAGGGCGGCCCGGGCGGCGGAGGGCTTCCGCGAGCGGGGCGAGGCGTGAGCGCGGGGCGAAGCGCCGCTGGGGACCGTGGCGCGCCTTCCCGCGAGGTCCTCTTCCTGGCGGGCGATGGTCTGGTGGAGGCGCGGCTGCCCGGACCGGTGCGGGTGGTCGATCCGCCTCCCGGTCCCCCACCGCTGGCCGACTTCGCTCTTTCGGTCCGCCGCGCGCTCGAGAATCCGCTGGGGATGCCGCCTCTGGCCCGGCTGGCGGGTCGGGGCTCGCGGGTGGTGATCGCCTTCGACGACCCCTGCCTGCCGCTGCCCACGCCGCTCCACGATCCACGAAAGGTCATGATGGAGCGGGTGCTCGAGGTTCTCTCGCAAGCGGGAGTGCGCGACTCCGACATCCAACTGATCTGCGCCAACGGGCTTCACCGCAAGTGGTCTCGGCGCGAGCTGTTGCCGCTCGTGGGCAGGCGGACCATGTGGCGGCACGGCGGGCGGCTGCGCTGCTACGACGGCGAGGACGCGGAGGCCAACCGCAAGCTGGGCTCGACCGAATCCGGACTGGTGGTGGAGGTGGACCGGGCCGTGGCCGAGGCGGACCTGGTGGTGTATCTGGCGGTGCCGTGGACCGAGATGAACGGCGGACACAAGTCCATCGCCTGCGGGCTCTCCAGCTACGCGAGCATTTCTCAGCACCACGGTCCGCGGGTGCAGGCGCAGAGCCCGCTGATGCACCCCGAGCGCTCGGAGATGCACGGGCAGCTTCGCGAAATCGGGAGGCTGGTGGGCCGGCACGTCCCCGTCTTTCAGGTGGAGGCGGTGCTGGACAGGAGGCTCTGGACGGGGCCGCTGCGCGGATTCGATCTACAGAGGCGGCGCATGCCCGGCTACCTGCGCCCGGCGCACTCCCGCCTGCTTCCCCCGGCGGCCCGCAGCACCGTCGCCCGCGCCTTTCGCGGCTTCTACCGGCCGGCCGCGGTCTGGGCGGGCGAGGTCGAGGCGGTGCACGGCCGCACTCTCGACTTTCAGGCGGCGTACCGGGCCGGACCCGAACCTCAGGCCGACATCCTGCTCCTGGGTGTGCCCGACCAGAGTCCCTACGCGGCCTACTCCCGGACGAATCCCCTGCTGGCGGCCAACCTGGGCCTGGGCTACATGTTCCAGTTCGCCCGCCCCGTGCCCCTGGTGCGCCGCGGCGGCCGGGTGATCCTGGTGGCTCCCTTCCGGCCCGGCTTTCACCCGCGCCATCACCTGGCCTATCAGCGCTTCTGGGACGAGGTGCTGCCGGTGACGCGGGACCCCTCCCGCATGGCGGCCGAGTTCGAACCCGCCTTCGTCGCCGACCCCGATTTGCGCGAGGCCTACCGGCAGCGCTACGCCTATCACGCGGCGCATCCCTTCTTCGCCTACTACTGGATGGCGCGGGCGCTCGAGCACCTGAGTGGCGTGACCGTGGCCGGCGCGGTGGATGCGGCGGTGGTCGAACGGCTGGGTTTCGGCGCGGCCCCCACGGTGGAGGCGGCCCTGGCCGAGGCCCGTTCCGAGTTGGGCGCCGACGCCGAAGCGGTGGTGCAAACCGTCCCCCCGGTTTTCACGGTGAACGTCGTGGTCTGAGGCCGTGTCGCCGAGTCTCGACCTTTGATTTGTCCCCTCACGGGGAAGGTTGGGGAGGGATTGAAGATCACCCGGTGGCGGCGCGCCCCGACCGCGCGAGAGTCGTGGCCGGCGATGGCGCCTCGACCGCCCCGGACGCCCGGCGGCCGCGCCCCATATCCGCCGGGGCTGCGCGCCCCGGCCGCCGCCCCGGAGCATCGTGGCCGGCGCCTTAGGAGGCCAATATTGGACCAGTTGAGCACTCATCAGGAATTCGGAGAGCGGCGGCTCACCCCGCGTGAGACCTTCGTGGCCTCGACCCTGGTGAACGCCGTGCCCCACTGGTACCAGGCCGAGTGCGGACCCGAGCGCCACGAGTTGCGCTTTGCCGGGGGCGGTTCGCATGCTTTCTATTCGATCGCGGCGCTCTCCCCACGTCTGCAGGCGCTTCTCGATTTCGCCGGGGACAAAGCGGCGGAGTGGGCCTCCGCGATTCCCGAGTTCCCCTCCCGCCTGAACGAGGGCCGCATCGGCCAGGACCTGGCCCTCTTCTGGCTCGAGAGCCACACGCCGGGGGTCAACTGGAGCAAGGTGCTCGCCTACCTGCAGGAAGTCTCCTACCGCACCTACGAGGGCGACCAGGTTTCGCTCAACCTGATCATCAAGCCGGGATTCGGCCGGGTGGATCTGAGCGCACCGGGTCTGCAGAAGGTCCTGGACCCCTTGGGTTCGAGCGAACAGGTGGCGCTGGTGGTGGACCCCGAGTTGCGTTACCTCGACTACCTGCAGATCCCCTGGCAGGACATCCCCGAGCAGGAGGCGCTTCACTTCCACCCGGACTTCGTGCAGCCCTTCTTCAGCCTACTCCAGCCGGGAGAGTTCGCCGTCATGGTCACCAACCACCGGGACATCCTCGTGGTCGGAACCGAAGGCATTCTGGTCTCCGAGCGTTTCGGCCGCTGGTTCGTCTACGACAACTACACTTTCCGCAGCGTGCTGTCCCGGGCGAGCGCGGGCTCCTGGCTGCCGGCGAACCTATTTCAGGTGGTGTTCGATCTGAGCTATCGCAGGCGAGGTGCGCTCATCCTGCACGATCCGGAGGGGAGGCTGGGGAACCGCGTGGTCAACCAGGAGGCCTTCCTCGAGGGACCCGAGGCCCCGGCCGATTCCGTCCAGTCCCTGCTTGCGCACAAGGTCTCGACCATCGAGTTGCGCAGCCGCAGGGTGGAGCGCGGGGAACGCCGTCTCTTGGCCGAGATCGCCGGGGTGGATGGAGCGGTGATCGTCGACGACGAAAGGGTATGCGCCTTCGGCGCCATCTTGGAGCCTCATCCGGACGCGGGGGGCACCGGAGGAGCTCGGGAGACCGCAGCCCTTTCCGCCTTTCTCTGGGGAGCCAGTCCGGTGAAGATCAGCAGCGAGGGCGACATCACCACCTACTTCAAGAGCCGGGAAGGCTCCCGGGAGTGTGACGCTCAGCTCACCTTCATGTAGAGGTCCGTGGGGCTCGGGAGCGATGACCCCCAGGCTCTCCCACGAAACAGCCTGATAGGCTGGGCGCATGGATAACGCGAGCATCGCCGGCGAATATGACTCGCCGCAGCTGGGTTTCTGTGGGCTGGGCCGGATGGGCGGCGCCATCGCCGAGCGCCTCCGCGGAGCCGGCTACCGCCTGCGCGCCTACGATCTCTCCGCCGAGGTCAGGGCTGAGTTCGAGCAGGCCGGTTACGAGGTGGCGGGCTCGGTAGCCGAAGCGGCGGGCGGCGCCGACACCGTTTTTCTGTGCCTGCCCAATGCCGCGGCGGTGCTCGAGGCGGTGGAAGGGGACGGTGGCCTGCTGCAGTCCGATCCTCCTCCCCGGCTGTGCGTCGACCTGACCAGCTCGGATCCGGAAACCAGCCGGGTGCTCGCGGGGCGGCTGGCCCCGCTGGGGATCGCCTTCGTCGATGCGCCGGTCAGCGGAGGGGTGGCCGGAGCGCGCGCGGGCAGCCTGACCGTGATGGCGGGCGGAGACGAATCAGCGGTCGAGGAGGTGCGCACCCTGGCCGAGAGCTTCGCCGCCTGGGTCTTTCGCGCCGGTCCTTCGGGTTCCGGAGACGCCGCCAAGGCGATCAACAACGCGCTGTCGGCCGCCTCGCTCGCGCTGACCGCGGAGTGCCTCAGGCTCGGGGCCGAGCGGGGCCACTCGGCTGCCGAGGTGGTGGAGGCGGTGAATGCCGGAGCCGGGCGCAGCCAGAACAGCGAAGTGAAGTTCCCGGAGCAGATCGTGCCCCGGCGCTTTGCCGCCGGCTTCTCCATGGCTCTCATGGCCAAGGACGTGGCAACCGCCGCCCTCATGGCCGAACGTCTGGGCTACGACGCACCGCTGACGCAGCAGATGCACCGCCTGTGGAACGAGGCCGCGGAGGCCCGCGGCCCGCAGGCCGACTTCACCGAGATCGCCCTCTACCTGGAGGAGGGGAACGGGGAACGCTTTCTCCGGGCGCCGCGCGCCCACGGTCCACACCATGCGGGCGAGCCACGCCACGCGCGCGATGACCACCCGCCGCCCGCCGCCGCCCCCGACCTGAGCGGGCTCGTCGCCTCGCTGGAGACCTCCCTGCGCTCGTTTACCACCGAAGTGCTCGGCCTGGCGCGGGCCGCCGGCCTGGAACTCGAGCGCCTGCTCGCCATCGTCAACTCAGGGAGCGGCCGTAACGAGTTCACCCGCCGGCTGGCCGATTCAGTGCGGCCGGACCGGGCAGATGGGTAGGGTGTCGGCCTTCTCCGCCGCGGCGATGTCCGCCTCCCGGCCGATCGCCACCATGATGTCGCCCTTCTGGACCACGTAGGTGGGGCCGGGCAGAAACAGGAAGTCCGGCTCGGTCTGCCGTCTGACGGCGAGGATCATCAGGTCGAGGCAGCGGCGCAGGTCGAGTTCCGAAAGCGTGTGCCCCTGGCAGAGCTTGGGCAGCACCATGTCCCGCACCAGGTAGTCACCCTCCAGGGGCACGAAGTCCAGCATATTGGGATTGCTGATCTTTAGGGCCATCCGGCGGGCGGTCTCTCTTTCGGGGAAGATGACTTCGGTCGCGCCTACCATACTGAGGATGGTCCCGTGGGACTCGCTCAGCGCCTTGACCCGGACCACCGGAACTCCGATCGTCTTCAGGTGCAGGACTGCGAGGATGCTCGTCTCCATATTGCCGCCGGTGCTGACCACGGCCTCGTCGAAGTCGGCGCTGACCACCGAACGCAGCGAGGGCAGGTCCACCGCGTCCAGGCAGATGGCCCTTTGCACCTGGTCCGCCAGTTCGTCCACCCTGCTCTGATCTGCGTCGAGGGCCAGAACCTCGGCGTCGACCGCCAAAACTCGGGCCAGTTCTCCCCCGAACTGCCCAAGCCCGATTACCGCTATGTGTTTGCGCTCTGCCATGGCTCCCGGACCCCTTTCCTTATCCGATCAGCAGGTCCCCATAGGCATGGTGGACCTTACTCTTGTGTGCGCCGAGAATCCATGCGGCCAGCACCAGCGGCCCCAGGCGCCCCAGGAACATGGTGACAATGATCCAGATCTGCGAAACGGCGGAAAGCGTGGGGGTGGCCCCGGCCGATAGTCCCACCGTGCCAAAGGCCGAGATCTGCTCGAAAAAGAGCTCCATGAAACCGAATTCCTCGGTCCCCTCGAACCACATCAGCAGGATCACGCCGATGAAGTTCCAGGCCACCGCCAAATTGATCAGCAGCATGGAACGACGGACGATCGTGGGTTTCACCGCCCGGTCGAACAGGACCACCTCGTCGCGGCGCCTGAGCGAGGACCACAATTCGCCCACCCATAGGGCTGCCGTGGTGGTCTTCACCCCGCCGGCGGTCGAGCCCGGGGAACCTCCGATGAACATGAGAATCACGATGATCAGCAGCGAGGCCGGGGGCAGTTCGCCGATGCCCACCGTGTTGAATCCCGCGGTGCGGCTGGTGACGGATTGAAAGAGCGCGGCCTCCAGGCTGTCGAAAGTCCCGGTCTCTTCGGGCGTCAGCCCAAAGAGGAGAAGACCGGCGGCGCCCGCAACCACGAGAACCGCCGAAGCCCAGAGCACCGTGCGGGTGTGTAGGCTCAGTTTCTTGCTGTGGAATTCGATCGCCGGACCGCGCCCCCTCGCTCGGTCCAGCAGTTCGATGAGGACGACCCCGCCGATCCCGCCGGAGACGATGAGTGCCATGACCGTCCAGACGATGAGGGGTTCGCCCTGGAAGCCGATCAGGCTGTCGGAGAAGGTCGAAAAGCCCGCGTTGCAGAAGGCGGAAACCGCCTGGAAGATGGCGGGGAAAATGGCGTCGCCGGCCCCGCCCCGCAGAGAGAAGCCCACGAAGAGCAGGACGGCGCCTATCGCCTCGATACCGAAGGTGAGGATGAGGATCATGCGGAAGAGCCGGCGAAAATCGGAAGCCACCTCCATTTGGAGAAGCGAGTCCTGAAGAGCCGCCTGTGAGCGGAGCGAAAGACGCCTGCCCACCGCCCTGAAGATGAGAGCGGCGCCGGTCATAACCCCGAGTCCGCCGATCTGGATGAGCACCAGGATGACGGCCTGGCCAAAAGTGGTGTAGTAGTTGGGAAAGTCGACCACGATCAAGCCGGTCACGCAGACCGCGGAAGTGGCCATGAAGAGCGCGGTCAGATAGTTGGCGTCATCTCCGGTGCGGCTCCAGGGCAACATGAGCAGGAGTGAGCCCACCAGGATGACCGCCGCGAAGCCCAGGACGAGCAGGGATTCGGGGGATAGGGCACGACGGCCGCGTCTCCCCGATCTGGGAGAGAAGAACCGCGGCAACGACCGACGCATGGTTTCCGTCCTAGACACGGCTGGCAAGTCTACTCCAGGCCGCGAGGCTCGGCAATTGCATCGTCTGCCCTACGGCGAACCCATGGTGGGCAACTGGGATTCGGTCGGGGCGCTGGCGGCGCTGGCCCTCGCGCTCGGCGGGTTGGCTCTGGGAGCCTGGGGTTTCTCTCGCCGAGATCTTCAGGGTTGAGCGCCAGCAGGCGGCGAGGCGGGCGGTTGGCAGGGTGCGAATCCCGCGACATTCGACTAGTATGAAGGTATAGGAAGCTTCAGATTAGGAAGCTTCCATGGGTTCAGCTGGGGGATGTCATGAACATTCAAGCCGAAAAACCCGCCGCCGTTTCCGCCGCCACCGTTCCCCTTGCCGAGCGAAACGCGCTCGGAGCCATGCGGGATCTGAGCTTCTTCCGCGGGGTGCCGCAGGTGGAGGTGCGCGAAGCCGGCCACGCCTTCAGACTGCCGGTCTTCTACTACGACGTCACCCACTTCTCCGTGGGCTTCTTGGCGCCGTTGGAGAAGCTCCGGGAGCTGCTGCCGTCGGCGGAGATCCACCCGCTGCGGGCGACGCCGCGGCATGGACTCCTTCACCTGGGGGTGTTCGAGTATCGCGACAGCGACGCGGGTCCCTACAACGAGGTGTCGCTCTCGGTGGCCGCCCTTCCCGGAGTTTCCGCACCCGTGGGCACCGGACTGCTCAAAGCGGTGCGCGAAGGGCCCACCGCCTACGTCTGGCAGCTGCCGGTTACCACCGAGATCGCCCGCTACCTGGGGGTGGAGTTCTACGGTTTTCCCAAGTTTCTCGCCCAGATCGAGGTCCAGGTGAGCGCCGGTTGGGGCCACTGCCGGCTGAGCGAGAAGGGCGCGACCATCTTCGATCTACGCCTCGAGCTGCCCCAGGCGACGAGCGACACCCGCTACCACTACCACACTCTGTCGCTTCGCGAAGGCCGGGTGGTGCGGGCGGAGGTCAGCATGCAGGGCAGGCGCGGCTCCTCCCGGCTGAGGAACCAAGTACGGCTGGTGTGCGGGGAGCATCCTCTGGGCAGGCAGCTCGACGGACTGCGGCTGGGAAGGGCGCTCGAGGTCACCTACGCTCCGGTCATGCAGTCGATCCTGACTTCGCCGGTGGAGGGTTTCCCGGCCTGAGATGCGTTTGACGAAGCATGCGGGGAGACAAGGAAGAAGGTATGGCCACCTCCACAAAGTACGCGAGAACGAGGACTATTGAGGTGCTGGTCATCGGCACCTCTCCGCCCTGTCCCCGCTGCGATTTGCTGCTGCGGCGGGTGAAAGAGGTTGCCGCCGAGTCCAAGGCCGAGTCCAAATTGAACCTCACCATCAGCCACCGCTCCTTCGATGAACCGAAGGCTGTGGCTTTGGGGAAAAGATTCCGCCGGAGCATCGGTACCGCCAAGCAGGTGGCCGAGGTGAGCGGCATCCCCATGCAGTGGCACCAGATCACCGACCTGATTGCCCGCTCGAAGAAGGCCGCCGGGCCCAAGGCTGCGCTGGCCGATGCCTGGACGCCCGAACTGGACGCGCTGCTGGAGCCCTGCCGGGAGGCGGCAGACGCGGTCGGCTACCTGATGACGCCGGTGCTGGTGGTCGACGGCGTGGTCAGGCACCACGGCAGCGTCCCCACCAAAGAGCAGATCAGAGGCTGGCTGGCGGGTATCTGAGGGGCGCGGGCCGGGAGTGGAGCGGGGCGCGGCGCGGAGCGGGGAGCGTCCCTCTGGTGCAGCGGCGGCAGCGAACGCCGCGGGAGCGACGCGGGCCGGACTAGGACCTCGGTGCATAAGCCCGATACGGGGAGTATAATTGGCAGCCGCGCGCCCGTAGCTTAGCTGGCAGAGCAGGGGACTCTTAATCCCAAGGTCGAAGGTTCGAATCCTTCCGGGCGCACCTGAAAGGCCTGCATACGCGGGCCTTCTGTTTTGAAGTAATGGCCGAGGCGGCCGGTCGGGTTGCCAACGTGGTTGCCAACGAGCTGGACGCGGGTGGACGATTCTCGCGGTCGTGAACCGCGCTGGGCGCCGGTTGGCTCCTCCCGTGGGCCCAAGAGAAAGGCCCCCGGTCCGTCTAGGTGGACCGGGGGCAGAAGAAACTACTCGAGGGAGCTCGTCATCTGCTAACGCCAGGCATAGTCGGTGTAATCGTAATCGTTGCCGCCGTCGTATCTCAGAGTTTGGATGGTTACTCCGGTCGGCAGTTCCCATGCAAGCTCGGCACTGTACGCGCCTCCGGGACGTACGTCGGCTACTCCAAGCCTGTTCTCAATTGAGCCATACGCTGGAGACGTGTAGACCAAGCCGTCTGACCCCACCGCTTCGAAGTCATAGACATTTAAGTGCCAGTCGCTGGGCCCTCCATTTACCGCCTCGAGGTGGACTGCGAGGAACTGCTTGCCCTCGTCCGCCCATTCAGTCGTGCTTGGATGGACATACGGAGCGTCGATCGTCATCAGGTACGGCCCCATGATTCGAAGGGTCTCTCCCCAGCCCGCTTCCATCCACTTAGTGGGGAGGTATTCCTGAAGGTTATAGAGCAACTGGGCGACCTCTTCTCGGGGCATCCTGTCCCAGGGGCTCAACTGCTCGTAATCGGGCAGATTCTGGTAAAGCATATTGTTATTGGCGATGGCTGCGTTTTGCCAATGATCCGGCGAGAATTGGCCCCACGGGCTGTAAAAATCATAAACAGTGGAATCGAGTTCGCCGGGGTAGAGGTTCTGCATCGCCCGGACCGACATGGTAATCGCCTGCGCCCTCGTGATGTAGGCCCAAGGATTGTAGGTCGAGGCTGTCACGCCCTTGGTAATTCCATGTTTGTAGGCGGCCGCGACGAACTCGTGAGGGTAGAGAGTGGCGTCGTTTGATCCGAGGTCGGTGAACGGCGAGGTCATGCCCTCGGTGACTTGGATGTTCAGCATGCCCGCCGCCATCTTCGCGAACTGAGCACGCTTGACCCCATCATCTGGTCCGAATGTACCGTCAGCGAAACCATCGACAACTCCCCATTCGCTGAGAGCGTTGATCGCCTCGTAGTTCGGGTGGCTCCCGGGCACGTCCGTGAATGCCAGAGCCGGGGCGGTGAAGACCGCCAGGAGAATTATCGTTCCCAGAACCAGAGCTTTGGTCATATTCGTCCTTTCGTTGTAGAGGATAGAAACGCCTCCGGCGCCCGTGTGGATCGCCGAGGGCCGGCGGATAACCCCGGATAGGGATTGAGTACGGTTTGGGCTATGGTGATGTTCTCGATCGAATTGGGTGGTGTTAGAGTCCGGTCTGGCTCACGCCATACTCAGCTTGCTCGCGTGTGAAGCCCTCGAACATCAGTTGCTCAACAAGGCCCGAGTGTGAGAAGGATGTGAAACTAAGATAGTGTTCCGCAGATTTTGCCGCTTGATCTTTCCAGTTCACATCTAGATAGCTAGCAGCGAAATTAGCATCCTCGTTGGAAAAACCTTCGAACTCTAATTGCTCAATGAGGCCTGAGCGTGAAAACGCGGCGAACGAGAGGTAGTTCTGCGCCGATCCTATGGCGTTCTCTTGACTGCGTGTGAGGGTAGGCTCAGGTGTAGCGGTCGTCGTGGTGGTCGGTGCTACTGTGGTCACTGGAGCTTCGGTAGTAGGTGCCACTTCTATGGTCGTGGTGACCCTCTCAGTGGTGGTGCCTTCTTCTACCGCAGTAGCCTCGACCTCTACCACCTCAACCTCGCTTGGTTCTTCGGCCGGCTCATTTGGGCCGCCGAGGGCTCCAGCAATCCCTCCGAGGACCATCAGCCCGACAAAAATGATGGCTCCCCATTTCAAGATGCGTCTCATCCGTACTCCTTTGCTTCCCGAGAGCCGGGACCTTGTTTCTGCAACCCGCTCCATCTATTAGATGACAGTTAGAGCGGGCCTGTCAATACTTGATTCTTGTGCGAGTGGAATTGCGGGAATAGGCTTTTGCATTTAGAGTGGTAACGACTTGCTGGCAATGCGCGATGACGCCCCGTGCCAAGTTCCGTTAGCTTTCTGTCCTATCTCTCCGCTAGGATGGATTTAGCTGGGGAAAGCTAAGGCTGCGGACGCAGAACCAGGTGCTGAGGAACATCCGGCAACCACGGTAGGAATATCCGGTCGTTCGATAACTGTCGGCATGTGTTCGAAGAAGATAGGTTGGTCTGCCGAACTCCTGCTTGCTTCCTGAGCTCAGCCAAGCGGCCAGTTACCCCCCGAACGCCGCATCCATCGCACTAGCCGCCACCCGGTCGGCCCCGGGGAAGAGGTGCGCGTAGACCGAGAGGGTGAGGGAAACCTGGGAGTGCCCCAGGACCTCCTTCACGACCAGGGCGTCCACCTTCTGTGAGATGAGCACAGAAGCGCAGGAGTGACGTAGCTTATGCACCGGCCGTTCGGAGGGGAGGCCGGCGGCCTCGAGGATGCCTTTGAGCTCGTCGGTCACCCTCTGCGGGTCGATGGGCCCGCCGAACGGGTCCACGAACACAAGGCCCGAGTCCTCCCACTCAGGTCCCACCCGGAGCCGCTCCTCGGCCATCCGCCGGCTGTGCTCGCGCAAGGCCTGCACCGCCATGGCCGGCAGGGGGATGGTCCGCCGCGAGGAGCGCGACTTGGGCTCCACGAACACAAGCCCCTTCCCCGTCTGCCGCTGGAGCGACTGCATGACCGTGAGCGAGGCCCGATCCAGGTCCACGTCCTGCCAGCGAAGCCCGAGCGCCTCTCCCCGCCTAAGGCCGGTGAGGAGAAGGACCGTCCAGAGCGCCCGCAGGCGATCCTCGGCCACGGCCTTTAAGAGCAGCTCCCCCTGCTTCACCGTGAGAGGCACGACTGGCTGCTGCTCCTGCCGCGGCGCCTTGGTGAGCGCCGCCACGTTCCGCGGAATGAGATCCCACTTCATCGCCTGCTGAAGCGCCATGCGTAGGGTGTTTCGGATCATGGCCACCCGCCGGGGAGAAAGCGCGGGCACCTCCCGCTTCTCCTTGCCCTTCCCCACCGTCTTCATCTGCGCGGCTTTCCGGTCGATGAGCTCCTGCACGTCCCGAATGGAGAGCTTGGTGAGGGGGATACGGCCCAGGTTGGGCTTCAGATGAACCTTGCACACCGAGGCGTAGGACTCGTAGGTGCCGGGCCGCACTGTCGCCTTCACGTGAAGGAGCCAGCGGTCGAGGAAGGCGTCCAAGCGCTCCCGGTCGTCCCCGGGCTCGATCCCGGCCTCCCGGGCCACCGCGACGGCCGCCAGTTTCTTGGCCACCTCCTGCCGCGTCTTCCCCGTGAATTTCTTGCGCTTGCGCTTTCCTTCGACGTAGCCGAGGTCGAGCATCCCCACCCAGACCCCCATCCCCTCGTGGAAGTAGATGGTGCCCTCTCCGTTTGCCCGTTTCCGCCTCCTGGTCGCCATAGCCAGGACCATACCACTTGCTTCGCAACGTTGCGAGTACAAAGATGCACAACCCGAACAAACGTTTGCTTTCTGTCCGCCGCCAGCGGTAGGCTATCGGTCCAGCAGAACCAGCAGGGAGGAAGCGTTGAGGGGAGCGGAAGACGAAACCAAGGAGTACGTGGAAGGTCGCGAGATCTTCCGGAACTTTGCCGACGACGTCGAAGAGAAGATGCACCCCGCCGATCCTATGGCGGAGTGGGGCGAGGCTTTGGTGCGCAAGATCAGGATGACCCTGGAGCGGATGGGATGAGCGCCCTCAGGCGTTCTTCTTCGCCGCCGCCGCTGTCTGCTCCACCCGCCGGCGCGCCCGGATCTCCTCTAGGTCCTCAAGGTCGATCTCGCCGGAGGCGATCATCTCCCGGAGCATCTCCTGGGCCCGAAACTGCCGGTACTCAAGGAAGTATTCCGGCTCCGTCTCGAGGGCCTTCGCGAACTTCTCCAGCGTCTTGATGGAGCGGAAGTCCAAGGCGTGACCGCGCTTGCCGGAAAGATACGAGGAGACGGTAGAGGGGGAGACGTCCGCCTCATACATAAGCCGCGTGTCCGACCACTCCTTCTCGTCTAAGAGCTCCCGCAAAGATTCGTTCACCGGTTTTTGGCTCCGCACGGGTCTCTCCCTCGGTTAAGCCGCTCCTAGCCTAAGACTTTCCAAGAGGCAGCATACCGGTCCTGTCCGCCTTTTGCAACGTCGCGTTCGCATTTCCGCAAATGCAACGCAGGCGGCACATGAATTCCCGCTCGATTCCGTCCGCACACTCTGCTAGGCTCAACTTCGCAACGTAGCAAACACGACTATGAAAGGGAGACATGCGAAAAAGGAGAAGCGCGCTCCAGCGGGAGATCTACCGCTATAACGCGGAGCGCCTCGGAGAAGGGGAGGAGCTTATGAGCCAGCGCCGCCTCGCGGAGCTCACCGGCCTAGACAAGACCACGGTTAACCGCCACGCCCGGCTCCCCGGAACCATCAAGGCCTCCCAGCTTCTGCTCTACGCCAAGGCGCTTCGCTGCCCGGTGGAAGACCTGGTGGAGGGTGAGTCGTGAGGATCGTAAACGACGAAGCGCCGAATGAGCTTCGACTTGCCCTTCGGGCAGAAGAAGCGGCCGCGGCCTTCGGCATCTCCCGGGCCACCGTCTACGAGCTTGTGCGCTCCGGCGTCTGGCCGAGCTTTCATATCGGGCGGCTGCTTCGCATCCCGGTCTCGGGCCTTGAGGAGTTCATCGAGAAGCGCCTCACTGACGAAGAGGGCGAGCGATGAGCGCCCTCGTGGCTGCCAAGACCAATGACCTCTCGCGCGAGGAGTGGCTCGAGGTGCGCCGCCAGGGTGTTGGAGGGAGCGATGCGGCCGCCATCGCCGGGGTCTCGCCTTTCGCCTCCAGGCTCTCGGTCTACCTCGAGAAGGTCCAGCCGGTCGAGGATGTCGAACCAACCGAGTGCCAGCGGTTCGGCAATCTCCTTGAGGATGTCGTGGCGCGGGAGTTTGCCCGCCGCACGGGCTTTCGCGTGCGGCGGCGTAACGCCGTCCTTCGTCACCCGGAGCACCCCTGGATGCTCGCGAATCTGGACCGCCTGGTCTCAGACGGGGAGAGGGGCCCGGCCATCCTCGAGGTGAAGACTCGCTCCGCCTACGCGCGCTCGGCGTGGGAGGCCGGCGTCCCCTTAGACGTCCAGTATCAGGTGCAGCACTACCTGGCCGTCACCGGCTACTCCAGAGCCTACGTGGCGGTGCTCCTCGGGGGTTCCGACTACCGTCAGGCCCGGATTGAGCGGGACGAGGAGTTCATCGAAGAGCTCACCCGGCTCGAGCAAGCCTTCTGGTTCGAGCACGTCCTTGCCGGCGTCCCTCCCGAGCCGGATGGGAGCGAGGCCTCGAGCGTCTCCCTACGGCGCCTTTACCCAACCGCGGTTCTGGATTCCGAGGTCATCCTGCCCGACCACGCCGAGGAGCTCGTCCGAGAGCTGGCAGAAGCCAGGGCCGAGGCCAAGGCGAAAGACCAAGATGTCTCCCGCCTCGAAAACCAGGTGAAGGCGCTCATGGCAGACGCCGAGACCGCGTATCTCCCCGGCATAGAGCGCCCGGTCTGCACCTGGAAGAGCCAGACCCGCACCTCCATCGACTCAAAGGCGCTTCGCGCGGCCGAACCTGAAGTCGCCGCCCGCTTCGAGAAGACCACTGAATCGCGCACCTTCCGCTTCTCTCTAAAGGAGGACTAACCATGCTCTGGACCAACAACGGCCAAACCACCTTCGAACAACCCCCGGCGGGCACCCACGTGGCCCGCTGCGTGCGCCTCGTCGATCTCGGCACGCAGAAGTCCGACTACCAGGGGGAGATCTCCTACCGCCGCCAGGTCTGGGTGGCCTGGGAGCTACCCACCGAGCGCATGACCGAGGGCGAGTACGTGGGCGAGCCCTTCCTTGTCTCGAAGTTCTACACCCAGTCCCTGCATCCCAAATCGAAGCTCCGCCAGGATCTCGCCAGCTGGCGGGGCCGGGACTTCACCGAGGAGGAGCTCCAGGGCTTTGATCCGAAGAGCATCCTCGGCAAAGGGTGCCTCCTCTCCCTCATCATCTCCGACACCGGAAGGGCCCGGGTCTCCGGCGTCATGGCGTTGCCCAAGGGCACGCCGCTTCCTGAGCAGGTCACCCCGAGCCTCTACTTCAGCCTAGACGACGACTACGACCCCGAAGCCTTCGAGGCGCTCTCCAAGGGCATCCGGGGGATCGTCGAGCGAAGCCCTGAGTATCAGGCCAAGGCGACGCCCGCGCCACGTCCTTTCGTGACGCCCGGTCAGGCCGAGCTTAAGAAGGCCACCCAGGCCGAGGCCGCTCCGCCGGCGGAGGAGCCCTGGGACGACGACAACCCCCCGTTTTAAGATGCGCCGCTGTCACGGTCCTTGGACCGATCCTGAGACCGGCCTTACCGAGTGCCGCTTGGGCGGTGAGCTAGATGCTCCTTGCCCGAGTTGCGAAGGTGCGGGCCTGGTCCCGCACCTCCTGCTCGGGGTCCCCACCCGGGCCCGGCGGACTTGCCCGACCTGCGAGGGCGCAGGCGTGGTGGACGCCTGCCCCCTCTGCGAGGCTCGCGTATGAGCTCTCCTGGCGCCCGCTCGCGAAACAAAGGCCAACGCGGAGAGAGGGAGGTCAGCGCGTTCCTTCGCGCCCGGGGCATCGCCGCCAAGCGGGGCTTTCAGTCCCGCGGCGGCGGGGCCGAGGAGCCGGACGTGGTCTGCGATCTCCCCAACCACCGGTTGGAAGTAAAGAGACAGGAACGCCTGAACATCTGGGCCGCCTTCGCCCAAGCAGACGACGACTGCGGTCCCGCTGATGATGAGACCGTGCCCGCGGTGGTCTTTCGCCGCAACCGCTCTCCCTGGATGGTGTGCCTGAGGTTCGCCGATTATCTCGACCTCCTCGGCTACGAGGAGGAAGAGTCGTGAGCGGCGTCGTCTCTCTCGCCAAGCGCTACCGCCGCCACGGCTTTAACCTCCTGCCCATCGGCGAGGATAAGCGACCTCTGGGCCCCTGGCGCGATTGGCAGGAGCGCCCTCAGACGGCGCAAGATCTCCAGGCCATGCCCTGGCCGGAGGCCCTGGGTATCGGCGCCCTCTCCGGCGAGGTCTCCCGCCACCGCTACTGCCTGGACTTCGACGGGGTGACCGATCCGCTGCTCCTCCAGGAGGTGGAGCAGCTTCTCGGCCTGCCTCCGGACTATGCCTGGAGTGTGACGACCCCCGGTGGCGGTGCGCACGTCTGGATCACCGCTCCCCTTCTTGCAGAGCAGCTGAACGGCAAGGGCAAACTCACCGGCCGGCGTCCGGGCTGCGATCACGTGGAGCTACGCGGCCGCGGCCACCAGACGCTCCTTCCCGGCTCAAAGCATCCCTCGGGCGGCACCTACGCCTTTGCCCACGCGGCGGGCCTCAGCGTGCCAGAGGAGCCGCCGGCCGAGGTGGATCCCGAGCTCGTGCTCCGGGTGGCCCGCTGGCAGGAGGAGAAGCAGGCGGCGGCACCGATCGAGCCCAGCCCTACACCCTCCAGCGACCACCCCTGGGTGCAGGCCGCGCTTCGGGGCGAGACCGAGAAGCTCGCCTCAGCCCCCGAGGGCGACCGGAACAACCAGCTGAACCGAAGCGCCATGGCCCTCGGCTCGCTGCCGGCGCTCGAGCTCGGAGACGTCATGGCCGAGTTCCTGCCTACCGCCCTTCGGGTCGGCCTCGAGGAACGGGAGAGCCGCGCCACTATCAGAAGCGGCTTCGAGGCCGGGCGTCGACAGCCGCGCGCCATCCCGGAAAGGGAGCGGCCGCTCTCCCTCATCCGGTCGAAGGACGATGCCCCCGACTCCGAGAGCCCCTACGAGGACTGGGCGAAGCTCTTCTCCGAGGAGAAAGAAGAGGAGGAGTGGGTCTATCCGGAGGTCCTCGCCAAGGGACGCGGTCACGCCGTCTTTGCCAAACACAAGGCCGGCAAGTCATTGCTCACCCTGTTCATGGCCGCCCAGATCGCTACCCGAGATGCCTCTTGCGTCGTCCTCTACCTCGACTACGAGATGACTAGGGACGATCTTCGGGAGCGCCTCGAGGACATGGGCTATGGGCTTCACTCAGACCTTTCCCGCCTAAGGTATGCGCTCCTCCCGTCACTGCCGCCGCTCGACACCGAAGCCGGCGGGGAGCGGCTCCTTGAGATGGTGCGCGAGCTTCAGCACGGCTTCCCCGAGCACCACCTGGTCGTCGTCATCGACACCATGAGCCGAGCGGTGGTGGGAGCGGAGAACGACGCCGATACCTTCCGCGCCTTCTACACCTACACGGGGATGAAGCTAAAGAAGGCGGGCTGCACCTGGCTTCGCCTGGATCACGCCGGCAAGGAGCTTGAGAAGGAGATGCGGGGAAGCTCCGCCAAGGGTGACGACGTCGATGTCGTCTGGCGGCTCTCGCAAACCGACACCGGCGTCGAGCTTAAGCGCATCGCCGCCCGCATGCGCTGGGTCCCGGAGAAGGTCGTTCTCAGGCGCCTCGACGACCTCGAGGGCCTCAGGTTCATCTCCGACGAGGAGTCCTGGCCTTTGGGCACCTACGAGGCGGCCCAGGAGCTCGAGGCCCTCGGCGTGCCCGCCGGTGCTTCCAATCGCCAAGCCCGCGAGGCTCTTAAGGCGGCCGGTAGGAGCATGGCAAATAGCGTGCTGCGCTCCGCGGTCAGGTGGCGCCAGCGGAGCATTCCGCTCAATCTCGGTGACAGGGCGAATTCCGCAAATAGCGGGTTCGGCACACCCCTCGGCACGCCGCGGCCCACCTCTAAGCCCCTTTCGGCACGCGAAGCGGCAGACGCTGAGAAACCCGCTGAAACAGCGGGACGGCACGCATTCGGCACGCCGCGGCACACCTTACCCGGCGATAGGGCGCAGGACCCCCCCTACGTAGTAGGGGGTCCCTCGCCCGCCCCAACCGACGATCCGGATGACCCCGATGAAGGAGGTGACACACCGTGGCGCGTGACCATTTAGCGCTGGTTCGAGAGCAGCTCCTCGCACACCACTGCCACGCCCACCTGGTGGAGGGTGAGCTCGTCGTCGAGCAGGTCTTCGGCGAGCCCGTCCCCGGCGAGCTCGCCGCTCTGGTTCGTTCGGTGAAGCCTGAGCTCACCGAGTGGCTCACCTGGGAGAACGACGCCGACGTCCTCTGGCGGGCGGTCCTACGCCGGCACGCCCACCGCGTGGATCTCGCCGAAGACGACGCCTTCCAAGCGTTCGTCCGCCGAGCGGAGCGGGCCCACGCTCGCCACGACCGCGCAGAGCTTGTGCGCTGGCTCCTCGCCATGGAGCGCCATGCCAACCAGACGGCCGACCGTGGCGAGGCTGGGAGCCGCTCCTTTGCCGGCCTCGACCGCTTCATGCGCGAGCCCTCGGGGAGGATGCTGTGAGAGGGCTCCGGGAGGTGGAGGAGCGGCACCAGGCCCTGGAGAGCCTGCTGCCCCTCCTTCACGTCCATCACGCCTACCTCGACCAGGTGCGCTCCGGCCTGGGTGGCCTGGCCCCCTCGGCTCCCGACGGTCCCCCGCCGCCGGCGCGAGAGGACCAGGACGAGCCCTGGGTGACGCAGGAGCGGCTTCTTGCCCGCGCCTACCGCCTGGACGAGGTGCGCCGGCTCTTTGCCCTCCTCGAGCACGTCCGCCCCTTGTGGTCTCTCGCCGTCTACTACGAGTTCGTCGAGCCCTGGCCGGTCTGGGAGCCCGAGCGCCGCGTCCTGCTCGCCCGTCTCGGCGTGCGCCTGATGGCGGCGAGCTGCCGGGGACCGCTTCCCACCTTCGCCCCGGCGCTGCCCAGGCGCCGCCCGGTGCGGGGGAGGGAGGAGGAGGTGCAGGCTCTCAGGGAGCAAGGCTGGCAGCGAGACCGGATCGCAAGGCACCTGAGGATGAGCGCGCGGGACGTCTCCCGGCTGCTCCGTGAGGCGAGCTAGGAGCACCCGAACAAGCGTTCGTACCATCGAGGGCCGATTTGATAGAATGAATTTAGAAGCTTACGAGAGAGGCGTTCCAACCGGGGCGCCTTTTCTTTTGCCCGAAGGGAGAGGCAGTGCCCACCCACCCGCCGCGCGCCTGCCCCGTCTGCCGCCGCCTCTCTTGCTCTGACGCTGCCCACCAGAAGCGCGTCGACGACTGGCGTGCCCGCCGCGCCCGCCGCCCCTACAACCACCCCGAGCGCACCTACAAGGCCGAGCAGGTGAAGGCCTGGGTGCTTGAGCACGGCTGGGTCTGCCCGGGGGACGAGTACCATGCCGCTCACTCCTCGGGCGATCTCACCTTCGACCATGAGGTGCCGGTGAGCCTGGGTGGCGATCCCTTGGGGCCGGGCCGCGTGGTTTGCCGAAGCGCGAACAGCCGCCGCGGGAACGGTCGCCGGCGCCGCGGGAGCGCCTAGAAAAGTCTACGATCCACGGCTCCCGCCCCGCGTCCTTAGCCTTCCTCACACGCCCGCGAAATAGGCCGGTTTTGTGGGGGCCTCTCTACTGTATCGATTGACGGGCGGCGCGGCGCGTCAGTCAGTGTGCGCCGGGCTGGAGGCGCTGAGCTCTTGAAGCACTCGGGCGCTCGCGAGGAGTTCGTTCAGTCGAGAGACGAAGCGCGCGGCGGGCGCCCCGTCGATGAGATCGTGGTTGAAAGACAGCGTAAGGCAGAGATGCTCGCGCTCTTCCAGCCGGCCTTCAACGAGTACGGGGCGGGGGGCGATCCCACCAACAGCCACGGTCACCGTGGCACTCGTAAGCGGCAAGAGCCAGAGAGACCCCGAGGCGAACATGCCCACTGCCGTCACCGCGACGACCCCGAACCTTCTCTGCATGGAGATGCTCTGTGAGGCAAGTCGCATGAAGGAGCGCATGAGGACCTTCGGCACCAGCCTGACCCAGGAGGTTCCCGTGACGGCGCCCATGCGCTCGTCCTGCCGCGCCTGTACCTGTCTGATCTCCTCGTGGATCTCCCGGTAGGACTTGCGCTGGGCATGTTGGACGCCCATGGGCTCCGGTACGCTCTCGCCTCCCATCTCGCGCTCGACGAGAACGCTGATGGTCACGTCTTCGAGGATGACGGTGCGTCTGCCTCGGCGGAAGGCGTTGAACTCCGGGAAGTCCTCTAGGGTGCGAGCAAGGCAGGCGACGACGTAAGCGGTGAGCGATAGTCGCTCGCCCGTCTTAGCTAGGTGTTCGGCCAGCACCCGCCTCGGCGCGGAGATGTCGGCCTCGGTCAGCATGTGGATGGTGTTCTTTTCGCGACCCACTGCTGAGCTTGCGGCCACCATGCGGCGGTTCGCGCTTGTCGGAAGACTTCGGTAGCTAGAGTTCACGACTCTCAAGTTCTCCACTGGCCGGGGCAGCTCCTCTAGCCCTCGTTCTCTCACCCCGATCATGGAGACGTGATGCCCACCATTGATCTCGTTCCCTTGGAGGCACCTCGACCCGGCTCCGTATAACCCTCGCAAGATGGTCCTCTTCCTCACCTGGTGAGCCCCCGGGAATCGCGCTCCGTGGCCCGGGTCTTTGCCATCCGGCTGCCGGCGGCCAGAGCGCGCAGCCCGGCGGCGGCCTCCTCGCCCGCGACGGGAACCCCGTGTCCACCGGCAATGACCTGGGGGTCTAGCGCCGCCACAGAGGCGATCGACTTCTCGGCCACGCGACGGCTCCATGTGGCGACCCACGGTGGGCCTGAGACGCACTGCCTCCGCTTCGCCAGACCGCGGAGCGAGTTCAGGTCCAGGGTCACGACTGCGTCTCCTGTGATCAGCACTCCGTCGGCCGGCCGAGAGAAGGCCACATGGCCCGGTGTGTGACCGGGCGTTGGCACCAATTCCCAGTCGGGAAGCCCTGGGATCTTCCCCCGCGGATCCAAAGCGTGGACCATCCCTCGAAGACTCGCGCGGGTCACCGTGGCCTGCTGTCGCCGCTCGCCGGAAAGACCCAGCAGGGGCAGGATGAGCCAACGGTCGAGTGGATTGGCGTAGTCGGCGAACACTCGCATACCGCCGATGGCCAGAGGGAGTTCATCCGGGTGCACCCATATCTGCACGCCCCAGCGTTCGGCGAGAGCGCGGGCCGAGCCGGCATGATCGGGATGATCGTGGGTGAGCAGAACGGCTGCGGGATGGCAGGCCTTTCCAAAGAGCTCTTGCGCGGCGCGCGCGATCACCTCGGCCTGGCCTGCGGTAGCCGCGTCGACCAGAACCCAATCATCTCCGGACTCGACAAGGTAGACGTTGGCCCTCATGAGTCCGCGCCCGACCGGCAGCCAGTGCACCCCAGGCGCAATCTCTCGCGCTAGAGTCCCTGCCTTCATCGTTCGCCCTCGGCCGGCGACTCTGACAATTCCCTTCCCACGGCCATCGCCCACTCCTCGACCGCCGGCCAGTCCCGAAAATCTCCCTCCGGTAGTGTGGCGCGGGCGGCCGGCAGCAGGGTGAGCGCCCGGTGCGCTAGGCCCAATCGGCGGTGTTCGAGCCGACCGTAGAAGACGGCGTGGTTTCGGGGATGGAGGGAAGCGTCGAGTTCGGCGGCCTCCTCGGGGGCGGCCTCCTCCAGCTTACCTCCTGGCAAAGTACTGGGGCCGAGAGGGCCACTGCTAAATAGCCAGACCGGGCGGTCCTTCAGCCCCTCCTCCCGGCGGGCGAACTTCAGCGCCGCCTTCATCCAGTGTCCGAAGTAGACCGCGCTACCCAGCAGGACCGCATCATACGAGGAGACGTCCCCCACTTTTTCCACGGGCAGGACCTCTGCCTGGCGGCCTGCGCCGCGCACAAAGCCCGCCACATGCTCCGCCAACTCTGCGGTCGACCCGTACTTGCTTGCGTACGTCACAAGGACAGACATTCCACACCTCCGGGCGCTGGCTCCTGTCTTCAGTGTAGTCCCCGCTCCGACCATCCGCCCCGGTCGACTGGCCGGTTGGGCCGATACGCCGGGTGGCTGTCGAGGGTACGACGTAGACGCCCGGGCGGTGATCACGGGAGCCTAGGCTGAACTTGGCAAAGAGCCCCTGGCCGTTGTGGGGTTAAGCGGAGTAGTCGCTGCTCTTTTTGCGTACCGGTCCTGCGGCATGAACGCGATGACTTGTCGGCGGTCGTCTCGCTCCGGTTCGATCTTGGCCACCCAATCGAACCCGACACCGGCGAAGTCTCGCCGCACTGATTACCCCTCCGTTGTCGAGGGAGCTCAGACCGAAGTCTGAATCATCGTATCGCTGCACACCCAGCGGTGAAAGCACCCTTGCTGCTCGTTCCCATTCACGCTTGCGCCGAGCTGCATCCTCGATTCATCGCACAAGATCCTCATCAGTTATGGCGGCGGGCCTTCGGGCTCGCCGCCCTTTTTCGTCGTTCGATCGCGACGCTGCTCAGTCTTCGTGAGGAGCCTACGTACGTAGTCTCGCGCGACGGTAATAGAAACCGTTGATGGGGGCTTGCGAGCGTCCTAACAGCTTCCGGGAGTTCCTTGCGTAGTCTGGGCAGCGACGAACGGTCGCCAGTCTTCCTTCGAGCGACGCCTCAGTCCACAAATCCTGAGCCAACCCTTTCCCCACTGGCTCGTGAGCCTCCGGCTTCCGCTAGTGCGGCCGGTCTCACTTTCTCTCTGTCACCCCGGACGCAGTCACATCCGCCGGGGGACTTCCTGCGAGCCCTTGTCTTGGCCCGCTGTACCGCCCTGAAGGACGAATGACGGTCTTTCAGTGGATACCTATTGCGCTCCTAGAAGTAATACAGTATTACTGTAATATCCGAATACAGGATGACGGTATTACGATGTGGAACTACTCCTTAGCCTAGTTACGTTCGCTAGAAGCGAAGGGTTTCCGGGGGCCTGAAGGAAGGTGTGCTTTGGCCAGAGTTATTGGGAGCGGGGAGCAGTCGGCGCGAACTCCCGCACCTCTTCGACAAGAGATAAGTGAGCTACTGCGGGAGGAGATCGCGCTGGGGGAGTTCGCGCCCGGGGATCGACTGATCGAGCGGGAACTATGCGAGCGCTACCAGGTAAGCCGGACTATCGTGCGGGAGACGTTGCGCTTGCTCGAGGCAGAGGGCCTAGTAGCCATGGTGGCTAATCGTGGCCCAGAAGTGGCTCGGGCAACGAGAGAAGACATCGTCGGCCTGTATGAAGTCCGGGGGGCGTTGGAGGGGCTGGCGGCGAAGTTGTTCGCCGAGCGGGCAGGTATCGAAGACCGTCGCGAACTCGAACAGGCCGTCGACCGCGCCGAGGAGGCGATGGAACTTGGCGATCGGCGAGCCGTTCTTGCCGCGAAAGACGCTTTCTACTCGATACTTCTTCGAGGTTCTGAGAACGAGACCCTCTCGTCGGTACTGCGAACGCTCTATGTCCGAACCCAGATGTTGCGAGGGATATCCCTCAGTTCTGCTGGGCGGGGACCTCATACCATTCGGGAACTGCGTCGAGTACTGGCGGCTATTGCGGCGTCTGATTCCGAGGAGGCCGGTAGGGCGTGCGAGGAGCACGTAAGGGCTGCGGCAGCAGTGGCGCTTCAGCAATTGGACCGCGTGGACGGGGATATCCGCAAGCTTTTCACCGATACATAAGTTGCTTCTGGCGAAGCAGGGATGAAGGGGGGAGTCAGGATGGGGGGGCTAGCGAAGGCGATTGAAGGGCTATCCGAAGCACTGTCTTTGGCTGGGTTGCCTGCAACTGGTTCTTGTTCGATCGGATTTGAGGTTGGCGAGGACGCATTTCGGCTTTCCATTTCCGATGAGTCCCACGAAGTCCAGACCGCAAGCGAACAGCTTAGTGAAGTGGATTTTGTTTTTACTTTGAGCGGATCTTCTTGGGCCAAGTATTGCTCTGATCCCCCTCCCAGGGGCTACACAACGGCTCAAGCGATGTGTGCCACTCATAATGGTGCCAGTGTGCGCGGAAACCGTACCGCTTGGGCCACCTACGCGCTTGTAGTAGATCGCGTCATGGCGGCTCTTAAGGATTTGGTTTGCGGTCATGGACCGGTCAAGAATCCCGATCCTCCACCTGCCGGCATCCGCAGCCCAATTACAGGCGGGTATCTGAATACTGAAATTCGAGGAGTCGGTCAGCGAATCTACTACGAGGTATCTGGCAAGGGCCAGCCCGTGCTCTGTTTGCACACTGCAGGAGCCGACTCACGACAGTTTCGATACCTGCTCGAAGACCATGAACTGATCACACAGTACCGCTTTGTCGCTTTCGACATGCCTTGGCACGGTCGCTCAGATCCGCCCGACGATTGGGCGGACAGGGACTATCGGCTTGATACTGAAACCTACTCGCAGACAATTCTAGCCGTGATGGGTGGGCTCGCGCTTCAGAACCCCATCCTAGTTGGGTGCTCTATGGGCGGGGCAATTGCCCTCTACATGGCTGCAATGCATGGTGAGCTCTTCAAGGGAGTGTGCGCCCTTGAGGGTGGACTAGGCAACCCAGGGCGTTTCGTTCCATGGACTAATCACTTAGAGGTGGATCATTCCCATTTCCTAACGAGCTGGGTTGGCGGGCTTATCTCTCCCACGAGCCCATGGGGGCCGCGCAGCCAAACGCTCTGGGGCTACGCTCAATCAGGGCCGGGAGTTTACCAAGGCGACACCTACTTCTACTCCAACGATTTTCCTAAGTACGCCGACTTAATGGAAAAGAGCAACTGCCCTCTATGGGTCTTCAGTGGAGAGTACGACTACTCGGCAACCACTGAGATGAGTAGGGAGGCGGCTAAGAAGCTGGGCGGCAGGCTGCTCGTAATGCCGGGGGCGGGCCACTTTCCTATGTCCGAGGACCCGGTTAGCTTCCGTAGTTACTTCGTTCCTGTCCTCGAGGAGATCTCTGCTCGTCCTCCAGCCGCTACCTTTGAGGTCTCCGATGACGATTTGGCGCCGGTGGAGCAGCCACCGTTGGGTAAGTCAAACTAGGATGGAGGCGTGTGGTGGCTGAGTTATGCGTCCTCAGCAACGTGACGGTTGCTTTTGGTGGCCTCAAAGCGATAGATGACGTTTCGCTTACCCTGCACGATGATTCAGGTATTGCCGGCATGATCGGTCCCAACGGGGCAGGTAAATCAACCTGCCTCAAGGTGATAGCGGGCGCGCTAAAGCCCACGTCCGGAAACGTTGAGGTACTTGGTCATCGGCTCCGAGGTAAACCCAACACAGCCAAGGTCGCCCGAGAGGGCGTCGCCCGCACCTTCCAAATCCCTCGGCCCTTCGCTCGTATGAGCGTGCGCGAGAACGTCCTGGTTGCCCGGCTGGCGACACTTCGCCGTGGGCGCGGAGATCCTCAGGCCGAGGTGGATGAACTGCTTGAGCGTATGGATCTGTCGGATGTGGCGGATAAGTTAGCCGGTTCCCTCCCGTTGGCCGCCCGAAAGAAGCTTGAAGTTGCACGGGCGATGGCCATAGAACCTAAGCTCCTACTATTAGATGAAGTATTTGAGGGTCTAAGCGATACTGAAATTCAGGAGCTAGTAGGTATCCTACGAGACCTTCATGAATCAGGCATAAAGCTACTTCTAGTGGAACACGTTTTAAGGGCTTTAAGGCAACTGGCAACTTATTTGGTGGTGCTAGACAAAGGGTGCTTGATCGCTGAGGGGGAGGTAGAGGAAGTCTTATGTAGTGATTGCGTGAAGGAAGCGTATCTAGGATTTGGAGGTGCGACCTGATCGAAAAGTAAAATCGCGCCGGGAATGGTGTTTCAGGTAACCACAGTACTTCAGGGGGGAATTAGCGGGCATGGAGACATGGGGGAAATTACGGGATTCGGAGCACACCAGTAGACGCAGGTTGCCGATGGCAGCGCTTATCGGCCTACTGGTAGTGAGCATGGCGCTACTGGTTGGATGCGGTGGCGATGAGACTGAGACGGAAGATACTGCGGCCGAAACGGAGGCCACCAGCGCGGATGTGACCGACCAGACTACTGCAGGGTCGGAAAGCGCGGAGTCTGTCGACGCAGTGCAAATCGGCCTCCTTGAGCCCTTGTCAGGACCGTTCGCCGATAACGGAAAGATGGCTCGCTTGGGTACGGAAATGGCGGTTGAGGAGATCAACGCCAACGGCGGCATCAAGTCTCTAGGCGGCGCCAGAATTGAGCTCGTCATCAAAGACACAGGCGCTGCAGCCCCCGCGCAGGTTGCCAATCAACTGCAGAGCATGATTGAGCAGAATGATCTCTCCGCGGTCATCGGCGCTTGGGCCAGCTCCTACACGCTTGCCGCCAGTACCGTGGCAGAGCAGGCGGGTGTCCCTATGGTGACCGAGTCGTTCGCTGACGACATCACGGCGCGGGGCTACAAGTACATCTTCAAGATCCCGGCCTCAGCCGAGCTCATGGGAGAGGAAGCAGTCGCGAAGGTTTTGGAGCTTGCGGAAGCGGTGGGTTACGAAATTACTACGGCAGCTGTTGTCGCGGACAATACTTCGGCCGCGACGGTGTCCGCCAATGCAGCGGCTGAGCGATTGATCTCGCGAGGAGTCGATATCCCGGTTCGGGAGTTTTTCACCCCCGGTCTTACGGAAGGCAATAGCCTCGCCATCAAGGTCTTGGCGACAGACCCACAGCTGATTTTCGTGCAGGGCGCGCTTTCGGATATGGCTCTGCTCCAGAATGCCTTCAAGGAGCAGGGTTACGAGGGGCCAGTCCTCGGCGCGGGTTCGGGCTTTGTCGTCCATGACTACGGAAAAACCGTGGGCGAGGCCGCCAACGGCGCCTTCTCGAGCGCGGGTTGGAACTGGGACATGCCTGGTGAAGAGGCCAAGAACTTCGCCGAGGAGTTCACGGCCAAGAATCCTGAGTTCGACTTTCCCGGGCAGGAGGCCGGCGAGGACTACGCCGCCATGTACATCATAGCCCAAGCGCTTGAGAATGCTGGGTCCGCTGACCCACAGGCGGTAAGGGATGCCCTTGCTGAGATAAACATCACGGAGGGGCCTGCGACCATCTTGGCCAGCGGCAAGGTTTCCTTCGACGAGACAGGGATGCTCGAAGATACCCTGCCGGTAATTATTCAGTGGCAGGAAGGCAAGCCCTATACCGTGGCCCCCGAAAGCATCGCCAGTAAAGACCCGATCGCGCTGGGCCAATAAGGGGGTGAATCGAGGATGACGCTCCTTAGCAGCCTGAACATCTCAGCAGGATACGGAGACCTCTTGGCGATTGAGCACATGTCGGTCGACTTGGAGGAGGGCTCGCTCCTAGGCGTAGTCGGTCCTAACGGGGCCGGCAAGTCCACCTTCCTTCGTGCACTGATGGGAGTTGTAGCGCTGCGCTCCGGCCGCGTCATCTGGAAAGGCTCGGACATTGGTGGCTTGCCCGCCGATGCCCGAGCCCGGCTCGGCATCGCCATGGTGCAGGAAGGACGACGGCTTTTCCCTTCTCTTTCGGTGCAAGATAATCTTCTGCTCGGCGCCTATCACGCTTCACGCACTGAGCGTCGAGAACGTCAAGAAGAAGTCCTCGTCCTCTTCCCTGCCCTTAGAGACATCCTCGGTCGAACGGCTAACGTTCTCAGCGGGGGTGAGCAGCAGATGGTGGCGGTAGGGCGGGCTCTTATGAGCCGCCCTTCTTGCCTACTCATTGACGAGCCCTCATTGGGCCTAGCTCCCATCATTGTCGATGAAATCTACAAAACCCTTCCCAAACTGCTCGACAGTGGGGTCAGCATCATCCTTGTTGAGCAAGAGGTCGGTCGCGTGTTGAGTATTGCCGACCTGCTCGTGGTGTTGCACGAAGGCAAGAAGGTATACCAGGGTGCTGGGACGGAATTCCGGGAGCGACCTGACGCCTTGGCGGAGGTCTATCTGGGCAATGTTTCGGCGGTAGGAGGAGGCAACTAGCGTGGATATGTTGTTGCAGGTGCTGGTGTCCTCGGTGCTTCTTGCAGCGGTGTATTTTCTACTATCTCTCGGACTCAATATTATCCTTGGGGTACTCGATATAGTCAATTTTGCTCACGGAGCAATGCTAATCATGGGGGCCTACGCTACTTACTACCTATACGAGGCCACGGGACTTAGCCCGTGGCTATTAGTATTTGTGGATATGATAGTCGTTGGCGGATTGGGGGCGATACTGTACCTGGGATACTTGCAGTTTACCGTGAATAGTCCCCTCGTGCGTATGTTCGCTTTGATCGGTTTCTCCAGCGTAGTTGTAAGTTCCATTCTCATGATATCCGGATCAGACTTTAGGACTGTGCATCTTGATTACGGTACGGTCGATATTCTTGGACTTCCGGTACGGGTTTCCCAAATTGTCGCCTTTGGAGTTGCGCTGGTTTTGGGCGGAGCGACTTTGTTCCTACTCAACTACACAAAGGTCGGCAAAGCAATTCGAGCTGTAGTCGACGACCGGGTGTCGCTGTGGATATGTGGTGTCAACGATAGGCGGCTTTCCCTGTTGGCATTCACAGTCGGTACAGCCCTTGCTGGCGCGGCTGGCGGGGTTCTCGCAACCTATGTCACCTTCGGCCCAGATAGCGGTCTTTCTTTCGCCATCATCGCTTTTGCAGTCGTGATCCTTGGCGGCCTCGGGGACCTCGTGGGCGGGGCGCTCGCCTCGCTTGTGGTCGCTTTGGTCCTCACGAGTGTAACGGTGTACTGGAGCTCGGCGTTGACCAACACCGCTCTTTTCATATTGGTCTTGCTCGTTCTGCTCGTCCGGCCACGCGGTATTCTTGGAAGGGGACGGGTATGAAGCCGCGCAGATTTGCCATTGCTGCGGGCCTCATCGCCGTCCTGGCTGCTGGGCTAGTTTTGCGCGACAACATCTTCTGGCTCCGGGTACTTACCTTTGCGCTGTTATTGTCCGCTGTAGCGCAAAGTTGGAATCTTCTGGCTGGTTATGCTGGGCAGTGGTCTTTGGCGCAGCTGGCCTTCTTGGGGGTAGGTGCTTACGCAGTGGGCGTGCTGGAAATGCGCCTCCACGTCCCGCTGCTTCCTGGTGCAGTAATAGCTGTTGCCCTTACCGCACTCTTTGCTGCGGGGGTCGGCTACGTGACACTACGAATCACCGGCCACTACTTCGCCGTTGTTACCTTTTTTCTTACGATGTCACTTT
>JADQBG010000005.1 GCA_016278725.1 Actinomycetota bacterium
ATATCTACGACAGTTGAGAGGCTCATCGGGGCTGCTTTTTCAACAGCCTGCTAGCGGGGGGATCTGGAACACGCTGCCAACGGCCACCACGGGCTGATCATCCTCGAGGAACTGTTGCTGCTCGGCGAAAGAAGAGATGGCGAAATCGGCCGAACCGTCGAGCACGGTGAGCCGGGCCGGTTTCCCGGAACCGCCCTCGACCACGGTGACGTCGAGTCCCTGCTCCTCGTAGAAGCCCATGTCCTTGGCCACGTAGTAGCCCACGAATTCAGCTTCGTGCGACCAATTGAGTTGCAGCGTGACCGGCTCCAGTTCGGGCTCGGAAGAAGCGCATGCCGAGAAGAGCAGCGGCAGGAAGACCGCGGCCAGAAACGCGATGATTCTTCTTACGGTCACGAGCCCCCTCGCCGGTTTATCTGCTATCGCGAAGCCCGGAGGAATTTGGTTGAATGCGGGATGTATCTACCTGCATGGAGCCACCTGCCCTCAGTTTGGGCAAAACTGCCGGGCTGTGTCAAGCCAAGTGGCTAGGCTACCTTGATGGCTGCGTGAGCATGCCCCCTTTGCTTGCCGAGCAATGTGACCTCTCCTAGAATCGGGGCTAAGCGCCTGCGCGCGTTCTTGTCCGTCTCCGATTTGAGGTGATCCCGGTCGCTCTTCAGAACCAAGTGCAGATCCTGAACCTGCGGCCGGATTTGGCCGAGAGCGCCCGCGTGCGGGAGCATCTGCGGGCGGTTGCCGGGAGAATGGGTTTTTCCGAGGAACGCGTCTTCGACATCCAGGTCGCGGTCGGTGAGGCGGTGGCAAACGCCATCGAGCACACCGGAGGAATCGGGGACGTGAGGGTCGAGCTGAAGTCGTTTGCCAATCGCCTCGAAGTCTCAGTCAGCGGACCGGGTGACTTTCACCTGCCGGAGCGAGGCAGCGGGCGCGAGCATCGCGGCCTCGGCCTGCCCCTGATGGCCACCCTCTGCGATCACCTTGCGCTCTTCTCGGCGGCGGACGGGGGCACCCTCGTCACACTGTCCTTCCATCTACCCCAGGGCGCTCGCGTCCGGTCTGATGTCCCGCCCTGGGAGAGCGAGGAGCGCTTCAGAGCACTGCTGAAGTCGAGTTCGGAGGTGCTCTACAGAATGAGCCCCGACTGGGGGGAGTTGCGCCAACTGGACAGCGAGGGCTTTCTCGCGGCCACGGACTCCCCCAGCGGTTCGTGGCTCCAAGAATACATCCATCCTCAGGATCGGCCTCGGGTGAATACGGCCATCAAGGAAGCCATTCGCACGAAGAGCGTCTTCGAACTGGAACATCGCGTCCGGCGGGCCGACGGCACCCTGGGCTGGACCTTCTCTCGCGCGGTGCCCGTGCTGGATGCTCACGGCGAGATCGTGGAATGGTTCGGCTCGGCCACCGATGTGACCGAACGCAGGCAGACGGAAAAGGATTTGAGAGAGAGCGAGGAACGCTATCGCACTCTATTTGACCACATGACCGAGGGATTCGCCCTGGGCGAGGTCATGGTCGACGAGGAGGGCGAACCGTACGACTTCCGCTTCGTTGAGGTCAACGCGGCCTTCGAGCGGCAGACGGGGCTCGGCCGCGAGGTGCTGGGGCAGCCGATAACCAGGGTTCTCACCGAGTTGGAGAGCGATTGGATCGATGCTTACACCACGGTGGCTCTGACCGGGGAGTCCACCCGGTTCACGCGATACAACCGGGATACCGACCGCCACTACGAAGTCTTCTGTTACAGCCCGGCCCTGGGTCGCTTCGCCATCATCTTCAGCGACGTGTCCGAGCGCATGCGCTCGGAGCATGAAGTGAGCCGTTTCTTCGCGCTCTCTCCCGACATTCTCGCCATCGCCTCGGTCGACGACGGTAGGTGGAAGCGGGTGAATCGGGCTTTCACCGAGGTCCTGAGCTGGACAGAAGAAGAGGCGCTCTCCATGCCCCTTTTCGACGTCATTCATCCCGATGACCTTGTCCGTGCCCGTAAGGCCTTCGCGGAGGTGGCCGAGGGAGCCCGGCTGATCCGCTTCGAGCACCGGCTTAGATGCAAGGACGGCAGTTACCGGTGGCTTGCGTGGGATGCCCACGGCGATGAGCGGGCGGGACTTCTCTACCTGGCCGGCCGCGACATGACCGAGCGCCGGCGGGTCGAGGAGGAGCGCCGGCGGGTGGCCGCGGAGCTCGCCGGCAAACGAAGAGAACTGGGTGCGGCGCTCGAGCGCGAAGACCTCCTCGCCACCCTTCTGGACAGCTCTTCACAGCCGTTTGCCGCCGTTACCGAAGAGGGTCGTCTGATCCTCTTCAACCTCGCCTTTCAGAGACTCTTGGGTTATAGCGAGGAGCAGTTGTTGGGTGAGGTCAATTGGTCCGCCGGCCTCGTTGCGCCGGAATTGCGGGAGGAGGAGGCCGCGGTCTTGCGCCGAGTCCGGCGCACGGGCGAACCGCAGCTTCACGAGAAAGAACTGGTGCGCAAGGACGGCACCCGGGTCCCCGTGGAGATTCTGGTGCACTTGGGCCAGAGAACCGAAGGAGAGCCGTTCTACTACTCCTTCGTCTCGGATATCTCCCGCCGGAGGCGCGCCGAGGCAGAGCGCGAGCGGCTCATCCGGGAGAACGCCCGTCTGTTCGAAACCCAGAAGAAGATCGCGGATACGCTGCAGGAGGCCCTCCTGCGTCCCGTGGTGAATCTGGCCGGGCTCGACTCGGACTTCGTCTACCGCTCGGCCACGGAGGCGGCCTTTGTCGGGGGGGATTTCCTCGACGTGTTTCGGATCGACAAAGACCATGTGGGTTTCGCCATCGGCGACGTCTGCGGGCACGGAGTGGAGGCGGCGACCATGGCCTCTCTGGTCCGAGATACGCTGCGCGCCTACGCCTTCCAGCAACTGCCTCCCGATCAAGTGCTCGGCCTGGCGAACACCGCGCTAAGGAGGCAGACGGCGTTGGGGGAGTTCACCACGGTTCTGTTCGCGACGCTCAATTGCAGCAGCGGCCAAGTTGCCTATTCCTCGGCCGGGCATCCCCCGCCCCTGCTGCGCAGAACCAGCGGCGAGGTGGAGAGGTTGAAAACCGACTTCGGAGCTCCTCTCGGCGCCTTCAGCGGCTCGGGCTACCGGTCGGCGCAAAAGAAGTTGCATACGGGCGACACCATCCTGCTCTACACCGATGGGGTGATCGAGGCCCGCAGGAACGGCTCGCTCTTTGGGGAAGAGCGTCTGGCCGAGGCCTTCCGGCTGGCGGATAACCAACTGGAGGGTCTCGCCGAGGGACTTCTCGAGTCCGTGATCGAGTTCAGCGGAGGCCGGTTGGGAGATGACCTGGCCATGCTCGCGGTGCGGAGGAAGGCGGGCAAGAAGCGGAGCCGCCTCCCTCGCGTCAGAGACTGGGGCTAGAGCCCTGGAGTAGGGCGATCCGTCGGGCCTCGGCAAAGAGAAAGGCCTCGATGGTCGGTCGAGGCCTTCTGGGGAGGGAGAGCTTACGTCGGTCAGGTTTTCGGGCCTCGGCCGACGGTGTTGTTTTCATGCTCCACTTTGCCGGCGAGTTGTGGCGGTGCGGTTAGGAATCTATGGTGATTTTGTGAAGATCGGCGATCACGATAATCGTCTTGCCGTGGAGGTGGCCGCTCGTGCTCTCGGCCAAGGCTGTGAGCCCGTCGGTCAGGGAGAGAGTCCTCTCGAGGGGCACGCGGATCTCACCTGCCGCCACCATTTCTCCCAGGCGCTCCAACATCTGCGCGGTGGGTTGGCGTTTGTAGCGGCCGCCGGTGAGACCCTGTTTTTCCAGGGTGGCTTGCTCGATGCCCTTCGCTGGGGAGATGACCGAGCCGCCTCGGGGAAGCAGACCAAGGAGGGGAGCCAGGACCCCGGGATCGCCGACGAGGTCGGCCAGCGCGTCGACGCCTCGAGGTCGAATCGAGCGCACCAGATCGGCCAGGGGCTCTGGGGAATGATGATTCACCGTGTGGGCGGCGCCCAGGTCCCGCATCCGCTGGGCAAATTCCGGGGCCGCGGTGGCAATCACTTCCACGCCCCTGCGCGCCGCCAGTTGGGTGAGGAAGCTGCCCACGCCGCCGGTGGCGCCCACAACCAGAAGGACGCCGCCCTCGCTTAGGTTCAAGTCCTCGAGCACGCCCATGGCGGTGACGCCGGCCACCGGCAGGGCGGCGGCCGTGACGAAGTCGATTCCGGCAGGGATGCGGGCCACGGTTCCGGCGGCGGGCGCGAGCGTGTACTCGGCGTAGGTGCCTCGGCCCATCGCCACCGTCAGGCGGCCGAAGACCGGATCCCCCTGGGCGAACTTCGTGACCCCGTCACCGACCGCGTCCACCGTGCCGGCTCCATCCGTACCGGGGACGAAGGGGTACTGCAACTCTCCCAAGAGCCCCGAGGCGGCCTTGCCGTCGACCGGGTTGACCCCCGCCGCCGCCAGTCGAACCCGAATTTCGCCCGCTCCGGGGTTGGGCGTGGATAGCTCTGTCACTCGAGCCGGAACCCCCGTCTCGGTCAGCGCCACTGCTTTCATCTGTCCGTCTCCCTGGTCGCTCTTCGCCTCGGTTACCCGACGCCTCTTCAGGCCAAGCCGAAGCGTGTTAGCATCTGAGCGATTTGAATGTTCTCAACTAAGCGAACACTGTGAAATCTGACGCCGATATGGGCAGCGATCCCCGTGCGGATGCCGACTCGCATGCCGGTGCCGACTCCCCTGCCGGCGACGATTCCCCCTCCAGCGCTTCCGGCGGCGATTCCCCCTCTGGCGCTTCCGGCGACGAGATCCGGGTGCTGGTGGAGGAGTACGGGTCGCTCATGGAGCGGCTGGGACATTCCCGCGCGGAAGGCCGGCTTCTCGGGTGGCTGCTGCTCTGCGAGCCCCCCGAGCAGTCCATGATGGATATCTCGCGCGCGCTCAACATCAGCAAGGGGGCGCTCAGCGTGAGCCTGCGCCGCTTGGTCGATCACGGCCTGGTGGAGCGGCGGCGAAACCCCGGGGAGCGCCATGATTTCTTCCGCTTCGATTCCGCCTCCATCGGCAGGCTTATGGAGAACGTCTTTGCCGGGATGGCCTTGATGGAGCGCCTTCTGGCCCGCTCCCGAGAACTGCCGGGCCAGCAGAAAAACGAGCGGCTCCTCACCATGCACGCGCTCTACGCGCGCCTCACAGAAGAAATGCCTGTTCTACTCGAGCGCTGGCGCACCGACGTCCGGCGTGAAATCCAAGCCGAACTCAAACAGGAGGACTAGGTGAGCTGGTTCACCCGAATGGCCCTTGCCAACCGCTCCGTCGTGGCCCTAGCGGTCGTGGCGATCATCCTACTAAGCATCTTCGCGGTGCCGCGCATTCAGCAGGAACTCATTCCCGAGATCGAGTTTCCGGTCATAACGGTCTTCACCCGGCTGCCGGACGCCTCTCCGGAAGAGGTCGAACAGACCCTGACGATTCCATTGGAAACCGCGATACAGGGAACCCAGGGCCTGGATCAGCTTGACTCCTATTCGACCGAGGGCACGAGCGTCATCATCGCCCAGTTCGGATTCGGCGCCGACCTCGATCAGGCGCTCGTCGACATGGAAGAGGCCGTGAGCCGAGCGCAGGCGCGGCTGCCGCAGGGATCTCAACCCCAGGTCCAGGCGATCAACGTCGATCAATTCCCGGTCATGCAGCTGGCGGTGACCACCGAGGGCGACGGAGTGGCTGAACTCGGCGCTCAGGTGGCGCGCACCGTCGCGCCTGAATTCGAGAGCATCGACGGCGTGGCCGCGGTGACCCTGACCGGCGTGGAGAGCCGCGAGCTCCGCGTGGCCGTCAGGCCGCAGGCCCTGGCCCAGGTGCCCCAGGTCAATCCCACAGCCCTGTTCAGCGCGATCCAGACGGCAAACGTCAGCCTCCCGGCGGGTTCCATCACCCAGGATGGCTTGGTGCTCCCGGTGACGGTGACTAGTGCGGCAGACTCGCTCGCGGCCCTGCGCGGACTGCCCCTGGCTCAGACCGACGCCGGGACGGTGACCCTGGGCGACGTGGCCGAGCTCTCGGTCGAGCCCTCATCCGCCCAGACGATCACCCGGACCAACGGCCGAGACTCCATCGGGATCTCGATCGCCAAGACCCGCGACGGCAATGTGGTGGACATCGCCACCGAAGTCGAGGCCCTCCTGCCCCAACTCGAGGAACGCCTCGGCGGGGACGCCCAGATCGTCACCGTCTCCAATCAGGCGGAATTCGTCGAGCAGAGCATCAGTTCGATGTGGGAAGAGGGCATCATCGGTGCCTTCTTTGCCGTAGTCGTCATCTTCTTGTTCCTGCGCCACTTCCGCTCCACGATCGTCGCCGGTATCTCGATACCGTTGAGCGTCATCGGCGCCCTGCTGATCATCTGGGGCGGGGGCACCTCGCTCAACATCCTCACCCTGGGCGGATTGACCATTGCCATCGGCCGGGTCATCGACGATTCCATCGTGGTGCTGGAGAACATCTACCGCCACCTGCAAGAAGGAGAGAATGTCGAGACCGCAGCGTACGAGGGCACCAAAGAGGTATCCGCCGCCATCACCGCTTCGACTCTGACCACAGTCGCGGTATTCCTGCCCCTGGGCCTGGTGGGCGGGATCTCGGCCGAGTTCTTCCGCCCCTTCGCCTTCACCGTCACCTACGCCTTGGTGGCCAGCCTCTTCGTCGCGCTGATCGTGGTTCCGGTGGTCGCCACCTGGCTCCTCAGCAAGCGAAGCGTCGGTTCGCGCGATCCCCACAAACCGGGGGGCCTGCAGCGGGCGTATCTACCCGCCCTCAACTGGGCGCTCGAGCACCGCGCGATCACGGCGTTTGGTGCCATTGCCGTCTTTGTCGGGGCCGTCGCCCTGGCGCCTTTCCTCAGCACCAACCTGCTGGACCAGTCCGGCGAGAACGTGCTCACCGTCACCCAGGAACTCCCTGTGGGAACCGGTACCGCCGAGACCCTCAAAGCCGCCGAAGCGGTGGAGTCGGAGCTCGCGTCGGTCGATGCGGTGGAGACCTATCAGATGACGGTCGGCTCTTCCGATCAACTGTTTGGCCCGGGAGGCGGCTTCGGCGGATCGTCCTCGCAGGCTCAGTTCGTCGTGGTTCTCGATAAGGAGGTCGAGTTGGCGGAAGCCGAGCATGAGGTCCGCGAGACTCTCGCCTCCCTGGACGGCGTGGGGGACATCAGCGTCCAGCCCGGTTCGGGCGGCGGGGATCTGTCCCAACTCGAGGTGCGCATCTTTGCCGATGACCCGGCGGTTCTGCGGGAGGCCAATCAGGCGGCGCTTGCCGCGGTTTCGTCGGTCCCGGACGCGGGCAACGTCTCCTCCAACCTCAACCAGACCCGCCCCCAGCTTCAGGTATCCGTGCGCCCCGCCGACGCCGTGGCTGCCGGAACCGACCCCAGTCAGATCGCCAGCACCGTCAGATTGCTGCTGGGGGGAATGATCGTCGGACAGGTTCAACTGGAAGAGGGAGACCTCCCCGTCCGGCTGACCGCCGATATCCCCGGGGTTCCCGAGCCCACGCCTGAACTCCTCAGCCAGGTGCCTCTGCCCGGCGCGGCCGGCCAGGTCAGCCTGGGCCAGGTGGCCGACATCGCGGTGGTGGACGGCCCAGTGCAAATCACGCACACGGGCGGCCGCCGCACCGCGACCGTGACCGCCGAAGCGGAGGGGCAGGACCTGGGCGCCCTCTCCAGCGAGATAGAGACGGCGATGGCGGCGGCCGACCTTCCCGAGGGCGCCCGCTGGGAACTGGGCGGCGCCAGCGAGATGCTCAATGAGGTGTTCGTCTCTCTGGGCATCGCCATGTCGATGGCCGTTCTGATCGTCTACATCATCATGGTGGGAACCTTCCGGCAATTACTCGGTCCGTTGGTGCTCCTGGTCAGCATTCCCTTCGCCGCGATCGGCGCGGTACCCATGCTGCTCGTCACCAGGACCAGTCTCGGTATGCCCAGTCTGATCGGTCTCTTGATGCTGATCGGCATCGTGGTCACCAATGCCATCGTGCTGCTCGACCTGGTGACACAGTTCCGGGAGCAGGGGATGGAACTGTTGGAGGCGGTGCGCGAGGGAGCGCGCAGACGGCTGCGTCCTATCCTGATGACTGCGGTCGCCACGATTCTCGCGCTCACGCCCATGGCTCTGGGATTGAGCGAAGGAGCGTTTGTATCGCGGCCTCTGGCGGTGGTCGTCATCGGCGGGCTCTTCAGCTCGACCGCCCTGACCTTGATCATAGTGCCCGTGCTCTACACCAGCGCGGAACGGATGAAGCAGCGGGTCTTCGGGCGCTCGGCTCGGGTCGAGGAGTCTGCGTAGGGGAGTGGGCCTAGGGGAGCGGGCGGGCGCGGGCCTTACCCGCACCCGCCCGGCTTCGGGCCGGCCACCAGTGAGAACTTTCTCAGGATTTCTTCACCCCAACCTTAGAATAACTCCGTAGGCTGAGGTCTAGGTTCACGCACTGCAAACGCGGGCGCTTTGCCCAAGGAGGGAAGAGACTTGAAGAAAAGGATAGGACTGATGGCCTTGGCCGCGGTGGCTCTGACACTGCTGCTTTCGACGACGGTGTGGGCGTACGACGGCTCCCCCGGAGTCCACGACCCCGGAACCGGTATGACGGTTGACCAAACCGGAACCGGTACGACGGGCGACCCCATGACCCAGCCGGGGACCCACGATCCCGAGCACATGTTCGCAGACGCCGCGGGACACTGGTATGAAGGCTACGCCGAGAACATGGCTCAGCACGGCTTCATGAACGGCTACACCAACGGCGAATTCGGCGGCGAGGACTCCCTCACCCGAGCGCAGTTCGCGGCCGTTCTTTGCCGGATGCTGGGTGTCGACCCTGAAGCGGGCGCTCCCTTCGAGGACACCGTCGGCCACTGGGCCGAAGGCCACATAGGCGCCATGGCGCAGCTTGGCATCATCAACGGACATGACGACGACACTTTCGGTCCCCAGGAACCCATCACCCGGGCGCAAATGGCGACCATGATGGACCGGGCCCTCGACTACATGGGTCGCGGTCTCACTGACGATGAGCGTGCGGCGCTGATGGAGCAGGTCGGTCAGCATCTGGACGACGTGGCCGGCCACTGGGCCGAAGGCCACATCGCCCACATGTACGAGCGGGGTATCACGATGGGTGACGACGCCGGCCACTTCCGGCCGGACGAGCACACCAACCGGGCCCAGGCATCGGCGATGCTGTGGCGCTTCTTCGAAGGGGAACTTCAGTAGCAGTCAGAAAAGGATTGGCCCGGTAGTCCGGGCGGATTCGAGTTCACAATACTGGCGGGTGTCGTCTTCGGGCGGCACCCGCCTTTTCTTTTTCGTCGCCCGCGCTCTAGTAGTGGGGAGGCAACTGAATGGTGGTGTCGATGCCGTGCAGCACAGAAGCGACGTGCATGGCAACGTGGCCCAGGGCGGAGGCCAGGGGGTTCGCGCTCACAAGGTAGGCAAGGCTGAGAACGCCGTTGCCGATTACAGGCCCGCTGATCTCGGTCCCCTGATACTCGGCGAATCCCCAGTGGTAGAGCACGGTGACGAAGAGACTCCCCGACAGGGCCAACATGGCCACGACTATCCGGTCGTAGCGTCCTCTGGTGAAGCCGAGATCCTTCGCGGCTAGCCAAATCATGGCTATGGGGAGTATGGAGAGGAACATGGCATCGAGGAGTCCATAGACGACGCCCAGCCACAGGAGATTTCCCACCAATGCGAGACTCTCCGGACGGCTGCTCGCCTCCTGCCCCAGTACGTTCGCGACCACGAAGGCGCCGGCCAACAGCGCGCCCAGCAATCCCCATTTCCAGTGACGCGCTATCGGAGCACGCACGTCTATCCCCGCCGTCCAGAGGTAGCCGGCAATGAGCGGAGAGGCCACGGCCAGGTAGACGAGGACGAATAGCGAGCGTTCTAAGTCGAGAAGACCGGAGAAGATTCCAGAAAGGGCAAAGCCCGCCGCCCCGAAGACGATCAACCAGGTGAGGTGTCCCAGCCAGGTGAGGCCCTCCACCGGCCTTGTCTTGGGAAAGGCTCTTGATTGCCGAGCGACGCGGGGTGAGCGGTAAGTGGCCTGACTCATTTGTCTGCCCTCCTCAGGCGGTCGAGTATCTTCACCGTAGCGACCGGCGCCGCCACACGTAACCGCCCTTCGGCGGGGGTGGGACTGGACGACGGAGGAGTCGGCAACCGGGTCGAAGGAACAGGCCAGGGCCCTCTTGCACGCCGGCTGGGAATGAGCAGCGGGACGATCGGCATTGGCCGTCCAAGACGAGGACAGGCCCTGCAGTTGGCCAGGAGCCAAGCCCTGCGTCCGCCCAGCGAAGAACCGTCCGAAGGACCGACGCCGACTGCCTCTGCCCGGCCTAAGCTGAACAGGCTGAAGTAATGCCGTTCAGGAGGCTCGATATGGCTGGATCATCGGACCACTCTCACGATTGCGAATTCGTCCTGCAAACCTCGGGGCTCAGCAAGCGTTTCGGCCAGGTGAAGGCGATAAGCGACCTCGACCTGGCGGTTCGCCGGGGGGAGGTGTACGGCTTCATTGGCCCTAACGGCTCCGGCAAGACGACCACCATCGGGATGTGCCTCGGACTGATGCATCCGACCTCGGGATCGGTCCGTGTCTTCGGGCAGAAGGTGACCCCCCGGGATACCCGGGCGCTTCGGGGTGTGGGCTCTTTGATGGGCACGCCGGGGATGGTGCCCTCGATGAGCGGCCGTAAGAACCTGAGGCTGCTCGCCCGGATGCGGCCCGAGATCGACGCCGAGCGGGTGGAGGAGGTGCTCGATTTCGTCGGACTGACGCAGGCCGCGGGCCGGCGGGTCAAAGGCTACTCCCTGGGGATGCGACAGCGCCTCGGATTGGGCGCCGCCCTGCTGCATCGACCCGAACTGCTCATCCTGGACGAACCCACCAATGGCCTGGACCCTGCAGGCATGCGGGAGATCCGGGAGCTCTTACGCCGCTTGGCGGACGACGGAGTGACCGTCTTTCTCAGCACTCACCTGCTCCACGAGGTCGAACAGGTATGCGACCGGGTGACCATGCTCGCCAAGGGCCGGCAGGTGGCGCAGGGGCCGGTGGCTAACCTGCTGAGCGGCGGCGAGACCGTGCGCGTCCGGCTGGCCGAGATTGCCCTCGCCGCTAACTCTCTGAATTCGCTGTCCGGCGTGACTGCGGTCCGGCCCAAGGGCCAGTGGCTGGAAATCGAGGGCGTGTCGAGCAAGACCGTCGTGGTCCATCTGGTCCGGCACGGTTTGGTACCGGAGGAAGTGACCAACGGCCGCGCCGACCTGGAGAGCGTTTTTCTCAACCTGACCGGCGAAGGCGAAGGCGCGGACATCGGGGACGGCGGAGGAGCCCAGCTTTTCCCCGACACTCCGGTGCTCGTCGATTCGGCTGCCTAACCCCGCTATTTGCTGAAGGGAGATCAGATGTTCGTAAACGTACTTCGCGCTCAACAGACCAAGACACTGGCCAGCGGAGTTCTCTGGGTCGAGCTTGCCGCGCTGGCGGCCATCACCGCTCTGCTCGTCACATTGACCAACACCATGACCGAACTCAAGGCCGACGCGCCCGTGACCCTGGCCGGCCAGATGAACGAAATGCTGCAACACGCCGGTACCTCCACCATGGGACACGTTCTGGCCGTGGTTCTCGCGGGAGCCGTCATGGCCCAAGAGTACAACTGGCGGAGCCTCCACCTGTGGCTGAGCCAAGGCGTCTCCCGCACCACCCTGCTCTGGACGAAATTAGTGTCCCTGATCGTGCCGGTTGCGCTCTTCTTCGTGGTCACTGCAGCCGTCACGGCGGCGGTCGCCGGAGGATTCCTCTACGTGGAGCACGGCAGTATCGGTCCGGTGGCGGGCGAACTCGTCGACCTGCTCAGGACGGCCGGGTTGGGGGCGTACGGTGTGCTTCCTTTCGCCGCCCTTGCCCTGCTGCTCGCGGTCACCGGCCGCTCGATGCTGGTCGCGGTCGGGGGCGGGCTGGCCCTCACCATGATGGGCGAGATGCTCTTCGTGCAGATCATGGGCATGATCGGCGGGCGCGCCCTGGACCTGGTCGCCTATCTCCCAGGCTCTCTGGTGCCCGGATTGCTGGGGATGGAAATCGAGGCCTACCAGCCCCTCGAGCCGGGAGCCGCCGCCGCCGTCATCGCCATGTACACCGGCTTGTTCATGGTGGCGGCGACACTCATCTTTCGGAGGCAGGATCTGCACGACTGAGCCGTGATCGCCACGACCGAAACGTGACCGGCACGGCCGAGTAAGTAGTTGTGGGCGCCGCTATCCTCGCGGCGCCCACATTATGATCGCCACACCCACCAGACAGATACCGGCGCCAATCCAGTCGTATGCGTCGGGCTGCTTGCGGTCGACGAACCAGCCCCAAAAAGTCGAGAGGATGATGAACACCCCGCCGTAGGCCGCGTATATCCGCCCGAAGCGGTCCTCAGGCTGAAGCGTCGGCACGATTCCATAGAGGAACAGGATGAAGCCGCCAATGGCTCCGGCCGTCCAGGCCCAATCCTCCCGCAACCAAAGCCAGACCAGATAGCCTCCGCCTATCTCGGCGAGACCGGCCACCGCGAAGAGGGCCAAGGAGTAGAGGATGGTTGTCATCCGGCGATTCTAGCCGGAAGCTGGGAGGTCTTCTAGCACAGCTTCCAACACATGGGACTGGTACAATTCCTCTCGTTTACGGCTACGAACGGCCCGTCCCCCTGGGGCCGAACTCTCCAGCGGTGCCTAATCTAATGGAAGGGGCTTCCTTGAAGTTTCAGTTGCGAAAGTCGTTGTGGGGCTTTCTGATGATTCTGGCGTTCTCCCCGATAGTCCTCGGTTGTGGTGGCGAGAGCCTCGCAGAAGACGTCGCCGCCGAGGTAGGTGGTGTACAGATCACGCAGGCGCAGCTGGACGAGCAGGTGCAGAAGATCCAGCAGCAAATGGGAGAGCAGGTGCCGAGCGAGGAGAGCGATCCTGAGGGCTACGACACGTTCCGCCGGCAAGTCCTGGATTATCTGGTTACCCTGGAAATCGTCACGCAGAAGGCCGATGAAGCCGGCGTCGAGGTCACCGAAGCGGAGGTCGATGAGCAGCTGGCAAAGCTCAAAGAACCCTACGGCGGCGACCAGGCAAAGTTCGAACAGGCGATCGCCCAACAGAACCTGTCCCTGGAGCAGTTGAGAGAGAACCTGCGCCAACAGGGTCTGATCACCAAGATGATCGAAGAGGTCAGCAAGGACATCGAGGTATCGGACGAAGAGGTGGCCACCTTCTACGAAGAGCAGAAAGCAGAGCTGAGCGTCGACGAGACCCGCAGAGTGAGCCACATCCTTTTCTCGCCGGAGAATACGCAGGATGACGAGGCGGAAGTCACCGAGGCCGACTGGCAGGCCGCTCTCGAGGAAGCACAGCAGGTTCGCCGGCAGATCGTGGACGGAGCCGCCTTCGCGGAGCTGGCGAAGCAGCTATCCGACGACCCGGGTTCCAAGGATGAGGGGGGCGAAGTGGGCGTGATCGAGCGGGGTGCCCTGCTCCCCGAATTCGAAGACGCGGTCTTCGGCCTGCCAGAGGGCGAGCTCTCCGAGCCCGTCCGCACCCCGTACGGCTATCACCTGATTCGGGTGGAGGAGATCATCCCCAAGCACGTTCCCACCCTCGAGGAGGCGCGGGAAGGACTGCGGGCCCAAATCGCGGCCGAAGACCGGCGGGCGCTCTGGGAAGAGTGGCTGAAGCAGGCCAAGGAAGAGCTCGACGTGTCCGTCCAGGAAGACCTCGAGTATCAGCCGACCACCACCGAGGCGGCTGCGGAGCCCGGCGAGAGTAGCGGCGGGGAGACCACTGAGACAACCGAGTAGGCAGGATCACCCGAGCGGGGACGGCGAAATTCAAGGGAGTGCTTCTTCCCTGAACGCCGGCCCCTTTTCCCTTTGGCTGGAGCAGGTGCTGCCGGCGATCTGCGGTCAGGGCGTGTCCGAGGTGCCCTGCGGCGACTGCACCGCCTGTTGCACTTCGTCTCAGTTCGTCCATATTGCCCCGGACGAGAACGAGACGCTGTCGCACGTCCCTCCGGAGCTCAGGTTTCCCGCACCGCGGATGCCCCGTGGCCACGTGGTCCTGGGTTATGACCAGAGCGGACACTGCCCCCTGCTGGGCGGGGCCGGGTGCTCGATCTACGCTCACCGTCCCCGCACCTGTCGTACCTACGACTGCCGTGTCTTTGTCGCGACCGGTCTCGAGATCACCGAGGAGAGCCAAGTCTCGATCGCGCGGCGGGCGAAGCGGTGGCGGTTCAGCTTCCCCGAGGAACTCGATCGGGTGCGCCACGAAGCAGTGCGTGCGGCTGCGGCCTTCCTAAAGGAACATCAGGGTTTGCTCCCAGAAGACCTTGCTCCCAGAACAGTGACTCAGGTTGCCGTGCTTGCGGTCGGAATCCACGATCTCTTCCTCGACAGAGATGCTGAGACCACCCGTCTCCGGCCGGTTGCGCCGACGGCCCAGGCGGTGCGCAGCGAGGTGATTCGGCGCCGCCGTCCCTGACCCGGATGGGCGCTTCTCCCGGGTCGCCCCTGTCTGCTGGATATCACCGGTAAGCACCTTTCTCTGCGCGCAGATCCTCCTCTGTGAAGTCCTTACAACCGCTTAACAAAATGAATCTACCCTTTACTTAGAGCTGCGGTGAGAATTTTGAAGCGAGGTAGCGGTGCCGTTTGAAACTATCGATATCCTGCATCTGGGGCCCCTCCATCTGAGGACGTGGGGTCTCATGGTTGGACTCGGTTTGTTCGCCGGCGCCGCCATTTCCGCGCGACTTGCTCCTCGACGCGGCGTCGGAGCGGACCGGATTTGGTCGCTCACTCTGGTGACGGCACTCTCGGGCCTTTTGGGTGCGCGCGTGCTTTGGGCCCTGCAGCCGGCGTTGATCGAGCGGACCCTGGAAAACCCGCTGATCGCCCTTCAGGTCTGGGATGGGGGACTGACCTTCGTCGGCGGTCTCATAGGCGCGACCATCGGCGGGGCCGTGTATCTCCGCCGGGCCGGCGTACCGCTGTTTCGGACGCTCGATGTGGTGGCCCCGGGCTTCGGCGTCGGCCTCGCCATCGGCCGGATCGGCTGCTACCTAACCGGTTTGCATCCAGGAAAGCCAACCTCGTTGCCCTGGGGAATCGATTACTTGGGGGCGATTCGTCATCCCATTCCCCTCTACGAAGCCGCGCTTGGCCTGGCGCTCGCCGGACTTGCCTTCTGGCTGTTGCGGCGGGTGGAGTCCCACGGCCTGGTGGGGCTGCTGACGGCGGCGGCGTATCTGGGTTCACGCGCGCTGCTCGACCTCTTGCGGGCGACGAACGGCACCGAGGGAGCGGATCCCCGTCTCGTGGCAGATCTGACGCTCACGCAAGGCGTGGCTCTAGTGATGGTCCCACTGCTCGTCGTGCTGATCGTGCTCGAATCGACGCTCTCACGAGTGCCGGTGCGCGCCGAGTACGAGGGGTGAAGGCAACTTGGAAGACGTTGCCGCAATGAAAGACAATCTCGAGAAAAGGAGAACGGTATGAAGATGACGATGAGAGAACGGCTGGCTTCGCGGAAACTGCAGGGTTTGCTGGGTTTCCTGCTGATAACCGGCGGCGTGCTTGGCGTGCTGAGCCTGGGTGCCACGGGCGGCGGGCTGGTGGACAATGCCCTGGCGGGCGAATCGACCAGTTCCGGCAGCTACGTGGACGGCGTTCGCAGCATGATCGAGGAACACATGGGCGCCGAGTTCGCCGGGCAGGAGGGACTCGCCGAATCGATGGCTGAGCACATGCAGGAGGTTCACGGCGAAGACGCTCAGGCGATGCTCGAGGCCTGCGATGGCGCCGATGGGGAATCCCATATGAGTGGCGCCGATGGGGAATTCGACATGGGCGGCGGCATGATGGGCGGCGGCGAAGGTATGATGGGAGCAGGCAGCGGGGGGATGATGGGCCTCTAAGCTCCGACAAGCTTACGGGATGATTTAGGGGCCGGCCGCCAAGCCGGCCCCTTCTATTTTGGAGATGTACTCTCTTGGCCGAAACACAGGAGCAGATTCGGATTCTGGTCGTCGACGATGATGACAACGTGCGGTTCCTGGTTTCCGCGTACCTGGAGCGCGAGGGCTACCTGGTCGCCTCGGCGGCGGATGGGACCGAGGCGCTTCGTCAATTTGCCGCCTTTCAGCCGCAGATTCTGATACTCGACCTGATGCTTCCCGGGATAGGGGGACTCGAGGTCGCCAAGAAGGTGCGGGCTTCTCGCGAGATCCCCATCCTGATGTTGACCGCCCGCGGCGAGGAAGAAGATGTACTGGCCGGCTTTGACGCCGGCGCCGACGACTATCTCACCAAGCCGTTCAGTCCCAAGGTGCTGGTCGCCAGGGTGGAAGCCATCCTGCGCCGTGTCGGGGTGACCCCGGAGGATGGGGACGGGCCGATCGTCCACGATGGACTGGTGCTGGACGCGCGCAGCCGGGAGGTCACCGTCGACGGCCGGCCGGTGGAACTGACTACCCTCGAGTTCGACCTGCTCCAGGTTCTGGCCGCGCATCCGGGTTGGGTCTATTCGCGGGAGCAGCTCCTCGAGCGGGTATGGGGATACGATTATCTTGGCGACTCGCGTGTGGTGGACGTGCACGTGGCCAACCTGCGCAAGAAGATCGGAGACGACTCTTCCTCCCCGCGCTTCATCGCCACTATCCGCGGGGTGGGCTACAAGTTCCGCAAGGGCGACTCGGAGTCCCCCAGGTGAGTCTCCGCTGGCGCCTCTTCTTGCTCTACCTGCTTCCTCTGGCCGCCATGACCCTGGTTCTGCTCGTGTCCTTGCGCAACATCGCCATCGGTGCGGCGAACGCCCATATGGCCGACATGGCTTCAATGATGCCGGGTCTGGTGACCGACATCGAAGAAGCCATCGCCGCCGGCATCACCCAGGCGGTCTTCATCGGGCTGGGCCTGGGCATCGTGGTCGCCATCACGGCCAGTTTCCTCGTCTCCGACCGGCTATCCAGCACTTTCGTCCGGCTCTCCCGGGCGTCACGCATCATCGCCGCGGGCCGCTACGACGAACGCATCGATTACACCAGCGGCGACGAGATTGGCGAGATGGTCGGAGCGTTCAACGAGATGGCCGAGCGCCTGGAGGAAACCGAGAGCCTCCGCCGCGAACTGCTGGCGACCATCTCTCATGAGCTGCGCACCCCTTTGAGCAACATCCAGGGCTACATGGAAGGGTTGATGGATGGGGTGGTTCCGGAGGATCCGGCCACGTATCAGCTGGTCTACCGCGAAGCGGGAAGGCTGGCGCGGCTGGTTCAGGACGTCGAGCGGCTCTCCCGCGTAGAGGCCGGAGTGGAGCCGCCCAGGCCCAGTCTGCTCCCCGCCGGCCCTCTGGTGTCCGAGGTCATCGAGCGCATCCGCCCGCTCTTTCAGGAGCGGGAAGTCGCCCTCGAGAAGCGGGAAGCGGAGGGCAACCTCATGGTTTGGGCAGATGAGGACAAGCTGGTACAGGTGCTTCTCAGCATGCTGGACAACGCGGTCAAACACACGCCCAAAAGCGGCCGGGTGACGGTCACGGTGGAGGAGGGAGCCGGTGTCAAGACCGGGCTGCGGATCACCGACACCGGAGTCGGTATTCCCGCAGAGGACCTGCCCCACGTGTTCGAGCGTTTCTACCGGGTGGACAAGTCCCGCTCGCAGGAGGGGGGCGGCACGGGGATCGGTCTGGCGGTCGCGCGCAGCCTGGTCGAGCAGATGGGCGGCACGATAAGCGCTACGAGCACGATCGGTGAGGGCGCCACCTTCTTGGTGGAGTTGCCGGGCGGCCCACCGAAGTAGGCCGCCCGGATTGCCGCCCGGATTGTTGCCTGCCCGGTTTGTCGCGGGCGGCGGCCGGGCCAGGCCGGGGCGATGCCCCGGCCGGACCACTGGCCGACCTACATGTCGTCTACCTCGACATCCTGGTAGGCCCGTGGCTCCCAGGCCTCCAGGTCCGCCGCCGGAATCAACACCTGATCACCGGAGATGGTGGCTGCGACCTCCTCGGGAGGGTAATCGAAGCAACCGCCGCTCACCCCCAGGAGGGTCGACACGTCCCACCGGGTGAAGCAGACGTCGCATACCAGCAGGTTGCCGTCCAGGTGGAAATCGGTCGAACGGCACGGCTCGCAGAATGAAGTGGCCGTGACCATGCGCCCTTTGGGAGTGATGTACGCCAGCACCGGCAGCACGTTTCCGCCGGCCGCGAGTTGGTAGTCCTCGGGAAGAGGGTTCGTCCTTTGATAGTCGAGACCCACGATCAGGTTGTCCTTCAACGCCGACAGCGGGAAGCTCACTCCGGCCTCGGTCTGCTCGACTCCGTCCGACAGGCGATTGATTTCGGCTCCCTCGGCCGGATAGCTGACGCTTTCCATCACCTGGGGACCCCCCACCTCCTCAGGAGCGAAGAGCAGCTTGTATGCGGTGAGGCCGCCGCCGAGGAATCCGAAGAGCAGCACCGCCGCCACGATCAGCTTCTTGACGGGGAACTGACCCGCGCTCTCGAAGCGATCGCGGCTTTCGGCCACCCGCCCTCCGGGCGGCTCGAAACCCAAAGCCGGTTCCTCGAGATCATCCTTCAATTGATCGTTCGGACCCACGTTTCTCCCATCAATCGAATTTCTTCAGTTCCTCGTCCAGGCGGTCGGATTTGTCCTTGGGCAGCGCCGGTGCTTCGGGGAGCGGCATGGCTGCTTCCGCACGGTCCCGAACCCACAGCCGCACCATGGAGTAGATGGCGATCGCCGTGGCGATGATGACCGCGAACGGGGTCAACCAGGCACCCAGGCCGAAGCCCTCTTTCTTGGGCGCCGCGAGGATTTGCTCGCCGTTCTGGGAGACGTAGTACGCGATAAGTTCTTCCGGAGTCTTGCCCGCCTCGAGTTGCTCTCTGATGAAGTTCTTCGCGGGGATGCCCCAGCCGCACTCGGTATGGGGGCAGTTCTCGAGAACTGCCCCGCAACCGCATTGACACATGATCTTTTGAGTCACCGAGCCCTGGTTGACCGCCGCCTGGGCCGGTGCTGCCGCCAGAAGCAGCAGCACCACGAGCCCGAGGAGCAGTGAGCCGGACCGGAGCGGAAAGCTAGTGGCCATCAGGTGCCCTAGCCGTCTCTCTCGGAGCCGCACTCGGAGCAGAACCTGGCCTGAGCCGGGATCTGGCTTCCGCAGTGAATGCAGAAGGCGCCTCGGGAGCTGCGGTCCTTCCCGGACTTGCGGCCGCCTTGCTGCTTGACCGGGGACGTGCGGACTACGTTCTGATTGCGCCCACGTCCGGCACGGCGCGAACCGCCGCCGGCGGGTTGCGGACGGAAGGTGCGGTACCCGAGGAAGAAGAGCGCGCCGAAAACGATCACGGCAGCGATGGTGATCAGCGAGTTGCGGGAGGTGGCGCTCGTCGCCGCTCCGCCCAGCGAGCCGCCGTCGGTTTGGGTGGAAGCCTTGACGGAAGGCTCTGCGTCGGGCTTGGAATAGGAGATCTTGACCGGCAGGACCTCATCGACGACAGGGGAGCTGACCTGCTTGTTGAAGTACTGCAGGCCGTTGGAGTCGGTCTCGCCGGGGGCGAAGTCGGGTTCGACCGTGAAGCCCGTGCTGCGCGCAGGTTCCTGCACTTCGATTTGGAGGTTAGCCGACGGGAAGCCGGGGCGGTAGTCCACCTGGAATTGCCGCTCACCGGGGGTCGCCGGGAAAGCCTCGTAGTAGTACTCGACGAAAAGCTTCTTCTGGGTTTCGACCTGATAAGTCAGGGTCTGATAGTCGCCTTTGTCTTCCAGTTTGTAAGCCTTGCAGGCGTGGCCGCCGCCGCTGTCCACCTCGCAGGCCATGCCGATCTCCGCTCCTTTCGGAATGTTGAAGGAGGCGGTGGCGGGCAACTCGGTCTCTTCGGTGAGGTCCGCTTCCATGATCACCAGGACCCGGGGATCGTCGTACTCCGGCCAAATTGCTAGCCGGGAACTGCTCGCCTCCAAGGTACCGGCACTCGCCACTGCGGGGAGGAGCAGGAGAACGACTAGGGCGAATAGCGAAGCCAGGAGGGCCACAGGGCCCCGCCTGCCCGCAAAAGCGCCTTCGTCCTGGTGCTTCGCGGCGGCCGGTCGTTTCTCGGCCAACCTCATTCGGGCTGACGGCATGTCTTCCCCTTCCTTCTGGTAACCGTCTCAATACTACGGAGCATAGTTGCCGACCAACCTACTATCATCAATAGTAGTTGACCATACCCCGGGGGTATCTGGGGAGAGATTGGTGGAGGGTTTTTTGCTAGGCGGACAAAGAAAGAGCCTCGGCCGGTTGGCCGAGGCTCTTCGGAAGCCGGTATCGCGGGGGCTTAGGCGGCGGGCATGGGGGTCATGGGCATGCACGGCATCATGTCGCCCATCTCTCCCATGGGCCAGCCGGTGATCCCCTGATGGTTTCCGGGGTTACACTCCTGGCCGAGACATCCCTTCTGGGCCATCATGGACACGTGTTGGCCGAATGCGGCGCCGTCGGCAGCGGGTGGGGCGGCCATGGCGGCGGGCGCGAGCAGCGCCGCGAGGGCGAGCGCCAGCACCACCACGAGAAGGACGGTCTTGGGCTGAATCCTGGTCATGTAAAGGCCTCCTGTTGAGCTTTCCGTCGGGTGACGGTGACGTTCGAGCGGATCGATTCCGCGTCCGGGCCATCTTCGCCCGGGAGGACTTAGGTGGGGTGAAGCGGGGGTTAAGTTTCGGTAAGGGCGCGGAGCTCTCTCCACCCGTCCCTTTCGAGCAGGAACGAGGCCGTGAGTCCCAGAACCAGCGCCCAGAAGAAAGCTCCCAAGCCAAGCAGGGAGAGGCCGGATTGCGAAATGGCGAAGGCAAACATCGGGCCGAAGACGAGCGGCCCGCGGGTCGCCTCCTTGAGCGCGTTGACCAAGACTCCGATCACGGCGAGTCCCACCACGGCGTCGAGCAGGGCCTGCGGCGCCCCGGCGGCGAAAGCGGCGGCCAATCCGGCAAGCAAACCGATCGCCACGTGGGCGGCGGCGGCCACGTAGCCCGCCCGGTAGCGGGCTCCGTGTTGCCCCGCATCGGGACCGGCAACCAGGGCCGACGCGGGGAGAGATAGCGAAACACCGACCGGGCCCAACAGAGAGCCCAAAAGAGTCCCCGTGCCGCTGATGCCGGTGATCAGCCTCGCCGGGGGCTGGTATGCGTGCCTCCTCAAGAACACCATGGCCGGAACGTTGGCCTGCAGGGTGATGAGCACCACCATGACCGGCGTCGCGGTGAGTATCGCGTCGAACGAAAAGCGAGGGAGCGTGAGCGAGGGAGCGGGCAAGGACAGAGTCTCCGCGGATAGGTTCAGTCCTCCCTCGAGCGCGGCCACCACCAGACCCGCGATCAGTGCGGGCAGGATGGCCGGCAGTTGCCCCCGGAAGACGAACGCCCCGCCCATGTATGCCGCGATGATCACGGCCACAGATACCGGGTCTCGGTCCAAGGCGACGAACAGGTCGATGAAGAAGGGAACGACTGCCCCGGCCAGAAGCCCGAAGACTATCGGCGGCGGAAGCCAGACGGCCAGCCGGTCGGTGAGCCCGAGACCGCCGATGATCAATACCAGAGCGCCCGCGGCCACCGCGGCCCCGATCAACTCCGGCCAACTGAGGTCGGTGCCCAGCGAGGCAACGAAAATCATGATGAAGACGTTGCCCGTTACCAACAAGGGCTGGCGGTAGCGCCATACCAGAAGCAGGCTGAGAGCGCCGGGCAACCCATAGAGTCCCAATATCCAACTGGTGGTCTCCGCCTGGGACAGCCCCAATTGGGAGGCTGCCGCGAGGGGCACGCTCAGCACCGAAAGCGCCAGGATGGACACCGAAATGCCTGCGCCGAGCGGCGAAAGGATCGAGTTGGCGCCTAGCCTTGGGTGGTTCTGTTCGCTCATCTTGCGGCCTCTCGGGAGGGAGCACAGGCCCGCTTTCTCACAGCCGGCTTCTTGCTCGGAGCGCAATCGGGCCCGAGGGTCTGAACCCTAACACTGATGCCTGAAGCAACGGAAGCCGGGAATCGGCCGCCGGCTAACTGGGTAGCTGGGAGGGGGCGCCGGCGTCACCGCCGTCACCACCGCGCCCTCTTTGCCGAAGGGAGGCTGGTTGGAAACTCAGGTGTGGCAATGGACTGCGGGTGAGGAGGCCTTCTCGCCGAGCGATGCCTCCCATCTGGGGCGTCTGCTGACGGACGACGGTCCGGTGCGCTGGGTTCACCTGGCGCTCGAGGACGACCTCGTCGAATACGTGCGGCAGGCTTCGCTCCCCGAGACAGTTGTTACCGACATCGCCACAGTGCGCCGGACTCGCTCGTATGAGGTTCCCGGTTATGTTGCCCTCACCCTGGTTCGTCCGGGTGCTCGGGCGGCACAGTCTCTGGAAGCCGGTACCTTGATCGACCAACTGGAACGGCTGTACGTCCTGATCGCCCGGGGATGGGTCCTGACGGTGGGAGAGCTGAGCGAGGAAGAACGGGAGGAACTCGCGCGGCGGGTCGCCCAGCACCATGCCCAGACGGACGGGATGCGGGGGGAGCTGGTGCTGTCGGTTCTGGTGGCCTGGTGCGTGGACGAATACGAGCGTCTATCTGACGCGATCGACCTGCGTTTCGACGGTCTGGAGGACGAGATCATCTCTCAGGACCACAGCGAGACCATGCGCGGTCTCTTCCGTCTCAAGCGGAGCCTGGTCGCCCTCCGTCGGCAACTAAACGCCTTCCGCGAAACTCTGGGTCAGTTGGCCGCGGACGAGGCTTCCCTGCTCGACCCTCCGGTCGAGCGGCAGTTGCGAATTTCGCACAGCGAAGTGATTTACTCGCTCGAGCACCTCGACGCCTACCGGGACATCCTCACCGCCGCCCTGGAGCTCAATCAGTCGGTCGTTTCCAACCGGCTCAATGAGGTCATGCGCCGGTTGACTCTGATCGCCACCATCTTCATGCCCATCACCTTCATCACCGGCTTCTTCGGCATGAACTTCGAGCAGATCCCCTTCGCCAGTGCGGTTTGGTTTGCACTGGCAATTGTCAGCATGCCCGCCTCTTTGGCCCTCCTCTGGATGGTGCTGCGGAACTGGGAGTAAGAGCCTTCGCGCCGAGTCACCCCCCTCCCGGGAAACCTCCCGGTGGACAGGTGCCCAACCAGGCCATTTGGCGGGTGTTCTCTGTTGAGCGCGACTCTAGAATCGAAGCGACCCATCGGTGAGAGGGAAAGGAGTCCGAGATGGAGGCGCTCACCACCGAGATCGAGCAGGTTCGCGAGGGGCGCGCCGCCGCCCCGCGCAAGGCGAGATCGTGGAGGCGACGGGGTCTGTTGGCCTCAGCCGTCTTGGCGGGAGTGGTGGCGCTGGGCTGGTTGGGGCTGCGCATGCCCCCGGGTTCTCCGGCAGCCCCCGCTGCGGGCTCGGCCGATCGGGGCACGGTTGCCGTTCCCCAGGATCTTCCGGCCCCCGTCCTGCGCTTCGTCGCAGCCGTCAGTGCGGGCAGCACGCCACCGGATGCCCCCGCCCCTCAGACCACGCCCCTCTATGAGACCGCGATCCAGCAGGGTCACGGAACCATGAAGCTCGGCCCCTTGTCGCTCCCCTTCCGCGTCACCATCGCCAGCCGCCTCGGCGAGGAGCGCCACAGCGACATGGAGCTCACCTGGTTCGGCCTGGGGGTCGTCAGCGGGGTGGACGATTACATCGGCAAACGGGGCCGCACGCAAATGGCCGGCCGTGATCTGGCCGAGGCCGGGGACTACCTTAACCAGGGAGCCTATCTCGCGATGAAGGCCGAGCAGATCGGATTTCCCAGTTCCTGGATACTCGATCCAAAGGTACGCTGGGAGCCAGGCGCCGACGATCATCACGCCCGACTGGTCCTGACCCGGGAACGCCTTGACGGCACGACCGCGGAGGAATACTTCGATGCCGGCTTTGATCCCGCCAACGGTTTCCTGATGACGCTGGACACGATGCGCCATCGAAGCGAGGACAGCGGCAAGCGTCCCTGGCACGTGGACCTCGGCGACTGGCGCAATCTCGCGGGTCCCGGCGAACGGCCTCTCTACGGCGCGGGCACCATCGAAGTCACCTGGATGGATCAGGGCGAGCCCTGGCTCGAGCAGACCGCGGAGCGCATCGTCACCAACGTTCCCGTCGATGAGCAGCTGGTCTGGTAGTCCAGCGGTGCCGCACCCCGGCAGCACGGACGTGCTCAGCACGCGCTTACTTGGGGCCACCCTGCTTCGCCCCTTTTGGCGAGGTTGGTTGGAGCGCCTGGAGCTCGAGGGCGGGGAGCGCGTGCTGGACTTCGGCTCGGGTTCGGGCCAACTCTCGCGCAGAATTGCGCTGGCGGTGGGAGGGGCCGGCCGCCTCTCCTGCCTCGATATCTCACCGCGTTGGCTGGAGCTTGCCCGTGTAGAGATGGCCGACCTTCCCTGGGTGGACTTCCACCTGGGGGTGCTCTCGCAGATGCCGCGCGGGGAGTACGACTTGGTTCACGCGCACTACGTGCTGCACGAGATCCGCCCGGGAATGCGCGGCCAAGTGGCGGAAGAGCTGACGGCCAGGCTCAAACCCGCGGGGCGCCTGGGAATCCGTGAACCGCTCTACTACAACATGCTGGACTGGAAGGAGCTGCTCGAGATCTTCGGGCGCACGGGACTCGCGCTCGTCCGCCCGCCTGAGCGCCATTGGTGGCTGGCAGGTCCGGTGATCGAGCTCATATTGCAGCACCGTGTTAGTCCTCGCCCGCCGCCGCCGCGCCGGACGGTGACGGAGGCGGATTAGCCTGGAAAGCTCAGTTCGAGACAAAGGAGCGCGAGATGGCCGGTTTCGTTTTTCAATGGGAAGAGGCGGCACAAAGGGTAATCGATCGGGCCCCTTACCAGGCCATCTGGGACGACCTCGGACGTAGCGGTGGCTCGCTGACCACCGGCCTCCGTCGGGTAAGAGTAGCCCCGGGTAACCGCTCCACTCCGCCTCACCGTCATCTCAGTGAGGAAGAGATCTTCTACGTGCTCGCCGGCTCGGGCCTGGTCTGGGCGGACGGCCGGGTCTACGAGATAAGGGCGGGCGACGGCGTCGTCTTTCTGCCCGGCACGGTGGCGCACACGCTGATTGCCGGGGAGGTGGGGTTGGACCTCCTGGCCTACGGCTGCCGGGGTAACACCGAGGCCTGCGTCCTGCCGCGCTCGGGGGTGGCCTGGCTGGGCAGCGCTTGGGTCAAGGTGGGCGAGGGAGGCCATCCCTGGGCTCAGGAGGCCGCGGTGGGTGAACTCGAGATCGGAGAACCTGAAGACCGGCCGGACTTCATCAAGAACATCGACGAGGTGCGCGTGGGCGAAGGGGGGAACGGCCCCTATTGGCAGACCTCCCGCGATATTGGCCGCGGCGCCGGCTCGAAGTCCCTGGGGATGCGTCACGTCAGCCTCGCCGAGGGCAAGTCCTCTTTTCCACCGCACTGCCACTCCGCTGAAGAGGAGATCTTCGTGGTCCTGGGGGGGCGGGGCATGTGCACTCTGGGCGAGGAGGAACACGAACTCCGGCCCGGAACCGTGGTCGTTCGGCCTGCGGGGACCGGGGTGGCGCACGGCATCACCGGAGGACCCGGGGGACTGGTCTATCTCAGCCTGGGCGAGCGCAAGAGTAGCGATATCTCCTACATGCCGCGCTCGGGCAAGATATTCATCCGCGGCCTCGGAGTGATGGGACGGATCGAGCCGGCCGGATACTGGGACGGTGAGGTCTAAAGCGCCTCCGCCGTCATCTACTCCTCGCTGAGCGTCTCCACCAGGCGCCGGTACTTCTCGTGGATGACTTTGCGGTCGAACTCGGCGAACTCGGTCTCCATCGCCGTCAGCTCGTGCTCCGAGAAGTATTCCAGGCAGGGGTTGAAGAAGCGGCTTTCTTCCTTGGTGATGTGGCCGGGGTAGAAGGATTGGATCTGGTGCAGCAGCCTCAGCCCCAGCGCCAGTTGATCGGTGTCTCCTTCGGCATAGGCCCGATTGGCCTCGGCCAGGCGTTTGGTGGTCGCCCGCGCCCAATCGTGCTCCAGCACCAGATCTTTCATCAAACGGGCGAGAGGCGGTTCGAGCTCCTTCCCTTCGAGCGCGCGAAAGAGGATCCCCTCCTCCTTGCCGTGATGGCAGAAATCGGCATAGGTGCGGATGAAGTCGATGGCGGTGTCCACGTAGGCAGTGTCCACGTGGTCCTGCTCCCGGAAAGATTTGAGCCTACGTTCTATGTCCAGCCCCATCCTCAGGATGACCACATGCTCTTGCTTGAGCTGGTCGATCGGGTTCAAGACTAGCCTCCTCGGGTCTCGGGTGAGCGCTTCTTGCCTGCCCTCTACCCCGATCCTGGCCAGGAACCTCAGTTTCCGTCGGATTGCCTTCGGGGCCCTGGGGCGCCTGGATGCCGCGGCGACCCGATTGGCCGAGCGTGGGGTGGGGGAGAATCCCGCCGGCAAAGCCCGGTTTGGAGGAAAGCTATGGCGGTTTCGGCAAAGCAGGATCTGCTGATGGTAATAGGCGGGGAAGATGTCTCGGCGGCGTCGGGCGAGACGGTCGAGGTGATCAACCCGGCGACCGAGGAAACGGTGGGAACCGTCCCCAAGGGTGGTTCCGAGGATGTCGACCGGGCCGTGGAAGCGGCCAAACAGGCTTTCAAGGCGTGGTCGCACCTGGCTCCGGCCGAGCGCAGCGCCCTTTTGTTCAAGCTTGCGGACGCTCTCGCTGAGCGGACGCAGGAGCTGTCCGAGCTCGAGGTGGCGCACACCGGCAAGGCCATCAAGATGGTGGTCAACACCGATGTGCCTTTTGCCCACGACAATCTGCGCTTCATGGCGGGTCAGGCCCGGGCGTTGGAGGGTACGGCAACGGGTGAGTATCTCGAGGGCTACACCAGCATGCTGCGCCGCGAGCCGCTGGGAGTCGTGGGCTCGATCGCTCCCTGGAACTATCCCTACATGATGATGGCCTGGAAGGTGGGTCCCGCGCTTGCGGCCGGCAACACCGTGGTCTTCAAGCCTGCCTCGAACACGCCGCTGACCGCCATCGAGGTGGCCCGGGCCGCCCGGGAGGCCGGCTTTCCTCCGGGCGTACTCAATGTGGTCACGGGACCGGGAGAAACCGTGGGCGCCGCCATCGCCGAGCATGCCCAGGTGGCGATGGTTTCACTGACGGGCAACGTGGCAACCGGCTCGCGCATCATGATGCAGGCCGCTCCCAGCCTGAAGCGGGTTCATCTGGAACTCGGCGGCAAGGCGCCCTTCATCGTCTTCGACGATGCCGATCTGGAGGCTGCCGTCCAGGGGGCCGTGGTCGGGGGATACATCAACACCGGCCAGGACTGCACCGCGGCCACGCGCGTGTACGTCCAGCAGCCGCGCTACGAGGAGTTCCTCGAGCGTTTCAAGGACGCGGTCGAGAAGATCCGCACCGGCGACCCCACCCAGATGACCACGGACATGGGACCCTTGATTTCCGCGTCGCAGCGGGACACCGTGGACGGATTCGTCCGGGGGGCCCACGCCCGGGGCGTGGAAGTCGTGACCGGGGGATCGGGCCTCGACGGCAAGGGCTTCTACTATCAACCCACCATCCTTGCGGGAGCGGCGGACGACGACGAGGTCGTGCAGAAGGAGATCTTCGGCCCGGTGGTGGTCGTCCTGCCTTTCTCCGACGAGGACGAAGTGGTTGCCCGGGCAAACGGAGTGGAATACGGCCTGGCCTCTTCGGTCTGGACCCGCGACGTGTTTCGCGCTCTGCGGGTATCGAAAGAGCTGGCTTTTGGCGAGGTTTGGATCAACGACCATCTGCCCCTGGTCTCGGAGATGCCGCATGGAGGCGTGAAGAAGTCAGGCTTCGGCTCGGACCTCTCCCGCTACTCCTTCGACGAATACACCGCCCTCAAGCACGTGATGGCCGATCTGTCCGGCAAGGCCCGCAAGGACTGGCATTTCACCCTTTACGGCGACCAGGAATAGAGGTGGGGGCCCACGGCCGGAGTTCACGGCCATAACAAGAAGACCCAACCGTTTCGGGCTCCCAAGCATTTTGGCTTGCCGAGCCCGTGCTGATTGATAGAGTAAAGGTCAGGCCAAACCGCGCACGCGCGAAAATTAGGAGGGGGATTCTTGGGTAGGCATCGCGGTCTGCTGCTAATCCAGGCGGTATTGCTCCTCGCCCTGATCGCCGGCGGCGCCTACTTCCTCGACTACACCTCCGAGCCGTCCTTCTGCTCGTCCTGTCACCCGATCGAACCCTTCGCGGAAACCTGGGAGGACTCGACCCACGCAAAGGCCGACGTCACCTGCGTCGAGTGCCACTTCGAGCCGGGCGCAGTCGGCTACGTCAAGGGCAAGATCTACTCGGTCATGAAGCTCGTGCAGTGGGCGGCGGGGCGCACCGAGATCGAGCCTGAAGCCACGCGCACCGTGGTCGGGGGAGCCTGCCGGCAATGCCACGAGCAGGAATCGGTCAGCTTCATCCCGCACAATTTCCACGTGGAAGTGGCCAACCTGGCCTGCACCGAGTGTCATAGCGCGGTGGTGCACGGCGCCGAACTGGTGGGCGAGGACCGGCCGCACGCCGCCGCGGACGCCGCCTTCTGCAACAATTGCCACACCGGGGACATCGCCCCCATCCTCTTCGGCGAGATCGAAAAAGCCGGCCGGGAGCACCCCGGGGTTCCTAAAATCGACGTGAACGTCTGGCGGAACATCCACTGGCGGGTCGCCGAGCGCCCGGCGGTCATCGACGGATTTCCGTTCCAGCAGATCGAGCGCGATACCTGTCTGGCCTGCCATGATGAGCCCTCCCAATCCCGGGCCTGCCGCAGCTGCCACGCCGCGCGGGTACCCCAGTTCCGGACTTCGACAGCGGCTCAGCGGGCCAGCGGGCTTCCTCTGGGCATTCTTGCCGTGATGGGAGCCCTCCTCGCCGCCACTGTGGTTCTGCGGCCGGAGAACAAGGCCAGGGTCTTCGGTTCGCGCTGGATGCAGGTGGTTTCGGTGGTACTGGCGGCATCCGACGTCGTCATTCTCTACCTGATCGTGCGCGATACGCTGATCAAGGAGACCGGCTCCCTGGAGATCGGGCCGACCACCGTTTGGATCACCTATCTCCTGGTGAGCGCCGCCATCATCCTGCTCGTCCTCTACGAAGGAGTGGTCAAGCCGGGAAGTCTAAGGTTGCTGCTGTTGCCCAAGACGGAGGAAGACGAGATCTACGTGCCCGACCCGCGCAAACGCACCATTGGACCCAAGATACCCGAGCCCGGGGAGGCGGATATGGCGGTGCCGGCCAAACCCGAAGCAGAGACCGCCGCGCCGCCCGAGCGCGGTCCCGTGACCGAAGCGGATGATCGATCCCCGGACGAGGAGGAGGATTCCTGATGGCGGAAGCACCGATCACCCGCCGGAGATTCCTCACCTACCTCCTGGGTGTGACCGGAGCCGTTGGTCTGGGCGGTCTGGCCGCGCCGATCGTGCGTTACGCTTACCCCGTGGCGCATACGCAGGTGGAGCCGCGTCAGTTCGTGGCCAACCTTTCAGAACTTACTCCGCTGGGGGAGGCGGTTGAATTCGACTATCTGGAGAGGCCGGCCGGTTTGATCCTGTTGGAGGACGGCACTCCGAAGGCTCTCTCCCGCGTATGCACCCATTTTGGCTGCATCGTGGGTTGGCAGCCGGAAGACCTGATCTGGTTCTGCCCCTGCCACGCGGGCATGTTCTCTCCCACCGGGGAGGTGGTCGGCGGGCCTCCGCCGGCGCCGCTCCCCGAGTTCAACGTGATTGTCGAGGGGGACAAGATCTACGTCGAGGGACTGGTTTAGTCATGGATATCGCCCGTCGCTCCTTCCACTACCTCGACCAGCGTTACCGGCTGCGCGAGCCGCTCGAGTATCAGTTGAACAAGCGGATTCCCTCGCACCTCAACTGGACCAACTGCTTCGGCGGCATGACGTTCGTGATGTTCGGCATACAGCTGCTCACCGGGGTGCTGCTGGCCTTCTATTACCGGCCCACCATGGACGAGGCGTATCCCAGTGTCCTGCGCATCATGCAGGAGATCCCCTTCGGCGGGTTCGTGCGGGGACTGCACGCCTGGACGGCCAACGCCATGATCGCCATGGCCATCCTGCACATGCTCAAGGTCTTCTCTATCGGCGCCTTTCGCCCGCCCCGGGAATTCACCTGGGTCTCGGGCGTACTGCTCTTCTTCGTCACAGTGACCTTCGGCTTCAGCGGTTACCTGCTGCCCATGAACCAGCTCGCTTATTGGGCCACCACGGTGGGCACCCAGATCGCCGGAGCCCTGCCCTTCGTCGGGGGCTATGCCCAGATCTTTCTCCTGGGCGGATCGCAGATCACGGGGGAGACTCTCACCCGCTTCTTTGCGCTTCACGTCCTCGTGCTGCCGGGAGTGATCCTGGTGCTCTTGGCCGCCCACTTCACCATGATCCGCCGCCAGGGGATCAGCGACCCGTTGTAGGGGGGAGGTAACGTGGCCGAGCAGGAACACGCACATCACTCGACGATATCCACCGTGCGTCACGAGCACACCGAGGAAGAAAGCGCCCTGCGCACGGTCTATTACCCGATAACCCCGGGCTACGAGGAAGAGGAGACCGAGCTCTTCTTCCCGCACGAGTTGCTCAAGTTCGGGATCATCATCCTGCTGATCGTGGGCATCCTGACCTTCTTTGCCAGCATGGTGCCCCTGCCGGTCGGCGATCCGGCCGATCCTTTGAGGACCCCTCCCGGCATCGAGCCGGAATGGTATTTCCTGTCCGTGTATCAGCTGCTCAAGTACGTGCCCCGCTGGCTGGGGGTCGGCTTCAGCTTCATCGTCTTCCCCGCGCTGCTCTTCGCGGTCCCCTTCTTTTGGGGTCCTGTCCGCCGGGTCTCCTGGGGTTGGCCGGCGCTGAAGGTCATCGTGGCCATCGGCGTGTTCGTCTCCGCCCTGCTCAGCATCATGGGGCTGTTGGGCTTTGAGTAGCGCGGGGCACAGGGGCGTCCGCCTGATCCGCATCCCCGCAGTCGGCGTGCTGGCCGGCCTGGTTCTCTTGTTTCTCGCGGGAACCGCGTGGGCCCAGACTGCGGAAGAAGTCTCGCCCAAGGTTTGCACCGAATGTCATGCGTTCGTCAGCCAGGATGTGGTCAACAGTTGGCAGGCTCAGAATCACGGGCAGAACGGCGTGGGGTGCCCCGTGTGTCACGCCACCCACGAGCAGGATTTTCGCCCCTCGCCGACCGTGGCGATTTGCATGGAGTGCCACGACGTCCCCGCGGTACACCCCGGTTACGCAGCGGACGACTCCGCGGGAGTCTGCATGGAGTGTCACTCCTCCAACATCCACGTCCTGCCCGGGGAGGGTTCCTGGTTCCTCGCCGGACTGCCCCCGGAACAACTCGAAGCGACGCCTCAGCCGGAGTCGGTGTTCAGTCTGGGCGAGGCGCGAACCGTCGCAATCGTCGTCGTTTTGGTGGGCGCCGTTTCAGGCGTCCTCTTCGGGCTTGTGCTCGACCGGTTTATTCGAAATCTGTAGGGTCTTGCCCCGAGAAGTAGACGGTGCGTGCGACGCTCCCCGAGAGTTGGGGCGGGAACTCTAGGTCTGGGATCCCGGGCAAGCCGTGACTGCGGTTGGAGAGGGGGATCTGCCCCGACGCCGAGGAGGTTTTCTCCCGGGCCGCCGCCCCCGCAACGGTCGCGCCCGCAACGGTTTCGCCCCAGGGCAAAGGCCCCACTGCCGCGTTCTCCCAAAGCGACTTCGCCAGCCAACTCCGCATCCCGCCCACTGCGAATCCGGTGGCTACCGGGATCGCGAGAGTGAGTACGAAGAGGATGAGCGTCGGGCCCGAGCTGAGGTCGCCTCGAGCGATGCCCCCGCCGGTCGGGGACGCGCTGATGCTAAAGAGCACCACCGCGAGAGCGCCCGTTCCGTACCATAGGCCGGCGAGCACTCCCGAACGCATTCCGCATAACAGCACGAAGGCCGCACAGCCCGCGATCAGGGCGCCGGCGAAGACCAGCGAGAGGGTGGAGGCGCCTCCCCAGAGGCCCAGAGGCAGCAGGATGAACCCGGCTGCGAACGATACAATGCCGGCGAGCAGTCCGGCTCCGAGTATCTGTGCCAGCGGACGGATCATTCTTTGGCCCGGCATTTCCCCCCACCTCCGGGTCGTTTGACACAAACGATACTAGCGAAACCCCAATGCTTTGTCGAGGGTGAGTTTTGCCTCCAAAGGACGGGAAGAAGGCCGAAGCGGGGCAGTTGGCAGCTTTCCGAGATAGATTTGCGGAGACGGAGATAGAGAGGGTAATGGCGCTCGAGGCCTATCGCAAGAAGAGGGATTTCGCGAAGACTTCCGAACCGCGGGGCGCGAAGGCCGCGGGCGAGGGCCGCCTATACCTGATCCAAAAACATGCGGCCTCCCGCCTGCATTACGATTTTCGCCTGGAGCACGACGGCGTTTTGCTGTCCTGGGCGGTGCCCAAAGGCCCTTCGCTGAACCCTCGCGAGCCCCATCTTGCCGTGCATGTGGAGGATCACCCCGTCGAGTACGGCAGCTTCGAGGGGACCATCCCCGAGAACGAATACGGCGGCGGAACCGTGCTGTTGTGGGACCGGGGAAGTTGGGAGCCCGAAGAAGATCCCGGCGAGGGCATGAGCAAAGGGGAGCTGCGCTTCACCCTGCACGGGGAGAAACTCAAGGGCGGTTGGCTCCTGACCCGCAAAGGCCACGCCAACGAGGACAAGCAGGAGTGGCTGCTGATCAAACGGCGCGATGAGCATGCCGTCGACAGTGAAGGACAAGCCGTGCTGACCGAAAGCCCGCTCTCGGTGGCGAGCGGACGCACTTTGGCCCAGATCGCCGCCGAGCAGGCCGGCAGCGTCTGGCACAGCAACCAACCCGCCGACCGGCAGACCGAGGTAAGGCCGGCTGAGGATTTCCGTTTGGACCCGGGCCGTCTGCCCGGAGCGAGGAAGGCCTCCCGCAAGCCTGGTTTCGTCAGGCCGGAACTCGCCAAGCTGATGTCCGCTCCGCCCGAGGGGCCGGGTTGGCTGCATGAGATCAAGCTGGACGGCTACCGCGCGATAGTCACCATCGACGGGGGCCGGGTCAGAATGTTTTCGCGCAACGAGAAGGATTGGACGGCCCGGTACCGCCCCATTGCCGAGGAACTCGCTCGCCTACCGGTCGCGGAGTCGATCCTGGACGGGGAGGTGGTCGTGCAACTGGCGGACGGCAGTAGCAGCTTCCAGGCGCTCCAGGGTGACCTCGGGGCAGGCCGCACCGACCGTCTGCTCTACTACGCCTTCGACCTGCTCCGGCTGGATGGGTACGACCTGAGTGGCGTCCCCATCGAGGAACGGAAAGAGACCCTGGAACGATTGTTGGCGCGTTCCGGCCTCGAGCGGGTGCGCTACAACGCGCACGTTCTGGGGGAGGGCGAGTTGTTCTACGAGCAGGCCTGCAGTTTTGGGCTCGAGGGAGTGATCAGCAAGAAGCGCTCGAGCTTCTATCGCGCCGGCTCGCGCGGAGGCGAATGGCAAAAGATCAAATGCCTCAACGAGCAGGAGTTCGTGATCGGGGGTTACACGCCCATGGAGGGGCGCTCCTCGGTGCTCGGCGCGCTCCTGGTCGGGGTCTATGAGGACGGGCGCCTGCGCTACGTGGGCAAGGTGGGGACCGGCTTCACCGACCAGATGCGCCGGGAGTTGGCCGAGCGGCTGGAGCGCATGAGGGTGGAGAGCTCGCCTTTCTCGGCCCAAGCCGGGCGGGCGCCGAAAAGCGCCCGTTGGGTGCGTCCCGAGTGGGTGGCCGAGGTCGCCTTTCTCGAATGGACTCGAGGCGGGGAAATTCGCCATCCCAGTTTCAAGGGACTGCGCGAGGACCGGGACCCTCGGGGAGTGATCGCCGAGAGCCCGGCCGAGGTGGAAGCCGAGGCGGACGCGGAGGCTTCGCCCGGTTCCACGGCAGACGCTGATGCCGACGGCGCGCGGCAAGATGAGGAGCGTGAACGGATGAAAGCCCAGACCGAGGTTCTCGGCGTGAGAGTCACCAACCCCGACCGGGTCTTCTGGCCGGCGGACCAGGTGACCAAGATGGACCTCATCGATTACTACCAAGGCATCTCCGGCCGGATCATGCCCCATATCCTGCATCGGCCGATGTCGATGGTGAGGTGCCCGCAGGGGGTTGCCGGGGTGGCCGCGGATTTTCACGAGGAGAAAGGCGGTCCCTGCTTCTTTCACAAACACGCCGGCCCCGATTTCCCCGGCCCCTTCGAACGCGTCGAAATCGTGGAGTCGAAGGGACCGGAGACCTACCTCACCGTCACGGATCCGGCCGGTTTGGTCGCGCTGGCCCAGATGGGCGTCCTCGAGATCCATGTCTGGGGGTCGCGCTGGCCGGACATCGAACGTCCCGACATGATGGTTTTCGACCTCGATCCCGACCCGGAGGCCGGCCTGAGCGGCGCGGTGGAGGGCGCCCGGCTGCTCAGAGTGCTGCTCGCCAATCTGGGACTGGAGAGCTTCGTGAAGACCACCGGGGGCAAGGGGCTGCACGTGGTCGTTCCGATAAAGCCCGGCGAGGACTGGGAGGGGATCAAGCTGTTCGCCCGTCGGGTCGCGGAGACCATCGTGGCGGCGGAACCCCATCGCTACACCGCGACCATGTCCAAGGCCAAGCGCAAGGGCAAGACTTTCGTCGACTATCTGCGCAACGGGCGGACGGCCACCGCCATTGCCCCTTTTTCCACGCGGGCCAAACCTCATCCCACCGTTGCCGTCCCCTTGCGTTGGGAGGAGTTGGCCCGGTTGGACCGGGCCGACGGCTACACCGTGCAGAACCTCGCCCGGCGGTTGGCCCAGTTGAAGGGCGACCCCTGGGAGGCCTACTTCGAGTTACAGGAGTCGCAGGAGATCACCGCCAAGATGAAGCGCAGCCTGGGGATAGACACCTAGCGAAGCGCCTAGGGTTTTGGCGAAGGAGAGAAGTCGACTCGGTCCCCGATCTCGACTTGGTGTTCTTCCGCCCAGCCGCCGTTGACCTCTAGGATGTACCGGCTGGGAACGCCGACCCTGCGGGGTTCGGTGGTGTGCGGCTGGGCGCTTTCCACGATGCCCACGACCCGCCGCGCTTTGTCGATGAAGATCATGTCGAGCGGGATCAACGTGTTCTTCATCCAGAATGCGTAGTTGCCCTCCAGTTCGTAGACGAAGAGCATTCCCCGGTCTCGCGGCAGGTTCTCCCGATGCATCAGGCCTTGGGACCGTTCCGCCCGGTCATCTGCGATTTCGGCCACGACCTCTGACGGCTTGCCGCCGGACGCGTGGACCCGCACCCGGGTCTCACCCGGTTGCAGCGGGGAAGCCGTGGTGGTGGAGCGCTCCTGCTGTTGGCTCGCGCCGGTGGAGGCCGGAGACTGAGAGCTCAGGCTTTCGCCGCCTGCGCAGGACCAGCCTGCCATGCCCAGGGTGATGAAGATGACCAGCGCCACCAGGAGCGCCGGCCGCTTTCTTAGCGCCGACATATCCGCCCTTAGCCCCCCACTGCGTTCGGCTGCCCAGACCTCCGGAGTTCCTCTGACCGCCTCATAGTGTGAGCGATATCTCCGTCGGCCGCAATGGTCATAGACGCTTCTTCTCCCTGCGGGGCGGATTTTGGGCCTGCATCGGATAGGCTTTGTTACTGAATCAGTCGATCGAGGAGGAAGCGATGAGCGAGCGGGCCAAACAGGGCGAGCAGGTGCGCAGGGAAGTGCTGGGCGATTTCTACGTCGATCGGGCGCGGAGCAACAGCACCGAGTTCAGCGAGCCGCTGCAGGAGTTCCTCAACGAGAACGTATGGGGACTCATCTGGACCCGGGGCATCCTGGAGCGCAAGACCCGCAGCCTGGTCAATCTGGCCATCCTCACCGCAACCGGCAAGACCAAGGAGGTCGAGGTGCACACCCTGGGTGCGCTTCGTAACGGCTGCAGTCCCGAGGAGATCAGAGAGGTGTTCCTGCAGGCCGCAGTATATGCCGGAGTTCCCAATGCTCTCGAGGCCTTCAAAGTGGCCGCGCCGGTCGTGGAGAAATTTCTCGAGGAGAAAGCCGCCGATTAGAGCGAGCCTAACGTCAAATGATAAAAGCCCCGCCGAAGGCCGGGGCTTTTGGGCTCATCTTGTACGCTGGGACCAAGCCAGATCGAGATCAGAGCAGCCAGATGAGTAGGATTATGATGATGATCAACAGGAGCAAGCCACCACCGATGTACATCTGAGCCTCCTTTTGCTGACAGTCACTTGTCTTTTAGATAGCCCATACTCGTCTTAGATAAACCGCGCGTACGCGGACGGGACGGACCGCTAGGACGAAACCGAAACCTTTCCCTGCCCGGAAGTGGTGGTGGGAGCGGGCGAGACCATGTGGCCTTCGCTTCGATTCTTCCGCCAGTCACGCAGGGCGGCAACGGTGGCTCCGAAGCCGGCCAGCCAGACCAGTCCCAGGAGCAGGGCTCCGAGTATGGGCACCAGCGCCAGCATTTCGAATACGACGACCCCCACCATGGTCGTCGCGATCAGTCCCGGCTCGGCGCTGCCCGCCGCGCGGAGCAGCCGCTTCCCGGCGATGCTTGCTGCGGCCAGGTATCCCCCCAGGAAGAGAATCGGCATGATGAACAGAGCAAGAGGCACCGCCGCAAAAATGCCGACCACGGTGATCACCAGCAGGAGCGTTATCAGCGGAAAGATGATCAGCGCTTCGAGCGCCCCCCAGCCCAGGCTCGGCAGAGGCCGCCGATTGAGCTGCTTGCTGACCGCCTCCACCTGCCGGGGAGCCAGGCGGGCGGCGAGGAAGGCGACCAATAGCCAGAACGCCAAGCCGATCGCCCATCCGGTGGCCGAGCCCCCGCGGAAGGGAGCACCCAGAGCCTCTCCGGCTCCCTCGACCCAGTCCAGGCTCCCGAGGTCCACCGTCTTGCCCACCACGTTCGCGCCGGGAGCCTCTGAGACGGTGCCCCCGAAGGACATGACCGCAAAGTCCTCGGCCGTCATGCCGTCGCCGACCACGGCGCCGTCGCGAACTTCGATGTCGCCGCCGAAGGCGATGACGTTGCTGCGCACCTTGCCTTCCACGATGATGTTTCCGCCAAAGGCGACCACATTTTCCACGGAATCGGTGGGCGCCACCCGCACATCCTCGCCCAGGCGGATGATATTGGCGTCAAGCGAGTCGGGGTTGCCGGTCCCCACCGCCAGGGCGGCCGGGGGAGAAAGCAGGAGCAACAGCGTTAGCACCAGGGCGAGACCGCTCAGGCGGAGGAGGTGCCCCTTTGCGATTGCCGGTCTGTTCAGAATCATGATCGGCTCCTTTTGCCGTTTGTCCTTTAGTATGATTCTGGACCGCGCCCCGTCGTTTATCGCCCTGCGACCGCAGGGTTGGCCTGCCCGCCGCGAGGGTAGCCGCGTCCCCTCCCTTGGACCAGGAAGAACGGCAAGAATCGGCAAGCATGCGCTGCGCTGCGAGGGGATGGCAAAAAGGCGAAGGAGGCCCCGCAGGGCCTCCTTCGCCTCCTTATCTTTGGGGCGGCCGGGCCGCCGTTGTATCTCGTGTCCTAGCGCTCCCCCTTAGGGAATGTAGGATATGGGCGCGTCCATGGTGACGTCGGCGTTGGCCGCAGCCTCGTTCGCCTCGTCATCCGCCGCTACCCAGCCAAGCGAATTGGCCACCGGGTCGGTCAACCAGAACTTGGAGTAGTTCGCCCCGTGGCAGTTGGCGCAGGCCGTGGTGATGGCGGTGTTTCGCTGGATGCTGTGCGGGGTCGCATACTTCCAGGTCGGCAGTGCCCGGACCATCGCGCTGGTTATCAGTTCGTCGATCGCATTCGCACCCGTGTAGGTGAACGCGTCCTCGTCGATGGGCACGTGGCGCAGCACCGAGTACTGTTTTTGCCCCGGATCACCGAACTTGGGATTGATACCCACGCGGAACGTAATCAGGGAGTCGGGAGCCACCGTCGCCGGGTCGCTCGCAGCAGCCTTGCGATCGGCGAGAGTCGGGTCGCTCTCGTTGTTCCTGAAGAACGGGACTCCGGCCTCGGTCACGTCCGTGTGGCAGCCGTAGCAGTTCTTGTACGGCTGAGCGTGGCAGACGTAGCAGTCGATTTCCGACTGGTGTCCGCCCCGGTGCAGCGAGGTGACGGCTTCGAAGGCGGCGTCGATGGGGTGACAATCGACGCACGCCGGGGCGGAGGTCACGTCATAGCGATCTCCATCCGCCGGGTGGCCCTCCCCGTGCATCTCGGCCATCTCGTGGCAGTCCATGCAGGTCAGCCCGGCACTCTTGTGCACGTCGGGCTTCAGGTTGTAGGCGGTATCCCCGTAAGGATGACCCGCGGGATAGGCGGCGGTGTTGCGGTCGAGGAGGGCATTGTTTAGCCCGTAGTACTCGTCCTTGACCCGCGAGCCGTGGCAGGCGGTGCAGTTGTTGTCCATGGAGGGCACGCCTTGGAAGGCGTGGCCGTTCAGGAAGCCGCCACCTGCCTGGGTCGGTACGCTCACGTGGCAGAAGCCGCACGCGGTCTGGTCGAACTCGTTGGCCGTGTGGCACTTGGTGCACTGCTCTTCGTAGCGCTCCATGGCCGCGGCCTGGTCGCTCGCGCCGGTGGGGAATCCCCGGTCACCCAGGATGCTGAGGTAACCGTTCAGAGTGGTGTGCAGACCGTCCGCTGCGGTGTCGACCACACCGTCGTGGCATCCGTCCGCGCAGTTGGGTCCGCCGGGAATGGCTTGGAAGTCGCCCGTGTGGGCGTCCATCCGGGTGTTTGCGGCGTCGTCGCCGCCGTGGCAATCGACGCAGTCACGAGCCTGGAAGTGAACACTGCCGAGAACGCTGGGATACTGCTCGACTCCGCCGTCGAATACCCAGACTTTCTTTGGCACCGGAACCGGTGCCACAGAACCGCCTCAGCCTTCACCTTCAGATGGAGCCACCGCCGGGGCCGGAGGCGGATCCATGACCTCGCGGTCGACGAAGATCCCGGTCAGTTCCGTGTGGCAGCCCTCGCAACCACTGGGAGGTTCGTAGGCGGCCAGAGAATCGAGGTCGCCGTCATCCCCGTCGTTGAGCGGGAAGTCCCAGGTGCGCATCTGGTCGAAATTGAGCAACTGGCCTGAGCCGGGGGCTGCTGAGTTCCACCCGTTCATGCCGTAGAGCACGTTGCGCGCGTTCTCGTAGCCCATGATGCCGAAGGCCATGGTCGCCACCCCGCCGGTGTGGCCGGTGTAGCAGTAGGCCGCGATCATGCCGGCCGTTGGGTCCAGGTACTTGGTGTACTGCTCCACGTTGGCGGACTGCAGCCAGGGAACCAGGATGGCTCCGGGGATGTGCCCTGCTTCGAAGTGAGCCAGGCTGCGGACGCTCACGACCTGAGGATCGTTGGCCGGGTCGGCGTCGTCGAGAAGGGCCTGCAGCTGGGAAGGATAGATATGCAGGTCGGTCTGGTTGGGCACCGAGTTCAGGTAGCGGTGAGCGCGGATCACGATTTGCGTGATCGGGTCGGTTACGTCGAACGCGCTGAAGTCGGGGTATGGCCCGGCCTCTGGATAACTGACCGCTCCCGCTTCCAGTTCGCCCTTGATGACGATGCCCGCGGCCTGCGCATCCTCAAAGCGCGTGTCCTCGGGCACCAGTTCCCGATCGAACGACCAGGAGGTCATCCCCTGGAAGAGCACTTGGGCGATCGGGTAGGGGAGCGGCTCCTTTGCCGCCGCGGCTGTCGCCTGGGCGGCCGGGTCCGTGATGCGAAGGGCATTCAGCAGCACCATCGCAAAGTCGCCGTCATCGCCCCAATAGGAGGCCACCACGATGTGACGGTCCATGGGAATGCGCGGATCTTCTTTGAGAAGAGCCATGGCCAGATCCTGAAGCGGAATGTTGACCGCTCCCGGGATGTGCCCGTCGGCGAAGTCGGCCGGTTCCCGGGTGTCCAGGATGAACGGGTCGTTGGCCGAATTGTCGTCGAACAGCATCTTGGCAACGGCGTCGGTGCCGATAGTGTTGTAGCCGAGTCCGATCACGCCGTTCAGGTGGGCGGCGATGGCTTCAAAGTCCGCCCCGGCTGCCGCCGCGGTTCCCGTCAGGGCGCCGCCGAGTTTGGCCATCATGGCCAGGTCCATCATGTGGTCGACCATCTTTGCCACGTGGCCGCGGGTGGCGTTTTCGTACGGGCGGAAGGTGCCGTCGGGGAAGCCGTCGAGAATGCCGTTGTATTTGGCCTTGATGATCGCGGCTTCGGCGAAGTCCGGCAGGTCGGTCAGACCGTGGTCCCAGTCGGCCGGAGGCTCTTCCAGGGCATCCCCGCCGGCCCGCACGATCACGAGCGCCAGTTGGGCGCGGGTGATGTTCGCGTAGGGATTGAACATGCCCAGGTCATCGCCCTCGAAGTAGCCGGCCGAAGCGGCTTCTTCCACATAGTCAAAGGGGTAGGGCGTTCCCGTTGCCGGAAGGCAGTCCGGGAAGGTGGGATTTGACGCATTGTCTGTGGCCGCGGTGTGCATCTCGGTGGCCAAGACGAGGATTTTTGCCATTTGCATTCGCTTGACGAATTCGTCCGGACGGAACGTCCCGTCCGCAAAACCTTCGACGATGCCTGCGTTTGCGAGCGACATGATTTCTGAATGGAAATCGTGGCCCGCCGGCACGTCATCGAAGGAGTCCACTGCGAAGGCCGCTCCTGCCATGGTCAGGACCAAAGCCCCGAACAGAACGAGGAGCAAACCTCCCTTCCTTCTCAATGACACTTGGTACCTCCAGCAGTTTGGGCGTGGGCTTGCTGCAGGATCGGTTGGCGGCATCACCTCCCATGGCCGGTTTGTCTACCGATTCCTCAACTAATTGCGAAATTGTTCACAATCACCCCTAGAGTAATACGCGAAGGCGTCGAAGAGGGAGTTTCTGGGGCGCCCGGTCGGTGGCTTTGGCTATAGGGGTATAAGCAACTCCTATAACCGCTTACCCGGGCGCCCAACCCGGCCGACATTGCCTCCACGCGCCGGATCATGCCGGGATCCGGCGCGTAACGGCCGGATCGTCTTCCTCACGGGCCGTCGAGGGGCGGGCTGTGGGCCCGCCCGGATCTCTCAGCCGGTGAGGGCCGCGCGCGCCGCGTCCTGGTCTGGAAATACCCGCAGTTTGGGGTGGCGGCGCAGGCCGGACAATTCGAGCACCCAGAGCACTTCCTGCGGCGGCTTGATCAGCCCGACCCAGCCCTCCTGATGCAGGTGGTGGAGTGTCCTCACCAGCACCGAGAGTCCCCCGCTGTCGATATAGGGAACCTGCTGCAAGTCGAGCAGGACGATTTGGGCTTGCTCGTCCAGAGCTTCGCGGATCAGCGGATAGACCATGTCGCCGGAAGCGTGGTCCATCTCGCCTTCCAGGACAAAAAGCGGCATCGAAGCGAGTTCTGTCTGCGTGATCTTCATGCTCAGGCAGCCGACTACCCTAGGCTGGTGATGCCAAACCCTCAGACGGGTAGGAGTTTCCGCATGTCTTGGGCTTGTAGATCGACGGGAACTCTGACTTTGCTCCTGCCGAAACCGCCGGCAGACAGCCCGGTGGAGGTGGAGGTACGGAGCTACGAACGCGGCTAGCTGATCGAGGAGGCGCAAGTGTTCGTGCAAACCGTGCCCACTGATGGACACTCCCCGCCGGGGCGGACACGGGCATGCTGAGACGGGGCTTTCGGATCGAGGCGGTCCTCTTTGACTTCGACGGCACCCTGACCGAGCCCGGGGCCCTCGATTTCCCTGCGATCAAGCGCAGTCTGGGGTTGCCCCTGGAAAGGCCCATTCTCGAGGCGATCGAGGAGGGGGGCGAGGACCGGGACAAAGCCGAACTCTACCGACAACTGGAGGAGCTCGAACTGGAGGCTTCCGCGCGGTCCCGCCCCAACCGAGGGGCGGAGTCGATGCTGGGGCGGCTCAGAGAACTCGGTCTGGCGTTGGGAGTGGTTACCCGAAACGGCCGCGCCTCGGTTGCCCGCGCCCTGCAGAACTTCGAGTCGGTAACCGCGGAGGATTTCGGAGTTCTGGTTACCAGGGACGTCCCCGTCGCCCCCAAACCGGCTCCCGACCCCGTCCTCTACGCGCTGGGGAAGCTGGGAGTAGCGCCGGGACGGGCGCTCTTCGTGGGCGACCACTGGTTGGATGTGGAGGCCGGCAAGGCCGCAGGCGCCGTGACCGTGCTGCTCGAGAACCGCGGCGCCCCGGAAGAAGCGCGGAGGGGCGCCACGCCCGGGGAGGAAGGCCGGGCGCAGCCGGATTTTCGCATCGCCGGTCTGGATCAACTGGAAGGTGTCCTCCGTTTGGGCCGGGCTCTTCCCGCCGGAAAGTTCCCCGAGGATCTATTGGCCGGCTTTCTCTCGAGTCTGCCCGTTGGTCCGAAGGCATCGGCGCAACTGCTTGCCGGTCCGGGTGTTGGTGAAGACGTAGCCGTGGTGGATCCCGCACCGCGGGGCGAAGGGGCAGCAGGTGGCGAAACCGCTCTTATTGCCTTGAAGAGCGATCCCATCACTTTCGTGGAGGCTGCGGCGGGAAGCTATGCCGTCACCGTCAATGCAAACGACGTCGTTACCTGTGGAGCGGATCCCCGCTGGTTTCTGGCCACCGTGCTGGCTCCTGTCGGCTCCACGCCCTCGGAAGTGCTCGCCGTTCTCGAGGACCTGCGGGCCGCGTGCGGCGAACTGGGACTGATGCTGGTGGGAGGTCACACCGAGGTGACCGACGCGGTCAAACGGACGGTCGTAAGCGGCACCATCGCCGGTACAGTCCGGCGCGAAGCTCTGCTGCTCAAGAAGAACGTGCAACCCGGCGATCGCCTGCTGCTGACCAAGGGGATCGCCATCGAAGGAACCGCCATCCTCGCGCGGGAGTTTCGAGACTTGTTGCTCGATCGCGGACTGACCCAGGAGGATTTGGCGCAGGCCGCAGGCTGGCTGAGCCGCCTGTCCGTGTTGCCCGAAGCCCGCCTCGCTTTGGCTCACGGAGGAGTGCGCGCGATGCACGACGTCACCGAAGGCGGGCTTGCCACTGCCGTCCGCGAGTTGAGCATCGCCACGCAGCGGCGGGTCGAGGTCTCCGGGGTCTTGCCGGTGTATCCTCTGACCCGACGAATAGCGGCGCTGCTCGGAATCGATCCGCTGGGCCTGATAGGCTCCGGCAGTCTCCTCGTCTGCGTGGCTCCGGAGGCGGCTGCGTCGCTGCTCCAGGCGCTCAGGGCCGAGGGTCACGAGGCGGCCGATATCGGACGCTTTGCCCCGGGCGAGCCGGAGGTGGAGTGGCGCGGAGAATTGGGGCGCAGGTGGCCCCGATTCGAGGTGGACGAGCTTGCACGAACACTGGAGGGTGGGGGATCATGACGGCTTCTTCGGAGCGCAGAAGAGAACTGGCGGACCTGATCGAAGCCAGAAAGAGCGAGCTCGCCGACCTGCGGGCCGCTCTGCCCGCCCACTCGGCCCGGCCGCATCAGATAATCGAGGTCGAAGAACTCGAGGAGCAGATCGAGCTCATGCAGAACGAACTGCGAGATCTCGAGGCCGAAACCGAGGGCTGATCATATCCAACCAGGGCCGTCGGGACGGCCCGACGCAGATGGAGGCTGGTTAGTGGCAAAGGCAGAGAAGAAGCAACGCCGCAAAGAAGAGCGGCTACGCGCTCAGGAGAAGATGCAGGAATACCAGCAGGGCGCGGTGCGCCGCAACCTGGTCTACGCGGCCTTCATCCTGTGGATGTCGGGAGTAGCGCTCAGTCTGGTCGGCGACGCATCGATGCGTTTCGTCGCGGCGACGCTGCTGGTCCTGGGCGACGGGGTCTTTGCCTACGTCAGCTGGGTGTTCGCGGGCGAGCACGGCTTTCCGAGGGCCATAGGCGGCCTTCTCGGTCTGCTTCTGGGCCCGATTGGCTATCTGATCACCAGATTCGTGGCCATCGACCCGAAGCAGTCGCGTTCAAATACCTGACCTCTGGCCGGGCTTCAGCCTCCTGAGGGAAAGTCCTCCCGGCTGATCTCCTCGACCTTGAGAATCACGCCGGCATTCACGATGTGGACCTCCTCGTAAGGGGAGCCTCCCTTGTTGGGCACCTCCATCGTTTCCCGCCGGTACAGCACCGGCCGGCCGGTCTGGACTCGGTTTTCACTCTTGCTCGAGTCGACCACCAGTTCGAGCAGCAGCGTGCGGGGCGGGGCATCCTCGGCCGAGGTAGGCACCAACTGGACCACATGGCCGGAGTCGGAAACGGTGCACTGGCCGGTGACCTCGAGCCTCTGCAGTTCACGAATGTATACGGCGGCCCAGTCGCCGCAGTTGTCTATCGCCATTGGGGACCTCCTCTAAGGTTCGCCCATCCTGTCCGCGGAAAGCGGCAGAACTAAGAATCGCCTATATGGTCTCGGGTTCGGCGACGGGCTCTACGTGGCTCGCCTCACGAACCGCCCGCCGGGCCGCCATCCACTCCACCGCGTGAAAAGCGCCGACAGCGTAGACGATCCCGGCGAACGCGTCGATGACGTAGTGATGCCCCAGGTAGACGATGGCGAACCAGACGGACGCCGGGTAGAGGAGGAACGCCGCGGCCTTACGCCCCCAGATGCGGACCGCGAAGAGGAAGACCAGCATGGGGTAGGCCGCATGCAGCGAGGGCATCGCCGCGACCGGATTCGAGCGCACGAAACCCACCGCCCGGGGCACTGCCGGCCCCTCTCCAAAGGTGGACAAGGTCTGCTCGAAGATGTTGCTGATCGCGGGTATGTATCCGTGCTGCGACGCCATCCAGGGAGGCATGGCCGGGTAGAGCACGTACGTGGTGAAGGCAAGGTACGAGAGCACGATCAGCGCCACGGCAAATGAACGGAAGTGCTCGCGACGGTTTAGATAAAGCAGGAAGGCGAACAGCAATGGGACCACGAAGTGCAACAGGTACAGCAAGGTGGCGCCGTAATCCAGCCAGCCGGGAGAGCCCAGGTTGTAGAACATGCGCTGCAGGGTCACAGTGGGCAGCTCTCCGAAGATCAGACGATCCGCCCGGATCATCGGAAAGATGTTGACGTCCATACCCAGGCTGGGTGCGAGCCCTCGCAGGAATTCATAGCCCAAGAGCAGCATGCCGAAAGGCGCCCAGTCGCGCACGATCGACAACGAACGGGTGAGGAGAATGGCGAGCGCTATGCCGACGACGATGAATTGATCGGAGGATAGCCAAGAGCGGGTGGCGATGGTCGCCGCCCCGATGATCACGAAGTAGGCCAGTATGAAACTGGTCAACAGGTGATTCTCGATGGTACCGAGGACTGTTTTGAACACCCACCGCCAACGCGACGAGGCATCCGCGGCCGGAGTCTCGCTGGAGGAGTGGGGTTTTGTCAACGTGTCCATGGCATCCGCGCTGTTCGTCTGGCGAAGAAGCATCGCGCTATGTTACCCCAACCCGGCGGATAGTTAACGACCAAACTCGAAGCCGTTTAACCGCCCGGTTCCTGGCTTGCGCGTGCCCGCGGCAGCTACAATACGGCGATGCAAGTTCTAGAAATCGTCACGCCGGTTTTTGGCCTCATCCTTCTGGGGTTCGTTCTCCGGCAGGTCAAGTTTCTCACCGAACGCGAGGTCGCGGCTCTGGTCCGCATCGTCTACTACCTCGCCCTGCCCATGACGATCTTCGCTGCGATCACCTCCGTGGAGTTCAGCAGCGTGGTCAACGGGTTGTCTCTTGCCGGACTGGCCGGGGCGCTGGCCAGTTTCGCCGTCGTCATGTTCCTGGTGCTCACGCTGTTCGGGATGTCCCTGGCTCTGCGCTCGATCACCGTGATCAGCTCCATCCGGGGAAACATGGCCTTCGTCGCGCTGCCGATCATCTTCAATGCCTGGGGTCAGTTGGCCCTGGCCAAAGGCGGGCTGATCCTGGGCGTTCTGATTGCACCCATCTCGGTTGCGACCGTGATTCTGTTCCGCGTGGCCGGCACCGGTGAGCGCACGAGTATCCGAGCGGTGGCGCGCGCCTTCACCGACCCGATCGTGGTGGCGGCCTTCCTGGGCATCCTCGTCAGCTGGCGTCAGTTGACGATGCCCGGTCCCCTGGAAGAAGCGGTCGGGATGCTGGCGGACATGGCCCTGCCCGCCGCTCTGTTGGGCATCGGGGCTTCCTTCACTCCCGAGATCCTGACCCGGGCGGCGGGGGTCACCGCGCTATCCTTGGCGGGAAAGCTGCTGCTGCTTCCTCTCTGGGGCTTTTTCGTTCTCCATTTTGTCCTCGGGCTACCGCTGGATTCCCTGGATCTGCAGGTGGCGGTAATGATTCTGACGTCACCCGCGTCCATCTCGATCTACGTGGTGAGCCGCGAGCATTTGGCTGCCGAGGCGCCTCTGGTGGGCACCACCATTGCCCTGAGCACCGCCTTCGCCACCGTGACCATGACCGGGTGGCTTGCGCTGCTGGTGGCGTTGGCCTAAAGGCGCTGGGGGCCGGCAGGCCGTTCGGGCCTACCGCTGCGGGAGTGCAGCCGCCCGCGCAGAGTTGCCCGGCTTGCAGCACAGTTGCTTATATCCGGCTATGCGGTTATATTGATGTCATGACCGTGCGACCTCAGCTCAATCTTCGGGCGCTGAGCCAAGCCTATAAGGCCCTCGGCGACGAAACCCGCCTGCAGATGCTGGCGCTCTTGCTGGCCGGCGGAGAGCTGTGCGTCTGTCGCTTCGAGGCCGCACTCTCGATCGGCCAATCCAAAGCCTCGCGACACCTGCGCTACCTCTTGAACGCGGGGCTGCTGCAGGATCGCCGCGAGGGAGTGTGGGTGCACTACCGCATCGCCGCGGAGCTATCGCCGGAACTGTCGGCCGTGGTCGCTTCAGTCGAGGAGGCGTTTGGCGAGGAGGAGCTTGCCTTGCTTCGCGCCGACCTGGAAGCGAGCGCTCCCGCCGATGGGCAAGAGGGCGGCGCGGGCGTGAGCGGTTCGACGGGGGCGGGCGCGACGGTCGCGGGCGCCCAGGGTTGCGACGCAAGTTGTGGGTCCTAACGGAGGAGATGTGGTGGAGATCAAGGTGCTCGGTACGGGATGCAAGAAGTGCAACGAGCTCTATGAGACTGCGCTCAAGGCGGTCGAGCAGAGCGGCGTCGACGCGAGCGTCCAGAAAGTGGAAGACATCGACGCCATTCTGGCCCACGGAGTGATGATGACGCCGGGGCTGATGGTGGGAGACGAAGTCAAATCCACCGGCCGCGTGCCCGAGGTCCGGCAGATCGTTTCGTGGATCATGACAGAGGTGGGCCGGTCTTAGCATGACCATTTTCTGCACACTAGCGAGATGACCATTCCTGCGGATAGCGATGTGGCCGTGGCCCGGCATGCCGATGACCCAGTGACCGTCGCTCCGAGCTCTGCCTGCTGCTCATCCGCCTCCGTGGAGCCCTCTTCGGTACTCCCGGAGTCAGGCGACGGCGGTTTGGCTTCTTCCCGCTCCTCGCGCCTCCGCCGCTACGTGCCCGCTCTGGCCGTGGGATTGGTCGCCTGGTTTTTGATTTACCGGGAGCTGCTCCCCTTTGCCGAATGGTTGGCCTTCGACGTGCTCGGCCTCACCGCCGGCACCGCTCTCGGGGAGGCCGTGGCCTTCTTCGCCTACGACGGGCCCAAAGTGCTCATGCTGCTGATCCTCGTGGTCTTTTTCGTAGGGATCATCAATACTTTCTTCACCCCCGAGCGGACCCGGGCGTTGCTCGCGGGTCGGCGGGAGGCGGGGGGCAACGTCATGGCCGCCGGGCTGGGGATCGTGACGCCCTTTTGTTCCTGTTCTGCGGTCCCCCTCTTCATAGGCTTCTTGACGGCGGGCGTTCCCCTGGGGGTGACCCTTTCCTTCCTGATTGCCGCGCCCATGGTGAACGAGGTGGCGCTGGTCTTGCTCTTCGGGCTCTTTGGCTGGCAGGTAGCCGCGCTTTACCTGGTTACCGGGCTCTCCATTGCGATTCTCGCGGGGTGGGTGATCGGCCGTCTGCATCTCGAAGGCTGGGTCGAGTCCTGGGTTTACGATATGCGCGCCGCCGAAGTGGGCGAGCAGGGACTCAGCTGGGCGCAGAGGCTGGAAGAAGGCGCGCGCTCGGTCAAAGATATCGTGGGGCGGGTCTGGCCGTTTGTCCTGGCCGGCATTGCCATCGGCGCCTTTATCCACGGCTACGTGCCCGAGGACTATCTGGCCTCGGTCATGGGTCAAGGCGCGTGGTGGAGCGTGCCCCTGGCCGTGATTCTCGGGGTCCCGCTCTACACCAACGCGGCCGGCATCATTCCCATCGTCGAGGCGCTTTTGGCCAAGGGGGCCGCGCTGGGAACGGCCCTCGCCTTCATGATGGCCGTGATCGCCCTCTCCTTACCCGAATTCGTGATTCTGCGGAAGGTGCTGCGGCCACGCATGATCGCGACCGTGGTCGGCATCGTCGCCACGGGGATCCTTTTGGTGGGGTACCTCTTCAACGCGCTCGGCATCGGCAGCCTCGTCACTTAGTCGCTTTCGAGGAGGAGAAGCATTGGCCCGTCTTTCATTTCTCGACCGCTTCCTCACGCTCTGGATCTTCCTGGCCATGGCGATCGGCGTCGCCACCGGCTATTTCCGACCCGAGGTGGGGGAGGCCATCACCGAGCTCTCCTGGGGCACCACTTCCATGCCCATCGCGGTGGGGCTCATCGTCATGATGTATCCGCCGCTTGCCAAGGTGCGCTACGAGGAACTCGGCGAGGTCTTTCGTAACTACCGCATCCTCGGGCTCTCGCTCGTGCAGAACTGGGTGATCGGACCCGTGCTCATGTTCGTGCTCGCTGTGCTTCTCCTAAACGACATGCCCGAGTACATGCAGGGCCTCATCCTCATCGGCCTTGCCCGCTGCATCGCCATGGTCATCGTCTGGAATGAACTCGCCAAGGGAGACACTGAGTACGCCGCCGGGCTCGTGGCCTTTAACTCGGTCTTTCAGGTGCTCTTCTTCAGCGTCTACGCCTTCGTCTTCCTTACCGTGCTTCCGGGTTGGCTGGGGCTTGAGAGCGTGGTGGTGGACATCACCATCGGCGAGATCGCCAAGAGCGTCCTCATCTACCTAGGCATCCCCTTTGCCGGCGGCATCCTGACCCGGATCGTACTCGTCAACTTGAAGGGCAAGACCTGGTACCACGCGGAGTTCATCCCCCGGATCAGCCCGCTCACCCTGATCGCTCTGCTCTTTACCATCCTCGTTATGTTCTCGCTAAAAGGCGACGTCATCGTGGAGCTGCCCTTTGACGTGGTGCGGATCGCCATCCCGCTGCTCTTTTACTTCGTCATCATGTTCTTCGTCAGCTTCTATTTGGGGAAGCGCATCGGCGCGGACTACTCAAAGAGCGCCACGCTTTCCTTCACCGCCGCCTCGAACAACTTCGAGCTGGCCATCGCTGTGGCCATAGCTGTCTTTGGCATCGGCTCGGGTCAGGCCTTTGCCGCCGTCATCGGGCCGCTGGTCGAGGTGCCGGTGCTCATCAGCCTGGTGAATGTGGCCTTCATCCTGCAACGGCGGTGGTATGCGGATGAGGCATTGCAGCCTGCGGTGGTGGGCCGGGGGGCCGAGGGTGTCCACTACGACCCGGCGGCTGCGGCCGAGCGAGACCTGGGCTGTCCGACGGTGATCGATTCGCACGCCGGAATTCGTCCCCCCGAGAAGGGCGGGGGCGGCGAGCGCGGGGCGATCGACTAGGAGATGGCAACTTCTGATCAGGAGAGGATCTAAGTGACCGAGAAGCTTGCCATGTTCTCCGACGTCCACGGGAACAGCGCCGCCCTTGCCGCTGTTCTGGCAGACGCTGCCGCGCGTAAAGTGGATCTTCTTTTTTCGCTGGGAGATCTGGTGGGGTACGGTCCCGACCCCAACGGAGTCATCGAAATGGTGCGCAGCCGCGGAATCCCCTCCCTCGCCGGTAATTACGACGACGGCGTGGGCTTCGAGCGGGGCGAGTGTGGTTGCTATTACGCAGACACCGAGGCGCGCCGCATCGGCGATGCCAGCTACGACTTCACCGTTCGCGCCGTCACCGACGAGAACAAGGCGTGGCTTAGGGAGCTTCCTAGGGAGCATCGGCTGGAACTCGCCGGTCATCGACTGCACCTGGTTCACGGCAGTCCCCGCCGGATCAATGAGTACTTGGCGGCAGACCGTGACGAGCGCACCTATCGCCGACTGGCCCGGGAAGAACAGGCCGACCTGCTGGTCTTTGGTCACACCCACGTTCCCTGGGAGCGTTGTTTCGATAAAGTGCATTTCGTGAACGTCGGGTCGGCCGGCCGACCCAAGGACGGCGACACCCGGGCGATGTACGCACTGATCGAATTGGCCGAGGCACCGGCTGGAACCCGCATCGAGTTCATCCGGGTGCCCTACGACGTCGAGACCACCGCTCGGGCGGTGCTCGCTGCGGGCCTGCCGCCCGAACTCGCCCAAAGCTTCAGGGAAGGACGCTGAACTGAGTTATATCCGTTATCTGGTGCTCTCAGGATTCAAGAGCTTCCGCGACTGGAATTTGGTCGAGCTCTCGCCCCAGGTCACCGTGATCGTGGGGGGCAACGGGACCGGCAAGAGCAGCCTGGTAGAAGCTCTGCTCTGGACACTGGGTGAAGACGACGGGGGTAGCCTTCGCGTCAACGAGCCGCGCGAACTGCTCTTTCGCCCACCCGCGGCGCGGCTACTTGGACCGGCGCGCACTGAGACCGAGCAGCATCTGCTCTTCACCCACCGGGTCGCGGAGCGGGAAGCCGAGGAAGCCGCGCGCCGCCAGGAGTTGGAGGCGCGGGTGCAGGAGGCCGTGGCCTACATGGTGCTGGGAGACGAATCCGCGCCTGATTGCGACGAGGACGCCGACGGCGAAGGTTGCTGCTGCAAGCCCTCGAGCCAGGAATCCGGGGAGGTGCCCGAGGGGCTGATCACGGTGAAGCGGCATCTCGACCGAGAGGGCGCAGCTACTTACGAGCTCGATGGAGTGGCGGCGGTCTCGGCCCAGGTCCAAGCCGCTCTGTCGGAGCACGGAATCAGCCGAGAGCTGGTCTCGGTCATCCGCCAGGGCGAGTTGGAGCGCTTATTGCTGGCCGACCCCGAGCTCCGCGCGCGGATCCTGGCGCAGGCCGGCGGAGTCGAGGATCCCGAGAGGTCCGACGAGATCCCTCTGCTCGAGCTGGAGGCCGGGAGGCTGGCCGCCTACCGGCAGGAACTCGACCGCCGGCAGGCCGAACTGCGGCCGGCTCAAGCCCGCCCGAGCGACGAGGACGGATCGAGCAGTGCCCTGCGTATGCGTCTGCTCGACCAGGTGCTGACCGCCTGGGAGGACGAGGGTCCGCTGCCCCTAGGGCGCCCGGAAATTCACGAGCTGCTCGGGCTGGACGGGGCGACCCCGACGCAGGGTTTGAGCGGCGACCGCCGTTCCATCGATGAACTCGTTGCCGAGATTGGGCGAAGGCGGGCGGCCGCGGAAGCCGACGCCGAGCTACGGGCTAGACATGCCGCCCTGGAAGAGGAAAAGGCGGCCATCGATTTGCGGCTCGCCGAGGCTCAGAGCCGGTTGGCGGAGTTGCGGGCACAGGGGGCCGAGCGGACCGCCGCTTCCCGCGATGCTCTGCGCGCGGCCCACGAGCGCGTGCAGACCCGCTTTTCCCGCTTCTTCCAGATGCTGGTCCCCGGAGGCGATGTCAGGCTGGTGCTGCGACTCCCAGCGGGCAACGGCCCCGCTGCCGCCGACCTGGCCGTCACCTTCCCCGATTGCGCCCCGGAGAGGGTCGAGGCATTGTCCGGCGGCCAGCGGGCACTGGTGGCCTTCTCCCTGGGTCTCGCCTTCTTCCTGGAGGCCCCTTCGCGACTGTTGGTCCTCGACGAGGTGGAGCCCGCGCTCGACGAGAGCAATCTGCGGCGCTTCAACGACCTGCTCCACGAAGTGGCGCAGTCGCGGCAGGTGGTTGTTGTCAGCCACCAGAGGCGAACCAAGGACGTGGGAGACGTGGTCTTTGGCGTGGACATGGCGGGCGAAGGGGCCTCGATGATCCACTACCGCTTCGAGCCGGCCACCAAGCGGCTGATCCTCTTTGGCCGGGTTCGCGGCAACTGGCTGGAACGCTCCGCCGCCCACGAGGCCGAGGAGGAACGGGCGCTCGGCGTCTCTTCTCCGGGGGCCGAAGGAGGGGCGGGCTGTTGTTGACGATAAAGCGGTTATTGCTCGAGGATTTCAAGAGCTTCGCCGGAAGGGTGCCGGTGGAGTTGACCCCCGGGGTTTCGGTGGTCGTCGGCCGGAACGGATCGGGCAAGAGCAATTTGACGGACGCGTTGCGCTGGGTCTTCGGCGAAGAGGATCTGGAATCCCTGCGGGCTCGGGATTGGACCGATCTCGCTCATCGCCCCCTGGACGGCCCCCGAGCCGGCGCCTCGGGGCTGATCCCGGGGCCCATCCGGGTGACCGCGGTGCTGGACGAAGACAACGGGGGGCGCGACGATAACGGGCTCTTCGAGGTGGCGCGGGAGGTGGACCGGGACGGCCGCGAACGCTTCTTGGTGGACGGCCTTGCCTGCGGCCGGGAGCAGTTTCTCGAGCGGCTCGCGGCCCGGGGCATTGAAGCACCCCTGCGAACGGTCATCCGTCAGGGGGATGTGTCCCGGCTGCTCTGGCTTCATCCGGACGAGCGCACTCGTTTCGTCGTGTCGCTCCTGCCGGAGTTTCCGGGACATGAGGCAAGCGCTGCCGGGGGGAGCGCTGCCAAGGGACCAGGAGGTCTGGGAGAGCGCGACGGCGGGCTGGAAGAGGCCCGCCTGGCCCTCGAGGAGCGCCGGCGCGAGTTCGCCTGGCTGGAAGCCCGCTGCCGGGAACTCGACGCGGAGCGGCTTCTGCTTGAGCGGGACGGGGCCCGCAGCCGCGAACTCCGCGAGGCGCGCGCCCGGGCCGTCGCCGACCTTGCGCCTCGCCCCGATGATCCGCTTTTGGGCCCGCTGCTCGAGGGGCTGGGGCTGGCCGATGCGGCTCCCCCCGTTCGCACGGCTCCTCAGCGCCTCAGGCTCTGCGAGGAGTCGTTGTCCCAGCTGCGCCAGGAGCTTGAATCGCTAAAGGTCCGGGAGCGCGGCGCGCTTCGGGTGCACGAGCAGTTGGAGAGCCGGCGCCTGCACAATTTCGAAAGCCTGCACGCGCGCGTCGAGGAACGCTTTCGCGCTTTTTTCACGACCCTGGTGCCGGGCGGAGAGGTGGGTCTGCCGCTCACGCCACCCTCGCATGCGGCAGTCCTTCCGGGGTTCGAGGTTCAGGTGCGCTTTCCGCAGAAGCCCGTGGTCCCACTCGACGCCTTGTCGGGGGGGCAACTCGCGGTCCTGGGGCTCTGTCTTGCGCTGGCCTCGTTCCTGGAAGTGGCGTTTCCCGCCCTGGTCCTCGACGAAGTCGAACCTGCCCTAGACGATGCCATGGTGCGGCGCCTGACCAGACTGCTCGAGGAGGTGGGCCGGGAGCGGCAGGTGATCGCCGTGAGCCACCAGCGTCTCATGCGCTACGCCGCCCATCACGTGCTTCAGGTGGAGCGCAAGGAGGGCGGAAGCCGGATTGGTATTCGCTACGATCCCCGCCTCTTGCGGGGTCCAGGAGCAGGCAGAGCGCGATGAAGGAGGACGGCCGGATGCCTGAGACTCGAGCAGCAGGAACTCCCCGGGTGCTGGTGCTTTACACTCCGGGCTGAAACAACTGGCAGGCGGCCTTCGCGGAAGCGGCCGCTGCCCTCCAGGCCGTTGGACTGGAAACCGAGCCCGAACCAATCTCCATCCTCACGCAGCTGCGCGCACTGGAGTACGGGTTTCGCGGTTCGCCCACGGTTACCGTCGCCGGCCGCGACGTGGACCCTCGGGCGACGAGCAGACCGGGATTGGAGCACGGCTGAAGACGTTACGCCTCCCCGGAGGGGAGTCGGGGCTATCCTTCCCGCACTTTGGTCGAGGCGGCCCTGCGGGAAATTCTCGCAGCGGCGAGGAGTTAAGACGCTTCTGGGTCTGGGGTCGGCCGGGAACCCGGGGGAGTCGAAGGGAAGGGCTCGGGAGCCGGGGGAGTCGAAGGGAAGGGCTCGGGAGCCGAGGCCGCCTCGCCCAATGCGGGCGGCGTGAACTCCACCGTGCGGATGGGGAAGGGGATGGTTATCCCTTCCCGGCGGTACCGCTCGTGCAGCCGGATGATGAATTCGTGTCGGATGAAGATCTGGTCGAGGTATTCGCGCACGAAGATCATCACGCTGAAATTGATGCTGAAGTCCTTGAAGGCCTGGAACCGGAGGTAGGGATCGGTCACGGCCATCCGCTTGGGGTAGAGGTCGCGCAGTTCCCGGACAACCTCCAGCGTCACCCGCTCTACCTGGCGCAGGTCGCTGTCGTAGCTGACCCCCACCTCTACGGCCAGGCCGGTCTCGCGCGCGGGCAGGTGAAAGTTGATCACCCGGGCCGCCGCCAGTTGGGCGTTGGGGATGATCAGGGAGTTCCGGGGAATCTGGCGCACGGTCGTGTTTCGCCAGGTGACGTCGGTGACGTAACCCTCCTCGCCAGTGTCCAGGCGGATGAAGTCGCCCGGGCGGATCTTTCGCGAAGCGATCAGATGAAACCCGGCGAAGAGGTTCGAGAGCGTGTCCTGGAGGGCAAGGGCGACCGCCAGGCCGGCGACGCCAAGCGCGGTGAGCATGGGCGTGATGGCGATGCCCAGGAACTGCAGCACCACCAGGACTCCCACGATCAGGACCAATACCTGGGTGATGGTGGTGAAGATCGAGATCGAAGGGAGCTGAGTCTCCGAACGGGTGGCGAAGCGCGCCACCAGAAGACCAACCACGCGCACGAACACCAGCGTGACCGCCAGGATGAGCAGCACCACGGTGAGCTCCCGCACCAGATCGAGCGCCGCCGGGGTCAGCGGGAGAATGCGGGCGACGGCGTCCAGGCTCAGCAGCGGGAGCCAGAAATACGCCATTCCCCGGAGGGCGCCCAGCAGCAACAGCGGGGCGCGGAAGCGGCTGCCTGCGGCGCGGCGGAGGATGTGCCGCCCAAGGAACCGCTCGAACAGATAAGCCAGGGCGAAGCCGGCCACCAGAAAGGCGGCGGCCAGAGCCACCTCGGCAGGGGTGGGATCCCGGGTGAACACCAGACCCTAGCCCGGGAGCTGTTCCATGGGGGGAAAGCCGTGCACTTCGCGCCCCGGATCGTCTTCGTGCTTCATGCTCGTCTTGTAGAGCTCGTAGCGGCCGCCGCCGGAGATCTCGGCCGGCGCCGTCTTCTCGAGAATGGCGTCTACCCGCTGCTCGCTCAGGCCTTTGAAGTTCCGGGCCGCCTCGACGGCGAAGTGCAGTTCCTCCTGGCTCTCAAAGCCTTTGACCAGGGTCGACACCGGAAGATTCAGCACGTAGTCGAGGGCCTCATGGGCGTCGACCACTCCACTTTCGACGATCACCCGATCGCCGAAGGACTTCATCCCGACGACGCCGAGGTCGCGTTCGAGGAGGACGGGCAGGACCTCACGCTCGAAGCTTCGGAAGTGGTGGTCCATCACGTTCAGGGGCAGCTGCATGGCGTCGAAATCGAAGAGGTCGAGGGTCTCGAGGTGAAGCTCGGGGTCCTTGTGGCCGGTGAAGCCAAGAAAACGGGTCTTTCCCGCCTGCCGCGCCTCGTCCAGGGCTTCGAGTGCTCCTCCCGGTGCGCTCAACAGCTCGGGATCGTTGTAATAGGCGACTTCGTGGATCTGCCACAGGTCGAGGTGATCGGTCTGCAGGCGGCGCAGGCTTTCGTCCAGTTGGCGGAGCGCCCCCCGCTTGTCCCGGGCATCGAACTTGGTCATCAGGAAGGCCCGCTCCCGCCAGCCGCCGGCCAGTGCGCGGCCCATGCGCTCCTCGCTGCGCCCGCGATGGTATCCCCAGCTGTTGTCCATAAAAGTGACGCCCTCGTCGATGGCGGTCCGCACGAGCGCGGACGCCTGGGCTTCGGTCAGTTTTTCCATTCCCAGGTGAAAGCCGCCCAGACCGATCACCGAGACCTCTTCTCCGGTGCGCCCTAGTCGGCGCGTCGGCACTGTTCCGTTCGACATCGTTGCTCCCTCCGTCGCCGCTATTCCGTGGCGGGCCCAGCCGCCACGGCTGTAGTCAGGATCTTGCCGGAGAATCGCTGGGAGAAACTGGCGAGGGTGGCACCCCCTGCGTAAACCCTCCGCGAAAAGGGAAACCGTGAACTCCGGAACCCACCGGAGGAGGAGAGTGCGCGATGCCGAGGATGACGGCGATGGAGGCGGCGATCCACGTGCTTCGCGAGGAGGGGGTGGAGGTGGTTTTCGGGATCCCCGGAGCCGCCATCCTGCCTTTCTACGAAGCCTTGAAGGAAAGCGGCATCGGCCACGTGCTCATGCGGCACGAGGAGGCGGCCACCCACGCCGCCGACGGTTACTCCCGTGCCGGGGGGAAGATCGGCGTGGCCGTGGGCACCTCGGGCCCGGCCGGGACCAACATGGTGACCGGTCTCTATACGGCCCAGGCGGACAGCGTCCCCATTCTCTGCCTGACCGGACAGGCGCCTCGGGCCAAGCTGCACAAGGAGGACTTTCAGGCGGTCGATGTCGCTGCGACCGCGCGCCCGGTCTCCAAGTGGGCCACGACGGTGATGGAAGGCGGCCAGGTGCCCGGCGCCTTCCGCCAAGCCTTCCATCTGATGCGCTCGGGCCGTCCCGGCCCGGTGCTGCTCGACCTCCCCATCGACGTGCAGCTCGAGCAGATCGACTACGATCCGGCCGCGGACGCTCCCCTCGGCACCTGGAAGCCGACTCCGCATCAGCCGGCCTTCGCCCGAGCTCTCGAGTTGATGGCCGAGGCGGAACGTCCGCTGATCGTGGCCGGGGGCGGGGTGATTCTCGCCGAAGCCTCGGCTGTGCTGCTGGAGCTTGCCGAAATGCTACAGGTGCCCGTGGTGCCGACGCTGATGGGCTGGGGCGCGATTCCCGACGACCACCCGCTGCATGCGGGCATGGTCGGCCTGCAGACGCAGCACCGCTACGGTAACGACAGCTTCTTGCGCAGCGACTTCGTGCTGGGAGTGGGCAACCGCTGGGCGAGCCGCCATACCGGCACGGATGACGTCTACCGGAAGGGCCGCCGCTTCGTGCACGTGGACATCGATCCCCTGCAGATCGGCCGGGTCTTTGCCCCGGACCTGGGCATCGTGGCCGACGCCCGCGCAGCGCTCGAAGGGATCCTGGAAGAGGCGGGGCGGCTGAAGCAGGATGGCGGACTGCCCCACTGGAGCGGGTGGGCGCGCGAGGTGCGGGAGCGCAAAGAGGCGGGCGACCGGCGCACCGACTTCACTCAGACGCCGATCAGGCCGCAGCGCGTCTTTCGGGAACTGGCCGAGGTGTTTGACCGGGATACCCGCTACGTCACCGCCATCGGGCTCTACCAGATAGCCTCGGGTCAGTACCAGCGGGTCTATTGGCCCCGGCAGTATCTGGTTTGCGGGCAGGCGGGACCTCTGGGTTGGGAGATCCCGGCCGCCATTGGCGCCAAATTGGCCGATCCCGCGCGCCAGGTGGTCGCCGTGGCCGGGGATTTCTCGACTCAGTTCCTTATCGAGGAACTGGCAGTGGCCGCCCAGCACCGGATCCCCTTTGTCACGGTGGTGCTGAACAACGCCTACTTGGGCCTCATCCGCCAAAGTGAGCTCAAGTACGGCATGAATTACGAGGTGGCGCTGGGCTTCGAGAATGCCAACGCGCCGGAAGGAGATCCCACCCGCTCGGGCGGATACGGGGTCGATCACGCCGCGGCGGCCCGCGCTCTGGGCGCCCTGGGCTACCGGGTCACCGACCCGGAGGAATTGGCGGGCGTTCTGGAAAAGGCCCGGCGGGAATCAGGCGAGCAGTCGCTTCCCGCGCTGGTCGAGGTGTTCACCGAGCGCGAGACCAACATCGCCATGGGGCCCGAGATCGACCAGATTCGCGAGTTCGATTGAGCAGAGGCGACGGCAGGCAGGAACGTAACAGGCGAGAAAGCGACAAGAAGGAGTGCAACGTGACCAAGCTCGGCTTCATCGGACTGGGGATCATGGGCATGCCCATGGCGCAGAACTTGCTCAAAGAGGGCAACGAACTCTACCTGCAGAGCCGGTCGGGGGTTCCGCAGGAACTGCTGGACGCGGGGGGAACCAAGTGCGACACCGCCCGCGAAGTGGCCCAGAACGCCGACATCATCTTCACCATGGTGCCCGACACCCCCGACGTGGAGCAGGTTCTCTTCGGCGAGGACGGCGTGGATCAGGGCCTGTCGGAGGGCAAGATCGTCGTCGACATGAGCTCCATCTCGCCCATTCAGACCAAGGAATTCGCCGAGAAGATCAACCAGAAGGGCTGCCGCTATTTGGACGCCCCGGTCTCCGGCGGCGACGTGGGGGCGCGCGAGGGCACTCTCACGATCATGGTCGGCGGGGACGAGGAGACCTTTGCAAAGGTCAGGCCGTACTTCGAGATCATGGGCAAGAACATAACCCTGGTCGGCGAGAACGGAGCGGGGCAGACCTGTAAGGTGGCGAATCAGATCATCGTGGCCCTTACCATCGAGGCCGTGGGAGAAGCGCTGGTGTTCGCCTCCAAGGCAGGTGCTGATCCCGCCCGGGTCCGGGATGCCCTCCTCGGCGGATTTGCCTCCTCGCGCATCTTGGAGGTCCACGGCAAGCGCATGCTCGAGCGCAACTGGCAGCCCGGTTTCCGTCTGGAACTCCACCAGAAAGACCTCAATCTGGCGCTCGAAGGCGCCCGGCAGCTGCAGATGGCGCTTCCGACCACAGCGCTGGTCCAGGAGCTCGCCAACTCCTGCGCGGCCTGGGACGGCGGCAAGGAAGACCATTCCTCCTTGGTCAAGGCGGTCGAATGGCTCGGCCGGCACGAGATCGGCCGCGGTCACATCGAAGGATAGAAAGAGCGAGGCCTAAAAAGAGCGGCGGTCGCAGAGCATGGAACGAATTGCCACGTTGACGATGAACCCCTCCATCGACCTGCACACCGCGGTGGAGCGGGTGATGCCCACGGCCAAGGTCCGGTGCACGCCCGCCTGCCGCGAGCCGGGAGGGGGAGGGATCAACGTAGCTCGGGCCGTCCGCAAGCTGGACGGCTGGGCGCTGGCGATCTACCCTTCCGGCGGAGAGACCGGCCAGCTGCTGCACAGCCTGCTGCAGGAAGAGGGTGTCCCGGATCAGCGGGTGAGCATTGAGGGTCTAACCCGGGAGAACGTCACGATCTTCGAGAGGAGCACCGGGGAGCAGTACCGTTTCGTGATGCCGGGACCCAGCATGGAAGACGGCGAGTGGCGGCGGGTGCTCGACCAGGTAGTGCGGCTGGCGGAAGACCTCGACTTCGTGGTTGCGAGCGGCAGCCTGCCCAGTGGAGTGCCGGTCGAGTTCTATGCGAAGCTGGCCCGCGGATTGCGGGACACCAATACCCAGTTGATCCTGGACACCTCGGGGGAACCCCTGGAGGCGGCGCTCGAGGAAGGCGTGTATCTGGTCAAACCGAACGTCCGCGAACTCGAGCAACTGACCAGCCGGCAGTTGGCCGCGGCGCCGGAGCGAGAGGACGCCTGCAGGACGCTGGTCCAAAGCAAAGGCGCCCAGGTCGTGGCTCTGACCTTGGAGCACGAGGGCGCTCTGCTCGTCTGGGACAATGGCAGACTCATGGTTCCCGGGCTGGCCGTTCCTGTGGCCAGCACCGTCGGCGCGGGTGACAGCTTCGTGGCGGGCATGGTGCTGGCCATGGCCCGAGGCGCCTCGCTCGAGGAGGCCTTTCGCAGGGGATGCGCCTCGGGCTCGGCGGCGGTGATGACCGAGGGAAGCGAGCTCTGCCGCCGCTCTGACGCCGAAAGCCTATACGAGCGAATATGTGCAGAAGGGCGCGGCTATCAATCCCCACCAGGAGAAAACTGAGCCTGGCGGCTCCATCAATCCGATGAGCAACAAGGTAACAATACTGTCAATGAGTTGAGATTACGCATTCGCGACGTCTAGACTGCTGCGGCCCAGGGCATTTATTTACCACCTCCGGACAACGGGTTTGTGGCTGAATTCGAATGGGGTGTCTCGACTTTGTAGCAGTATCCGAGACCGCCTCTCCGAGACCGCCTCTTTGTGAGATTCGACGACATAATGGAGGGAGGGGTTTCGCTTGGCCAAGGTCAGGTACGTCACCCATCTCGACTCAGTGACTTCCATCCCGGCAAGAGAGCGGCGGCGTTTGGCCGCGGTCACCGAGAGATTCGCTTTCCGGGCAAACACGTACTATCTGGGTCTGATCGATTGGGACGATCCGGACGATCCGATTCGCCGGATAATCGTCCCCGATCCCGCGGAACTCGAGGATTGGGGCGATCTGGACGCCTCCGACGAGAGCGCGTACAAGGTGGCCCCGGGGCTGGAGCACAAGTATGAATACACCGCGGTCCTCTTGGCCCACGATTTTTGCGGCGGGTTCTGCCGTTTCTGTTTCCGCAAGCGGCTCTTCCTGGAGGGGAACTCCGAAGTTTCGCGCGACGTGGAGCCGGGGCTCGAGTATCTGCGCAACCATCCGCGAATCACCAATGTGCTGGTAACCGGTGGCGATCCCCTGCTTCTCTCCAATAAGCGGCTCGACTACATCCTGAGCGAGCTTCGCGCGATCGAGCACATCAAGGTGATCCGGGTGGGCACCAAGATGGCCGCCTTCAACCCGCACCGTATTCTCGATGATCCCGAACTGGTGGCCACCCTGGGACGGCACAGCCTGCCCGAGCGCAAGCTCTACGTCATGGTTCATTTCAACCATCCCCGCGAGCTGACCCCCACGGCCGTCGAAGCGCTCAACCGGCTGATGGACGCCGGGGTGGTCGTGGCAAATCAGACTCCGCTTCTGCGCGGAGTCAACGACGACCCCGAGGTCCTCGGCGAGCTCTTCAACCGGCTCTCCTACATCGGGGCGACTCCCTATTACGTGTTCCAGGTGCGGCCCACGCAAGGCAACAAGCATCTGGTGGTGCCCATCGAGGAGGCGCTGTCGGTCTTCGAGGAGGCGCGCTCGCACTGCTCCGGGCTGGCAAAGCGGGCGCGGCTGGTCATGTCGCATGCTTCGGGCAAGATAGAGATCGTGGGGGCCACCGGGGAGCTCATTTTCTTCCGCTACCACCGGGCTGCGGATACCCACCAGAGGGGCCGCTTCATGGTTTTTGCCCGAAACCCCGAGGCGACCTGGTTCGATGATTATCTGCGCGACGGCGAGGTTGCCGCCATCCCCGCGTCTATTTTCGGCCCTCGGGCAAAGATCGGGGCGGAGGTTTCGGTCCTGGAGCTCCTCGCCGAAGGCGGCGCGTCAGTCTAGCCCCACCGTCGACGGGAGCCAGAGCCACCAGATGGTCCCCGGCCAGAAGCCGGGTGTTGCCCCGGGGAATCAGGCTGGTTCCCTGCCGGTTGATGGAGACGATCAGCGACTCGGGCGGCAGGGCGAGCTCCTTGAGCGTCAGCCCGACGGCCCCGTCATGCGGGTTGAGCTCGAATTCGATCAGGCGCGACCCGCTCAAGTGCTCCAGGCGGCGGCGTTCTATGCGCTGGTAGCGGGCGTCTCGGCGGGAGAGGGCTTCGCCGTAGGCGCGGATGATGTCGCCCCGCCGCAAAATGCCCGCGATCTTGCGGGGATTGTCCCTTTGGACCACGGGAATCCGGCCGATGTCCAGGCCGCCGGCCCGCTTTATCACCCGCTCCACGCTTTCGTCGGGGAAGGCGGTCATGATGTCGGAGGTGTAGATGTCGGCAACCGTGGAGGCGGGGTCGGCTGTGAGCAGCGCCTGCTCCAGGTCGCCGATGGTGACCATCCCCACGAGGTCTCCTTCCTCATCGACCACGGGCAGCCCGTGATGCCCGGTCTCTTGGAACACCCGCGTCAGCTCGGAGAGCGGCGTGTAGAGAGGGGTGCTGAGGGTGGCCGACTTGGGCGTCATCACCTTCCCCACCTGCAGACCGCCCATGGGCCCGAGGCCACCGGGACGTCCCGTGAAGGCGATGCCTCGCTGGGTCAACTTGAGCGTGTAGATGCTCTCCGGCTCGGCATGGGCCGCCACCACGGTGGCCACCACCGTGGAGACCATCAACGGGAGCATGATGTTGTAATCGAGTGTCATCTCGAACAGGATTATTATCGCGGTGATCGGCGCACGGGCAGCCGCTGCGAAGAAGGCGGCCATGCCCACCATGGCGTAGGCGCCGCTGGTCGCTGTGAGGGTAGGGAATAGGTCATGTACCACCTTGCCGTAGCTGCCTCCCAGCACCGCTCCGATAAAAAGCGCCGGGGCAAAGACGCCGCCCGAGAAGCCTGATCCCAGAGTCAGCGACGTGGCGAGAATCTTGGCAAGAACCAGCACCAGCAGGAGCGAAAGCCCCAAGCCGCCGCTCATGGTGTCTTCGATGGCGGGAAACCCGGTTCCCAAGATGTAAGGCACGTAAAAGCCCAGCAGGCCGAGCAGAAGGCCTCCAACCGCGGGCTTGAGCTGGGGGGGAAAACGCCAGTGGTCAAAGACGTCTTCGGAGAAGTAGAGCACGCGGACGAAAAGGCCGGCTCCCAGCGCTGCCACCACGCCGAGCACCAGATAGAGGATGAGTTCCCACGCGCTGACCAGCGAATATTCAGGGACCACGAAGGCCGGATTTTCTCCGAGGAACATGCGGCTGGTCGTGCTGGCAGAAACGGCGGCAAAGACCATCACGCTGAAGGCCTGGACCGTGTACTCGCCGAGGAGCACCTCGAGGGCGAACATGACTCCGGCGATGGGGGCGTTGAAGGTTGCGGCGATGCCGGCCGCCGACCCCGACGCCACCAGGGTGAGGATGCGCTGCTGATTGAGATGAAAGCGCTGACCCACGGTGGACCCGAACGCCGCGCCGATCTGCACGATGGGCCCCTCGCGGCCGACCGAGCCCCCCGTGGCGATGGTCAGCGCGGAGGCGACGGTCTTGACCAGGATGACCCGGGGGCGTATGCGTCCTCCCTTGGTTTCCATGGCCTGCATGACTTCCGGGACTCCGTGACCCTTTGCCTCCGGCGCCAGATAGTAGATGAGCGGTCCCACGAGAAGGCCGCCAAGCACCGGCAAGAGAATCGGGTAGTACGAGCCCAGGAAGAAGAAGAGGTCGGCTCCCGTGATGGTGAAAAGACCCCTGAATAAATCGATCAGGTAGATGAAGAGCGCTGTTCCCAGCCCGGCCCCGACGCCCACCACCGCGGCCATGGTGAGCATGACCGCACTGTCGGAGCTCCAGAATTGGGAGAGGAAGGAGCGAGGGTCGCCGTAGCGTCGGTTACGACCGCGTTCCGCGGTGCCGTCGGGGGAGGTCGCATTCTGGTCTCTCACGGTTTGGCAGGTTACCACACCGCTCCCTGCTCTCGGAGGCACCCGAAGCCGCGGGGGGTGTTCCTGGCGGCGACAGGGTTGACTTCGGAAGCGGGCGCGGATATCCCGAGGTAGAGTCGGGTATCAACGCTGCGATATCGCCACGCAGGATGCCACTCGATGGGAAGGTGTGCGTTTGACCAGTTGGAGTCTGTTCACCCGCCGGATGATCGTCCTGCTGTTCCTCGTGACCATCGTCATCGTCTTCTGGATGGTCAGAACCGTCATGACGGCCCTCCTGCTTTCTGCGTTTTTCGCCTTCCTGATGACACCACCGGTGAACTATCTGCAGAGACGGCTCGGTATGCCGAGGTTCTTGGGCGCCCTTCTCATAATGCTGCTTGTCCTGGGGTTATTTGCCCTCATACTGATAATCTTCATCCCTATAATCATCGCTCAGTTCAGCGCGATCCGCTTCAGTTTCACCGATAGTCTCGGGGGAAGCTTCGAGTGGTTGCGCGCCTTCCTGGACAACTTCAACACTGTCTTCGGATACGACCTCAGTCCTTACATCAGGGATATCCAAGATCAGCTGACCGTGGCCCGGGTGCAGGAGTTGATCCCGGCCCCCGATGAGGTGTTCGGCTCGGGGCGCGGCCTCCTTCGGGCGAGCACGGGCACGTTGGCTTCCGTGGCGACCACGGTGGGCGGGTTCCTGTTCACGCTGGTGCTGGTGTTCGTGTTCACCATCTACCTGATCAATGACATGCCCGTGCTCAGCCGGGCGGTGGGCGAGTTGGTGCCCGAGCGTGAGCGTCCCGAGTTGGAGGATCTGAAGCACCGGCTGAAGGGAGTCTGGTACTCCTTCGTGCGGGGGAATGTGCTGCTGATGCTTGCCTTCGGGGTGCTCGTTGGGTTGAGCATGTTCGCCTTGGGGGTGCCGTCGGCGCTGGTTTTGGGCATCATCGCCGGCCTGATGGATCTGGTGCCTACCGTGGGCGCTTTCTTCGCCGGCTCGATCATCATCCTCATGGCCCTGCTTCAGGGTTCGAGTTGGCTCGAGATCAACAATTTCGTCTTTGCGCTCATCGTGATCGGGGTCTACATGTTCCTGCAATGGGTGGAAGGCAACATCCTGCAGCCCAAGATCATGGGCGGATCCGTAAATCTCCCCGGGTTTGTCGCCATCGTGGGCATCGTGGTGGGTCTGGCGGTCGGAGGGATTTTGGGAGCGTATCTGGCCATTCCCATCATCGCCAGCGCCCGCGAGATCTTCATCTACTTCTACAAGAAGCTCACCCAGTACCCCGCCGAGGGCGCGGGAGCGGTGGTGCGGACCGGGCCCATCAACGACCGCACAACTCCCGAGGCCTGGTTGACCGAGCAGCGCAACTGGTCACTGGCGGCCTCGGGCGGACGTTACCTGGTCGAGCCGCATCCGGTGACAGAGGCCGTCGACTCCGGCCTCCTGCTGCCGGAAACCTTGAGCCTAGGGTTGGACGACGTCGAGCTTCACGTGGCCAACTGGCCCGGCGCGGAGCCCGCTTTGCTTTGCATACCCGGACTGACGGCGAACGCTTACGCCTTCGGCGGCCTGGGCTTCACTTTGAGCCCTCGCCACCGCGTGACCGCCTTCGACCTGCGGGGCCGGGGAAGGAGCCGAGGCGGATCCGGGAAACACGGGGTTCGGCAACACGCCAGGGATGCGCTCGGCGTCATGGACCGTTTGGGACTCGAGAAACCCGTGCTTGTCGGTCACTCATTGGGCGCGCTCGCCGCTCTGGCTTTGGCCGCCGAGCATCCGGAGCGGGTGGCCGCTCTGGTGCTGATCGACGGGGGAGGGCCGGTGCCGCGCGAAATCGTCGACCTGCTCGAGTCGGCTCCCGACGAGATCCGGCGAGAAGCGGGCAGCTTCGAGGAGTACATCCAGCCGGTCAAGACCTCGGGAATCTTTGAGGAGTGGAACTTCTTCATCGAGTACTTCTACCGGATGGAGGTGGAGGAGGCGCCGGGGGTCACGCGCTCCCGCACCTCCCCGGAGGCGGTTGAGGCCGATGTCGCCGACCTGCGCACGCTGGATCCCCGCCCGTGGGCCGAGAAGCTTCGGGTGCCTACGCTGGTCCTCAGGGCGGGCCAGGGAATGCCCGGCAGCGGTCTGCAGATGATGACTGAGGAGGAAGGGAATCGTCTGGCAGAGGCCACGCCCTTCGGCAGGTTGATCAGCAAACCGAAGGCCACTCACTCCTCGATTCTGTACAACCGCTATCCTGAACTCGCGGAAGACATCGAGCGCTTCCTCGGGGAGGTCTTGCCGAAGACGGATGCGAGCGCAGCGGCGCGAGACAGCGCCGACACCAACTAGGAGGATAGATGGCAGAACTCAAGGCATATTGGGAGAATCTTCGCCGGCCCATGCCCTTGGGAACGAAGCTGAGGACCATCGCGGCCAATCAGCTCAGGCGGTTCACCACGCGTGCTGGGTGCTGCGGGCACCCGGGCGAACCCGGCTGTTGAGAGCCTCCTCTGGGGTCCGGTTCGGACCCGCGGACAGGGCAGGGGCAGCACAGCGAGGCATCGCACGGTCACGGACACGGGCCGCACGCGCACGGGCCGCACGGGCACGGGTCTGAGGGGCACCGGCACTAGGACGGCGGACAGCTCCGCGGCGCGATGCCTGCCCGACGGATCAGCCCAGGTAGGAAGCCAGGCCTTCGCGGAGCGGTGTCAGCTCGAAGTCGGGGAAGGTCTCCCGCAGCAGGGTGAGGTCGGCGACGCCGCCCTGAGCGGTGAATTCGACGGCGTCGGGAGTCAGGAACCGTCCGGGGAGAAACTGCAGCACTAAGGCCTGCGCCTTGCCGACCGGCTTGGGGATATGCAGCAATCTCCGCCTGCGGCCCATCACCTCGAGCATCGTGCGCAGCAGATCGTTCATGGTCACCACCTGCGGCCCGCCGAAGGGCAGGGTCAGATCGCGCACCCGATCTCTCTCCTCCAGCAAGCGGGCGAATATGCGGCCCACGTCACCCACGTATACCGGGGTGAGCTTCTCATTGCCGTCTCCAAAGATCGCCACGAAAGGCTGGTAGTCCGAATAGCCGATCAGGCGGTTGAATGACTTGTCCTCGGGTCCGTAGGCCGGGCTGGCACGCACGATACTCCAGTCCAAACCGCTGCCTCTGATGGCCTCCTCCGCCTGCCACTTGGCGCGGTCCCATACGTTGGCCGAACCCTCCTCTACGGTAACTCCGCTCAGGTAGAGAAAGTGGGGCGCCCGCTGGGTGAAGCGCGTGATCCCGGGGCCGGCGGTTCTTGCCTCGTACACCCGGGCGATTGCCTGGAGCAGGTTGACGGTGCCGTTCCGGTCGACGTTCATGTAGGTGAGGCCTTTGTCGGGATCCTCCACCGGGGCTCCGGGGAACTGCGCGGTCTGCGCCACCGCGTCGACCTCCCGCACGGCTTCGTCGAGAGTCTGGGGCTGGGTCACATCCGCTTCGACGAAGGTGAGGCGGCCCTCGTCCAGACCGGTCCGCCCCTCCGGATAGCTTCCGAGTTCGATGCGCGCGCGGTCCACCGAGCGGCTCATCGCGCGCACCCGATGGCCCCTGCTGAGGAGTTCTCGAGTGACGGCCGTTCCCATGAGCCCGGTGGCTCCGCTTACGAGCACGGTGCTGCGCGGGTTCTCACTCATTTGGCCTCGTCCGATTCCGCGTCCCATTCGATTTCGTCGAGATCCCGGCCTGAGGTCACCGAGTCCGGTTGCTCCTCGGTGATGTCGGAGCCCTCGCGGGCTTCCTGGTCGCGATGCTTGATCAGCAGCCAGTTCTTGTCGCCGCGGCCCTTCATCTGGACGAGCACCCAGCTTCCTTTGAGCTTCTGGCCGTGCAGTTTGAACTTGAGTTCGCCGGCTTCCAGGGCGGTGCCGGGACCCTTTTCATGCGCCTCTCGGACCTTCTTCGAGGTCTTGGGGTCCTCGATCCATTCGCGGTCCACTTCCCACCAGCCCCGGTCCCACATCATCACGATACCGCCGCCGTACTCCCCTTCGGGAATGGTGCCCTCGAAAGTGGCGTACTCCAGGGGATGGTCTTCGGTCATTACCGCGAGCCTTTTCTCGCCCGGGTCGAGCGAGGGCCCCTTGGGCACGGCCCACGACTTCAGCACTCCGTCCACCTCGAGGCGCAGATCGTAGTGAAGCTGGGTGGCGTCGTGCTTTTGAATCAAGTAGCGGGGGCGGTCGGGACGGGGCTGGGCTCCACCTCCCGAGGGTTCAGCCGTCTTCTCGAAGTCGCGTTTGGCGCGGTAGGGATCCAACGGCTGATCTTTCGGGCTCAACTGAATCTCCCGGTTGGTGGGCATCATTCCGCCCTCTACCCCGCGGTTGCGGCAATGATGCGCCGGCCCTACGGTCTCCTGCGCCCGCCGTTCCCCAACGCGGCCAGCAGGGGGAACAGTTCGCGGTGATCGCAGATGACGGCGTGGGGCGCTGGGGGATCGTCGTCGTCGTGCTTGTAAGCCATACGCACCGCCACCATCCCCGCCCCGAGAGCCCCGGCGACATCGGTGCGCGAGAGATCGCCCACATGAAGCGCCTCCGCCGGGGGGGTGCCCAGTTCCGCCAGCGTGCGCTCAAATGCGCGGAGGTCCGGCTTGGTGTAACCGGTGGCGTCCGAAAAGGTGAAGGCGGAGAAGTGCTCGTGCAGTCCGTCGCGCTCGAGGAAACCGGCGAGCACCCGGCCGGGGGTCACCCCGGTGTCGGAGATGACCCCGAGCTTGATGCCTCTGCGGGCCAGCTCGGGAATGGTCTCGGCGGCTCCGGGCAGCAAGGCCAACTCGGCCTGCGAGCCCAGTTCCTCCAGGCGTGCGGCCGTCCGGGCCAGCAGGCCTTCGTCCACCTGGATCCCGAGCGCCGCCAGCACGTGCGTGGCGTGCTCGTGGGCGCCGAACTGCCTGCGCTCGGACCAGGCGTGCAGGTACTGTTCGAAACCGGCGCGGTAGGCCTTTGCCAATTCCTCCTCGGCGACGGCGGCGCCTGAACCCTCGGCCACCTCCCGCAAGACCTCCATGCGCAATTCGGTCACGCGGCTGAGGCCTTCCTCGGTGTCGCGGTATAGAGTGTTCCAGAAGTCGAAGGTAATCGCCCGAATTGGCACTAGAGCCGCCTCTTAGTCGTGTCATCTCACCAGCAGGTATCATAACCGCTAGGGCAGACGGAATCGGACGACACCCTGGACCTTCCTCTTTTGAAGGGGGACGGCTGGTTTGACTAGAGAATGGGAAATGGCAGAGATTTCGCCGAGACTGAGGTCCTCTTCGCCGGGAGCAAGGCCTTCTCGGAACCCACTGAGGCGAGGCACCGCCCTCGGGGGCGCCTGCCGGGGACCGCTGGGACTGCTGACCGGTTTGCTGTTGCTTCTCTTCGGGCTGTGGTCGCCGGCGGCCGCTCAGGCGATCAGCTTCTCGGACATTCCTCTGAACCACCCCTACCGTCTGCAGATCGAGGTCATGCAGCAGCGCGGCATCGTGCAGGGGTACGGCGACGGCAGGTTTGGGCCGGAGGAGCCGCTGCTCCGGCAGCAGTTCGCGAAGATGGTCATCCGCTCGATGCGTCTGCCGGTGACGGAGGACGACGTCAGTCCCTTTGACGACGTGGCCATCTCGGGCCCTGACTCGCTCTTTCCCGACAATTTCGTGGCCGCAGCGGCCCGCGAAGGCATTACCAGGGGAACCTCGCCCGGCAAGTTCTCGCCTTACAGTCCCGTCCGCATCAGCCAGGCGATCACCATGGCCACGCGCGCGGCCGGGGAGCCGTTGGCCACCCCGCCGCCGAGCTACGAGGGCATTTGGGGTGACTTCAGCTTGGCCCATGCCGAGCCGGCCCGGATCGCTCAGTACAACGGGCTGCTGCGGGAGTTGCGGCTGAAAGACACCGGCGGGCCCTGGCGGCCGGCCACCCGGGGCGAGGCGGCCGCCCTGCTCTACAACCTGATGGGGACCGACCCCGAGGGCATGACCGGGCGCTTTCTGGGCACATCCGCCGACCTGGTGCAGTTGTTCCGTGACGCGGGACGCACGGGCGAGAAGTTCACCGTGCCGCTGCTGGACCTTGCCAAGCTCTACGTCCGCTACGCCCGGGAGTTCGGGGTGCGGGCGGACGTGGCCTGGGCCCAGATGGTTCACGAGACCGGATACGGGGAGTACGGAGGAGATGTGCTTCCCGAGCAGAACAACTTTGCGGGCATCGGGGCCACCGGGGGCATACCCGGCAACGCCTTTCAGACCGCCGAGTTGGGCGTGATCGCGCATCTGGCCCACCTGGCCTGGTATGTTTACCCGGACCATATGGAGGCGGAGGGCTGCCGGTTGGTGCCCGGAGACGTGGTGATCACCCAGCCGGGTGACCCGCGGCACTTCACGATCGACGGCCTGCCGCATCGAGGGAATGTGCGCACCGTGTGGGAATTGGGAGGCAAATGGGCACCTAGCCCCGATTACGGGGGTATGGTGCTCTGGTACGCGAAGAAGATCCCCACGACCCGGGGTTGGTAAGAGAGGACCAGGACAGAGTGACCGAACTGATAGAGCGGACCCGATATGGCAACGGCCTCTTCGTGCAGGGCTTCCGGTACCTGACGGTCGCCGGGCTTGCCACCGTCGTGGATTGGGCCATATTTGCGGTCATTCTGCAGCTTTTTGGCCTGCACTACGTGGTCGGCACGGTCATTTCCCTGGCGGTCGGCACATACGTGAACTACAGACTCTCGGTCCGTTTCGTGTTCGCGGCGCGTCCCTTCGACCGCTCGGTCGAGTTGCTGATGGTCTACACCGTCAATCTGATCAGCCTGGGCCTGAGCATCGTTGGCATGGTCGCCTTGGTCGAGGGTGCGGGATTTTCGCCGTTCGCCGCCAAAGGCGCCCTGATGGTCAGTCTCTTCGGCTGGAACTACCTCTTGCGGCGCTATCTGGTCTTTGCCGAAGGGGACGAACCCCGCCTGCTCTCCCTGATGGGCCGCATTCGCCGCTTCGGGCTGGGGCAGCGCCTGGCCACCGTTGCCGGCCGCTCGGTGGCTCCGGCAAAAACCTGCGTCCGGCCTGAGTTCGAGGCGGAGGGCTAGATCCCCTCAGCGGAGGGCTAGTTCTCGCTCAGCGCAGCGCCTGGACCCAGGCGGAAACTCTCTGAATCACCAGTAGATCCACATTGTCGGCCTCTTCGTACTCCGCGGGCGAGGGCGGGCCGCTGCCGGCCATGAACAGGTGATTGAGGTTCGCCAACTGCTCGATGTACACCCGGTCTTCGTCGGCGAAGGCCTCCCTCCAGGCCGATTCGTCCTGCTCCGTCACCTGGTAGTCGCGCTCGCCGAAGAGCGCCAGGATGGGCTGCTCGAGTTCTTCGGCCACGGCGATGGGATCGTACCCTTCCAGGGACCGCCAGTAGGACGCGGGCACACCCAGAGGTAGTTCGCCCGCTTCCAGCGCTTCGCCGCCCTCGCGCACGGCCTCGATCTGTTGCTCGAGTTCATCGAGCTGGGCCTGTTCTGCCGCGCTCACCTCACCATCCAGCTCGGCCAGATAGAGGGACTGGTCGTAGATCAGATCCTCGAGGGGGCGGGCCGGGGGGGCCAGCAGGATGAGGCCGTCCGGCTCCACACCCACTTCCGCAGCTTGGACCGCGATCCGCGGCGCGAGGAACGCGCCCAGGCTGTGACCGAGTACATAGACTCGATCACCATCGATCTGCTCCCGCGTCTCCAGCAGTTCGAGGGCGGAAACCGCATCGTCCACGGTTTCCTCGTCCACCCCGAAATCCTCCTCTTCGGTCACGCGTTGGGCGTGCTCCTTGGTTCGCTTCTCGTACCTGAGGACGGCAATACCGTGCGAGGCCAGGCCCCAGGCCAGATCCTGAAACGGCCGGTTGGGGCCGACGGTCTCGTTGCGGTCGCTGGGACCCGAGCCGTGCACCAGCACCACACCGGGGAAGGGCCCCTCGCCCTCGGGCAGGGTGAGCGTGCCCGGTAGGGGCCAATCCGGCGCGCCCACCGTGACCTCCTCCTCGGAGAACGAAGACTCGCGCACGTAGTCCGCCGGGTAATAGCCGGGTCCCTCCTGCGACCGCGATACGTCCCCGCCCACCGGGAGGAAGAAGAGCCCGCTCACCCGGCCCTCGGGGCCGAACACCACCTTGACGTCGATGGGACTGTCCCGGAACTGAGAGACCACATACACCACGCGGAAGCCCTGTTCGACCGAGGTGCGCGTGTCCAGGATCTCTTGATAGTCGCCCAGTTGCTGTTCGAGCGACTTCCATAGACCGCCCAACTGTTCTTCGGGGATTGCGGTCTGCATCTGCTGGTCGAAGGAGGCGTAGGCTCGAGCGTACTCGCCTTGCGCGAGTTGCTCCACCAGATCGCGGGCCTGCTCCACCAGCGCAGCGCGGTCCTCGAAATCGGCCTCCGTCGTGCTGACGGCCTCCGCCGGCGCTTCCTCCGCGGTGTCCGGGGTGCTCTGGTCGGTGGTTTCCGTGTCCCCCTGGCAACCGACGACCCCGGTGAGACCGGTGATGAGGGCGAGCGCGACGAAAAGCCCGATGAGGGCCGACTTGGCTGAGAGACCGGGGGCAGAGGTCACCGCTATCCCTTCCTTTTGGCTTGGTTGCCGGATTTTACCGGCCGATCTCACGCGTCACAATCCGCGAATGGGGAACCGACGCTGTATTTGCGGCGCGGCGCGGCTTTCTCTATGCTGTTACGGCGCTTCACTTAGCCGCTGTTCGCATAGCCGGTATCCTTGAAGCGTGAGCCAACTCCCACCAGCGAGGACGAGCTTCATGGGAATGACGATAACCGAGAAGATCCTGGCCCGGGCTGCGGGCAGAGAATGGGTCGCGCCCGGAGACCTGATCATGGCCCGGGTGGATTTCTGCCTGGGTAACGACATCACCGCTCCCGTTGCCATCGACGAGTTCGAGAAGGCCGGTTTCGAGCGGGTGTTCGATGCCGAGCGGATTGCCTTGATCCCCGATCACTTCACGCCCTGCAAGGACATCAAGACGGCGATGCTGGTCAAGCAGATGCGCGAATTCGCCCGGCGGCACGAAATCGTGCACTACTACGACGTGGGCCGGGTGGGAGTGGAGCATGCCCTGCTGCCCGAACTGGGTCTGGTCGGCCCCGGTGACGTGGTGATCGGCGCCGATTCGCACACCTGCACCTACGGGGCGCTGGGCGCCTTCGCCACCGGAGTGGGCTCCACCGACCTGGCCGGGGCCATGGCCACCGGGGAGGTCTGGTTTCGCGTGCCCGCCAGCCTGAGGTTCGTCTTCGAGGGCGAGTTGCAGCCGTACGTGGGCGGCAAGGACCTGATTCTCCACACCATTGGCGAGATCGGTGTGGACGGCGCGCTCTACCGGGCGATGGAGTTCACCGGTCCGGTGATCGAGACTCTTTCCATGGACAACCGGCAGACCATGGCCAACATGGCCATCGAGGCGGGGGCCAAGAACGGCATCATCGCCCCCGACCGGATCACCCGCGAGTACATCGAGGGGCGCTTCCGCCGCGAGCCGCGCTACTACGAATCCGACGCCGACGCCGCCTACGAGAGCGAATACCGCTGGCGGGGCGAGGACATTCCCCTGCTGGTGGCCAAGCCGCACCTGCCCTCCAACGTTGCCCGGGCAGACGAGTTGGCGGACACGCGCATCGACCAGGTGGTGATCGGCAGCTGCACCAACGGCCGCATCGAGGATCTGCGCGCCGCCGCCGAGGTCTTGCGGGGCCAGAAGGTGGCCGGCGACGTGCGCTGCATCGTGATTCCTGCCACGCAGGCGATCTACCAGCAGGCCATGGACGAAGGTCTGGTGGACGTCTTTCTCGCCGCCGAGGCGGTCTTCTCGGCGCCCACCTGCGGTCCCTGCCTGGGCGGGCACATGGGGGTGCTGGCCGAGGGCGAGCGCGCCGTCAGCACCACCAACCGTAATTTCGTCGGGCGGATGGGGCACGTGAAGTCAGAGGTGTATCTGGCCGGTCCCTACGTGGCCGCGGCGTCGGCCGTCGCGGGCCACGTGGCCACTCCCGACCAGATCCAGACGAGGAGGGCGGCGTGATGGCCGAGGAGCCCCAGACCACCCTGGAGGGCCGGGTGTGGACCTTCGGCCGGGACGTGGACACCGATCTGATCATCGCCGCGCGTTACCTGACCATGAAAGAGCCGGAAGAACTGGCCGAGCACCTGATGGAAGACCAGGACCCGGAGTTTCCCCGCAAGGTGCAGCCGGGGGACATCCTGGTGGCGCAGGAGAACTTCGGCTGCGGCTCGAGCCGCGAGCACGCGCCCATCGCCATCAAGGGCGCCGGCGTGCAGGCGGTCATCGCCAAGAGCTTTGCCCGCATCTTCTACCGCAACGCGTTCAACACCGGCCTGCCCATCCTGGTCTCCGGCGAGGCGGCGGACCGCATTCGCGAGGGCGACCGCATCCGCGCGGATCTGGCGGCGGGCACGATCGAGAACCTGACCCGCAACGAGTCCTATCAAGCAGAGCCTCTGCCCGAGTTCATGCGCGACCTCGTGTCCGCCGGCGGGCTGCTGCCGTACTTGAAGACGAGGGAGCAGAGATGAGCCACTATCAGATCGCGGTCATTCCCGGAGACGGGACCGGACCGGAGGTGGTCCGCGAGGGCCTGAGGGTGCTGGAGGCGGCGGCCGGGCGGGCCGGTTTCACCTACGACCTGACCGAGTACGACTTCGGCGGGGAGCGCTACCTGAGGACCGGCGAGACCCTGCCCGATTCCGCGGTGTCCGAGCTGCGCGACTTCGACGCCATCTTCCTCGGGGCCATTGGCCATCCCGAAGTGGCTCCCGGCATTTTGGAGCAGGGCATCCTGCTCAAGGCCCGCTTCGACCTCGACCTCTACATCAACCTGCGTCCGGTCAAGCTCTACCCCGGGGTGGAGACTCCCATCAAGGACAAGGGCCCCCAGGACATAGATTTCGTCGTGGTGCGCGAGAACACCGAGGGCCTCTACGCTTCGACCGGCGGCTTCCTGCGCAAGGGCACACCCGACGAGATCGCCGTGCAGGAGAGCGTGAACACGCGCAAAGGGGCGGAGCGCTGCCTGCGCTACGCCTTTGATTACGCCAAGCGCCCCGACCGGCGGGGAGAGCTCACCCTGGTGGGCAAGACCAACGTGCTCACCTACGCCTGGAACCTCTGGTGGCGGGCCTTCAACGAGGTCGGCGAGGCCGATTATCCCCAGGTAAAGCGCGAGTACGCGCACGTGGACGCGGTCTGCATGTGGTTCGTCAAGAACCCCGAGTGGTTCGACGTGATCGTCACCGACAACATGTTCGGCGACATCATCACCGACCTGGCCGCCATGATTCAGGGCGGCCTGGGGATCGCGGCCGGCGGCAACATCAACCCCGATCCGGGCGGCACGGCCATGTTCGAGCCCATGGGCGGTTCCGCGCCCAAGTACGCCGGCCAGAACAAGATCAATCCGCTGGCAGCCATCTCCTCCATGCAGATGATGCTGGATCACCTGGGGGAGAAGGACGCGGCCCGGTGGGTGGAGGCCGGCGTGATGCATTCCACCGAGCGCCTGCCTTCCCTCGCGGCCGGCAGGATGGGCATGAGCACCAGCGAGGTGGGCGACATGGTGGTCACCCACGTCAAGGAGGGGACTGTCACCGAAGAGAGCGGCTGGTAGGGAGCGAGCATGCAGATTTTCATCGACGGCGAGTTCTACGACGAGGCCGAGGCCAAGATCAGCGTCTTCGACCACGGTCTCCTGTACGGGGACGGCGTTTTCGAGGGGATCCGGGTCTACGACGGCCGCATCTTCGAGTGCGACGCCCACATCGACCGCCTGTACGACTCGGCCCTCGCGATTGCCCTGGACGTCCCCATGTCCCGCGCGGATCTGATCGAAGCGACCTGCGAAACCGTGCGCCGCAATCAGCTGGAAAACGCCTACATCCGTCTGGTGGTGACGCGGGGGGTGGGCGACCTGGGCCTCAACCCGAGCAAGTGCCCGAAGGCCACCGTATTCATCATCGCGGCGACCATTCAGCTCTATCCCGAGGAGCTCTACCAAAACGGTCTGAAGATCGTCACCTGCTCGACCCGGCGCAACGACCCGCAGGCGATCAATCCCGCCATCAAGAGCCTGAACTACCTGAACAACATCCTCGCCAGCCTGGAACTGCGGGGCACCGGCGCCGACGAGGGCCTGATGCTGAGCGCGCAGGGCTTCGTGGCCGAGTGCACCGCGGACAACTTCTTCATGGTCAAGGACGGCGTGGTGCACACACCGGCCACCGGGGTCGGCGCCCTGCGCGGGGTCACCCGGGCCACGGTCATGCGCCTGGCGCGCGAGTTGGGCTACCAGGTGGCGGAAGGGTTCTACACTCTGTACGACGTCTACAGCGCGGACGAGGCCTTCCTCACCGGAACCGCCGCCGAAGTGGCGCCGGTGGTGTCCGTGGATCAACGGCCGATCGGGGACGGAACGCCCGGCGAGATCACCGTCCGGCTGATGGAGCGCTTGGCCGAGTACGCCCGCAGCAGCGGGTATCCAGTCGCGAAGTCCTGACTCGCCGAACGCGGGAGACCCGGTGAAGCGCAGCATAACTCTCTACGACACCACCCTGCGCGACGGCATGCAGCGCGAGGGCATGAGCGTGTCGGTCGAGGAGAAGCTGCGCATCGCGCTGCGCCTCGCGGAGCTGGGGATCCACGTGATCGAGGGGGGCTTTCCCGGTTCGAATCCCAAGGACGCCGAGTTTTTCCGCCTGCTCGAAGCCGAGGACCTGCGCCGGAGCGCGGTCAGCGCCTTCGGCACCACCAGAGGGCGGGCCGGCCAGGCAGAGACCGATCCCGTGCTGCGCGTGCTCGCCGACAGCTGGGTGAGCGTCGCCTGCGTGGTGGGCAAGACCTGGAAGCTCCACATCGAGAAGATCCTCAAGGTCGACCCCGACGAGAACCTGCGCATGATCGCGGACTCCGTCGCTTTTCTGCAAGAGCAGGGTAAGCGCGTGGTCTACGACGCCGAGCATTTCTTTGACGCCTACGCTGAGCACCCGGAATACGCGCTCAAATGCCTGCACACCGCCGCCGAGTCCGGTGCCGAAGCGGTAGTGCTCTGCGATACCAATGGCGCCACCCTCCCCGGAGGGATCGCCCGCACGGTGCGTGAGGTGCACCGCCAACTGGGCGGAACGGTGCGCGTGGGCATCCACACCCACGACGACGGAGGCTGCGCGGTGGCCAACTCCCTGGTTGCCGTGGAAGAGGGGGCCGCGCACGTTCAGGGGACCATCAACGGCTACGGCGAGCGGGCGGGAAACGCCGACCTTTGCGTGATCATCCCGGCTCTCAAGCTGAAGCTCGACTGCGAATGTATCTCCGACGATGACCTGCGCCGGCTGACCGACACCTCGCATTTTGTCGCGGAGCTCTGCAACATCGCGCCGGACCCGCACCAGCCCTACGTGGGCCGTAACGCCTTCGCCCATAAGGGCGGCCTGCACGTCGCGGGCGTGGCGGCGGACGCCCGCACCTTCGAGCACATCCGCCCGGAGGCGGTGGGCAATACCTCGCACGTGCTGGTCTCCGAGCTCTCGGGGAGGGGCACGGTGCGGGAGCGGGCGAGGGATCTGGGCCTCGATCCCACCCCCGAGCAGGTCGATGCCGTGCTCAGCCGGTTGAAGACCAAAGAGCACGAGGGTTACTACTACGAGGCCGCCGACGCTTCGTTCGAGATCCTAATCCGGCAGGAATTGGGCGAACGGCATGAGTACTTTCAGTTGGAGAGCTTCCGCATCATCGTGGAGAAGCGCGAGGGCGGCGACATCCTCACCGAGGCGACCATCAAGGTCCACGTCAACGGTGACCGCATCATCCAGACCGCGGAGGGTAACGGTCCGGTGAACGCTCTCGACCGGGCGCTGCGTCTGGCGATCGAGCGCAAGTATCCGGATCTCGAGAAGATCCAATTGGTGAACTACCGCGTCCGCATCCTGGACGAAGCCAAGGGCACCGGGGCGGTCACCCGCGTGCTGCTGGACTCGTCGGACGGTCACGACTCCTGGGGAAGCGTGGGGGTGCACGAGAACGTGGTGGAAGCGTCGTGGCAGGCGCTGGTGGATTCGATCGTCTACGGCCTGATGCACGAGCACCAAAGGTTCGAGTAGGGGCCGCGCTCGCCCTCGTGCGGAGCGGCAGTTCGGCCGTCCCTCCTGACCGGCGCTCCCGCCGCGTCTAAAATCCGATCCCGATTGTCCGGTTTTGCCTTGACAGCGCGCCGGGTTTCTCGTAGACTCTCACTCGATATTAGGGATACCTAAGACAATCAGCGAGGACTTCCTCATAGCCTTGCGACGGGAACCCTAGGAGAAGGTGCATGACTCTACTCGAAGCCAAGTCCGGCCGGCCGGTTCGTATCCTGGAAATAGGCGACGCCCAAGCGCGCGCCCAGTGCATCCGCCTGGGGATCGGCGAGGGCACGGTCGTCGACGCGGAACGCCTGCGCGTGGGCCCCGTGCTCTTGCGCCATCATGATTCAGAGGTATGTCTGGGCCGGGAGTTGGCGGGCCGGATTCTGGTCGAGGAGGCCCCCGAAGCGAACCTCAGGCCTGGGCGACTCGAGTCGGACGGGCGCGCCGCCGCCGGGCGGGAGCGGCGCCGGTGGCGCTTCGGCTCCAAGCACGGGAGGCGCTAGATGGCTCCCCAGAACTCTGTGAGCACCGGGCACTGTTGCCAAGGCACCACTGTGGTCGAGGTGCCCGAGGGCACCAGGAAGGTCGTCCTGGTCGGTAACCCCAACGTGGGCAAGTCCCTCTTCTTCAACGCCTTCACCGGCCTCTACGTCGACGTGTCCAATTACCCGGGCACCACCGTCTCCATTTCCAGCGGCCGCATGGACGACTACCTCATTCTGGACAGCCCCGGGGTATATGGAGTCTCCTCCTTCAACGACGAAGAGACGGTCGCCCGAGACGTCATCCTCGAGGCCGACCTGGTGGTCAACGTGGTGGACGCCGTTCACCTCGAGCGGGATCTCTTCCTCACCCAGCAGTTGATCGATATGGGCCTGCCCTTGGTGGTTGCGCTCAACATGGTCGACGAGGCCGAGAAGCGGGGCCTGCGGGTCGATCCGGCCGCCCTCTCCCGCGAGTTGGGAGTGCCGGTGATTCCCACGGTGGCCACTCGGCGGGAAGGCTTCGAGGAGGTCAAGCGGGCTCTGGACGAAGCCCGCATCGGGGTATCCGACCCCATACTGCAGGACCGCCTGCTGGGGCTGCTGGATCGGGTGGGCAGCAAACCGGAGGCCCTGATGATCTTGGAAGGCGACCCCTACGTGGCCGAGCGTCACGGGGTGGAGCCTCAAGGGATGCGGGACGAACTCTACATGGCCCGCAGGCAGCGGGTGAACGCCATCCTGCCCCGGGTGATCGATCGCCGGGAGCACACCCTGGATCTGCGCACCAGGCTGGGACACGCGCTGATTCGTCCGCTGACCGGGCTGCCCGTGCTCGCGCTCACGCTATTTCTGATGTACGAACTGATCGGGGTGCTGGTGGCGCAGACCATCGTGGGCTTCACCGAGGGCACCGTCATGCAGGGCTACGTCGAACCGCTGCTGCGCTCCGCCGCCCAGACCGTGCTCGGCGATTCCAACGTCCTCTACGAACTGGTGGCGGGCGAGTTCGGGGTGCTGACGCTCACCGTAACCTACGTCGTCGGCCTGCTGCTTCCCTTGGTAATTGGCTTCTACCTGATGCTCTCGGTGTTGGAGGACTCCGGCTACCTGCCCCGGATCGCCGCGCTCACCGACCGCCTGATGACCTCCATCGGACTAAACGGCCGTGCGATCATCCCGATGATTCTCGGCTTCGGCTGCATCACCATGGCCACCATAACCACTCGGATCCTGGGGAACGAGCGGGAGCGGAAGATCGCCACTGCTCTGATGGCCTTCGCCATACCCTGTTCGGCTCAACTCGGGGTGATCGTGGCGCTGTTGGCGGTAGCCGGCGGACCGGAGATGGCTCTGGCCTACGGGCTGATCATGTTTGCGGTGTTCGGGCTTCTGGGAGTGGCCCTTTCCCATTACCTCCCCGGCACCTCGACCAGCCTGCTGATGGACCTGCCCCCGCTGCGGGTTCCCCGGCCCATCAACGTGCTGACCAAGACCTGGTACAAGACCACCGGCTTCATCCGCGAGGTGACCGTGTATTTTGCCGCCGGCGCCCTGTTGATCGGCATCCTGCAGGTGACCGGCGCCTTGGTGGCCGCCCAGGATCTGGCCGCTCCTCTGGTGGAGGGCTGGTTGAACCTGCCCCGCGAGGCGGCGACCGCCTTCATCATGGGCTTCGTGCGGCGCGACTTCGGCGCCGCCGGGCTCTACGATCTGGGACTGAGCGGTCCGTCCATCCTGGTCGCCCTGGTGACCATCACCCTCTTCGTGCCCTGCGTGGCCTCGGTGTTGGTGATCATGAAGGAGCGCGGCCGGAGTTTCATGCTCTTCACCTGGGTGGGCAGCGTGGTCCTGGCCTTCACCGTCGGGGGACTGCTCGCTCAGTTCATCGGATTGCTCTAGGAGACAGTTTTGATTAAGTGTCCCCATTGCGGAATGCAGATGGAAGCGCTGGTATTGCGTTGTCCCCGGTGCCTGGAGCCCCTGCCTCTGGGTTGTTCCGGGGATTGTAAGAGCTGCGGCAAGAAGGACTGCTAGCCCCCCTCTGCCGTCCCGCCACCGGGCCGCGTTTGACAGCGGCCCCGGCCTCCTGTGAAATAGCCTTGACGCGCGCGTCCGGCTGACGGGTCTTTCCCGAGGAAATAGGAGGAGTGGCATGCGGCGAGCATGGATCGGACATCGGGGCATGGCTCACGAGGCGGCGGTGGTTGGAGATGCCTTCCAAATCCAGAGCGGAGGGCGAACCGTGGAGTTGGGCCGGGACGAAGTGAGGCTGCTTCCCCCGCCGCCTCCTTCCAAGATACTTGCCGTGGGCTGGAACTTTCCCAAGCACCTGGAGGAGATGGTCGACCGGCTCCCCGAGAGGGCGGTCACCGAGGCTCCCAAGGAGCCGATCATCTTCTTCAAGCCACCGTCCTGCCTGATCACCGACGGCGAGCCCATAGTCTTCCCCAAAGACGCCACTCGGGTGGAGTACGAGGGCGAGCTCGTGGTCATGGTCGGGACCCGGGCGCGCCGGATCTCTCCCGAAGAAGCGCGCGGCATCGTGCGCGGCTGGACCTGCGGCAACGACGTCACCGAGCGGGAGATGCAGGGCGCCGACAAACAGTGGTGGCGCGCGAAGGGCTACGACACCTTCGGCCCGGTGGGCGGCATCTACGAGACCGACATGCCCGACGCGGACGCTCTGATCGAAACCCGGGTGAACGGCGAACTGCGCCAGCAGGGCCGGGTAAAGGACATGCTCTTCGACCCCTTCGAAGTGCTCTCCTACATCTCTCAGGCGCTCACGCTCGAGCCGGGGGACCTGGTCATGCTGGGCACCCCTCCTGGGGTGGGGGCGCTCGCGGTCGGAGACGTGGTGGAAGTCGCGGTGGAAGGCGTGGGAACGCTGTCCAACGAGGTGGTCGAGGAGACCGACTGAGGCCACGCGGGCCGGTGCGCAGGACAGCGAATCCCGGGCTACCCAAGAAAAAAGAAAAAGGCCGCTAAGAGCGGACAAGGGACGTCTAGAGGAGGACAGGCGGTTGAGGGGCCGGTCCGCATCGGGTACACTCCGGGAGTGAATCAGAGTGGTGAAACCCCCGTCCCGAAATCCGCGTCGTCGGGCTTCTGCCACCTGCACGTTCACTCCGATTTCTCGGCGCTCGACGGTGCCTGCAAGGTGACCGAGCTGGTCCGCCGTGCCGCCGAGCTCGAGATGCCCGCGGTGGCGCTGACCGATCACGGCGTGCTCTCCGGCTCCATCCAGTTCTACCAAGCGGCCAAGAAGGCCGGGGTCAAGCCCATTCTCGGTCTGGAGGCCTACGTGGTCGAGGACCGGCTGCGCAAGGACTTCGCGCAGGAGCAGCGTTGGCACCTGACGCTGCTCGCGGAGAACGCCACCGGCTACCGCAACCTGCTGCGGCTGGGCAGCCGGGCGTTCCTCGAGGGCTACTACTTCAAGCCTCGAGTGGATTACGAACTCCTGCGCGAGCACGCCGAAGGCATCATCTGCCTGTCCGGCTGCCCCACCGGCCGTCTGTCCAAAGCCGTGGAGAACACCCGGGAGGACGAAGCCCGGAAGGAACTGCTGCGGCTGCAGGAGATCTTCGGCGAGGGCAATGTCTTTCTCGAGGTTCAGCAAACCGCCATCGAGGAACTGGAACACGTGGCCGGGGGCATAATCGCACTCGCCCGCGAAACCGGGGTGCCCGCCGTGGCCACGAACGACGTTCACTACCTGGAGGCCCGGGACGCCGAGGCGCACGACGTGCTCCTCTGCATCCAGACCGGCTCGCGCATCAGCGACCACAAGCGCATGCGCTTCAGCTCGCAGGAGTTCTACTTCAAGACCGAAGAGGAGATGCGCGAGGCCTTCCGCGAATACCCGGAGGCCGTCACCAACACCATGCTGGTGGCGGAGCGCTGCGATGTCGAGCTAAAGCTGGGGGAGATCCTGCTGCCCAGCTACCCGGTGCCCGAGGGGCATACCGAGGTCACCTACCTGCGTGAGCTGTGCGAGGCGGGCCTGCGCCGCCGCTACCCCGACGCGGTGGGTCCCGAGCAGCGCGAGCGCCTGGAGAGCGAACTCTGCACCATCGAAGAGATGGGCTTCCCGCCCTACTTCCTCATCGTCTGGGACTTCGTGAACTACGCCAAGACCAGCGGCATTCCGGTGGGACCGGGGCGCGGTTCCGCGGCGGGCTCCCTGGTGAGTTATCTGCTGGGCATCACCGATCTCGATCCGCTCAAATACAATCTGCTCTTCGAGCGCTTCCTCAACCCGGCGCGGATCAGCATGCCCGATATCGACATCGACTTCTCCGTCGAGGGCAGGGACAAGGTCATCGAGTACGTGGCGGACAAGTACGGGCGGGACCGCGTGGCCCAGATAGCCACCTTCGGTACCATCAAGGCGCGGCAGGCCATCCGCGATGCGGCGAGGGTGATGGACGTGCCCTACAACGTGGCCGACCGGATCGCCAAGCTGATCCCCGAAGGTCCCAAGATCACCCTGGCCGACTGCCTGAAGGACAAGCAGGATCTGCGGGTCGAGTACGACAGGGACGAGGTGGTGCGCCAGGTCGTGGACGTGGCCAAACCGCTGGAGGGGTTGATCCGGCAGGATTCCATCCACGCGGCCGGCGTGGTCATCGCCGACAAGCCGCTGACCGACTACCTGCCCCTGATGCAAAAGGGCGACGCCGAGGTGGTCACCCAGGTCCCCATGACGGACGTCGAGGGACTGGGCCTGCTCAAAATGGACTTCCTGGGCCTGCGCAACCTGGACGTGATCGCCAGCGCGGTCAAGATCATCCGCGACGGCGCCAACCCCGATTTCGAACTAGAAGCCGTTCCCCTGGACGACGAGAAGACCTACGAGATGCTCTCGCGGGGCGATTCGGAAGGGGTCTTCCAGTTCGAATCTTCGGGCATGCGCGAGGCCATGCGGGATATCCGCCCGAGCGAATTCGCGGACCTCATCGCCCTGGTCGCCCTCTACCGTCCGGGCCCGATGGAGTACATCCCCGCCTACGCGCGCAACAAGCGAAACCCCGAACTGGTGGAGATCCTCGATCCCCGGCTGGAGCCCATCCTGCGCCCCACCTACGGCGTCGCCATCTATCAGGAACAGCTGATGGAGATCGCCAAGTGCATCGGGGGCTTCACTCCGGCCGAGGCCGACGACCTGCGTAAGGGCATCGGTAAGAAAAACCGACAGATCCTCGACCGGCTGGAGCCGAAGTTCAAAGAGGGGGCTCAGGCCAATGGCACCGCCCGCGGGGTGGCGGAACATCTCTGGAGCCTGATGGAAAAGGCCGGCGACTACTCCTTCAACAAGTCCCATGCCGCCTGCTATGCCTTCATCGCCTACCAGACTGCCTACCTCAAGGCCAACTACCCGGTCGAGTACATGGCTGCGTTGATCTCTAGTGTGATGAACACCAAGGACAAGGTGCCCTACTACGTCAGCGTGGCCAACGACATGGGCATCGAGGTGCTGCCTCCGGACGTCAACGAGTCCAGCATCGATTTTCGCGGGGTGGAGGGACGCATCCGCTTTGGCCTCAACGCCGTCAAGAACGTGGGCGAGAACGCCATCCGCGACATTCTGGCGGCGCGGTCCGAGTCGGGCCCCTTCCGCAATCTCTTCGAGTTCTGCGAGCGCATCGACCTGAGCAAGGTGAACCAGCGGGCCCTGGAGAGCCTGATCAAGGCTGGGGCGATGGATTCCTTCGGCGCCCCGCGCAAGGGCATGCTGCAGGTGTTGGGCCAGGCGGTGTCGCACGCCCGCACCGCGCAGGCGGACGCCGCCGCCGGACAGGGCTCCATATTCGACGTGCTGGGCGTGGCCGGCGCAAACGCTTCCACCGCTCCCGTTCCCGAAATCCCCGCCGGGGACTTCAGCAAGGAGCAACTGCTCGCTCTGGAGAAAGAGACCTTGGGCCTCTACGTGTCCTCCCACCCGCTGCGCGACATCCGGCGCCAGATCCGCGCCGAGGCCGAGACCCCCATTTCGAAGCTTGCCGAGCTTCCCGACACCACGGTGACCACCGTGATCGGCATGGTGGGCGCCGTCAAACGGATAACCACCAAGAAGTCCGGCGAGACCATGGCCTTCGTCACCCTCGAGGGCCTCGAGGGCTCGGTCGAGGTCCTCTGCTTCCCCGCCTTCTACGCGGAGAACCGCGGGGTCCTGGTCGAGGATGCCGTGGTCAAGCTGCGCGGGCGGGTCGACCGCAAGGACGAGGCCGACACCAAGCTCATCCCCTTCGAAGTGACGCCTTTCGTGACCAAGACCGGCTTCGAGCCGCTGCAGATCTCCTTCGACGGAGAGACGGTCTGCGCCGGGGTGATCGAAGACCTCAAGGCCGTGCTCGCGCGCTTTCCCGGCGGCTGCCCGGTGGAAGCGGAGGTCAAGACGGACGGCGGCCTCTTCCGGCTGCGTTTCGGGGAGCAATTCAAGGTCGATCCGCAGACCAGCCTGTTCGCCGAGCTCAAGTGCCTGCTTGGCGACGGCTGTGTCATGCAGGCCTGAGCCGGGGCGAAGATGAGCATTCTCCGCACCCCCCCGGGGACCAAAGACGTTCTGCCGACCGAGGCGGCCGAGCTTCGCCTGATCGAGGACGCGGCCACCAACGTCTTCCGGGAATTCGGGTACGGCGAGGTGCGGACGCCCACCCTGGAACACGAAGAGGTGATGGCCCTCTCGCACGAAGCCTCGCTTCTCACCGGCTTTCGCCTGCTGGACGAGCGGGGACAGCTCCTGCTCCTGCGTCCCGACCTGACCGCCCCCATCGCCCGGCTGGTGGGCAGCCGTTTCGGAGGGCAGGTGGGGCCCCATCGGGTGTTCAGCGTTTCCAAGATCTTCCGCCGTATCCCGGAGCAGCGCGGGCTGGAGGCGGAATTTCGCCAGGCGGGCATCGAACTGCTGGGTTTGGGGGGCGCCTCCGCCGACGCCGAGATCATCGCCGTGGCCTGCCGCGCCTTGGAGCGGGCCGGTTTGCGGGAGTATCGCGTGGGCTTGGGACAGCTGGCTTTCTTCCTGGAGTTGCTCGCGGCCCTGGTCCCGGCGGCGGAGGACCGCGAGGCGCTCACCCGAGAACTGGTGGACAAGGATTTCGTCGGCTTCCGCCTGCGGGCGGAGGCGCTCGCGCTCTCGGCGGGGGACCGGCATTCCATTCTGGCGGTTCCGGAACTGCGGGGGGGACCCGAGGTCCTGGACGCCGCTCGGGAGCACGTGCGCTCCCCGGCCATGCAGGACGCGCTTGACCGGCTGGTGGAAGTCCAGCGGGCCGTCGCCATCTATGGCTACGCCGAGCGGCTGCTGTTCGACTTTGGCATCTTCCGCAACCTGGCCTACTACACCGGTTTGGTCTTCGAGGTCTACGTTCCGGAGCTGGGCGCCACCTTGGGTGGCGGCGGGCGTTACGACAACTTGCTGGAGCGCTTCGGCCGGGCCATGCCCGCGGTGGGTTTCGGTCTGGCCCTCGACCGCGTCCACGCGGCGCTGATTTCGCAGTCGGCGGGGCTTTCCCGCCCGGTGCCGATGACGCTGCTGGTCGGCGGCCTAGACCGGTATGTGGAACTGGCCGAGGAACTGCGCGCCGTCGGGTTGCACGTGTTCTCGCTGGCCGAGAAGACGGCGCCTGCCGAGGTGCTGCTGCTCGCTCAGCAAAAGGAGGCGGACTTCCTGCTCGAGCCGGCGGAAGCCTCCGGCTCTGAGTGGTGGTTGGTCGATCTGCCCGGCGGCCCTAGGGAGCGTCACGCGGGCCGGGCACTCCTCGCCCGGTTGCGGGACCTGGCCGCCCGCGGGCCCTCGGGGAGGGACAGGTGAAGTCGCTCAGAATAGCTCTCGCCCGTGGCGCCATCTTCCAAGAGACCGCGGGCATGCTCGAGCGGCTGGGCTTCGATCTGACCGAAGTGCGCGCCAACACCCGCAAGCTGATCTTCGACACGAACGACGGCACCCGCTTCATCACCACGCGGCCCACCGACGTGCCCACCTACGTGGAGCACGGCGCCGCAGATGTGGGCTTTGTCGGTAAGGACGTTCTGCGGGAGAGCCCCAAGAACGTCTACGAGGTGCTCGACCTGGGGGTAGGCTTCTGCCGCATGATCTTCGCCACCCCTTCCGGCACCGATCCCTCGCTGGAGACGCTGCGGCACCTGGGGACCTTTCGCGTGGCCACCAAATATCCGAACGTCACCCGGGATTATTTTCAAGAGCGGGGGATCACCCCGGACATCATCAAGCTCCACGGCTCCATCGAACTCGCTCCACTGGTGGGCTTGGCCGAAGGCATCGTCGACCTCACCTCCACGGGCACGACGCTCCGCGAGAACAACCTGGTGGAACGCTTCGAGCTCTTTACCTGCAGCACCCGTCTGATCGTGAACCGCGTCGCCCACAAACTGCTCGCGCCGCGGGTGGCTCAGCTGGCCGAAGGTCTCCGCGAGCTGATCGACGAATCTGGGTAGGATTCCAGCGTAAGGCGGTGCGCCCCCCCGAAACCGGAGGCGGCCATCGTCGGCGCCGTCAGCTACCGGAGGGAGATCTCCGATGAGAATAGGACCGCTATCCCCCTACACCCTCGAAGCTGAAGTCGCAGGGCTGCGCTTCCAGGAAGAGCGCAGCCACGAGGTGCTCGAAGTGGTCTCGACCTTGATCGCCGACGTGCGCCGCCGAGGAGACGCCGCCGTGATCGAGGCTTCGCAAAGGCTGGACTGGGCGGGAGCCTCCGCCGCGACCCTGCGGGTCCCCGAGAGCGACCTGGAGAGCGCCTTCCACGAGTTGGATTCCGATCTCGTCGCCGCTTTGGAGTTGATGCGGGACAACCTGCGCTGGTTTCACGAGAAGGAGCTGCGTCACGATTGGGAGGCCCAGGCGCCCACCGGACAGACGGTCGGGGTCCGCCATCTGCCCGCGGAGCGGGCGGGGCTCTACGTCCCCGGCGGCCTCGCGCCTTACCCCTCCTCGGTGGTCATGAACGCGGTGCCGGCGCAGGTGGCCGGCGTGCGCGAACTGGTGATCGCCACGCCCCCCCGCCGGGACGGCTCGGTGGCCCCCGCCATTCTCGCGGCCGCTCACCTGCTGGGCATCCACCAGGTCTACCGCGTGGGCGGAGCTCAGGCCATCGCCGCGATGGCGCTGGGAACCGAAACCGTCCCGAAGTGCGACGTGGTCACGGGCCCGGGCAATGCCTACGTGGCCGAGGCCAAGCGGCAACTCTACGGAGTGGTGGGGATAGACGGAGTGACGGGGCCGAGCGAGGTGGTCGTGGTGGTGGACGAGGCCCCCGAGGCAGCTTGGGCCGCCGCGGACCTGCTGGCGCAGGCGGAGCACGGCAGCGGCGCCCTGGCCGTGCTGCTCGCGCCCAGCGAAGAGGTGGTGCGGCGCATCGAGACCGAGGTCGACCGGCTCATGCAAGACGCAGCGCGCGAACCGCATAACTCCGACGCGGAAACCCTCGAGGAGCCGGTGGCCTCCTCGGCCGGTGACGGCGAGACCATCTTTGCTTATTATCCCGAAGCGGGGGAGTCCTTCCGCGCGGTGGCCTCCGCCTTCGTCAATCTTTACGCGCCGGAGCACCTGGAGCTGCACGTGGGCGATCCTCACGGCTATCTGGATGAGTTTCGCGCCGCCGGGGCCGTCTTCCTGGGCGCGGAGACCCCGACCGCCTTCGGCGACTATGCCGCGGGCACGAACCACGTGCTTCCCACCGGCGGGGCGGCGCGCTTCGCCTCTCCGCTCTCGGTGGATACCTTTCGCCGCAAGAGCTGGCTGGTGGAGATGAATCCCGCCTCCATCGAGCGTCTGGCGCCCGCGGTCGAACTGCTGGCTGAAAGCGAGGGCTTTCACTTCCACGCGCGTTCGGCCGCCCTGCGGCGGAAGGACTGACGCCGGCGCCCGCTATGGTATTGTCGGCCGCGCCCAGGGCGGGGCGGCCGACCGAGAAGGCGCTCGCCGACCGAGAAGGCGCTCGCCAACCGACACGAACAAGGGGGAATCGCGTGGGGCCCTCAGACCGGGAAACGGGGCAGAGCCGGAGGAGCGCGCTCGTCGAGCGCGAGACCACCGAGACCAAGATCAGCCTGCGGCTGACTCTCGAAGGCACGGGAGAGGCCCGGGTGTCCACGGGAATCGGCTTCTTCGATCACATGCTGGACCTTATGGCCCGCCACGGTGGCTTCGACCTGGACCTGGAGGCCGAGGGCGACCTGGAGACCGGCCCCCACCACACGGTGGAAGACGTGGCCATCTGCCTGGGGCAGGCCCTGGAGCAGGCCTGGGGCGACAAGCGGGGGGTCAACCGCTACTCCTCGATCCATCTGCCCATGGACGAAGCGCTCGTGCTGGTGGTGCTCGATCTGTCCGGCCGGCCGCTCCTGGTGTCGGACGTGGCCTTGCCCGCCGGGAGCATAGGCGGCTTCGACACCGATCTGCTTCAGGAGTTTCTGCAGGCCCTGGTGAACCACGCCCGAATGACGCTGCACGTCCGCTCGTTGAGCGGTACCAATGCCCATCATCTGGTCGAGGCGGTGTTCAAGGGATTGGGGCGGGCCCTTGCCGAAGCCGCCAGGGTTTCGTCGCCGGCCGGCGGGGTGCCTTCCACCAAAGGCGTGCTCTAGCATCGTGGCGGCGGTCGGCGGGCGATGATCTACATTCTCGACTACGGGTCCGGCAACCTGCGTTCGGTGCAGAAGGCCTTCGAGGCGGTGGACGTCGTGGCCGAGGTGGGGGCCGATCCGGCTCGGGCGCGCTCCGCGGACGGGCTGGTGCTTCCCGGGGTGGGGGCGTTCGGCCACGCGATGGCAGAGCTCGCCGGCCGGGGCCTCGTCGATCTGATCGAGGAACGGATCCGGGCCGGGGTTCCCTTTCTCGGGGTCTGCCTGGGGCTCCAGTTGCTGTTCGAGGAGAGCGAAGAGAGTCCCGGCGTCCAGGGGCTGGGGATCGTCCCCGGCCGCGTCACCCGGCTGCCGGACCGGGTCAAAGTGCCCCACATGGGCTGGAACCAGATCGAGATCATGCAGGACTCGCCGCTTCTTGACGGCGTTCCCGATCACAGCGCCTTCTACTTCGTCCACGGCTTCGTGGGCGTGCCGACGTTCCCGGCCTACGTGCTCACCACGACGGACTACGACGACCTCACCTTTGTCTCGTCCATCCAACGGGAGAACGTGGCCGCTTTTCAATTTCATCCGGAGAAATCGAGCGAGCTGGGCCTGAAGCTCTACCGCAACTTCGCCAGGTGGGTCTACGGGAGGGAGCGATGAGACTCTTTCCGGCGATCGACATCCAGGGGGGCCGAGCGGTCCGCCTGCGGCGCGGGGACTTTCGGGACGAGACCGTTTTCGGCGCCGACCCCATCGCCATCGCCCGGCGCTGGGAACAGGAAGGCGCTCGGCAACTGCACGTGGTCGACCTGGACGGCGCCCGCGAAGGCCGGCCGCACAACCTGGACTACGTTAGCCGGCTCGTGCGGGACGTGCGCATACCCGTGCAGTTTGGCGGTGGAGTGCGCGACGCCTCGGCGCTGGAGGCGGTGAAGGCCGCGGGAGTCGCGCGCCTGGTGATCGGCACCGCGGCCCTGGACGATCCCGAGTTTCTGCAGTCCGCACTCGAGTCGTGGGGAGAACGGCTGGTGGTGGCGCTCGACGCCGAGGGGGGCCGGGTCAAGACCCACGGTTGGCAGGAGGCCAGTGGGCGCAGAGCGATTGACGAGGCCGACCGCCTGGCCGAGTTGGGGGTGCGTGAGATCATCTATACCGACATCGCCCGCGACGGGATGCTCAAAGGCGTCAACCTCGAGGAACTGCGGGACCTGGCCTACGGCGCCAGCCTGGAGGTGATCGCCTCGGGGGGAGTCACCCGGCTGGACGATCTGCGCCTGCTGCGCCGGCTGGAGCCCTTGGGCGTGACCGGCGTCATCGTGGGCCGCGCCCTCTATGAGGGCAACTTCACCATCGGCGAGGCTCTCGCGGCGCTCGAGAACCCCGAGTAACCGCCACACCGGGGAGATAGGTAACTTGCTGCTCAAGAGGATCATTCCCTGCCTCGACGTCGACCGGGGCCGCGTGGTCAAGGGCACCAACTTCGTGGACATCCGCGATGCGGGCGACCCCGTGGAACTGGCGTCCAGATACGACCGGGAGGGGGCCGACGAACTGGTCTTCCTCGACATCACGGCGACCCACGAGAAGCGGGACACCATGGTGGAGCTCGCCCGGCGCTGCGCCGAAGAGCTCTTCGTGCCCTTCACCATCGGCGGCGGCATCAGCGACGTGGATCATGTGCGGGCCCTGCTGGCGGCCGGCGCCGACAAGGTCAGCCTGAATTCGGCCCCGCTGCGCGATCCCGCCCTGATAAGCAGCTGCGCCGAGCGCTTCGGTTCGCAGTGCGTGGTCCTGGCCATCGACGCCAAGCGCGTGCCGGGGGAGGGCGAACCTCGCTGGGAGGCCTACGTCAACGGCGGGCGTCTGCCCACCGGGCGTGACGCGGTGGAGTGGGCGGTGGAGGCCGTGGGCCGGGGCGCCGGCGAGGTCCTCCTCACCTCCATGGACCGCGACGGGACCAAGGACGGCTACGATCTCGAGCTGACGGCCGCCGTTTCCTCCGCGGTCAATGTGCCCGTCATCGCGAGCGGTGGGGCGGGCAGCCTGGAGCACCTGGCGGAGGTCATCCTGAGCGCCGGTGCGGACGCGGTGCTGGCCGCCTCCATCTTTCACTTCGGCGAGTTCACCATTCACGGCGCCAAGGACTATCTGTACACCCGGGGTATTCCGGTCCGCCTCTAGCGCCATGCGCCTGCCGGTTCTCATTCTGGTTCTCATGCTGCTGCTCTCGCTGGGGATTTCCGGGTGCCAGGCGCAGGTCACGGCCCTGACCACCATCGAGGATGACGGCTCCGGTTCGAGCAGCCTACGGCTCTCGGTGGGACCCGAACTGGCAGAACTGCTGGAGGAAGGCGGGGCGGGGAGGGACATCTTCGAACCCATCTCAGAGGGGCTGGAGGGGTGGAAGGTCGAATCCGGCCGGGAGCCGGACGGCACCCGTTGGCTGCACGCCACCCGCGAATTCGACTCTCTGCAGGAGCTTCGCGGGCGGGAGGGAGACGCCTCCGCGGCCTCCGCCGCCTTCGCGGCCTCCGACGCCTCCGACGGGGGGCCCGGCCGCGTGGGGGTCTCTCCATTGCTCGATTGGGTCCGGATCTGGACCACGAGTGATCCCTTCACCGAGCGCTTCCACTTCGAGGCCCAGATGGACGTGGCCGGAGCGGTGGGCGAGATCGCCGCGGGCACGCCGGAACTCGGCCAGCTGGAGACATACCGGGATGCCCTGGTGGTGGAGCAGAGACTACGTCTTCCTGGGAGTCTCCGGGAGCACAACGCGGACGAGGTGCTCGACGGAGAACTGGTGTGGCGTCCCGATTTGCAGGGCCCGGCCACGCTGCGCGCCGTCAGTGAACGCTACCGTTGGGAATGGCTGGCGCCGCTGGTGGCCCTCGCGATCGTCAACCTGATGGCGGTGGGGGCGGTGGCATACCGGGTGTTGGCGGCCCGCAGGTAGCCCAAAGCGGGGTCAGCCCGTCCAGGCGCCGCGGGTGAAGCGCACACCGTTGGTGATCGCCCGGACCAGCATGAGCACCCCCAGGCCGATCCAGATGCCGCGCACTCCCCAGTCAAGCGGCAGGGCGGCCAGCACCACGGGCACCGCTGCGGCGGCGCTCAAGATCATTCCCCGGGCGAGGAAGCGGGTGTCCGAGGCGCCGATCAAGACCCCATCCAGCACGAAGACGTAACCGTTCAGCGGCTGGAAGAGGACCACGAAGGGAAAGACCGAAGCGACCGTGGCCAGCACCTCTGCGTCCGAGGTGAATATACGGGGAAGGGCATCGCGCCCCAGCCAATACGCGCCTCCGAGGAGGATGCCAAAAAGGACCCCCCACCAGGTAAGCCGTCGGGCGATCTGCCGCGCCTCGGTGGTTCGGCCCATGCCGAGAGAGCGCCCGATCAGGGCCTGTCCGGCGATGGCCAGCGAGTCCATCACCATGGCGAGAAACATCCACAACTCGATGGCCACCTGGTGACCGGCAATGACGTTGGTTCCCATCCTGGTGGCCACCGCGGTCGAGGCAACGAAAGTGCCGTGCAGCGAGGCCGTGCGCACGAGCAGGTCGCGGCTCAGGCTCAGTAGACCGCGAACCTCGCCCCAGCGGGGCCTGATCGAGGCGGGCAGGCCGATGCCGCGCAGGCGCCGCAATCCGTAGTGTACGAAGAACAGACCGGCCAGTCCCTGGGCTGCGACCGTAGCGATCGCGGCTCCGCGTATCCCCTGGCCCAGGGGATAGATCAACAGATAGCCGAGGCCCGCGTTCAGCAGGTTGGCGAACACCGTGATGTAGAGGGGGGTTCGGGTATCCTGCAGGCCGCGAAACAGTCCATGGCCGACCAGGGTGACCAGGAGCGGAGTCAGCGCGAGAATCCGGATGCGGTAGTAGACCAGGAAGAGGCTCAGCACCTCGCCCTCGGCACCCAGGGCACGGCCCAGAGGCCGCGAGGCCAGCAGTCCCAACCCGCTGAACGCAACTCCCAGCAGCAGGGCGAGCCAAACCGCGTTCAGGGTGTGGCGTACGGCGCGCTCCGGCTGATCGGCGGCGAGGTCTCGCGCCACGGGGCCGGTGGTGCCGTAGGCCAGGAAGTTGAAGACGACGAAGGCAAGATTGAAGGCGACGACCGCCACACCCAGGGCCGCCAGTGGAGCGGCGCCCAGATGCCCGACCAGCGCCGTGTCGACCATTGAGAGGAGCGGATCGGCCGCCAGCGCGCCGAGCGCGGGGACGGCCAAACCAAGGATGCGGCGGTCTAGGCTCGTTTGCACGGCCCGATGCTACCACCGCTCCGCGCGGGGTGAGCCTGGGCTCGCAGTGGTCTCGGGCTAGCCGAACTCGCCTGGAGCGGATTCGCCCGTATCCCGACCGCCGGTTTCGGGGGTCTCGTCCTCCGCGCAGGGATCGGGTCGGCCACTGAAGTGTTCCAGCCACACCAGGAAGAGATCGTCGGCCAGCCCCAGCAGGTACTCGCGGCCGCGCGCACCGCCCTCCAGACCCGATATCCACCTTTCGGGAATGGCCGTGAGACCCATGTAAGCGCCGGCGAGCGCGCCGGTCATCGCCGCCAGGGTATCGGTGTCGCCCCCGAGAGATATCGTCCGCACCAACCCCAATTCGAGCGACCCGCGGTAGGCGAGGAACAGGTAGATGGAAGTGGGAACGGATTGGAAGGAGCGCGAGTCGTTCCCGAGGACGGCGCCCACCTCCTGCGCCCACTCGAGGACCTCGTCAGGATCGGCTCCCTCTCCCGGGGGGTCCAACCGTTCGAGCACGTGGCCCACGGTTTCCAGGCGTTCCACGAACAGGGACTCCTGCGGTTCCAGGCGATCCACCAAGGTGGAGAGGAAGCTGGCCTCGTCGAAGGTGTTCGGACCCCGCACCCCCCAGCGCAGAGCCAGGGCGACCGCCAGAGCCTGAACCGCGGCTCCTCCCTGTCCGAGCGGATGCGAATGGGTGACCTGACTGGACTTGCGGGCCGCTTCGACCAGCAGTCCCAGGTTCTCATGGTAGAGGAGCCCCACCGGCGCGGCCCGCATTGCGGATGCATTGCCGAAGGAGCCCACCCCAAAAACGCTCTTGCCGGCCTGATCCCAAGGAACGCCTCGGGAAAGCCGGTGGAGGGCCTCTCTGGTTCCCGCCCCGTAGCCGCGCTCCGGCTCGAAACGCTCGACGAACCGGCGCGCCAGATCGGGCCCGGAAAGACAATGGCAGGCCACCAGTGATTCGGCCACGACCATCATCATCTGCGTGTCGTCCGTATAGGTGCCGGCGCCAAGGCGCGCCGGCAGGAATTCCCGCACCTCGCCGTGACGTTCGGCTATCTCCTGGACGGAACTGCCCTCCACGGGCATGCCCAAGGCGTCGCCGATCATGGACCCGAGCATCGAGCCGATGAAGCCCGAGCGCACCCGTTCCGTCACGGCCCCCACGGGGTCACCGTCCCAGGTGGGGGGCGCGTCTTTCAGCGCGGCGTTCTTGGCTTTGGAGCTGACCTGGTTCATCGCTGCCAGTCTACCGTAGCGCGGCCGGGGATAATCCCGAGACTCATTCGGTCTGAGTGCGTCGCCAGCCTGGCGAGACGGGGGCGGCTCCCGCCGTCCAGCGGGCGGCGGGGCGTACGAATTGCGTTTGCCTGCTGGCGGAGCGCAGCCCGTCGCCACCGCACCGGCTCCCACCGCGCAGGCCCCCACCGCGCAGGCCTCCGGCGCCGCCCCCCGCGAAACCCCCCTTAACCTCAAGCCGGGGCTTAGGCTCTGGCGCGGGTATCCGCGGGCGTATTCTGTCACCGGACTGGGTACTTACTGCGGTGGCGAGCCAAATCCCGTCCGTGTTGCGCTGCTCTCGATTCGGGGTGAGAGGTTAAGCCTAGGAACACGGACCGTGCCGAGTACGACCAAGCGGATCAGGAGGTATGTGTGGACCTGCGAAAGGTGCCCTACGAAGAGATAGCGGGCCTGCGGGAAGAGAGACTGGAATCCTTCCAAACGCAGCTTTTCCCCAACTTCCATATGCATCTGGCTCAGCACGCCGAGCCCTTCGCCATCACGGAGGGCGAAGAAACCGTAGGGTACACCCTGCTGCTCTTCGACCGGCACGAGGACCATGAGCACGTCACCCTGATCGAACTCTACCTGACCCCGGCTCATCGCGACCGCTACGAAGATGCGGTCGATCTGATCCGCGAGCGTTACGAGCCCCGCGCCTTCCTGGTTAGGACGGACGATTGCGGCTTCGAGACCGCCCTCATCGCCTACGGTTTTCCCATGGAGATGAGCATGAGCGTGATGGTGTCGCGGACCACCGCCGCCCCCGGTGCCGCCGATAATCTCGACCTGGTGCCGCTGGACTACCCGCACCTCCGGTTGGCTCACGACCTCTACTCGCATGCGCGAGGGCTGCAGGAAACGCCGACGATCGGCGAGCTGGAAGCGGCTATGGAGGAGGACCTCATCTGGGTGATCACCCAGGACCGTCATCCGGTGGGCCTGGTGATCCGGGAAGAGAGCGAAGGGCGTCGCTACGGACTGCTGGACATCCTGGCGCCGCATGTCTCCGACGAGAGACAGGTTTGGGCATTGAAGACCGCCGGGCGGCAGTTCGAGGAGCAGGGGCTTATTCCGGCCGCCGTGGTGGACGGCAGGAGCGTGCGCAAGATAGCCGTGTTCCGGGCAGCCGACTACTTCACCGCGGTTAGTTATCTGGTCTTCTACGATCCCGACGCCGGACGGCCGCACGTACCGGTGATCGACCGTGACGAACTCAAGGGTCTCATAGAGGCGGGCGGCGACCTGCTCATACTCGACGTGATGGGCAGGGATCATTGGGAGCGCGGCCACCTGCCCGGGGCGGAATGGATCGACTATCGCAATCTGAGCCGCGAGTCGCGCGACCGGCTCAAGGACAAAGACCAGCCGATCGTGGTCTACTGCAATGACTACACCTGAGAGGCCAGTGCGATCGCAGCAGATAAGCTGCGAAGGCTGGGCTACACGGATGTCAGAGATTACGCGGGAGGCATCGACGAATGGGTCGAGGCCGACCTGCCGATCGAGTACGAGGAGGAATAAGTGGGACTGTTCGAGCGCATGATGGGGGCCCCGGCGGAACGGAAGGTGGTGCTCTACAGCAGCCCGACCTGCCTCGACTGCCAGGCGGCCAAGCGCTTCTTCACCCTGCACGACGTGGAGATGACAGTGAAGGACGTGTCCGAGGAGGCAGTAAGACGCGAGATGGAGGGCACCTTCGGCAGAGTGGCCGCTCCGGCGATCGTCGTGGGCAAGCGGGTGTTCTGGGGTTTCGAGGATAACGCTCAGGACATCGCCGATTCGCTGGGCATCGGTGCCGGGGGCGAGGCGCCGGTCCCGCAGAAAGAGCGGGCTTGAGCCGGTGCTGGTCGAGCGTAAAGAGATCGAAAAGCTCCTGGTGCTCACCGCAGCAATCGAATCCGGGCTGATCGACGCCCTTGACGGGGGTGCCAAGACCGCGGAGGAAGTCGCCCTCGCGGCCTCGACCGATGAACGCGCCACCAGAATCGTGCTCGATGCCCTGGTGGACGTGGGTGCAGTTGATAGCGACGACGGCGACGACGGCGGCAGGCAGAGCTACCGGCTGAGCGCGGAAGGCCGGCGCCGACTGCTTGATCCGGGGCCGGACCTGGAACGCAATTCCCTGCTCCATCAGGCGAACAAGGCGCGGGGCTGGTTGGAACTTCCTCAGGTCTTGAAGCAGGGCAAGCCGAAGCAGCGCGAGCGGAGCGCAGGCGGCCTGAGGACTTTTGTGCGGACCATGGCTGAGGGCGCTCCCCAAGCGATGGACGAGGTGGTGGACCGGGTCCTGGCATATTCGCGCGAGGGTATCCCGGAGAAGCCCCTGACTCTCTTGGACGCTGGCGGAGCCGTCGGGCACATGGCGCGGCGTTTCAAGGCGAGGGGCGTCGAGGCGACGTTGTGCGACCGGCCGGAAGTGCTGGAGGAAGCCTGGGAATATCAGGGCGAAGGCGCCGCTCAGCTGAACTTTCATCCCTGTGATTTCACCGAGCAACTGCCGCCGGGGCCTTTTGACGTGATCTATCTGGGCAACGTCTACCACATATACGGCCCCGGGACGAACGCCGAGGTCACCCGCATGGTGTTTGACTCGCTCGGACCGGGCGGTAGCATCGCGATTCGTGATTTCGTGCTGGGCCGGAGCACGCGGGCGCCCATGTTTGCCGTCAACATGTTGCAGGCCACCGCCGAGGGAGGGGTCTGGCGGGAGTCGCAGTATCGGGAGTGGCTAACCGAAGCGGGCTTCGAGGACATTCGGATCATCGACCTGGAGCACGCGGACAACCAATTGATCTTCGGCCGTCGCCCTGTTTGATCAGGTCCCCCTGGGGCTCGTCGCCCCATAGGATGGGTTCCGCGGCTTGTAACCCGTACGGGCCGCGGGCCGGAATGCAAATGAACTAGCGAAAGGAACCGCAAAGTGGCGGACACCCAGCAGAACCTCATGGACGCCTTCGCCGGCGAATCCCAGGCCAATCGCCGTTATCTGGCATACGCCAACAAGGCTATGGAAGAGGGCTATCCGGCGGTGGCCAAGCGCTTTCGGGCGGCCGCGGAATCGGAGACCATCCACGCGATCAACCATCTGCGGACGATGGGTCAGCTGAAGAGCACCCGCGAGAACCTGCAGGCCGCGGCCGGGGGCGAAAACTACGAGCACACCAGCATGTACCCCGACTTCATGAAAGAGGCCGAGGAGGCTGATGACAAAGAAGCCCGTTGCGTGTTCAACTGGGCGAACGAAGCCGAAAAGTTTCACGAGAAGATCTTTCAGGAGGCTCTCGCAGACTTAGACGGCGTTCAGGAGAAGCGGTACTACGTCTGCCATCACTGCGGTATGACCTATGAAGACGAAGTGCCCGACAAGTGCGTGGTCTGCGGGCGTCCCGCGGCTCAGATCTTCGAGATAGAGTAGGGGCCGCACCTGCGGCGCCAAGGGAAGGGCGCGACTGCGGCGAGGGCGTCACTCAGCAGACCGCAGACGGGCTTTTCTGGTCGGGGCCCGGGTCGTTCGCGCCGGGGTTCCTGTTAGGATGAGAAACGCGGGGTGCCTCGCGCACCCCGCGCCCACACCGGTAAGCAAACAGCCACAGGAGCCGAGGATGGAGCGCTACCCTCTAAAAGAAGATATCTGGTGGGTCGGAGCGATCGACTGGAATGTCCGGGACTTCCACGGTTACGAGACCAAGCGGGGCACCACCTACAACTCGTACCTCATCACCGATGAGAAGAAGACTCTGGTCGACGGGGTGCGGAACGGTTTCGGTCCCGAGGTGCTCCGGCGGATCGGCAACTGCTGCGATCCCAAGACCATCGAGTACCTGGTGGTCAACCACGTCGAGCTGGACCACTCCGGATCGCTGCCCTGGCTCATCGAGAAGCTCTCGCCGGTGACCGTGGTGACTTCGAAGCGGGGGCGGGATTCTCTCGAGCAGCACTTTGCCAACGAGGGGTTTGCCGGCTGGGATATCCAGGTCGTCGGCAGTGGGGACGAGCTCTCGCTGGGCAAATACACGCTGAGCTTTCTGGAAGTCCCCATGGTTCATTGGCCGGACAGCATGTTCACCTACGTCAAAGAAGCCAAGACGCTCTTGCCCAATGACGGGTTCGGCCAGCATCTGGCCTCGTCCAAGCGCTTCGCCGACGAGAACGATATGAACATTGTCTTCGAGGAAGCGGCCCGGTACTACGCCAACATCCTGATGCCCTTCGGCACCCAGATCAAGAAGACCCTGGGGAGGGTGCAGGAACTGGGCCTGGAGATCGACGTCATCGGCCCGAGTCACGGCGTGCTGTGGCGGCGCCCGGAAGATATCGAGCGCATCATCCAAGCCTATGCCGACTGGACCGAGTTCGAGGCCGAGCCCAAGGTGGCCCTGATCTTCGACACCATGTGGAAGTCCACCGAGAAGATGACCCGGGCGATCGAAGACGGAATCGCCCAGGAAGGCGTGCGCTGCGAAGTCCACCAACTCGGGCGCACGCCGATGGCGGACGTCGCGCTTGCGGTGCTCGAGAGCCAGGCCTTTCTCGTGGGCACGCCCACCCTCAACAACGGCATGTTGCCTTCGGTCGGCGCCTTCATGACCTACATCAAGGGGTTGCGGCCGAAGAACCGGCTGGTGGGGGCTTACGGCTCTTTTGGCTGGGGAGGCGGAGGTGTCAAACAGGTCAACCAGGTTCTCGAAGAGCTGAAGCTGGATCAGGTCGATCCCCTCGAGCTCAAGTTCATCCCCACGGAGGACGACCTGTCGGCTTGCGTGGAGTGGGGCAGGAGCGTGGCGCGCCGGCTCAAGCAGACGGCAGAGGCGGACGCAAAGGCATAACTGCGTTCTCGCGGTCGAGCGTGCGGGCGGTTAGGCGGAGTCTTCGTGACCGGGGCCCTCGGGCCCCGGCTTACTCACCCGGAAGCGCAGCCGGCAGATGTCCTTCACCGGCGTTCGTCGCTCGGCTTCTTCCAGCGTGAGAAGCTCTCCCTCGGTGCCGTCGAGCAGGCCTTCGAAGATCGCGTGGTCAAGCCCGCAGACCAGCCCGTCCGCCCTATGCGAGATCTCGCGAAAAAGGCAGTTCCTGACCTCGAGATCCAGGTGCTCGGCGTCCGGACGGATCAGCTCCACTCCCGCCCCCGACTCGGCCATCATCCCGAGCCTGGCTTCCCACCCGTCTCCGGCCTGCCGGCTGAGTCCGCGGCCAAACTCGAGCCCGATCTCGCGGAGCATCAACCCGGCGGCGTCGCCAAAGCGGGAGAGCGCTTCCACCAGCAGGCCGGAAAGGATCTCATACTGCCGGGCCGGCACCTGCAGATCGATGCGTTGCGCGCTCGGATAGTAGATCTTGGGCGGCCGGCCTTCCTTTCTCGCCTGGCGGTGGGGACGGCTGCAGAGCAGACCGCTGTCGACCAGCCGTTCCAGGTGGCTTCTGGCCACCGTTCGGTGGATGCGGAAGGCCTCGGCCACTTCAGCCGCCGACTGGGGTTGGTTGGCGGCCGTAACGTGGCGGAAGATGCCTCGCCGAGTGGGATCGGCCAGGCTTTCGGCCACCAGGTCGAACTCTGATCCGGCGGTGAATCGGTCCGGCAATTCCATTCGCCAAACCTATAAGAACACCCCGGCGCGGGCAAGGACTATCGAGCAGTGAGGTGCACGGAACGGATGGGCTGGGGCTGCCGTCCGGTCCGGCTGATAGAATCGGCGCGTAGAGTTCACGCATAAATCGAGCTTCGCGCCACATCCCGAGGAGGGGCTTCGATGGGGAAGTACGTCATCATCGGCAACGGGGTCACGGGCACCCGGGCCGCCGAGGTGCTCCGCGGCCAGCAGCCGGATGCCGAAATCACGCTGATGACCGAGGAGGACTATCCCTTCTACCGTCGTCCGCAACTGCCCGATTTCGTGGCCGGAAAGGTGGCGGGCGCCGCTCTTTGGGGCAAGCGCAGCGAGTTCTACGATCGCGAACGGTTGGAGCTCCGTCTCTCGTGCCGTGTCGAGTCGGTGGACGCCGACGCGGGCAAGGTGCGCTTGGCCTCGGGTGAGGAAGTCGGCTACGACTCCCTGCTGGTCGCCACCGGCCGTCAGGTCGACGGCGGGGGCCTGCCGGGAGAGAAACTAGACGGGGTCGTCTGCCTGAAGACGCTCGATCAGGCCAAGGCGCTTCGCGAGAGCGGTGGTGAGGGGCGCCGTGCGGTGGTCTACGGCGATGGGCTGGTGGCTCTGGAGATGGTGCGGGCGCTCGCGGGAGCGGGCTTCGCCACGACCTACGCCGTGCCTGGGCCCCGCATCTGGCCGGACGTCCTGGATGAAGACGCCGCCGACATCGCCGCCGCCCGGCTGCGCGCGGCCGGCGCCGAGTTGGTCACGGGGTCTCCCGCCGAGCGGGTGGCCGGTACCGACGGAAGGGCGCGCGCGCTCGTGCTCGCCAACGGCACCGAACTCGAGGGTGAGGTGTTTGGGGTGTGCGCCCGTTACCGCCCCGCCCTGTCCTTCCTGCCCGGAGACGGCGGTGCCTTCGCCGTGGCGGAAGATCTGACCACTCCCTGGGAGGGGATCTGGGCCGCCGGAGACGTCACCAGCGATCCTTCCCGGGGTTATTTCAACTGGCTGCGCTCTTGGCGCGAAGGAGCGGCGGCGGGAGTGGCCATGGCCGGCGGGGCCGTGGAACCGGCCGACAAGCTCGATCTGCTGAACATGCAGATCTACGGCCTCAGTCTGGTCGCCATCGGTAAGACGACGGTCGCCTACCGTTCCGGCTTCAGCGAGATGCGCGGGGAGTACCCGTATGGAGAGTTCTACAAGAAGCTGGTGTTCGATCCGGATGACGTGTTGGTCGGCGCCGTGTTGCTCGGGGGCATCGCCGAGGCCGGGGCTTTGGAAGAGGCGATCCGCGGCCGCACGAAGAAGGCCGATCTGGACGCCGGCCTGCTTCACCAGATGTTCGATCGCACCTACCGCACCGAATACCTGGGGGTTCAGTGTCCCGTCTGCCGGCACGAAATCCAGTTGAGCCCGGGAGCGGCGGCCGGCGATTTGGTGACCTGCCCCATTTGCGGCGTGGATTTTCGTCTGGAACGTGGCCAAGGCGCCGCCTTCGTGGCCAAGATCGCCCGCTAGAAGACCAGAGGCGGAGGCAAGATGGCGCGCACCGTACTTGGAATCGCCGGGAGCCCCCGGCGGCAGGGAAACACCGAGACCCTGCTCGATTGGGTACTCGAAGCCGCGCAGGAGGCTGGAGCCGAGGTGGTCAAGATCCGGCTGCGGCAGCTGAACATACGCGGTTGCGTGGCCTGTGAAGGCTGCCTCGATGACGGAGCCTGCGTGCAGCGGGACGACATGCAGGAACTCTATCCTCACCTGCGCGAGGCGGACAGCATCGTGCTCGCGGCGCCCATCTTTTCCATGGGCATGGCGGCCCAGGCCAAGGCCATGGTCGATCGCTGTCAGCCGTTCTGGGCCATAAAGTACGTGCTCCGTCAGCGGGTGGTACCCGAGGGCCGGCCGGAGCGCCGGGGAGTCTACCTCTCCGCCGCGGGCACGACTTTCGACGACGTCTTCGACGGGGCCCGGCAGGTGGCGGACTACTTCTTTCACGTGCTCGAGGCCAAGAAGATCGGGGAGCTTCTCTGCCCGGGAGTGGATGCCAAGGGTGAGATAATGGACTTCGAGGGTGCCCGTGAGGTGGCGGCCGATCTCGGACGCAGGCTGGCGGATGAGTCCTCCGGGGAGGGCAAAGTTGGCGGTCCGGCCGCCTGAGCAAGTTTGAGCGGGCGCTTTCCGGGCCATTAAGCACTTAATGAATCCGGAGCACCGGATGAACGGAGAGGGGATAGGTGAACGAACAATACAAGAGCTGCATTAATTGCGGACGCCCCCTCCAGCACAGATTCGAGGAGGAAGGGCGCGAGGTCACGGGCGCCAGCCGAGCGACAGGTCAGTGCGAGATATACCGGATCTGGTTTTGCGTGAATCCTGATTGCGTCATGTTCAAGACGGACGTCTACAACGAGCAGGTGGGCGAAGTGGCCGGCGAGATCGGTAGCACCGCTGCCGAGCTTCCGGATAACGAGAGGAGCTAGAGGTGACAGAACTGCATTACTGTGACGAGTGCGGGAAGGAAGAAGCGCACGTCCATCTGGAGACCAAGGGCGGCGAGACCCAGTATCTGTGCACCAACGTGGAGTGCATGATGGCGGCCGGGCTTTGCCCTCACTGCCACGTCAACCTGGAGATCACCCTGGGCGACGAGGGCACGGAAATCTACAGCTGCCCGGACTGCGACTTCAACCAGACCTACAAGGATCTGGGCCAGCCCTAAGCCATGGCATCGAAACGACTCTACAGATCGCGGGAGAACCGCATGCTCGGTGGGGTGTCCGGCGGGCTCGCCGAATATCTCGATGTGGACGTGACCTTGATCCGGGTTCTCTGGGTCCTGGTCACCCTCCTTGGCGGCAGCGGAGTGCTCGCCTACATCATCCTCTGGATCATCGTTCCCGAGGAGCCACGGGCTGCTGGATGATCAGGTGCACCTGACCCCGGGGTAGGGTACCCGGCTCTGCCAGGTAGACCTCCCGGGGCGGCCCTGAGGGTTGCCGCCCCCGAGCGGCCACCCACTGCTGCACTTTTCCGTATGCCGGTCCCGAATCGCTTCCTGCCCCCTGGAATTCCAGGGCGGCCGCTTCGGTGGGCGGTAGCTCGAGCACCTCGAAGTCACTGCGCGCATCGCTTCCCCCGAGGGACCGGGTTCCCGAAGCCGCGTCCGAAGCCGCGTCCGAAGCCGTGCCCATGACTGCGCGGGCGCGCTCCGCGGTTTCGTCCTGGACGGGATAGGCCAGGTGGTACTGCGTCTCTTCCGGCGGCGTGGTTTCGGGGTCGTCGTAGAAGATGCCTATCGGGGGTCCGCTGGCGTCCAGGCCCAGCTCTTCCATGAATTCGCGCAACTCGGTCAGGGGCCCCGAGAGTTTCCAGTAGGGTCCGGCGCGGCGGAGGGAAACCGCGCGGAATCCCTCCACCTGCATCAGGGTGACCTCGCCGGGTTGGGGATGCCTGTCGTGCTCTGTCATCTTCTCCTCCCGTCGGGCGTGAAACCGTAGGGCAGCTCCAGGCCGTAGCGTTGGAGCAGGGCCTCGTCGCTTAGGATCTGCTCGATGGGCCCGTCTCCTGCCACCCTACCCTCTGCGAGGATGACGGCACGCGTGCAACTCTCGTAGGCGTAGGGCAGATCGTGCGTGACCACCAGGCGGGTCACCGGCAACCGGTTGAGCAGTTCGATCAGGCCGCGGCGCCCGCGCGGATCCAGATTGGAGGAGGGCTCGTCCAGCACCAGCAGTTCGGGCCGCATGGCGAGCACGGTCGCGGTCGCCACCCGCTTGCGCTCGCCGAACGAGAGGTGGTGCGCCGCCCGATCGCCGGCGTGGGCCATGCCCACCGCCTCCAGCGCCTGGTGCACCCGGTCCGCGACCTCGGCTCGGCTGAGGCCCATGTTCAGCGGGCCGAACGCGACGTCCTCGGCCACGGTGGTCAGGAAGAGCTGATCGTCCGGGTCTTGGAACACCAGTCCCACGCGCCGGCGGATCTCCCTCAGGTTGTCTTTGGTGACCGCCAGGCCGAATATGCGCACGTCTCCCCGTCCCCGAAGGATACCGTTCAGGTGGAGCAGCAGGGTGGACTTGCCCGCGCCGTTTGGGCCGATCAGCGCGACCGACTCCCCGGCCGCAATGGCCAGATCAACCCCCCGAAGCGCCGGCGTGCCGTCGGGGTAGGTGTATTCGACGTTCTGCATCTCGACGGCCAAGGCCCGGTCGCTCATGCCGCCACCGCCACCCGCACGGCCGCGAGCAACCCGAGCAGCGCGCCGAGGAAGGCGTAGTCGGCCTTGCGGAAATCCAGCGGCACCGCGCCCGGCATGGTGCCCTCGAAACCCCGGCTGACCATGGCCACATAGACCCGTTCGGCCCGGGCGTAGCTGCGCAAGAAGAGGGAGGCGAGCAGGTGACCCATCAGGCGCGCGTCCCAGAACCAGCGGCCGCTGTAGTTACGGGAGGTCATCGCCCGCCTCATCCGTCCGGCCTCCTCCAGGAAGAGGAAGCCGTAGCGGTACATGAAACCGGCCACCAGGGTGAACACCCGCGGGACGTGCAAACCCTCGAGACCCCGGATGAGCTCCGGGAAGGAGGTGGTCGAGATGAGGATGATGGCGGCAACCACGCTGATCAGCGCCTTGACGGCCACGTTCCAGAGGATGAGCAGGCCGTAATGCGAAAGTTCCACGCCCCCGACCTCGTAGCTGCCGGACCCGGCTCGGTCGAAGAAGGGGAGGAATACCGCCACGGCCAAGATGAAGGGCAGGATGATCAGGGCGCGTCTGAGCACGTATCCCAAAGGCAGGCGGGCCAGCCCCAGCACGAAAAAGACGGCGCCCAGGTAGACCGCAAAGGCCCAGACCGCCGTGGGCGGCGTGGAGACCGCAAAGGCCGCAAGGGCCAGCACGCTCAGCAGTTTGGTTCGGGGGTCGAGGGCGTGGATGGGGCTGGTACCGTAGCGAACGTCGGTCAGGAAGTGATGGGTGCCGGCCATGTCCGGGAGCCCTAGCCCGCGTCTCTTTGCGCTGAGGAATGGTCATGGCCGCTATGCCGGTGGCCGAGCACGCCGTGGCCCGGTCCGTGGCCGGGAACTCGGCCGGCTGCCGGTCCCGCTCCCGCCGCTGCGCCGGGTCCTGCTCCAGGCTTTGCCCCTGGGCCCGGGGCCGCGCCTTCGTCCGTGGCGGTCTGCCCGTGACCTCGGCTGAGAAGGCGGCCCAGGCCGAGTGCCCCGGCGAAGAGAGCCAGAGTGCCGGCTACGCCCACGAGGATCAAGCCCAGGTCGCCCTCGATCCCGGGGAGTTCGTAATCGGAGAAGGGGGTGAAGTTCAGAACGGGCTCCTTTGCCGCCGAGACGAAGCCCTGGTCCTGGGCCACCCTCTCCAGCCCGTCCGGTTCCTGTGAGGCAAGCGGAGCCAAGAGAACCGCGACGGCCAGGGAAACCGCGAGCGCCGCCGCCACAAAGCCGCCCAGGCGGGCCCGCCCGCGCCTACTGGCGCGAGGCCCGTCCGCCGGCCCTTGCGGGGGCGCTTGCGACGCGCCCGCGTCGCCAGCAGCGGCCAAGCCGGGGGGAATGCTCGCGATCAGATCCGGTCTGGTGGCGAGAACCGCTCCGACCACGGTGGTGGTGATCAGCGCCTCACCGATGCCGATGATCATGTGCACCGAAGTCATGGCGCGCAGTCCGATCCCCAAGGGCACCGTCCCCGACCAGGCGAGCTCGAGGGCCGCGGCGCCCGCGGAGAGCACGACCGACAGCCAGGCGGCAAAGGCCACTGCGGAGAGGAACCCGCTGCGCGAATCCGGCAGAAGCCGGCGGGCCCCTGCGAACACGGCATAAGCGAGCACGCCCCCGACCACTCCCATGTTGAGCACGTTGGCGCCGAAGGCCGTGATCCCGCCGTCGGCCATGGCAATTGCCTGCAGGCCCAGCACCGCCGTCATCACCACCACCGCGGCCCAGGGTCCCATCAGCACCGCGGCCAGCAGAGCGCCGAGGAGGTGGCCGCTGGTACCCCCGGCCACGGGGAAGTTGACCATTTGGGCGGCAAAGACGAAGGCGGCAGTCACCCCGAGCAGGGGAACCAGACGGTCGCCCAATTCCCGGTTCGCCCGGTGAACGGCGTAGGTGAGCACCGCGGCGGACCCTCCGGCGGTGGCCAGAGCCGTCGTTCCGTCGAGGAAACCGTCAGGGAGATGCATGGGCCTTCTCTAGTTCAGGCCGTGGTGGCGCAGGCCGAGCAGCTTCCGAAGAGCAGGGCGTCGTGCAGCTCAAAACCTCGGGTCTTCAGGAGGGCCGTGTCGGCGCCGTTCAGGTCTTCGCCGTGCACGTGTTCCACCCGCCCGCATTTCTCGCAGACCAGGTGATGATGGGGCACTTCTTCCTCGACCTCGAAGTGCCTGCCCCCGCTGCCCAGATGGGTCTCCTTGACCAAGCCCAGGTTCACCAGGAGTTCCAGCGTGCGGTAGATCGTGGAGATGTTGATGTGGGGAAACTGGCTCTGGACGCGCCGGCAAAGCTCCTCCGCCGTCAGATGACCGCCGTCCTCGCGCAGCTGATCCCAAACCAGGGTGCGCTGAGGAGTCAGCCGGTAACCCAACTCCTGCAGGGTCCTGGTTGCGTGATGCGTCATGCGGCTCCCCCGACAATCATCGTATGAATATGAAGGCGATTGCACCTGCAAGGCTATTGCAATTGGCCGGAAGCGTCAACACGGGAGGCCGCCTTTCGCGATGGTCCAGGTCCTGCCTCCCAAGCACGAGGCTCGGCGCGCCGAGCCTCTCCCGGAGGGAACAGGTTTCCTGGTAATCTGTCCTGCGGCACGGTCCAGGAAAGGAGGGAGATACAGTGGGCGAAGTTCCCCGGCTGACCACGCTTTCTCACGGCTCCGGCTGAGCGTGCAAGCTCGGCCCCAAGGACTTGGGGTACGTCATGGGTCTCCTGCCTCCCGTGGTCGATCCGGACCTCCTGGTGGGAACGGACACGGTCGACGACGCCGCCATCTACCGGCTGAGTGACGACGTGGTTCTGGTGCAAACCGTCGATTTCTTCACTCCGGTGGTCGACGACCCCTATGATTTTGGCCGGATCGCGGCGGTCAACGCGCTCTCCGATATCTATGCCATGGGCGCAGTTCCCCGATTGGCGCTCAACATCGTGGGCTTTCCCGTGAACGTGCTGCCTCTGGACTACCTGGGAGAGATCCTCAAAGGCGGAGCGGACGTGGCCCGGGAGGCCGGAGTGACCGTGGGCGGGGGCCACACCATCGACGACCCCGAGCCCAAGTACGGGATGGCCGTGACCGGCCTGGTCAGGCCTGGCGGCTTCGTGACGAATTCGAGCGCCCGCGAGGGCGACGCGGTGGTCCTGACCAAGCCGCTCGGCACCGGCATCATCGCCACGGCGATCAAACGGGGTGTGGCGCCGGAAGAGGCGGTTGCGCAGGCGGTGGCCTCCATGACGCTGCTCAATCGAGATGCCGCCGAGGCGGCGTTGGCTCATGGGGTCAACGCCATGACCGACGTCACCGGCTTCGGGCTCCTGGGGCACCTCTCGGAGATCTGCCGGGGGAGCGGTCTAAGTGCCGAGGTCTGGGCCGAGCAGGTGCCTCTGATCGACGGCGCGGCCCAACTGGCCCGGGAGGGCATCGTGCCCGGCGGGACCAAGCGTAATCTGGACTACCTGTCGGGCGAGGTCGAGTGGGCCGAGCGGCTGGAGCCTTGGCAGCGCTGGCTGCTGGCGGACGCTCAGACTTCGGGAGGGCTGTTGATCTCCTTACCTGAGGATCGGGTGGACGGGCTGAGAAAGGCACTGGAAAGCCGGGCATCGCTGGCCTCGGCCGTCATCGCCCGGATGACCGCCCGTCAAGGCCGCCTGCTCAAGGTTCTGGCCAGAGCGCAATCTGCATGAGCCGCGGCCCGATGCCCGAGGCGCAGGCGCCGGTTCCGCCTCCGGGGGCCCCGGGAGAGGCCGAGGCGCCTCCGGCATTCTCCCGCAAATGGTGGGTGCTCGTGACGGTCATGGTCGGGACCTTCATGGGCCCCTTCGACGGCAGCGTGGTCAACATCGCTCTTCCGCGCCTCACCGAGTACTTTGGGGTGGGGGTGACCACCGTCGAGTGGGTGGTGGTGGCCTACCTTTTGACGGTCAGCACCTTCCTGCTCACCTTTGGCCGCCTGGGCGACATGATCGGCCTGAAGAAGATCTACCTCGCCGGCTTTGCCATCTTCGTCTTGGGCTCGGGCGCCTGCGCTCTTGCCTGGAACATCTGGGCGCTGGTGGGTTTCCGCGTGCTGCAGGCACTGGGGGCGGGCATGCTCTTCGCCGTCGGCCCGGCCATCGTCACCCACGCCTTTCCCCCGACCGAGCGCGGTAAGGCCCTGGGTTTCGTGGGGGTGTCGGTGGCGGTCGGCCTGGCTCTGGGACCCACATTGGGCGGCTTTCTCATCGGCATCTACGACTGGCATCTGATCTTCCTGGTCAACTTGCCCGTCGGCCTGTTCGCCCTGGTGCTTGCCTGGCGCGTGCTCTCCTACGACGAACCGCACGATCAGCGCTTCGATCCGCTGGGCTCGGTCACCTCCTTTGTCGCCCTCTTTCCTCTGCTGCTCGCGCTTTCTCGGGGTGAAGCCTGGGGTTGGGACTCGCCGCTGGTGCTCGGCCTGTTCGCCCTGTCGGCGGCCGGAGCGGTCAGCTTCGTCGTGACCGAGTTGCGCGTCGAGCAGCCGGTTCTGGACCTGGGGCTCTTCCGCATCCGCCTGTTTTCGGCGGCCACCCTCAGTGCCATGGCCAGCTACGTGGTCACCTCGACGGTGATCTTCACCATACCTTTCTACCTGATCAACATCCGCGGCTTCCCCGTACAGGTGGCGGGACTGCTGCTCACACCGGTGCCGCTCATGACCGCCATCTTCGGACCGCTTTCGGGGAGTTGGTCCGACCGCATCGGTTCTCGCTTCCTGAGCACCACCGGCCTGCTCATCAGCGCGGTGGGAGTGGCGTCGCTGGCGGGACTCGAGCGGGACACGGGTACGGTGGGGATTGTCGGCCGGCTACTCTTGATCGGAGTGGGCATGGGCCTCTTTCAGTCGCCGAACACCAGCGCGATCATGGGCTCGGTGCCGCGCCACCGCCTGGGCATAGCCTCCGGCATGGTGGCGACTGCGCGCAACGTGGGCATGGTGCTGGGTGTGTCCCTTGCCGCCATGGTGATCGCGGTGCGGGAGCCCGTCTATCTGGGGCGGCTGCTGGCTGAGTTGGGCCGCGAGACCGCCGAGAAGGAGGCCTTTCTCCGGGCCGAGCACGACGCGGCCTGGCTGGCGGCGGGGATCTGCCTCCTGGGCGCTCTGGTCAGTCTGGTGAGGGGGCAACCCGGGACCGGGCAGGTGCGCGGATGAGGCGCAGGTTGGCCGCACTGATACGCAAGGAGTTCGTGCAGATCCGCAGGGATCGGCGGACCTTGGCCATGATGATCATGATCCCGGTTCTCTGGCTGATCGTCTTCGGCTACGCGGCCACCTTCGACGTGAGAGAAATCCCCACGGGCATCGCCACGGCGGCGGAGGGCTCATCCGCCCCGCCTGAGATGCAGGGCCGGCTGGAGAGTCTTCTGGCTGCATCTGAGTATTTCGCGCCGGTGGACGGTGAGTTCACCGGCCGGGAAGACCTGGTGGAAGCGCTGCGGGACGGCCGTATCGCGGTGGGCATCGTTCCTCCGGGAGAGCAGGCGAAAGGGGAGGTGCTGGCCGACGGCAGCGACCTCTTCACGGCCCAGACCGCCATGCGTCGTTTGCAGGAGCTAAGCCGGGCCCTGGGCGGCGCCGCCCAGGCGCCCGCCGAGTTGCCGTTCGAGACCACCATTCTCTTCAATCCCGAACTGCGCTCCGCGAATTTTATGATCCCCGGGTTGGTGGGCGCGGTGATGGTATTCATCGCGACCATGATGACCGCCGTGGGGGTGGTGCGCGAACGCGAACGGGGCACCATGGAGCAACTATTGGTCACGCCTTTGCGGCCGGTCGAGCTGATGCTCGGAAAGATCATCCCCTACATGCTGATCGCCTTCGTCGACCTGGTGATCGTGGTGGTGCTCGGGGTGTACATCTTCGACGTTCCCTTCGCCGGGAATCCGGCGTTGCTCCTGTTGCTCTCCGTGGTCTTCCTGTTCACCAGCCTGGGCATTGGCCTGCTCGTGTCCACGGTCTCGCAGACGCAGCAGCAGGCCATGCAGCTGGCGGTGTTCACCCTGTTGCCCCAGATTCTCCTGTCCGGGTTCATCTTTCCGCTGGACGCGATTCCCTGGGCCGTGCGCTGGGTCTCCTACCTGGCCCCGTTGACCTACTTCCTGCCCATCGCGCGGGGAATCTTCCTCAAGGACCAGGGCCTCAACGAACTCTGGGTGTACGTGGCGGTGCTCAGTTTCTACGCGGTGGTGGTCGTGTCCATCGCCGCGCTGCGCTTCCGGCGCCGCTTGGTGTGAGCCGGCGGCTGCTCAGCCTTGCCGGGGTCGGGCAGAGTTTCGGTTCCCGGGCTGCGCTTCACGAGGTGGACCTCGAGGTTCGCGAAGGCGATTTGCTCGTTCTGATCGGTCCCGACGGAGCCGGGAAGTCCACGCTGCTCAGGTTGGCCGTCGGGCTGCTGCGGCCGTCCGTGGGAAAGATCGAGCGCCGTCTGGGACTGAACGACGTGGGTTATGCCGGCGCCGATTTCGATCTGTATCCGGATCTGACGGTAGACGAGAACCTTTCCTTCTTTGCCCGCCTGCGGGGCCTGACCGAAGTGGAGACCCAGGCGGGGGTAGAGCGGATGCTCGAATTGACCGGGCTCGCCGAGGCCCGCGGGCGCCTGGCCGAGCGGTTGTCCGGGGGGATGAAGAAGAAGCTCGCGCTGGGGGCCGCCTTGATTCACGATCCCCGGTTATTGCTTCTGGACGAGCCCACCACCGGTGTCGACCCCGTCTCCCGGAGAGAACTTTGGGACGTGCTCGCCGAGGCCAACGCCCGGGGCAGCGCGGTGGTGTACACGAGTCCCTTCCTGGACGAGGCCACCCGTGCTCGGCGCGTGGCCATCCTGCGCGACGGCAGGCTGTGGGAGGTTCCGGGAGGCGACGTCCGCCAATTGCTGGAGGGGGTGCGTGCCTGGGTCCTCCCTCTGGGCGAAGGCCGCGCGCGCGCCGCCCTTGCTCGAGTTTCGTCGGATCCCCGGCTCTACCTGCGGCGCGAGGGACTGACCGTGGTGGGCCGCGATCGGGAAGAGGCCTGGTCTCGGATCGGTCCGCTTCTGCGCGGACTCCCCGAAGCGGCAGGGGGCCCGAGCGCTCTGCGCGAGGTCGAGCCGAACCTGGACGACGCCTTCGTGCTCCTGCAGGAGAAGCAGGCCTTGGGAGAGTTCAACCGGGGCGGCGCGATGAGCGGCCCGGCTCAGGGGACAGATGAGCAGCCCTCGGCCGCCACGGCCGACGCGGCCGCGGGTCCAGACGCGATCGCCGGCCCAGCCGCCACCGCCGCCGGCCCGGCCGCCGCCCTCGAGGCGCGCGGTCTCTCTCGCAGGTTCGGGCGAAAGGTCGCGGTCGACGACGTCAGCTTCTCCATCGAGGAAGGCACCATCTTCGGCTTCCTGGGCCCGAACGGCGCCGGCAAGACCACCACCTTGCGCATTCTCCTGGGGTTGCTCGAGCCCGACTCGGGAGAGGCGGGCGTGCTGGGCCTCGATCCTCGTCGAGAGGGTTCCGCCCTGCGGGCGCGGGTGGGCTACGTCTCCCAACTTCACTCGCTCTACGCGGATCTGAGTGTCAGGGAGAACCTGGAGTTCTACGCCCGCATCTACGGGCTGGACTCGGCGCAGGCCGCGCGCCGGGTGGACGAGGAACTCGATTGGTTCGGCCTGCTCGAGGCCGCCCCCCGACTGGTAGGGAGCCAGCCCACCGGGGTGCGGCGGCGCGCCGCCCTGGCCGCCGCTCTGCTTCACCGGCCGAAGGTGCTCATTCTGGACGAGCCCACCAGCGGCATGGACCCGGCGGGCCGCCGCACCTTCTGGAACTTCCTGGGGGGTCTGGCCGCCGAGGGCAGAACGGTGGTGATCACCACTCATCACCTGGAAGAAGCGGAGTCGTGCGACCGCATAGGCGTCATGCTTCAGGGCGGACTTCGGTTTCTGGGGACACCCGCCGAGTTGCGCGCCCGCTATGGCGCCCGGGTGTTCGAGGTCCACGCCGATCCCTGGGAACCCGCGTTTCTCGCGCTCAAGGGGGCCTTGGGGGCTTCGCTATCCGGTACCGCCATCCGCGTGGATCCCGGCCGGGGCGATGAGGCGGCGATAAGAAAGACGCTGTCGGAAGCGGGCTTACGGGAATTCCGGGTCACGGAGCATCCGCCGGATCTCGAGGATGCCTTTCTGAAGTTGGCCGAAGAGGCTTAAACCCAAGACCTGGAGCCGGCTTGGCCGGCCTGGGCTAGGCGGTCTCCCTCTGCTGCCCCCCGAGAAAAAGCGTGAGCGATACGGTGGTTCCCCCGCGGCTGTTCCGGTAGATACGCACCTCGTCCATAAGGGCGACCATTAGGGGGAGTCCCAGTCCGCGCCCGCCGGCCTGCTCGGGCTTGCGGGGAGATAGGTGGAAGTCGCCTTCGTCGCTGATCTCAAAAGTCAGGCGATCGTCCGGGTGCTGGGTGACGCACACGTCCAGGAAGGAATCGGCTCCGGAGTGCTCGATCGCGTTCGCCGCAGCCTCCGAGACGGCGACCTTGAGGTCGTAGCCGTCATCCCCTTCCAGCTGCAGGTCTCGGCTGACCTCCTCGACGAAACGCCGGACCTCGCGGAGGTTCTCCGGAGAGGCCTCCACGCCGATCTGCCTGCAATAGCTGTTCGCTTCCTTCGTCACAGCGCCGGTGCTAGCGTTTTCCCTGCTCGTTGCCGATGACTTCCTCGATCGCGTCTTCGGCCTCCGTCCTGTCGGAGAACAGACGGAAACCGTGGTCGACCGTCAGACCGACGATTTCCAGCAGTCGGCGAACATTCGCGTTGGGATTTACCACCCCGAGCCAACCCCGGTTGCGCAGCCGGCGCACGGTGGACAGAAGGACCGATACTCCCCCGCTGTCTATGTAATCGACCTCGGACAGGTCGAGGACGATCACCTCGTCGCCGCGCTCGAGCGGCTCGTCCACCGCGCTGCTCAGACGTCCCGCGTTGCTGTGATCGATCTCACCGCGTACCTCGAAGACCTCTACGCCTCGAAGCTCACTGGTGGAAATCTCCATGCTGCATTCCTTTCTACCCCCGGTGTCCGACCAAGTCTCCCTCAAGGAGCGTTGCGCAAAACCCTACGGCCATCCATCCCGGTCCAAGATTTCCTCGGGCCCTTCGAACGGGCGGGCCATCGTGTCCTTGTCTATGAACAGGTCTTTCCTGGAGCGTCTCGCGTAGTCGAAGCTCGCGACCAGATCCAGCGTTTGGGTGGGGCAGATGTCCTCGCACAGCCCGCAGAAGCAGCACCACTCCATTACGAAGTCATACCGCGTAACCCGGCGCACATAACCCGTGTCGTAACCTTCGACGGCGATGCAGTTGTCGGGGCAGACCCGGGCGCACATCGTGCAGGCGACGCAGACGTGGGTCTGGCAGCGCATGCAACGCACGGCCTCCTCGTGGCCCACGCCTTTGGGCCAGCCAAGCTCCACCTGCTGATTGGTGTTGCGGCGCAGCTTGGGATCGGCTTCGGGCATGGGCCGCCGCCGTCCTCCGGGAGTGTCGGTGAGCACCTCATCGCTCGACTGCTGGTACACCTCCTGGAGGTAGTACTCGGGCGGGTGCACGGGAGCCAACCGGCCGGGTTCGCTGATGGGCTCGCCTTGAATATGCCGGTGGACGCTGATCGCGGTCTCGTGTCCCTGGCCCATGGCGATGATGATGGTCTTGGGGCCGGTCGCCAGGTCGCCGGCCAGGAACAGGCCTTCGACCCCGCACTCGCCGGTCACCGGGTTCACCAACGGCCGGCCGACATCGTCGTACTTCACCCCGGTGCCTTTGAGAAAGTCGATGTTCAGGCGTTGGCCCACGGCGAAGATGACGGTGTCGCACTTGACGATCTTCGATTGCCCGGTGAACTGCGGGTTCCATTTGCCGGTCTCGTCGAACCGGCTGGAGATCTTCTTGAGCTTGATGCCGGTGACCTGGCCGTCCTCGACGATCACCGAGTCCGGACCCCAGCGGTGCATGAGGTGGACGCCCTCCTCGATGGCGCCCTCCACCTCTATGTCCTGGCCGGGCATCTCTTCGCGGATCTCGAGCATGGCCTGGATCGACTTCTTGGCTCCGCAGCGCAGGGCGCTGCGCGAGCAGTCGGCGGCCACGTCGCCTCCGCCGATGGTGACCACCGTGTCGCCCACGTCGCAGCCCTTGTCCATGGTGTAGGCGTAGAGAAAGTCTAGGGCGGACCAGACTCCCGGCGCATCCGCCCCGGGAAGGGGCAGCTTACGGCCGGCGGAGTAGCCCACGGCCACCACCACGGCGTCGTGAGTCTGCCGCAGTTCCTCCAGAGTGATGTCCTTGCCCACCTCGACCCCCGTGCGGATCTCCAGACCCATCTCCACCAGGTCCTCGATTTCCTTGGCCACCACGTCGCGGGGCAGCCGGTAGAGCGGCACGCTCGTCACCAGCAGACCGCCGGGGATCTCCTCACGCTCGTAGATGATGGCGCGGTAGCCCATCTGGATGAGGTCGTAACCCACGGCCAACCCGGCCGGCCCGGCGCCGATGATGGCCACCTTTTCTTCGCGCCACACCAGGTTTTTCAGGTGGCCCGGGCGCCGCACCTCTCGGTCGTAGACCTCGTAGCAATGGCGGTGCAGTTGCCGGATGGCAATGGGATCGTCCAGATGCGAGCGCCGGCAGACGTCCTCGCAGGGCGCGGGGCACACGTAGCCCAGCACCGCGGGCAGGATGTTGCGGCGGCGTGTGTTGACGTAGGCCTCGACTTCCCGGCCGGCCGCAACCAAAGCGTTTTGCCCGCGGGCGTCCACATTCCCGGGGCACCCGCCAATACAAGGGGCCACCTTCTGCTGGTCGTGGAGTTCGTTCAAGAGCTCGTTGAACTCGAGCGGGCCGGCGTCGGTAACCGGCGGGTCCTGATCGTCCATCACGCCGCGATAGCGCAAAGGCCCGCGCCAGCGGGCATCGACCTGAGCCGGCTCCCGGGGATACTGGATGGTGGTCGGGGGTTCCATCATCTGCTTGAGCGTTTCCCCGGTGCCTTTGAGGATGCTGGTCCAGGGGCGGAAGATGTCCCCGAGCTTCATCGGTCGACGTCTCCCATCACCGGGTCGATGGTGCCGACGATGTTGATCATGTCCGAGAGGGTGTAGCCGACGCACATCTGCGGCAGCATCTGCACGTTATGGAACGAGGCTCCCCGCCACTTCATCCGGTAGGGCTTGTGGCTGCCGTCGCTCACCAAGTAACAGCCGATCTCTCCGCGAGGGGATTCCATGCGGGCATAGGCTTCGCCGGGCGGGGGAGAGGGAACCCGGGCGATGCGGTGGGCCAAGATGGGACCGGGGGCGAGATCCGCGAGCGCCTGCCTGACGATCCGGGCGCTCTCGAGGATCTCCTCGTAGCGCACCTCGGTGCGGTCGTAGACGTCGCCGGTGGTGCCCACCGGGACGTCGAATTCAAAACGGTCGTAGATCGAGTAGGGCAGGTTCTTGCGCAGATCCCATTTGATGCCGGATGCGCGGAGGGTCGGGCCCTGTGCGTTGATCCGCCGGGCTTCCTCGGGGCTGAGCGTGCTGATGTCCTTGGAGCGCAGATGCCAGATGTAGTTGTCGTGGAACAGCCTGCGGTATCGGGGTAGCTCCTCCACCACCTCATGGACCACTTCGTTCGCCCGCTCGACCCAGCCTTCGGGGGGCTGGTACATGACGCCGCCGATCCTCATGTAGACGTAGGTGAGGCGCGCGCCGCAGAGTTGTTCGAAGAGACCCACGACTTTCTCGCGGGCCATCAGCGTCCACAGGAAATAGGTCATTGCCCCGCTATCCAGGCCGAGAGCGCCCAGGGACAGCAGGTGGCTTGCGATACGGTTGAGTTCGCCCACGATCACCCGCAGGTACTCCGCGCGTTCGGGCACCTCGATGCCCAAGAGCTTTTCCGCGGCCATGCAGTACACCCAGTCGTTGTGCATGGCGGCCAGGTAGTCCACGGTGCGGTCGGTGAAGGCGACCACCTGGTGATAGGTGCGGTTCTCGGCGATCTTCTCCAAGGAACGGTGCATGTAGCCGATGCGGGTGTCCAGGCCGACCACTCGCTCACCGTCCAGCCGGGTGATCATGCGCATGACCCCGTGCGTGCCCGGGTGGTGCGGGCCGATGTTGATCAGGAAATCGTTGACGTCCTCGAAGCCTTCCACGCCTTCTTCGGGGACCAGGGTTTCCGGCCGCAGGCCGTCAGGCTCAGGCTGCATATTGCGGGTGTCCATGTCGTCCATCAGAAATATTGGGGCCGCTCGATGCCGACGCGGTCCACGTAGTCCTTGCGCAGAGGATGGCCCTCCCACGCCTCGGGCAGGAGGATGCGGCGCAGGTCGGGATGGCCCTCGAAGACCACACCGAACATGTCGTGGGCTTCCCGTTCCTCCCAATTGGCAAGGAACCACAGGTCCGAGATGGTCGGCGCCGGCACCCCGTCCCGGGGCAGGTCGCAGGCGATCCGGACGATCGCCCCGCTATCCATCGAGTAAACCTGGAGGGTGAGGGTGAAGTGATCGCGCCAGTCCACGCAGGTGAGGAAGTCCAGGCGGTCGAGCCCCTGCTCCCACAGAGTCTCTGCGGCCGCACGATACTGGTCGAGCTCCAGCCTGACGAGCAGGACCTCGTCGGGGCCGGTCAGGGCACAGTTGATTTGCCCGCTCAGGCGCTCGGCCAACGCGGCGCAAAGCTCTTCCCGCGCGCGGCGTTGCTGGTCGCTTCGGTCTACGGTCACGACCGGCCCTCTCGTCCACGGCGGGCGGCCTTACCCTCGATCAGCCGGCGCAATTCGACGATGCCGTCGATCAGCGCCTCGGGGCGTGGGGGGCACCCGGAAACGTAGACGTCGACGGGAATCACCTGGTCGACTCCCTTGACCACGCTGTAGCCGTCGTGGAAGTAGAGGCTGCCCGCGGTCGCACAGTTACCCATGGCGATCACCCAGCGGGGCTCCGCCATCTGTTCGTAGACGCGCTTCACCATGGGGGCGACTTTGTAGGTGACGGTTCCCGAAACGATCAACAGGTCTGACTGCCGTGGTGAGCCCCGCGGCATGATGCCAAAACGGTCCAGGTCGAACTTGGAGGCGTTGGCGTGCATCATCTCGATGGCGCAGCAGGCCAATCCGAACATCAGCATCCAGAGGGAGTGACTCCGCACCCACTCGAGCACGTCTTCGACGGAGTGAACGACGATCCCGGGACCGATCACCAGGGGACCGTAGGAATCGCGGATGGGGGCCTTGATGGGGACGATGACGCCGTTGCTCAACCAGGGACTGAGCGCCGGCTCCACGGTGGTCTCGTCCGGCTCCGGGAGCTGGGGCTCCGGCTCCGCGAGCGGCTCGTCCGGTTGCTCGGCCGGGTGGTCGAGCTCCCCCGCTCCATCTGCCGGGAGGGTGGGGTCCTCGGCCTGCTCCCGCGGGTCTTCGCCGTGCTCGCGCACCTCGGGCTCCCGATCCTTCTCCTCTATTGGTCTGCCTCCATGAGCGTTGTCCGTCGCGTGGCGTGGCCTCCGCGTCAGCCAAGATTGCCCGGTCATTCTGCTCCCCAAACACGTCTTTGCCGCTGATTACGTCCGGAAAGGTCGGGGTATGGGGTTTCGGACTTCGCCTCCGCAGGCCAGGGGGCACGGTCGCCGGCGCTGCGCTCAGAGGGACAGGGCGGCGTCTGCGGAGGGAGGAAAGCCAGAACGATACGGGAGGTGGCGCGGGCGTTGAGCGAGGAGCTCCTTGCCGACGTATTCTTCTTGCTCGGTTTTGGCGTTGCCGGGCTTATGCTCCCGATGGTTCCCCTGTTGCTCCTACGCTACATTCGCCCCCAGCACCCGTCGGCCGTGAAGCTCCAACCCTACGAGTCCGGGGTGGTGCAGACCACGGCTCCGCGGCGGCCCTTTCACATGGCCTACTACAACTTCGCCCTGGTATTCATCGTCTTCGAGGTCGAGACCGTGCTGCTCTTCGCCGTCAGCCCGGTGCTGCGCGACGCTTCCTGGATGGACCTGCTCAAGGCCGGCATCTTCGTCGTGCTGGTCTCAGACGGGCTCTTCTACGCCTGGCGTAAGGGAGCTCTGGTGTGGAAGTGAACTGGCCGGATTGGCTGAATTTCGATTGGCTGGACCTGGGCTGGTTGGAACTGCCCTGGGTCGACACCAACTGGTTTCACGACAACTGGTACGGGCTGCTCCTGCTGGGATTCTTCTGGGGGGTCGTGGTCTTCACCATGGTGGGCGCGCTGACCGCCGTCTACGTCTACGTGGAGCGTAAGGTCTCCGCCCGGATCCAAGGACGGCTGGGTCCCATGGAGACCGGACCGCACGGCCTACTGCAGACCCTGGTGGATGTGGTCAAACTCGCGGTAAAGGAGGACGTCCGGCCGGCGGCGGCAGACGCCCTCGCTTTCCGCCTGGCCCCGCTGTTGGTGGTGGTGCCTGCGGTCATGGCTTTCGTGGTGGTGCCCTTCGGCGTGCCCATGGTCATCCGCGACTTGAACGTGGGCATCCTCTACTTTCTGGCGGTGCCCAGCGTCACCGGCGTGGGCCTCCTGCTCGCCGGCTGGGCCTCTTACGACAACTACTCCTTTCTGGGGGGACTGCGCGCCTCCGCCCAGTTCATCAGCTACGAGATTCCGCGCACGCTCGCCGTGGTCACCGTGGTCATGCTGTCCGGCAGCCTGAGCTCCGCCGGGTTGATTGGCGCCCAGGCCGACACCACCTGGTTCGTGCTGCTGCTACCGCTCAGCTTCGTGATCTACGCGGTCACCACGCTGGCCGAGGTCAACCGGGTCCCCTTCGACATCCCCGAAGCGGAATCCGAACTGGTGGCCGGCTTCCACACCGAGTACTCCGGTTTTCGCTGGTCGTTGTTCTTTCTCGGTGAGTACGCTTCGCTCACTACGGCCAGCGCTTTTGCCGTCGCCCTCTTCTTTGGGGGCGGGCTCGGTCCGGTCCTGCCGCCGGTGGTTTGGTTCGTGCTGAAGACCGCGGTCATCGTCTTCTTCGCGGTCGTGCTTCGTTTCACGTTGCCCCGCTTCCGCCAGGATCAACTGATGGCCCTGGCCTGGAAGTACTTCCTTCCCCTCTCGTTGGTCAACCTGCTGCTCGCCGGGCTCGTCATGAAGGCGGTGTTCTAACTTGTTGGATAGCGACGTCCAGATCGCGCTGTTCGCCGCCTTCGGCGGAATCGCCGTGATTGCCGCGCTCGCCGCGGTACTCACCCGCTACCTGCTGCGCAGCATCGTGGCCTTCGGGGCCTTCCTCACCGCGATCGCCGGGCAGTTCTATATCTTGGCGGCCGACTTCGTGGCGCTGATCCAGATCTTCGTCTACGTCGGCGGCGTCGTGGTGCTGATCCTGTTTGCGTTGATGCTATCGGCGGTCGGCCAAAAGCATCCTCTGGCGGTTTCGGAGCACCGCGGATTGGGAGCGGTCGTCGCCTACGCCGTGGGCGGTTGGTTGGTATGGGCCGCCTTTGGACAGGACCTGCCGAAGGCCGGACAGGTCCCCGGTGAGACCGTGGCCTTCCTGGGACGGGCCTTTTTGGATCAGCAACTGGTGGCCTTCGAGGTGATTGGGATAATTCTGCTGGCGGCGGTGGTAGCGGCGCTGGTCATCGTGAGAGGGGAGCGGCTGTGACTTTGGTTCTGGTCTTCTCCGGCCTGCTCTTTGCCATCGGCACCTACGGAGTGCTCACCCGCCGGAACGCCATCACCCTGCTAATTTCGGTGGAGATCCTGATGAATGCGGCCAACCTGAACTTCGTGGCCTTCTCGCGGTTGTGGGAGCCGGAGTTGATGACCGGGCAGGTGTTCGCGCTGGTCGGCATCAGCATCGCCGCCTGCGAAGCCGCCGTGGGGCTCGCGCTCATCCTTGCCATCTTCCGCCGCTTTGGCACCACCGATGTCGGCCGGATCGACTTCCTGAGGGGGTGAGGCCATGAGCGACGCTCTTCTCGTGCTGATGCCCTTCACCACGCTGGGAGTGGCCGTGGTCCTGCTGCTGGCCGCGGCTCTGCACACCCGGCTGGGGCCGGACTACCGCGCATTTGTCGATCGCTGGACGGGACCCCTTTCGGTTTTTGGCGTCGGGGTTCCCTTCCTGCTGGCCCTGGTGGGCGTCTTTTCCGACGGCGGGTCCGGGCCTCGAGTGGAGGCCCTCTGGTTCTCGGTGGGCGATCTGGACGTGTTCTTTGGGCTGCGGCTGGACGGACTCGCGACGGTCATGGCCGTCGTGGTGGCCGGGGTGAGCGTGCTGGTCCATCTGTTCTCGATCGGCTACATGAAGGGGGAGCACGGCTACGTGCTCTATTTCGCGGAGCTCTCCCTCTTCAGCGCGGCGATGCTCCTGCTGGTACTCGCCAGCAACTTCTTCCTGCTGTTCATGGCCTGGGAGCTGGTTGGCGCCACCTCCTACCTGCTGATTTCCTTCTACTACCACCGCCCGGCGGCGGCCAGCGCGGGGAAGAAGGCCTTTCTCACCACGCGCCTCGGGGATCTGGGCTTCCTGATTGCCATTTTTGCCATCTTCTTCCACCTGGGTACGCTGCGCTTCGATGAGGTGTTCGCGGCCGCCGAGGCGGGCATGCTGGGGGCCGGCTGGGAGGTGGCCGTTCCCCTGCTGATCTTTGCGGGCGCGGTGGGTAAATCGGCGCAGCTACCGCTCTCGGTATGGCTTCCCGACGCCATGGAGGGCCCGACCCCGGTCTCGGCGCTGATCCACGCGGCCACCATGGTGGCCGCGGGCGTTTACCTGGTGGCGCGGACCTTCCCTCTGTTCGAACTGGCCCCGGCGGCGCTCACCGTGGTCGCCTGGGTGGGGGCGCTCACCGCGTTGGTGGCGGCCACGATCGCCGTCAGCCAGCGGGACATCAAGCGGGTGCTGGCCTACTCCACCATCAGTCAGCTGGGCTTCATGGTCACCGCCCTGGGAGCGGGGGTGCCCGAGGCCGGGATGTTCCACCTGTTCACCCATGCCTGGTTCAAGGCTCTGCTGTTCCTGGGCGCCGGCAGCGTGATTCACGCCTCGGGGCTGCACGCGGTCTCGATCGACGACGTCGGCGGATTGGTCAAGCGCATGCCCATCACCGCCTGGACCTTCGTTCTCGCCGGCCTTGCGCTCGCGGGCATTCCGCCGTTCGCCGGCTTCTGGAGCAAGGAGGAGATCTTCTCCGGGCTGCTGGCGGAAGAGCCGGTGCTGCTGGGGATTCTGCTGGTGGCCAGTTTCCTGACCGCCTTCTACATCTTCAGGTTGATCTTCCTGGTGTTCTTCGGCCCCGAGCGGTTCGCCCACGGAGAAGTGTCCCGCTTCCACGAGTCGCCCACGGTGATGGGTATTCCCCTGCTCGTGCTGGGAGCGATGTCGGTGCTGGCCGGCTTTGCCGGGGTGAGCTTTCTGGGGTTCCCGCTCCAGGGTTTGATGGATCTGGAGCCGGCCGCGGAGGAAGGGCACGTGACTCTCTGGCTCTTGGCGCTGGCGTCGGGCCTGGGCGTGGCCGGAATCGCCCTCGCCTGGTGGCAGTACGGCGGCGACCGGCCTCTCGAGGCGGACGTTGCCCTGCGGCGCAATCTCGGCCCGCTCTATCAGGTCTCGGAGAACGCCTACTATCTCGACCCCATCTACAATCGCACTCTGATCGGCCCCTTTCTCTCTGCGGCGGGATTCCTCGCCTTCTCCATCGATAACGGCCTGATCGACGGAGCCGTCAACGGCTTAGCGCGACTGACTCAGGGGTTGGGCGCGCTCTTCCGGCGCGCGCAGACGGGATTGGTGCGCGATTACGTGACCGGGATGGCCGTGGGCAGCATCATTCTGGCGGCCGTGCTCTGGAGGGTGCTGTGAGCGAGTTCGCGGCGGTGCTCCCCAAGCTCATCATGCTGGTGCTGATCACCCTGGCGCTGGCCATCGAGTCGTTCGGCAGCGCGGTGGTGCGCCGAGCGCTGCTCTTGACCTCGGCGGCTCTGGCGCTGCTCGGGTTCGTCTACAGCTTCTGGCTCCTGGACGAAAATCTGCGCCTCTGGTCGGACGCGCTCGTGATCGACAATTTCGCCGTTTTCACCGACATGGTGTTGCTCGTCTTGGTCTTCATCGTCATCCTGGCGGGACTGGAGGGCATGGGCCGCTCGGGCGACGCGGGGGACTTCTACCTGCTGGTCTTTCTCAGCTTGCTCGGTGCCTCGGTGCTGGCGTCGGCCGGGAACCTGATCGTGGTATTCCTGGGGATGGAACTCTCGATCATCCCCACCTGGGCGCTGGTCGCCTTTCGCCTCACCGACCGCGACGGCTTCGAGGCGGCGCTCAAGTACTTCCTCATGAGCATCTTTGCCGCCGCTCTACTCCTCTACGGCTTCAGCCTGATCTACGGGACCGTGGGCAGCGTCACCATCCCCTTCCAGGGCGAGGTGGAGACGACGCGCCTGCTGCTTGCTGGCATCGCTCTGGTGTTGGCCGGTTTTGCCTTCGAACTGGCGGCCTTTCCCTTCCACCAGTGGTTACCCGACGTCTTCGACGCGGCCTATGCCGAGGTGGGCGCCTTTCTCTCGGTGGCGCCCAAACTGGCGGCGGTGGTGGCTCTGGTCCGGATCCTCTCCGGACTCGAGGGGCAGAGCGACGCCTGGACCTACGGCGTCGCCGTGCTCGCTGCGGCCACCATGTTCTGGGGGACGCTGGTGGCCTTCGCCCAGACCACGCTCAAGCGTCTTCTGGCGTACTCCGCGATCGCCCACGCGGGCTACGCGCTGGTGGGCGTCGCGGCGGGCAATCAGCCCGGGATGGAGGGCGCCGTGCTCTACTTCGGGGCCTACGGCACCGGCGTGGTCGGGGCGTTCCTGGTGCTCAGCGTGCTGGCCGGGCGCGGATTCGACGACCAGTTGGCCAATTTCCGAGGGCTGGGACGCACGCACCCGGGACTGGCGAGCATCATGACCGTCTTCCTGATCTCTCTGACGGGGATTCCCCTCTTCGCCGGGTTCTGGGGCAAGTTCTCGGTTTTCTGGGGAGCGGTCCAGGGGGATCTGGTCTGGCTCGCCGTGATCGGGGTGGTCAACAGCGCGCTTTCCTTCGGCTTCTACGGCCGCATCATCCAGCGCATGTACCTGGAGCCGGCCCCGCTCGAGCCGGCCCCGCCGGCGCTGGGCATCGGCGCGGACGAGATCAACTGGCCGCTCAGGCTTGCGCTGGGGTTGACCGTGGGCCTGACCTTCGTGCTCGGAGTGCTGCCCCGCCTGCTCTTCCAGGCGGTGGGATAGCCTACGCGGTTCCGGCCAATCGCCGCGCCAACGCCGCCCGCCGCGCCGGAGCCCTGCCTGAGCCCTGCCTGAGCCGCGCCGGCCTCAGGCCGCGTGGTCTAAGGCCCGGGCTACCTAGCCCAGGAAGACTCCGCCGTAGGCAAGCGAGCCCAGGATGACCCACGCCGGGTGCACGCGCAGCCGCTCCATCAGCACCCAGGCCAAAGCGCCCAGAGCCAGAGTCTGCAGGGCGCCCGCCTCCCCCCAGGATTCGGCGAAGAAGCGGTAGGCCATCAGCCCAAGCAGCACCGCGATGGTGGGCCGGATCAGCAGGGTCATCCGCTTCACGCGGGGCGAGTCCTTGTAGCGGTATAGCAAACCCAGCAGGGCGAGCATCAGGATGAGCGAGGGAGCCACGGTGGCGAAAACCGCCACGAAGGAGCCCAACACGCCCCCCTGCTCGTAGCCGATGAAGCCGGCCATCTTGGTGGCGATGGGGCCGGGGAGGGCGTTGCCCAGGGCCAGAACCCGGCTGAACTCGCTCACCGACATCCAGCCGTAACGGCCCACCACCTCGTTCTCGATCAGCGGGATGAAGGCGGGACCGCCCCCGTAGCCGATGATCGAAGGGATGAAGAACGCGAGGAAGATATCCCAATACATCATGGGATTTCATCCTCTCTCGCAGCGTCCTCTTGCGCAGCATCCTCTTCCAGCGCTTCCTGCAGATCGTCGGCGTCGGCATCGCCGTGCTCGCTCGGGTGCCTCATGCCTTCGATCAGATGTTCCTCTTCCAGGGTCTCGCCGGCGTCCGAGTCCCCACCCCCCGCTTGAGCCGCTTCCGTTCCGGCGGGTTTTCGCGCCAGCGCGTAGATCAGCAGGGCGCCTATGACGAACCCGGGGTGGAGGCCCAGGTACTCGATGATGGCGAGGCTAGCCAGGAGCAGAAGTCCGGCCTTGAGCCATCCCAGGCCGGCTCCGGCCCGCTCGAGGAACTGCCAGGTGAGCGTGGCCAGCATGACCCCGACCACGGGAACCACGGCTTTGGTCATCCCCTGCACCCACGGTTCCTCGCTGAAGGTGGCGAGCGAAGTCAACAGGACCACGATCAGGAAGATGGTGGGCACGATGGTGGAGAGCACCGCGTTCAGCATGCCCAGTGGCCCGGCCACCCGGTAGCCGATGTATCCCGCCATCTTGGTGGCTATGGGACCGGGCAGGGTGTTGCCCAGGGCGAGGATGTCCCCGAACTCGTCCTCGTCCAGCCATTTGTAGCCGTCCACGACCTCCTTGTGAACCAGGGGAATGGAGCTGGGTCCGCCGCCGTAGCCGAGCATGCCCACCCGGAGAAAGGCCAGGAACAACCGCAGTTGGCGGCGGGCGAAGGGGGCTTCGGGGGAGTCTCGAGGGACGGAAGGGTGATCCGGGAGCGG